>JBBQBI010000021.1:0-92609 GCA_038363005.1 Rhodospirillales bacterium
ATCTCCACCAGTCCCGCCTGGCGCCGCTGCTCTTCCAGCGGCGTCACCACCGCCGACGTCACCGGGCGCAGCGTCTCCACGTAGCCGCGCCCCTCCTGCGGCAGTGACTGAACCGCCTTCTCGGCCTCGCGGCCCAGCGCCTGGGCAGCGTCCCCCGGTGCCGGCCCACCTGCCACCTGCTGGTGAATGCTATCCAGCAGCTTGGTGCCGGCGTTCAGCGCCTGCACCGCCGTCTTGCGCCGGGCCTCGAACCCATGGCTCTCGGCGTCCGCGAAGGGTAACGGCACCAGCGGTGGGCGTGACGCGCTCGCCCCCACGCGGCTGTGAAAGGCTCGATACTTCGACAGATCAATCGTCATGTGAAACTCCCCGATGCAGGGCAAAACAAAGGGCCCGCGCGGCGGCTGCCGGCGGGCCCTGAAAGCGGCCATGAAGAAAGCCGCGCGAGGCGAAGCTCGGCGGCCGGTTGGGCGCCCATCAGCGCGGGCGCAAATATCCAAAGTAACTATTCTGTACTACAAAATCGTCCAATTTGTCTACCGGAATCGTCGCCCTTGTCTCTAACCTGCGGCATCGCAAGGGGAGCGTGCGCATTGGGCGTGCCGATTTTCCCAGGCGAATCAAATGCTTGCGCCAGTAACACACGGTAACAAAGAGTGATTTGTGTGGCTGCCTCGTGGCTTCCTAAAGTCACCCTGCCGTGGTCTTGCGACCAGGGTGGCTGAGATGGGGACTTCAGGGCCGGATCGGGTCGACAAGGGCGAGAGCGCCGCGAGAGCGCGCCGCCCCCAGGCCAGGGCCGGTTGGACAGAACGGGGATAGTGATGGCGGTAACTGGCGAGCGTCAACGCACGCTGAAAAATCCCATTCATTGCTCAGGCGTGGGTGTGCATAGCGGCCGCAAGGTTCACATGACCTTGATGCCGGCCCCGGTCGGGCACGGGATCGTGTTCCGCCGCAGCGACATTGGCGAATCGGTGCCGGCGCTCTGGTGCCACGCTGTGGAAAGCCCGCTCTGCACCACGCTGGTGACCGAGAGCGGCGACAAGATCGCCACCATCGAACACCTGATGTCGGCCTTCGTTGGCCTGGGCATCGATAACGCGCTGGTCGAACTGGACGCGCCGGAAGTGCCGATCATGGACGGCTCGGCCGCGCCCTTCGTGTTCCTGATCGAATGCGCCGGCACCGAGGAGCAGGAGGCGCCGCGCCGCTGGCTCGAGGTGCTGAAGCCGGTCGCCGTGGTCGACGGCCAGCGCAGCGCCCGCCTGCTGCCGGACGAGCGCAGCATGGCTTCCTTCGCCATCGACTTCCCCGACGCCATGATCCAGCGCCAGACCTGGGCTGGCGCGGTGACGCCGTCGGCCTACAAGCGCGACATCGCGCGGGCCCGCACCTTTGGCTTCCTGCCCGAGGTCGAGGCGCTGCGCGCCCGCGGCCTGGCCCGCGGCGGCTCGCTCGACAACGCCATCGTGATCGACGGGGCGCGCATCCTGAACGAGGGTGGCCTGCGCTACGCCGACGAGTTCGTGCGCCACAAGGTGCTGGACGCCATCGGTGATCTCTACCTCATGGGCGCGCCGATGATCGGCCGCTTCGAGGCCGAGCGCGCCGGTCACGCCCTGACGCTGCGGCTGCTGAACGCGCTATTCGCCGATGCCACGGCTTGGCGCTGGAGCGACCAGGTCGCCGTCGGCGCGGCGCCGCGCCTGCCCGAGCGCGCCGTGGCGCAGCGGGCCTGAGGCCCCAAGCTTTTCCATATCGTCGGACTGCCGCCGCTGCTTCGGGAGCGGGGCGGGCCTGCGCCCCTGCCGGGTCCCGAGGCGGGCGTTATGCCCCAGCCGGCAAGTCTTGAGACCCCTTCGACGCCGCCCTATAGTCGCCGCCACGCTGGCCCGGGCGGACTCCGGTGTCGGCGACCACGTGGAGTGTCCATGAACCAGTCCCTTGGTTTCCTACTGCGTCTTCTCGGCGTCTGCGCCGTGACCCTCACGCTGGCTGCCTGTGGCGGCGGCAGCGACGAGGTACCCTATTCCGAGCGCCCGGTGGACGATCTCTACCAGAGCGGCATGGGGGCCATGAAAGCCGGCGAGTACAAGGACGCGGCGCGGCTGTTCGACGAGGTCGAGCGCCAGCACCCTTATTCCGACTGGGCGCCCAAGGCGCAGCTGATGGCCGCCTATGCCTACTACCTCGACAACAAATACGACGACGCGATCAACGCGCTGGACCGCTTCATCGAGCTGCACCCCGGTTCCGAGGACGCGGCCTATGCCTACTACCTGAAATCGCTCTGCTACTACGAGCAGATCTCTGACGTCGGTCGCGACCAGAAGATGACCAGCCTGGCGCTGGCCTCGCTGGACGAGGTGGTGCGCCGCTTCCCGGAAACCTCCTACGCCCGCGACGCGCAGTTGAAGAGCGACCTGGCGCTGGACCACCTGGCCGGCAAGGAGATGGAGGTCGGCCGCTACTACGAGGACCACGGCGAGTACCTGGCGGCGATCAACCGCTTCCGCGTCGTGGTGAAGGCCTTCCAGACCACCTCGCACGTGCCCGAGGCGCTGCACCGGCTGGTGGAGTGCTACCTGGCGCTGGGCGTCACCAAGGAGGCGCAGGCCACCGCGGCGGTGCTGGGCCACAATTTCCCGGGCAGCGACTGGTATGCCGACAGCTACTACCTGCTGACCGGCGTCGACCTCAGGCCGGAGCAGCAGGAAGACTCCTGGATCGCCGGCATCTGGCCCTTCTGACCGGCCCGGCCCGCCCATGCTGGCGAGCCTGACCGTCCGCGACGTCGTGCTGATCGACCGGCTGGCGCTGGAATTGGCGCCGGGCCTGACGGTGCTGACCGGCGAGACCGGCGCCGGCAAGTCCATCCTGCTCGATGCCCTGGGGCTGGCGTTGGGCGCCCGGGCCGAGGCGCGCCTGGTGCGCCAGGGCGCCGAGCAAGCCAGCGTCGCTGCCGTCTTCGAGCTGCCTGACGCTCACCCCGCGCGCGAACTGCTGGCCGAGCAGGGCCTGGCGGACGAGGGCGCGTTGACCTTGCGCCGCACGCTCTCGCCGGACGGCAAGAGCCGCGCCTTCGTCAACGACCAGCCGGTCTCGGTCGGGTTGCTGCGCCAGCTGGGCGATTTGCTGGTCGAGGTGCAGGGGCAGTTCGAAAGTCGTGGCCTGCTCGATGCCGCGACGCATCGTGGGCTGCTCGATGCCTTCGGCGGGCTGCAGGCCGAGGCCGCCCGCCTGGCCAGCGGCTGGCAGGCCTGGCGCGCCGCCGAGGCGGCGGCCGAAGCCGCGGCCGAGGCGCTGGCCGCCGCGCGGCGCGACGAGGACTACCTGCGCCATGCGCTGGACGAGCTGGCGGCGCTGGACCCCAAGGTGGGCGAGGACGCCAGCCTGGCCGCCGAGCGCCAGCTGCTGCTGCACACCGGCAAGATCATCGAGGCATTGGGCGAGGCGCGCCAGGCGCTGGTCGGCCGCAGCGGCGTCGAGGGCGGCCTGGCCACCGCGCTGCGCGCGCTGGAGCGCGTGGCGGAGAAGGCTGGCGGCCGCCTGACGCCGCTGACCGAGGCGCTGGAGCGCGCGCTGGCCGAGACCGACGAGGTTGGCCGGCAGATCGACGCGCTGTCGAACGACACCGAGCTGGACCCGCGCCGCCTGGAACGCATCGAGGAGCGCTACTTCGCGCTGAAGGACCTGGCGCGCAAGCACGGTTGCGAGGTCGAGGCCCTGCCGGCACTGCGCGAGAGCTTCGCCGAGCGCCTGGCGGCGCTGGACAACGGTGGCGAGGCGCTGGCGCTGCTGCGACGCCAGGCCGCCGACGCCGGCGCTGCTTGGCGCAAGGCGGCCGAGGCACTGGGCGCGCGGCGGCGCACCGCCGCCAAGAAACTCGACACCGCGATCAACGCCGAGCTGCCGCCGCTGAAGCTGGAACGCGCGCGCTTCCAGACCGCGGTGGAGGCGCTGGCGGCCGAGGCCTGGGGGGCAGGCGGCGCTGAGCGTGTGGCCTTCCTGGTATCGACCAATCCCGGCGCCGCGCCAGGCCCGCTGGCGAAGATCGCCTCGGGCGGCGAACTGGCGCGCTTCCTGCTGGCGCTGAAGGTGGTGCTGGCGGCGCTCAGCCCGGTGTCGACCCTGGTGTTCGACGAGGTCGATGCCGGCATCGGCGGCGCCACGGCGGCGGCGGTGGGTGACCGCCTGGCGCGCCTGGCCGGCGAACGCCAGGTACTGGTGGTGACCCACAGCCCGCAGGTGGCGGCGCGCGGTGGCCAGCACTGGCAGGTCGCCAAGCGGGTCGGACGCGACAGCGCCTTGACCGACGTCGCGCTGCTCGATGCCACGGCGCGGCGCGAGGAGATCGCCCGCATGCTGGCTGGCGAGCAGGTGACCGACGAGGCGCGCCTGGCCGCTGCCAAGCTGCTGGAGACGGCCTGATGGCCAAGGCCGCGAAGCCCAAGCCCGACAAGACGCAACTGCCGCCGGAAGAGCTGACGACGCGCGAGGCCAAGGCCGAGCTGGCGCGCCTGACGACAGAGATCGCCGAGCACGACAAGCGCTATCACCAGCAGGACGCGCCGACGATTTCCGATGCCGACTACGACGCGCTGAAGCGCCGCCTGCTGGCGATCGAGGCACGCTTTCCGGCACTGCGCAGCCTCGACTCGCCCTCGCTCAAGGTCGGCGCGCCGGTCGCCGCCGGCTTCGGCAAGGTGCGCCACGTCGTGCCCATGCTGTCGCTGGGCAATGCCTTCAGCGACGAGGAGGTGGCGGATTTCTTCGCCCAGATGAAGCGCGGCGTCGGCGAGGCGCCGGGCATCGACAGCGTGATGGCGGAGCCCAAGATCGACGGCCTTTCCATCGCGCTGCGCTACGAGGATGGCCGCTTCGTGCAGGGCGCCACGCGGGGCGACGGCAGCGAGGGCGAGGACGTCACCGCCAACCTGCGCACGCTGCAGGATCTTCCCGTCACCCTGAAGGGCAAGCCGCCGGCGCTGCTGGAGGTGCGCGGCGAGGTCTACATGCGGCGCGACGATTTCCGCGCGCTCAACGAGCGCCAGGCGGCGGCCGGCGCCAAGCTCTTTGCCAATCCGCGCAATGCCGCCGCCGGCTCGCTGCGCCAGCTCGACACCAGCATCACCGCTGCCCGCCCGCTGCGCTTCTTGGCCTATGCCTGGGGCGAGGTCAGCCAGCGCCCCTGGAGCAGCCAGTCAGAGTTCCTGAAGCAGCTCGAGACCTGGGGCCTGCCTGTCAACCACGACAGCCGGCTCTGCCATGGCCTGGAGGAGACGCTGGCCTTCTATCGCGCGCTCCAGCAGCGCCGCGCCGAGCTGCCCTATGACATCGACGGCGTGGTCTACAAGCTGGATCGCGTGGCGCTGCAGGAGGAGCTGGGCTTCCGCACCCGCGAGCCGCGCTGGGCCATCGCCCACAAGTTCCCGGCCGAGCGCGCGGTGACGCGCCTCATGGCCATCTCGATCCAGGTCGGCCGCACCGGCGCGCTGACCCCGGTGGCGGAGCTGGAGCCGGTGACGGTGGGCGGCGTGGTGGTCAGCCGCGCCACCTTGCACAACGCCGACGAAATCGCCCGCAAGGACGTGCGCGAAGGCGACCTGGTGGAGATCCAGCGCGCCGGCGACGTGATCCCCCAGGTGCTGGGCGTGCCCGATGGCCAGCACGCGCTGGGCAGCGAGCCTTACGTCTTCCCCACCATCTGCCCCTGTCCGCTGAAGACCCCGGTGCTGCGCGAGGAGGGCGGCGTCATCGCCCGCTGCTCGGGTGAGCTGGCCTGCCCCTTCCAGCAGGTCGAGAAGCTGCGCCACTTCACCAGCCGCCTGGCCTTCGACATCGAGGGCCTGGGCGAGGAGCGCCTGCAGCTCTTCTTCGACCAGGGGCTGATCCGCACGCCGGCCGATATCTTCACCCTGCAGGCGCGCGATGCCGGCAGCCTGACGCCGCTGCGCGCCTGGGAAGGCTGGGGCGAGAAGTCGGCGCAGAAGCTGTTCGAGGCCATCGAGGCGCGGCGCAGCATCACGCTCCAGCGCTTCATCTACGCGCTGGGCATCCGCCAGATCGGCGAGGCCACGGCCAAGCTGCTGGCCCGCCACTATCTCTCCCTCGGGCGCTGGCAGGCGGCGATGCTGCAGGCGGCGGAGGAGCGCGCCGCGCAACCGGATGCGAAGAAGCCGGAGGAGGTGGGCCCGGCTTATGCCACGCTCTGCTCGATAGAGCAGATCGGCACCTCGGTCGCCGACGACCTCGGCTGGTTCTTCAGCGAGTCGCACAACCTAGAGGTGCTGCGCCACCTGGAGGAGGCCGTACGGGTCGAGGACGCCGCGCCGGCCGCCGCGCAGGACAGCCCGGTCGCCGGCAAGACCGTGGTTTTCACCGGCACGCTGGCGAAGCTGACCCGTGAGCAGGCCAAGTCTGGCGCCGAGGCCGCTGGCGCCAAGGTCGCCGGCTCGGTCTCCAAGAAGACCGACTATCTGGTGGTCGGCGCCGACGCCGGCTCCAAGGCGGACAAAGCCAGGGAGCTGGGCGTCGCCATGCTCAGCGAGGACGAGTGGCTGGCGCTGATCGGGCAGGGGTAGGGCGCGCGCCCTATTGACGCTGCCAGTCGCGCGCCCCGACTATCGTTCAGCCTTCACCACTTCCGAGGTCCTGCCATGCGCATCGCCGCCGCCCTGCTGGGCGCCCTGCTGCTGCTGCCCGCCGCGGCCCGCGCCGAGTCGTGGGACGTGGTCTGCCCGACCGAGTCACATGGCTATGTCGAGTTGCGTCCCAACGATGGCAACTGGGTGGCGACACCGCAGTCCAGCGGCGTGGTCGGCCGCGCCGTCGAGAACATTGGCGGCCTGCCGGCGCTGGTCTGCATCTACCGCCTGTACGACGCCGACTACCGCGCCTGGCGGCGGCCGCCGCCCGAGGTGCCGAACTGCCACGTGGAGCCCTGGGGCTTCATCTGTACGAACTGAGGTCGGTGAGACTCGATGCCTGACAAGTCCAATGCCGCCGCCACCGCCCAGTGGTTGCGCCTCGCTGCGTGGATGGCGGACCCGTCGTGGCAGCCCTCGGCCCTGGCGATCCGCCGGGCACAGGACGCGCTGATCGACACCCTGGCCTGCATGATCGCCGGCGTCGGCCAGCCGGCGCAGCTGGCCGTGCGGGGCGCGGCTGCGGCCTGGGGCGAGGGGCCGGCCAGCCTGGTCGGCGGCGGACGGGCCAGCGCGCCGGTGGCGGCGCTGGTCAACGGCACGGCGGCGCATGCGCTGGACTTCGACGACCACGACGCCCCGACCCTGGCGCATCCCAGCGCCGTGCTGGTGCCGGCGCTGCTGGCGGCGGGCGAGCTTGCCGAATCCAGTGCCGAGCGCCTGCTGCGCGGCTACATCGCCGGGCTGGAGGTGATGGATCGCCTGGGCGAGATCCTCAACCCCGGACACTACGAGATCGGCTGGCACTCGACCTCGACCCTGGGCAGTGTCGCCGCTGCCGGGGCGGTCGCCGTGCTGCGCGGGTTGGATGCGGCTGAGACTATGACCGCGCTGTCCATCGGCGCCACCACCGGCAGCGGCCTGAAGGCGCAGTTCGGCAGCGGCACTAAGCCCTTCCACGCCGGCTGGGCAGCGCACAACGGCGTGGTGGCGGCCGAGCTGGCGGCTCAGGGCCTGACGGCGGTGACCGACGCGCTGTCCGGTGCCTGGGGCTTCACCGGGATCTTCGGCGCCGACGGCGGGGCCAGCGGCGCGACGCTGCCGGCGTTGCCGCCGCCGCTGGCCATCGAGCAGCAGGGCCTCTGGGTCAAGGCCTACCCCTGCTGCTCCTACATGGGACGGCCGCTGGATGCGGTTCTCGCGCTGCGGGCGGCGGGGCGCGTGAGCGCGGACCGCGTGGCGCGTATCACTGTCTCCATGTCACAGCGGCAGCGCGACGTGGTGCGCTATGCCCTGCCGGACAGCGCCGACGAGGCGCGCTTCTCCATCCCCTGGTGCCTAGCCGTGGCGATCAGCGCCGGCGCCGTGGCGCCGAAGCATTTCGAGGACAGGGCACTGGCCGATCCGGCGCTGCGCGCACTGGCCGGCCGCATCGTGCTGCAGCCCTTCGCCCCGCCGCTGCCGCTGCCGGGCGTCTCGACCGAGGACTACGACCGCATCGAGATCGAGCTGGTTGACGGCGAGCGGCTGGAGGTCCTGGCACGGACTGTGCGCGGCAGCCCGGACAATCCGCTGAGCCGCGCAGACCTCTTCTACAAGCTGGCGGCCTGCGCCGAGGGGCAACTGGACGCGGCGCGGGTCGCCGCGCTGCGGACGCTGCTGGAGGGCTTCGCCGGTGACGCACCGCTGGGGCCGGTAATGGCGCTGCTACGGGTCGCCTGATTTCACGTCGCTCAGGCAGCGTCGGCGAGATCCAATTCACTTGTCATCCCGGCCGCAGCGCAGCGGAGAGCCGGGACCCAGAGGACCGGGCGCGTTCCAGCGAGGCCAGTCCCCTGGGTCCCGGATCGGCGGCGCTACGCGCCTTGTCCGGGATGACAGGCACAAGCGGAGTCTTGCTCATAGGTTCCCAGAAGAAGGCGTCTAGCTACTCCGCCTGCCGCTTGCGCACCTCGTCCCAGGCGGCGTTGATCTTGGCCAGCTTCTCGGTGGCGACGGCGATGAACTCCGGCGGCAGGCCCTGCGCCATCAGGCGGTCAGGGTGATGCTCGCGCACCAGGGCCCGGTGGGCCGTCTTGATGTGCTCCAGGTCGGCGCCGGGCTCGACCCCCAAGATCGTGTAGGGGTCGTCGCTGGCCTCGCCCAGGTTGGCGGCGCGGATGCGCTTCCAGGTTGCCTGGTCGAAGCCGAAGTTGCGCGCCACGCCCTCCAGGTAGGCCAGCTCCACCTCCGCCACCTTGCCGTCGGCCCGTGCGATATGGAACAGGCCGTCCAGCAGCTCCTCCAGCACCGTCAGGTGGTGCTGGAACAGCTTGCCGAGCTGGCGGGCATAGGGCTCGTAGCCGCGCGCATCGCGGCGTGCCAGGTCGAAGATGCGGCCGACGTTCTTCACCTCGCCCGGCGGCACCTGGAAGACCTCGCGGAAAGCGCGTATCTCGTCCGGCGTCACCCGGCCGTCGGCCTTGGCCATCTTGGCGCCCAGCACGATGACGCCGATGGTGAAGGCGATCTGCCGCGTCGCCTCGGGTCGCTCCTGCCCGAAAGGGGCGCCATCCGGCGCGGCGCCCTCCGGCGGCGGCTCGACCCGCTTCAGGTCGCCGGCCATGAAGTCGACCGCGTGCCCGGCGAGGCTGCCCAGCAGGGCACCGATCGGCCCGCCCATGGCGAAGCCGGCGGCGCCGCCGACGATCTTGCCCCAGATGCTCATGCTTGCCTGTCCATGGCCCCGTTTCATGCCACGTGGCGCGGATTCCGACCAGCCCATCCAGCCGGCGACGCGCTGCCGCAGCGCGGCGGTTGACAAGGCGGCCGGCGGCGGCCACCACAGGGGCCTCCCTCGCCTCCCGCAGCAAGGCCAACCGCCCATGTCGACCGCCCCCCGTGTCTCCCCGCCGCAGGACAGCGGCCGCTGGCAGTTCTGGATCGACCGTGGCGGCACCTTCACCGACATCGTGGCGCGCCGCCCGGACGGTAGCCTGACCACCCACAAGCTGCTGTCGGAAAACCCGGAACAGTACGAGGACGCCGCCATCCAGGGCATCCGCGAGCTGATGGGCCTGGCCCGCGGCCAGGCGATCCCGGCCGACCAGGTCGAGCATGTGAAGATGGGCACCACGGTGGCCACCAACGCGCTGCTGGAGCGCAAGGGCGACCGCACCCTGCTGGCCATCACCAAGGGCTTCGCCGACGCGCTGCGCATCGGCTACCAGGCGCGGCCGAAGATCTTCGACCGCCACATCAAGCTGCCCGAGCAGGTCTACAAGCGGGTCGCCGAAATCGACGAGCGGCTGCGCGCCGACGGCACGGTGGAGCAGCCGCTGGACGAGGACCAGGCGCGCAAGGCGCTGAAGGCCGGCTTCGACAAGGGCTTTCGCTCGGTCGCCATCGTGCTGATGCACGGCTACCGCTACACTGACCAC
Source organism: Rhodospirillales bacterium (assembly GCA_038363005.1). Lineage (GTDB taxonomy): Bacteria > Pseudomonadota > Alphaproteobacteria > Kiloniellales > JACOMY01 > JAKOWB01. Next base: position 10,070 of record JBBQBI010000021.1, read on the forward strand.
GAGCAGCGCGTGGCGGCCATCGCCCGCGACATTGGCTTCACCCAGGTCTCCACCAGCCACGAGACCTCGCCGCTGATGAAGCTGGTCAGCCGTGGCGATACCACCACGGTCGATGCCTATCTGTCGCCGATCCTGCGGCGCTATGTGAACCAGGTGGCCCGCCAGCTTGGCGGCGCACGCCTGATGTTCATGCAGTCGAACGGCGGCCTGGCCGACGCGCGCTTCTTCCAGGGCAAGGATTCCATCCTGTCCGGCCCGGCCGGCGGCATCGTCGGCGCGGTGCGCACGGCCGAGATGGCCGGCTTCGCGCAGATCATCGGCTTCGACATGGGTGGCACCTCGACCGACGTGTCGCACTATGCCGGCGAATACGAGCGCGCCTTTGAGACCCAGGTGGCCGGCGTGCGGATGCGCGCGCCCATGCTGCGCATCCACACCGTGGCGGCCGGCGGCGGCTCGATCCTGCACTTCGACGGCGCGCGCTTCCGCGTCGGCCCCGACAGCGCCGGCGCCAACCCCGGGCCGGCCTGCTACCGCCGCGGCGGGCCGCTGGCGGTGACCGACTGCAACGTCATGCTGGGCAAGATCGTGCCCAAGCACTTCCCCAAGGTCTTCGGCCCCAACGCCGACAAGCCGCTGGACGTCGACAGCGTGCGCCGGCAGTTCACCCAGCTGGCCGAGGAGATCGAGCAGGCCACTGGCGAGGCCAAGTCGCCGGAGGCGGTGGCCGAGGGCTTCCTGACCATCGCGGTGGCCAACATGGCCAACGCCATCAAGGAGATCTCGGTCCAGCGTGGCTACGACGTGACCGAGTACACGCTGCAGTGCTTCGGCGGCGCCGGCGGGCAGCACGCCTGCCTGGTGGCCGACCAACTCGGCATGACCAAGGTCTTCCTGCACCCCTACGCCGGCGTGCTCTCGGCCTATGGTATGGGCCTGGCCGACATCCGCGCGCTGCGCGAGAAGGCGGTGGAGGCCGAGCTGGACGAGGCGCTGCCGACGCTGCCCGACCTCTACGAGCCGTTGATCGCCGAAGCGCGGCGCGAGGTTGAGGCCCAGGGCATCGCCGACGCCAACATCACCGTGCATCGCCGCGTCCACCTGCGCTACGAGGGCACGGATTCCGCCCTGGTCGCCAGCTTCGGCACGGCCGAGGAGGTGGTGGCCGACTTCGAGCGGCTGCATCGCCAGCGCTATGGCTTCGTGGTGCCGGGCAAGCGCCACATCGTCGAGGCCATCTCGGTCGAGGTGGTGGGCTCCACCGGCGCCGGCGCCGAGGAATCCTTCCTGGTGGCCGGCGCGGCCCAGGACGGTCAACCGATCGACACCACCCGGCTCTTCTCGCACGGCAAGTGGTGGGACGCGCCGGTCTATGACCGAGCCACCTTGGGCGCCGGGGCGAAGATCCTGGGCCCGGCCATCGTCATCGAGGCCAATTCGACCAACGTCATCGAGCCCGAGTGGCAGGTCGAGATGACCGCCCAGGGCCACCTGGTGATGACCCGCGCGGTGGCCGCCCGGCGCGCCTACGCGGTGGGCACCACGGTCGATCCGGTGATGCTGGAGGTCTTCAACAACCTCTTCATGTCGATCGCCGAGCAGATGGGCTCGACCCTGGAGAACACCAGCTATTCGGTGAACATCAAGGAGCGGTTGGACTTCTCCTGCGCGATCTTCGATGCCGAGGGCAACCTGATCGCCAACGCGCCGCACATGCCGGTTCACCTGGGCTCGATGGGCGAGAGCGTGCGCACGGTGATCCGCGAGAAGGGATCGGTGCTGCAGCCGGGCGACGTCTATGTGCTGAACGCGCCCTACAACGGCGGCACGCACCTGCCCGACATCACCGTCATCACGCCGGTGTTCGACGAGGCCGGGACGAAGATCCTGTTCTACGTCGGCAGCCGCGGCCACCACGCCGATGTCGGCGGCATCACGCCGGGCTCCATGCCGCCGGATTCGACGCGCATCGAGCAGGAGGGCGTGCTGCTCGACAACGTCAAGCTGGTCGACCGCGGCCGCTTCCTGGAGGCCGAGATCGAGGCGGTGCTGCGGAGCGGCCAGTACCCGGTGCGCAACGTCTACCAGAACGTCGCCGACCTGAAGGCGCAGATCGCTGCCAACGAGAAGGGCCTGCAGGAGCTGCGCCGCATGGTGCGCCACTTCTCGCTGCCGGTGGTGCAGGCCTACATGGTGCACGTGCAGGACAACGCCGAGGAGCAGGTGCGCCGCGTGCTGGGCGTGCTGAAGAGCGGCTCCTTCGCCTATCCGATGGACGATGGCTCGGTCATCAAGGTGGCGATTTCGATCGACCAGGCCAGCCGCTCGGCGGTGATCGACTTCACCGGCACCAGCCCGCAGCGCCCGACCAACTTCAACGCTCCCTCGGCGGTCTGCCGCGCCGCCGTGCTCTACGTCTTCCGTACGCTGGTGGACGACGACATTCCGATGAACGAGGGCTGCCTGAAGCCGCTTAAGATCATCATCCCCGAAGGCTCGATGCTGAACCCGAAGTACCCGGCCGCCGTGGTGGCCGGCAATGTCGAGACCAGCCAGGTGGTGACCGATACGCTCTATGGCGCGTTGGGCGTGCTGGCTGGCGCGCAGGGCACCATGAACAACCTGACATTCGGCAACGACAAGTACCAGTATTACGAGACGATCTGCGGCGGCAGCGGCGCCGGGCCGGGCTTTGACGGCACCGACGCCGTGCACACCCACATGACCAACTCGCGCCTGACCGACCCCGAGGTGCTGGAGTGGCGCTTCCCGGTGCTGCTGGAGGAGTTCCGCATCAATCGCGGCAGCGGCGGCAAGGGCAAGTGGAAGGGCGGCGACGGCACCATCCGCCGCCTGCGCTTCCTGGAGCCCATGACCGCCGCCATCCTGGCCAACCACCGCAAGATCCCGCCCTTCGGCCTGCAGGGCGGCGAGGACGGCATCGTCGGCCGCAACTGGGTGGAGCGCACCGACGGCACCATCGTCGAGCTGGCGGCCACCGGCCAGGCAGAGATGGGTGTCGGCGACGTCTTCGTCATCCAGACCCCCAGCGCCGGCGGCTACGGCCCGGCGGCCGAGCGGGTGGAGCCGGCGAAGGCGGCGGCGGAGTAGGGCAGCCGGCTGACGTACGACGATGACCGAGGCACGAGGCCAGGGTCCCCGAGCCCGCGCTTCCGCTCGGGCCGGCTTCGCTGGCGCAGGCCGCCCGGCTGTCAGCGATGCCGTCGCTGCCAGCGTAGGATCCCAGCCAGCGAAAGCACGCAATAGCAGATCTTCATGGCTGCTTTTTCTCGCCATTGATTGCAAATTAGCCGCTGCAAACTCAATGAGAGAATAACAACTAGTTATGCCAGAACATTTCGGTAAATATTGAATTGTGCAGCATTTCATCTCATAAAAAATTCTGAAATTGTTGATACATCAAACGATCTGACGATATACCAGGGCAATGGACGCGTTGATACCGCGCCGCCCCCTTGGGGATTTTCAGTTTTGCGTCGGATCTGCACTGTCTCGACTTACAACTATCTGCACGTGACCCTGGCGATGGCCCGCAGCCTGGCGCGCCGCTGGCCTACGGCGCCGCGGTTGGTGGTGGCGCTGGTTGACGGAGAGGGGCTGGAGCGGCCGGGGTTCGACGAACTGGACGTCGAGTTCGTACCAGTCGAGCAGCTTAAGATTCCCAATTTCATGTGGCTGGCGGCCAAATACACGCCTGGCGATCTCTGCTGCGCGATCAAACCCTTCCTGGTGCGCCATCTACTCGCCCAAGGTCACGGCGAGGTCTTGTACTGCGATTCGGACCAGATGTTTTTCGGCGACGGATCGGAAATCTTCAACTTTGCCCCGACCGCGCAGCTGGTGGGTACTGCGCACCTGCATTCACCGATCCCGCGCGCCGACTGGCGCTGCCTGCCGCGGCTGGGCGACTTGGCGCACGCCGGGTTACTGAATGCCGGCCTTTTCCTGGCGCGCCAGGGCGCCGAAAGCGCGGGCTTCCTTGCCACCTGGTCGGAGCTGGTGGCTGGACCGGGAGCCTTCCTGCCCGAACTGGGCGGACAGACGGAGCAGCACGCCTTCAACTGGGCGCCAGCCTTCATGCACGGCTTTGCGCTTTTCGACGATCTGCGCTTCAACATTGCCTACTGGAACGTACATGAGCGGCCGATCCGCTGGGCGGCGCTCGATGGTGGCGATCCCGGCCTTTGGCTGCTCGACGGTACGCCGATCGCCACCTTCCATTTCAGTGGCTTCGACCTGGAGCACGACCGCCTGTCGCACTTCAGTGGACGCGACCCGTTGCTGCTGAACCTCAACCTCGACGCCTTGGCGCACCACTATGATCAGGCGCTGGAAGCGGCGCATCGGGCGCACTATGCCGCGACGCCCTACGGTTATGGCAGCCTGGCGGGCGTTGCCCTGACGCCCGATCTCCGGCTCGAGCTGCGGCGTGCCGAGCTGGCGACGCAGCCCTGGTGGGCCGCGTGGCCCGAAGACCTGAAGCCGCTGCTGGCCGTGCTTCTGGCTGCGCCGGGCAGCAGTGTGCTGTTGCCGCGCTGCCTTGAGAGAATCTGGAATGAGCGCCCCGACCTCAGGGCCCTCGCCGGGCATGAAGGAATCCAGCCTTCGGCCTTCCTTTCCTGGTGCATCCACCATCTGCCGCTCGAACTGCCAAGCTATGCCCCTTTGGCGGCACCCGACGCCTGCATCGTCGACCGTCGCACGGTCGCGGCGCTGACCGCCAGGTCGGCGCCTTTCCTGCCGAAGCGGTCTCTGGAACGCCTGTTTGAGGACATTGTCTGGCGCCGACCTGAGCTGCTGCAGGATCTGGCGCTAGCCAACGCGCCGCCGGACCTGTCGCGCGAGATCGTCGAGGGGCTGTTTCTGATTCCCTGCTACGTGCCAGCGCAGGCCCTGCGGCTGCTCTACGATCGCAGCCCGGAACTGCGCCGGCGCTTTCGCGATCCACTGGGTACCGATCTCGACGACTTCCGGGCCTGGCTTGCCGGCCCGGAAGCGGCACATCTGCTGATGCCGCCGGCGATGGCAGCCTTTCTTGAGCGCTTCGATCTGGAGCATTCGCTGGCGTGCATCCTGGCGGGGCTGCGACAGCATCCCAGCCTGCTGACCTTGGCGCGTGCCTGGAACATCAGCCATGCGCTGCTTTCGGCGTTGGTCGGGTTGGCCGGGGATGGCTCCTGCTTCAGCGCCGACGACCTGGTCCTGGTGAAGTGGTGGGTCGACCTGCGGGGCAGCCGCGGCACGCCGCCTTGGAGCCGCCACCGGATGCGCGCCACCGCGCAAAGGCTGCGCATGTCGCCCCGGGTCCGGGCGTTTTTCGGCCGGGACACGCCGGCGCGCGGCCGCACCCCAATGCTGGCGCGCCTGGGCGACGCTGCTGCGGTCCAGCTGCGTCGGCTCGACAAGCCGGTGATGGACAAAGAGTCGGCGAAGATCGCCGAGATCCTGGCTGGCCGGCCCCGCGCGGTCGAAAGCGTGCCCGCGGAGAGCCAGCTGGCGCAGGGCAGCCGCTCGGGTGCCGGCGTCAACCTGTTCGGCTACTTCAAGAGTCCAATTGGGCTGGGCAGCGCCAGCGTCGGAGTGCGCAACGCGTTGGCCTTGGCGGGCTTCGCCACGCGCGACATCACGCTCTGCAACATGACCATGGTCGCCGACCTGCGGCCGGAAGACTTGCTCCCGGATTTCGAGCCGCGCTTCACCCGCAACCTGGTTGTCAGCTATCCGCATATCAACCACGACCTGACTGACATCTTCCCGGCGAGCTACTTGTCCGGGCGCGAGACCATCGGCTACCTGGCCTGGGAGCAACGCGACCTGCATCCGCGCTGGCTGCCGCGCTTGGCGGCCTACGACCGGCTTTTCGCCCTGTCGCGCTTCTCCGCCGATGCAATCGCCCAGGCCAGCAAGCGCCCCTGCGAGGCGCTCCCCTGTGTCGTGCAGGTCGACGAGGCGCGGGCGCGGCGCTTCTCGCGTGCCGATTTCGACCTGCCCGCAGGCGACTTCCTGGTCGGCTGCTTCTTCGACGCCAGCAGCAGCATAGAACGCAAGAATCCAGCCGGCGCCACCGCCGCGCTGGTGCGCGCCTTCGCTCGCCGTGGCGATGTGACCGTGGTGCTGAAGGTGACCAATGGCGATCGCCCGCAGTTCGCCAAGGTGATCGATCCGCTGGTCCGCGCACTTCGAGATGCGGGCATTGGCTGCCGGCTCGTCACCAAGGTGCTGCGCCGCGCCGAGCTCGAAGGCCTGATGGCACAGCTCGACCTCTACATCTCACTGCACCGCGCGGAGGGCTTCGGCTACACCCTGGCGGAAGCGATGTGGCTCGGCGTGCCGACGGTGGCGAGCGCCTATTCCGGCAATCTGGATTTCATGAACGAACGCAACAGCGGACTGGTGCGCTGCCGCGAGACCGTGGTGCGCCTGGCCGAAGGGCCGTTCCAGCTGGGCACCGTCTGGGGCGATCCCGACCTGGCCCAGGCGGCGGAGCTCTGCGACTGGGTCTATCGCGAGCGCGATGCCGCGCAGGCAAGGGCGGTCGTGGCGTGCAACGACATCCGCGGCTTCGCCAGCGTCGAGGCGGTGGCGCGCCGCTGCGCCCAGCTACTCGATCCGGCGCCGATCGGCGCCGTCGCGCTGGCCGACTAGCGGCGCACCCGCCAGCGGTGGCGGCCGGTGGCCAGCTGGTCGCGTGGGCTGGCGGCCGCGCCTTGCTGCGCGGCTCGCAGCTGCTCGGCCAGCAACCTCAGTATCGAATTGCGCTCCTGCAATGCCCGCAGGTCCGCCAGCGACTGCGCCTGTGCGGCCTCGGCCTGCGCCAGCGTGGCCCCGGCCTGCGCCAACTTGGTCTCGGCCTGCGCCAACTTGGTCTCGGCGGTCTGCGCAGCCGTGCGCGCGATCGCCTGGTCCTGCGTGAGGGCCGCCAGAGCCGCCTGCAGTCGCTCGCACTCCGCCACCAGTGCTGGGTCCGGCGGGCGGTGGATATCGTCATAGACGCCGGGTGGCACCTGCAGGCGTCTTGCCAGCACGGCGTCCTCGTCGCGCAGGTAAAAGCTGTTCAAGCCATCGAAGTAGGCGAAGACGTAGTCCGCCGCCAGCAGCTTCGCCTCCCATGCGCGATCACATTCAGGCAGTGCGTCCCAGCCGGCGAACTGCCGTCCGGGCGCGGTGGATTCGATCAGCAGCACGCGTGGCCGGTGGCGGGTGAGGTCGAGCTGCTGCAGCACGGCTACTTCGGCGCCCTCGACGTCGACCTTGAGGAAATCGACCGTGCCCTCGACGTGCTGCTCGAACAGCTCGTCTGCCGTCATGGTCGCGACCTCGTACTCGACGATGGGGTAGCCCTGCTGGCGCAAGTACGTCACCTGCTCCAGATCGAGCGTGGAAAGGCCGTCGTAGCCCGGCGCCTCGAAAAAGCTCCGGGTTCCGGCCTCGGCGGCGATGGCGAGGCCGAGGTTGAGGTCGCGCGGCCGCTCGCGTAGCAGCGCTGCGTGGTAGGCTGGGATCGGCTCTACGTTGATGCCGCGCCACCCCAGGTCGTAGAAGTGCTTGGTGACCGAGAAGTGCTGCGGGTCCGAGGCGCCGATGTCGATGTAGAAGCCAGTAGCCTGGTCCGCGAAGAGCCGGGCCAACATGACATCCTCGAAGTTCTGCGCGTAGGTCAGCATCGTCTGGCCCTTGCGTTGCCGCGTGCAGGTTGTTGACAGTCGCGCAGCCGTGCCACGGCCGCCACGCGGCAGGCCTCCAGCTCGGCGATTGTCGCCAGCTCAGGATCAAGTCCCGCCAGGCCGAGTTCATGCGCCATGGCTGCGAAGTCGGCGCGGAAGCGTCGGCGCCCCTCGGCATAGAGCGGCCGGTCGTAACCGTTGATCTGGGAATCGATGGTCGCCAGCGCCTTCGCACTGATCGGCCCGCGGCGGACGGCGCCGATCGGCCGTTTGAAAAGACGGAGTGACGCTACCGGCGGAATGCCGCCGCGATAGAGCGTCAGCAGCGCGCTGGCCGGAAGGCAGGCGGCGTCGCCAACCACGGAGAGGGCCGACCAGACTTCGGGCAGGTGTTCAATGCTTTGCCGGTCGGGCGGCAGCAGCGCGCGCAGGAGGTAGCGGTACTGGTAGTTGTCCAGTTCCGCCACCAGCTCGGGGTCTTCGAGCGCCTGGTCAAGCGAAAGATCGCAGAAGCGGCGGTGCCAGGCGTGGATGCGCACGCGCTTGATGAAGAAGAAGTGGCTGAGGAAGCGCTCGCGCGGCTCGCGGACGATGGTCGCCAGCAGCGGAGGGCGCTCGCAGAGCTGCCGGATACGCTGCAGGTCGTCATAGGCCAGATGTGCGACCAGGATTCCAGCCTCGGACAAGGCGCGGTCGCTGAGGCCGCGTAGCTCCTCCTCCAACAAGGCGCCGAGCGCGCCGCGTCGCCCCAGCGTCTTGCGGGTATAGCGGGCGAGCGACTTGCCGGCGGTCTTGGGCAGGTGGACGTAGCAAAGCATCGGCAGCCTTGATTGCCTCTCCTGGCACGCGCCGCCTCCGGCGCTGCCGCGCGGCACCGGACGGTGGGTTTGGACAAGGAAACAATCATGTAGCTGGGTGCAAACGACGTCTACAGCTCAATCGCTTGAAGGTGGCGGTTTTCGGCCAAATACATTCAATGGTAGCAGAACAGTACGTCTCCCAACCAACCGGGTGCCAGGCGCACAGCGCTCATGCGGCGATCTGGCTGCGTGTTGGACAGTTCGCGACGGCGTTCCCATAAGTGGGCGGCGCCACCAGTGATCCCCCGGCTATGCTGGTCAACATGTAGTCGCGGCCGTCTCTGAGGACCTCTTTGGCACAATCCGGTTGGTGGTCGAGCATTAAGGTGGAAAGGCCAATTTCGTAAAGCGAACGGCCTGAAACAGGGTTCTTTGGGCGTCTGCCCCCTGTGCCAGCTGCATCAGCATCTCCCCAATCACGCTGGCGAATTTGTAGCCGCGGCCGCTGCAGCCGGTGCCGTAGACCACGTTGGCGTGGTCCGGGTGGCGGTCGAGGATGAAGTGGCGGTCAGGGGTGTCGCTGTAGAGGCAGGTGAAGGCCTCGACGCGGCGGCCGGCCAGGGCGGGGAGGCGCAGCGCCACGTAGGTGTCGATCAGCGCGATGTCCTGGTCGCTGGCCGCATCGAGCAGGGCATCGGGCAGGCCGGTGCGGCCGCCGTGGTGGATCGCCACCTTGTAGGTCGCGCCCGGTTCCGGCAGGCCATAGACGCACTCGGCCTCGGCGCAGGGTGCGACGAAGATCTTGTGCTCTGGCAGGCCGCTGGCGTCGTGGATCGCCACGACTTGCCGTTCCGGCGTGACCGGCAGGGCCGGGATGCCGAGGTGCTGCGGTGCCCAGGCGCCGAGGCAGAGGATAGCGCGACCGGCCTGGAAGTTGCCCGCCGGCGTTTCCACCGTCATGCGGTCGGGTGTCGCGCTCCAGCGCAGCAGCGGCGTGTCGGTGAGGACCGTTGCGCCGGCCGCTACGGCGCCGGCCAGGTGGGCACGGATGGCCTGCTCCGGGTGGATCACGCCGCAGCCTGGCTCCCACAGCAGCGTTTCGTCGTCGCCGACGCTGAGCCAGGGAAAGCGGGCGCGGGCGGCCCTGGCGTCCAGCAGCTCATGCGCCAGATCCGTTCCCGCGAAGGAGGCCAACGAGCCGGCGATGATTTCGCTGTCGCGCCGGCCGACGTAGCAGCCGCCGACGTCGCGGATCAGCGTCTGGCCGCTGTCGCGTTCGAGCCGGTGCCAGAGGTCGTAGGCCCGCGCCATCATCGGCGTGTAGTCCGGCGCCTCCGGGCTGGCCATGCGGATCACCCGGCCGTTGCCGTGATGCGCGCTGATCTTGTGCGGCGGGGCGAAACGGTCGAGGCCGAGGACGCTGAGGCCTGCATTGGCGGCGTGATAGAGCGCCGCGCTACCCCAGGCGCCGAGGCCGACGACGATCAGGTCGTGCGAGGTCTGCATGGGCGCGGAGGCTAGCCGTGCCGGGGGCCGGCTGGGAAGGGCCTGGCTAAGTGCCCGGCGCGGCCAGCGCCGCCTCGATCACCTTGGCCAGCTTGTCGCTGCTGGGACCGACTGTGGTGGAGTACCAGCCGACCAACCGGCCGTCGCGGCCGATCAGCAGCTTGTGGAAGTTCCACTTCGGCACGCCGTCGGGACCGGTCTCCGCGGCGGCCCAGCGGTACAGCGGATGGGCCTGCGGCCCGACCACGACCTGCTTGGTCAGCATCGGGAAGTCGACGCCATAGGTGCCCTGGCAGAAGCGCTTGATCTCGTCTTCGCTGCCCGGTTCCTGCGCGCCGAAGTCGTTGGCTGGCACGCCCAGCACCACAAGGCCCTGGTCGCGGTACTTCTGCCACAGCGCTTCTAGGCCCTGATACTGCGGGGTGAAGCCGCAGAAGGAGGCGGTGTTGACCACCAGCACCACCTTGCCCCGCAGGGTTTCCGGTGCGATCTGGCCACCCTCCAGGGCGGGCAGCGGCAGCGCCGCCCAGTCGAGCGGCAGCGGATTCTCAGCCAAGGATTTCCCCATGCCGCCCATCAGGGCGGTCAGCAGCATACCGGCAAAGGCGGCGAGGTGGCGCAACTTCATGACCATCAGTTACGCAGCAGCCGGCCATTTGGATCAAGCGCCGGCCGATCAAGCGCCGGAGCGATCGAACGGCGCTTCATAGCGTCAGGCTAGCGTTGGCCAGCAGGCCCGGCGTGCCGGATTCGCGCGTCATCGCGGTCTGCATCAGGTCGGCAACCAGGGCGTCGGCCGCCGCAGCGCCGTCGCGGTTGGTCAGGGCGATCAGCAGACGCTCGTGATACTGCAGCAGCGCATCCTGCAGGCTGTCGGGCGCGTGACTGGTCAGGTCGATCAGGTGCAGCATCAGGAAGGGGCCGTTCTGCACCCACAGCCGCTCGATTATCTCGTAGAGGATCTCGGAGCGCGCGGCGCGGTACAGCACGAAGTGGAATTCCTGATTCATCAGGCTGGCCGACTTCAGGTCGGAACGGCGTAACGCCTGGCGCTGCGCCTCGTTCAGGCGCTGCGCCTCGGCCAGCTCCTCGGCGGTGATGCGCTCGGCGGCGCGCGCCACCGCGACGCCCTCCAGAAGGGCGCGGATCTCGCGTGCATGCTGGCGCTCGGTATCGTTCATCAGCCGCACCCTGAGCGAGCCGTTGGGCAGCGGCTCGAAGGCGCGCTCGGCCACCAGGCGGCGCAGCGCCTCGCGCACCGGCATGGGGCTGGTGCCCATGCGTTCGGCGAAGCTGCGCACTGTCACCACCTGGCCGGGTACCACGTCGCCGGTGATCAGCGCGCGGCGGATGGCGCGATAGACCTGTTCCTGCAGCGTCGGGCGGTGCGGAATGACCAGCGGCGTCGGCGCCGGCGCGCGGCGCGACGGCAGCAGGCTGGCGGATTGGTCGCGGCGCGGTGCCCTGTCTGCGGTTCCCGCCTGCTCGCTGCCGTTCCCGCGCTGGCGCCGCAGCGCGTCGAAGGCGACACGCATGTCTTCCGGCTGGTCGCTTTCCCGCGTCATCGAGGTACGCCCCAGGTCGAGGCGCAGGGCCGCCGCGGCGGCGTCGCCGTCGCGGTCACGGAAGGCCTGCAGCATCGCCGCGTGATGCTGGTACAGGTCGATGTAGTCGCGGTCCTTCTGCTTGCTCAGCGTTTCCAGCACATAGAGCCGCAGGAAGGGGCCATTCTGCACCCACAGGCTCTCGATGATCTCGAACAGCATGTCGGAGCGCGCCGCGCGATAGACCAGGAAGTGAAAACGCTGGTTGGTGACGATGTAGCTTTCCAGGTCGTCGATGGCCAGGGCGCGGTTCATGTCCACGTCCATGCGCTCGGCCTCCGCCTGCTCCTCCGGCGCAATCAGCTCGGCCGCGCGCGTGATCGCCAGCCCCTCGAGCAGCGCGCGAATCTCACGCGACTCGGCGCGCTGCGCATCGCTCATCAGGCGCACCCGCACGGTGCCGTTGGGCAGCAGCTCCAGCGCGCGCTCGGCGATCAGCCGGCGCATCGCCTCGCGGACCGGCATGGGACTGGTGCCCATGCGCTCCGACAGCTCGCGCACCGTCAGCCCCTGGCCAGGGACCACGCCACCCACCATTAGTGTCGTGCGCAGGGCCTGGTAGACCTGCTCCTGTAGCGTCAGGCGCCCGACTGGGGCAAAGCTGCCGCCGGAGAGCGCCTTGGCCGCCGCCTTGTCGTCGTCACCTGAACTCGAAACTGCCACCCGTTCTTGCCTCGTACAGTGTCGCCGACCAGCCTTCGTCGTGGCGCCCTGGACCTGCGAGGCCGCCGGCAACCGCGTAAAGCAATGTTTGATCATAATCGAAAGCCCTCGCTGACCGCCACGTAAAGCCGTGCGCGGCAGGGTTGCCCACCGCAGCCACGACACGGTCAGATGAAGAGCTTATATTTGATCAAATTATCTTGACGCCGCTTTCGCCCTGGCCCTAGGCTTGCCTAGCGAGCGGCACGACGGATTCTATGCGGTCGGCGGCTCGTCAGGGAAACCAGGACGGCACCCGGCCGGAACGGCGGCCGTGGCCGAACACGACAAGGGAGACCTCAATGGATCGCAGGAAATTTATCGGTGCCGTCGGCGCGGGTGCGCTGGGTGCCGGCGTTCTGGCTTCCGCGCGCCCGGCCAAGGCGGCTGAATACAGCTGGCGCATGGCCAACCTCTATCCGCGTGGCACATCCTATGGCGATGTCTACCAGGGCTTCGCCGACTGGGTGGAGAAGGCATCGGGTGGCCGCATGCACATCGACGTGCTGTTCGACGGCGAGGGTGTCGGCGCCACCGAGGTGCTGCAGGCGACCTCCGCCGGCCTGGTCGAGATCGGCTGCCCCTACATGGCGCTGCACGCCGGCGAGCTGCCGGCCGGCATCGTCGAGCTGGGCCTGCCGGGTGGCGCTCGCTACCTCGACGGCCTGCTGGCGCTGTTCTATCGCGGCGGCTGGATCGAGACGCTGCGCGAAGCCTATGCCTCGGTCGGCCTGCACTACGTCGCACCCTACTTCCAGCCGGCGGTCTATCTGATCACCAAGAACCCGCTGACCAGCTTGGCTGACCTGAAGGGCAAGAAGATCCGCGCCCCGGGCGGCTACGGCAAGTTCATGGCGCAGTTCGGCGCACAGCCGGTGACCATGGCCTTCGGCGAGACCTATACCGCGCTGGCCACCGGCGTGATCGAGGGTTGCTGCAGCTCGAACCTGATCGATTACCGCGACGGCAAGTTCTACGAGATCGCCAAGAACTTCTATCCGGTACCGGCGACCCAAAGCCAGGTTTCGCCCGTCGTGGTGAACAAGGCGAAGTGGGACGCGCTGCCGGCGGACCTGCAGGCCATCATGACGCTGGCCGGTGTGTGGCACGGTGACGGCGAAGCCAATGAGTCGACCATGAGCGTCGGCGCGGCGGTCAAGGAGATGGAGGCCAACGGCATGGTCTGGGGCAAGGGCCCGGACGATGCGGACAAGGCGGCCTGGAAGAAGGCGGCCGATGCCCTGCTGCCGGAGTACGAGGCCAGCGATCCCTTCAGCGCCAAGCTGGTGCAGCAGCAGCGCGAGTTCCTGGCCAATACGATCTGACCTTCCTGCTGTATCGTGTTCCTGGCCAACCGGGGGGGGCCGCCGTTTTGGCCGGCGGCCCTTCTCGCTAGCGGTGTGGCAAGATCGGGACGGGGAGGGTCAGGTAAGATGAAGCTGTTGCGCGGCTTCCTGCATGCCATCGACCAGCTGTCGCTGTGGAGCGGCCGGTTGGTGGCCATCCTGGTGCCGGTGATGGTGCTGGCGCTGTCTTACGAGGTGATCAGCCGCTATTTCTTCGATGCGCCGACGCTCTGGGCGCAGGACACCGCGGTCTTTGTCTTCGGCTACATCGGCCTGATCGGCGGCGCCTATGTGATGCGCGAACGCGCGCACATCAACGTCGACCTGTTCTATGGCCGCATGCGGCCACGAACCAAGGCGCTGTGCGACGTGGTCACCGGCGCCATCGCCCTGTTCTTCCTGACGCTGGTGGTGATTTATGGCTGGCGCGAGACCATGCATGCCTATGACGCCAACCAGCACCGGCCGACCGACTGGGCGCCGCTGCTGGCACCCTTCATTCTCGCCATTGCCGTGGGCGGCCTGCTGCTGCTGCTGCAGACGCTGGCGCTCTGGATCCGCAACATCCACTTGCTGGTGACCGGCGAGCCGCTCGACCAGGAAGCGCTGGCGGTCGACAGCACCGCCGGCGAGCCACGGACCTAGGGGAGCCAGCCATGGGCGTCGAATACCTGGTCCTGGCGATCTTCGGCAGTATGCTGCTGGCCTTTGCGCTGGGCGCGCCGGTCGGCTTGGCGCTGGGCGGCATCGCCATGCTGTTCGGCCTGGCCTTCTGGGGGCCGCAGTCCTTCAACCTGATCCCCAGCACGATCCTCAACTCCACCACCAATTTCCTGCTGCTGGCGATTCCGCTGTTCATCTTCATGGGCCAGGTGCTCATGCGATCGGGCCTCGGCGAGGCCATGTTCCATTCCGTGCACGTGCTGGCCGGGCGCATGCCAGGCGGCCTGGCGATCGGCGTGATTATCGTCTGCTCGCTGATCGGCGCCATGGTCGGCATCATCGGCGCCGGCGTGATGACCGCCGGCACGGTGGCCCTGCCGCCGATGCTGAAGCGTGGCTACAACCGCCGCCTGGCGCTGGGTGCCATCATGGCCGGCGGCGGGCTCGGCATCCTGATTCCGCCGTCGATCCCCATGGTGCTCTTCGCCGCCATGACCAAGGCCTCGCTGGGCCAGATGTTCGTCGGCGCGCTGATCCCGGCCGGCATCATGATCACCTTCTTCGTGCTCTACATCGGCATCCGCTGCTGGATCCGCCCCAGCGACGGCCCGCCCTTGCCGGTGGAGGAGCGTGGCTCGATGCGCGACAAGCTGGTGGCGATGCGTAACGGCGCCTTCGCCTTCGGCCTGATCTTCATGGTGCTGGGCACCATCATGCTGGGCATGGCGACACCGACCGAGGCCGGCGCCATGGGCGGCCTCTTCGCCTGCATCCTGGCGCTGTTCTTCCGCAAGTTCGGCTGGCAGGCGCTGAAGGATAGCTCGATCGGCACCATGCGGCTGACCGCGATGTGCCTGTGGATCCTGATCGGCGCCACGGTGCTGTCGAACTTCAACCTGCTGATGGGCGCCGGCAAGCTGGTGCAGGGCACCTTCGTCGACATGGGGCTGGGGCCGCTCGGCACCATCGCCATGATGCAGCTGATCATGCTGATCCTGGGCTGCATCATCGACGAGTTCGTCATCGTGCTGGTCTGCGCGCCGCTGTTCACGCCGATTGCCGTCGCCATGGGTTTCGATCCGGTCTGGTTCGGCATCCTGATGATCCTGAACCTGGAGATCGCCATCCAGACGCCGCCCTATGGCTTCGCGCTGTTCTATCTGAAGGGCGTGGCGCCGCCCGATGTGACGATGCTGGAGATCTACAAGTCGATCGGGCCCTTCGTGATGATCAAGCTGGTGGTGCTGACCATCTGCATGTTGATCCCGGAGACCATCACCTGGCTGCCCGGCATCGTCTTTGGCCATTGAAGCGGAGGAACACGTGACCAAGCAGATTCCTGGCCTGGTGACCCTGGTGGGCGCCGGCGTGATCGGCCGCGGCTGGATCCGCGTCTTCGCCGGCGCCGGCGCCACGGTGCGCCTCTATGACCAGGACCCCAAGCAGGGCTCGCTGACCCTGGCCTGGCTGCAGGCCGATCTGGCGCTGGACGAGGCCGAGGGCTTCATCGCCAAGGGCGAGGGCCAGGCGATCCTGGGCCGTGTCAGCCTGGCGAACGACCTGGCGACGGCGCTGCAGGGCGCCGACTATGTGCAGGAGAGCGCACCGGAGAAGCTGGAGATCAAGCAGGCGGTGTTCCGCGAGCTGGATCGCCTGGCCGACCCGCGGACCATCCTGGCGTCCTCCACCTCGGCGCTCGACATCGGCGAGATCGCTGGTGGTCTGCCGGGCGAGCGGCGCTGCGTCATGGCGCATCCCTTCAACCCGCCGCACGTGCTGCCGGCGGTTGAGATGCTGGGCGCGCCGAACACCGATCCGGCGGTCCTGCAGCAGGCCTGCGACTGGCTCGAGGCCTGCGGCCAGGTGCCGGTGCGCATGAAGCGCTACATCCGCGGCTTCCTCGGCAACCGCATCCAGTCGGCACTGATCCGCGAGGCCATGTACCTGGTGGAAAGCGGCGTAGCGGATGCGGAGGCCGTCGATGCGGTGATCCGCGATGCGCTGGCGCTGCGCTGGGCGACTATCGGCAACTTCGGCGCCAACCACGCCAATGCGGACCAGGGCATCGAGCAGTACTTCGGTCGCTATGGCGAGGCCTATTACGCCATGTTCGCCGACCTGAAGACCGTCAACCCGGCGTTCGACCAGCCGACCCTGAAGAAGATCGGCGACATGGTGAACCGGCGCGAAGGCGTGAAGGACGTGGCCGGGCTGCTGCGCCGCCGCGACGTCATGGTGAAGAAGCTGCGCCGTATCAAGGACGAGATGGAACCCAAGCGATGAGTGGCCAGCACGTTCTGGTCACCGGCGCTGGCCAGAGCGTTGGACGCAGCATGGCCGAGAAGTTCCTGGCACGCGGCGATAAGGTGCATGTCTGCGATCTCGACGCCGGGCTGCTGCAGGGCGTGCTGGCGGCCAATCCGGAGCTGCGTGGCACGGTCTGCGATGTCGGCGACGAGGCCCAGGTGGCGCGCCTGTTCGCGGAGGCCTTCGCTTGGCTTGGCCATGTCGACGTCCTGGTCAACACGGTCGGCATCTCCGGCCCGCGCGGGCCGATCGAGACGCTGAGCTTCGCCGACTGGCGCGCCACCATGGCGGCCAACCTCGACTCCATGTTCCTGACCATCCGCCAGGCGGTGCCGGGGATGAAGCAGAAGCGGCACGGCGCCATCGTCAACTTCTCCACCGGCTCGACCAAGACGGTGATGCCCTTCCGCACGCCCTATAACGCCAGCAAAGCCGGGGTCGAGGGCCTGACCCGCACCCTGGCGCGCGAGCTGGGGCCCGATGGCATCCGGGTCAACGCCATCCTGCCCGGTGCCATCGACAACCAGCGCTTCACCAATGTCGTCACCCGCATCGCCGAGCAGAGCGGCCGCAGCGTGGCCGAGGTCGAAGCGGAGCAGCTGCAGTTCATCTCCATGCGCACCAAGATTCAGCCGGCCGAACTGGCCGACATGGTGTTATTCCTTTGCTCCGACGCCGCCCGCCATGTGAGCGGCCAGTTGATCGGCGTCGATGGCAACATCGAGTGGGAATCCTGAGGGTCACGGAAGGAAGCGTTACATGTCTGCCAAGCGCGAGAAGGTCATCATTACCTGTGCCGTCACCGGCTCGATTCATACGCCCACGATGTCGCCCTACCTGCCGATCACCGGCGACGAGGTTGCCGAGCAGGCGATTGGCGCGGCCGAGGCCGGCGCTTCGATCCTGCACCTGCATGCGCGCAATCCCGACGGCAGCCCGACGCCGGACCCCAAGGCCTTCA
Organism: Rhodospirillales bacterium; assembly: GCA_038363005.1. Lineage (GTDB taxonomy): Bacteria > Pseudomonadota > Alphaproteobacteria > Kiloniellales > JACOMY01 > JAKOWB01. Next base: position 27,644 of record JBBQBI010000021.1, read on the forward strand.
TGGAGTTCCTGCCGCGCATCAAGCAGCAGACCGACGCGGTGGTGAACATCACCACCGGCGGCGGCCACGGCATGACGCTGGACGAGCGGCTGGCGGCGGCGCTCTACGCCCGGCCCGAGGTCGCCTCGCTCAACATGGGCTCGATGAACTTCGGCCTGTTCCAGGCGCTCGATCGCTTCAAGGACTTCAAGTACCCTTGGGAGAAGGCGCACCTGGAGCGCTCGCGCGACTTCATCTTCCGCAACACCTTCAAGGATATCGAAAGCGTGCTGGAGCGCCTCGGCGAGGGCTGCGGCACGCGCTTCGAGTTCGAGTGCTACGACATCGGCCACCTCTATACCCTGGCGCATTTCCTGGAGCGCGGGCTGGTGAAGCCGCCGCTCTTCGTGCAGACCATCTTCGGCATCCTGGGTGGCATTGGCGCCGACCTGGAGAACCTGCACCACATGAAGCGCATCGCCGACAAGCTGTTCGGCGACCAGTACCAGTGGTCGGTGCTGGCTGCCGGCCGCCACCAGATGAACTTCATCACCCAGGCGGTGCTGATGGGCGGCAACGTGCGCGTCGGCCTGGAAGACAGCCTCTACATCGGCAAGGGCAAGCTGGCGAAGTCCAACGCCGAGCAGGTGGCGAAGATCCGCCGCATTATCGAGGAGCTGTCGCTCGAGGTTGCAACGCCGACCGAGGCGCGCAAGATGCTCGACCTCAAGGGCGGCGACGACGTCGGTTTCTGAGCGAGGTGGCAGGATGAGCGAAGCAGTCAGTTTTCGTGTCGACGGCAAGGTCCTGGAGATCACGCTGGACCGGCCCAAGGCCAACGCCATCGACGCGGCCACCAGCCGCGCGCTGGGCCAGGCCTTCGTACGCTTCCGCGATGACCCGGCGCTGCTGGTCGCCATCGTGACCGGCGGGGGAGAGCGCATCTTCTCCGCCGGCTGGGACCTGAAGGCCGCGGCGGCGGGGGCCAGCGAGGACGACGACTTCGGTGTCGGCGGTTTCGCCGGCCTGACCGAGCTGGCGCTCGACAAGCCGGTGATCGCCGCGGTGAACGGCGCCGCCATCGGCGGCGGCTTCGAACTGGCGATGGCTTGCGACATCATCGTCGCTGCCGAGCATGCCACCTTTGCCCTGCCGGAGACGGCGGTGGGCGTGGCGGCCGACGCCGGCGGGCTGCAGCGCCTGCCGCGCCAGCTGCCCTATCGCATCGCCCTGGAGATTTTGCTGACCGGGCGGCGCATGACGGCGGCGGAGGCCCTGCACCATGGCCTGATCAACGCCGTGGTGCCGCTGGCCGAGCTGATGGCCGAGGCGCGGCGCTATGCCCAGCTCATCGCCGAGGGCGCGCCGCTGTCGGTCATGGCGATCAAGGAAGTCATCCGCAATAGCGAGACCATGAGCGTCGCCGAGGCCTTCCGCGCTACCAAGGAGAAGCGCTTCCCGATCCACCGGCAGATGCTGACCTCGGAAGACCACGAGGAGGGCCCCAAGGCCTTCGCCGAGAAGCGCAAGCCGGTGTGGAAGGGACGCTAGCCCGCAGCCAGCAGGCGCCGATGTCCCGCACCCCGACCCACGCCCCGCTCGAGCGGCTGACCGGCAGCGCCTGGGTTACGGTGCCGGAGCTGCTGGCCGCGCGAGCCAAGGCAACGCCGGACCTGCCTTACCTGGTCAAGGGTGCGCGGCGCTGGAGCTTCGCCGAGACTGAGGACGAGGCGCTGCGCTTTGCCGGCTTCCTGACGGCCGAGGGCTTTGCCGGCCAGCGGGTCGCCAGCTTCCTGCCAAAATCACCCTTCGTCATCCTGGCGTGGTTCGGCTGCAATGCCCTGGGCGGCGCTTTCGTGGCGCTGAACCACGCACAGCGCGGCGCGCTGCTGACCGACCTGCTGCTGCGCGCCCGGGCACCGGTGCTGGTCACCGACCAGGCGAGCTTCGCGCTGCTGGAACCAGAGGCGCAGGCGGCGCCGGCGCTGATCGTCTTCACCGACGGCCCGCCGCCGGGCGCCGCAGCAGGGCAGCGCCGCGTCACCTGGTCAGCGGCGGTGACAGCGGCGCCAGCCGCCATCGAGCCGCGCGATGCCAGCCATCCGACGGTGATGATCTATACCTCCGGCACCACGGGGCGGGCCAAGCTGGTGGTCATCCCGCACGCCATGTACACGCGCGGCGCGGCCATGCTGGCCGATGCCTTCGACTATCGCGCGGGCGATGTGTTCCACGACTGGATGCCGCTGTCGCATGTCGGCGGGCAGTTGCATGTCACGGTCGCGGCGCTGATCGCCGGCGCCACGCTGGTGTTGTTCGAGAGCTTCTCGCGCCACAGTTTCTGGGACGAGGTGCGGGATTGTCGCGCCACCGTCGCCTTCGGCTTCGCCAACGTGGTCTACCTGCTGAGCCTGGCGACGCCCGCGGCCGCTGATCGCGACCACACGCTGCGGATCGCCATGATCGCCAACAACACGCCCAAGGCGAAGGCCGACTTCGAGGCGCGCTTCGGTGTCCAGCTGCTCGACACCTACGGCATGAGCGAGTGCGAGCCGTTGACCCTGCCGCTGGCCGGGGCGAGCGAGCCGCCTGGCTCCTGCGGCCGGATCAATCCCGACTTCGAGGTCGCCATCCTGCACCCGAGCAGTGATCAGCCTCTGCCGGTGGGCCAGATTGGCCGTATCGCCGTGCGTCCGCGGGTGCCGCACGTGGTCATGCAGGGCTACGACGAGGACGCGGTGGCAACGGTCGCTGCCTGGCAGAACCTCTGGTTCCATACCCAGGACCTGGGGCATTTCGACGAGCAGGGCTTTCTCTATTTCATCGATCGCATCAAGAACGCGATCCGCCGCGGCGGCGAGAACATCGCCGCGGTCGACGTCGAGAAGGTGATGAAGGCCCATCCGCAGGTGGTCGACTGTGGCGTGGTCGGGGTCGCGGACCCGGTCGTCGGGCAGGAGGTCAAGGCCGTGATCGTGCTGGCCGAGGGCGCGGCCACGGCGCCGGCGGAACTCCAGGCTTTCGCCCGCACGCGCATGGCCGCCTACATGGTGCCGCGCTTCATCGAGTTGCGCGAGCGACTGGACTATACCGAGCTGGGGAAGATCCGGCGCGAGACCCTCGGCGCGACGCAGGGCCCGCTATGGGACGCGCGGCGCGAAGGCGGCGAATAGGGTTTCTTGGCAGGACCTTCGGGCCAAATCGCTGCCGTTGGGTCACCTCTAGCGAGGCATGACACCGCCCCTGGCCATGGCGCCGTGATGGGCAACTTTTGCTAGGCAGCTGGCGCATGCAGTCATAATTTGAGCGATCCAATCTACATCCTGGCACTTTGGGAACCATGCCGCTGCACGTAGTCGGTGTTTCAATTCCGCGATCAGGGCACCACTATTTGGCGCGATTGCTTCGCGCCGCTTGTGGTCGGCAACTGCACTATTGCGATTTTTACGGTACGCATGATTGCTGCCGGTCGGTGCCGTGCCGCCGCTCGGGCGCGACCATCCTGCTGCAAAAGAACCATGATCTTGACTTGCGCCTTGCAAACGACCTGCCGGGCGTCCGCTACCTGGTGCAGATTCGCCATCCCGTCGTCGCGGCGCTGTCCGACCGCGAGTTGTATTCCTCCGTTCATGGCGAGGCGCTGGTGGCCGACCGGTCGGCACTGATGCTCTGGCTTGCGAGCCACGCACTGTGGCTTGAGGACTTTCATGCCAAGTGGGTCGACCCGGCGCCGGCGGATGCGACTCTGTTGCCCTATGAGCGCCTCGTCGAGCGGCCGGCCGAGGTACTGTCCGGGTTGTTCGCGGACTGGGGCGTGGTGGTTGCACCGGCTGAGATCCACGCCGCGGTGACCGCCGTTTCTCCCCTCGGTGGCGTCGAAGGGGAGCGCCAATACCGGCAGCGCCGCTTGGCGGAAAGTCGCTTCCTGGATGGCGAGCTTTTCCCCCTCTTCGAGTCATTGCTGATCGGCCGCCTTCCTGGCCCCATCTGGCACCGTCTACTGCCGGCGCGGAGCGATCCCACTCATCCTCTGGTCCGCTGCTGGCAAGCCCTGCGCTCTGCGCGGCGCGGCGATCTGGACGGCGCCGTCTCGGCGCTTGACGAGATAAGCCGCTGCCTGGGATGTCCCGCCGCTCTGGAAGGTGAGATCAGCCGCCTGCAGGTGTCGCGCGGCGAGCTCAACGATGCGCGCAGGCGACTGAGCGCCGCCCTGTTGGATCGCCCGAATGATCCGGCGCTTCTGCTGCGCTGGATCGAACTCTGCCGCGATCAGTTGGACTCGAAAGCTGCGGTGGAGCAGGCTATTCGGCTGGTGGAGCTGATGCCCGACGAGGTCGGCCATCGTGTACTCTTGGCCCTAGTTCTGGGCGAAGCCGGCGATCGGGCCAGGACTGTGGAGGCAGTCGCAAAGGCCCGGGCCGTCGATCCGCGGAATCCGCTGGACTGGTGCACGCTGGGACTGGCGATGGTCTATGTCGGCCTGGGCAGCGAGGCGTCGGCGCTGGTCGAAGCGGCGCTGGTCCGCTGGCCTGACCATCCAGGCCTGGTTTCGGTGCGCGCGCGGGTGGCGGGCGAGACGACCTAGCACCGGCGGTGCCGCGGGCAGGCCCGCAGCTTGATCGGACTTGGGGTTGTTGGGTCCGACGTGGCTTTCGTGCATCCTGCGGCACCCGCGGCAAGGCACTGGCCATGGCTGTCTCAGTTCTTTGCACATTGGCGACCTACAATCACCTGCACCAGGTCCTGGCGTTGCTGCGCAGCGCGGCACGGCACTGGCCGGAGGAGCCGCGTGCCGTGGTGCTGCTGGTCGATGGCCATGAAAAGCCGCGCCCCGGCTTCGAGTCGCTGGACTGGGTCCGCTTCGTCTCGCCGGCCGACCTGGGGGTCGAGAACCTGGCCTGGCTGGCGGCCAAGTACAGCGCCACCGACCTCTGCTGCGCCCTGAAGCCGATCCTGGTGCGCCATCTGCTGCGGGCTGGCGAGGCGGCGGTGCTCTATGCCGATTCCGATCAGCTCTTCCTGGCCGATCCGGCGCCGCTGCTGGACTACGCGCCAGAGGCGGAGATTGTGCTGACCCCGCACCTGCTGACGCCGCTGCCAGACGAGCAGCCCTTCCTGCGGCCCAGCATGGGCGATCTGGCCGGCGCCGGGATGATGAACGCGGGGCTTTTCGTCGCCCGTCAGGGCAGCGACGCGATGCGCTTTCTCGACAGCTGGGTGCGCCTGGTGACGGCACCGGGTGCATTCCTCGCCGACCTTGGCCCGCAGCATGAGCAGAACAGCTTCAACTGGGCGCTGGCCTTGATGGAACGTGTCGCCGTGTGCCGCGATCCGCGCCTGAACATTGCTTACTGGAACCTGCATGAGCGGCCGCTGCGCTGGGCGGCGCTGGACGGCGGCGCCGAGGACCGCTGGCTGCTCGAGGGCCAGGCACCGGTCTGCGTGCACTTCAGCGGCTTCGCCTGGGGGGAAGGGCGCTTCTCGCGCTACGACCAGCGGCACCTGCCGGCGCTGAACATCAATCTGCGGGCGCTGGGCGACTACTACGACCGTTGCCTGCGGGATGCCGGGCAGGAGCACTATGCCGGCCGGGCCTACGCCTATACCGCCTGCGGCGGGCTGGCGCTCGATCCGGCGGTGCGGACCGAGCTGCGCCGCGCCGAACGCTTTGGCACGCCGCGCTGGGATGCCTGGCCGCAGGACCCACGGGTCCTGCTGGCGCCGCTGCTCTCGGCACCGGGCGAAAGCGCGCTGCTGCCCGATTGCCTCAATCGCCTGTATGACGCGCGCAGCGATCTGCGGGCCGACAACGGCGACGACGTCCTGCACCCGCTGCGTTTCCTGACCTGGTGCGAGCGCCGGCTTGCCATCGAATATCCAGCCTTGGGGACCGCGCTGGCGGCGGCCGACTGCTGGCTGGTCGAACGCGCCAGCGGCCGCCGCTTGCTGGTCGGCAATCCGGCCAGCGGCCTGCGCCGGCTGTTCGCTGAGGACACGATGCTGCGGCAGAGCTTTCCCCAGCCGCTCGAAGCCGACCGCGCGGCGCTGCAGGCCGCCGTTGCGACGCTGAGCGAGCGCTGGGTGCTGCCGGCCGCTGTGCTGGCCTTCGCCGGCCGCTTCGATCCCGGTGGCAGCCTGGCCCGCGTCGCCGCCTATCTGCGCCTGGTGCCGGCGCTGCAACGGCGGCTGCGCAGCGAGGGCTTCGGCCGCCAGTTCCTGATGACCCTGCTGCCCTATGCGCGCGGCAGCCTGCTGTTCAATGCCGCCGACGTCGCGCTGCTCGACTGGTGGCTGGAAGAGCGCGCCCTGCGGCAGGGCGGCGCGCCGTCGCGCCGCCTCTATGCCACCCTGCGGCGGCACCCGCGACTGCTGCGCCTGGCGCGCGGCCTGGGCCGCCGCGCGGCGACCCGCGCGGCACTGGCACCGCTGGCGAACGGCATCGCGGTGGCCGGCGCGCGGGCACGCGGCGCACGCGACCACGGCTTGGACGAGGCGCTGCTACCTTACATGGCAGACTTCGATCGGCCGGCGGCGCGGCGCGCCTATCTCGCCTGGTGGTGCGGGCAGCGTGGCCTGCCGACAACGGCGCTGGCCCAGGCCGAGGCGTTGCTGGCAGGGCAGGCGCCGGCCGGGCTGCTGCCCCCGGGCTTGGCGCCGGCGCCGCGGGGGGTCAACCTCTTCGGGCATTTCCGCAGCCCCATCGGGCTCGCCAGCATGGCCAGCGGCCTGGCCAGCGCCCTGCAGCAGGCCGATTACACGGTGACCCGCCAGGTCCTGGCCAACCAGTCGATGGCGCCCGACCTGGCGCTCGCCGACCTCTATCCCGACTTCGATTTCGGCGCGGCGCGCAACATCGCCGTCGGCTATCCACACCGGCAGTACGACCTGGACGAAATCTTTCCGCACGCCTTCTTCCAGGGGCGCGAGACGGTCGGCTACCTGGCCTGGGAACAGCGCGACCTGCATCCGGCCTGGGTACAGCGCCTGGCGCGCTATGACCGGCTGTGGGGCCTGTCCGGCTTCACCGCCGAAGCCATTGCCCGCGCCACCGGTAGGCCCTGCGCCACCGTGCCCTGCGTGGTCGAGGTGGACGTGGCACGGGCGCGCGGCTTCGGCCGCCGGCATTTCGACCTGCCCGAGGATCGCTTCATCGCCGGCTGCGTGATCGACGCCGGCAGTGGCGTGGAGCGCAAGAATCCGCAGGGCACCGCCCAGGCACTGCTGCGTGCCTTCGGCGGCCGGCGGGACGTGCTGGTGGTGATCAAGGTCAACGGCGGCGAGCGGCCGGCGCACGCCGCATTGCTGCGGGACCTGCGGCAGGCCTTTGCCGACGCGCGGCTCGAGCTGCGCCTGCTCACCGCTGTGCTGCCACGCGCCGAGATCGAGGGGCTGATGGCCTGCTTCGACCTCTACATCTCGCTGCATCGCGCCGAGGGCTTCGGCTACACCCTGGCCGAGGCCATGGCGCTGGCGGTACCGGTGGTGGCCACCGGCTATTCCGGCAACCTGGATTTCATGACCGCCGACAACAGCGCGCTGGTGCCCTGGCAGGAGACCTTGGTGCGGCGCGCCGAGGGGCCCTTCCAGATCGGCACGGTCTGGGCGGAACCCGATGTCGCCGCGGCCGCCGCGCTGTGCGACTGGCTGTACCGGGACCGCGCCGCGGCTAACCGTCTGGCGGCGCAGGGCGCGGCCGATGTCGGGCGGCTGCTGTCAGCCGCGGCCCTGGCCGAGCGCCTTCCGGCACTGCTCGCATGACAGCCGCCGGCCGCTACACTTCTGAACAGAATTATATGCCGGGAACCCACCCTCTGCGGCCTTACTCTGTCGCCAGACCGAAAGTTTGGCGGGAGGCCCGATGCAGCTTGAGCAAGCGTGCGACCGAGAAACCACGTCGCGTGTCGTGCTCGGGATCTCCATCCCACGCGCGGGGCATCACTATATGGCGCGGCTGCTGCAGGCCACGCTGGGCGGTCGGCTGCGCTACTGCAAGTTCTATGGCGTCGCGGGCTGCTGCGGGGCGGTGCCCTGTCGGGCCGCCGCCGCGCCGCTGCTGTTCCAGAAGAACCACGACCTGGAGCTGACGCTGCGGCGTGATCAGGCGGCGTTCCATCTGGTGCAGTACCGCCATCCGGTGCCGGCCGCCCTGTCGGACCGCGAGCTCTATGCCCGGCATTTCGGCGATGACCTGGCCGGCGATCCCGTCAGGCTGATGCTCTGGCTGGCCGGCCATGCGATCTGGCTGCGGAAGTTCCTGCGCAAGTGGGTCCTGGATCCGCCGACGAACGCACTGGTGCTGCCCTATGAACGTCTGGTGGCGGACCCCGCCGGCAGCGTCGGCGCGCTGCTGGAGCGACTGGGCATCGCCTACGCGGGCGCCGACCTGGCGTTTGCGGTCCAGCGAGAATCGGTCCGCGGCGGGTGGGACGGCCAGCACCCGTTTCAGCCCCGCTCCCTGGCGGGCAGCCGCTACTTCGACGCCCGGCTGTTCGGCCTGTTCGAAACGCTGGTCATCGAGCAGCTGCCGGAACTGGCGCTGCGGCGGTGCCTGCCACGGCAGAACGACCCGACGCACCCCTTCCTGCGCTGCCATCGCGCCCTGCAGCTGATCAGCACCGGCGCCCTGGAGGAGGCGGCCGACTGTCTGGAAAGCTTGCAGCGGGAACTGGGCGCGCATCCCGCGATCTTGGTCGAACGCGCGCGCCTGGCCGAGCTCGGGGGTGACCAGGCTGCGGCGATGTCTCTGCTGCTGATGGCCGACGGGGGCCAGAGCAGCGATCCTAGTCTGTTGCTACGCCGCATAGCGCTGGCCCGCCGCGGCGACGACCTGGCGCTGGCCGAGGCGCTGACACGCCGGCTGATTGGGTCGATGCCGGACCACGCCGGTCATCGCGTGCTGCTGGCGCTGGTGCTTTCGGCCAGGGGACAGCGCGCGGCAACCTGCGCGGCGGTCGAGGCTGCGTTGGCGGTGGCGCCGGCCGAGGCGACGCACTGGTGCTCGCTGGCCGATGCGCTGCTGCGTGTGGGTGAAAACGCGCGGGCCATCGCGTTGGTGCGCACGGCACAGGGCACTTGGCCGGACGACAGCGTACTGGCTTCGCTCCAGGACCGGGCCAGGGTGCAGGTCGGCGGCTAGGGAAACAGTTGGCGCAGCCGCTGGGCGACGGCCTCGACCGACAACAGCCTGGTGGCGTCCATCTTTGCCTCGGCGGCCCGCGCCTTGGCCGCGGGCGGATCGTCGCGCACCGCGCGCAGCATGGCCGCGGCGGCGTCGAGATCAGGATCGCCCCAGACGGTGCCAAGCTGGAAAGGCCCCTCGGCGCGCGTCAACATGACCTCCTGGCAGGGCACCGCGAAGGCATTGTCGGCCGACATGAAATCCATGTTGCCGGAATAGGCCGAGGCGACCACCGGCACGCCCAGAAGCATGGCTTCGGCGATGGTGTAGCCGAAACCCTCGGCGCGATGCAGCGACAGGTAGACATCGCAGGCGCGGATCAAGCCGTCGACCTGGGCCTTGGGCAGGCGCGTGGTGTAGAGGCGATAGTCGATCCCGGCAGCGGTCAGCTTGTCGACCACGGCCATTACCGCGGCCTGGTAGCGGGCATGGGCGCCGCCGGAAATCTTCAACGCCAGCACGACATTGCGCTGGCCGGCGAAGGCGCGGACGACGGCCTCCACGGCGCCCAGCGGATTCTTGCGTTCCAGCGAGGAGGTGGCATCCATCACCATGCCGACGACGAAGGCGTCTTCCGGCAGGTCAAAGTCCTGCCGGCTGTAGGCCGCAGCGGCGGTGGAATCGACCTCGACCACGCAGGGGATCGCCTCGCAGGGGCGCCCGGTGCCCCTGGCGATGGCTTCGGCGGAGAAGCGCGACAGGGCGAAGAGGCGATCGAACTTGGCGAGCTTGTCAGCCCAGCCGGGATGGAAGTCGCGCTGCTCCCAAGCCAGGTAGGCGGAAGACTCACGGCCGGCAAAGAACTGCGCCGGAAAGGTCTTGAACAGGTCGAAATCGATATGCGGGAAGGTGACGAACAGGTTGCGCGGCGCGGCGAAGTCGAAGTCCGGCGTCAGGTCGTCCAGGGTCAAGGGGCCGTCCATCGTCATGTTGGTCAGCAGCAGCGGCCGCACCTGATAGCCGCGGTGCTGCAGGGCCGACGACAGGCCGCGGGTCAGCGAGCCGAGGCCGATCGGGCTGCGAAAATGGCCGAACAGGTTGATGTGGTCGGGCGCCGGCCGGAAGGCCTCGGCCAGCGGCGGATTGGCCCGCACCGCCGGCATCGCCTGGATCGCCGCTAGGCTGGTGTCGAGGTCGCGCGCTTGGCCGGTGGCATCGGTTGCATCGAACTCGGCCAGGATTGCGCGCAGCGCCGCGTCGCCTGGCATCGCCGGGCGGCGCCAGCGGCCGCGCGCGGTGTCGGCGGGAAGATGCCGCTTCAGCCACCAGGCGCGGTAGCTCTCGCCGCCCGGCGCGCTCAGCGAATCAGGCAGCACGCGCACCAGCGCCCGCCGCTCGTCTTCGGAACGGCCACGCACCCACCACTCTGCCAGCACCAGCTCGGTGACCGTGACGCCGATGTCATAGTGCAGGAAGGGCAGCAGGCTCTTGATCAGCCGGTGGTGGAAGCCGTCGTGGCGCAGGATCTCGCGCAGCAGGTCATGGCGCTGGCAGTAGCCCAGCACCGCGGCGACCGCGGCCTCGGGGTTCAGGTTGGCGGCGAAGGTGGCGACCTCTGGTGGCAGCAGATACTCCTTGGCCAACCGGTCGCGCGCCCAGGTGCTGAAGGCGCCCCGGTTGCTGCCCAGGGGATCGGGGAAGTGGCGCTGCAGATCCGCCCTGGTCTGATAGATCCGGCGCAGGCAGACGGCTGGATCGTAAGCCGGCAGGCGATAGTTGCTGCCGGTGATCGTCTTGGCCAGCAGGGCGTCGCCCTGGGCGTCCAGCCGCTGCAGCAACCCGCAACGGTCATGCATCAGGGCGTCGCGCGCGGTGTCGACCGTCAAGGTTGGACAGCGGGCAGCGACCTGGCGGGCCAGCGAGTCGAGCCGCGCCACCTCGAAGGCGAAGGGACAGTAATGGTCGTAGAGCGCCGCCAGCTCGTATTCCTTGTGTAGATGCTCGTCGACCCAGTGGAAGAAGCCGTGCGGAAAGATGTCCGGCGCGCCGCAGATGGTCATCAGGTCGGGGCGCTGGCCAAGCAGGCGATCTAGATAGCCTGGCACCGCGCGCACCTCGCCGCAGTCGTGGTTCAATTGGCGCAGCACGCCGGGTCCGTCGCGCTCCCAATCGGTCATGCTGACCGCGTGGTGAACCTCCATGCGGCGCAGCTCCTCGCGTACCCGCGGCGGCAGGACGTCGCCGGCGAGCGTGCCGAAACGATAGGGCTGCTCGGCGTAGTCGGCGGCACCATTGGCTGCCAGGCGCCCGGCATAGAAGTTGCAAAGGCCGAAGAGATTGACGTTGGTCCCGGCCCGATGGCGCCGGTCGTAGCGCGACAGCTCGCCATTCTTCCAGTCGAAGCCGCTGAAGTGGAAGCAGACGATGGGTTCGCCCGCCAGGGTCCAGCGATCGGCCGGTCCGCCATCCAGTGCCGCCCAGCGCAGCGGTCGCTCGTGCAAGTTCCAGTAGGCCACGTTGTAGCGCGGGTCGAGGAAAGCCACGGTTCCGGCGAGGAATGAGAAGACCCAGTTGAAGGCCTGCTGTTCGGACTGGCCGCTGAACTCCGGCAGGAAGGCGCCGGGTGCTGTAATCAGCTCGCCCCAGGTCGCCAGGAAGTGCCGCACAGCGGTGGTGTCGCGCAGCCGAAACAGCCCGGCGTTCATCATGCCGGCAGTGGCGATGTGTCCCATGGCCGGAAAGACCATCCGGTCCGGCCGGTGGAAGGGGCTGAGCAGGTGGGGCGTGGTGACCAGCTCGGCGTCAGGCCGGAAGGCACGCAGGGCTGTCGGGTCGTTGAAGAAATGGAAGTCCGAATCGCAATAGTAGACCTGCTCGTGCCCCTGTTGCAGCAGGGCCAGCATCAGGAAAGGCTTCACCACGCAGCAGAGGTCGGCCGGGGTGAACTTCAGCGCCAGCCAGGCGAAGTCCGGCAGGCCAAGGTCTTCGACCGGCAGGAAATGGCAATCGGCGATGTCTTCGAACCCTGGACGCGGTCGGTCGGACTGATCGACCAGGGCAATGTAGATCGTCGGCTGTTCACCCCAGGTCGCCCGAATGCTGCGCGCCAGGTTCAACGCTGTATGCAGGTGATTGTAGGTGACGACCGTCCCTAAAGCCGGACGGAGAGTCGATAACACGCGTGTTTCCCCCGCCGGAAGCAGTTGCCCTGGTTGCACCGCGTCTAACTAGCAGTCACCTGTGATCCGGGGCCAAGTTTAAAATGGTAATGACGTCGACTGTTTTCGTCTTGGCCGCATTGACGCCCTGCGCAGGGCCGGTCTAGCTAACCGCCGGGAGAGCGCAGGCAGGGAGCGACCGCGTGGCACCGCAATCGCAGGATCTTGGGCAGGCCGCCTTCGACTACGTCGTGGTCGGCGCCGGCTCTGCCGGCGCGGTGCTGGCCAATCGGCTGAGCGCCGACGGGCGGCACAGCGTTCTGGTGCTGGAAGCCGGCGGCAAGGACGACTGGATCTGGTTCCATATCCCGGTCGGCTATCTCTATGCCATGGGCAATCCGCGCGCCGACTGGTGTTTCAAGACCGAAGCGGAAGCCGGGCTCAATGGCCGCCAGCTGAACTATCCGCGCGGCAAGGTAATCGGCGGCTGTTCGGCCATCAACGGCATGATCTACATGCGCGGCCAGGCGGCTGACTACGACCATTGGCGCCAGCTCGGCAACCCCGGCTGGGGTTGGCAGGACGTGCTGCCTTACTTCAAGCGGTCAGAGGATCGGGTGCGCGGCGGCGACGAGCTGCACGGGCAGGGGGGCGAGTGGCGCGTCGAGGGTATGCGCCTGACCTGGAAGATCCTGGACCTGTTCCGCGAGGCGGCGGCCGAGCAGGGGATACCCAAGGTCGAGGACTTCAACCGCGGCAGCAACGAGGGCTGCGGCTATTTCGAGGTGAACCAGCGGCGCGGCGTGCGCTGGTCGACCGCCAAGGGCTTCCTGAAGCCGGCGCTGAGCCGCCGCAACCTGACGCTCTGGACCCACGCCCAGGCACTGCGCCTGACGCTGGAGGGCAAACGGGTCACCGGCCTGGTGGTGCGCCACCAGGGCCGCGATGTCACGGTCACCGCCAACCGCGAGGTCATTCTCTCGGCCGGCGCCGTCAACTCGCCGCACCTGCTGCAGCTGTCGGGCATTGGCGATCCGGCGGTGCTGCGCGACAACGGCGTGCAGCCGCTGCACGCGCTGTCCGGCGTGGGCGAAAACTTGCAGGACCACCTGCAGCTGCGCCTGATCTTCAAGGTGCAGGGCGTCAAGACTTTGAACGCCACCGCCAATTCGCTGTTCGGCAAGGCCGGTATGGCGGCGCAGTACGCGCTGATGAAGCGCGGGCCCATGACCATGGCGCCCTCGCAGCTTGGCGCCTTTACCCGCTCCAGCCCGGAATTCGAGATGCCGAACCTGGAGTATCACGTGCAGCCGCTGAGCCTGGAGAAGTTCGGCGAGCCGCTGCACCCCTTTCCGGCCTTCACCGCGTCGGTCTGCAACCTGCGGCCGGAAAGCCGCGGCCACGTACGCCTGAAGGGGCCCGACCCACTGGCGGCGCCGGCGATCCGGCCGAACTACCTGTCGGCCGAACGTGACCGCCAGGTGGCAGTCGACTCCATCAAGCTGACCCGCCGCATCGTGCTTGAGAGCAAGGCCTTCGCGCCGCACGCGCCGGAGGAGTACAAGCCCGGCCCGCAGGTGGCGAGCGATGCCGAACTGGCGCAGGCCGCCGGCGACATCGGCACCACCATCTTCCATCCGGTCAGCACCTGCCGCATGGGCGAGGGACCGCAGGCCGTGGTCGACGCGCGGCTGCGCGTGCATGGCCTGGAAGGCCTGCGCGTGGTCGACGCCTCGGTCATGCCGACCATCACGTCAGGCAACACCAACGCGCCCACCATCATGATCGCCGAGAAGGCGAGCGAGATGATCCTGCAGGATGCGGGGTAGCCTTTTCCGCCGCGCGGCGACTACAGCCCGCCGCCGCAGCCGTCGCAGAACTGCGGGTCCATGATGCTGGCCCAGACGTCGGTGTAGTGGTCGAGCGTCGGCCAGCTGATGGCGAAGAACTTCGGAACGCTGCGCGTCACGCCGGAGCAGTCGCAGGACGCCTTGTCGTACTGGCCTGCTCCCTTAGTCGTGCAGTAGGTGTAGCTGCTGGAAACGTAGGGGTCGTAGCCGCCGCAATAGGTCTTGATAAACTGGTGCAGCGCATCACTGTTCGTCGTGGTGTCGTTGGAGATGCCGCAGTCCTTGGCATCGCCCCGTTTGCCGCAGACCGGGAAGGCGCTGTACTGGACGTCTGATTCGTCCTGCTTGAAGAACCACCAGTCGGCGGACGACAGCAGCGCGATGTTCCGGCCGGCCCGCTCGCTGCAGGCGCCGCCGCCGGAGAGCTTCGTATCGGTCTGGTAGGGCACGGCATCCGGCTTGATCCAGAGGTTGAGGCCATAGCCGAAGACCTGGTCCGGCGTGTACCAGTTGATCGTCAGGGTGAAGCCGGACTTGTTCCAAATGCACTGTTTGGCCTCTGCCGGGGTGCCGGCGAAGGCCACCAGTCCGAGGCCCAGAAGCGCGCACCAGACAACCCGTTTCACCAAGCTTCTCATCGACGGCACTCCTACGAGCTTGGCCCACGGCTTCTTGTCGAGATGGCAGCATAGCCGATCAGGGCCGGTGGTGGCGCAGCCTTTCCGTAACGCGACCCATCATTCCGCCGGCGGGCCGGTCGGGAAGCCGCCTACTCCAGCCCCAACAGGCTGTCGCGCACGCGTAACAGGTGCTTGGACAGCAGCTTCCTGGCCGCCTCGGGGTCGCGGTCCTTGATCGCCTGGACCATGGCGCCATGCTCGCGGTCGTAGGTCAGGCGCAATTCGGGCGTCACGCTGCGCTTCTTCAGGCGGTACCACTCGGGCTCGTTGCGCACCTGATTGATGGCCTCGCACCAGGCCGACATGATCTGGTTCTTGGCGGCGCGGAAGATCGCCAGGTGGAGCTGCGCGTCCCAGTGCTCGAACTCGGCCAGGCCCTTGGCCGCCACCGAGCTGCGCAGCGCCTGGTCGATCTGCTGCAGCTCCTCGGCCGAGGCGCGGTTGGCCGCCAGGGCGGCGACCTGCGGCTCGATGATCAGCCGCACCTCCATCAGGTCGGCCGGCGAGGCGCCCTTGAGGCGCAGTGCGAAGTCCGGCCCCAGGCTGCTCGGCAGCGTTGCGTTGCCGACCGAGGCGCCGTTGCCACCGCCCGTTGACGTGGGCTCCGGCAGGCCGCGTACGAAGGTGCCGCGGCCGACGTGGCGCTCCAGCAGGCCATCGTCCTCCAGGTCCTTCAACACGCGGCGCAGGGTGTTGCGAGCCAGGCCGTACTGTTCGGCCAGGCTGCGTTCCGGCGGCACCTGGCTGCCGACCGGCCAGGCGCCGGTGGCGATCTGCTGCTTCAAGGCGGTGGCAACCTGCTGCAACCGCCCCGCCTGACCCATGGCACCCATCGTTCGTCCTTTGGCTCAAAGTATGTGAACCAATATTGAACCACGCGCGAGGCCGGGGCAAGCCTATTGTCCAATCAGCTCTCGCAGACTTGACTCCAACAATCAGAGAATGCCAGAGTCCATAAATGAACCAATGGTTTAACATTGGCTTAAAAAGACGAAGCGAGCGGGAGGTCAGGTCGGGTGCGACTGGTCCATTTTGAGCGCGATGGCGTTGCCGGCGTCGGACTGCTGGAGGCCGATGGCCGCGTCCGGCCCTATGCGCTGGACGCTGTCGCCGCCGGCCAGGGCGTCATGGCGCTGGTCCAGGCGCACGTCGACGGCCGACCGCTGGCCCTCGCCGACGTGACCCTGGCGCTCCAGGACCTGCGCCTCAAGGCGCCCTTTCCCAGGCCGCGCCGCAACATCTTCTGTGTCGGCAAGAACTACCACGAGCACGCGCGGGAGTTCGCCCGCTCCGGCTTCGATTCCTCGGCCGCGCAGGGCGACGTGCCGCGGGCGCCGATCATCTTCTCCAAGGTGCCAGAGTGCGTGACCGGGCCGGGCGATCCGATCCTGCTCGACCCGGCGATTTCCGCTGCCGTCGACTACGAGGCCGAGCTTCTGGTGGTTATCGGCCGCGGCGGCCGGGGCATTCGCCGGGCCGACGCGCTGGACCACGTCTGGGGCTACAGCATCGTCAACGACGTCACGGCGCGCGACCTGCAGGGTCTGCACAGCCAATGGTTGATCGGCAAGTCGCAGGACAGCTTCTGCCCCATGGGGCCGGTGGCGGTGACCGCCGAGGAACTCGACCTCGCCGATACCGAGGTGCGCTGCTGGGTGAATGGCGAGCTGCGGCAGAACGCCAACACCCGCGACCTGATCTTCGACGTGCCGACCTTGATCGAGACGCTGTCGGCCGGCATCACCCTGTTGCCCGGCGACCTGATCGCCACCGGCACGCCGGCCGGTGTCGGCATCGGCTTCAAGCCGCCCAAGTACCTGGCATCGGGCGACCGCGTGACCATCGAGATCGGCGGCATCGGCGTGCTGGAGAACCGCGTGGTGCTGCGCGACGCGACGGCCAGCCCCAACCTTCAGGGGGCGGCATGACGACCCTGACCGTCGAGCGCCTGGCGGTCGAGGTTTCCGGCGAGGGCGAGGCCGTGGTGCTGTTGCATGGCCTGGGCGGTACCTCGAACACCTGGACGCCGCAGCTGGGGCTGCTGGGTCGCCATCGCGCGATCCGGCCGGACCTGCCGGGCAGCGGCCGCTCGCCGCTGGGCGGCCAGGCGCTGTCGATCGAGGCGCTGGTGGAGCGGGTGCTGGCCGTGGTGCGTGGCCTGGGCATCGAGCGCGCGGTCTTTGTCGCCCACTCGATGGGCAGCATCGTCGCCCAGCACCTGGCGCTGCGCCAGCCGCGGCTGGTCCGCGCGCTCGCCTGCTGCGGCCCGCTGATCGAGCCGTCCGACCAGGCGCGCGCCGGCCTGAAGGCGCGGGCCGCCAAGGCGCGCGAGGAGGGCATGGCCGACATCGCCGACCAGATCGTGCAGGCCGCCACCTCGAGCCACACCAAGCAGACCAACCCGGTGGCGATCGCCCTGGTGCGCGAGATGATCATGCGCCAGGACCCGGCTGGCTATGCCGCCAACTGCGAGGCGCTGGCCGCTGCCGAGGCTGCCGACGCCACCCGCATCGCCTGCCCGACGCTGCTGCTGACCGGCGAGGACGACGCCGTGGCGCCGCCGTCGGTCACCCGCACGCTGGCCGAACGCATCAAGGGTGCCCGCGCGCAGATCCTGCCGCGCTGCGGGCACTGGACCACCTTCGAGGCCGCCGAGGCGGTGAACGGGCTGTTAAAGGAGTTCCTGTCGGCCCGGCACTGACGGCGCAACAACCATCCCCCGCGAAAAGCCGGACAACGGCGGCGGCATGACGAGGGTTCAGGGAGGACCCAGCGATGGGCAACGTGCTCTTCACCAACGTCCGCATCTTCGACGGCAGCGGCGAGCATCCCTTCACCGGCGAGGTGCTGGTGCAGGGCAACCGCATCAAGCAGGTCGGCCGTGGCAGCCGCACGGTGCCCGCCAACGGTCACACGGTGATCGACGGCGCCGGCTGCACCCTGATGCCCGGCATGACCGAGGCGCACACCCATCTGTCGTGGAACAACGCCGGCTCGCTCGACGCCATCTTCCGCATGCCGCCGGAGGAGCACGCGGTCTTCGCCTGCACCGTGGCCAAGACCTACCTCGACCATGGCTGGACGTCCTGCGTCGGCGCTGCGGCGGCCAAGCCGCGGCTCGACGTGGTGGTGCGCGATGCGATTGAGAAGGGCTGGGTCCCCGGCCCGCGTTACCTGGCCAACAGCCAGGAGATCGCCACCTTGGGCGGCCTGGGCGACACCAACCCGCCGCACGTCGACGCGCCCGCCATGTCCTTCGGCCATGTCGTCACCGGGCCGGAGGAGATGCGCAAGGCGGTGCGCCTGTTCATCAAGTACGGCGTCGACCTGATCAAGCTGAACCTGTCGGGCGAGGAGATGACCGACACCAAGGCGGAAGAATCGCCGATGGACGATGTCGAGGTCGAGATGGCGGTGCGCGAGGCCAAGCGCCGCGGCAAGCGGGTCTGCGCCCACGCCCGCTCCGACCTCTCGGTCCGCCAGTGCATCAAGCACGGCATCGAGATCATCTATCACGCCAGCTTCTGCAACGAGGAAACCCTCGACCTGCTGGAAGCGGCGAAGGACCGCCACTTCGTCGCCCCGGGCCTCGGCTGGCTGGTCAACACCTCGCGCAACGCCGGGCCCTGGGGCATCACGCCGAACTCGCCGCTCGGCATGCACTACGCGCGCGAGCTGGAGGTCGCGGTGGAGACCATGCGCAAGATGGTCAAGCGCGGCATTCGCGTGCTGCCCGGCGGCGACTATGGCTTCGCCTGGACGCCACACGGCCAGAATGCCAAGGACCTGGAATACCTGGTGGAGCTGGTCGGCATGAGCCCGATGGAGGCGCTGCTGGCCGCCACCAAGCACGGCGGCGCCATCATGGGCCGGCCGAACGAACTGGGGCAGATCAAGGCCGGCTACCTCGCCGACCTGCTGCTGGTGGACGGCGACCCGCTGGCCAACATCAAGATCCTGCAGGACAAGAACCGCATCCTGGCGGTGATGAAGGACGGCAGCTTCCACAAGGTCCCCGATGCCTCGCCGCAACGCCAGCGGATCGCGGTCTAGGCAGCGCCGGTGTCGCACAGCCCGCCAGAGCCCCGACCGCTGAACCGCCGGCGCGTCCTCGCCGTCGGGCTGCTGGCGCTGCTGGTCGCGGTGGTGGTGCTCATGGTCTCCTATCCGGAGGTCAAGGCGGGCGGCCCGACCAAGCTGTTCCTGCTGACCTTGATGAACGGCATCACGCTGGCGGCGCTCTATTTCCTCGTGGCCAGCGGCTTCACCCTGGTCTTCGGGCTGATGCGCAACGTCAACCTGGCGCACGGCTCGCTTTATCTGCTGGGCGCTTACGTCGGCTACTCGGTGATTCGCTGGACCGGCTCCTGGTGGCTGGGGGTCGCCGCCGGCTTCGTCGGCATGGCGCTGATGGGCGTGCTGCTGCAGTTCGTGATCTTCCGGCGGATGGAAGGCCAGGACATGCGGCAGACCATGGTGACCATCGGGCTGTCCATCGTGCTGGCCGACATCATGCTGTGGATCTGGTCGGGCAACACCTATCAGTTCGAGGCGCCAGACTTCCTGACCGGCACAGTGCCGCTGGCGCTGGTCAAGGTCTACTCGGTCTATCGCCTGGTGGTGCTGGGCGCCGCCATCCTGATCGGGCTCGGCCTCTGGCTGTTCCTCAACCGCACTTCGATCGGCATGATGATCCGCGCCGGGGTCGACGACCGCGCCATGCTGCAGGCCACCGGCGTCAACGTGCACCTGCTGTTCGCCTGCACCTTTGCCATCGGCGCCGGGTTGGCGGGCTTCGCCGGGGTGGTGGGCGGCACCGCGCTGTCGATCGCACCGGGCGAGGACGTGCGCTACCTGCTGGCCTCACTGGTGGTCACCATCGTCGGCGGCATGGGATCGATTCCCGGCGCCGCCATCGGCGCGCTGCTGATCGGCCTGGCCGAACAGTTTGGCCTCGCCTACTCGCCGACCTACGGCGTGGTCTACACCTTCGTCATCATGGTGGTGGTGTTGGCGATCCGGCCGCAGGGCCTGATGGGGCGCAAGCGCTGATGGCCAGCATCGCCCCCACACTGCCGCTGCCGGCGGCCGGGCGCTTCGCCTGGCTGCGCGGCCTGCGCGCCTGGCATCTCGGGTTGCTGGCGCTGCTGCTGATCTATCCCTTCGTGGCCAACAGCTTCTGGATCGTGCAGATCGGCGCGCAGGCCTTCTTCATGGGGCTGATCGCGCTGTCGCTGATGCTGCTGGCCGGCTATGGCGGCATGGTCTCGCTGGCGCAGATGGCAATCGCCGGCATGGCCGGCTACCTCTACGCCATCCTGTTCGGCTACACCGGCGGCGGCGCCGGCTGGCACTGGACCCTGGCGATCCCAGTGGCGCTGCTGGTCGCGGTGGGATTTTCGGCCCTGATCGGGCTGCTCTCGGTGCGCACCGAGGGCATCTACACCATCATGATCACGCTGGCCGTGGGCGTGGCCTTTTTTTACTTCTGCCAGCAGAACTACGACATCTTCAACGGCCACCGCGGCTATGCCGGCCTGGCACCGCCGATGGTCTTCGGCGTCGACTGGCGCCAGCCGCTGCCCTTCTACTACCTGGCGATGGGCGCCGCGCTGGTCGGCTATCTCTTCGTCGCCTGGCTGTCGCGCTCCACTTTCGGCATCGCCCTGCAGGCAGTGCGTGATAACCCGCGACGCATGGCGGCACTGGGTTTCAACGTCGCGGCGCACCGGGTTGCCGCCTATGCCGTGGCCGGCCTGCTGGCCGGCGTCGGCGGGCTGTTTTTGGTCTGGTACAACGGCCGCATCTCGCCCGGCTCGATCGACGTCGACGCGGCGATCAACGTACTGATCATCGCCATCCTGGGCGGCCTGCGCCGACCCAGCGGGCCCTTCATCGGCGCGCTGCTCTTCGTGCTGCTGGACAACTTCGCCATCGACCTGATCGATCGCGAACGCTTCAACCTGGTGATCGGCGGCGCCTTCTTGGCCGTCGTCCTTTTCTCGCCAGACGGCATGCTTGGCCTGTGGGACAGGCTGCTGCTGCGTCTGGCCAAGAACCGCGAACCACGCGGCTGATACCCGGAGGCCTGAACGGCCCCGGCAACGGCAACGAATGGGAGGAATGCTGATGTTCAACCTAACCAGACGGGTCCTGCTCGCTTCCGCCGCCGGCGCCTTCGCGCTCGGTCTGTCGGCAAGCGGCGCGGCGGCCGGGGATACCATCAAGATCGGTGTGCTGGCCACCCTTGAAGGCGCCTTCACGGTGCTGGGTGAGGATTCCATGCGCGGCGCCAACCTGGCCTTCGACGAGGCCGGGATGATGGCGGGCGGCAAGAAGATCGAGGTCGTCACCGGCTCGTCCGACGCCTCGCCGGACAGCGCCATCGCCGCGGCGCGCAAGCTGGTCGAGCAGGACAAGGTCGACATCCTGATCGGCCCGCTGTCGGGCGACGAGGGCCTGGCGATGCGCGACTACGCCAAGACCCAGCCGCAGGTGACCTTCATCAACGGCACCTCGGCCGCCGCCGACACCACGCTGCGCGATGCGGCGCCCAACTTCTTCCGCTTCACCACCGACGGCGTGCAGTGGCAGGCCGGCCTTGGCGAGTACGTCTACAACACCAAGGGCTACAAGTCGGTGGTGACCATCGCCGAGGACTACGGCTTCCCCTATTCGCAGGTGATGGGCTTCATGCTGCCCTTCTGTGAGGCCGGCGGCCACGTGGTCGACAAGTTCTGGGTGCCGATCGGCAACAAGGACTACTCCTCGATCGTCGCGTCGATCCCGGATGACGTCGACGCCATCTACGTCGCGCTGGGCGGCGCCGACGCGGTGAACTTCCTGTTGCAGTTCGAGCAGGCCGGCGGCGACAAGCCGATCATCGGCGGCTCCATCACCGTCGACCAGACGGTGCTGGGCTCGGAAGGCAAGCGCAAGGACGCGCTGCTCGGCACCGCCTCGGCCGGCCCGATCGCCGACAACTGGGACGACCCGCGCTGGCATGCCTTCGTGGCGGCCTACCAGAAGGCCTATCCCAACGGCTTCCCGTCGCCGTCGCTCTTCGCCCATGGCTACTACGTCGAGGTGAAGGCGGTGATGGCGGGGCTGGACGCCGTGGGCGGCGACCTGTCGGACGGCCAGGCGAAGTTCCGCGCCGCGCTGACCGGGCTGACCCTGGATACCCCGACCGGCATGGTGCACCTGGACCAGAACCGCAACGGCGTCGCCGACATCTTCCTGACGGAAGTGGCCGCAGGCGCCGACGGCAAGCTCTACAACAAGGTGGTCAAGGTCATCCCGCAGGTCGACCAGGTGCTGAACATGGACCGCGCCGCCTTCATGGCGCTAGGCCCTGCCAGCCGCGACAACCCGAGCTGCCCGTAAGCAGCCGGACCTGGAGCAGGCCTGACATGTCGCTCGCCTCCGCCACGCATCGGATCGCCCGCGCCGGCGCCGCGAATGCTCTCGAGCTTCGCGGCGTCAGCCGGGCCTTCGGCGCGCTGGTGGCGGTGAGCGACGTTTCCATGACGGTGCGCGCCGGCGAGCGGCGGGCGGTGCTGGGGGCGAACGGCGCGGGCAAGACCACGCTGTTCAACGCCATCACCGGCGATTTCCCGCCGACCGCCGGCCGCATCCGTTTCTTCGGCGAGGACGTGACCGAGTTGCCGGTCTACGAGCGCATCCGCCGCGGGCTGCGCCGGACCTATCAGACCTCGCTGCTGTTCCGCGGCCTGACGGTGCTGGACAACATCCTGATGGCGGTGCGCGGCGTCGGTCGCCATCGCTTTTCCTTTGCCCGCCCGCGCGAGGGCGGCGTGTCGATGACCGCGACGCGCGAGCTGCTGCACGCGGTCCAGCTCGACGCGCTGGCCAACACCCTGGTGTCCGACCTGGCGCATGGCCAGCAGCGCCAGCTGGAAATCGGTATGGCACTGGCCGGGGCGCCACGCTTCGTCCTGTTCGACGAGCCCGCCGCCGGGCTGTCGCCGGTCGAGCGGCGGGCGCTGATCCAGATCCTGACCAGCCTGCCGAGCCACATCGGCTACATCATCATCGAGCACGACCTGGACGTGGCGCTGCGGGTGGTCGAGAGCGTGACCGTGCTGCACAACGGCGCGCTGTTCAAGGAAGGCACGCCGGACGAAATCCAGAACGACAAGGAGGTGCAGCGCATCTACCTGGGGGGTGGGCATGGCTGATACGCCGCTGCTCCAGGTCGAGGACCTGCAGGTCTACTACGGCCAGTCGCACGTGCTGCAGGGTGTCAGCCTGACCTTGCCGGACGGCATCCTGGCCATCGTCGGGCGCAACGGTATGGGCAAGACCACGCTTTGCCGCGCCATCATGGGCATGACCCGGGCGGCCGGCGGCTCGGTGCGCCTGAAGGGGCGGGAGATCCTGGGCCTGGAGCCCAACGCCGTGGTCGGCCATGGCATCGGCTATGTGCCGCAGGGCCGCCGGGTCTGGCCCTCGCTGACAGTGGACGAGCACCTGCGTTTGGCCCAGCGCTCCGGCCGCAAGGGGCCCTGGACGGTGGAGCGCATCTACCAGGTCTTCCCGCGTTTGACCGAGCGCAAGCGCAACGGTGGCTCGCAGCTGTCCGGCGGCGAGCAGCAGATGCTGGCCATCGGCCGCGCCCTGCTGGCCAACCCGGCGCTGCTGGTGATGGACGAGCCGACCGAGGGCCTGGCCCCGGTGATCGTCGAGCAGGTCGAGGCCATGCTGCGCCGCCTGGCCGACGAGGGCGAGATCGCCGTGCTGCTGATCGAGCAGAACATCGGCGTCGCCACCACGGTGGCCAACCGTGTCGGCATCATGGTGAACGGCCGCTTGGTGCGCGAGTTGCCGGCTGCCGAGCTGGCTGCCGACACTGAGTTGCAGCAGCGTCTGCTGGGCATGGCGACGCACGGCGAGAGCGTGGAGGAGGCGCCGCCCGACGCCGCGGCCGAGGCGTCACCGCCTGAGGACAGCGCGCCGCTGGTTTTCCGCGTGCGCCGCGCCGATGAGGCGCCGGTCGAGGAGAGCGGCCCGATCGCCGGCGCGGCCTTTTCCGCGACCCGCGCGCCGACCCGCTGGTCGGCGGGCAACCCGCTGATGGAAGGCCGCGCGCCGGAACCCGCGACGCCTGACCGGGGCCAGCCCTCGCCCGCCATGACGGAGGCCGAGCCGCCGCCGTCGCCCCTGCCCTCGGCGGCGGTGCCGGTGGCCCGGGTGATCGGCCGCGCCGCCTATGTCTGCGGCACCTTCGATACCAAGGCGCGCGAGCTGGGCTTCATCGCCAACAAGCTGCAGCGCCTGGGCCTCAGCGTCGTCACCGTCGACCTTTCGACATCGCAGAAGCCCTCCTCGGCGATGGTCGGGCCGATGGAGGTGGCGCGCCACCACCCCAAGGGCACCGCCGGCGTTTTCACAGGCGACCGCGGCACGGCGGTGATCGCCATGGCCGAGGCCTTCGCCCGCTTCCTGCCGCTGCGCCGCGACGTCGGCGGGGTGATCTCGGCCGGCGGCTCGGGCGGCACCTCGCTGGCGACACCGGCGATGCGTGCGCTGGCCATCGGTGTGCCCAAGGTCATGGTCTCCACCGTCGCCTCGGGCGATGTGGGGCGCTACGTCGGGCCATCCGACATCTGCATGATGTATTCGGTCACCGACGTGCAGGGCATCAACCGCATCTCCGAGCAGGTGCTGTCGAATGCCGCCAACGCGCTGTTCGGCATGATCGCGCACCGCGCCGATGGCCGCGCGCTGTCGGCCGCCAAGCCGGCGGTCGGCCTGACCATGTTCGGCGTCACCACGCCCTGCGTGCAGATGGCACAGCAGGCGCTGGAGGAACGCTTCGACTGCCTGGTGTTCCACGCCACCGGCACCGGTGGCCAGTCGATGGAGAAGCTGGCCGACAGCGGCCTGCTGGCCGGGCTGGTCGATGTCACCACGACGGAGATTGCCGACCTGCTGGTCGGCGGCGTCTTCGCGGCGACGGAGGACCGCCTGGGCGCGGTGATCCGCACGCGGCTGCCCTATGTCGGCTCGCTGGGCGCCCTGGACATGGTGAATTTCGGCCCGCTCGACACCGTGCCGGAGCGCTTCCGCGGCCGGACGCTGCACGTGCACAACGCCAACGTCACCTTGATGCGCACCACGGCGGAGGAGAACGCGCTCTTCGGCCGCTGGATCGGCGAGCGGCTGAATCGCTGCGACGGGCCGGTGCGTTTCCTGGTGCCGGAGGGCGGCGTGTCGCTGCTCGACAGCCCGGGCCAGCCCTTCTGGGACCCGGCCGCCGACAAGGCCCTGATCGAGGCGCTGGTCGCCACGCTGCGCCAGTCCGACCGGCGGCGGCTGATCCGCCTGCCGCACAACATCAACGATCCCGCCTTCGCCGCCGCGCTGGTGGCGAACTTCCTGGAGATCTGTCCGGCCGGCGCCAGCCGGGCGGCCGAGTAGAAGGACCAGCGATGCCGCGTTTCGACCGCAAGACCCTGCTCAAGCGCTTCCAGCAGATGGCGCGCGACGGCCAGCCTATCGTCGGCGGCGGCGCCGGCACCGGCCTGTCTGCCAAGTGCGAGGAGGCCGGCGGCATCGACCTCATCGTCATCTACAACTCCGGCCGCTACCGCATGGCTGGCCGTGGCTCGCTGGCCGGCATGCTGGCCTATGGCAATGCCAACGACATCGTCGTCGAGATGGCGCGCGAGGTGCTGCCGGTGGTGCGAAAGACGCCGGTGCTGGCCGGGGTCAACGGCACCGATCCCTTCTGCCTGTTCGATTCCTTCCTCGACCAGCTCAAGGTCCTGGGCTTCGCCGGGGTGCAGAACTTTCCCACCGTCGGGCTGATCGACGGCACCTTCCGCGCCAACCTGGAAGAGACCGGCATGGGCTATGGCCTGGAGGTGGAGATGATCCGCCTGGCACATGCCAAGGACCTGCTGACCACGCCTTATGTCTTCTCCGAGGCCGACGCCGTGGCCATGACCAAGGCCGGCGCCGACATCGTGGTCTGCCACATGGGCCTGACCACAGGCGGCAACATCGGTGCCGGCACGGCACTGACCCTGGAGGTCTGTGTGCCGCAGATCCGCGCCTGGGCCAAGGCGGCGCGCAGCGTGCGCCAGGACGTGCTGGTGCTCTGCCACGGCGGGCCTATCGCCGAACCGGCGGACGCCGAATTCATCCTGCGGCACTGCCCAGAAATCAACGGCTTCTACGGCGCCTCCTCGATGGAGCGCCTGCCGACCGAGCGCGCGCTGACCGAGCAGACGCGGCGCTTCAAAGCCATCAAGGGGGGCGGCAAGCCCCCGCGTGTGACGGCCAAGGCGCGGGTGTCGCGCCGGCCGGTCAAGTCGTAAGGGGGAGGCTGCCATGGACGGTGCGACCATTGCCTGGATCGTCGTGGGGATCGTCATCCTCGCGATCCTCATCGCGCTGGGAATCTGGATCATGAACCGGCTCTACCGGCGCTCGTCGAAGGAAGTCTCCTTCGTGCGCACCGGCCTGGGCGGGCAGAAGGTGGTGATGAACGGCGGCGCCTTCGTGCTGCCCATCGTCCACCAGGTGACCGAGATCGGCATGAACACCTTGCGACTGGAGGTGCGGCGCGGGCGCGAGAGCGCGCTGATCACCAAGAACCGTATGCGGGTCGACGTGGTGGCGGAGTTCTATGTCCGGGTGAAGCCGGCGGCGGAGAACATCTCCATGGCGGCGCAGACCCTGGGTCGCCGCACGCTGCAGCCCGACGCGCTGAAGGAGCTGGTGGAAGGTAAGTTCGTCGACGCGCTGCGCAGCGTCGCCGCCGAAATGACCATGGAAGAGATGCACGAAAAGCGCGGCGACTACGTCAAGCGCGTGCGCGCGGCGGTGGCCGAGGACCTGCTGCAAAACGGCCTGGAGCTGGAGTCGGTGTCGCTGACCGGCCTGGACCAGACCAACATGGAGTTCTTCAACCCCTCGAACGCCTTCGACGCCGAGGGCCTGACCCGGCTGACCGAGGAAATCGAGCGGCGCAAGAAGATCCGCAACGACATCGAGCAGGACACGCTGATCCAGATCCGCAACAAGAACCTGGAATCGGAGAAGATGCAGCTCGATATCGACCGCGAGAGCGAGTACGCGCGGCTGAGCCAGCAGCAGGAGATCGAGGGCCGCCGCGCGGCGCAACAGGCCGAGCTGGCGCGTGAGCGAGCGGAGGGGGAGCGGGCGGCCGAGTCGGCGCGCATCCAGTCGCGGCTGGAAATCGAGCGCGCCAAGATCGCCCAGGAGCGCGCGCTGGAGGAGGAGCGGATCGCCCGTGAGCGCGGCATCCAGACCCTGGAGGTCGAGCGTCGCAAGGCGCTGGAGATCGCCGAGCAGGATCGCGCCATCGCCATCGCCGGCAAGTCCAAGGCGCAGTCCGAGGCGCAGGCCGAGGCAGAGACCGCGCGCGCCAAGGCGGTGACGGCGGAGGAGAAGGTCTTTTCCGCCCGCGAGACCGAGATCGCTGAGCGCCGCAAGTCGATCGAGCTGATCGCCGCCGAGCAGGACGCGCAGCGCGAGGCGATCCGCGTGCGCGTGCTGGCCGACAGCGAGAAGTCGGCGGCCGGCGACCGCGCCCAGGCGGTGAAAATCACCGCCGAGGGCGATGCCGAGGCCGAGAAGATACGCGCCCTGGCCGCCCGCCTGCGCTACGAGATCGAGGCCGAGGGCCAGCGTCTGATGAACGAGGCGGCCAACACCCTGACGCCGGAGAGCCGTGGCAGCGCGATGCGCCTGAAGCTGCTCGACAAGATCGAGGGCATCATCCGCGAGAGCGTGAAGCCGATGGAGCAGATCGACTCGATCAAGATCCTGCAGGTCGATGGCCTGGGCGGCGGCGGTGGCAGCGGCCCCGCCAGCGAGGCCGGCATGTCCTTCTCCGACAACGTGGTGAACTCCGCCCTGCGCTATCGCGCCCAGGCGCCGCTGGTGGACTCGCTGCTGAAGGAGATCGGCCTCAGCGGCGGCGAGATCGCCAAGCTGACCGGCGGGGGACTGGACGGGGACAAGTAGGAAGCAGCATGGTCAAGGTCTACACCTCCAGCGTCATCGACGCGCCGGCCGAGCGGGTCTGGGCGGCGATCCGCGACTTCAACGGCCTGCCCTCCTGGCACCCCGGCATCGCCGACAGCCGCATCGAGCAGGGCCAACCGTCCGACAAGGTTGGCTGCATCCGCAACTTCAACCTGAAGGGCGGCGGCAACATCCGTGAGCAGCTGCTGGCGCTGTCGGACTACGAGATGTCCTGCAGCTACGCGATCCTGAGCTCGCCCATGGGGGTGGAGAACTACATCGCCACCTTGGAGCTGACGCCGATCACCGACGGCGGGCGCACCTTCGCCGCGTGGTCGGCGGAGTTCGACTGCGCGGCGGAACGGGAGACCGAACTGGCGCGCACTGTCGGGCAGGGCGTCTTCCAGGGTGGCTTCGACGCGCTGAAGCAGCGCTTCGCCGGCGGCCGCTGACCCAGGGCGCGATGGTCAAGGTCCGCCGTGCCACCGTCATCGATGCCCCCATCGCGGAGGTCTGGCGCTTCCTGCGCGACTTCAACGCGCACCAGGCCTGGCATCCGGCGGTGGCGGAGAGCCGGATCGAAGGCGGCCTGGCGCCCGACCAGGTGGGCGCGGTGCGTCGCTTCCGGCTGCAGGACGGTGCCACGCTGCGCGAACAGCTGCTCAGCCTGGACGACCGCGCGCATCGCTTCACCTACTGCATCCTCGACGCACCGCTGCCGCTGATCGGCTACGTGGCCACGCTGGAACTCAATCGTGTGACCGATGGCGAGCGCACGCTGTGGCGTTGGAATTCCGAATTCCGCGCTCCGCCGGGACAGGCCGAGGCCCTGACGCGCCTGGTGGCGGAGCAGATCTACGAGGCTGGCTTCGACGCCGTGAAACGCCACTTCGGCCAAGCCGTGGCGCAGCGCGGTCGCCCATTGGCGCCGGCGATCCAGCAGGCACCGGCCAGCGGCACGGACATCGCCGGACAGGGCATTGTGCTGCGCCGTCATGGTGGGCCGGAGGAGCTGGTCTGGCAGGCGGTGCCAGCGCCGTCCCCGGGTGCCGGCGAGGTGCGAATCCGGCAGAGCGCGGTGGGGGTGAACTACATCGATGTCTACTGCCGCACCGGCTACTTCCCGCTGGTCGAGCCGCCGGCGGTGCTGGGCATGGAGGCCGCCGGCGTGGTGCTGGATGTCGGTCCCGGCGTGACCGACCTGGCGCCCGGTGACCGCGTCGCCTATGCCGGACCGCCGGTTGGCGCCTATGTCGAGGTCCGTACCCTGCCGGCCGAACTGGTGGTGCCGCTGCCTGCCTTCCTGGACGAGGTGACGGCGGCCGCGGTGCTGCTAAAGGGGCTGACCGCGGACTTCCTGCTGCACCGCCTGCAGCCGGTGGCGGAGGGTGACTGGATCCTGGTGCAGGCCGCCGCCGGCGGCGTCGGCAGCCTGCTCTGCCAGTGGGCCAGCCAGCAGGGCGCCCGCGTCATCGGCACCGTCGGCAGCGCGGAGAAGGCCCGCCTGGCGCGCGCCCGCGGCTGCGCCGCGCCTATCGTGACGGCGGACGAAGATTGGGTGGCGCGGGTCCTGGAGATCACCGGCGGCGAAGGGGTGTCTTGTATTTTCGATGCCATCGGTCGCGACAGCGTGGCGCGCGGTCTACAGGCTTTGGCACCGCGTGGGCACATCGTCTCCTACGGCCAGGCGGCGGGACCGCTGGAGCCGCTCGACCTGGCTGCCTTCGCCTCGAAGTCGGCGCAGGTATCGCGGCCGAACTACGGCCACTACGCCGGCACGCGCGCCCAGGTGACGGCCGGCAGCCAGCGGCTGTTCCGGGCGCTGGAGCGGGGCATCCTCACGGTCGAGATCGGCCAGCGCTTTCCGCTGCACGACGCCGCCGAGGCACACCGCCGGCTGGAGGCACGGCAGACCACCGGGAGCACGGTGCTGGTGGTGTGAGACGCGCGGTTATCCCCTCTCCCCTCAGAGGGAGAGGGTGCCGAGCGAGCGTAGCGACGCGAGGCGGGTGAGGGGGGCTATGCGATTCCCTCAGGATGCACCGACCCCCCTCATCCGGCCGCTGCGCGGCCACCTTCTCCCTCGTGGGGGAGAAGGGGAAACTTGGCAGGAGAGGAACCTCCGCCCTTACGGCATCACCAGCCCAAGGTAGGGCACTGTCGGCTTCTCGCTTGGCCCCCAGGGGCCCGGCGCGTCGTAGCTGTAGGGCGGGATGGCCTGCAGGAAGGCGACCAGGGCGGTCAGGTCGTCCGGCGTGATGGCGCCATAGCTGTGCCACGGCATGATCGGCGCCAGGATGCGGCCGTCGGGGCGTACGCCGGTGGTGATGGCCGTGCCGATCTGTTCCGCCGTCCAGGTGCCGAGGCCGGTCGGATCGCTGGAGAGGTTCGGCGGCACGAAGGTGCCGAGGCCGGGCAGCTGGAAGCCGTAGTTGGCGCCGTGCAGGGCGTTGGCCATGTCGGGCTCGCCGGTCGGACCCATCGGCGTGTGGCAGCCGGCGCAATCCATGATGGTGGCCAGGTACTTGCCGCGGGCCAGCAGCGCCTCGTCGGCCTGGACGCCGTTGGCGCAGGCCAGCAGGAACAGCGCTGCGAGAAGGTGTTTGAAGGCAGGCATCGGATAACCCCAGGTTTATATTCTATGTCGCATATCTGCCACGGTGGTTGGGTGGCTGTCCATGTGTCGCGGAGGGTCTCAGGACGCCAGGTCGCCCGCCTGGTCCATGGCCCGCACCTGGCGGTCCAGCGCCGCCAGCAACGTCAGGAATCGCGCCCGCCCGTCCTGGCCCAGACCCTGGGTCAGGACGGTCTCCAGCGCCCGGGCGCGCGGCACAATGGCCTCATAGGTGCGGCGGCCCTTGGCGGTGAAGGCGAGCTTCAGCAGCCGCTGGTCGGCGGGATCCACCGAGCGCCTCAGCAGGCCGGCGGCGAGCAGCCCGGCGACGGCGCGGCTGACCTTGGCCTTGTCCATCTGCGTCTTCTCGACGATGCCGTTGGAGGAGATCGGCTGGAAGGAGCCCAGGACCGCCAGCACCCGCCATTCCGCGATGCTGATGCCGAACTCGTCGGCGTAGCGCCGGGCAAAGGCGCGGCTGACGCGGTTCATCGTCACCGACAGGCGATAGGGCAGGAAGTCGTCCAGCTGGAAGGTAGTGTCGTCGGTCATGGCGGCCTGCTTGACATCTGTTTCAAGTGAAACGATAGTCCGGGCGAGGGCAGCCGCGCAAGCCATCTGGAGTCCAGCCATGAAGCATCCCATCGCCTTTCCCCGCATCGAGGGCCAGGCCGCGCGCCAGGCCCATGTCGCCCTGCCGCCGGGCAGCTTCGAGCGCGAGCTGGGGCGCGAGGGCTTCTTCGGCGCCGCCACGCACATGTATCATCGCTACCCGCCGACTGGCTGGGTGAAGTGGGAAGGTCCGCTGAAGCCGCGCGCGCTGGACCTGACGCGCCTCAATCGCGACGAGCCCTCGCCCTGGGATGCCGCGACGGTGCTGTCGAACGCCAGCGTGCGGCTGCGCTTCTGGCGCGCGCCCAAGCGCATGGACCACCTGGTGCGCAACGGCGACGGTGACGAGCTGATCTTCATCCACCAGGGCGCCGGCGACCTGTTCTGCGACTACGGGCACCTGACCTTCGCCGCCGGCGACTACCTGGTGCTGCCGCGCGGCACGCTGTGGCGGCTGGAGTGCAGCGAGCCGGTAACGGCGCTGCTGATCGAGGCGACCAACGGCGGCTACAGCCTGCCCGACAAGGGCCTGGTCGGGCCGCATGCGATCTTCGATCCCGCCATGCTGGACACGCCGAAGCTCGACGAGGCCTTTCGCGCGCAGCAGGACGACAGCGAGTGGGCGGTCAGCATCAAGCGGCGGCAGGTGCTCAGCACCGTGACCTATCCCTACAATCCGTTGGATGCCATCGGCTGGAAGGGCGACCTGGCGCCGGTGCGCATCAACATCAAGGACATCCGCCCGCTGATGAGCCACCGCTACCACCTGCCGCCGTCGGCGCACACCACCTTCGTTGGCAACCGCTTTGTGGTCTGCAGCTTCGTGCCGCGCCCCTTCGAGAGCGATCCCGAGGCGCTGAAGGTGCCCTTCTTCCACAACAACGACGACTATGACGAGGTGATCTTCTATCACGCCGGCGATTTCTTCAGCCGCGACAACATCAAGCCCGGCATGCTCACCTTTCATCCCTGCGGCTTTACCCACGGGCCGCACCCCAAGGCGCTGGCCGGCGCCTTCACGCCGAAGAAGGCCGCGACCGACGAATATGCCGTGATGATCGACGCGCGCGACGCGCTGGACCTGGGCGAGGCCATGCCCGGTGTCGAGCTGGAGAGCTATGCGCAGTCCTGGATGACGCCCAAGGCCGCGCCATGAGGCTCGCCAGCCTGAAGAGCGGCCGCGACGGCCGCCTGGTCCTGGTCAGCCAAGATGGGAGTCGCTGCCTGCCGGCCGAGGCCGCCAATACCCTGCAGCAGGCGCTGGATGGCTGGAGCGAGATGGCGCCGCGCCTGGAGCGCGAGTCGAAGCTGCTGGAGGTGAGCGGCAGTCGGGCGCTGGAGTTCCGCCCGGAGGACTGCGCCGCGCCGCTGCCGCGTGCCTTCCAGTGGGCCGACGGCTCGGCCTACGTCAACCATGTCGAGCTGGTGCGCAAGGCGCGCGGCGCCGAGATGCCGGCCAGCTTCTGGACCGATCCGCTGATGTACCAGGGCGGCTCGGACTCCTTCCTCGGCCCCCGCGATGCCATCCTGATGGCCGACGAAGCCTGGGGCATCGACTTCGAGGCCGAGGTCGCGGTGGTGACCGACGACGTGCCGATGGGTATCTCGGCCGCGGCGGCCGGCGGCCACATCAAGCTGCTGCTGCTGGTCAACGATGTCTCGCTGCGCAACCTGATCCCGGGCGAACTGGGCAAGGGCTTCGGCTTCTTCCAGGCCAAGCCCTCCTCGGCCTTCGCGCCGTTGGCGCTGACGCCGGAGGAGCTGGGCACCGCCTGGGACGGCGGGCGGCTGCACCTGCCGCTGCTGTCCAACCTGAATGGCCAGCTGTTCGGTCGGCCCGATGCCGGGACCGACATGACCTTCGACTTCCCGACCTTGATCGCGCACGCGGCGCGGACGCGTCCGCTGGTCGCCGGCACGGTGATCGGCTCCGGCACGGTGTCCAACAAGGAAGACGGGCAGCCGGGCCGGCCGGTCGCCGCCGGCGGTCATGGGTACTCCTGCATCGCCGAGCAGCGCATGATCGAGACTATTCAGGGCGGCAAGCCGGTGACGCCCTTCCTGGCCTTCGGCGACCAGGTGCGGATCGAGATGCTGGACAGCACGGGGCGCAGCCTGTTCGGCGCCATAGAACAGACGGTCGAGCGCTACACGCCGCCGGCCGCGTAGGGAGAGCCTGCCATGAACACGAAAGCCTTCGCCTCCGCTGCCGACCTGGAGGAAAAGCGCGTCACCTTCGCCGAGCTGGCGCCCGGCCTCTACGCCTATACAGCCGAGGGCGACCCCAACAGCGGCATCATCGTCGGCGACGACGGTCGGGGAGGTGGGGGGGTCGCGGTGGTGGACACGCAGGCGACGCCGGTGATGGCGCAGGACGTGCTGGCGCGGATCAAGAGCGTCACCGACCTGCCAATCAGCCACGTGATCCTGTCGCACTACCACGCGGTGCGTGTGCTGGGTGCCAGCGCCTATGGCGCGCACAGCATCGTCGCCAGCCGCGGCACGCAGGAGCTGATCCGCGAACGCGGCCAGCAGGACTGGGACAGCGAGGTCGGCCGCTTCCCGCGGCTCTTCCGCTCCGCCGAATCGGTGCCGGGCTTGACTTGGCCCAACGTTGTCTTCGACCGTCACCTGACGCTGTTCCTCGGCAAGCGGCAGCTTGAGGTAATGCACCTCGGCAAGGGCCACACCCAGGGCGACACCGTGGTCTGGCTGCCCAAGGAGAAGGTGCTCTATGCCGGCGACCTGGTGGAGTTCGGCGCCACGCCCTATTGCGGCGACGCGCACTTCCGCGACTGGCCGGCGACGCTGGACCGCCTGCTCGACCTGGGGCCGGAGAAACTGGTGCCCGGCCGTGGCGAGGCGCTGACCAACGCCGCCGACTGCGGCCGCGCCATCGCCAGCACGCGCGACTTCCTGAAGGACCTCTACACGCTGGCGGAGGCGGGTGCCGCCAAGGGCGAGGGCCTGAAGGTGATCTACGACCGCGCGATGGAAAAGCTGGCACCGAAGTACGGCGACTGGGTGATCTTCCAGCACTGCATGCCCTTCGACGTCACCCGCGCCCTCGATGAAGCCGGAGGCCACGAGCGTCCGCGCATCTGGACCGCGGAGCGCGACCGCGAGATGTGGGCGAGCCTGGCGGGTTAAGGGCGTGCGGGTCGGGGAGATAACCCTCGCCCGCTTCTGGCGGGAGAGGGTGGCGAGCGGTAGCGAGCCGGGTGAGGGCGTTTGGTGCGGCTGCGTCCGGTCGCACCGACCGAAGGCCCTCACCCCGACCCTCTCCCGCCGAAAGCGGGAGAGGGAGGACTGCCAGAGCGCGCCATGATCACGCCGCAGACCTATCAGAACCCCCGCTACCCCTATCGCCCGGCGCCGGCGCGCGATGAACACCACCCCGTCGTCATCGTCGGTGCCGGGCTGGTCGGCCTGGCGCTGGCCGTCGACCTGGCTCTGCGCGGCATACCCAGCGTGGTGCTCGACGACGACGACACCGTCTCGGTCGGCAGCCGCGCCATCTGCTGGGCCAAGCGCACGCTGGAGCTCTTCGACCGCCTGGGCCTGGGCCAGCGGTTGGTCGACAAGGGCGTGACCTGGAACCTGGGCAAGGTCTTCCACCAGGCGCGCACGCTCTATGACTTCAACCTGCTGCCGGAAGCCGGGCACAGCCGTCCCGCCTTCGTGAACCTGCAGCAGTACTATGTCGAGGAGTGGCTGGTGGCGCGCGCCGCAGAGCTGCCGCTGATCGAGCTGCGCTGGAAGCATCGCCTGGCTGGGCTGCAGCAGGACACGGCGGGTGCTACCCTGGCGGTGGAGACGCCGGACGGTCCCTACCGCCTGCGGGCCGACTGGCTGCTGGCCTGCGACGGCGCGCGCAGCGCAACGCGCGACCTGCTGGGCCTGGCCTTTCCCGGCCGCGTGTTCCGCGACCGCTTCCTCATCGCAGACCTGTTGATGGAGGCCGACTATCCGGCCGAGCGCTGGTTCTGGTTCGACCCGCCCTTCCACCGCGGCCAGTCGGTGCTGCTGCACAAGCAAGCCGACCGCGTCTGGCGCATCGACTTCCAGCTCGGCCCCGACGCCGACCCGGAAATCGAGAAGGAGCCGGCGCGGGTGACGGCGCGCCTCGCTGCCATGCTGGGGCCGGAGCGGCGCTTCAGCCTGGAGTGGGTCTCGGTCTACTCCTTCAAATGCCGGCGGCTGGAGCGCTTCCGCCACGACCGCGTGCTCTTTGCCGGCGACTCGGCGCACCAAGTTTCGCCCTTCGGTGCGCGCGGCGGCAACAGTGGCCTGCAGGACGCCGAGAACCTGGCCTGGAAACTGGCGGCGGTGCTGCGCGGCGACGCGCCCGAGGCGCTACTCGACAGCTACGAGGCGGAGCGCATTCCGGCGGCCGATGAGAACATCCTGCACTCGACGCGGGCCACCGATTTCATCACGCCCAAGTCGGCCGCCAGCCGCGCCTATCGTGACGCAGTTCTCGAACTGGCGGCGGAAGCACCCTTCGCCCGCGCGCTGATCAACTCCGGCCGCCTGTCACGCGCCGCCAGCTACGCGGCAACGCCGCTCTCGACGCCGGATGTCGACTCGTTCGATGGCGGCCTGGCGCCCGGCGCGGCGGCGCTCGACGCGCCGGTGACGACGGCCAATGGAGCGAACTGGCTGCTGGCGTGCCTCGGCCCCGACTTCACGCTGCTGAGCTTCGATCCGCAGGCTGTCGCGCCAGAAGGCGTGGCCCTCCTGCGCGTCGGGGTGGAGGTGATGGACAGTGAAGGACTGATCGCCCGGCGTTATGGTGCCGGCACGACCTATCTGCTGCGGCCCGACCGTCACATTGCTGCGCGTTGGTGGCGCCTCGACGCAGACGCGGTGCGGCAAGCGCTCGACCGCACTCTAGCCAAACCGTCACCCTCGGGCTTGTCCCGAGGGTCCATGGGTGGGCCGGGCGAAGGCGGCGCGATGGATGCTCGGGCTGGCGAAGCAGGGCGCGAAGCGCGGCCCGAGCATGCCGAAGGAAAGAAATTAGCATGCCCCTGAAGACCGATCCCCGTCTAACCGACCCCGACGGCCTCTACAGCGCCCTGCTCTCCGCGCATGAGGGGCTGGACGAAGCCGCCAGCCGGCGGCTGGACGCCAAGCTGGTGCTGCTGCTGGCCAACCACATCGGCGAGCCCGGAGTGGTGGAGGAGGCGATCGCTCTGGCGCGCCGGACGCTGCTGCCATGAAGCTCTACGACTACTTCCGCTCCTCGGCTGGCTATCGCGTGCGCATCGCGCTGGCGCTGAAGGGCCTGACGGTCGAGCGCCAGCCGGTCCACCTGGTGAAGGACGGCGGGCAGCACCGGCAGGCGGCGCATCGCGCGCGCCATCCCGCCGCGCTGGTCCCGGTCCTGGAGGTCGAGGACCAGTCGCTGACCCAGTCGCTCGCCATCATCGAGTACCTGGAGGAGGCCTATCCCGAGCCGCCGCTGCTGCCGGCCGCGCCCCTGGCCCGCGCCCAGGTGCGCGCCGCCGCGCTGCTGGTGGCCTGCGAGATCCATCCGCTGAACAACCTGCGCGTCCTTGGCTACCTGGAGACCGCGATGGGTCAGGACAAGGCGGCGCGCGATGCCTGGTACCGCCACTGGATCGCCGAGGGCCTGGGCGCGCTGGAGGCGCTGCTGGCTCCGCGGCCGCAGGGCGGCCCCTTTGCTTTCGGCGCCACACCGACGCTGGCCGACCTCTGCCTGGTGCCGCAGCTCTTCAACGCGCGGCGCTTCAACTGCCCGGTCGAGGACTATCTGACGCTACTGGCAGTCGAGGCCGCCTGCAACGCACTCCCGGCCTTCCAGCTGGCGCGGCCGGAGCGGCAGAGCGACGCGGAGTAGAAGATTGGAGACAACTCAAGCCCGTGTCATCCCGAACAAGGCGGCGTAGCCGCCGCAGATCCGGGGTCCAGGGGACTGGTCTCGCTCTGCCGAACCCGGCCCCCTGGATCCCGGCTCTCCGCTGCGCTCCGGCCGGGATGACAGTGAGGTGGTGATACCGGGTGAGAGCCTCACACCGGCAGCGGGCTCAGCCCCTTCACCTCGGTCAGCACCACGCCGCTGCGGATCGAGGCGACACCGGGCAGACGCATCAGCGTGTCGGTAACGAAGCGGGCATAGGCCTCGAGGTCCGGCGCCACGACGCGGAGCTGATAGTCGGCGTCGCCGGTCAACAGCAGGCATTCGATCACTTCGGGCAGGCGGCGCACCGCCTGGTGGAAGGCCTCGGCCCGGGCCTCGCCGTGACGCTCCAGCGCGACCGAGACCAGCACCATGACCGACCAGCCGGCCTTCACCCGGTCCAGCCTGGCGCCGTAGCCGGCGACCAGGCCGGCGGCCTCCAGCCGCTGCAGGCGGCGGGCGCACTGCGTCGCCGACAGCGCTACCTGTTCGGCTAGCGCCGTCATGGTCAGGCGCCCGTCGGCCTGTAGCGCGGACAGGATACGGCGATCGAAGGGGTCGAGTTCGGCCATGCAGCTTTCCAGCGTCAATGAGGCGTTGATTGCAGAAAGATACTAATATTCTCGTGTAAGAGCTACGCGAAAGCCGGAAATTTGCGCTGCTGGCGTGATAATCTGGCGCCTTCATCTGTTGGAGACCACGCATGGCCCAGTCCGCCGCTTCCGCCACTCCCCAGAACCTGTGGGACAACCCCATGGGCACCGACGGCTTCGAGTTCGTCGAGTTTGCCGCGCAGGACCCCGCGCCGCTGGGCGCGCTGTTCGAGCGCATGGGTTTCACCGCCGTGGCGGAGCACCGTTCCAAGGCGGTCACGCTTTACCGCCAGGGCGAGATCAACTTCATCCTGAACGGCGAGAAGGATTCCTTCGCCGAGTCCTTCACCGCCGCGCACGGCCCCTGCGTCAACGCCTTCGCCATCCGCGTCAAGGATGCCGCCGCCGCCTTCCAGCGTGCCGTGGCCCTGGGTGCCGAGCCGGTGGAGCGCAAAGTCGGGCCGATGGAGCTCAACATCCCTGCCATCCGTGGCATCGGCGGTGCCGAGCTCTACCTGGTCGACCGCTACGGCGCGCAGTCGATCTATGACGTCGACTTCAAGCCGCTGCCTGGTGTCGAGCAGAAGCCGCAGGGCGCCGGCCTGACCTACATCGACCATCTGACGCACAACGTTTTCCGCGGCGGCATGGACAAGTGGGCGCAGTTCTACGAGCGCTATTTCAACTTCCGCGAGGTGCGCTACTTCGACATCGAGGGCAAGCTGACCGGCCTGACCAGCCGCGCCATGACCAGCCCCTGCGGCAAGCTCCGCATCCCGATCAACGAGTCCTCCGACGACAAGAGCCAGATCGAGGAGTACCTGCGCCACTACCGCGGCGAGGGCGTGCAGCACATCGCGCTGGGTGCGACAGACATCGTGCACACGGTGCAGGCGCTGAAGGCCAAGGGCACCAAGTTCCTCGACACCGCCGACAGCTACTACGAGCGCGTCGATGCCCGCGTGCCGGGACACGGCCAGGACCTGGCGACCTTGCGCCGCCTGAAGATCCTGGTCGACGGCGCGCCGACCGAGGGCCAGGGCCTGCTGCTGCAGATCTTCACCGAGAACGCCATCGGTCCGATCTTCTTCGAGATCATCGAGCGGCGCGGCAACGAGGGCTTCGGCGAGGGCAACTTCAAGGCGCTGTTCCAGGCCATGGAAGACGATCAGGTCCGTCGCGGCGTGCTGCAGGGCTAAGGCGCCCGCCGCAGGCCGGCCAGCGGGCGGCGTGGCGCGCTGGCCAGCGGCGGCGCGGCGCGCCCCTCGGCGACGATCCAGTCGCGTACCTTGGCGGCGTTGGCGGTCAGCGCCTCGCCGCGCGGCCAGACCACGTAGAAGCCGAGGCCGGTGGTCCAGCGGCGGTCGAGCGCCGCGACCAGCCGACCGGTTTCCAGGTGATGGCGCACGATGTGCTGCCAACCCAGCGCCACGCCCTCGCCACCCAGCGCGGCGGCGATGACGATGGCGTAGTCGTTGACCCGCAGGCCATCGCCCTGGTCGCGGTGCTGCACCGCCATGGCGGCGAACCAGTCGCTCCAGGTCGGACGCGGGCGAAAGGGCTCCTCCAGGTGGATCAGGTGGCAGCGCAGCAGGTCGGCCGGCGCCTGCAGCCGGCCGGCGATGCGCAGGAAGCTGGGC
Organism: Rhodospirillales bacterium; assembly: GCA_038363005.1. Taxonomy (GTDB): domain Bacteria; phylum Pseudomonadota; class Alphaproteobacteria; order Kiloniellales; family JACOMY01; genus JAKOWB01. The sequence goes on from JBBQBI010000021.1 coordinate 66,834, forward strand.
GCGCAGATCGGCAGCAGCACCTCGTCCTCGAAGCGCGCCGCCTCGTACTCGCCCCAGTCGCCGGCACCGCGGCGGATGCCGAGCTGCACGCCCTCCTGCATCAGGTCGACGTCTTGGTCGCTGGTGCGCAGGTTGAGCTCCACGTCCGGCAAGATTTGCTTGAAGCGGGCCAGGCGCGGCAGCATCCAGTGTGTGGCGAAGGCGGTGGAGACCGACAGCGACACCGGCCCGTCCTGGCGCTGGCGCCGCAGCGCATCGACCGCGCCGGCGATGTGGCCCAGACCGATGCTGACGTCGTTGAACAGCCGCCGGCCACCGTCGGTAAGCTGGATCGCCCGGTGCTGGCGATGGAACAGCGGTTGGCCCAGCAGTCCTTCTAGCTGCCGCACCGCCAAGCTGACCGCCGCCTGGGTGATGCCCAGCTCAACAGCGGCCTTGGTGAAGGAGCCCAGGCGGGCCGCGGCTTCGAAGGCCAGCAGCGTGGATTGCGGTGGCAGGCGACGGCGCAGGCTTTGCATTAGTGCAGTTTATGCGTAGGTCCTGCCGGCGACCAGATTCCACGGGCGCACAGGTCAGCCGGGGCGGTGGAGCCGGCGTCCATGACAGTGCACTATGCCGCTTCCGCGCCGGTTCGAATCGACATCAAGCCAGCCGATGAGCAGGTTTCCAGCATGCTGCCTTTGTGGTCCGAAACTGTCCTTGCCGGCTTCATGGTGCTGTGGATGCTCTGGACGCTGGGCGGTTTGATCGGCAGCTGGCTGCGCACCCGGCGGCGGCGCGGCCGGACTGCCCCGGCGGTCGTACCGGATACGCCGCCGCTGGTCGTCGTCGTCGCCTGCAAGGCCGAGACGCGGGCGTCGCGCGACTTCTTCGCCGCGCTGGGCCGGCAGGACTATCCCGACTTCCGCGTCGTGCTGGCGGTGGAATCGCCGGACGACCCGGCGGTGCGCCTGCTGCAGACGCCGGGTGTCGCCGGGCGCGGCAGCCTGGCGGTGGGCGCGCGGGCCGAGAACAGCAGCCAGAAGGTGGCCAACGTCATGGCCGGCTTCGACCAGGTGGGGGCGGCCGACGCCATCGTCGTGCTGGCCGATGCCGATGCGGTGCCGCCCGTCGACTGGCTGCGGCGCCTGGTCCGGCCGCTGGTCGCGGGCGAGGCGCAGGTGGTCACCGGCTACCGCCTGCTGGTGCCCTTTCGCCCGCGGCTGTCGTCCAGCGTCACCGCGGCGCTGGACCTGGCGCTGGCCAGCGCGCCACGGGTGCGGCCGGACCGCGTGCTCTGCTGGGCCGGCAGCACCGCGGCGCGGCGCGAGACCTGGGCGCAGGCTGGATTCCGCCAGGGCCTGGTCGGTGCCTTCAACGATGACCTGATGGTGTCGGAGCTGTTTCGCCGTGCCGGCCTCAAGGTGGTGGTGCCACGCGACATACTGCTGCCGACCTACATCGACTATGGCTGGAAGAGGCTGCTGAATTTCGGCCGGCGGCAGTACATCCAGGTGCGCTGGTACGCGCCGCACTATCGCGCCGTGGCGCGCCTCTGCCTGCCGATCCCGGTGCTGGGTTGGCTGGCGACCCTCGCCGGGCTGGCGCTGGGCGCGCCCAGCCGCCTGCCGGAGCTGGCTTATGTCGCGCTGGGTGTCGGCCTGGTCAGTGACTTCGGCAAGGCGGCGATCCGCCAGGGCCTGGTGTTCGACATCGCCGGGCCGGCGGCGGCGCGGGCCTGGCGCGGGGCCGCCCTGCTAACCGCGCTGGCCGGCCTGCCGCTGGCGTTGCTGCACCTGGCCCTGGGCTATGCCGGGCTGTTCGGGCGCCACGTCATCTGGGCTGGCTGGCACTACCGCATCGACGGGCCGCATCGCGTCACCGTGCTGTCGCGCAGCGACCTGCCGCCCTGATGCCTAGAGCGGCAGGCGCAGCGTGGCGTTGACGCTGAGACCGTCGCCGCTGTCGCCCGCCTCGTAGGCGCCGCCGATGCTGAGCTGGAAGCCGCCGCCCGTATCGATCACCGCTAGGCCGCCGCCCAGGCGCCAGCGGCTGCCGCCCAGGTCGCTGACCGCTGTCAAGCCGCCGGCCCTGGCCTCGCTCTCGCCAAGGAACTCGTGGATCCAGTCGGCCGACAGCTGCGGCCGCAGCACCACGCCACCGCCGGCTGCCAGGCTGACCCCCAGCTCGAGGCCGAGGCGCGTGGTTAGCGAGTCGATCTGGCCGAAAGCAACGTCGCGACCCAGCGCGTCGGTCAAGTCGCCCAGGTCGCCGGTGGCGTAGCTCAGCTGCGCCTCGGGCTGCAGGTAAAGGCTGCCGCCCAGTTCGGCACGCCAGCCGGTCTCCAGCGACAGGCCGGCGACCCAGCCGTTGCTGTGCGCCCGGCTATCGTCGTCGCGCTGCGTGACGGTGAAGGCGTCGGCCTTGGCGATGGCGTCGAGGTACAGCGGGCCGCTGAGCCAGGTGGCATAGAGCGCGCCGCCGTAGCCGGTGAGCTCCAGGCTGCTGCCGCCGGCTTCGGCCGTCGACTGCGTCAAGGTGCCGGCCAGCCCGGCCAGCAGCAGATCGCCGCCGAAGGCATCGCGGAAGCCCAGGTCGTAGCCGGCCTGCAGTACCGTGGTCTGTTGTTCGAAGGCGACGCCAACCGAGCTGTCGAAGTCATAGTGGGCACCGGCGCCGCGCAGCCACAGGCCGCTGCTTGTCCGCGGCGCGGGATCCCCGGCATCGGCCAAACCCAGGGCGGCGGTCTGCCCCACATCGCTGGTGAACAAGGCGCGCAGCTCACTCATCCGCTGGCTCAATGGGCCCAGGCCCTGCTGCCAGGCAACCAGCAGGCTGCTGGCCTGGAAGGCCTTCACCGGTGTCGTGGTGATGGGGTTGTTGGTGGTCAGGTACCAGTCGCCGTCAGCGCCGCGCACCAGATAGTAGTCGAAACCACCGGCGCTGACCGGCGCCGCCAGGGCGAAGGCCTTGGTCGCCGAGGCGCCCGTCACCTCGACCAGCTTGATGCCGGTCGGCGCGGCGGCGCCCAGGCCGCCGGCGTTCACCACCTCGATCAAGGTCGGGCCGCCGGCCAGGACGGTCGAGCCGACACGCAGCAGGTCGGCGGCGGAGCCGTCGCCGCCCAGCGTGACGTCGAGCGCCAGCGTGCCGCCAGCGCTGACATAGGCGCCACTGATCTCCAGCACGTCGCCGGGATCGGCGCCGCCGCCGCCGGTCTCCAGATCCGCCAGCGAGACGCGCCCGGCGTTGCGGAAGGTCTCCAGTCCGGTCATCTGGAACAGGTCGCCGCCCAGCGTCTTGCTGCGCAGGCTGAGCAGGGCGCCGGCTTGGTTGTCGAACAGGTCGGTGCCGTCGCCGAAGCTGAAGACTGCGTCGCCGGTCAGCCGCGACCAATCGATCAGGCCGCCGCTGCGGTTCTGGACCTTCTGGTCGCCACCGAAGAGGGTTGCCGAGCCGCGCAAGATGCCGTCGTTGCGCAGAGTCGTGGCGCCTTCCGTCGACAGGAAGTAGTTGTCGTTCGTCACTTCGCCGGCGTTATCGAAGGTGATGCCGCTGGCACCCGACAGGGCAATGGTCCGCAGATTCCCCAGGGCCGTGGCGAAGCCACCAGCATTGATCGTCAGGGCGGTGGTGCCGCCGGCGCCGTTCAGATTGATCGCTTGGCCGAGCGCGCTGCTGGCGGAGCCGTCCAGTGTGACTGTGATGCCGCCGATGGCATTGACGTAGACGGCATCGCCGCCGTTGGTCGCCATGATGCTGCCGGCGAGCATGAGGTGGGCGCTGCCGACGCCCGCCGCGATGTAGATGCCATCGCCATTCTCCGTGGTGACCGAGCCGCCGGTCATATCCAGCGTGACGTCTGCCCCGGCAGCGCCAGAGAAGAGATGAATGCCGTTGCTCGTGCTGTGGCTGATCAGGGCCGCGTCCGTTGTGATGTGCACGTCGCCGCCATCGCTGATGACGAGAATTGGCGCTGCCCCGGTACCCACGGCCTGGGTCTCGATCGAGCCGTGGGCGGTGATCTCGATCTGGCCGGCGATGCTGCGGGCGAAAATACCGTCGGCTGAGTTGCCCGTGGTTTCGATGCTGCCGCTGCTTTCGATTGACAGCAGGCCGCTGACGGTATCGCCGAAGATGCCGTGAACAACGGCGCCGCTGGTGGTGATGTCGCCGCTGTTGGTGATGCTGACCGGGCCGGTGCCGCCTATCTGGACGGCTGCATAGAGTCCGGCAATGGCCGTTCCGGTCGAAACAGCGGTCTGTTCGATCGTGCCGCTGTTGTCGATGGATAGCGCGGCAGCGGCACTCGTCCCGTTCAGGGCGACGTGCTCGGCGGTGACGCCGCCGTTCACCGTGATGGCCAGGCTGCTGGCTCCGGCGGCGTAGGTGATGCCGTCGGCATCGGTGAAGGACTGCCCCATGACCGGCGCCGTGCAGGTGACGGCGTTCATCACCGGCGCGCCGCAGTCGTTCGCCGCCCGGGCGGTGGGCCAGGGCGCGGCGAGTGTCATCAGCAGAACCAGGGCCCACCGGTGGGATGCGAGGGGTGCCTGTGCCGGCGTCGACATGCCTGAAATCCCTCTGTTTCGCAGCTGGTCCAGGCGTACCACTGCGCGCATTTCGCCGCGCGCCTAATGCTTTAGGTCGCACGGCCTCGCGGCCCTGGCCAGCTGCGACGGCACGTGGAATCCTCGCGGCGGGTTGTCATTGAGAAGGCAGGCGAGCGGTGGATGATGTCGTGCCGCCCCACAACGAACTGCGTCTGGGCACTGGCGTCCGCTCGTCCCTGGCCTATGGCGCCGACTATCTGACCGAGCTGGATCGCGTCGTCATGCGCTATGTCCGGCCGGTCACCCGGGCGTTCCTGGAGTGGGGCACCGGCCACACCACGCTGGCCCTGGCCAGCCATCGCGCGCGTTACGGGTTGGACCGCCTGGTCACTATCGACGACAACGCGGCCTATCAGGCGGCGGTGGTGGCGCAGCTGCCGACCTGGCCGGGCCTGACGGCGCTGATCGGCGACCGCGTCGGGCCGCGCAACAGCGACCGCGATCCCGAACCGAACTATGCGACCCTGCCACTCACCCTGGGACGGCGCTTCGACTTCGTCTTCATCGATGGCCGGCGCCGCCTGGAGTGCGCGCTGGTGGCGACACAGCTGTGCCACGCCGGCAGCGTCGTCGCGCTGCACGACTATCGACGTGGGCGCTACCAGCCGATCCTGGCGCTCTATGACCTGCTGGAAGACGGCAACCAGTTCCGCGTGCTGCGGCCGAAGCCGGCAATGCTGCTGGCTCAGTGGCCGTCGCGCAGCCAGAGCGCATAGCCGCCGGCATGGCCGACCAGACGATAGTCCCCCAGCAATTGGGCCATGGCGGCGTCGCGCCGGTAGTAGGCCAAGGCGTCGACGCTAGTGCTGTCCCCCTCCTCGGCAAAGGCCAGCAGCGTCGGCCTCGTGCGTGCCAGCGCTGCAGCGACATCTTCGAAATGGCGGGCCTCGGCCCGCAGCAGCGCCGGAGCGATGGCGTCGCCTGACCGATGCAGCGGCGCCAGCAGGTCGACCACCCAGTAGCTCGGATCGGGCAAGGCCCAGCGCGCCTGGCTCAGATAGGCGGCGATCACCCCCGTCGTACCGCCGAGCACGGCAACCGGCTGGCGCTTGGCCAGGTCGTCGAAGGCGGCGGCCAGGGCAGCCGCGGCCGGCTGCTCGAAAGGCCGCAGCACGAAGCGGAGTTGCTGCTTGCTGGCTGAGACCGCGGCGCCGGCGAACCAGGCCAGTGCCGCCCAGGTCAGCGCCCGCAGCGCCAGGCGACGCCAGGCCGGACCCCAGCGGTCCGCCGGTGCGCCCCGCAGCAGCAGCGCGACCCAGGCTAGGCCGGCCAGGGTCTCGATCGGCATGGCCTGATAGTCCCACCACTTGCCCTGCAGCAGCGCGGTCAGCAGCGCCGCTACGGCACCCACCAGCAAGGTGTCGCCCCAGCCCCGGTCGGGCCGGCCGAGCAGCAGGCGGAAGGCCAGCAGCAGGGCCAGCAGCAGCAGGCCGAAGAGGGTGCGCGACGACAGCGCCGCCGCCGGGAAGGCGCTGTAGTAGCTGGCATAGCGCTCAAGGTAGTCCAGATAGGCCGGATGGCCCAGCAGCAGCGCCAGACCCAGCAGCAGCGTCGCCCGCGCCGGCCAGCGCAGATCTCCGCGCCGCCAGCTGCGCCAGCTGCCAAGCCGCCAGGCCAGCAGCCCCTCGAGCAGCAGGATCCAGATGAGGAAATGCGGCTTGATCAGCAGGCCCAGGCCGGCCAGTAGCGTGGCCAGGCTGCCCAGGCGGCGATGCCCGTCCGCGGCGCTCTCGCTGAGTCGCTGGATCCAGGCCAGGTAGGGGAGCAGCAGCAATACCACCAGCGGGTCGCGCTGCCCGGCCAGGGTCAGGCCGGCAAAACCGCAGAGAAAGGCGCCGGCCAGCAGGGTCGCCTGCCGCCGCCGCCGTCCGGCCGCGTCGGCCGCCGGCAGCAGCCGCATCGTCAGCCACAGCAGGCCCAGGCTGGCCAGCGCTACCAGCAGATAGAACAGGCGGTGCGCCGGCAGGCCGAGCCAGCCGGCCAGGCGCTCGATGCCGAGGAAGAGGTACCAGACGGCCGGCGTGTTGGGGTCGCGCAGCGTGACATAGAGTTCGCCGCCGGCCGCCCAGGTCCGCGCCGCGACCAGGTACCAGCTGACGTCGAGATTGTTCGGCGGATGCAGCGCCACGCCGGCGAAGGCGAGGGCGGCAAGCAACCAGGGCAGCAGGGGGAGGAGGGAGTGGCGCACGGCGCGGCAGTCTAGGCCGCGCCGCGCCGGCCGCCATGGCAAAACGGCCGGGGTGTCGCCACCCCGGCCGTCGTCGCTTCAGGTCTGAGAACCCGTGGTCGTTAGGCCGCAGGGGCCGTCAGGCCGCGGGGGTCGTTAGGCCGCCTGGGCGTTCTCGATCACCCGGGGCTGCGCCGCGACACCGGCCGCGATCTTGATGGAGCGCGGCTTCAGGGTCTCGGGCACTTCGCGCATCAGCTCGATGTGCAGCAGGCCGTTGGCCATGCTGGCGCCGGTCACCTTGATGTGGTCGGCCAGATCGAAACGGCGCTCGAAGGCGCGCTGCGCGATGCCGCGATAGAGGAAGCTGGTCTCGCTCTCGCTCTCGGGCTTCGACTTCTTGCCGGTGACGATCAGGCTGCCTTCCTTCACCGTCAGCTCCAGGTCGCTCTCGGCAAAGCCGGCGACCGCCATCGAGATGCGGTACTGGTCTTCCGCGACTTTCTCGATGTTGTAGGGCGGATAGGAAAAGGCCTGCTCGTCGGAGCGGTTCATGCCGTCCAGCAGCGTGGCGAGACGGTCGAAGCCGACGGTGGCGCGATAGAGCGGGGAAAGGTCATAGGTACGCATGGTCCAAGTCCTCCAAGGAGCAACGAGGTTGATGTGGTGGGGCCGCCCACATGGGCCGGCCCCGGCATGCTGCCGGGCGAGCGGTGGACCCCGATTGGGCATCCGGCTCTCCGACAATCCTCGATGTAGGAAGACCCCCGGGCGCCTTCAAGGGCCGGGCCTGCAGGTCTAAGTATTTGAAATGGAAAGGGGCGCCGCAGCGCCCCTGAAACTCGTCGGCCGCCTGATGGCGCCTACTTCTTCGGCGGCAGGCTGATGCCACCGAACTTCTTGTTGAACTTGGCAAGCTGGCCGCCGGTATCCATCAGGCGGTGCACGCCGGTCCAGGCCGGATGCGTCTTGGGATCGATGTCCAGGCGCAGCGTGTCGCCGGCCTTGCCCATGGTCGAGCGGGTCTGGAACTGGGTCCCATCCGTCATGATGACGGTGATCTCGTGGTAGTCGGGATGGATGTCGGACTTCATCGGCAGGGCGCTCCGGCAAAAGAGGCGCGGCTTATAGCGGAGGCTGGCGGCCATGGCAAGGCCCCCCGGCGGCGGCCCCCTGGCGATGCTTGCCGGCCGCCGCCGGGGAATTGCTGTACCCCGGGATTTGCAAGGCTGCCGCCGGCCGCCAGCGCCTATTTCATCCCACCATGAGCCCGCCCGCCGCCGCCCAGCCCTCTCAGCCCGCCTTGAGCCAGAAGGACAAGAACGCCGTCATCTGGGGGGCGATGCTGGCCCTGTTCCTGTCGGCGCTGGACCAGACCATCGTCGCCACGGCGCTGCCTTCGATCGCTGCCGACCTGGGCGACTTCCAGCTCATCGCCTGGGTGGTGACGGCTTATCTGCTGACCTCGACCGCGGCGACGCCGGTGCTGGGCAAGCTCAGCGACCTCTATGGCCGGCGCGCCATCATTCACCTCTGCCTGGCGATCTTCCTGGTGGGCTCGGTTCTCTGTTCGCTGTCCCAATCCATGCTGATGCTGATCCTGGCGCGCGCGCTGCAGGGCGTCGGCGGCGGCGGCCTGATCACCATGGTGCAGACCATCGTCGCCGACGTGGTGAGCCCGCGCGAGCGCGGCCGTTACAGCGGTTACTTCTCCGCCGTCTGGGCCGGCTCGGCGCTGCTGGGGCCGACTTTGGGCGGCTTCCTGACGCACTACGCCTCCTGGCCCTGGATCTTCTGGATCAACCTGCCGCTGGGCCTGCTGTCCTTCGTCATCGTCGACCGGGTGCTGAAGCGGCTGCCCAAGGTGACGCGGCCGGCCCGGATCGACTGGTTCTCCATCCTCTGCTTCGCCGGCGGCGCCACCGGGCTGTTGCTGGCGCTGACCTGGGGTGGCGTGCGGCACCCCTGGACCTCGCTGCCGGTGCTGGCCGCCATCGGCGGCGCGCTGCTGCTGGGCACGATCTTCATCCTGCGCCAGCGCAGCGCGGTCGAACCGATCATTCCGCCGCATTTCCTGACCGACTCGGTGGTCCGGCCGCTGCTGCTGGCGATCTTCCTGGTGTTCGGCAGCTATCTGGCGGTGACGGTGCTGACGCCGACCTTCCTGCAGGTGGCGCTGGGCGTGCCGTCGGATCAGGTTGGGTTGCTGATGATCCCGATGATGCTCTCCACCACGCTGACCGCCGGCCTGGCCGGCCGTTGGGTCAGCCGCAGTGGCCTCTACAAGCGACCGCCGATGATCGGCCTGCCGATCGCCATCGTCGCGCTGCTGGCGGTGGCGGCGCTGGCTGCCTTCAGCCCGACGGCGGATCCCATGGTGACGGCGGTGCTGCTGATGCTGGTCGGCTTCGGCATCGGCCCGATCTTCCCCATCACCATGGTGGCGGCGCAGAACGCCGTGCAGCGCCGCGACCTCGGCGCCGTCGGCGGCTCCATCGGCTTCTCCCGCGCGCTGGGCGGCGCGGTGGCCACCGCCGCGGCCTCCACCCTGGTGCTGCGCCTCATCGCGCTGTGGTCCCCCGATATCGATGGCCTGGCCGGGCTGCAGGACCTGGCACGCCATCCGCTGGACGCCCAGGGCCGCGCCGTGGTGGCCCAGGCCTTCGCCGTGCTCTACCTGTCGGTGGCCTGCAGCATCGCCATCGGCCTGTTCTGCTTCGCCCGCGTCGAGGCGCGGCCGCTGGCCGGGCCCGAGGCGTCGCGCCCGCCGGTGCCAGCACCGCCCAAGGCGGCGGAGTAGGGCCTCGTGGTGGTGCTGCTCCTGGTCGGCCTGGGCGGGCGCCTGGTGCGGCTGGACGATCTGTTCGGCGCGGGGGCGCGGCGATGAGCGGCGGCGTGCGCTCCATCGCCTTCGCCCGCACCCCGGCCTGGCTGCGCCTGGTCGGGCTGCTGGTGTCGCTGTTCCTGCTGCTGCCCTCCTGCGTCGTCGTGCTGATGTCCTTTTCCTCGGGCAAGCTGCTGACCTTTCCGCCGCCGGGCTACGGCCTGGACTGGTATGCCAACTTCTTCCGCTCCAAGGCCTGGACCGGCGCCACGGTCAACTCGCTGGAGGTGGCACTGCTGTCGACCCTGGCGGCGGTGCTGCTGGGCACCCTGGCGGCGCTTGGACTGGTGCGTGGTCGGCCGCGCGGCGCCGGGCTGCTGCGCGGACTGCTGCTCAGCCCGATGATCGTGCCCGTCATCGTCAGCGGTCTCGGCATGTACATCACGGTGCAGGGGCTTGGCCTGGCGTCCTTTCCCAGCTTGGTGGCCGCGCACACGGTGCTGGCGATTCCCTTCGTGCTGCTGCCGGTGTCGGCCTCGCTCTATGGCTTGCCGCGGGAGTTCGAGCTGGCGGCCTATAGCCTGGGTGCCGGGCGCGCCTATGCCTTCCGCCGCGTCACACTGCCGCTGATCCTGCCGGGTGTCGCCGTGGGCGGCATCTTCGCCTTCGTCACCTCGTGGGATGAAATCGTCGTGGCGCTGTTCCTGACCGGGCCGAAGACCCGCACCCTGCCGGTCACCATGTGGGAGCAGGCGCGCCACACCATCGACCCCACCATCGCCGCGGCGTCGAGCCTGCTGACGCTGCTGACTTTCGCCGTGCTGCTGGTGGCGCTGGCGCGCCGGCGCTTCCGCCGGCCGGTCAGCGATGCCGCGCCGCGATGAGGGCGACCAGCGAGGCCTCGACCCAGTCCGGCGACAGCGTCAGCTGGTCGGTGACGAAAGCCATGCCTGCCAGGCCGTTGATGTAGCTATCGCATTCCTCGGCCAGCGCCTGCACGCTGGCCGGTTCCAGCCCGGCCTCGGTCGCCACCTGGGCATAGATCAGGGCGAGCTGCGCCTGGTACAGCCGCCGGCGCTCGACGATCACCTTGTTCAGCGCCGGCGCGGTCAGCGATTCCGCCAGCGCCATGATCCAGATCCGGTGCCCCTGGCGTTCCTCCGGCGAGCGGTGGGTCAGGCCGATGTCGATCACCGCGCGCAGCTTGCCCTGTGCCGTGGTGGCGCGATCCATTGCCTCCTGGGTGCGGGCCTGGAAGCCATCGGACACGAAAACCAGCGCGTCGACCAGCATCGCTAGCTTGTTGGCGTAGTAGTGGTTGATCATGCCGGTGGAGACCTTGGCCGCCTTGGCGACATCGGCCAGCGTGGCGCCGCGGAAGCCCTTGCGGCCGATCACCTTGCAGGCGGCGCGACAGATCTGTTCGCGCCGGATCGGTTCCATCCCGACTTTCGGCATCCCTAAGCGTTCCCCCCCGCGCCTGTCAGCCGGCGCCAAAGGGCAATCTATCGGCTGCGGAGGGTTCTGCAACCCTGGCAAGGTCGCCTCTCAGGCCGCCGGCTGGAACCCCTCGGGCAGCGGCCAGAGCTTGTTCAGGCCGGTCCGATCCTGACCGCGCAGCAGATAGACCGGTCGCTCCTCGGTATCCAGCGGCACGCCGTCGCCACCGACATAGGGCTGCACTGAGCAGTCGTAGTAGGAGGTGCCGGGAATGAAGCGGAAGAGCAGGGCGGTGCGTGGCCGGGTCGAGCGGTTCGCGTTGGAGCCGTGCACCGTGTGGCAGTCGAAAATGCAGAACTGTCCGGGCTCCAGCGCCACCGGCCGCGCGGTCGCCAGATCGACCTCGCTCTCGTCCAGCTTCTCCTCGAAGCCGGGCAGATCGGCCTCCTGCCGGCTGTGGCGCAGGATGCCGCGGGTGTGCGAGCCGGGAATGTAGTTCATGCAGCCGTTCTCCGGCGTCGCGCCATCGATGGAGATCCAGTAGGTGGTGGTGGTCAGCGGCTTGATGCGGGGCAGGTAGGGGCTGTCCTGGTGCCAGAAGATGACCTTGCCGGCGCCCGGCGGCTTGGAAATCACCGCGCAGTCCCACAGCAGCAGGTCGGGCCCGATCAGCTGTTCCATCATGTCCAGCAGCGGCGGAAAGGCGGCCAGTTCCAGGAAGCGCCGGCTGCCGGCGATGCCGCTGGGGCCATCGCCTTCTTCCTCGACATTGGTGAGGACATAGGGCGGGCGGTTGGGATTGGCGGCGACCAGTGCCTGGATCGCGGCGGCCGCGTTGGCGATGAAGGTGGCGGGCAGCCGATAGCGTGGAATCAACAGCCCGTCGCGGCGATAGTGCTGGATCTCGTCGTCGCCCAGGATCTGCTGTGCCATGGAACCTCCGTCCGGTCTGCGCATTTTTCTAAACCGATCAGTCGATATGTAACAATTAATGAAGCTGCCTGATCCCTGTCAATGGTTGCCGCACGGGCGTGCCGTGCCGGTCGGGGCCTTGCCGGGCGCTGGCGTCGGCCCAGTCTGCCTGCCCCGCGACTGCGCGGCGGCTTGCCGGCGGCCGGTGCGCGTGCGATAGGGCAGCCATGCGGCAGCCCTCGATGATCCAGCAGGCGCGCAGCAGTGACCGGCCGCGGGCCAGCAGCCTAGCGGTCCTGAAGCTGCTGTGGCGCCATCTCAAGCCCTACCGGCGGCAGGCGCTGGGCGCCGGCGTGGCGCTAGTGGTGGCGGCCAGCGGCGTGCTGGGCCTGGGCTTCGCGCTGCGCCACCTGGTCGACCAGGGCTTCGCCACCGGCGATGCCGGGCAGCTCGACAACACCGTGCTGGTGCTGCTGGGCGTGGTGGTGCTGCTGGCGGCGGCGACCTTCTGGCGCTTCTCCCTGGTTTCCTGGATCGGCGAGCGCGTGGTGGCCGACCTGCGGCGCGCCGTCTACGAGCGCGTGGTGCGGCTGTCACCCGCCTTCTTCGAGGTCAACAAGACCGGCGAGATCCTGTCGCGCCTGACCACCGACACGACCCTGCTGCAGGTGGTGGTGGGGACCTCGGTCTCGCAGGCGCTGCGCAACGCGCTGCTGTTCCTCGGCGGCTCGGTGCTGCTGCTGGTGACCTCGCCCAAGCTGACCGGCCTGGTCTTCCTGGTGGTGCCCGCCGTGGTCTTGCCGATCCTGGTCTTCGGCCGCCGCGTGCGTCGCCTGTCGCGCGATTCGCAGGACCGCGTGGCGGATATCGGTAGCCGGGTCGACGAGACGCTGTCGGCGATCCGCACCGTCCAGGCCTTCACCCACGAAGCCTTGGAAAGCGAGCGCTTCGGCGCCGTCGCCGAGGGTGCTTTCCAGACCGCGGTGCAGCGCATCCGCGCCCGTGCCTGGCTGACCGCGCTGGTGATCCTGCTGGTGTTCGGCGCCGTCAGCCTGATCCTGTGGACCGGCGGGCACGACGTGGTGGCCGGCCGGCTGTCGGGCGGCGAGCTTTCGGCCTTCGTGTTCTATGCCGTGGTGGTGGCCAGCGCGGTCGGGGCGCTGTCCGAGGTGATCGGCGACCTGCAGCGCGCGGCCGGCGCCATGGAGCGCCTGGTCGAGTTGCTGGAGACCGAGCCCGACATCAAGGCGCCGGCCGAGCCCACCCTCTTGCCGCTGCCGGCGAAGGGCGCCGTGGCGCTGGAGGCAGTGGACTTCCGCTATCCGGCGCAGGCCGAACGCCCGACCCTGGCCGGACTGTCGTTTCGCGTCGAGCCCGGCGAGCGGGTCGCGCTGGTCGGCCCCTCGGGCGCCGGCAAGACCACGGTCTTCCAGCTGCTGCTGCGGTTCTATGACCCGCTGGCCGGGCGGCTGACCTTCGACGGTCTCGACCTGCGCGCGCTCGACCCGCAGGCGCTGCGCGGGCAGATCGGCCTGGTGCCACAGGAACCGATGATCTTCTCCGGCACGGCTCTGGAGAACATCCGCTATGGCCGGCCCGAGGCCAGCCTCGAGGCCGTGCGCGCCGCCGCCCGGGCAGCCCAGGCACTGGAGTTCCTCGAGGCGCTGCCGCAGGGCTTTGACACTTTTTTGGGCGAGCGCGGCGTGCGCCTGTCGGGCGGCCAACGCCAGCGCGTCGCCATCGCCCGCGCGCTCTTGAAGAACCCGCCGCTGCTGCTGCTCGACGAGGCCACCTCGGCGCTCGACGCCGAGAGCGAGCGCGCCGTGCAGCTGGCGCTCGACGGCCTGATGGCCGGGCGCACCACGCTGGTCATCGCCCATCGCCTGGCCACGGTGCTGAAGGCCGATCGCATCCTGGTGCTCGACCAGGGGCGCCTGGTCGAACAGGGCACCCACGCCTCGCTGATCCGCCAGGGCGGCCTCTACGCCCGCCTGGCCCAGCTGCAGTTCGACGACGCCAGCGAGGCCGCCAGACTGGCACCATGATCCGCGTCACCAGCAACATCGAACTGGATGAGCGGGAGCTGGTCGAGCGCTTCGTGCGCGCTTCGGGCCCCGGCGGGCAGAACGTCAACAAGGTGTCGAGCGCGGTGGAGCTGCGCTTCGACGTGGCGCGCTCGCCCAGCCTGCCGGAGGCGGTGCGCCACCGCTTGGCCAAGCTGGCCGGACGGCGCCTGACGCTGGACGGTGTGCTGGTGCTCTCCGCCGACCGCTTCCGCACCCAGGAGCGCAACCGCGAGGATGCACGCGAGCGCCTGCTGGCGCTGATCCGCGAGGCCGCCATCCCGCCCAAGCCGCGCCGCAAGACGCGACCGACACTGGCGTCGAAGAAGCGCCGCGTCGAAGGCAAGGTGCAGCGCAGCGGCGTGAAGCGGATGCGGCAGAAGCCGGCGGAGGATTAGCTTGTTAGCCCTCCCCCCTTGCGGGGGAGGGTTGGGTGGGGGCCTGCGGCTCCCGCATTTCAAGTGCCGCCTCAAGGATTGCCCGCGCAACGCCGTCCAGGTTCTCCAAGACCTCGTTGTTCCAGAAGCGCAGTACCCGCCAGCCGCGCGCGGCGAGGTAGGCGTCACGGCGAGCATCGCACGACGAGTCCTGGTGCTGGCTGCCGTCGACCTCGACGATCAGGCGGTGCGACGGACAGGCGAAGTCAACGATCCAGTAGCCGATGGGCATCTGGCGGCGAAAGCGAAAGCCTTGGAGCTGCTTGCCGCGCAGAGCGATCCAGAGCTTGCGCTCGGCGTCGGTCATGCTGGCGCGGAGATCGCGGGCGCGGTCGATCGACATGGGGCGACGATAGCAGACGCGTAACCAAGGCCCCCACCCAACCCTCCCCCGCAAGGTGGGGAGGGCTTAGGACCCTCTACCGCTCCGTCAGCTTGATCTCGATCCGGCGGTTCTGCGCATAGGCCTCGTCGGTGTCGGCGGGGTCGAGCGGTTGGAACTCGGCGTAGCCGGCGGCGACCAGGCGCTCGGGCGGGATGCCGTCGGCGATCAGCGCGCGCACGACGGACAGCGCGCGGGCCTGCGACAGCTCCCAGTTCGACGCATAGGCGGCGCTCACCACCGGCCGCTTGTCGGTGTGGCCGTTGACCTGCAGCACCCAGTCGATCTCCGGCGGGATCTGCGGGATCAGCTGTTTCAGCGTCTCGGCCAGCTGGTCGATCTGCGCCCGGCCGCCGTCGCCCATCACCGCCTGGCCGGAGGCGAAGAGCACCTCCGACTGGAACACGAAGCGGTCGCCGACGATGCGGATGTCCTGGCGGTTGCCCAGCAGCTCGCGCAGGCGGCCGAAGAACTCCGAGCGGTAGCGCGCCAGCTCCTGCACCTTGGTGGCCAGTGCCTCGTTCAGCCGCGCGCCGAGGTTGGCGATCTCCACCTCCTGGTCCTGGTTCTTCGCTTCCGAGGCCTCGAGCGCCGTGGCGATGCGCGCCAGCTGCTGGCGCAGCGCCGCCAGCTGCGCGTTCAGCAGCTCGACCTGGCGCTGTGCCTCCTCGCTGATCACGCTCTGCTCAGCCAGCGCCTGCTGGCCCTGGTTGGCCGACTGCTGCAGGGCCGCCAGCTTGTCCTCCGCCGCCTTGAGCTGCGCCTGCGCGTCGGCCAGCGCCGCCTGGTTCTGCGCCAGCTGGGCCTGGCTGGCGGAGAGGTTCTGCTGCGTCGCGTCGACCGCCTGCTGCTTGCTTTCCAGCAGCGCTTGCGCGGTGGCCAGCTTGGTCAGTGCCTCGGCCAGCGCGGTGCGCAGCTTGGCGACCTCGTCCATCGACTCGGCCAGCGCGTTCTCCGTCTCGCTGGTTTCGCTTTGCGCCGTGGCCAACGCCTGCTGGCCGGCGGTGACGTCCTGCTGGCTGGCACTGAGCGCGATCTGCGCGGCGGCCAGGGCAGACTGCGTCTCGGCCAGCTTGGCTTCGAGCTGCTTGATCTGCGCCTGCAGGCGGGTGATCTCCTGGTCCTTGTCGCTGGCGGCGCTGGTGGCCGCGGCCAGCGCGGCGTCGAGCTGCTCCTTCAGCGACTTCAGCACCGCCAGGTCGGCCAGCTGCGCCTCGATGGTTTCCTTGTCGGCGTCGATCGCGCCGTAGGCGTCCTTCAGCTCCTTCTCGTTGATCACCAGCTTCTGCTCGGCGGTGGCCAGCAGGGCCTCCAGCTCAGCTTTGCTGTCGAGCAGCGCGGCCAGTTGGCCGGTCAGGTCGTCCTTCGCCTCGTTGGCGCCCTGCAGGTCGGCGGAGAGCTGCGCCATCGAGACCCTGAGGTCCTCGTTGTTCGACTTCTCCAGCGCCAGCAGGTCGGTGAGCTGGTTGATCTGCTGCGTCAGGCGGGCCAGCGCGGCGTCGCGGCCGGACAGCGCCGACGACAGGAAGAACTGCGCCACCATGAAGACCAGCAGGACGAAGATCACCACCATCACCAGGGTGGAGAGGGCATCGACGAAGCCTGGCCAATAGTTGGTCGAGCGGCGGGCGCGGCGGCTGTTGGATTGCATCTGGGGGGCGGCCCTGCCGGGCCTAGCGCTGATCCCCGGCCAGCGCCGCGATGGTGCGTGCCAGCAGGCGGATCTCGTTGCGCATCTCCTGCACGATTTGCGCCCGGCCGGTCTCCAGATCGTGGGTCAGGCGCTCCAGGTAGAGCGCGGTGTTGCGGATGTTGTGGCGGGTTCCTTCGTCCAGGCCGGCCTGGTTGCCGGCCAGCGTGGCGCGCAGCTGCTGCGTCGCCTCGGCCAGGCTGGCCATCACCGCCTGCTGCTGCTGGTTCTGCGCCGCCATGGTGCCAAGCCGCTCGTTCAGCAGGTTGAGGCCGCGCGACATCGAGCCACGCTCGTCGGCGTTCTGCGACATGGTGCGCTGGAGCACGTCGAGGCTGTCGGCGGTCTGCTCCAGCAGCGCCTGGATGTAGGCCGGCACCGAGCCGTCGCCCTCGCCGCCGCCACCACCGCTGGAGAAACGGGTCAGGCCGGAGAGCCACTCCTCAAGGTCCTGCATGAAGCGATTGTGCGCTTGGCTCGACTGCAGCTCGAGGAAGCCGACGACCAGCGAGCCGGCAAGGCCGAACAGCGAGGAGGTGAAGGCGGTGCCCATGCCGGCCAGCGGCTTCTCCAGGTTGCCCTTCAGGGTCTCGAACAGCAGCGAGGCATCGCCGCCGTCGACCTTCAACCCGGCAATGGTCTCGCCCACCGCGCCGACGGTCTGCGACAGCCCCCAAAAGGTGCCGAGCAGGCCGAGGAAGACCAGCAGCCCGACGATGTAGCGCGACAGGTCGTTGCCTTCGTCGATGCGGTTCTGGATGCCGTCGAGCAGCGTGCGCATCGAGATGGCGGAGAGCTGCAGCTTGCCGCGCCGTTCGCCCAGCATGGTGGCCATCGGCGCCAGCAGCCGCGGTGGCGGCAGGCTGGCCAGGCTTTCCGGCCAATAGAGGCGGTCGCGCGTCTCGTGGCGGAAGCGCTCCAGCCAGCGCACCTCCGGCGCCAGCAGCAGCACTTGGCGGATGATGTAGAGGGCGCCCAGCACGATCACGCCGAGGATCATGCCGTTGAGGAAGGGGCTCTTGAGAAAAGCCTCGACCAAGCCCTGGGCCAGCAGCCCGCAGAGCGCGGCGACCAGTCCCAGGAACACCAGGATGCGGACCAGGTAGCGCGAGGGCCGCGTCATGCAGTCTCCATCTTGCGGCCGACCGCGCGGGCGATCACTGGTTGACCAGCACGATGTCGACGCGGTCGGCGGGTCCGCCGGCGCTGTCGGCACCCTGGGCGCGGACGATGAAGCGCGCCGTGCGGATACCCTGCTCGATCAGATAGGCGCGCACCGCCAAGGCACGTGACAGCGACAGGCGGCGGGCGGCGGAGTTGGAACCGTCGGCGCTGACCGCGTAGGCCAGCAGCTGCACGCGCAGGCCCTCGTCGGCCTTGAGCACCTGGGTCAGCGCCTCCAGCTGGCCGACGGCGCTGTTCGACAGCTCCACCGATTCGGGCTGGAACAGCACCTGCAGCTGGCCGCCGTCGGGCGGCAGCGCGGCGGTCTGCGGCGGCACTGCCGGGGTCGGCGCGGGGGCCGGCGCCTCGGCGGTCTGTGGCGCCGGGGCGGGCGCTGGCTGGGCAGCCGGTGCTGGTGCTGGCGCCGGGGCAGTGCCGGGCAGTGGCGAGATCACCACGGCGGGCTCTTCCTCGCCGGCCGGGGCGGGGGCCTCGGCCGCCGGCGCCGGCGAGGGCGTGCCGGGCGCCGGGGAAATCACCACGGGTTCCTCGCTGCCGGCCGGGGCTGGCGCCTCGGCGGCGGGCGCCGGGGCGGGCATCGGCGCGGGGGCCGGTGCCGGGGTTTCGGCAACGGCCGGGGCCGGTGGCGGCACGCTGGGCGCGGGGGGCGCCGGTGGCGGCGCGGCTTCCGCTGCTGGCGCGGGGGCTGGGGCAGGGGCCGGCGCGGGCATCGGCGCCGGTGCTTCGGCGACTTGGACCGGCGCTGGGGCGGGGGCGGGGGCCGGTGCGGGGGCCGCCGCGGCTGGGGCCGGCGCGGGGGCCGCTGTGGACTTGCCGCCGGTCTTGCCGCTGCTCTTGCCGCCGGTGCCACTGCCGCCCGGCGCCATCACAAAGTACTCAGGATCCAGGCCCGGACGGATCAGCGCCGGCGGCGGCTTGCCGTCGCCGCCGATCATGCCGCCGCTGCTGGTCATGCCGCCACTGGACGTCATGCCACCCTGGCTGGTCATACCACCACTGGACGAGGTGCCGCCGCCCAGGGAATCGAGCACGCCGTAGTTTACGGTCACGGCATTGCTGGCCATGCCCTTGCCGGCGCCGACCACGACGGTGGAGCCGCTGGCCTGGGCACCAGGGTCGTTGTAGAGCGGTGCCGGCTTGCCGGCCGAGGCGACGCCCGGGGCCGCCGCGAGGCATTCCGGCACGGCGCGCTGCAGATTGGTTGGCAGATCC
This sequence comes from Rhodospirillales bacterium, assembly GCA_038363005.1. Classification (GTDB taxonomy): domain Bacteria; phylum Pseudomonadota; class Alphaproteobacteria; order Kiloniellales; family JACOMY01; genus JAKOWB01. The sequence continues at coordinate 85,738 of JBBQBI010000021.1, forward strand.
ATGCAGCGCACGTCGGTGCCGTACATGCGCACGATGGTCTCGGGCGCGGCGCCGGCCGGGCTCTGGCCCAGCAGCACCGCGGCGGTGGCGAAGAGGGAGGCGCGGAAGGTGCGCGTCCAGGTGCCCCTGGGCGGGGTGCGCAGTGGCGGTGCGGTCGGCGTGCGGTGGCTCGAATCGTCGCTCATGCTTCGCCTCTATTTCGGTGGTGGACCGGTCCGCTGTAGCCAGAATGGCCATGCAATGGCCCGAAGTCCAACATCAGGAGTCCAAGATTACGCAGGACAATTGCGGCAAACAACCGGATGGCGCGGTTAAAAACCGCCGGTCGCTTTGCCACGCTCTACTGCAACACCTGGTGCCGGCGCCGGTTCGGCTGGCGCACGCCGGACCCCAGGACCCACTGCGGCGGGTTGCCCCCGACGGATCAACGCCGGTGCCGCCGTGTCGAAGCCAAAGCCGATACCCCGGGCAGCGGCGCCGCCGCCGCCCAGGCGCGTCGTCGCGCCGCCCAGGCGGGCCAGCGCGACGGGATCGTACTCTACCGCCGCCGCGTCGGTCTCGCGCCGGTTGAGGGGCGCCAGGGGCCGCAGCAGCTCGCCGTTCGACAGGCCAGTCTGCACATCTGGGTATGGAGTCACGCTGTGTGGCCGCCGAATCCAAGCGCATGCGCCTAGCCGATCGACGTCGTTGCTGCATGGTTCGGCGCCACCGTTCAATTCGGGGAGGCCGCGCGCCCAGGCCGCCCGCCGGAACCCGGCGGGTGCAGAGATAGCTAGCCGGCCTTTGTGGCGTCTTTGCGGCCTAGCACCAGACCAATCAATGGCTTATGCAGATAGCTGTTGGCCGCGACGACGTCTTCGTCGGTCAGCGTCCAGGGCTTGCCCGCGATCGTCGTCAGGTAGCCGCCGGCTTCGCGCACCAGCAGCGCGCCGGCCGCCACGTCCCAGGACGACAGGCCGCGCTCCCAGAAGCCATCCAGCCGACCGGCGGCGACATAGGCCAGGTCGAGGGCCGCGGCGCCCCAGCGCCGCACGCCGGCGACCTCGGCCGAGACGCGCTCGACCTCGGCGGCGAAGGTGCCGTGTTCGCCGTGGCCCTTGAAGGGTATGCCGGTGCCGATCAGCGCGTCCTCCATCCGGGTGCGGCCGGAAACCCTGAGGCGGCGGTCGTTGAAGAAGGCGCCGCCACCCTTCTCGGCGTGGAACAGCTCCTCCTTCACCGGGTCGTAGACCAGGGCGGCGATGATCTCGCCACGCTCCTCCAGGCCGATGGAGATGGCGAAGTGCGGCAGGCCGTGCAGGAAGTTGGTGGTGCCGTCCAGCGGATCGACCACCCAACGGCGCCCCTCCGGGTTGCTACCGGGGGTGCTGCCCGACTCCTCCATCAGGAAGCCGTAGTCCGGACGCACCTTGCCCAGCTCCTCCTTCAACACGCGCTCGGCCTTCAGGTCGGCGGTGGAGACGAAGTCGGCGGGGCCCTTCTTGGAAACCTGCAGGTTCTCCACCTCGCCAAAGTCGCGCTTCAGGCCGCGGGCGGCCTTGTCGGCGGCGCGCACCATGACGGTCATGAGGGCGGAACGGGGCGGCATGGGCGATCCTTCGCGGCGGGGCGGTATGGGGTCGGGCAGGATGGGTTGATGCAAAGAGCGGGCGCGGGAGATAGCAGAGCAGGCCGGATGGGGCAACCGGCGCCCGGCCGATCCTAGCCGGCCTTGAGCGCCTGCCAGAACAGCTTGGCCGCCTTGGCCGGGCCCTGCGGGTGGTTCCACACGGCGTTGCGCAGCGCCAGGAAGTCGGCTCCCGCGGCGGCCAGCGGGGCGGCGTTGTCCAGCGTGACGCCGCCCAGCGCGACGCAGGGCAGCTCCATCATCTCCTGCCACCATTCCAGCAGCGCTTCGGCCGGCGGCTCCGGTGCCGGGTCGAAGAGGCCGAAGGCGACATAGTCGGCGCCGGCCTCGCCGGCCTCCATCGCGTCATGGCGCGACTGTCCGGCGGCGGCACCGACGATGGCGTCGGCGCCCAGCGCCCGGCGTACTGAGGCAAGGGCGCGGCTGTCGGCCGGCAGATGGATGCCGTCGCACCCCTCGCCGGCGACCAGGTCGGCGCGACCCTCCAGCACCAGCGGCACGCCGCGGCCATGCGCCAGCGGCAGCAGCAAAGCGATCTGCGCCTTCACCAGGTCGTCGGCCAGGCTGCCCTCGACGCCGCCGATGCGCAGCAGCAGCGCGTCGACCGGCACGGCATCCAGCACCGCGGCGCAGTCGCGCCCGAAGGCCTCCGGCGCGATGGCGCCGCGAGCCAGGCCGAGTGGGGTGACGAGGTAGAGACCGCAGGCGGGTCGGGACATGGGGATGGGTTAGCGGTGTGGCGGGGAGTCGGCAATTGTCGCCACCAAGCCGCCGTCACCCTCGGGTTTGTCCCGAGGGTCCATCCCGCGGCCCGCACGAGCGGTGGAATGGATGCTCGGAACAAGTCCGAGCATGACGGGGCTGGGCATGCGATCGGCGCCCTATGGCTTGGTCGGCACCATCACGCCGTCAGCATCGCGCTTCAGCGGGTACTCCTGCTTCGGCAACGGTGCGCCCGGGGCCTCAAGCACCGAGACGCCGAACTTCCAGTCGCTGGGGCAGATGGCGATATAGCGGGCGTAGCCGCCGGTGCCGCCCTTGGGCTTGGCGAAGCCGATGGAGATCAGGCAGCCGGCTTCCGGCACCTGGTCGAGATTGGCGACGCCCTCGGCCTGGGCGAAGTGGTTGTGCATCAGCCAAGCCTCGCCCTCGAGGTCCGGCGTGGAGTCGGTGTCCAGCGGCTCGTGGCCGTGGAACAGGATCTTCCGTTCCAGGTGCAGGAACTTCAGGGTATCCAGCGCGACCGAGGGGAACGGCGGGTTGCCGAAGTTCTCGACGTCGCTCCAGCGCTTGTACCAGTCTGTGCGGAACATCACGACGGCGCCTTCCGGCACCATGCCGTGCTTGCCTTCCCATTCCTTGATGTCGTCGACCGTGGCGAAGTACAGCGGGTCCTTCTCCACCTTCTCATGCACGTCGATCACCACCAGCGGGCGCAGGGTGAAGCTGGCCGGGATATCGCTGATCGTCGCGCCATAGGGGTCCCAGTGCGACGGCGGGTCGAGCTGCGTGCCGTACTGGTCGGTCGGGATCTCATAGGCGGTGGCGACGAAGCCGTGCTTCTCGTAGGTGAACTCGTCGCCCTTGGAGGCGTAGTCGCCGAGGTCGGCGCCGGCCACGCCGGCCTTGAAGATGGCATGGCCGAAGCCCGGCCACACCGCCATGTTGGGTTCGAAGGCGTGCGTCAGGTCGATGTACTTCGCCGCCTTGAAGCTGTTCTCGTAAAGGTCCCACAGGGGGTGCGCCTCGTCGGCCACCGCCGGCGCCGCCGCGCACAGCAGGGCAGCCGCCACCAGGCCCGGCATGATCTTTGCCTTGTGCATCTTGTCTCTCCCTCTTCGACGTGGCGGGCCGCCGGTCGGCGACCCACGGGCATGAGCCTAGCGGGAGCGACGCTGGCGCGGCAACGCGGGCTTTGCCCGGCGGCGTGCAAGGATGCCCTGCGCCTTGCCCAGGGGATCGCTCGCCTGGGCCAGATCCGCCGCCAGCCGCGGTGACGCCACCAGTCGCCCGCCGGTCTGCCGCGCCAGCGCGGCCAGCGCGGCGTGACGCCGGTCGGTGGCCGGCCAGACCACCAGCGCCGCGCCCTGGCGCAGCGCCAGGGCGGCCAGCGCGGCGCGGCCGCCGGGATGGTATAGCCAGTCGGCGCGCGCTGCCGGCACGCTGGCCAGCGCCGCATCGCGCAGTGCCGCGCAGGCGGCCCAGCCAAGGTAGTCGCCGACCAGCAGCCGGACCCGGCACCGGGCGGCGGCGGCGGCCCGCAGCACGGCGACGGCCTGGGCCAGGCTGTGGATGCGAAAGGTCGGGGCGGCGTTGGGCATGGTGCGCTAGTCTAGGCCCGGCCGGCGCGCCCTGCGACCACCTGAGGCTTGTAGCCGGGCCGGGGCTGCTCTAATTGGCGCAGCGCTTCAACCGCGGGCGGACCCATAACCCTTGTCCCTGATCGATAGCGTCGAACGCCTGGTGGACTGGTCGCAGCGCCGCGCCTGGCTGGTGCTGCTGCTGGTGCTGGCAACGACCGCCGGGGCCGCCTGGTACGCCAAGGGCCACCTGGGCTTCGACACCAACACCGAATCGCTGCTGTCCGAGGAGCTGCCCTGGAAGCAGCGCCAGGCGGTGCTGACCGATCTGTTCCCCGACAACAAGCGCATCATCCTGGTGGTCGTCGACGGCGCCACGCCGGACCAGGCGGACGCCGGCGCCGCCGCGCTGGCCGCCGCACTGAGCGCCGCGCCGGAGCACTTCACCCTGGTGCGGCGGCCGGACGGTGGGCCCTTCTTCGACCGCTACGGGCTGCTCTACCTGACGCCGGAGAAGCTGCAAGACAGCGCCGACAGGCTGATCGCCGCGCAGGCGCTGATCGGCCAGCTGGCCGCCGACCCCAGCCTGCGCGGGCTGTTCGACGCGCTGGGGCTGGCGCTCGACGGCCTGGCGCGCGGCGAGGGCGACGCGGCGCAGTTCGACCCGGCGCTGGCGAAGTTCGCCGACGCGGCCGAGGCAGTGCTGGCCGGCGAGCATCCGCAGCTCTCCTGGCAGACGCTGCTCGGTGGCGACGCCGACAGCCAGCGCCTGCGCCGCTTCATCATCGTCAAGCCGGTCCTCGACTTCGGCAAGCTGAAGCGCGGCGGCCTGGCCAGCGCGGCGATCCGCAGCGCCGCGCAGGACCTCGGACTGACGCCGGCGAACGGCGTCACCGTGCGCCTGACCGGCGACGTGCAGTTGGCCGACGAGGAGTTCGCCACGGTGGCCGAGGGCGCCGGGCTGACCACCGGCCTGTCGCTCGGCTTGGTGTCGCTGATCCTGTTCCTGGCGCTGCGCTCCTGGCGGGTCATCGTGCCGATCCTGGCGACCCTGGTGTTCGGCATCATCTGGAGCGCCGCCTTCGCCGCCGCCACGGTGGGCAAGCTGAACCTGCTGTCGGTCGCCTTCGCGGTGCTCTTCATCGGCCTGGCGGTCGATTTCGGCATTCAGTTCGCCGTGCGCTATCGCGACGAGCGCCATCAGCACGGCAGCCTGGCCGAGGCGCTGCGGCGCACCGCGCGCGGCATCGGTCTGGCCCTGTTGCTGGCCGCCGGTGCCACCGCGGTCGACTTCTATTCCTTCCTGCCGACCGACTATCGCGGCATCTCCGAACTTGGCCTGGTGGCCGGCACCTCGATGGTCTTCGGCATCCTGCTGACGCTGACCTTGGGCCCGGCGCTGCTGACGCTGCTGCGCCCGCCGGGCGAGCCGGAGCCGGTGGGCTATGCCTGGGCGGCGCCGCTCGACCGCGGGCTGCTGCGCCGGCGCTGGCTGGTGCTGGGTGGCTTCGGCGTCGTGGCGGTGGCCTGCTTCGTCGCCGCCTTCTGGCTGCGCTTCGACTACAACCCGCTGAGCCTGAAGGACCCGAAGAGCGAGTCCATGGCGACCTTGAGCGACATCATCGCCGATCCGCTGGCCACGCCCTTCACCATCGACGTGCTGGCGGCCGACGAGGATGCAGCGGTCGCCGAGGGCAAGCGCCTGGCGGCCCTGCCCGAGGTCGGGCGCGTGCTGACGCTGGATTCCTTTGTACCGACGGACCAGGACGCCAAGCTGGCGATCCTCGACGACCTGAGATTCTTCCTCGATCCGGTATTGGCGACGCCGGTCGAGCCGGCGCCGGCTCCGACGCAGGAGCTGGGCTCCATGCGCGCCGTGGCTGGCAAGCTGATCGATTACGGCAAGGCCCTGCCGGTCGACGCGCCGGCCAACCGCCTGGGCCGCGCGCTGCAGACGCTGGTGTCGCAGGCCGAGCGGCTCGACGCCTTGCGCGCCGCGCTGATCGGCGGCCTGCCGCGCCAGCTCGAGCAACTTCGCACGGCGCTATCCGCCAACGCGCTGGGCCGCGACGCGCTGCCCGCGGACCTGCGGCGCGCCTGGCTGGCGCCGGACGGTCGCGCCCGCATCCAGGTAATCCCGCCGGCCGGTGCCACCGATGGCGCGGCCTTGAAAAGCTTCGTCGCCGCGGTGCGCGCCGTGGCGCCGGAGGCGGCGGGCGCCGCAGTCTCCATCGTCGAGTCCGGGCGCACCATGCTGCGTGCCTTCGAGGTGGCGCGCACCCTGGCGGTGATCGTCGTGGCGCTGCTGCTGTTCCTGGCGCTGCGGCGGCCGAGCGATGTCGGTCGGGTGATGCTGCCGCTGGCGCTGGCGGCGCTGCTCACCCTGGGCACCATGGTGGCCATCGACCTGCCCTTCAACTTCGCCAACTTCGTCGCCCTGCCGCTGCTGGTCGGCATCGGCGTCGCCTTCGACATCTACTTTGTGCTGGGCTGGCGGGCCGGGCGGAGCAATCCCCTGCAGTCGCCCACGGCGCGCGCCGTGGTGTTCAGCGCGCTGACCACCGCCTCGGCCTTCGGCAGCCTGGCCATCTCACCGCATCCCGGCACTGCCAGCCTTGGCCTGCTGCTGGCCATCGGCCTGGGCTGGACCCTGGTGACGACGCTGTTCTTCCTGCCGGCGCTGCTCGGCCGCCCGCCGAACCCGGTAGGGTAGGCGCCCAAACGCAAACCGCCCCCGCTCCGGGTGGAGCGAGGGCGGTTGGGCGTCAGCGGACGACGATCAGAGCAGCTTGCCCATGGCCACCGCGGTGTCGCTCATGCGGTTGGAGAAGCCCCACTCGTTGTCGTACCAGGTCATCACGCGGACAAACTGGCCGTCGATCACCGTGGTCTCGTGCAGGTCGACGGTGGAGGAAGCCGGGTTGTGGTTGAAGTCGCTGGACACC
>JBBQBI010000022.1:0-89802 GCA_038363005.1 Rhodospirillales bacterium
CCCCAACCCCTCCCCCACGTCGTGGGAGGGGGGCTAACGACAAGACCCTCTTCCCCCTCTCCCGCGCTGCGGGGGAGGGCCGGGGAGGGGGTCTCTCCAACGAGGATCCGAACCATGACATCCCTCGATACCCTGAAGTCGGCGCTGCCGGACTACGCCAAGGACATCAAGCTGAACCTGGGCAACGTGTTGGGCCCCGGCGCGCTCAGCGAGCAGCAGGTCTGGGGCAGTGCCCTGGCCTCGGCCATCGCCGCGCGCAACGAGACCCTGACCCGCGCCATTGCTGGCGAGGCCGCCGGCAAGCTGTCGGCCGAGGCGACCAACGCCGCCAAGGCGGCGGCCGCCATCATGGCGATGAACAACATCTACTATCGCTTCGTCCATCTGACGCCCAAGGCCGGCTATGGCCAGCTACCGGCGCGGCTGCGGATGAACGCCATCGCCAACTCCGGCGTCGACAAGCTCGACTTCGAGCTCTTCTCGCTCGCTGTCTCGGCGGTCAACGGCTGCGGCCTCTGCATCGAGAGCCACGAGCACGAGGTGCTGCAGAAGGGCGCCACCAAGCAGCAGGTGCAGGACGCCGTGCGCATCGCCGCGGTGATCCACGCTGCCGCCACGGTGCTGGACGCCGAGGCCGCCCTGGGCCCGGCCCAGGTCGCCGCCGCCGCCTGATCTCGCGTCGCCAAAGGAAAACCCCCGCCGGTCGGCCGACCGGCGGGGGTTTTGACTTCTCTGGCCTGGCTTCAGTTCTTGAAGCTGGCGTCCTTGCGTTCCATGCGGCGCATCAGGGCCGGCCACTCGTGCTGGCCGCTGGGGTAGTGGCGCGACTGCTGTGCCGCCTTGGTGATCACCGCCGGGCTCGGCATGTGCAGCGGCTGGCCGGTCTGCATGACGGCGAGCTGCGCGCGGCAGGCCTTGTCCAGGTAGTACATTGTGACGAAGGCATCGGCCACGGTCTGACCGGTGGTCAGCAGGCCGTGGTTGCGCAGGATCATCGAGCGGTGCTCGCCCAGGTCGGCGGCCAGGCGTTCGCACTCGCCCAGGTCGACCGACAGCCCCTCGTACTCGTGGTAGGCGACGTTGCCGGCAAAGCCGAAGGCGTCCTGCATCACCGGCATCAGGCCGCAAGCGAGCGCCGAGACCGCCATGCCGGCCAGCGTGTGGGTGTGCATGACGCAGGCGACGTCGTGGCGCGCACCGTGAATGGCACCGTGGATCACGAAGCCGGTGTAGTTGACCGCGTGGCCGATGTTCATGTCGCTGCCGACCGGCTTGCCGTCCAGACCCACCTTGACCAGCGAGGAGGCGGTGATCTCGTCATAGCCCAGGCCCAGGGGGTTCAGCAGGAAGTGGCCCTCTTCGCCCGGCACGCGGGCGGAGATGTGGTTCCACACCAGGTCGTCCATGCCGAAGTCGTGCGCCAGGCGATAGGCGCAGGCCAGGTCGACGCGGGTCTGCCACTCGGCTTCGCTCACGCGGGCCTTGGTCAGGGAAAGGGCAGCGGAAACAGCCATCTGGGAACCTCCGGCGGCGGGATGTGGCGGCAGTATCGGCCGCCCCGCGCGCCGACGCCAGTGCGGCTGCCTCAGACCACCTCGGCGGCGGCCGCAGGGCTGGTCGGGCCGGGTGCCGGCTCGCGCCCCATCGAGGGGTCGAAGGTGGCGGACGCCGCCAGCACCAGGGCGATGGCCAGCAGGGCGGTGGCGGTGATCACGCCAACCCGCTTCAGGAAACCAGACAACTCGGAGGGGAAGTGGCTGTAGCCGCGCTGCTCGATCACGCTGATCATGGTGCCCTCTGGTCCTGTGCCGTCGTTCGTAGTCCGTCGCCGGGTGGCGAAACCTCCCCGCCACCAGGACAGCCTCGGCGCGGCGCGTGGCGGCCCGGGGTCGGGACTAAGGCGATACGGCGGCATTCAGGGGTCGCTGTCCGGTGGCCGCGCTTGTCGCTGGCGGCGGGCTTGGCCTAGTTTGGGGCATGAGCACAGTGAACGAACCGGTTTTCATCGAGGAGCCGGCGGCCAAGGCGCCCTGGGAACAGGGCTTCGCCGCGGTCTTCGCGCGCGACATCGCCCCCGGCCTGCAGGTGCAGGAGGTGTCGCGGCTGCGCGCCGTGGCGCTGCTGTGGAAACTGGAAGGCGGCGTGGTGGTGCTGGCGGTGATCACCTGGCTGATCATGAGCTGGACCGACGCGCACTGGGCCGTGCAGTGGGTCCTCCTGCCGCTGCTGGCCATCTTCCTCGGCTGGTTCGCCAGCCGGGTGCCGCATCTGCTCTATCGCGAGGGGCTGCGCGAGCTGGTGATGCCGCCGATCTGCGCCTTCCTCGGTGGCCTGACCTATCAGCGCCGCGGCGAGGGCGGCGGCATCGACCCCAAGCGGCTGATGGATGTCGGCCTGATTCCGCCCGCCTCGCGCTTTACCCTGGAGGACTACTTCGCCGGCCGCTGGCGCGACCTGGCTTGGGAGATGGTCGAGCTGCGGGTGATCCGCGAGACCTCGGGCAGCAGCAGCGGCGGCAAGAGCACCCGCACCGTCTATCGCGGGCTGCTGCTGCGCATGCTGGTGCCGGTCACCTTCCAGGGCGTCGTGGTGGTCAGCCGCGACTACGGCAAGCTAGGCAACGAGCTGGCCGCGCTGGCCGGCCTGGGCCGCTCGCTGGCCCGCGTGCCGCTGCCGCCGGGTGCCTTCGAGGAGCACTTCGAGGTGCGCAGCGACGGCCAGGCCAAGCTGGACGAGCTGCTGACCGAACCGGTGCTGGCCGCCCTGCTGCAGCTCGACCAGACGCGCGGCGGCAAGGGGCTGACGGCGGCCTTCGTCGACGGCGCCTGCTTTGTCGCCCTGCCGCTGCGCCAGGACCTTTTCGAGTTCGGCTCGCTGTTCCGCTCCACCTACAAGGTGGCGGCCGACCTGCACGAGATCCTGTTCCAGGCCACGCTGCCACGCCGCATCATCGATGCGCTGAATGGCGAAGCGCCAGCCAAGGTGATCTGACGATGGACAGCCTGCCGAGCTTCCCCGGTGTGGTCGACCCCGAGATGGCCGCCGCGCTCGGTCTGCAGCCAGCCTGGAGCGTGGCGATCAACGCCGTCTGGGCCAAGGACCTGGCGATGATGCGGCTGCTGTTCGACCAGGGCCGCGTGTTCTGGAACGACGGCACGCCCACCTTGCCGCGCGTGGTGGACCTGACGCTGCCGCGCCCCGGGCGGGATGTGCCGCTGCGGCTCTACGATCCGGTGGGTGACGGCAAGCCCCGGCCGGCCCTGGTGTTCCTGCACGGCGGCGGCTACGTGGTCGGCACGCTCGACACCCACGACGTGATCTGCCGCGCGCTGGCCAGGGCCTCGGGCCATATCGTGGTCAACGTCGACTACGCGCTGTCGCCGGAGTTCAAGTTCCCGCGCGCCATCGAGGAGGTCGTGGCCGTCGGCCGCTGGCTGAAGGCGCTGGGCGCCGAGTGGGGCATCGATCCGGCCCGCGTCGCGGTCGGCGGCGATTCGGCTGGCGCCGGCATCTCCATGGGTGCCCTGCTGAGCCAGCGCGACCTGTTCCAGGCTGCCTGGCTGGTCTATGGCAGCTACAGCGCCGAGGAGACGCCGTCGCGCCGGCTGTTTTCCGGGCCGGAGTGGGGCCTGACGTCGGAGTACCGGACCTTCTATCGCAATGCCTACTACGCCCGGCCGGAGGATGCGCAGGACCCGCGCGCCGTGGCCTGCAATGCCACCGATCTTGCCGGCTTGCCGCCGGCGCTGCTGGCGCCAGCCGAACTCGACCCGCTGCGCGATGACTCCTACGTCCTGGCCGAGCGGCTCAAGGCCGCCGGCGGCAGCGCCGAGGTCATTCCCTACCTCGGCTGCTATCACGGCTTCCTGCACATGACCAAGCACCTGGGCAAGGCGCGCCAGGCCATCGCCGACGGCGCCGCCTTCCTGCGCCGGGTGCTGGGCGACTAAGCCTGGCGCGACTTGTCTGGCGACAAAACTCTGCCAGCCGCGGGGCGCCCGAACCGCGACCGGGCGTTGCACCGCCGCGGGGCCGGAGCTAGTGTCGCGCGCCTGCGACCGGACCGGCCGGCCGCGCCAGCCTGGAGTTGCAGATCATGGCCTTCATCGCCGACCGTCTCGGCCGCATCAAGCCCTCGGCCACCATCGCGGTGTCCACCAAGGCGCGCGAGCTGAAAGCGGCCGGCATGGACGTCATCGGCCTGGGGGCCGGCGAGCCCGACTTCGACACGCCGGACAACATCAAGGAAGCGGCGATCAAGGCGATCCGGAGCGGTGACACCAAGTACACCGCGGTGGACGGCACCCCGGCGCTGAAGGCCGCCATCGTCGCCAAGCTGAAGCGCGAGAACGGCCTGAGCTACACGCCCGACCAGGTGATCGTCGGCACCGGTGGCAAGCAGGTGCTCTACAACGCGCTGATGGCGACGCTCAACCCGGGCGACCAGGTGGTCATCCCGGCGCCCTACTGGGTCAGCTATCCCGAGATGGTGGCGCTGGCCGAGGGCGAGCCGGTGGCGATCGACTGCCCGGCCAACAACGGCTTCAAGCTGATGCCCGAAGACCTGGAGCAGGCGATCACGCCAAAGACCAAGTGGCTGATCCTCAACAGCCCCTCCAACCCGACCGGCGCGGCCTACACCGCCGACGAGCTGAAGGCCCTGGCCGAGGTGCTGCGCCGCCACCCGCAGGTGCATGTGCTGACCGACGACATGTACGAGCACCTGGTCTATGACGGCTTCAAGTTCGCCACCATGGCGCAGGTGGCGCCCGACCTCTATGACCGCACATTGACGATGAACGGCGTCTCCAAGGCCTATTGCATGACCGGCTGGCGCATCGGCTACGGCGCCGGGCCCAAGGCGCTGGTCAAGGCCATGACGACGATCCAGAGCCAGTCGACCTCCAATCCCTCCTCGGTCAGCCAGGCCGCGGCGGTCGAGGCGCTGAACGGCCCGCAGGACTTCATCCCGCGCAACAACGAGCACTTCAAGGCGCGCCGCGACCTGGTGGTGGCCGAGCTGAACAAGGCAGTTGGCCTGCACTGTCACAAGCCGGAGGGTGCCTTCTACGTCTATCCCTCCTGCGCCGGCACGCTGGGCAAGAAGACCCCGGGCGGCAAGGTGATCAAGACCGACGAGGACTTCGTCACCTACCTGCTGGAGGACAGCGGCGTGGCCGTGGTGCAGGGCTCCGCCTTCGGCCTGGCGCCCTATTTCCGCATCTCCTACGCCACCGCGACCGAGGTGCTGGCGGAAGCTTGCCGGCGCATCCAGGCGGCCTGCGCGAAACTGACCTGAAGGGCGGCAGCAGCATGCGGATCGGGATCCTCGGCACTGGCGGTGTCGGCGGCTACTTCGGCGGCCGCCTGGCCAAGGCTGGGCACTCCGTCACCTTCGTCGCCCGTGGCGCGCACGGCGCGGCGCTGCAGGCCAATGGCCTTGCGGTGGAAAGCCCGCTCGGCGACTTCAGCGTCAAGCCGGTCAGCGTGGTCGAACGGCCGGAGATGCTGGGCCCGCAGGACGTGGTGCTGAACTGCGTCAAGCTGTGGGACCTGGAGGCCAGCGGCCGCTCGCTCGCCACCTCGGGCATCGGCGAGGCGCTGGTGATCCCGATCCAGAACGGCGTCGAGGCGGCCGAGATCCTGACCGGTGCGCTGCCCGACCGCCAGGTGGCGCAGGGCATCGCCTATATCCCGGCCGAAATTGCCCGCCCCGGTGTGATCCGCCACAACGGCAAGTTCGCCAAGCTGGCCTTCGGCGCCCGCCATCCGGCGCAACAGCCGGTGATCACGCAGCTGGTGCAGGCGCTGCAGGCAGCCGGTAGCGAGGCGGCGGAGAGCGGCAACATCCAGCTCGACCTTTGGCGCAAGTTCCTCATGCTCTCGACTCTGGCCAGCGTCACCGCATTGAAGCGCCAGCCGATCGGGCCGATCCGCAGCACGCCGGAGGGCTCCGCCCTGATCGACGCGCTGATCGCCGAGGCGGCGGCGGTGGGCCGCGCCAGCGGCGCCGCGCTGCCGGCTGGCATCGAGGCCGAGACGCGCAAGACGTTGGATGCCCTGCCTGACCACATGCGTGCCTCCATGGCGCAGGACCTGGAGAAGGGTGGCCGCCTGGAGCTGCCATGGCTGGCCGGCGCGGTGCAGCGCCTGGCGGGCGAGCACAACGTCTGCGTGGCGCGGACCAAGGAAGTCGTCGAGGCGCTGACGCCCTTTCAGATGGGGACGGCGGGGTAACAGCCTCTGGCCCATCCTTCGAGACGCCCGGCTACGCCGGGCTCAGGATGAGGTCCCTGCGTTTGTCATCGCTTGCACCGACCTCATCCTGAGAAGCGCTGCGTAGCAGCGCGTCTCGAAGGATGGGCCAGCAGCACCGGTGCCCTGCTACCGCAGTTCCGGCCCGAAGGCGGCGTCGGGCAGCACGGTGGAGATCCAGGGCACATAGGTGATCAGGATCAGGAAGGCCATCAGCACGGCCAGCCAGGGCAGCGAGGCCTTGGCCACCTGGATCAGCTCCATGCGGGCAATGCCCGACATGACGAAGAGGTTGAGGCCGACCGGTGGCGTCACCATGCCGATCTCCAGGTTCACCACCATGATGATGCCCAGGTGCACCGGATCGATGCCCAGCTTGGTGGCGATGGGGAACAGGATCGGCGCCAGGATCAGGATGATGCCGGTCGGCTCCATGAAGCAGCCGGCGACCAGCAGCAGGATATTGACGACGATCAGGAAGACCCAGGGCTGCAGCTGGGCGGCGGCGATCGATTCGGCGATGGTCTGCGGGATCTGCTCGGTGGTCAGCACATGGGCGAAGAGCAGTGCGTTGGCGATGATGAACATCAGCATCACCGTGGTCTTCGAGGCCGAGACCAGCACCTTGGGCACGTCCTTCAGCCCGATGTCGCGGTAGACGAAGACGGCGATGATGAAGGCATAGACGGCACTGACCGCCGCCGCCTCGGTCGGGGTGAAGATGCCGCCGTAGATGCCGCCCAGGATGATGACCAGCAGCAGCAGGCCCCAGACCGCATCGCGGAAGGCGCGCCAGCGTTCGCCCCAGGAAGCGCGCGGCTGGCGCGGCAGGTCGAGCATGCGGGCGCGCACGTAGATGGCGATCATCAGCATGACGGCCAGCAGAATGCCCGGCAGGATGCCGGCGGTGAACAGGCGGCCGACCGAGGTTTCGGTGGTGGCGCCATAGACCACCAGCACGATGGAGGGCGGGATCAGGATGCCCAGCGTGCCGGCGTTGACGATCACGCCGGTGGCGAAGTTCTTGGTGTAGCCGGCGCGCATCATGCCGTCGATCACCAGCGTGCCGATGGCCACCACGGTGGCCGGCGAGGAGCCGGAGACCGCGGCAAACAGCATGCAGGCGAAGACCGCGGCGATGGCCAGGCCGCCGCGCAGGTGCCCCAGCATGGCGATAGCGAAGGTGATGATGCGCCGCGCCACGCCGCCGGTGGTCAGGAACACACCGGCCAGGATGAAGAAGGGGATGGAGAGCAGCGTATAGTGCTCGCTGGTCTCGTAGACCTTGAGCGCCAGCGAGGCCACCGAGTCGGTGGCATAGAGCTGCAGCGTGATGATCGAGGAGAGGCCGAGCGCCGCGGCGATCGGCATGCCGATCGCCATGAGGACGAAGAGCAGCGCGAAGAGCGTTGCGGTGATCATGGCCGCTTCGCCTCGCTGTCCGCGGTGTCGTCACGCGACGACTGGTTGATCTCGCTCGCCAGCGAGTCCTTGGCTTCGTCGGCCAGGTGCATGGTCATCTGCTGGCCGGTGATCAGGCGGATCAGCACCTGCAGGAAGCGCAGCGCCGCCAGCGCGAGGCCGACCGGGACGATGACGGTGGGGATCCAGCGCGGGATCGGCAGGTCCTGCATCAGCACGCCGATCTTCAGCAGCTTGGCGGTGTACTGCCAGCCGCCGTAGATCAGATAGCCGCAGTAGACCAGGCAGAGCAGCACCGCGACGATGGCCAGGATGCGGCCGACCTTGGGCGGCAGCAGGCGGACGAAGGCGTCGACGCCGATGTGGCTGCCGGTGCGGATGCCGTAGGAGATGCCGAGGAAGATGAGCCAGGCGAAGCAGACCACGGTCAGCTCGAGCGCCCAGGTGAAGCTGTCGTTGAAGACGTAACGCGCCACCACCTGCACAAAGGTGACGACGGTCATCACTGCGAGCAGCGTCGCCAGTGCGATGCTCTCGAAGCGGTCGAGCAACCGGAAGACCATGACGCCTCCCCCCGGGGACGCAGGTCCGCAGGCTCCGGGGCGCGACGGTCGCGCCGCGCCCCGGCTCCTAGCGGATCACATGTTCGCCGCGGTCGCGGCGTCGATCAGGTCCTGGCCGATGCCGGGGGCGAACTGGTCCCACACCGGCTTCATCGCGGCCCGCCACTGCGTCAGTTCGTCGTCGCTGAGGGTCAGGATCTTGGCCTTGCCGGCGGCCTCGATCTTGGCCCGGGCTTCCTGGTTCAGCTGGGCAGCGATGCCGTTGGAATAGGACGTTGCTTCCGCCATGGCCTTGGCCACCTCGGCGCGGACGTCGTCCGGCAGGCCATTCCACCACTCGGCATTGGTGACCACCATGTAGTCGATCACGCCATGGTTGGTCTCGCTGATCGCCGCCTGCACCTCGTAGAACTTTTGCGAGAAGATGTTCGACCAGGTGTTCTCCTGGCCGTCCACCACGCCGGTCTGCAGCGCCTGGTAGACCTCGGAGAACTTCATCTTCTGCGGGTTGGCGCCAAGCGCGGCGAACTGCGCCTCCAGCACGTCGGAGGCCTGGATGCGGAACTTCAGGCCCTTGGCATCGCCCGGGACGTGCAGCTCCTTGTTGGCGGACAGCTGCTTCATGCCATTGTGCCAATAGGCTATGCCCAGCAGGTCGGCATCGGTCATGGCGCCGAGCAGCGCCTGGCCGGCGTCACTGTTCTGGAACTTGTCGACAGCCGCCTGGTTCTTGAACATGAAGGGCAGGTCAAAGACCTGCAGCTTCTTGGTGAAGCGGTCGAACTTCGACAGCGACGGTGCGATGAACTGCACGTCGCCCAGCAGCAGGGCCTCGAGCTCCTTGTCGTCGCCGAACAGCGACGAGTTGGGATAGACCTCGACGGTGACCCGGCCAGGCAGGGCGGCTTCCACCAGCTCCTTGAACTTCAGGGCGCCCTGGCCCTTCGGCGTGGTTTCGGCGACGACGTGGCTGAATTTGATGACGATGGGGTCGGCACTGGCCACCCCGCCGCACAAAAGGATAACGGCCGCCGCGGTGGCGGCGATAAAGTTACGCATCAGGTCTTTCCTCCCAGACATAGCAGGTTTCTTGACGGTCGTTCTTACGGACACTGCCTCTTTCAGGGCGGCCCCCGTGACCGCGATTGAGACTTATCCCGCAATAGTTCTGTCTCCGGCCCGGCGGCGCAAGCCCTGAATCTCACCCGTGGTATCCAGATGAACCTAGCCTTCTCTCTCTGGTGAGGCGTGATAATCACGGTTTGACAAGAGACTAGCTGCGCAGGAGGTCGAACGCGACGGGTGAAGTGGACTCCGCCCCTTCGCAGCTGCAAATAGACTGGTTCTTCAAGCTCAAGCCCGCCTTCCGCGGCTCATTCATTGGGTCCGACGGCGGTCTGTTGCTCCACCGCGAAGTCGACGACGGCCTTTTCGGCGACCTGGATCGGTGTGCCTGCGCTCGGGCAAGGTCCACAGCGCCGAAGGCGGTGCCGGGCTGCCGGATCCACCCGCCGAACCATCCGATGCCAGTTCGGAACTCGAAGCCTGGCGGCGCGTTCTGCCACTGACGACCTCGTGTCACCACGTCTCGCCACGTCACGATCCAGCCCATCGGTCTGCTGAGCTTCGGCGACGGACCATCCAATGAACGACGCGCCGTCGACCGGCTGCTGCGGCTCAAGATGGCCGAGAGCAATCCGCACCAGAGCTACGAGGCCCGTCGCGGTCATCCGAAAGGATAGCCGCGTCATCCTTTGTGCTTTTTCACCGCGAAGGTCGTCCAAGCATGCCAGACAATCTGCAGATCGAGTTGACCGCGGAGCCTGCGACGGCCGACAGAGTGCCCAGTGAGTCCCCGAACGCACTGGTTCGCACGAAGCCCTATGCCCTGGTTGCTTCGCCCAAGAAGCCCACGATTCACGCGAAGCCGTCATTCTGGCGGCGCTGGGGCCTGTGGGTTGGATTGGCGGCCGCCGGAGCCTTGGGTGGCTGGCTGTTCTACACGCAACCCTGGCAAGCCGGTTTGGTGTCTGTTGTGGTCGAGGTCGTAACACCTGGGCCCATCACCCGCGTGCTCGCCGTCAACGGACGGGTCGCGGCGCTTCGTTCGGTCGACATCAAGTCGACCGTGGCCGGAACGCTGGTCGGGCCGCTGGCCGAAGAGGGGGATGTCGTCGCGCAAGGAACGCTTCTGGCGAACCTCGACGACACCTCGCAGCAGGCGGCCGTCCGGCAGACAGTCGCGGCGCTGGATCAAGGATTGGTCGCGCAGACGCAGGCACGCGACGCGCTCAAGCGCGCCGAGGCGCTCGGGGTCAATATCCCGCGCGTGACGACAGAGAATGCGCGACGCGACCTGGAGCGCGCTGACCAGGAGGTCGGCCGGTTGCTCGCGCTGGTCGACCAGGCGCAGTTCCAGCTGACCAAGTACAGCATTGTTGCACCCATCGCCGGTACCATCCTGTCCAGGGGTGTCGAGCCGGGCCAGGTCGTGGATCTGTCGACGCCGCTGTTTGCGCTGGCCGACCTGCGCGATCTCGTCGTCGAGATGGATGTCGACGAATCCTACGCAACGCAGGTCAGGCCGGGCATGCCGGCCTTGCTGCGCCTGACCGGCGATTCGCGGACGCTGGAGGGGCGCGTCAGCTTCGTCGCCCCCATGGTGGACGCCGCTACCGGCGGCCTCGCGGTCAAAATCGCCTTCAGCGAACCGCAAGTGACGCCGGTGGGCCTCACTGTCACGGCCAATATCATCGTCGATCGACAGGAGGCCGCAATCTCCGCGCCGCGCTCCGCAATCGTCAGCTCCGGGTCAGGAGATGCGGTCTTCGTACTGGTGGACGCGAAGGCCAAGCGCCTACCGGTAACCGTGATCGACTGGCCAGCCGACCGCCTCATCATCACCGAAGGGCTGACGACAGGCGACAGGCTGGTCGTCGACGCGAACGGCCTTGCCGACGGCCTGGGAGTCGCTGTCGCGGGGGAATAGTCGTGCTCTACGCCCTCAAGATCGCGACCCGCTATCTGACCGCCAACAAGGCGCAGACGTCGCTGCTCGTCTTCGGCGTCGCGGTGGGCGTGTTCATCTTCATTTTCATGAGCGCGCTGATCGGTGGGCTGGCCGAGTACATCCTGTCCCGCACCGCCGGTGATCTCTCCCATGTGACGATCCAGGCGGAGGCGCGCGATCCGCCTCTCCTGCTGCAGGATCCGCAAGGCATCATCCTGCTTGTCCAAGAAAAGGACTCCAGTCGCACGGCACGACTGGCAAACACCGATGCCTACATTCCCATCATCGCGAAGCTGCCGGGCGTGACGGCGGTGTCGCAGCAGATCACGGGCGGCGGGTTCCTCAGGCGCGGCGCTCAGTTCGCCCAGATGAGCATCACCGGCATCGAGCCGGACAAGGTGTCCGCCATCATCAACTTCAAAAAGTATCTCGTCGAAGGGACCCTGGAGCTTGGCGCTGGCAGGATACTGGTCGGCAAGAAGTTGGCGGACGACATGCACTTCCGCCTTGGACAGACGGTACGGCTGCAGGCAGATACGGGCGTCGACCAAGCGCTGGTCGTCTCGGGCATTTACGAAACGGGTGCCGGCGAGGCCGACCGCCGGCAGGCCTATGTCAGCCTGGCCACGGCGCGGACGCTGTTCGCGATGCCGCAGGGCATCTCCAGGATCGAGATCAAGCTGGCAGACCTGTACCAGGCGGATGCGACCGCCGCGCGTATAGAGGCGGTCACCGGCTTGCCGGCGACGTCCTGGACCGAAAACGCCGCCCAGCTTCTGGACGCGCTGAAGGCGCAGGGGCAGACGGGCCTCATGCTCAAGACCTTCGCACTCATTACGATCATCATCGGGGTGGCTTCCGCGCTCCTGCTGTCAACGTATCGTCGGCGCCCCGAGATCGGCATCATGCGCGCGATGGGCGCGCCGCGACGCTTCGTGGTCTTCGTGTTCGTGATTCAGGGCGCGATGATCGGCCTGGTCGGAGGCCTGCTCGGAGCCGGCATTGGATTTGCGGCGCTCCTGGCCTTTCCTGGACGGGATGCATTCAAGCCAGGCGACCTGCCGATCGACATCGCCCAGGGCGCCTATGGTCTGGCGATCCTGTTGACCTTCATCGCCGCCACCTTGGCGGCGATCCTGCCGGCGCGCGCGGCCTCGCGGCTCGATCCAGTAACGGCGATCGGCCAATGAGCGATCCGCTTTTGGTCGTAAGCGACCTCTATAAGTCCTTTGGACATGGCGGCGGCGAAACCAAGGTCCTGAAGGGTCTCGACCTGACCTTGGAGCGCGGCGAGTTGACGGCGCTGCTTGGGCCTTCGGGATCGGGCAAGAGCACGCTGCTGACCATTCTGGGCACGCTGATGCAGCCGACGTCCGGATCCCACACGATGCTCGGCGAAGACCTGACCCGGGCGAGCGACCAGGAGCTGACGGCGTTTCGCAATCTGCATATCGGTTTCGTCTTCCAGTTCCACAATCTGCTGCCCGACTTCACCGCGCTGGAGAATGTCATTTTTCCCACGGCTGTGCGGGACGGGCGCGAGACGGCCGCCGCCCGTTCACGCGGTCGCGACCTCCTGACCAGCATGGGGCTCGCGGACCGCATCGATTTTCCCTCGAGCAACCTGTCCGGCGGCCAGAAGCAGCGCGTTGCCGTCGCCCGCGCCCTGATGAACCGACCGGAGCTGGTCCTCGCCGACGAGCCGACCGGCAACCTCGACCGGGAGTCGGCCAATCAGGTCATGGAGCTGATCGGCGAGATCAATCGCGACGAAGGCACGACCTTCCTGATCTCGACCCATGACGAGAAGATCGCCGCCAGGTGTCGCCGCCAGATCCTGGTCGGCGACGGCCGGGTGACTGGGTAGGTAACAAGACCAACCGATCGTGGGCTGCGAGCATGATTGCAGCTTCGGCCATGTCACCGTCTTGGCGACGGCACCGCCTTGTCCCTGCGCCGTGCATCGCCGAGAAAGACTCTATCCTCAAGTCATTTCGGTCCTTGGCTGTTGCCTTGGCCGGCCGAACGGCGCGACCATTGCCCCTGAGGGAGAGCCGGACAACGGCCTGGGCACAAGCCAAGAAGGAGGACGACGCCATGGGAGACATCGCCGCAAGAGAAGCACGTTGCGCAGTGATCGTCGGGCCCTACACCGCGGGCAAGACGACACTGCTGGAAGCCATGCTGTTCGCCGCCGGGGCGATCCAGCGCAAGGGAACCGTGCCGCAGGGCAACACCGTGGGCGACGCGACGCCCGAAGCCCGGCAGCGGCAGATGACCACCGAACCCAATACTGTGTACTTCACCTACCTCGGCGACCCCTGGACGGTGATCGACTGTCCTGGCTCGGTCGAGCTGCTGCAGGAGACCCGCACGGCGCTGATGGTCGCCGACATCGCCGTGGTGGTGGCGGAGCCCGATCCGGCGCGCGCGGCGACCCTGGCGCCGCTGCTGCGCGCGCTCGACGAGCTGTCGATCCCGCACGTCATCTTCATCAACAAGATCGAGAAGGCGCCGGCCCGCGTGCGCGACCTGCTGTCGGCGCTGCAGGCCGTATCGGCCCGGCCGCTGGTGCTGCGCGAGGTACCGATCCGCGAGGGCGACGCCATCACCGGCTACGTCGACCTGGTGAGCGAGCGCGCCTGGCACTTCAACGAGAACAAGGCCTCCGACCTGGTGGCCATGCCGGACACCATGAAGGACCGCGAGAGCGAGGCGCGGCAGGAGATGCTGGAGGCGCTGGCCGACTTCGACGACGGCCTGATGGAGCAGCTGCTGGAGGACAAGGTACCGGCGACGAACGAGGTCTATCAGCAGCTGACCCGCGACCTGCAGCAGGACCTGATCGTGCCGGTCTTCATCGGCTCGGCCGAGCATGGCAACGGCATCGTGCGGCTGCTCAAGGCCCTGCGCCACGAAGCGCCGGGGCCGCGGCAGACCGCCGAACGCCTGGGCATTGCCCTGAATGGCGGCCTGACCGCCAGCGTGGCGCGGACGCTCTATCAGGCGCACACCGGCAAGCTGTCGCTGGTGCGCCTCTGGTCGGGCGAATTGAAGGAGGGGCAGAACCTGGGTGGCGAACGCCCCTCGGGCCTCTACCACCTGCGTGGTGGCGAGGTGGAGAAGATCGGCCACGCGATGGCTGGCGAGCTGATCGGCGTCGGTCGCTGCGATGCCTTGAAGCCTGGCGACCTGGTCAGCGAGACGACGCGCGAGGCCGGCCAGCATGCCGCCTGGCCGGAGCCGCCACAGCCGGTCTATGCCCTGGCGATGCAGCCGCAGAACCGGCAGGACGACGTCAAGCTCAGCGGCTCCATCGCCAAGCTGATCGAGGAGGATCCCTCGCTGGCACTGGAGCACAACCACGACACCCACCAGATGTTGCTGTGGGGCCAGGGCGAGATCCACCTGCAGCTCGCCGTCGAGCGGCTCAAGAACAAGTACAACGTGGCGGTGACCACGCTGCCGCCGATGACGCCCTACAAGGAGACCATTCGCGGCCGCACCGATGTGCACTCCCGCTTCAAGCGGCAGTCCGGCGGCCACGGCCAGTTCGCCGACGTCAAGGTGGAGATCAAGGCCCTGCCGCGCGGCAGCGGCTTCGCCTTCGAGGACGCGGTGGTCGGCGGCGCGGTGCCGCGGCAGTTCATCTCCTCGGTCGAGGACGGCGTGATGGACGGCCTGCACCAGGGCCCACTGGGCTTCCCGGTGGTCGATGTCGGCGTGCGGCTGCACGACGGGCAGTATCATGCGGTCGACTCCTCGGACATGGCCTTCAAGACCGCCGGCCGCCAGGCCATGCAGGAGGGCTTGCCGAAGTGCGACCCGGTGCTGCTGGAGCCAATCTGCGAGGTGATGATCGAGGTGCCTTCGGAAGCGATGAGCCGCATCCACGGCATCGTCTCCTCCCGCCGCGGCCACCTGCTGGGCTTCGAGACCAAGCCGGGCTGGCAGGGCTGGGACCAGATCAAGTGCCACCTGCCGGCCTCGGAGTTGCGCGACCTGATCGTCGAGCTACGCTCGGCAACCCAGGGCGCCGGTAGTTTCGTCTGGAAGTTCGACCACCTGCAGGAACTCACCGGCCGTCCAGCCGAGAAAGTCATCCAGGACCGCCAGCAGGCGGCCCAATAGGACAGGAGAAGCGATGGAGCTGATCGATCTGGCCGCGCGCCTGGTGCAGGCGCGCGTACCCGCCAACGCGCCGCTGCTGCCTGATGCGGCAGAGCTGCCGCGTGACCTGCCGCTGGCCTATCGCCTGCAGGAGGCGGTGGTCCGGCAGACCGCGGCCGGCGGCGCCGGGCATCCCTGGGGCTGGAAGATCGCGCTGGCCAGCCAGGCGGCGCAGCGCTGGCACGGCGTCACGCAGCCGGTGCGCGGCCGCATGTTCGCCGGCGGCCTGCGGCAATCGCCGGCGCGCCTGCCGGCCGGCCGCTACCGCCCTTGCCTGATCGAGCCCGAGATCGCCTTCACCCTGGGGCGCGAGCTGCCGCCGCGCACCAGGACCTACAGCCTGGCCGAGGTGACGGCGGCGGTGGCGACACTGCACCCGGCGATGGAGATCGCCAGCTCTGCCTATGGCGAGACGCGTTGGTACGACGCGCCGCTGGGCGCCATGGTGGCCGACAACGTCTCGCACGCCGGGCTGATCCTGGGCGAAGGGCGGCGAGATTTCGCCCGCTTCGACCTCACGGCGCTGCGGGTCGAGGTCTGGGTCGATGGCCGCCGCCACGGCGTTGGCAGCAGCGCCAATGCGCTGGGCAACCCGTTGCTGTCGCTGACCTGGCTTGCCAACAGCCTGTCGCGCGACGGCCAGGGCCTGCGCCAGGGCGAGGTGGTGACCACCGGGCTGCTGACGCCCTATGTCGAGCTGAAGCCCGGCCAGCGGGCCGCCGCCTTCTACGGTCCCTTCGGCAGCTGCCGGGTGCAACTGGATGCCTGAGTCCCTGAGCCAGCGGCTGCAGGCCGGCCGCGATCCGCGCAACCCCGCCGCCGTCATCGCGCCATCCGCGCTGCCGCGCGACCTGCATACGGCCTATGGCGAGCAGGCGCTGCTGGTGCGACGGCTCTGTGCGGCCGGCGGCCGGCGCCCGGTCGGCTACAAGATCGGCGCCACCAGCCTGCGGGCGCAGCGGTTCCTCGGTGTCGGCGAACCCTTCGCCGGGCGCGTGCTGGCTGGCGGCCTCTACAGCTCGCCGGCGCGCCTCTCGGCCGCGCGCTTCCGCTTCCGCCTGATCGAACCGGAATACGCCTTCACCCTGGCGCGGCCCCTACCGGCGCGGGCGCGCGCCTATGGCGTGGCAGAGGTCGCCGACGCCGTCGGCACGCTGCATCCGGCAATCGAGATCGTCACCTCGGCCTTCGGTGCCGAGGGTTGGCAAGCGGTGGGTGGCCGGGCGCTGATCGCCGACAACGGCGCGCACGGCGCCCTGGTGCTGGGCGAGGGGCGCCAGGACTGGCGCGCGGTCGACCTGGCGCGGGAACGGGTCGAGCTCTGCATCGACGGTCGCTGCGTTGGCACCGGCAACGGCAGCGCCGTCCTGGGTCACCCGCTGCAGGCCCTGGCCTGGCTGGCCACGCTGCTGGGCCGGCAGGGCAGCGGCCTGGCGGCCGACGACGTGATCACCACCGGCGTGGTAACGCCCTTCGTGCTGGTCGACGCAGGGCAGCGCGTCGCCGCGCAGTTCGGACCATTCGGTACGTGCAGGGTTGATTTTACATAAATAACTAAAATCATTCTAATCTATCTTGAACCTGGCAGGGATACCCTTATATCTTTTGGGCGTTGCAACACCGTGGACCGGCCAACGCCTGGCCGGCCAGCCATTCCCATGCTGTCTGAGAGGAGAAATTCATGAAGCCCGACATTTCAATAGGCGACAATGCCCGCAAGCAGGTAACCGCCTCGCTGCGCGGCGTGCTGGCCGACACCTTCGTGCTCTATGCCAAGACCCATGGCTTCCACTGGAACGTCGTGGGCTCCGATTTCTCGCAGCTGCATGCCTTCTTCGAGGAGCAGTATCGGGCGCTCTGGGACTCGCTGGACGAACTCGCCGAGCGCATCCGGGCATTGGGCGAGTTGGCCCCGGCCTCGCTCAGCGAGATGCAGGCGAGTCACTCGCTGAAGGAATCCAGCGGCCAGCCGACCGCCAAGGAAATGCTCAAGCAACTCCTGGACGGCCACGAGGGCGTCATCAAGTCGGTGCGCAAGACGCTGGAGACCGCCGAGAAGGGTGGCGACGAGGTCACTGTCGACCTGATGGTCGAGCGCCTGACCTATCACGAGAAGACCAGCTGGATGCTGCGCTCCCACCTCGAGTAGGTGACTGAACCCGCGGGCTATCTCGCGGCATCGTGACGGGGCGTGCGTTGCCTGACGGCAGCGCGCGCCCTAGCTTCTCCGGATAACCGCCCCTTGCGAGGACGCCGACGATGCTGCTGCGTGTAAAGAAGTCCTGGGAAATCGCCGAACAGCTGGCGACACCCGAAGCGGTCTATCTGAACCGCCGCGCGCTGCTGAAGGGCGCCGCCGCCGGCACCCTGGCGATCGGTGCCGCCAGCCTGCTGCCCCGGCGCGCCGCCGCGGCCGAGGATCCCTCGGCCGGGCTCTATCCGGTCAAGCGCAACGAGCACTATGCGCTGGACCGCGCGCTGACGCCGGAATCCGACGCCACCACCTACAACAACTACTATGAATTCGGCTCTTCGAAGTCGGTCTGGCGTGCTGCGCAGGAGATGCCGGTGCGGCCCTGGACGATCGCCATCGACGGCATGGTCGAGCAGCCCTTCGAGATCGGCATCGACGACCTGCTGGCGAAGATGCCGCTGGAAGAGCGGCTTTATCGCCACCGTTGCGTCGAGGCCTGGTCCATGGCGGTGCCCTGGTCGGGCTTCCCGCTGTCGGCGCTGGTCGCCCTGGCCAAGCCGCAGAGCGGCGCCAAATACCTGCGCTTCGAATCCTTCAGCAATCCCGACATCGCCGACGGGCAGAATGCCGACTGGTATCCCTGGCCCTACATCGAGGGCCTGACCATGGCCGAGGCGACGCACGAGCTTGCCTTCATGGTCACCGGCATCTATGGCCATCCCTGCGGCCAGCAGAACGGCGCGCCGCTGCGGGTCGCGCTACCCTGGAAATACGGTTTCAAGTCGGCCAAGGGCCTGGTGCGCATCACCTTCACTGACGAGCGCCCGGTGTCCTTCTGGGAGGATCTGCAGTCCAGCGAGTACGGCTTCTGGGCCAACGTGAACCCGGAGGTCTCGCATCCGCGCTGGAGCCAGGCCAGCGAGCGCGTGCTGGGCACCGGCGACGTGGTACCGACCCTGCTGTTCAACGGCTATGCGGCGGAAATCGGTGACCTCTATGCCGACTTGGCAGGCGAGGGCGACCGGCTCTACCGGTAGGGCGCGGCGCCCGCCGGCCCCTTGCGGGCGGCATCGTGCAGGATCGGCGTGTGGGCGGGCCTGCGCGTCGGCTCATCGAAGATCAATACATCGGGATTGATCTCGGTCGCATAGATGGCGAAAAGCTCGCCCGCAGCGGTGCCGTCGCCGTAGATGCTGTCAGCCTCGGGCAGGCCGAAGCACAGCCCGATGGTCGCGCCGGCCGGCGTTGACGCGGCCGCGCTGTCCCCGGCTAGGGAGAGGGATGTGGTTGCCGCCAGCAGCGTGGCGGCCAGGAGCAGGACGCGCATGGTCTGGCCTCCGGTGTCTTTGTCTGGTGGGGCAGCACAGGCTCCCCCGACCAATCAGTAAGACAACGCGCCAGGCCGCTGGGTGATCCCCCCAAGCCCGCGATTCCTGTGGACTACTTCCAGGTCAGCCAGCCGAGGTCGCGCTGGACATAGGCGCGCAACAGGGCGCGGTAGGTCAGTCCGGGCTTGCGTAACCCGCGGTAAGCCGGGTCCTGGGTCAGGCGCAGCAAGGCCACGCTCTTGCCATCGGCTTCGACCAGCCGCGCTTCCACCACGACGTGAAGCACCTCCAGCAGGGGCTTGGTCTGCTTCCAGGGGCGATAGACCGCGAGGCGCATCGGCAGAGTCTCCACCGCGATGCCGGCCTCGGCCGCGGTGTCATAGACCAGCGCCACCAGCGCCTCGTCGCCGGCGTCGGTCTGCCGGTCGGCCAGCAGGAGCATGGAGAAGGGCGGCAAGGGCCCCGGCGCCTGGACTTCGAGTTGCGCGCGAGCTTCCTCGGGTGCGGTGTCCGGCATGAGCCCCGCCACGATGGCGTCGGGCGAGAAGTCGTCGGCGATCAGGGTGAACTGCAGCAGGCTGGCGCCACCGTCGGGGTCGGCCGCCGCGGACAGCAGCGCGGTGACCTCGCTGTCGCTGGCCAGGCGCGGCGCCTCGACGGCCGCGGCGGTGATGGCGGCGAAGCGGCTGCCCATCAGGGCGTGCGGCAGCAGGGCAAGACGCTCGGAGGCGCCCAGCTCGCCCCAGAAGGGGTAGCCCGGCAGCCGGTGCCTGGGGTCGATTGCGCCGTCCTCGCCCTTGGCGAAGAAGACCGCGCCCTCGCCTGGGCTCCGCGTCAGGCCGCGCGCGGCCAGGGCGGCCTCGATGGCATCGCGCGGCAGGCTGTCGAAGCCCAGATAGACGATCTGCTCGGGCGGCTCGTCGATCGTCACCGTCCAGTCGAGTGCCGTATAGTCGAAGCCCAGCCAGTCGAGCCAGAAGTCGCCCGCCAGCTTCACGTAGGGCAGGTAGGGAACGAAGCTGCTGACGCGCCTCAAGGCATCGAACTGCTGCTTCTCCGCCCGCTGCCGCGGGCTCCCCTCCAGGTCGCGCCAGCCGTCGCGCTCGAATTCGGTAGTGGCATAGAGTGACTGGAAGTCGACATAGCTGACCAGGAAACTTGACGATTGCAGTGGCGCGGCGGTCACTGTCTGCAACATCTGCTCGATCCTTTCGCTGGCGGCAGCGGTGGACTGGCAGGTGGCGGACTGGCAGGCGGCGGCAAGCAGAAGTCCGGCGGTGAGGCGGCGGAACGCAATGAGGAAGGTCTGCAAGTTGGCTCTCCTGTCGCAGGAATTTGCGGGCAGCCCAGGAGCGGGCGATGATGGTTCCCGACGGGCGGCCAGGCCCGGCACGGGGGGCGCATGGCAAGGAACGCAATCCTTCTCGCCAATCACGAGGCCTATCGCAAGGCCGACTTCATCAAGATTGCCGCCGAGATTAGACGCCTTGCGCCAGACATCCGCAGCTACGTTGCCTGGAAGGACTGTACCGCGCCCCGGGCGCAAGCCGCGCAGCTGCTGCGGCCGAGCCTGACGATCAAGCTCTGCGGCTCGACCCGCTTCTGGCACCTCCGTGGCGCGCTGGCTCAGTCGATCACGGTCGGCAAGGTGGAAAGCTACCGGCAGATGGACGCCGCCGGTCTGCCCTTGCCGCGCTGGGTCGAGTTGGCCCCCGATACGCGGCTGGATCCGGCGGACTGGGGGCGCTGGGTGGTGCTGAAGCCTTCGGCGGGCTATCGCGGCCAGGACATCAGGATCGCGCGCACCGAGGAAGTGCGCTACCAAGCGCCGGACAGCTATCCACCCGGTCATTTCGGCCGCCAGGGACCAATGCTGGTGCAGCGCTACATTCATACCGGGCCCTGGCCGAGCTATTACCGCGTGACCACCTGCTTCGGCCGCCTGCTTTTTTGCTGCCGCTATGAGATGAAGCGTGAGTTGCAGCCGGCGCTGGCCGATCGCGACGGCTTTGATGACGGCGTGCCGCGCCATGTCACTGCCTCGCCGCAGACCGCTGACCCGCGGAGTTTCTCCAGCGATGGGGCGCTGGCCGACGACCCGGACGTGCTGGAACTGGGGCGCCGGGTGCATGCCGCCCATGGCGACACACCGATCCTGGGCACCGACATACTGCGCGACGCGACGAGCGGCCAACTCTATGTCGCCGAAGCCAATCAGACCAATGTCTGGGGCCTCAGCGGCCAGCGAGCCGAGGCCTGGGCCGCGCGCGGTCTCAGCGGCTATGACCAGTTCGGCGCCATCCGCGTCGCCGCCGAGGCGATGATCGATGCCACCCGGCGCCTGGCGCGCTGACGCAGCGCCGGAAAGATGCTAGGGCCTGACGCTCCATCTTCTTGGGTGAGGGCCCGGATTTGACGCTGAATGCCATTGTCGTGGCCAACCACGAGGCCTATCGCAAACCGGACTTCCTGAAGATCGTCGCCGAGATGTGGCGGCTGGCGCCCGACGTGCGCAGCTACGTCGCCTGGAAGGATTGCCTGGCGCCCCGGGCGCAGGCGGCGCAACTGCTGCGCCCGACGCTGTCCATCATGCTCAGCAGCTCGTCACGCTACTGGCCGCTGCGCGGTGCCGTGGCCCGCTCGTCGGGCGGCGGTAAGATTTCCAGCTATGAGCGCATGCAGGCGGCGGGCCTGCCGTTGCCGCAATGGACCGAGATCCGGCCGGACACGCGCCTCGACCCGGCCGAGTGGGGCGACTGGGTGGTGTTGAAACCGGCCCTCGGCAAGCGCGGCCAGGGCGTGGTGATCGCGCGGACCGAGACAGTGCGCTATCAGCCGCCGGAAAGCTTTCCGGCCGAGCACGCCGGCCGTGAGGGGCCCATGCTGGCACAGCGCTTCATCTACACCGGCCCCTGGCCCGTCCACTATCGCGTCACCACCTGCTTCGGGCGGCCGCTGTTCTGCTTCCGCTACGAGATGAAGCACGAGCTGCAGCCTTCGCTGCCCGATGTCGCCGCCTTCGGCGACGGCCTGCAGCGTGGCATCGCCACCTCGCCAAGGGGCGCAGACGTCCACGCCTTTACATGTGACGCCGTCCTGGCCTTTGACGAGGATCTCCTGGCGCTTGGCCGGCAGGTGCATGCGGCGCTGCCCGACGTGCCGATGCTTGGCACCGACGTGCTGCGCGACGCGCGCGACGGCTCGCTGCACGTCGCCGAGGTGAACCAGAGCAGCGTCTGGGGCCTGAGCGGCGCGCGCGGCGAAGCCTGGGCGGCCCTCGGACTGGATGGCTATGGCCAGTTTGGCGCCATCCGCATCGCCGCCGAGGCGATGGTCGAGGCGACGCGCCGGCTGGCGCGCTGAGCGGCATGGTGGGCAAGCGCAACGCCATACTGTTGATCTCGCCACACCTGATGCGCGACAGCGATTTCCACCGGATCGCCCGCCGTGCGCGGGCCCTGGACCCCTCGCTGCGGGCCTATGTCGCCATCGACGGTCGGCGCAACCGCACGGCCCAGCTGGCGCAGCTGCTGCGCCCAACCCTGCAGGTGGAGATCGAGCCGGTGGCGCGCTTCCGCCAGCTGCGTGGCCATCGGATCGTCTGGGCCATGAGCTCCAAGCTGGAGACGCTGCCGATCCTGCGGGACGCCGGCTTGCCGGTGCCGGAGTTCGTCGAGGTGACGCCCGGCCTGCGGCTCGACCCGGCGCAGTGGGGCCCCTACGTCGTGGTCAAGCCGTCCGGTGGCCGGCGCGGCGCCTACGTCTGGATCCATCGCACCGAGCGCGTCCGCTACAAGCCGCCGGAGAGCTATCCCGAGGATCACCCCGGTCGTCGTGGGCCGATGCTGGCGCAGCGTTTCGTCTATACTGGCCGCTGGCCGGTGTCCTACCGGGTGATGACGTTTCTCGGCGAACCGCTGATGGCGGTTCGCTACGAGAGCAGCCACGAGCAAGCACCGCTTGACTCGCCCACCGCCTTCAACACCGCCATGGGCGTCAGCATCGTGGCCTCCAACAAGCGTTCCCACATCACCCTGGCCGATGAAGCCGATCTGCTGCCGCTGGCCCGGCGTATCCACGCCGCCTTGCCCGAGCGGCCGGTGCTCGGCATCGACCTCGTTCGCGACGCTGACAGCGGGGCGCTGTTCATCGCCGAGGTCAACGCGCGCTTCTGCTGGTCGCTGTCGAACGAGTCCGGGCAGCAGATGCAGGCGCAGTTCGGCCTCGACTTCTATGCCCAGTTCGATGCCATCGAACGCGCCGCGGAAATACTGGTGCGGCGGACCCGTGAATTGGCGCGCTAGCCGTGCTGGTGCATTTGGGTATGGCGCTGCTTTGGGCAGGGGCGCCCTGGCCCGGCGAAGCCCCCACAGGCGGCCCTGCGCCCGCGACTTAGGCCGCCATCTGGCCGTCCCAGGCGGCCACCCTTGGCCCAAAAAGAAAAGCCGGGCCAATTGCTTGGCCCGGCAAGTTGAACAGGGAGGCTTCACGTCTGGGAGACGTAGGACCCGCAATATGTGGCGGGCCCTGGAAATCCCGGGACGAACCCGGGAAACTCGCTGGATGCCTAGCGCGTGTGCTGCGATGCAACATCCATAGGCACAGAGTTAGGCATCGCCCTCGCGGTCGTAAAGTTTCGATCTTGCGGCAGTGCCATGCGGCTGTTGCATGCAGTCCCCAGCACTGTACCAAAAATGCAACAGGCCTGGGTTGATAGCGACTTAGAATGTCGAGTCCGCGACCTTTCTGAGCAGGAAGTCGCGGAAGACCGCAATTCGTTTCGTTGCGCGCAGCTCTTCGGAATAAACGAAATAGGCGTCGATCTGCGGACCCTCGAGTTCGGGCAGCACGCGGACCAGTTCGCTGGAGCCCTGCACCATGAATTCCGGCAGGGCGGCAATCCCCGCGCCCGACTGCACGGCCTGTAGAATGCCATAGACATTGTTGATCGACATGGCCGGGCGCCGCGGGTCGCCGGCCGGCCGGCCGACGCGCAGCAGCCAGTTGGTGTCCGGCACCGGCGGGCGCTCATCCTCGCCGTAGACGATCAGGCGGTGCTTATCCAGCTCCTCCGGCGTCTTGGGCATGCCCATCTTCTTGACGTAGGAGGCCGCGGCATAGCCCTGCATGTGGACGGTCAGCACGTGGCGCTGGATCAGGTCGGCCTGGCGTGGCGGGGTCATGCGGATGGCCACGTCGGCCTCGCGCATCGACAGGTCGAGCTCGCGGTCGGCCAGCACCAGGTGCAGCTCGATGTCGGGATAGACCTCCATGAACTCGCGCATGCGCGGGGCCAGCCAGGTGGAGCCGAAGGCCACGGTCGCGGTGACCTTCAGCACGCCCTTGGGGCGGTCCTTGGATTCGGTCAGCAGCGCCTCGGTCATGGCCAGCTTGCCGAAGACCTCGTGCGCCGTGCGGTACAGCAGCTCGCCCTGCTCGGTCAGGATCAGGCCGCGGGCATGGCGGTGGAACAGCGGGACGTTGAGGCTCTCCTCCAGCGCCGAAATCTGGCGCGAGACCGCCGACTGGCTGAGATTCAGCTGCTCGCCAGCGTGCGTGAAGCTGCCCGCCTCGGCGACTGCGTGGAAGATGCGCAGCTTGTCCCAATCCATGGGCATGGGAAGGTCCCCCCTACGGGCAATAGCGCCCCTTTGGCCCCGGCTAGAGTCGCCGGGACCGCTGCCGGACTATAGCGAAGCCGTCGCGGGCTTTCTACTAGGCCGGAAGGGGGAAAGGAAATACGTGCCGCCGCTGCGGATTTGCCGCCTATCACGCCCAGCCAGGGCCGGCTATTCGGCCGCCTGGGCCTGGCGGTCGGCCTCGGTCGCCAGCCACTTGTCGGCCTCCAGCGCCGCCATGCAGCCCATGCCGGCGGCGGTGACCGCCTGGCGGAAGATCTTGTCGACGCAGTCGCCGGCGGCGAAGACGCCGGGGACCGAGGTGTAGGTCGAATTGGCCTCAGCCAGGATATAGCCCTCGTCGTCCATCGCCAGCTGGCCGCGGAACACCTTGGTCGCCGGGTCGTGGCCGATGGCGACGAACAGGCCGTCGACCTTGATCTCGCTCAGCTGGCCGCTCTTCAGGTTCTTCAGGCGCAGGCCGGTGACACCGTCGAACTGGCCGCTGCCGCCCAGCACCTCGTCCACCGCGCTGTCCCAGATCACCGTGACCTTGGGGTGGCGGAACAGCCGCTCCTGGCCGATCTTCTCGGCCCGCAGGCTGTCGCGCCGGTGGATCAGCGTGACCGAGTTGCAGATCTGCGCCAGGTAGAGCGCCTCCTCGACCGCGGAGTTGCCGCCGCCGATCACCGCGACATCCTTGCCGCGATAGAAGAAGCCGTCGCAGGTGGCGCAAGCCGAGACACCGCGACCGTTGAAGTGCTGCTCCGACGGCAGGCCCAGCCAGCGCGCCTGGGCGCCGGTGGCGATTACCACCGCTTCGGCCAGATAGACCGTGCCGCCGTCGCCGACCAGGCGGAAGGGCCGCTGCTTGAAGTCGACCTCGACGATGATGTCGCTGACGATGCGGGTGCCGACGTGCTGCGCCTGCAGGCGCATCTGCTCCATCAGCCAGGGGCCTTTGATGACATCGGCGAAGCCGGGGAAGTTCTCCACGTCGGAGGTGATGGTCATCTGCCCGCCGGGCTGCAGCCCCTCGACCACCACAGGTTTCAGGTTGGCGCGCGCGGCATAGATCGCCGCGGTCAGCCCGGCAGCGCCGGAGCCGATGATGAGGACCTGGACCTGTTCGGTTTGCGCCATGGGGGACTCGGGGGGCTGGAGGTGGGTGCCTGCAAGATAGGGGCGGCACGGCGACCCCGCAACCGAGCCTTCGGGCAAGGCACCGGGGCCGCCGGCGCGCCTTGTCCCTGATGCGTCCGCCGGATTTTGGATCTAGAGTCGCCGGCATCGGCGAACCGCGGTGCGCGTCGGCCGGCGCGCCCGCCAGCCTGGGGTACCAAGCCATGACTTCATCGCTGATCGCCATCGAGTTTCCGTCGATCTACAAGCGCCAGGGCCAGCGGGTGTTCCTGCCCAAGCGCATGGCGCACTGCACCGCCGATACCAAGACCGCGCTGGGCGCCCTGGCCATGGCAGTCGCGGCGGAGCAGGGCACGCTCTATCTGTCCGACCTGTTCCGCAGCTACGACATGCAGTTCCAGGCGCACATGGACTTCGTCGCTGGGCGCAAGAGCGCCTTCAGCCCGCCGCCGGGTGGCAGCCTGCACGAGGCCGGCCGGGCCTTCGATCTTAGCCTCGGCGACCTGAAGATGACCCTGGCGGCCTTCTGGAAGCTGGCTAAGCCGCTGGGCGTGGTGCCGATCATCAGCAAGCCGAACAGCAAGGAGGACGAGGCCTGGCATTTCGAATGCCGCGGCAGCCACCAGCTGGTCTACGACTACTACGCGGCCGGGCAGGGTAGCAATTTCTCCAAGCCCTACAAGGCGATGGCCGCCAGCGCCATCGTCTCGGTCGGGGTCCGGCACGACCAGTTCGGCGACGACCAGGCGGCGGCCTTCCTGCAGTCCGGCCTGATCCGCCTGGGCGAGGTCATCGGCAACCTGGACGGCAAGATCGGCCCGAAGAGCCGCGGCGCGCTGACCCGCCTCGGCCTGGACGGCGACGATCTGCCGGGCGCCGCCAAGGGCATCGACCTGCTGCTGCAGGAGAAGTTCCCCGAGGAGTACTTCGACCGCACCGCGCCGCTGGGCGACCTGGAACGCTAGTCGGCAGACGGCACCGGCAGGTCGAGCCGGCGCCGGACCTCGCCGGCCACCGTGCCGGGCTCGTCGAAGGGCTGCTGCGCCCAGGTCTCGAAGCCGCCGGTGAAGGGGCGGGTGTGGCCGCGGGCGCGCATTTCGGCATGGAAGGCGGTGAACTTGGCGGAACCGCCCTCCAGCGGCGCCACCAGCACCGGCTTGCCGGCCGCCACTGCCTCGCTGGTCATGTTGACCGAGTCCTCGGTCACCACCAGCAGATCGCTGAACGCCAGGATGCCGAAGTAGGGGTTCTCGCCGCTGCCGTCCCACAGGCGATGCGGCAGCCCGGCCAGTGGCGCCAGCAGAGCGGCCAGCGCCTCGGGCGGCGTGCGGCGCGAGGCGGTGATCCACAGGCCGCCGCCGGACTCGCGCGCCAGCCGCGCTAAGGCGGCACCCAGCGCCGCCGCGCGGTCCGGGGTGAAGCGATGCACCCTGCTGGTGCCGCCCAGCAGCACGCCGGTCAGCGGGCGCGGCAGCCCGGCGGCCTCGGCTGCGAAGCGTCCTGCGGCCTCGGCCAGGCGGGCCGGCGTGACCCGGTGCATCGACCCCAGGGTGAAGAGCACGTTGGGGCCGCGCAGCGGGTCGTGCTTGGGCGCGATGATCAGGTCGAATTGCCGGGGATTGAAGGCCGGGTCCTGGATCTGCACCAGGCGCACCCTCTGGCCCTGGCGCCGCGCGAGCTGGCGGATCTTCAGCGCCGGGGCGATGGGCTGGCGGCCCGAGGCGATGATCAGGTCGGGCCAGGGCGGCGCGAGGGGCGACGATCTCCGCCGCAGGTTCCACAGCGCCGCCGGCCGTACCCAGGGGGTGAACCAGCGAAGCGGCTTGCGGCCGGCGACGCGCTTGACCACCGGGTCCAGGCCCAGGGCTTCGGCCAGGCCCAGGCACTGGATCTCCATGCCGGCCCGCCCGTCGCTCATCACCCAGCAGAGAATCGGCGCCTTGCCCATGGCGCCGGACCTTGCCGGGGCCCAAGGTGGCCGGCAAGACGCCGTGGCGGTTCCTGCGTAGGACGGCTTGCGACTCCCGGGCATCCCGCAATAAAATTGCCCGAATTCAGCCTTGGGGAGACCATTCATGCGGCGTGCCAAGCTCGACCGCATCGACCTGAAGATCCTGACCGATCTGCAGGCCGATGGGCGCATGACCAATGTCGAGCTGGCCCAGCGTGCCGGGATCTCGGCGCCGCCCTGCCTGCGCCGCCTGCGTGGGCTGGAGGAGGCTGGCTACATCAAGAGCTATCACGCCCGCCTGGACGCCGACGCGCTGGGTTTCGAGGTCGCCTTCTTCGCCCTGGTCGGCCTGGACAGCCAGGCCGAGACGGTGCTGCGCGGCTTCGAGCAGGAGGTCGGCGCCTGGCCAGAGGTGCGCGAGTGCCACATGACGCGTGGCCCGCACGACTTCGTCCTCAAGCTCGTGGCGCTCAATACCGCGCACGAGAACGAGCTGACCCAGCGCCTCACCTCCGCCGCGCATGTGGCGCGCGTGCAAACCATCCAGGTGATCCGCACCGCGAAGCTGGAGCCCGGCGTGCCGACCGAGATGGTGGCGCTCGGCGAGGGCTAGTCAGCGGTCCTCGCCCGCCGCGTCTTGAACAGCGAGAAGGCGACGCCGCTTCCCAGGATCGTGAGGGTGACCGCCAGCGAGATCGCCGGGTCGATCTTGCCGAACAGGTCGTTGGCGAAGATCTTGCCGCCGATCACGATCAGCACCAGCGCCAGCGCCGGCTTCAGGTAGCGGAAGCGGTGCAGCATCGACGCCAGCGCGAAGTAGAGCGTGCGCAGGCCGAGGATGGCGAAGATGTTGGAGGTATAGACCAGGTAGGGGTCGGTGGTGATAGCGAAGATGGCCGGCACCGAGTCGACCGCGAAGACCAGGTCGATCACCTCGATCGCCACCAGTGCCATGAACAGCGGCGTAGCCCAGAGCACGACGCGCCCGTCCTTGGCGGGATCTGGCTCACGCACGAAGAAGCGCTCGCCACGCGGCCCCTCGGTCACCCGCATGCGGCGCTTCAGCCACAGCAGCAGGCGGTTGTTGGCGACGTTCGGTTCCTTGTCGCCCATCAGCAGCATCTTGATGCCGGTCAGCACCAGGAAGGCGCCAAAGAGGTAGAGCACCCAGTGGAAGTTGGCGACCAGCGCGGCGCCCACGGCGATCATCACACCGCGCAGCAGCACGACGCCTAGGATACCCCAGAAGAGCACACGGTGCTGATGGATGGCGGGGACGCCAAAGGCGGTGAAGACCAGCGAGATGACGAAGAGATTGTCCATCGCCAGGCTCTGCTCGATGAAGTAGCCGGTGTAGTAGGCCATCGCTGCCTCGCCGCCCATTTCCTGCCAGATCCACAGGCCGAACAGCAGGGCCAGGACGACGTAGCCGCCATAGGTCAGCAGGCTTTCGCGCAAACCGATTGCATGCGTCTTGCGGTGCAGGAGACCGAGGTCGAGCCAGAGCAGCAGGACGACGATGGCGAGGAACAGCAGCCACGCCCAGAAGGGCTTGCCGAGAAAGGGCTCGGACAGCAGTGCGAGGATTTCCATGGGAGGACGCGACAATCCGCGTCGGCGCACCGCGTTCCCGCGCGCTCAGGGGCTCACCCTTGGATCCGACATCGCGGCCGACGCCTCGACCGTGAGAGGGGCCCGGACCCGGCTCAACCCGCTGGAGATGGTGACGCCAATTCCCCCGTCAAGTGCGGGACAATGGGATTTCTGCCGTCACTCAATCGCCGCCGGGCGGCCGCTGCATCGAGAAGATCGTATCGACTACGGCATAGTCCATGTAGCCCAGCCGGGCGATGGGGCGGACCTTGGCGAGGTCGACGCGTCCCTCGGTCAGCACCGCTTCGTCGATGTGGACGCCGACTACGGTGCCGAACACCAGGTTGTTGGGTTCGCCATGGCGGTCGGGTGGCAGGTCGAGGATCTGCCAGACCTTGCACTCCAGGTGGATCGGCGATTCCTTGACCCGCGGCGGCTTGACCAGGCGTGCCGGCACCAGGGTCAGGCCGGCGAAAGCGGCCTCGTTCTGTCCCGTCGCCAGGCCGGCGCTGGTCAGGTTCATCTGCTCCCGCAGGTCCCAGGTGGCGATGTTGCAGGTGAATTCCCCGCCCTCGCGGGCGAAGGCCAGGGAGTCCTTCACCACGCCGTCGGACTTCAGGCCACCCGGCGCGAAGCAGACCATCGGTGGATCGCCGGCCACGGCGTTGAAGAAGGAAAAGGGCGCCAGGTTGATGCGGCCCTTTGCATCCTGCGTGGTCACCCAGCCGATCGGCCGCGGCACGACGCAGGCTTTGAAGGGATCGCGCGGCAGGCCGTGATCGCGCTTGGCAGGTTCGTAGAACAAGGGCCGGCCCCTTCGCTGTGGCACGTGGCCCATCCTTCGAGACGGCCGCTCAGCGGCCGCCTCAGGATGAGGGTTGTGGGTTCGTCGCCAAGCGAATCGACCGCGTCCTCAGCAGCAATGCGCCGCATCGCGTCTCAAAGGATCGGCCAGAAGCACCGTCGCTAGACGAACTTGACCTTGACGATCTCGTAGGCCTTCTCGCCCTTCGGCGTGCGGACCTCGACGCTGTCGCCGACCGCCTTGCCAATCAGCGCGCGCGAGATCGGCGCGGTGATGGCCAGCTTGCCCTTGGCCACGTCGGCCTCGTCCTCGCCGACGATCTGATAGGTGTTCTTCTCGTCGGTGTCCTCGTCGATCACGGTGACCGTGGCGCCGAACTTCACCGTCTTGCCGCCCAGCTTCGAGGGGTCGATCACCTCGGCGCGGGAGATCTTCTCCTCCAGCTCGCCGATGCGGCCCTCGATGAAACTCTGGCGCTCGCGCGCGGCGTGGTATTCGGCGTTTTCCGACAGGTCGCCATGCTCACGCGCCTCGGCGATCGCCCGGATAATGTCCGGACGCTCGACCTGACGCAGATGCTTCAGTTCCACCTCGAGGCGTTGATAGCCCTCGGCGGTCATTGGAATCCGATCGTTCATCGGGGTCCTGTCCCCTCCCAGAAGGCCTGGCCGGACGTCGGCCAGTGACAGTAAAAGACACTTCTGGCCGCGGCGCGTGAACGCTGCGGCCTAGAACGACCGCTTAAAGTAGGCTTGCAGAGGGGCTACTTCAAGGACCCCCTCGGTCCGGGCCCGGATTGCCTGCACACAGGCCAGGGCGCCACGCACGGTGGTGTAATAGGGTATTTGCGTCATCAGGGCCTGGCGGCGGATCGAGAAGGAGTCGGCAATCGCCTTGACGCCCTCGCTGGTATTGATCACCAGCTGCACACCGCTGGACATCATCGCATCGACCACGTGCGGGCGGCCTTCGCGCACCTTGTTGACCCGTTCGACCGGGATACCGGCGGCCAACAGGTGGTTGCAGGTGCCCTCGGTGGCGATCAGCTGGAAGCCCAGCGCCACCAGGTCGGCGGCGATGCCGACGATGGCCGTCTTGTCGCCGTCCTTCACCGACACGAAGACCGTGCCGCTGGCCGGCAGCACCACGCCGGCGCCCTCCTGGCTTTTCAGGAAGGCGCGCGGGAAATCGCGGTCCAGGCCCATGACCTCGCCGGTCGACTTCATCTCTGGTCCCAGCATGACGTCGACGCCGGGGAAGCGGGCGAAGGGGAAGACCGCTTCCTTCACCGCGACGTGGCCGTTGCGGAGCGCCTCGGCGCCCAGCTTGAAGCTGGCCAGCTTCTCGCCGGCCATGATGCGCGCGGCGATCTTGGCCACGGCCACGCCGGTCGCCTTGGCGACGAAGGGCACGGTGCGGCTGGCGCGGGGATTGACCTCAAGGATGTAGATGGTGCCGTCCTGCACGGCGAACTGCACGTTCATCAGGCCGACGACGTTCAGTCCCTTTGCCAGCGCTCGGGTCTGCTCGCCGATCTCGGCGATCACCGCGGGCGACAGCGAGAAGGGCGGCAGGGCGCAGGCGCTATCGCCGGAGTGGATGCCGGCTTCCTCGATGTGCTCCATGACGCCGGCGATGTAGACGTCGGTGCCGTCGCAGAGCGCATCGACGTCCACCTCGGTGGCGTGGTTCAGGTAGTTGTCGATCAACACCGGGTTCTTGCCCGAGACCTTCACGGCGGTCGCCATGTAGTGCTCGATCTGGGCTTCCTCGTGGACGATCTCCATGGCGCGCCCGCCCAGCACATAGCTGGGGCGCAGCAGCACCGGATAGCCAATGCGCAGGGCGATGGCCTTGGCCTCGGCCAGGGAAGTGGCGGTGCCGTTCTCCGGCTGCGTCAGCTGCAGGCGCACCAGCAGTTCCTGGAAGCGCTTGCGGTCCTCGGCCAGGTCGATGGCCTCGGGACTGGTGCCGAGGATCGGCAGGCCGGCGGCCTCCAGCGCGTGCGCCAGCTTCAGCGGCGTCTGGCCGCCGAACTGCACGATCAGGCCGACCAAGGTGCCCTTCGTCTGCTCCAGCTTGGCGATCTCGATCACGTCCTCGGCGGTCAGCGGCTCGAAGTAGAGGCGATCCGAGGTGTCGTAGTCGGTGGAGACGGTCTCGGGGTTGCAGTTGACCATGATGGTCTCGAACCCCGCCTCCTTCAGCGCATAGGCGGCGTGGACGCAGCAGTAGTCGAACTCGATGCCCTGGCCGATGCGGTTCGGCCCGCCGCCCAGGATCATCACCTTGCGACGGTCCGAGGGCGCGGCCTCGTTCTCCGCCGGCTCCAGGCCGTTGCCCTCGTAGGTGCCGTACATGTAGCTGGTGGCCGAAGGGAACTCGGCGGCGCAGGTATCGATGCGCTTGTAGACCGGGTGCACCCCCAGCGCGTGGCGCCGGGTGGTGACCGCCTGCTCGCTGCTGCCGGTTAGCTCGGCCAGGCGCGCGTCGGCGAAGCCCATGGCCTTCAGGCGTAGCAGGCCAACGGCGTCGTCCGGCAGGCCGGCCTGGCGCACCGCCGCCTCTTCCTCGACCAGCGCCAGGATCTGCCGCAGGAACCAGGGATCGAAGCGGGTGACGCGCTGGGCTTCCTCCAGGGTGACGCCGTGGCGGAAGGCCTGGGCGATGGAGAGGATGCGGTCGGGCAGCGGCTTGGCCAGATAGGCCAGCAGCGCGTCCTTGTCGGCTGGGCGGCCATCCTTCGGCAGGCCGGGGATCTCTACCTCGTCCAGGCCGGACAGCCCGGTCTCCATCGAGCGCAATGCCTTCTGCAGCGATTCCTGGAACGAGCGGCCGATCGCCATGGCCTCGCCCACCGACTTCATCGAGGTGGTGAGGTTGGACTCGGCGCCCTTGAACTTCTCGAAGGTAAAACGCGGCATCTTGGTGACGACGTAGTCGATGGTCGGCTCGAAGGCCGCCGGCGTCGTCCGCGTGATGTCGTTCTGCAGCTCGTCCAGCGTGTAGCCCACCGCCAGCTTGGCGGCGATCTTGGCGATCGGGAAGCCGGTCGCCTTGGACGCCAGCGCCGAGGAGCGCGAGACGCGCGGGTTCATCTCGATCACCACCAGCTCGCCGGTGTCGGGATTGATGGCGAACTGCACGTTCGATCCGCCGGTGTCGACGCCGATCTCGCGCAGGCAGGCGATCGAGGCGTCGCGCAGGATCTGGTATTCCTTGTCGGTCAGGGTCAGTGCCGGCGCCACGGTGACGCTGTCGCCGGTGTGGATGCCCATAGGATCGACGTTCTCGATCGAGCAGACGATGATGCAGTTGTCGGCGCAGTCGCGCACGACCTCCATCTCGAATTCCTTCCAGCCCAGCACCGATTGCTCGACGAGCACTGAGCCGACCGGGCTGGCGCGCAGGCCGCCGCGCACGATCTCCTCGAATTCCTCGCGGTTATAGGCGATGCCGCCGCCGGTGCCGCCCAGCGTGAAGGAGGGGCGGATGATCGCCGGCAGGCCGACCAGGCTCAGCGCCTCCACCGCCTCCTCGAAGGTGGTCACCATCCGCGCCTTGGGGCTGGGGATGCCGATCTTCTGCATCGCCAGGCGGAAGCGCTCGCGATCCTCGGCCTTGTCGATCACGTCGGCCTTGGCGCCGATCATCTCGACGCCGAGGCGCTCCAGCACGCCAGTCTTGGCCAGGGTCATGCCGATGTTCAGCGCGGTCTGCCCGCCCATGGTCGGCAAGATGGCGTCGGGCCGCTCCTGCTCCAGGATGCGGGTCACCACCTCGGGCGTGATCGGCTCGATGTAGGTGGCGTCGGCCAGGTCCGGGTCGGTCATGATGGTGGCGGGGTTGGAGTTCACCAGGATGACCCGGTAGCCCTCCTCCTTCAGCGCCTTGCAGGCCTGCGCACCGGAGTAATCGAATTCGCAAGCCTGGCCGATCACGATGGGCCCGGCGCCGACGATCAAGATGGACTTAAGGTCTTGGCGTTTGGGCATGATCGCTCGCATGGAAAACGCGCCAGGAGGGGGACTCCGGCGGCGGACTGGATAGGGGTGTCGCTTGAAGCGGACCCTGTGCCACGCCCGGGCCGGGAAGGGAAGGAAAAAGCTCCGGTGGGCAGGTCCTGGGGCAAAAAGCGCGGCTGCTTCGGCAGGCGGGCCGAACAGCCGCCACGATCAGCGGCAGTCGCCGCTGCCGGGCAGCTCCAGTAGCAGCCAGGCGTAGGTAAAGTCCGCGCGGCGCGGCGACGGGAAGGCCAGGCGGCGCGGCGCGGCGTCGGCCGGCCAGGGCGCGGCGCGGACCGCCTCGACCAGGGCCTGGAACTTCTCAAAGCTCTTGCCCGGCGGATCGGGCCAGAGCAGCAGGCAGCGACCGCTGCCGGGCGCCGCCTGACCCCGCGGCACATAGAAGGGATAGGCCGTGGTGCGGACCCGCAGGTCCGGCAGCAGCGTGCGAATCTGCGCCCCGGCGAACTCGTCGTCGGTGATCAGCGTGCCCTGGGCCAGGCCCTCGGCGGCCAGCGTGGCGGCCAGGTCCGGCAGCGGCTTCTGAAAGCGGCAGGGCTTGCAGTCCGGCGGCGGTTCGACCAGCGCCCAGACCACGCCGCCCACCGCGCCGGCCAGCGACAGCGCGGCCGCCAGCAAGTAGGCGCGGCCCGGCCAGCGGCGGAAGGCGACGGGCCGGCCAGCGGCCTCCAGGAAAACGAAGACGGCCAGCGGCGCGAAGAACAGCACGCCATGCAGGTGGCGTTCGCGAATCCAGGTGCCGCCGATGGCGACGATGTAGAGCCCCATCACCAGCGCGCCCACCCACAGCAGCCGCAGCAGGAAGCGCACCCTGGGGTCGCTTAGCGCGCGCCGCCACCCTGCGCGGCCGGTCCAGGCCAGGAACAGCGCGGCGACGATCGCCAGGAAGGGCGCGACGAAAGCCAGCAGCGCCAGGCAGTACTTGCCCAGGGCCTCGGCCCGGCGGCCGAGAAAAGCGCCCAGCTCGAAAGGCACCGCCGCAGTGGCGCTCGCAGCCGCCGCCTTGGTCTGGAAAGCCTCCAGTGCCCAGAGCGCCCAGGGCGCGACCACCGCCAGGCCCAGGGCCAGCGCCAGCCACAGGCGGCGATCCTTGAGCAGCGCGCGGACCGGCGGCGTGCCCCAGGCGGCGACGATCAGCGCCAGCAGGAAGACCGGATGGCTGGGCTTGGTCAGCAGGCCGAGGCCGAGCAGCAGCCCCAGCGCCAGGTAGTGCCAGGTCCGCCGCCCCTCGCTCATCACCAGGACCAGGTGCAGCGTCGCCGCCATGATCCACAGCAAGGTGACAGTGTGGGTGTAGCCCAGGTGCAGCGCATAGCCGAAGTGGAAGAACAGCAGCAGCCCCAGGGTCACCGCCGCGGCGCCGGCCGGCTGGCGCAGCAGGTGGCGGGCGGCGGCGTAGTAGTGCAGCGCGGCGGCCAGCAGCAGCAGGTACTTCACCGCCAGCTCGCTGGCCAGGGTCAGCCCGAAAAGTTCGCCGGCGATCACCGCCAGCCAGTTGAACAGCGGCGGCCGCTCCGGGTGGTAGCCCAGGCGCAGGCTGTCGCCCATCAGGATGACCTCGGCGTCGTCGACGCCGATCGAGGGCGAGAGCAGCAGCCGCAGCAGATAGAAGCCGACCGCCCAGGCCAGGATCGCCAGCGCCACCCAGAGGTCGAGGCGCTGCCACCGTGGCCTGCTGGCGAAGCGCGCCTCGGCGGGCTGCACCATGCCGGCGCCTAGCGCCCGGTGTGCTGCGCCAGCAGGGCGGCGAAGCGCTCGAACAGATAGTGGCTGTCCTGCGGGCCGGGCGAGGCCTCGGGGTGGTGCTGCACCGAGAAGATCGGCCGGTCCTTGACCCGCAGCCCTTCGTTGGTGCCGTCGAACAGCGAGACGTGGGTCACCGCGACGCCCTCGGGCAGTGACTCCGGCTCCACCACGAAACCGTGGTTCTGGCTGGTGATCTCCACCTTGCCGGTCTCCAGGTCCTTGACCGGATGGTTGGCGCCGCGATGGCCCATATGCAGCTTGCGCGTGGTGCCGCCCAGCGCCAGCGCCAGCATCTGGTGGCCCAGGCAGATGCCGAAGATTGGCAGCCCGGCATCGACCAGCGCCTTGATCGCTGGCACGGCATAGACGCCGGTGGCCGCCGGGTCGCCCGGGCCGTTCGACAGGAAGATGCCGTCGGGTTTGTGTGCCAGGATCTCCTCCGCCGTGGCGGTTGCCGGCACCACGGTGACGCGCGCGCCGATGGCGGCCAGCGAACGCAGGATGTTGCGCTTGGCGCCGTAGTCGACGGCGACGACGTGGTAGCGCGGTGCCGTCAACCGGCCATAGCCGGTGGGCCAGGCCCAGCGCGTTTCGTCCCAGCTGTAGGTCTGGCGGCAGGAGACCTCCTTGGCCAGGTCCATGCCCTCCAGGCCCGGCCAGTCGCGCGCCTGGGCGCTTAGCGCTGCCAGGTCGAAGCGCCCGTCGGGGGCATGGCAGATCACCCCGTTGGGCGCGCCGAGTTCGCGGATGCGGCGCGTCAGCTGGCGGGTGTCGAGGCCGGCCAGCCCGGCCAGGCCATGGCTCTTCAGCCAGGCGTCCAGGTGCTGCGTGGCGCGCCAGTTGGCCGGCTCGGTCACCTCGGCCCGCACGATCAGGCCGCGCGCCGAAGGGGTGATGGTCTCGATGTCCTCGGGGTTGGTGCCGACGTTGCCGATATGCGGGAAGGTGAAGGTGATGATCTGCCCGGCATAGGAAGGATCGGTCAGGATTTCCTGATAGCCGGTCATCGAGGTGTTGAAGCAGATCTCGCCGACTGCGCTGGTGGCGGCGCCCAGGCCGCGGCCCCAGAAGACCGTGCCATCGGCCAGCACCACGCAGGCGGTGGCGCCGGTCGGGGCGGCGACGATGCGCGGCCCAACGGTGACCTCCGGCGGGGTGCCGGCGGCGGGCTTGGTGGCGACAGTCATGTTGGTACTTCCCGTGCGGGTGCGGGTTGGCGCAGGGTTCTAGGCCATGCGCCGCGCCGGGTCAAGGATTCGCTTTTCAGCAAAAGCAAGTGATTTCAGATACTTGGCGTGGCGCGCGGAGTTTTGCCAGCGGACAGGCTTTCGGCTAGTCTCCGCGCCCGCCGACACCACTGCCCCCCAGGGGAGGTCCCGATGCTCAGAGCCCAGCTGAACGACGCGATGAAGGCCGCCGCCAAGGAAGGCGACAAGCGGGCGCTGTCGACCGTGCGGCTGATCCTGGCGGCGCTGAAGGACCGCGACATCGCCGCCCGGCCCAAGGGCAAGCCCGACGGCATCGGCGACGACGAGATCCTCGAGCTGCTGCAGAAGATGGTGAAGCAGCGCAATGAGTCGATCGAGCTCTACCGCAAGGGCCAGCGCGCCGACCTGGTGCAGCAGGAGGAGGAGGAGATCGCCGTCATCAACCGCTTCCTGCCGCAGGCGATGGACGAGGACGCCACCAAGGCGGCGGTCGGTGAGCTGATGGAGGAATTGAACGCCACCTCGATCAAGGACATGGGCCGGGTGATGGCCGCGCTGAAAGAGCGCTTCGCCGGTCGCATGGACTTCGCCAAGGCCAGCGGCATCGTGAAAAGCCGCCTGGCTTAGGCGCTACCGCAGCAGGCGCTGCAGCGCCTCGCGGTACTTGGCGGCGGTCTGCTCGATCACCGCGGCCGGCAGCGGCGGAGCCGGCGGCGTCTTCGGCCAGGGCCGGCCATCGATCCGCACCTGCTCCAGCCAGTCGCGCACGAACTGCTTGTCGAAGCTGGGCGGATTGACGCCGGCCCGATAGGCCGCCTCATAGCCCTCGACCGGCCAATAGCGTGAGGAATCCGGCGTCAGCACCTCGTCCATCAGCACC
Source organism: Rhodospirillales bacterium (assembly GCA_038363005.1). GTDB lineage: Bacteria > Pseudomonadota > Alphaproteobacteria > Kiloniellales > JACOMY01 > JAKOWB01. The sequence continues at coordinate 37,912 of JBBQBI010000022.1, forward strand.
AGCCCGCCGGACTCGTCCAGGCCGAACTCGAACTTGGTGTCGGCGATGATCAGGCCCCTGGGCAGGGCGATGGCGGCGGCGGCGCGGTAGAGCGCCAGGCTGATGGCGCGGATCTGCGCCGCGAGCTCGGCGCCGACGATCTCCACCACCCGGTCGTAGGAGATGTTCTCGTCGTGCTCGCCCACCGCCGCCTTGGCGGCGGGCGTGAAGATCGGCTCGGGCAGGCGGCTGGCGTTGGTCAGGCCGGCCGGCAGCCCCACGCCGCAGACCGCCTGCGACGCTTGGTACTCCGTCCAGCCGCTGCCCGCCAAGTAGCCGCGCACCACGGCCTCGACCGGGATCGGCCGCAGGCGCTTTACCAGCATCGCGCGGCCTGCCACCTGCGCCACCTCGTCGGCCCGCACCACGCTTTCCGGTGCCACGCCGGTCAGGTGGTTGGGACAGAGATGGCCCAGCCGGTCGAACCAGAAGAGCGCCATCTGCGTCAGCAGCGCGCCTTTGCCCGGGATCGGCTCGCCCATGATGACGTCGAAAGCACTGATGCGATCGCTGGCGACCATCAGGATGCGGTCCTGGCCCACGGCATAGTTGTCGCGCACCTTGCCGCGCGCCAGCAGCGGCAGCGAGGTCAGGCTGGAGGTGTGGAGGGCGAGGGTCACGCGGGACAGGCTCCTGGGGTTTTGCGGCGGCAGTCATAGACCAGGTTGCTGGGCGGGTGCAAAGCATCCACAGACTTGTCCCCAGTCGCCGAGGGCCTTGCCCACAGCTTGTCCACAGGACTTCCACAGCGCTGCCCGGCACCCCACCTGCTAGGCTCGCCGCCCGTCGTCCCGCTGCCCAGCCGAGTCGCGCCCCAACGCCATGTCCCTGCCTCCCGACTTCCTCGATCAGCTCCGCAGCCGTGCCAGCCTGGTGGGGGTCATCGGCCGGCGTGTGAAGCTGACGCGCAAGGGCAAGGAGCACATGGGGCTCTGCCCCTTCCACAACGAGAAGTCGCCGTCCTTCAGCGTGGTCGAGGACAAGGGCTTCTATCACTGCTTCGGCTGCGGCGCGCATGGCGACGTCATCTCCTTCGTCATGCAGAGCGAGGGCCTGACCTTCCCGGAGGCGGTGGAAAAGCTGGCCGGCGAGGCCGGCCTGGAGGTGCCCAAGCCCAGCCCGCGCGCCGCCGCCGAGGCCGAGGAGCGCAAGGGCCTGGGTGACGTGGTGGAGCTGGCCTGCCGCTTCTTCCAGGGCGAGCTGGCGGCCCCTGGCGGGCAGGCCGGGCGGCGCTACCTGGAGGGTCGCGGCCTGAAGCCGGAGACTATCGCCAGCTTCCGCCTGGGCTTCGCGCCGGGCCGGCGTGGCGCGCTGGCCACCGCCCTGAAGGCGCAGCAGGTCACCGAGACGCTGCTGATCGAATCCGGCCTGGCCAAGCGGGCCGAGGGCGAGGAGGAGGGCGGCGGCCGCCTGCGCGAATACTTCTTCGACCGGGTGATCTTCCCGATCGAGGATCGTCGCGGCCGGGTCGTCGCCTTCGGCGGGCGCACCCTGGGCGACGGCCAACCGAAGTATCTCAACAGCCCGGACTCGACGCTCTTCCACAAGGGCCGGCTGCTCTACAACCTGGCGCGCGCCCGCCAGGCGGTGCGCGACGGCCAGCCGCTGCTGGTGGTCGAGGGCTACATGGACGTGATCGCCCTGGCCGAGGCCGGCATCGGCGGCGCCGTGGCGCCGCTGGGCACCGCCGTGACCGAGGAGCAGATCGCCGAGCTCTGGCGCCTTAGCGACGCGCCCATCCTGTGCCTCGACGGCGACAACGCCGGGCGCCGCGCCGCGCTGCGTGCGGCCGAACGCGCGCTGCCGCTGCTGCAGGCCGGCAAGACGCTGCGCTTCGCATTCCTGCCGGCCGGCGAGGACCCCGACAGCCTGGTGCGCCAGGCCGGGCGCGCCGCGCTCGACCGCGTGCTGGGCGCGGCGCGGCCGCTGGCCGAAATCGTCTGGCAGAAGGAGCTGGACGAGCAGGTACCCGACGGCCCGGAGGCCTGGGCGGCGCTGAAGCTGCGCCTGCTGGCGGCGGCCGGACGGATCACCGATGCCGAGGTACAGCGGCTCTATCGCGACGAGTTGCTGGATCGCTACTACGCGGCCCGGCGACAGCGCCGTGGCCTGTCGGCCGGCGGGCCGAGTGGTGGCCCCGGTGGTGGGTCGGGGCAACCGCGCGGCCGCCGCTTCGGGCCGGGCCGCACGCCGGCGCCCGAGCGCAGCTCGCTGCCGCGGCCCGAGGGGCTGCTGCGCCGCCGCGACACACTGCTGCTGGCGGTGGCGATAAATCATCCCAATCTGCTGGCCGAATGGCTCGAGGAACTGGCGGCCCTGCCGCTGGCGCTGCCGGAGCACCAGCGGCTGCGGCAGGGCATCATCGACACGCTGTCCGAGGCGCCCGACCTTGACAGCGAGCGGTTGGCGCGCCACTTGTCATCGCTAGGCTTGGGCGATGCACTCGCCAAGGTCCTCTCTCCGGCCGTCTATGCCCTCTGTGCTGCGGCCCGCCCCGAGGCATCCTTGGACCTGGCACGGCAGACGCTCGAGGGACTTCTGGCTGATGTCGCCGCTGGCGAGGCGGCCCGCGCGGTCGATGAGGCCGAGCGGCGCCTGGCAGCCGATCCGAGCGAGGAGAACCTGGCCCGCGTGACGGCCGCGGTGCGGTTGATGCGTGAGGCCGAAGCACGGCGCGGCGGTACGGATAGCGCCTGATCGGGACGAGAACACGCCGGCGGTCGTAGGCCGCTTGGCGCACGAGGCACGGGGCACGAGGATCAAACATGGCCGCCAAGGCGGAACAGCAGCAGACCCAGCAGGCGACGACCGACGAGGCTGTCGACGGCGCTCTCATGGATGTCACCGCGGCGGCGGTCAAGAAGATGATCGCCAAGGCGAAGGAGCGTGGCTACGTCTCCTATGACGAGATCAACCAGGTCCTGCCGCAGGACCAGGTCTCCTCCGAGCAGATCGAAGATACGCTGTCGATGCTGTCCGAAATGGGCATCACGGTGGTGGAGAACGAGGAGCAGGAGGAAGAGGAGAAGGAGAAGGGCGACGACGACGAGGAGAAGGAGCGTCTCGCCGGCAACATCTCCGACGAGGACGTCGGCCGCACCGACGATCCGGTGCGCATGTACCTGCGCGAGATGGGCTCGGTCGAGCTGCTGTCGCGCGAGGGCGAAATCGCCATCGCCAAGCGCATCGAGGCCGGTCGCGAGAAGATGATCGCCGGGCTGTGCGAAAGCCCGCTGACGATTCACGCGCTGCTGCACTGGCGCCAGGCGCTGATCAACGGCGAGATCCTGCTGCGCGACATCATCGACCTGGACGCCACCTATGGCGCTGGCCCCGACGCCGAGGACATCGCCGCCGAGGAATCCGGCGAGGCCGACAAGAAGGCCGCCGCCGAGGCCGCCGCCGCCAAGGGGCAGCCCGGCAAGCCGCAGCCCGGCCGTCCGCAGCCCGGCAAGCCGCTGCAGTCCGGCAGGCCGCCGCAGCGCAGCGAGGCGCCGAAGCCGGCCGCCGCCGCGACCGGCGCCGCGCCGCAGCCCGCCGCCAACGGCGAGGCGACGGCCGCGCCGGCGACCGAGGGCGACAGCGACGACGACGACGACGACAACGCCATGTCGCTGTCGGCGATGGAGCAGGCGCTGCTGCCGCAGGTGCTGCTGAACCTCGACGCCATCTCGGAGACCTACAAGCGCCTGATGAAGGTGCAGGAGCAGCGGCTCGAGGCCATGACCAAGGGCGTCAAGCTGACGCCGCAGACCGAGAAGAAGTACGAGAAGCTGCAGGAAGAGCTGCTCGGCGAGATGAAGTCGATCCGCTTCAACAACTCGCGGATCGAAGCGCTGCTCGACCAGCTCTACGGCTACTCCAAGGGCCTGATGGGCGCCGAAGGCAAGCTGCTGCGCCTGGCCGAGCGCTGCGGCATCCCGCGCGACCAGTTCCTCAACCAGTACCAGGGCAAGGAGCTCGATCCGCGCTGGCTGTCGCGCGTCAAGCGCCTGACCGGCAAGGGCTGGCAGCGCCTGGGCGACAAGCATCCCGAGGACGTGCGCGTCATCCGCGAGGAGATCCAGTCGGTCTCCGAGCAGGTCGGCCTGCCGATCAGCGAGTTCCGCCGCGTCGTCAACACTGTGAAGACCGGCGAGCGCGAGGCCAGCCGCGCCAAGACCGAGATGGTGGAGGCCAACCTGCGCCTCGTCATCTCGATCGCCAAGAAGTACACCAACCGCGGCCTGCAGTTCCTCGACCTGATCCAGGAAGGCAACATCGGCCTGATGAAGGCGGTCGACAAGTTCGAGTACCGCCGCGGCTACAAGTTCTCGACCTACGCCACCTGGTGGATTCGCCAGGCGATCACCCGCTCGATCGCCGACCAGGCGCGCACCATCCGCATCCCGGTGCACATGATCGAGACGATCAACAAGCTGGTGCGCACCAGCCGCCAGATGCTGCACGAGATCGGCCGCGAGCCGGCGCCCGAGGAGCTTGCCGAGCGCCTTGGCATGCCGCTGGAGAAGGTGCGCAAGGTCCTCAAGATCGCCAAGGAGCCGATCAGCCTCGAGACGCCGATCGGCGACGAGGAGGACAGCCACCTGGGCGACTTCATCGAGGACAAGAACGCCGTTCTGCCGCTCGATGCCGCCATCCAGGCCAACCTGCGCGAGACCACTACGCGGGTGCTGGCGACCCTGACCCCGCGCGAGGAGCGCGTGCTGCGCATGCGCTTCGGCATCGGCATGAACACCGACCACACGCTGGAAGAGGTCGGCCAGCAGTTCAACGTGACCCGCGAGCGCATCCGCCAGATCGAAGCCAAGGCGCTGCGCAAGCTGAAGCACCCGAGCCGCAGCCGAAAGCTCCGCAGCTTCCTGGATAACTAAGGCAGATCGAACAGCCGCTCGGCCCGCTCCAGGGCCCGGCGGTTGTGCGTGGTGATGGCGCCCGGCATCAGCGCGCCGGCGATGGCGCGTGCCGTGTCGGGCGTCAGGATCCAGCCGAGTGGGGCCTGGGCGACCAGCGCCGCGCGCGCGCCCTCGGCCGCCAGGTTCAGCTCCACCATCGTGGTCTCGGCAAAGGGGCTGTCCGGTAACCGCGCTGCCTGCGTCACGGTCTCGTAGAGGCGATAGGCTGCCTCGAAGCCGTGCGCGGTGCGCGCGGCATAGACCGCATAGGCCGGTCCCAGCAGGTCGGCGAAAGCCTGCGGCGGACTGCGCAGCGGAATGCGCGAGCTGGAGGTTAGAATCTCGCCGGCCTGCGGGTCGCTGGTGATCAGCACGACCAGCAGTTTCACGCGCCGCGGAGATTTCTCCAGCGCCGCCGGCAGCAGGTCAATGAGCTGCAGCAGCAGGCTGCGTGCGCTGTCGGCGCCGAAGTTCTCGAAGTAGCCGCCATCAACGATACGGTCCGTGAGGCCGCTGTCGTCGGAGGCCGGCGGACAGCCCTGGTGCAGGGTCAGCAGCCCCGCCGGTTCGACCAGCGGGAAGCGCGCGGCGTTGTTGGCCGCGGTACTGACCGGCAGGTCGCCGCAGAGCCCATCCAGCAGGTCGTAGGGATCGAGCCCGCGCGAAAGGCCAACCGGCGGCGGCAGGTCAAGCGGCGTGGTCACCAGGCGCTGCCCGCTGCCCATCGAGGTGCCGTTGAGCAGCAGGGCGGGCAGCCAATGGCCGCTCACTCTCGCATTGTCGTAGAGCCCCAGGAAGGGGCCGGCGAAGAGCCCGGCGCTGCGTTGGCAGACGTCGCCGTGCAGGTCGGACCAGGCCTCGCGCCAGGCGCTCTCCCAGGCCTGCTCCAACGCCGCGGCGCGGTCCGGCACGGCGAAGGGCGTGACCTGGTTCACCAGTTCGGAAAAGAACAGGCGGTAGATCGGCGGCGACAGGAAGTCGGCCTCACCCACCTTGGCCAGTAGCTTGGCACGTTGGTCGGCCAGAGGCATCGCCGAGGGCTGGGCCGCCAGGCAGGCGCTGGCGGTGGGGTGCAGCGCGGCGACGAAAAAGCTGGCGCCCAGTGCGCCGCCGGAGACGCCGCTGATGGCGAAGAGACTGCTGTCGAACGGTGCGATCCGACTGTCCAGCGCGCCCAGCGCGGCAGTGGTCCACTGCGCCGCGCGGATGCCGCCGCCAGCCGTGGCGACCAGCACCAGCGTCGCGTCGCCGTCGGGCTGCAGGGCCAGCCAGCGCCGCAGGGCGTCCTGCAGGCTCTCGCGGCCCGCCGCTGGGCGCTCCGCGAACTGGCGGATGCCATAGCTGTCGAAGGCGCTGGAGCCCAGCAGGTTGGCCAGCAGCAGCGCGACGAACAGCAGGCGCACCAGCGGCAGGCGGATGGCGCAGGCGATGAAGCCGAGCCAGAAGCCGGCCGCCAGCGCGGCGATGCTGCCGCTGAGCAGCAGCACGAAGGGGCCGAGGAACTGGCCAATGGCGACCGGCCATAACACAGCGCCGACGCAGGCCAGCGGCCAGAGCAGGCCGAGCGCGGCGAGCGCCAGCTGCACGCCGCGGGCAACGTCGGCCAACTGACCGGCGCGCGCGGCCGGGTCGCGCGCCATGGCAGTGGGTGCCGCGTCGCTCAACAGGAAACGGCCGAAGGCCGTGCCCAGCACGGCGGTCACCAGCGCGCTGCGCCGGATCATGAACAGGGTCATGACGGCGCCGAGCAGCAGCGCTGCGATCGCCGCCAGGCCGGGCGGCGGGCCACTGCTTTCGCGTGCCGTGATCGCGGGCAGTGACCACAGGCTCACGGCGACGGCCAGCGCCGGCAGCGGCGTCATCAACCGTGGCGCCCAGAGCCGTAGCCATGGGGGCAGGGCTGCCAGCCCGGCGGCGTAGACATAGCGCTCGTTGGCGCGGGCGAAGTAGCCGGCAAGGAAGCACCAGAGCGCCAGCAGCAGCGCCGCCAGCAGATGGTGCCACAGGCCGTAGCTGAGGAAGAGCCTGAGGCCGTCGCGCCCCTGCTCGGTCGCCATCACCGCCCAGGCCACCGCGGTGACAAACAGCGGCCAGCCGACAATGCGCAGTGCCCCGCTGCCGGCGCGCAGGCACCGGCAAGGCCAGAGGTCGCGGATCCAAGCGAGACAGCGGGTCCAGAAATCGTCCTGGCGGTCCAAGGCAGTGCCCTCCGCACGCGACGCCCGCCGGCGCATCAATGCCATAATCTAGCTCGGATGGGGCCGTTTGGCCACGGCGGAAGGGAACCCCTGGGCTGGGGGCGGGTTCCCCCAATAGGCCAAACCGTCGGAGCTCTTCCCCTTGAACAGCACAGTACCCCAGCCCCGCACGGGCATGCCCAGCCCGCGGCTCGAGAAGGCGGCCTTCAAGCGGCGCTATCTGGAGCAGTTCGTCGATCCTGCTTTCGCGCCGCTGCGGGATGAGCTGGCGCGTGTCGCCGACGCCGCCTGGGATGCCTACGACAAGGGCCGCAAGGCACCGCACACGCGGCCGGCGGGACCAGCCTTCGCCGATCCCGACTACGCGCTGTCCGTCGATTGGATCGCCGCGCGTGACGCCATCCTCGCCGCCGCGGCACTGCACAGCGATACCAAGGGTCCGGCGCGCTACCTGATCATCAACGGTGCAACACGCAGCGAACACACCTGCCCGGGCGAGGCCTCCAAGACCTGGCGCCTGGCAGGCTTGGCGCAGGAGGTGCTGGAGGCGGCCGGCGGCCAGGTCGAGCTGCTCGATCTGTCGCGGCTGGCCAGCGAGTACGGCCGGCGCATCTTTCCCTGCAAGACCTGCTTCTCGACTGCGGCGCCGCTCTGCCACTGGCCCTGCTCCTGCTATCCCAACCACGCGCTGGGCCAGACGCAGGACTGGATGAACGAGATCTATCCGCTGTGGGTGGCGGCGCACGGCGTGCTGCTGCTCACGCCGGTCAACTGGTTCCACACTTCCTCGCCGGTGAAGCTGATGATCGACCGGCTGGTCTGCGCCGACGGCGGCAACCCCGATCCCACGACGACCGGCGGCAAGGACGCTACCAAGGCCAAGGCGCTGGAACTCGCCGGTTGGGACTATCCGCGGCCGCTGGCCGGGCGCCGCTTCGGCCTCGTCGTCCATGGCGACGCCGAGGGCGCAGCCGGCGCCCGCCAGGCGCTGGCCGACTGGTTGCGCACGTTGGGGCTGGAGTCGGCAGGCAGCGCGGCCGAGCTCGACCGCTATCTCGGCTATTGGCAGCCCTATGCCACCAGCCACCAGGCGCTGGACCAGGACACGGCCCTGCAGCAGGAGGTGCGCAACGTCGCCAGTCAGCTCGCCGTCGCAGTCGCGGCCTGGCGCGGCGGGCGCGTGACGCCGCCGGCCGATCTGGAAAAGCCGCGCGACAAGTAGGTCAGAACCGCTTCGGCAAATACCGCGCCAGGAAGGCCAGGCCCAGCATCCCGGCGGCGGTGGCGACGAAGACGCTGGTCAGCGGGAAGCTGCGCAGCAGCAGGGCGAAGAGGCCCGGCGCGGCCAGCTGCGAGCCGTCGCGATAGGTCATGAAGACGGCGGTCATCTCGGCCTTCTGCAGCGGCCGCACGGCGCGCAGGAAGGGCACGTTGCCGGCGCCGTCGATCAGGCTGGTCAGCACGCTGGCCAGCACCAGCAGGCCGGCGGCCAGCCAGGGTGGTTCGCCGATGAAGGCCAGCGGCAGGGTGGAGAGGGCGGAGAGCGTATAGCCCAGCATCAGCAGCCGGCGGAAGGTGATGCGCCGGCCGATCCAGCCCCACAGCGGCACCAGGAAGGTGATGCCCATGACGGCCGAGGCGATGGCGCCGGCGGTGTCGCGCGTATAGCCCAACTCGTCGACCAGGAAGATCGGGCCGTAGACGAAGAACATCACCCACCAGCAGGAGCGGCCGAAGGCGAGGAACCAGGCGAGGCGCAGGCGCGGCTGCCGCCAGAAGTGGCGGACGGCGACCAGCGGGCTGGCCATGCTGGCCTGACGCACCGCCTGCGGGCGCAGCAGCAGGAAGACCGCGACCAGCACGGCACCCATGCCGCTGGCGACATAGAAGGGGATGGCGTGGCCCAGGTGCTCCTGCAGCCAGACACCCAGGTAAGGTCCAGTCATCCAGGCCGCGCCGGACATCGCCAGGCGCAGCGATTCGAAGTTCGACAGGCGCCGGCGCGGCACGCGGTCGAGCACGAAGAGATTGAGCGTGATCTCGATGATGGCGACCGCGGCCATCTGTGCCGCCAGGCCCAGGATCAGCGTCGGCACGCTGCCGATCGAGGACAGGATCGGCCCGCCCACCGACAGGAAGCCGCCGATCAGGAAAACCCGCGGCCGCGGCAGGCGCGCCAGCAGCAGAGGCAGGGTCAAGCTGGTCGCCAGGCTGGCCAGCGAGCCGATGAAGTAGATCTGGCTGACCGTCGCGGCGTCGCCCACCACCGACAGCGCCTGCAGCGGCATGGCGGTGAGCAGCAGCGCGCGCGAGGCGATCGCCACGGCGAAGAGGCCGGCGATCGGCAGGTGGGACATGCTGGCGCCACGCGGTGTGGCAAGGGGCGAGTTGAGGGCGCGCAAAGGCTGCTCGGCGGGCTGTGTGGGGTGCGGGTCTTTAGGCGGCGGCCAGCTGGACGCGGGCGAAGCCCTGCGCATCGGTGGCCACCGGGCCAACGGTGACCGCGATGCTGCCGGTCATCATTGGCCCGGCGGTGACGAAGCTGTGGAACTCGCCGTTCTCGCCACAGGGATCGGCGCTGGCCGGCAGGTCCGCCAGCAGCTGCTTGTCGAAGTGGCGACCGGCCAGGTCCGCCGGCACCTGGCTGGTATCGACGCAGGTCAGCACCGCCTGCAGGCCGCTGGCGATCATGTTGCCGGCAAGTGCCCTGGTGTCGCGGCCCCAAAGCGGAAACAGCGGCGCCAGGCCGCTGCCGGCCAGTCTCTCCTCGCGCCACTGGCGGATGTCCTCGAGGAACAGGTCGCCGAAGGCGATGTGCGTGGCGCCCATCGCCTTGATCTTGCCGACGCCGCGTCCCATGCGCTCCTCGTAGATCTTGTTCGGGCAGGGCCAGGGCACGAAAACCTCGACCACCGGCAGGTTGGTGGCGCTGGCCTGGCGGGCCACCAGCGCGCGCGGCACGCCATGCATGGTGACGGCATCGTTGGCTTCGCTGAAGGTGGTCAGCAGGCCGATCACCTCGACCCCGGCGGTACTGCGCAGCAGCTGCAGCGACCAGGCGCTGTCCTTGCCGCTCGACCAGGCCACCACCACCTTCGACCGCGCCATCCAGCGCCTCGCCAGCCTGCCAGGAAGCCGACAGGCTAGGCCGGCGGCGGTCGCGCTGGCAATCGGGGGGCACTTGCGGCAGCGACAAGTGTAGTTTGACAATGCGGTGCCGCAGCGTGCTCCGCTGACGGGGCTTGCTTAGGCACCAGGTCGGTTGGGGAGGGTGGGGCGTGGACGGAGGACGACCGCCAACGGCCGCGACCGTTACACAACGGCTGCGGCTTCCCATGCTGATCGCCGCCGTGGGATTGGTGCCGATACTGGCCCTGCTGTTTGACGCCCTGCCGCAGGCCGATGACTTTTGTCTGGCGGGGACCTGGCGCGACTTTGGCTTCTGGGACGGCTATTGGCATTTGTGGCGGACCTGGACCGCCCGCATGACTCTGATACCGCTGATGATGGCGCCGCCGGCGCTGGCCGAGGCAACCGGCCTGGACCTGGCCACCAGCTACCGGCTGTTGCTGGTGGCGATGCTGACGATGCTGGTTCTGGCTGCGCGCTGGATCGCCGCCCTGCTGCTGCCGTGGACGACGCTGCCACTGCGATGGGGCGTCGCGCTGCTGCTCGTCTTCACGTTGGCCGGCAATGCCCGTTCCCTGCGCGACCTGCTCTACTGGCTGGGCGTCAACAGCTACTACCTGCCAGCCGGACTGGCCATCGGGCTCTGCTTCCTGCTGCTGGTGCGGCCGCGCCTCGGTCGCGCCGGAGCGACGGCGGCGGTGCTGCTGGGATTGCTTGCCGGCCTGTCGGTGGAGTTCGGCGGGGTCTTCGCCTGCCTGGTGGCGGCGGCGGCCTGGAAGATCGTCGGGCGGACCCGCCAAGCGGCCTGTCTGGCGGTGGCCGCGGCGGGCCTTGCCGGTCTGCTGTTCCTGGTGCTGGCGCCAGGCAACGCCGCGCGCCAGGCGTCCAGCGGGCAGGTGGGAGACATCGGCCGCATGCTGCTGGAATCGCTGCCGGAGAGTCTGCAGTTCCTGGCTTTCGCCCAGAGCAGCCCCGGTCTGTTGGGCTGGCTGCTGCTGCTGGTGGCACTGGGTGCCGCCAGCGCGGTCGAGGCTCCGCCGGCAGGCATCGGGCGCGCTCGCCCGCTGCTCTGGCCGGCGGTGCTGCTGGTGCTGGCCCTGCCGCTCAGCGCCTTCGCCTTGGGTCTCGGCGCCGCCGGACTGGTGCTGCCATCCCGCGCGCAGAACTGCTTCCAGGTGGCCCTGCTGCCGATCCTGTCGTGGCTGGCATTGCGCTGGGGCGCCCAGTGGCGACCGCGGTGGGTCTCGGGCCGGCCGGCACGTCTGGCCACCGTGCTATTGCTGCTGGCCAGTCCGAATGCCTGGGTGGCGCTGGCTGAGCTGCCGCAGGCCGCCGCCTATGCGGCCAGCGGCGAGGCGCGGCTGGCCGCATTGGCGGCGCCGGGACCGGCGAACCAGAGCTTCCCGCCCCTGGCGGCCTATCCAGTCCTGCTGCACCAGGAGGATCTGAACCGCGACCCGGACCGCTGGGTCAACCTCTGCGCCGCGGAATTTTTCGACCGCGAGACCGTCTGGCTCGACAACAGCCACGCGGCGCCGCCTGACGGCGGGCAGCCCTACTGGTTCCTCTGGCTCTTCTGACCCTGGTGCCGGTTCCCGGACCTAGGGTGCCGGGCAGCTGCCCTGCGGGACCGCGGTCACGCCGGCCCCGGTCGTCGGAGCGACAGAGTTGCCGCTGGCGAAGAGACCGAGCGGCCCGGCGCTGAAGTCGTTGACCGCGATCGGCTGGGTCACGCTGTTGCCCGTCACCTCGGCGCAGAGGCCGTTGGGCGAGGCGTTGTTCAGTCGGATCGCGATCGGCAGGATCATGCCGTCGGCCAGCGTGTTCACGACGGTGTTGTCGGCAATGATCACCCGACTGGTACCGCTGCCGAGTTGCACCACCGCGATGCTCTGGCGGTAGAAGTTCTCCACCCGATTGCGGCTGACCACCAGGTCGAGCGCGGTGTCAGTGCCGTTCGCCAGCAGAGTGATGCCACCGACGCCGGCGATCGCTGGGTCGCGGAAGACATTGTCGGTGATCGTCGCGGTCAGCCTGGCATTGTCCGAAAGCTGGGCGAAGAACCCAGTTGACGCGACCCCGGGTCCGGAGCTGCCGGTGTTGAAGACCAGGTTGCGCTGGAACAGCAGCGTCATCTCGAAGTCCTGCGAGACCCGCATGGTCAACCCTTCTTCCCCCGGATCGAAGCTGCTGTCATGGACCAGCACCGTGGCTGCGCCGCCGGCGACGGAGCCGAAGATGTGCACCGCGTCGTCGCGCACGTCGCGCACGGTGATCCGGTCGATGTCGATGGTGCCACCGGCATTGTCGATCTGGATGGCGTCTTCGGCATCGCTGGTCGGGCCCTTGGGACCACCGTCGCCGGTGATGAGCACATCGCGAATGGTGATGTCGCGCACGTCGGCGCCATAGATGCCGTTGCCGGCGTTGGGGAGAGCAACGTTGTCGACGTCGATCGACAGGATGTTGATGGCCTGGATTAGGTTGCCGTTGGCCAGGGTGATGCCGTTGCCGTCCAGCGGGTTTTCCACCGTGGGGCGCTGCCCGTTACCCAGGAAACAAATGTTGCGGCGGCCCAGCGTCACTTCGCCGTGCAGGCCGGCGCCAAGCAGCGCCTGGTCGTTCTTCAGATGAAAGTCGCTGTTGTAGAAGCTGGTGGTGCCGTCGCCACGGTGCAGGATGATCACCGCGCCCTCCGGGGTTCCGGCCTCGGCCTCGGCCAGCGACTGAAAGCGATCTTCGTAGGTGCCGGCGCCGCCGGCATCGAAGGTGTTGTCGACGTGATAGAAGGGCACCGCGCCGCTGCCATCGGTCAAGGTGAAGCGGTCGCCGATGCCTTCGGTCAGCACGACCAGCTCCTGGCGTTCCACTGGTTCGAACAGACGGACGGCCGTCTGGCGGCGCACCGCCGGCGCGCCGGCGCCGCGGTCGGGTGCCGCGTCGCCGCCCCACAGCGCGATGCTGACGCCGACCGTGGCCTGGCCGCCGAAGCGGGTATCCCAGCCCAGCGCGCCGACCAGCGAGACGCGGTCGAAGAGGTCGGCCTGCAGCCGGCCGCGCAGGCCGGTAGCGGCCTCCTGGTCCAGCGGCGAATCGAAATGGTAGCCGCGCAGCGCGGCATAGAGCTGCCAGTCCGGGTTTTCCGCCAGCAGTCCGGCCTGCTGCAGGTCGACCCCGACCTCGCCCTCAATGCCCCAGGCGGCGCGCTCGGTCAGTTCTCCCAGGATCAGTTCGTTGCCGACGTACTGGTCGGCGATCAGCTTCTCCACCACGCCATGGGTATCTGGTGCCCAATAGCCATCGAGCCGGAGGTCGAGCGCGGGCGAGAGGTATTCGACGCCGGCGTTGATCCAGCCGAAGTCCCCGTGCTCGCCCTCGCGCCAGTCGTAGCCGGCATGCAGCCCCCAGAGCGTCGCCCCGGCGGAGTCGAGCGGACGCCGATAGATCACGTCGCTGGTAAAGGCGAGGTTGCCGTTGTTCTCGATATGGCCGCGCAGGTCGAGCGACAGCGCGCCGTCGTCATAGGGATCGCCGCTGCCGTTATCCAGCAGGTGGCCGACCACGGCGCCGACGCTGCTGTAGCCGTCGTTGTCGAGTCCCTTGCCCTGGTGGGTTTTCACGGTGGCCTTGAGGCCCCAGCCGTCGCTCAGCAGCAGGTCTTCCGCCTTGGTTGCCTGCGGTGTGAGCCCTGCCAGCCAGAACAAGCCAGCCGTCAGCGGCAAAGCCGCGGCCCGCACGCGCCGAATCGCCCGCATTGCATCCCCCATAACTATCCCGCCGGATAGACAGGCACGCCCCCGCGCGCCCAATCAACAGGGTGGTGCATAAAAGTTTATTTTTCAACCGTGTGACGGTTTCCGCCGATCTACTCACCCGATTACGAGATTTTCACCTATGGGATTGAAATCAAACACGATGACTCTGCGGTCGGCGCCCTTGCGGCCGCATATCACGCGATAGTCACACCATCGTGACGCTTGGCCCCCCGCGCCGCTGACCAACGGGTCCTGCTGCCCTAGACTGGCCGCACCGGTACCCCAGGGAGACACGACAGATGATCCTCACGCTGCTCGGCACCGGCTGCCCGGTGGTCTCGCTGGAGCGTGCCGGCCCGGCGCAGCTGGTCAGCCTTGGCGAGCGCCACCTGCTGATCGACTGCGGCAGTGGCGTGACCCAGCGGCTGCTGGCGGCCGGCGTGCCGGGCCGCAAGATCGACGCGCTGCTGTTGACGCACCTGCACAGCGACCACCTGGTCGACCTGTTCCAGCTGGTCATCTCCTCCTGGCACCAGGGGCGCGAACGCCCCTGGCAGGTCTTCGGTCCGCCTGGCACCAAGCGCTATGTCGAGGGACTGATGACCCTGTGGCAGCCGGAGCTGGCGCAGCGCATCGCCTACGAGCGGCGCCCCTCGACCGCTAGCCTGGAGGTCGAGGTGACGGAGATCGCCGCCGGCTGGCGGCTCGATCTCGACGGCCTGGAGGCCACGGCCTTCGACGTCGAGCACCATCCAGTGAAGCACGCTTTCGGCTTCCACTGCGCCGGTGGCGGGCGGCGCCTCGTTGTCTCCGGCGATACCCGGCGCTGCGCCGCGCTGATCGAAGCCGCCCGGGGCGCCGACCTGCTGCTGCACGAGGTCTTCGTGCACCGCGAGATGCCGGTGGTGGCTGGCGTGCGCTCGGCCGAAACCGTGGCCAACGTCGCCGCCTACCACACGCTCGCCACCGAGGTTGGCAAGATCGCCACCGAAGCCGGCGTCGGCGCGCTCTGCCTGACCCACATTGTGCCGCCCGCCGCCGGGCGCGCCGCGCTGCTCGCCGAGGTGATGGCCGACTTCAAGGGCCCGACGCTGCTGGGCGAGGACTTGATGCGCATCGACCTGGTGACCCACCAGGTGAGTCACGGACTGGCGCACTGGTCGCTTGGCTAGTCGGGCAGCAGCCCCGAGGCCCGCGCTTCCTGACGCAGCCACTCGGCGAAAAGCCCCGCCTCGGGCTTGCGGCGTGGCTGGTCGAGCGGGCGAAGCAGATAGTGCGACAGGCGTGGCGGGCGAGAGACGCCCAGAACGTCGGCCAGGCGTCCGGCCTCGATGTGGGGCCGGGCGAAGGAGCGCAGGATAAGCGCATGGCCGATGCCGGCACTGGCCAGCTCCAGCGCCATGATCGAGGAGTCGACGCGCACGATCTGCCGCCGGCTCGGCGACGGCAAGCCGGCGGCCTTGAACGCGCGTGCCCAGGCGTCGTCGACCTCCATGATCTCGATCAGCGTCTCGCCCGCCAGGTCGGCCAGACCGCGCTGTTTCGGCTTGCGGCCGGGCGGCGGACGGCCGACCGCGATGACCGGATCGTTCTCGATCCGCTCGGCGCTGAAGCCCGGCCATTCTCCGTTGCCGACGCGGATTTCCACGTCAACGCGCTCGGCCGGAATGGCGCTGTTGAAGATCGCTGAATAGAGCCGGATGGCGATCGCCGGATAGGCGGCGATGAAGGACTTCAGGCGTGGCGCCAGCCACAGCGCGCCGAAGGAGACTGGGACGCGCACCGCCAGCGAGGCCGCGCCGCCGCCGCCAAACAGGCCCATGGTCGAAGCGGCGATCTCGTCGAAGGCCTTCTGGATCGACGGCAGGTAAGCCTTGCCCATCTCGGTCAGCCGCACACCGTGCGCCAGTCGCTCAAACAGCGGGAAACCCAGGTGCTTCTCCAGCGAGCGCACCTGGTAGCTGACCGCCGCCTGGGTCAGGCCCAGCGTCGTGGCGGCGCCGGTGAAGCTGCCGATGCGCGCCGTCGCCTCAAAGCCGCGCAGCCAGTTCAGCGGCGGCAGGGGGTGCTCCCGCGCCGCCTCGGCCGGCGTCGTAGGGATCGTCTCGCGCTCGCTCCGGCGTGCCATGACCTGTCTCCTGTCCAAAAAAGAACAGGGGCCTCACGGCCCAAAGCCTTCGTTTGAGTTTAGGGCAGTTGGCGCCGAGCATAAAGCCAAGCGTACGACGAATGGACCCCACGCCGAAGGGACGACGATGAACACCGACCATGTGCCCGAGCTGCGCGAGCGCGGCTACACCATCATCCGCGGCTTCCTCGACAAGGACGAGATCGCCGAGGTGCGCGCGGCGGTGGACGCTGTCTATGCCGAGGGCATGAAGCACCACCGGAGCTACCGCGACCACAACCTGCTATTCGAGGTGCTGGACGACCCGCAGGCCAAGCAGCGCCTGGTGCTACAGGCCTACTGGTTTGCCTGGATCAACGCCAAGCTTGAGAAGATGCGGCGCAGCCAGAAGTACTTCGAGGCACTGGCGCCGCTGCTCGGCCCCGACATCAAGCAGATGGTGAACCAGATCCATTGGAAGCATCCGGGCGCCAAGTACACCTACTACCGCTTCCATCAGGACATCCGCTTCCGCGAGCGCAAGGACCTGCTGACCAACTTCGACCGCTTCTACGTGACCACCGGCCTGGCGGTGAACAAGCAGGGTGCGCACAACGGCGGACTGAAGATCTTCCCCTACAGCCACAAGAAGGGCTACCTCGGGCTGTCCGACGAGTATTCCCATGTGATGATCGGCAATCCGGCGCAGGACGCGGAGCTGCGGTCCAAGGGCCTGGAGCCCCAGGACGTCGTGCAGCTGGAGATGGAGCCGGGCGACCTGGCGCTCTGGACCCTGCTGACGGTGCACGGTTCGACCGCCAACACCGGCACGGAGGAGCGCATCCTGATGCTGAACAGCTACGTGCGCGCCGAGGATTCGCCGGAGCGCGGCGAGTGGGCGTTCCGTGACGGCCGCTCGGTCCCGCTGGGGCCGGAGCCGGAGATCTGCAAGTACGAGCAGCTGCGCGAGAAGCCCGGTCCCTTCTACATCGAAGAGGACTGGACCAAGCTGGAGAAGCCCGCCGCCGGCGCGGCGGCGATGTAGTCCAGGCGCCAGTGCCGCAGTCCCCCCCTCTGCCGCTTCGGCGGGAGAGGGCCGGGGTGAGGGTGGTCGGTCTTCTGAAACCAGCCCGCCACCCTTCATCCGGCTTCGCTATCGCTCGCCCCCCTCCCGCGCCGCCAGCAGCTCGTCGAGCCAGCCAGTGCGCATTTCCGGCACCGACGACAGCAGCAGCTCGGTATAGGGATGGTGCGGCGGTGTCAGCACCTGGCTCTTCGGGCCCTGCTGGACGATGCGGCCTTGCTGCAGCACCACGATCCAGTCGGCCACGGCCTTCACCGTTGCCAGGTCGTGGGTGATGTAGAGGTAGGAGACCTGCAGCTCGCGCTGCAGGCGTAGCAGCAGCTTCAGGATGCCTTCCGCGACCAGCTGGTCGAGCGCCGAGGTGACCTCGTCGCAGATGATGAGTTCGGGTTCCAGCGCCAGGGCGCGGGCGATGCCCAGGCGCTGCTTCTGTCCGCCTGAAAGCTCGCCGGGGAAGCGGTCGATCAGGCCGCGCTCCAGCTCCACCATGTCGAGCAGTTCCAGGCTGCGCCGCTGCACCGCCGCGCCACGCAGGCCGCGGTGCCGGCGCAGCGGCCGCCCCAGCATGTCGCGCACCCGCCGGCGCGGGTTCAGTGCCGTGTCGGGCGACTGGTAGATCATCTGGATGCGGCGCAGCAGGTCGGCGTCGCGCCGCTGCAGACGCGGCGGCAGCGGCTGTCCGTCGAAGACAATGGAGCCGGCACTGGGCGGCAGCAGCCCGGCGATGGTCCGCGCCAGGGTCGACTTGCCCGAGCCCGACTCGCCGACCAGCGCCACAGTGCGGCCACGCGGCACCGCCAGCGAGACACCCTGCAGCACCGGCGGGCCGCTGCGATAGGCGACGGTGAGGTTGCGCACCTCCAACAGGCGCTCGCCATCCGCCAGCTCCTGCTTGTCCAGCGCGCGCACCGCCCAGAGGCTTCGTGTATAAGCCTCGCGCGGGGTGGCCAGCATGCGTCCGGTCGGCGCCTCCTCGACCAGCGCGCCGTGGCGCAGCACCATGACGCGGTCAGCCATCTGCGCCACCACCGCCAGGTCGTGGGTGATGTAGAGCGCCGCCGTGCCGGACTGGCGCACCAGGTCCTTGATGGCGGCCAGCACCTCGATCTGCGTGGTGACGTCGAGTGCCGTGGTCGGCTCGTCGAAGATGATGAGGTCCGGCCCGCAGGACATGGCCATGGCGGTCATCACGCGCTGCAACTGGCCGCCCGAGACCTGGTGCGGATAGCGCCGGCCGATGGTCTCTGGCTGCGGCAGACGTAGGCGGCGGAACAGGTCGATGCGGCGCCGCTCGGCCTCGGCGGCGGCCATGACGCGGTGCTGCAGCGGCACCTCCGCCAGCTGCTGCTCCAGCCGGTGCGCCGGGTTGAATGCGGCGGCGGCCGACTGCGGCACATAGGCGATGCGCGCGCCCCAGAGGCGGCGCTTGCGGCGCTCCGGCAGGCCGACCAGCTCCTGCCCGTCGAAGCTCACCGTGCCGGCGACGATGCGGCAGCCAGGCTTGGCATAGCCCATAGCCGCTAGCCCCAGGGTGGATTTGCCGGCACCGGACTCGCCGATCAGGCCGAGGACCTCGCCGCGCCGCAGCGTCAGGTCGATGCGCTTGACGATTTCCACCGGCCGGCCGTCGCCGTCGCCGACCACACTGAGGCCGCGAATTTCCAGGAGCGGCGCGGCGGCCGGCTGGGGGGTGGGCAGCGGCAGGATAGCGGTGCTCATTCCTTCAGCCCGCTGGCCCGGTGCAGCACCCAGTCGACGACGAAGTTGACGGCGATCGCCAGCAGCGCAATGGCGCCGGCCGGCAGCAGCGGTGTCGGATCGCCATAGGTGATCAGCGTGGCGTTCTCGCGCACCATGGAGCCCCAGTCGGCAGTCGGCGGCTGCAGGCCAAGGCCAAGGAAGGCCAACGCCGAAATGGTCAGGAACACGAAGCAGAAGCGCAGGCCGAACTCGGCCAGCAGCGGCGCCAGGATGTTGGGCAGCACCTCGCGCAGCGTGATCCAGCTCAGGCCTTCGCCCTGCAGCCGCGCCGCCTCGACGAAATCCAGGACGGCGACTGCCCGTCCGGTGGCGCGCGCCAGTCGGAACACGCGGGTGGCGTCGAGCGCGGCGATGATCAGGATCAGGTTGACCATCGAGGAGCCGAAGATGGTCAGCAGCACCAGGGTGAAGATCAGGTGCGGAATGGCCATCAGCACGTCGACGCTGCGTGACAGCAGGCCATCGACCCAGCCGCCCAGCACGGCGGCGCAGAGGCCCAGCAGGCCGCCGACAGTGAAGGACAGCAGCGTGGTGGCCAGAGCGATGCCCACGGTGTTGCGCGCGCCATAGATCAGGCGCGAAAGCATATCGCGCCCCAGGTGGTCGGTGCCGAGCGGGAAGGCGCCGCCCCAAAGCTCGTACTGCGGGCCCACCACCTCGGCCTCGCCATAGGGCGCCAGCAGCGGCGCGAAGAGCGCGGCGAACACATAGAGCAGGATCACGACGAGGCCGAGCTGCGCGGTCAGCGGCGCCCGCCAGAGGGTTCGCCGCCAGGTCCTGGCGGGCGGCGCGCCGGGGTCGGAGACGGCGCTCATGGGTGCAGCAACCTGGGATTGGTGACGATGGCCAGCACGTCGGCCAGTAGGTTCAGCAGGATGTAGACCGCGGCGAAGATCAGTGCGCAGGCCTGCACCACCGGCACGTCGCGCGAGGCGACGGCGTCGACCATGAGCTGGCCGATGCCGGGATAGACGAAGACCACCTCGACCACCACCACGCCAGCGATGAGATAGGCGAGGTAGAGCGCGACGATGGTGACGATCGGCGCCCAGGCGTTGGGCAGCGCGTGGTGCAGGATCACCCGCGCCGGCCGCATGCCCTTCAGGCGCGCCATCTCGATATAGGGGTTGGCCAGCAGGTTGACCACGGCAGCGCGCGTCATGCGCAGCATGTGCGCCACGGTGCCCAGCACCAGGGTCAGCACCGGCAGGGCCAGGCGCGTCAGCTGCTCGCTCAGCGGCATGTCGGCGGAGACCATGGCGACGGAATGGAACAGGTGCCACTTCACCGCCAGGAACAGCATCAGCAGGTAGGCGACGAAGAACTCCGGCACCGAGATGGCGGCCAGGGTCAGCCCATTGACCAGGCGGTCGAACCAGGAATTGCGCCACAGCGCGGCCAGCAGCCCAAGCAGCAGCGACAGCGGCACGGCGATCAGCGCGGTGGCACCGGCCAGAAGTAGCGTGTTGCCCAGGCGCGGGGCGACCAGGGAGACCACGCTGCGGCCCTCGCCGCTGAAGCTGCCGACCGAGGCGAAGGACTGGCCGAAATCGCCGGCCAGAACGCCGCCGATCCAGGTCAGGTAGCGCTCGACCGGTGGCCGGTCGAGGCCGAGCTCCTTTTGGAAGGCGGCGACGGTGTCGGGTGTCGCCGACTGTCCCAGGATAGCGTGGGCGAAGTCGCCGGGTAGCGCCTCGATGGCGGCGAAGATGATGATGGAGACCAGGAACAACGTGACCAGGCCCAGGGCCAGGCGCTGCAGCAGGGTGCGCAGCACCGGACTGAGCCGCCGCCGCCTGGCGGGCGGATCGGCGGGCAGGGCGGTCATGCGGGCGCTCGGATCACGTCTCGGCTCTCCACGGAAACGGAGCGCGGCGGACCGGCGGGTCCGCCGCGCTCATCTAGGCAACGCCGGCAGGCCGCCAGGCGTCAAGCCGGACGGTGTCAGGCGGTCAGGCGAACCACCAGCGCTCGGCGAACTTCATGCCGTCCATGTCGGCGTTGCTGCCGACCTGCCCGTGCGCCAGCTTCTTGTCGTAGGCACCGACCAGATTGTTGAAGGCCAAGATGATGTTGCCGCTGTCGTCGTGAATCAGCTGCTGCATCTCGGCGTACATGGCGGCGCGCTTGGCCTCGTCCAGCTCGGCGCGGGCCGTCACCAGCAACGAGTCGAAGTGCTCGTTCTTCCAGAAGGTCTCGTTCCAGGCGGCGCTGCTGGCATAGCCGATGGTCAGCATCCAGTCGGCCGTGGGCCGCCCGGTCCAGGCGCCGGCAACGAAGGGCTTCTTCAGCCAGACGTTGTCCCAGTAGCCGTCGTTCGGCTCGCGCACCACCTCGAGGTCGATGCCGCACTTGGCGGCCTGCTGCTGGAACAGCACCGCGGCGTCGACTGCGCCGGCGAAGGCGGCGTCGGCGGCCGAAAGCTGGATCTTCAGCGAGGACAGGCCAGCCTTGTTCAGGTGGAACTTCACCTTGTCAGGGTCGTAGACGTGCTTCGGCGCCGGGTCGATGGCGAACTTGATGCTGGGCGCCAGCGGGTTGTCGTTGCCCACCGTGGCGTGGCCCAGGAACACCTTGTCGACAATCTCCTGCCGGTCGATGGCGTACTTCACCGCCAGGCGCACGTCGTTGTTGTCGAAGGGCGCCTGGTTGCAGGCCATGGCCAGGTTGTAGTGGACGTAGGCGGTGACCTCGTTGATCGCGATCTCTGGATTGCGCTGCAGCAGCTGCAGGGTCTTCAGGTCGGCGCGCGCGATGTAGTCCACCTCGCCGGTGGTCAGCGCATTGGTGCGCGCCGTCACATCGTGCATGGAGAAGAAGGCGATCTCGTCGAACCAGGGCTGATTGTTCTTGTGGTAGTTCGGGTTGCGCTTGCCCTGGAACTTCACGCCGGGCTCGAAGGTCTCCAGCACGAAGGGCCCGGTGCGCACGCCGCTTTCCCAGTCGACGCCACCACCGTCCTTGGCCGGCATGATCGGCAGGTGGTAGTCGCTGACGATATAGGGGAAGTCGGCCGAGCCGCCGGCCAGCGTGAAGACCACTAGCCCCGGACCGTCGGCCTTCACCTCGGTCACCTGCTTCAGGAAGGACTTGGCGGCCGACTTGGTCTCGCCCATGTGGTGCAGGATCGATTCCACCACGTCGGTCGCGGTGACGTCGCGACCGTTGTGGAAGGTCAGCCCCTGGCGCAGGCGGAAGGCCCAGGTGGCGGCGCCGTTGGAGGGCTCGAAGGACTCCGCCAGGTCGCCGACCACATTGCCCTGGGCGTCGATCTCGGTCAGCGCGTTCGACAGCGCGCCGAACAGGGCGGCCTGCGAGAAGACGTCCGGATAGCCGCGCGGATCCAGCGAGTCGCTGGTTGAGCCGTGCGCCAGGCCGACGCGGGCGAAGCCGCCGCGCCTGGCCTCGGCGCGCACCGCGCGGGTGAAGAGAGTCTCGGCCGCCGCAACGGTCAGGCCGACGGCCAGCGCCTGCTGGATGAAGTCGCGCCGCGACATGCGGCCCTTGCCGGCCAGGCGCGTGAATCTGTCAAAGTCAGCCATGGTTTGCCTCCCGCTGCGGCCTCGTCGGGCCTCTTGCTTGCGGTCGAGTATTCGGAGCGGCCGCCCAAAAGACAAATGAAGCAATAACGCTCTGAGGCATGGCTTTTTTTGTGCCAGCTCGCGGCGACACCGGTCGTTGCCGCGCCCCTCGGCAGGTCCTACAAGGGGCGATCACTGCAGCAACGAGGCGCCCATGCCGCTCGATCCCCAGCTTCGCGACGTCCTGCTCGGCCTCTCCACCGCCACGGTGACCACGGTCCTGCTGAAGCAGGGCCTGCGCAACGTCTGGATCCGCGGCGCCCTGCCGCTGGCGCCGGGTCAGCCGCGCCTGGTCGGCCCGGCCTTCACCCTGCGCTTCGTGCCAGCGCGCGAGGACTTGGCGACGCCGGCTTCCTGGGCCTCGCCGCGCTCGACCCGCGCCGCCATCGAGGAGATGCCGGCGGGCTGCATCGCCGTGGTCGACGCCATGGGCATCACCGATGCCGGCATCTTCGGCGACATCCTGACCCTGCGCATGCAGAAGCGCGGCGTGGTCGCACTGGTCAGCGACGGCGTGGTGCGCGACGCCGTCGGCGTACTGGCCCCCGGCCTGCCGGTCTGGTGCGCCGGCGTGGCGGCGCCGCCCTCGGTCGCCGGCCTGACCTTCGCCGGCTGGCAGGAGGCGATCGGCTGCGGCGGCGTCGCGGTGATGCCGGACGACGTCATCATGCTCGACCAGGACGGCGCCGTGGTGATCCCGGCCGCGCTGGTCGCCCATGTCGCCGAGCAGGGGCCGGAGCAGGAGCGCCTGGAGGCTTGGATCGTCAGCGAGGTGGAACGCGGCGTGCCGCTGCCCGGCCTCTACCCAGCGAACGAGGAAACCAAGGCGCGCTACGCCGCGTGGAAGAACAAGAAACAGTAGCTACCGACGCGGCGTCGGGTACCTGCATTGCCGCGATGTGCATTGACCCTCCGACGAAGCGAGGTGGACCTTAGCCACCCTCGCGGCCAAGGGCCGAGGGGCAACGAGCGCACAGAAACGCATAGAGACGAGGGAGCAACCCATGAAGATTCGAGTTCTGATGGCGGCAGCCGCGCTGCTACTGGCGGCGCAGCCGGCTTCGGCCGCGACGCTGGATGACGTCATCGCGCGCGGCAACATCAACTGCGGTGTCGGCGAGGGCTTCCCCGGCTTCTTCGCACCCGACGACAGCGGCGCCTGGCACGGCCTGGACGTGGATTTCTGCCGGGCGCTGGCGGCGGCGGTGCTGGGCGATGCCGACAAGGTGGTCTATCTGCCGGCGACCCCGGCGGCACGGTTCGCCCAGCTGCAGTCCGGCCAGGTCGACCTGCTGTCCCGCTCGGTGACCGAGAACCTGACGCGTGACGCCAGCCTGGGGCTGAACTTCGTCGGCATCACCTTCTACGACGGCCAGGGCTTCATGGTGCGCAAGGACCTGGGCGTCACCAGCGCGCTGCAGCTTGCCGGCGCGACAGTCTGCACCCAGACCGGCACCACCACCGAACTGAACCTGGCCGACTACTTCCACCAGCACGGCATGAGCTACACTCCGGTGGTCTTCGAAAAGGTCGACGAGCTGCTGGCCGCCTTCGAGGCGCAGCGTTGCGACGTCTACACCACGGACAAGTCGACGCTATCGGCGCGTATCAAGAAGATGCAGGACCCGAGCGCCTACGTGATCCTGCCGGAGACCATCTCCAAGGCCGCCAACGGCCCGGTGGTGCGCCAGGACGACGGCCAGTGGGAAGATATTGTCCGCTGGGTGCGCAACGCCTGGATCGCCAGCGAGGAGCTTGGCATCACCTCGGCCAACGTCGACGAGATGAAGGCCTCGTCGAACAATCCCGAGATCCGGCGCCTGCTGGGCGTCGATGGCGAACTGGGCAGCCTGCTGAAGCTGCAGCCCGAGTGGGCCTACCGCGTGATCAAGCTGGTCGGCAACTATGGCGAATCCTACGAGCGCAACCTCGGCGCCGGCAGCGTCGTGTTCATCGACCGCTCGCAGAGCCTCAACCGTCTGTGGCGCGATGGCGGCCTGATGTTCTCGCCCGCCTTCCAGTGATCCTGGGGCTGATCCGCGCGGCGACGGGGCCTGGCCCCGCCGCCGCGCGCCGCTAGCGAGGAACCAGGTGCGCGGCCCACGCCGGCGCCGCCGGCCACCGCGGGCGTGGCTGGTGGAGGGGCTGATCTATGTCGCGCTGCTGACCGCGGTGGTGCTGGTCTTCGGCCGCGCACTGGACAACCTGGCCGACCGCGGCATGGCCAGCGGCTTCGGCTTCCTCGGCAACCGCGCTGGCTTCGACGTCGGCTTCAAGCTGATCGCCTTCGATTCCGCCGACAGCTACGGCCGCGCCTTCCTCGTCGGGCTGCTCAATACGCTGCTGGTGTCGCTGGTCGCCCTGGTGCTGGCCACACTGCTGGGTCTGCTGGTGGCCATTGGCCGGTTGTCGCGCAGCCCGGCGCTGGCTGGCCTGGCGCGGGTCTATGTCGAGGTGGTGCGCAACTGCCCGCTGCTGCTGCAGATCCTGGCCTGGTACTTCCTGGCCCTGGCGCCGCTGCCGCCGGCGCGGCAGTCGCTGACCCTGGGCGGCGGCCTGCTGCTCAACAACCGCGGCCTCTACCTGCCGGCGCCCGGCTTTGACGGCCTGGCCGCCGCCGCGGGTGGCCTGGCCCTGTTGCTGGCACTGGCACTGCTGGCATGGTGGCTTTGGCGCCGGCGCCACCAGGGCATCGCGCCGGTCCGCCGCCGGCTGCCGGTGCTGCTCGCCGGGCTGGGCCTGCTGGCCGCGCTGGGGCTGCTGCTGTGGCGCCTGGAGTGGGAGCGCCCGGCCCTCCAGGGCTTCAACGTGCAGGGCGGCATCGTGCTGGTGCCGGAATTCATCGCCCTGACCCTGGCGCTCTCGATCTACGCCAGCGCCTTCATCGCCGAGATCTTCCGCGCCAGCATCCAGGCGATCGACCACGGCCAGGGCGAGGCCGCCCGCGCGCTAGGCTGCAGCCGCTGGCAAAGCCTGCGCCTGGTGATCCTGCCCTTGGCGCTGCGCAGCAGCCTGCCGCCGCTGACCAACCAGTACGTCAACGTCATCAAGTACTCCTCGCTGGCGGCGGCCATCGGCTACCCCGACCTGATGCAGATCTTCGCCAAGACGACGCTGAACCAGACCGGCCAGGCCATCGAGGTCATCAGCATGACCATGGGGGTTTACCTGGCGATCAGCCTGGCCATGGCCGCGCTGATGCGCTGGTACGAGGCGCGCGTCGCGCTGGTCAGTCGATGATGTTGGACGGTGACATGGCCGCCGGTCGCCGTTCGCCGTCGCGCCGGGCATTTGGCCTGCTGCGGCGTCTCTTCGCCGACTGGCCGACGGCGATGGCCAGCCTGCTGGCGCTGGGCCTTCTGGCCCTGGCGCTGCCCGGCGCGCTGCGCTGGGCGCTGTTCGATGCCACCTTCACCGGCGGTGCTGAGGCCTGTGGCATCCAGGGGGCCTGCTGGGTCTTCATTGGCGCGCGGCTGGACCAGTTCCTCTACGGCTTCTATCCGGCGGCGGAGCGCTGGCGTGTCGACCTGGGGTTCCTGCTGCTCGTGCTGCTGCTGGTGCCGCTGTTCCTGCCGCGCTTTCGCTACAAGGGCCGCTGGCTCGCCGCGGCGATCCTGTTTTTCCCGCCGGTCGCCTATGTGCTGTTCAGCGGCGGTCTGTTCGGCCTCGCCCTGGTGTCAACCAACCAGTGGGGTGGCCTCTTCGTCACCTTGCTGCTGTCAGTCACCGCGATGGCAATCTCGCTGCCCTGCGGCGTTCTGCTGGCCATCGCGCGCAGCTCCGGCCACCCGGTGGCCCGGCCAGTCGCGGCGGCGATCGTCGAGATCTTCCGCGGCGTGCCGCTGATCGCCATTCTCTTCATGGCGGTGGTCATGCTGCCGCTCTTCCTGCCGGACCAGGGGCTGCTCAGCCTCTTCGCCCGCGTTATCATCGGCATGGCGATCTATGCCTCCGCCTACATGGCCGAGGTGATGCGCGGCGCGCTGCTGGCGGTGCCGGTGGAGCAGGACGAGGCTGCCGAAGCGCTGGGCCTCGGCTACTGGCAGCGGCTGCGCCTGGTTATCCTGCCGCAGGCTTTCCGCGTCGCCATCCCCAACATCGTGAACACCTTCGTGCAGCTGGTGAAGGACACCACCCTGGTGCTGATCATCGGCGTCTTCGACCTGCTGGGCATGGTGCAGGTCGCAGTCTCCGATCCGCAGTGGCTGGGGCGCTCGGTCGAAGGCTATGTCTTCGCTGGCGCGGTCTTCTTCGTGCTCTGCTTTGGCATGTCGAGCCTCAGCCGACGCCTGGAGCGGCGCTTGCGACAGCAGGAGCGACGCCGGCCATGACCATGAGCTTCGTTACGCGCGGTGGGCTGCGCGTCCGGCGCGACAGCCAGGAGGTCGCCGCGGCGCCGGCTTACGACACGTTGCTGGAGGCGCTGGACCGGCAGCGCGGCATGCTGCTGCAATGCAGCGTCACCTACCCGGGCCGCTATCGGCCGCAGTGGCGTGGCCTGGTGACACCGGCGCTGCAGGTGTCCTGCCGGCAGGGTCGTTTTTCAATCGAGGCCCTGACGCCGCGCGGGCTGGCGCCGCTGCGGATGATCGCCGCGAGCCTCGAGCGCGAGACCGCGGGGGCCACCCTGGCCGGCGAGCTGGCGCCGCTGGGCGGCTTCTTCGGCCTGCTGCGTTGCCTGACCGCTGCCTTCGCCGCTGGGGATGACAAGGCGTTCGGCTTCTACGCCGCGCTTGGCTACGACCTGGCGCTCGACCACTACGGCATCGAGCGGCAGCAGCCGCGCGACCCGCAGCAGCAGGAGGCCGTGCTCTACCTGGCCGAGGAACTGCTGGTCTGCCGCGATCCGGCGAGCGGCCGTGCCGAGCGCATCGCCTATGACTTCGACTTCGCCGGCGGCGACGCGGTGCCTGCGGTGCCGCCGGCTGCGCCGCCGATCCCGCTGACCCAGGTGGCGGGCGAGCCGCCAGCCGGGCAGTACCGCGATGTCGTGGCGCGCGCCCGCCAGGCCTGCCGCGACGGCACGCTGTTCGAGGTGGTGGCCGGCCAGTCCTTTCGGCGGCCCTACGCCGGCAAGCCCTCAGAGCTTTATCGCCGGCTCGAGCAGATCAACCCCAGCCCCTATGGCTTCCTGGCCAATCTGGGCGGCGAGCACCTGGTCGGCGCCTCGCCCGAGATGTTCATCCGTGTCACTGGCCGGCGGGTTGAGAGCTGCCCGATCTCCGGCACGGTGCGCCGCGGCCGCGACGCCTGCGAGGATGCTGAGCGCGCGCTGGGCCTGCTGACCTCGGCCAAGGCCGAGGCGGAGCTGACCATGTGCACCGACGTCGATCGCAACGACAAGGCGCTGGTCTGCGAGCCGGGCAGCATCCAGGTGATCGGCCGCCGGCAGCTGGAGACCTACAGCCACCTGATCCACACGGTCGATCACGTGACCGGCCAACTGCGCGCCGATTGCGATGGCATCGACGCGCTGCAGGCGCACCTCTGGTCCGTGACCTTGACGGGTGCGCCGCGTGCCGCCGCCCTGCACTTCATCGAGGCGAACGAGAACGCGCCACGCCGCTGGTACGGCGGCGCCATCGGCCACATCGGCTTCGACGGCGACATCGACAGCGGCATCGTGCTGCGCGCGCTGCAGCTCGCCAGCGGCGTGGCCGAGGTGCGGGTCGGCGCCAGCCTGCTGCATTCTTCCGATCCGGAGGACGAGGAGCGCGAGACCCTGACCAAAGCGGCGGCCATGTTCCGGGCGCTGGAGACCGCGGGCGAGGCGCCCGCGCCAGCCGCCGCGGCGCCCTTGGCGGAGCGCCCGGCCGGAGCTCCGGCGGAGATCCTGGTGGCCGACCTGGGCGGCCCCTTCGGCGCGCTGCTTGCCAGCCTGATGGCCAGCCAGGGACTCCAGGCCAGGCCCTTTGCGACCCTCGACGCCAGCGCCGGGCGGAGCGTCCTGCTGCTATCGGGCGCCGATCCGACCACGCAGGCCGCGGCGCGCGACCTGGCGGGCGAGCTGCTGCGGCGCGACTGCCGCCTGGTCGGCATCGGCCACGGCATGCTGGCGCTGGCCGAGGCCCTGGGTGCCCGCAGCCAGCCCGCGCCGGAACCGCAGCACGGCGCGCGGCTGCGCGTCGGCTGGGCCGATCCGGCATCGATCAGCGGTGGCCTGCTGGCGGTCGGTGCCGCCGTCGGCTGCTATCACCGCGCGCTGCTCGATCCTGCCTCGCTGCCGGCCGGTGTGGCCGTCGTGTTGCGGGCGACCGGGGGCGAGGTCCTGGCCTTCGAGGCGCCGGCCCAGCGCTGCGCTGGCCTGCTGTTCCATCCCGAATCGCTGCTGACGGACCGGGGCGCGGAGCTGCTTTACCGCCTATTGTGAGGGTCTCACGGCTGCCCGCGCAGCTCGCGGCGCAGGATCTTACCGACGGTGGACTTCGGCAGCGCTTCGAGGAAGCGCACCTGGTGCGGCACCTTGTAGGCGGCGAGCTGCTGCCGGCAATGCGCGATCACCGCCGCTTCGTCGAGGCTGGCGCCCGCTGCCCTGACGACGTGGAGCCGCACCGCTTCGCCGGTCTTCTCGTCCGGCGCGCCGACGCAGGCGCACTCGGCGACGCCGGGACAGGCGGCGGCCACGGCCTCGACCTCGTTCGGATAGACGTTGAAGCCGGAGACCAGGATCATGTCCTTCTTGCGGTCCACCACCTTGAGAAAGCCCTCGCGGTCGAACACCCCGACGTCGCCGGTGCGCAGGAAGCCATCGGCGCTGAAGGCGGTGGCGTCGGCCTCCGGCTTCTGCCAATAGCCTGGCATGACCTGCGGACCGCGGGCGCAGATCTCGCCGGCCTCGCCCACCGCGACCTCGCGGTCCTGCTCGTCCAGCAGCTTGATGTCGGTGGAGGGTAGCGGCAGCCCGACGGTGGCGGAGAAGCCGTCGCGGGTCATGGGATTGAGCGACAGGATCGGCGAGGTCTCCGACAAGCCGTATCCCTCAAGAATGTGGCGCCCGGTCGCCGCCTTCCAGCGCTCCGAGGTGGTGGGCAGCACGGTGGCGCCGCCGCCAATCGCCACGCGCAGGCCGGAGAAGTCCACCGCGCGGATGTTCGGCTGTAGTGCCAGGCCGCCGTAGAGCGTGTTGACCCCGGTGAAGACGCTGCAGCGCGCCTGCCTGAAGACCTCGACCAGGCCCGGCAGGTCGCGCGGGTTGGGCACCAGCCAGTTCTCCGCGCCAAGCGAGAAGTAGGTGATGAAGTTCACCATCAGCGCGAAGATGTGATAGAGCGGCAGCGCCGTCACCACGACCTCCTGCCCCGGCCGCTGCACGTCGGGCATGAAGGCCTTGTACTGCTCGCTGTTGGCCACGAGGTTGCGATGCGTCAGCGCGGCGCCCTTGGCCAGGCCCGTGGTGCCGCCGGTGTACTGCAGGAACAGCAGGTCGTCGCCGCCCAGTGTCACCGGGGCGAAGGGCAGGTCGGCGCCCTCGGCCAGCGCGGCGGCGAAGCTGACGGCGCCGGTCAGGCGGGGGTCGATGGCCGGTCCGGGCAGCGCCGCGCCGGTCCCCTCGCCGGGGCCGGCGCAGATGATGTTGCGCACCCCGACCTCGCCGGCGACCTCGGCCAGGGTGGCCGAGACGCCGTTGAAGACCACGATGGTCTCGGCGCCGGCGTCGAGCAACTGGTGCTTCAGCTCGCGCGGCGTATAGAGCGGGTTGACGTTCACCTGCACCGCGCCGGCCCGCATGATGCCCAGCGCCGCCAGCGGGAAGGCCGGGATGTTGGGCAGCATCACCGCCACGCGGTCGCCCTGGGCGACACCCAGGCGCCGCTGCAGGTAGGCGGCGAAGGCCCGCGAGAGGCGATCAGTATCGGCATAGGTCAGGGTCTGGCCGAAACAGCGGAAGGCCGGCCGCTCGGCGAAGCGCTGCATGGCGCCCTCCAGCAGCGCCAGCACCGAGGCGTGCGCGTCGGGATCGATCTCTTTGGGAATCCGCGTGCCATAGGTGGCAAGCCAATGTCGGCTCGTCATGCCAGGTCCTCCCCTTGGGCGGTCGGCCGTCCTTGGCGTTCGCGGCCATGCGCCTTGGGTATGAGGCTAGACCTGCCGACGCCACTTGTCAGCGACGGCGGCTTTCCCCGGCGCGACCTTTGCGCTAGCAAGGGGGCGGTGGGGCCCGTAGTTCAGCTGGTCAGAACGCGCCGCTCATAACGGTGTTGTCGCAGGTTCGAGTCCTGCCGGGCCCACCAGCCACCCCGGCGCAAGCCGCGGTCGCGGAGACGCATGTGCCGAAACCCGCCACGGTGCGGGCTTCTGGCTGAACCGGCCCTCCCCAGAGACGGCCAGAAGTGCCGGTCTTCCGCTGCAATCCCCGAAAGTCTCTGGAGGGCCATTTGGCGGTCCCGATTTTCGAGCAGCGGGGCCATGTGATCCCTGCACCGTCGGCTTGGTCGAGCTGGAAGTAAGGGGCCATAGCCGCGCAACGGGATTGCTGGTGATGGTCCGAAGATATCCGGCCAGCCTTCGGTTTGCGTTCAGTCGGCAAACCCTAGCATCGCCTTCTGGTGCGCCCACTCAATCGGCAGATTGCCGATCCGCCGGAGCTGCGTAGCGGTGAGCTCGGCCGGTTGCCGGCCAGCCAGGATCGCCTTGATGATGTCGGGAGCCAGGAAGGCGATATGCAGACTGCGGCCGATGTCGCTGGCGTGGACGCCTTCTGCCTTGGCGAGTTCCTGCACCGAGCCGACCTCGCCGTTGACGAGCTTTTCCCATCGGCGGTGGCCCTTCCTGACAAGGGCCACGAGTGCCTCGTCAGGTGGTGGCGATGTCTTGCCGTCACCGATCAGCAACCTGGCTTCGACGCCACGCCGACGGGGAGAGATGGGTAGGGTGAGGTCGTAGTGTTCTTCAGACCGATCTCGATCACCCTCGGTCTCAGCCGAAAGGATCTCCCCAAGCCCGACTTTTCGGATCTGGATGCATAGCGATCCGCTGCCGAGGGTGATGGACTCCACCAGGCGTTCCAGCACCTGACGACAGCCAGCTGGATCGTCGATGGAAAGCTCGTGGGCGGCTCGCTGCGCGCGGTCAATGAGGTCGCTCTGGCTCTGCGGACTGGCCCGGGAGAGTTCCAAGGCCGCAGCCACTTGCAACCCATCGGTCAGGAATCGCTTGAGAGCGCCGATGACAAGCTCTTCCAGATGCCGCGCCGGCAGCCGCCAACCGTCCTTTGGGCTGCCTTCGCGGTGCATCAGGCGTTTGGAGATGTAGTAGCGATAACGCCGCCCCTGCTTGGTGGCATGCGTGGGGCACAGGCGCTCACCGGTCTCGTCGTAGAGCAGGCCGGTCAGCAGGCTGGGTGACTTAAGGTTGGTGGGCGATCGGCGGTCGGAGGCATTGCTGGCGAGACGTTTCTGAGCTGCATCGAAGGTCTCTCGATCGAGGATCGCTTGCTGCTGACCGGGATGGCGCTGACCCTTGTGTGCCACCTCGCCGACGTAGAGAGGGTTACGGAGCAGCTGGTAGAGGTGGCCGCGGCTGAAGGGCAGGCCGCCGATCTGCCTGCCATCTCGCCCCTGCCGTTGCTTGGTGAGGAGGCCGCGCCGCTTAGTCTCGGCCAGCAGGCTCTTGACGGTCCCCAGCTCCAAGTAGAGCCGAAAGAGGCTGCGGACTATCTCCGCCTCCTGCGGGTTGATGACCAGCTTCTTGTCCTTGAGGTCGTAGCCCAGCGGCACGGAGCCGCCCATCCACATGCCCTTGCGCTTGGAGGCGGCGATCTTGTCGCGGATGCGCTCGGCGGTGACCTCGCGCTCGAACTGCGCAAAGGAGAGCAGGACATTCAGCGTCAGCCGCCCCATGGAGGTGGTGGTGTTGAACTGCTGGGTGACCGAGACGAAGGAGACGCCGTGGGCCTCGAAGATTTCGACGATGCGGGCGAAGTCGCTGAGCGAGCGGGTCAGGCGGTCGATCTTGTAGACCAGGACCAGATCGATGCGCTTGGCCTCGATGTCCGCCAGCAGGCGCTGCAGAGCGGGCCGCTCCATCGTCCCGCCCGAGATGCCGCCGTCGTCGTAGCGGGAGGGCAAGGTAGTCCACCCCAGGGAACGCTGCGACGCGATGTAGGCCTCGCAAGCCTGCCGCTGGGCGTCGAGCGAGTTGAACTCTTGCTCCAAACCCTCCTCGGTCGACTTGCGGGTGTAGATGGCGCAGCGGAGTTTGCGGCTCATGGCTGAAAGAACCTTGGGCCGGACCAGCGAGCGCCGGTGATGAGGCGGGCGATCTCGGAGAGGGATCGGTATCGCCGGCCCTCATAGAGGTAGCCGCCCTCGACGATCTCCACGCTGTAGGTTCGGCCATGCCATTCGCGCACCAGCCGTGAACCCGGGCTCAGAGGACAACGTGCTCTGGCGAGTGGAGGCTTGGCTCCCAGTTCGGCCAGCGGCTGACGAAGCTTGTTGCGGGTCGGTGTGCGGAGGCCACCGAAGGCCTTTGCTTGCAGGTCGTAGGCGATGGCGAGCTGCAGCAGCCGCTGGCTGATGCCCTTCGGCGGTGGCCGGCGATAGATCGCCGACCACCGCTGGAGCAGCTCTGCGCGTGACATCCCCGGGATGGCAGCCAACTCCTGCTCGAGGCTGCCACCCCTCCTGGCGCGCGGCATTCTCAAGCCTCGGGGGCGATGCTGTAGGTCCGCCCGCGACCAGCGACCACCTCGGAGGTGACGGTAAGGCCGAGCTTCTTCTTGAGCGAACCGCTGATGGCGCCGCGCACCGAGTGGGCCTGCCAGCCAGTGGTCTCGATCGCCTCGGCCAGGGTCCCACCCTGCTTTCTGCCGAGCAACTCGACCAGGGCGGCGAGCTTGGTGCCGGGGCGGACCTTGCCGGTCGTGCTGGGGCCGGCACGGTCAGTCGGCCGCCCCTCTTTGGAGGACTGCCGCTCCTTCTTGGCGGCTTTCGGCTTGGCGGCCCTGCTGGGCCTGCTGACCTCCGGCGCCACCCCGATGGCCTCCAGGCCGGCGGGGGTGATGATCAATGTCAGGCGCGATCCATCCTTCTCCTCGCGCCAGGCTTGCGCTGCCTCGGTGGTGGTGCGCTCCGCGGCGAGGCCGCGCTTGAGGATGCTCTTGAGCACGCCAGAGGCGTTGGCCTTGTCGACCTTGAGCGACCTGGGGAGAGGAAGGAGATTGCCGATCTCGCGTTTGGCCGCGGCAGCGAGGATGACGAGTTGGGTGTCGGTTAGCTTGGGCATGGGTCGGGCTCCTATGGTGACTGGCGCCGCGACGATCGGGGCGCCCTCACCACCCACAGCCCCGCCAGCGATGCTGGTCGGGACGTGGCGGAGCTGGCTTGGGCCAGCCTCTGCCTCAGGACAGCAATGCTTGCTTCAGGGTGTCAGTCCAGTCCCACGCGGGGGCACATGTGGCGGGGAGCTGCTGGAATCACCCCGCCTCAGGTTCATCCCCGCGCACGCGGGGAACACTCACCGAGGCCGCCGGCCGCATCGAGGGCGCCCGGTTCATCCCCGCGCACGCGGGGAACACACCTGGCTGCCGGCCATCGCGCTGGCGGCCCTCGGTTCATCCCCGCGCACGCGGGGAACACATGAAGCGCACGCCGGACCTCGCGGCCTTTGGCGGTTCATCCCCGCGCACGCGGGGAACACTGGTTCACGCCGGGCTGGATGACGCCCGGTTTCGGTTCATCCCCGCGCACGCGGGGAACACACAGGCTGCGTGCGCGCCAACGGTGTATCCGGCGGTTCATCCCCGCGCACGCGGGGAACACGCGATCTGATTCATCATGGCGCCAATGACAGTCGGTTCATCCCCGCGCACGCGGGGAACACGCCGGTCGTGGTGCCGTCTGGTGCTACCGTGGCGGTTCATCCCCGCGCACGCGGGGAACACCTGCCACCCCAGCCACACAAGCCCGCTGGTCCCGGTTCATCCCCGCGCACGCGGGGAACACACGGTGAGGGTCAGGCGGCTGGCCCAGCGGGGCGGTTCATCCCCGCGCACGCGGGGAACACATCTGGCTGCGGAATGGCAACAATCGCGGATACGGTTCATCCCCGCGCACGCGGGGAACACAGGTCCGACGGCGACTGGTGCCACTGGTAGCCCGGTTCATCCCCGCGCACGCGGGGAACACACTCCTGGCCAGCTTCCGTACAGCATCGACGACGGTTCATCCCCGCGCACGCGGGGAACACCTATTGCGCCATCATTCCTGACCGGGGCGAGCCGGTTCATCCCCGCGCACGCGGGGAACACTCAGGCATGGCAGCCACGACAATGCCGGTCGTCGGTTCATCCCCGCGCACGCGGGGAACACGAGGGCCCGCCGTCGTCCAGCGGGTGCTTCAGCGGTTCATCCCCGCGCACGCGGGGAACACGCTGATGCGCTATCTCATTCAAGGCTGGAAGTACGGTTCATCCCCGCGCACGCGGGGAACACACCGCGTGCCAGTCGACCCCCTCGACGTGAACCGGTTCATCCCCGCGCACGCGGGGAACACTTGGGATCGGCGGCCGGGTCGAACAGGTCGACCGGTTCATCCCCGCGCACGCGGGGAACACGCGACTGTCGCTTCGCGGACTTGCTGGCGGTACGGTTCATCCCCGCGCACGCGGGGAACACGTTACCATCGTCATGGATGACCGGCGCTATCGCGGTTCATCCCCGCGCACGCGGGGAACACGCAGCTGGAGACGCCGCTAAGCCCGCTGGTCCCGGTTCATCCCCGCGCACGCGGGGAACACGCTCAGGATGCGGCCTCGATCCGAGGGGGTGGCGGTTCATCCCCGCGCACGCGGGGAACACGGCGTTCTCTGTCTGGCTGCTGCGCTGTGACCCGGTTCATCCCCGCGCACGCGGGGAACACGCGGCGCGAGCGGCCGGCGAGCGGAACCTCTACGGTTCATCCCCGCGCACGCGGGGAACACGTCTCCCAATCCGGGCAGGCGAAGCTGCGAGCCGGTTCATCCCCGCGCACGCGGGGAACACGCTGTGATCGCTGGGCAGACGCCCGAGAAGGTCGGTTCATCCCCGCGCACGCGGGGAACACGGCTGCGCCACCGACACGCGGCGGGCCTCGCGCGGTTCATCCCCGCGCACGCGGGGAACACGCGATGATCTGGCGGACGCCCTTGTCTAGTCGCGGTTCATCCCCGCGCACGCGGGGAACACTGGGCCTCCGACAGCGACCCCAGCCACGCCGGCGGTTCATCCCCGCGCACGCGGGGAACACCGATCCCTGGCCTGGACGCTGGACGCTGGCGACGGTTCATCCCCGCGCACGCGGGGAACACGTCATCCGACGCCTGATCGTTAGGACGAGATGGGGTTCATCCCCGCGCACGCGGGGAACACAGGGCCAGGCGCACGGCTAGCAGCTCGCCCTTCGGTTCATCCCCGCGCACGCGGGGAACACCGTCAGCTCGCTGTTCGTCGCCACTGCGGCGGCGGTTCATCCCCGCGCACGCGGGGAACACTGGGTGCCGCAGGTTTGGAAGGTCGGCGGCGACGGTTCATCCCCGCGCACGCGGGGAACACTGGGATAGCAGCAGCACCGGCACGTCCAGGTTCGGTTCATCCCCGCGCACGCGGGGAACACGCATGGCTAGTCCAGTCGTGGCGCGGGCGAGGCGGTTCATCCCCGCGCACGCGGGGAACACCCCAGCGCGCGGCAGACGGCGATGGTCTCGGCCGGTTCATCCCCGCGCACGCGGGGAACACTTCTCATCCCGCCAAGCGGCAAGCCTGTCCCACTTGGCGGCAGTCCTATCCCGCCACCGCGCACTGCGATTTCCCTGCTTCAGGGCCGTCGCTGTCGCAATCTCGATGCGCACTACCGCTTGCCGAGAGAGTCGGGTCAAGTCCTAGCGGCCTGATCTAGCGAGACAAACGGGCAAGAAGTGCGGTCATGACCTGCACGGATAGGCCCCAACTCGGAAGAAGCAGAAATCCGGACGTTTTCCGGTTATCAGGGAATCAGGGTATCTGAGACTGGTTCGCGGTGGACTGTCCGCCCCACCAGGTCCCTCCGTGCTCCTGTCGGGCCGCGGCCCTACCAAGCCAGCCCGAGAAGGCTGTGGTGCACGAAACTGCGGTCGCTGGGATCCACCTCCCGGCGCTTGTGGACGATGTCCCAAGCAGCCTCCCACGACATCTCATCCGATAGAGCGCGCAGCTCCCTGCGGGCCACCGTGCAAAGCCGCCAGATGGGCGGGCCCACCGCGGCGGAGTCGAAAAAGCTTTCAAGAATGTCCCGAACCACCCGCTGTCCATGCCGATCGATCAACGTTCCTCGGCTGCGTTAAGCCAGATCAAACCCCACGGACACATCGGGCAAAGCCCTCCTCGCAGAAAGTTATTCCGGCAGCCCTGTCCCTCTCCTTGAGGACGGTCCAACAAGTAAAGAAGACGCCGGGCTCATAGTCCCACCTACGCGGAACCGGTTCGGGCTCTTCCAATAGTCTTTGCACATGGTCGGTTACCCGTGCATCGGAGAGCTGTGCGAGCTCAGCAGAGATCATGCGAGACAGATCTGTCGGGTCGATAGCCATTCGGTGTTCTTGTGAGGCCTTCTAAAGGAAATGATTGTAGCTCGCTTCAATGGTTTGCGCTGAATCGCAGCGGCCCACGACATGGCAGGCACCTATCGGATCACCGATGGCCGCGGTGGCGCCGGCGCAAGGTCTTCATGGCGGGCGACTGGTTCAGCTATTGGCCGGGCTGGCAGGTCGGCGCGCTGGACAGCGCCCATCTCGCCACCGACCGCATCGCGCGACTGGCACTGGATCGGGGTTAGGGCAAGAACGTCTCCGGCGCGACTGCTGCCTGCCTTTAACATCTCCTGCATCCGCCCCACATCACCGATCTGGAAGAGTTTGGGCCCATTGCCTGTTGACGGCTGGAGCCTTTGTCCTTTAATTTAGAATTATTCTAATCAGCACGCCGGGAGATATCGCCATGGACACGCACAACGACGGCAAGGCTGCGGGCCAGTGCCCCTTCGCGGGCGGTAAGCAGGGGCGCCGGAACCGTGACTGGTGGCCGGACGCGCTGGACGTCTCGGTGCTGCACCGCAACTCCGGCCTCGCCGATCCGCTGGGTGCCGGCTTCGACTACGCCGCGGCCTTCAAGTCGCTCGACCTCGACGCCGTGATCCAGGACCTCAAGGCCTTGATGACGGACTCGCAGGACTGGTGGCCGGCCGACTTCGGCCACTACGGCGGCCTGATGATCCGCTTGGCCTGGCACAGCGCCGGTACCTATCGCATCACCGACGGGCGCGGTGGCGCCGGCTCCGGGCAGCAGCGTTTCGCGCCGCTGAACTCCTGGCCCGACAACGCCAACCTGGACAAGGCACGCCGGCTGCTGTGGCCGATCAAGCAGAAGTACGGGCGCCAGATCTCCTGGGCCGACCTCATGGTGCTGGCCGGCAACGTCGCGCTGGAATCGATGGGCTTCAAAACCTTCGGCTTCGCCGGCGGTCGCATCGACGCCTGGGAGCCCGAGGAGCTCTACTGGGGGCCTGAGGGAACCTGGCTGGGCGACGAGCGCTACAGCGGCGAGCGGCAGCTGCAGGAGCCGCTGGCCGCCGTGCAGATGGGCCTGATTTACGTGAACCCGGAGGGGCCGAACGGCAACCCCGACCCGGTGGCGTCGGCCAAGGACATCCGCGAGACCTTCCTGCGCATGGCGATGAACGACGAGGAGACCGTGGCGCTGATCGCCGGCGGCCACAGCTTCGGCAAGACGCATGGCGCCGGCGATCCCTCGCTGCTGGGCCCCGAGCCGGAAGGCGCGCCGCTAGAGGAGCAGGGCCTCGGCTGGAAAAGCGGACACAAGAGCGGCGTCGGCTGCGACGCCATCACCGGCGGGCCGGAGGTCACCTGGACGCAGACGCCGACGCAGTGGAGCAACCACTTCTTCGACAATCTCTTCAAGTTCGAGTGGGAGCTGACCAAGAGCCCGGCCGGCGCCAAGCAGTGGCAGGCGAAGAATGCCGAGCCCTCGGTCCCCGATGCCTTCGACCCGGCGAAGAAGCAGCTGCCGACCATGCTGACCACCGATCTCGCGCTGCGTTTCGACCCGGCCTACGAGAAGATCTCGCGGCACTTCTACGAGCACCCGGACCAGTTCGCCAATGCCTTCGCGCGCGCTTGGTACAAGCTGACGCATCGCGACATGGGCCCGATTGCGCGCTACCTCGGCCCGCTGGTGCCGCAGGAGGAGCTGATCTGGCAGGACCCGGTGCCGGCCAACGACCACCCACTGGTGGACGACAGCGACGTGGCCGCGCTGAAGGCCAAGGTCCTGGCCTCCGGCCTGACGGTCGCACAGCTGGTCTCGACCGCTTGGGCGTCTGCCTCCACCTTCCGTGGCTCGGACAAGCGCGGCGGCGCCAACGGCGCGCGCATTCGCCTGGAGCCGCAGAAGGACTGGGCGGTCAACCAGCCGCAGCAGCTCGCCACGGTGCTGCAGGTGCTGGAAGGCATCCAGCAGGGCTTCAACGCCGCGGCTAGCGGCGGCAGGAAGGTCTCGCTGGCCGACCTCATCGTCCTGGCCGGTGGCGCGGCGGTGGAGAAGGCGGCGCAGGATGCCGGCGTCACTGTCACGGTGCCCTTCGCGCCGGGCCGCACCGACGCCTCGCAGGCGCAGACCGACGTCGACTCCTTCGCCCCGCTGGAGCCGCTGGCCGACGGTTTCCGCAACTACCTCAGCGGCAAGCCGATGCTCGCGACGCCGGAGGAGGCGCTGGTGGACCGCGCCCAGCTGCTGACGTTGACGGGGCCGGAGCTGACCGTGCTGCTTGGCGGCCTGCGCGTTCTCGGCGCCAACGCTGGCGGCTCACAGCATGGCGTGCTCACCAAGCGGTCGGGCCTGCTGACGAACGACTTCTTCGTCAACCTGCTGGACATGGCGACGGTCTGGCAGCCGAGTGGCGAGGGCCTCTACGAGGGGCGCGACCGCAAGAGCGGCGCGCCAAAGTGGACCGCGACGCGCATCGACCTGGTCTTCGGTTCGCATGCGCAGCTGCGCGCCTTTGCCGAGGTCTATGCCGCGGCGGATGCGCAGAAGACCTTCGCCAGGGACTTCGCGGCGGCCTGGACCAAGGTGATGAACGCCGACCGCTTCGACCTGGCGTAACCGGCGATTGAGAGACGAGCCGGACAGCGTGGCGCGCTTTCCGGCTTTTCTTTTGCTCCGCCGGCTCTGACCCGGCCGCTCCTAGGCCGCCTTGCGGAAATCGCCGAGCTGCGCGTCGAGGGCGCGCTTGAAGGCCGGCCGCGCGGTGCAGCGCTCGAGGTAGGCGGCCAGGCGCGGATCGCTGGTGACCAGGTCAGTGTGCTTCAGGATGCGCAGCACCGTGGTCATCATCAGGTCGCCGGCGGTGAAGCGCTCGCCGTCCAGGTAGGGCTTGTCGCCGAGCGATTTGGAGAGTGCCGTCAGGCGCTTCTCCACGAAGGCCACGGCACCGGGGCGGCGCAGCTTGGCCCACTCCTCGTTGGTATAGAAGATATCGATCAGCGCGACGTTCACCACGAAGGGCTCGATGGAATTCAGCGCCGCGATCAGCCACTGCACGGCCCGCGCGCGGGCGCCCGGCTCCCGCGGCAGCAGCGCCTCGCTGCGCTCGCCGATGTGCAGCACGATGGCGCCGGACTCGAAGAGCACCAGGTCGTCCTCCTGTAGGATCGGCACCTGGCCGAAGGGCTGCAGCGCGCGATAGTCCGGCTTGTCCTGGTCGCCCTGCGCCAGCAGGCGGGTCTGGTAGGGCAGGCCGGCCTCCTCCAGCGCCCAGCGGGCGCGCAGGTCGCGCACCTGGCCCTGGGCAAAATCCGGTACCCACTGGAAGGCGGAAATTGTGATCATGGCGGCTACTCCTTGCTGTCGGATGGTGATGTGGGCGCGTCGCCTTCCACGAAGGCGGCGAGGCGGTCGAGGCTGGCGGACCAGAAGCGTTCGTAGCGGGCGAGCCACTCCGTTGCCGCGCGTAGCGGATCGGGCCGGAGCTGCACCGTGACTGTGCGTCCGGCCTTGGCGCGGGCGATCAGCCCGGCCTCCTCCAGCACGCCGAGGTGCTTCAACACCGCCGGCAGCTTGATGG
This sequence comes from Rhodospirillales bacterium, assembly GCA_038363005.1. Lineage (GTDB taxonomy): Bacteria > Pseudomonadota > Alphaproteobacteria > Kiloniellales > JACOMY01 > JAKOWB01. The sequence goes on from JBBQBI010000022.1 coordinate 78,557, forward strand.
CGAAGGGCGCGGCCAGCGCGCTGACCGTGGCGTCGCCCTCGCTCTCCAGCCGGGCCAGGATGGCCCGCCGCGTGGGGTCGCCAAGGGCCGCGAAGGTCCGGCCAAGCTGTTCTTGATAGTTCACCATATAGGAAAGTATTGGGAGCTACGAGCCACCTGTCAAGCCCACCCGGCGCCTGCCCGCAACGGTGGCGGCGCCGAGCGGTAGTGCCTATCTATCCTTGAGACAGGGAAGGAGCTGGGGTCACGTGCAGATCGTCGAAGCCTCGCCTCTCGGTGTCAGGACCGCCCGCATCGAGCTGGCCAGCGCGGCCTCGCCCCTCGTCGTAACGCTCTTCCCGATGATCCATGTCGGCGATCCCTTCTTCTACGAGGCGGTCTACGCTGATGCCCTCTCGCACGACGTAGTGCTGGTGGAGGGGGTTCGCTCACCCATCGTTCGCCGGATCACCCGGGTCTACCGCTGGCTCAAGGGCTCGGAGCGGATCGGGCTGGCGATCCAGCCGCCCTATCCCAAGCGATCCGACAGCAGGGCGCGGATCGTCCTGGCGGACCTTACCGGGGACGAGTTCGAAGCAGAATGGCGGCGTGTCGCCTGGTGGTTGCGCCTGCTGATCCACTGCCTTGTGCCCTGGGTCGCCCTCAGAATGCGATAGTTCGGCACGCGCCAGGACCTTGCGCAGAACTTGACGTTCGACGACCTGAGGAGTCGCGCCGAACATCTCGATTGGGACCCGACGTACCAGGTTTTCGTCCAAGCGATTCTGCATGCGCGCGACGCGCGCCTCCTGCAGATTCTGGACGGCGAGCTTGTGGCGGCCGGTCCGGGGCCAAGTCGCCTGGCCATTGTTTATGGCGCTCGCCACATGCGCGCCGTGGTATCCGGCCTGTCAAAGCGCGGATTCCATGCGCGGCGCACCGAATGGCTCAAGGTGTTCAACTTGCACTGACGCGCCCGACGGCGTGACGATGGCGCCGCTACGCTCCCTGGAACGAGGTCCTAGCCGACATGCCGCGCCTGCCCGCTCCGCCCGTCGCCGCAGAGGTGGCTACCCTCCTGTCCACCCTGCCGGCGGCCGAGCGCCGCCGCCTGCTGGAGCTCCGCGCCTTGGTCTACGCCGCCGCGGCGCAGGCCGGGGTGGGGGCGCTGGAGGAGAGCCTCAAGTGGGGCGACCCGGCCTATCGGCCGCTGGCGCCGCGCACCGGGACGACGGTGCGGATCAACAAGCTGCGGCGCGATCCTGGCCTCGGCCTCTTCTTCCACTGCCATACCACGCTGGTGGCCGGCTTCCGGGAGCTCTACGGCGAGACACTGCGCTGCAAGGGCAACCGCGCGATCCTGCTGGATGCGTCAGGGCCGCTGCCGCGCGCCGAGCTGCAGCACTGCATCGCCCTGGCGCTGACCTATCACCGGCGCCCGCGCCGCTAGCGGTTGGCCTCCGCCGTCAGGCCCAGCAGGCGAACCTGTTCGCCCAGCGTCTGCGCGGCGAGCAGGCCGCCCAGTTCAACGTGGCCGGCGGGCGGCGCGACGTGGAGCCTGAGCTGGCCTGGCTGCAGCACGAACTGTCTGAGCGACTGCAGGACCGGCACGGCGGCCGCATTGCCCGGCGCGGCTGCGAGCCTCTCGAGCTCCCCGAGCCAAAGTGCGCGCTGCTGTTCCAGCGTGCGGCCCTGGCCACGGGCGAAGGCCGCCGGCAGGCGCTCGCCGGACTCGTTCCACAGCCAGAGATCGAGGCTCTGCAGGCTGCCTTGGAAGGCGGCGGCGAGGCCAAGCGCCGTCAGGCCCTTGGAGGTGAAGCGCGCGCCGGCCAGCTCGATCCCGCTGGCTTGGCCTGAGAGCGTCAACGTTAGCAGGCCGGGAAACTCGAGGTCGGCGTGGTTCAGCGTCAGGCGCTTGCCCTCGGCCGCGTAGGTGAAGTCGAGCGTCACGTCGAACAGGCGGTCGCTGCCCAGGCCCGGCAGTAGGCTGGCCAGCGGATGCGCCACCGGCGTGACGCTGATGCCGTTGGCGCGCAGGCTGAGCCGGCCGGGCACGCCGCCAGCCTGATAGCCGGCACAGTCGAAGCCATAGACCTCAAGGCTGCTGATCCGGCCCGGCGGCACATCGGGGCCGCTGGTCTGCAGCACCACGTCGTGCTGCGTGTAGAAGCCGTTGCCCTGATCGTCGAGCGCGCCCGCGAAGCGCACCGGATACTGCAGATAGGCCACCAGGGCCTGGCGCAGGCATTCGGCCTGGTCGGCCAGGGATTCGGCCAGGGCTGGTGTGGCCAGCAGGAGGCCGGCGAGGGCAAGGCAAAGGCGGCGCATCGCCCGACCTTAGACCAGTCTAGCGGTTCGCCTCTACCGTCAGGCCCAGCAGGCGGAGCTGCTCGCCGATCTCCGGCGTGGCGCCAAGCACAATCACCTCGATGTGGCCGTCGGGCGGGCGGAGCCGCACCGTCAGCTTGCGCAGGTCCTGCACGAAGACCTTGAGCTCGCGCAGCACCGGGATCGCGGCCTCCTTACCTTCGGTCGCCATCATGTCGTTGAGCTGCTTCAGCCAGAGGTCGCGCTGCTCCAGCATCGACCGGCCTTGCGTCTTGGCGAAGCTTTCCAGCAGGCGGTTGCCGGCCTTGTTCCACAGCGTGAGCGTGAGGCTGTGCAGGCTGCCCTTCAGCGCCGCGGTCATGCCGAGACCGGCCAGACCGCTGCCGGTGACGCGCAGGCCGGCCAGATCTACACCGCTGACGTCGGCGGCGAAGGCGAGGCTCATCACGCCGTCGACGTCGAGATCGGCCTGGTTGACGGTCACGCGCAGCGCCGCCGCGTCATAGACCAGGTCCAGCGTCAGGTCGAAGTAGTCGTCGCCGACCAAATCCGGCAGCAGGCCGGCCAAGGGATGCACGGCCGCTGGCACGCTGATGCCGCTGGCGCGCAGCCTGACGGCGCTGGGCGTGCCGCTGGTACGGAAGCCAGCGCAATCGAAAGCGAAGACGTCGAGGCTCAGGATCTTGCCGGGCGGGCCGGCGGCGTCGCCGGTCTGCAGCGCAACGTCATGCAGGGTGAAGGCGCCGTTGCCCAGGTCGACCGGTTCGCTGGGGAAGGCGACAGGAAACAGCAGGTAGCTGGCCAACGCCTGGCGCAGGCATTCCGCCCGGTCGGCCAGGGTCTCTGCCCCTGCCGGCAGGGCCGACAGCAAAAGCCACAGCAACGCCAGGACCGACCGCCGCATCGACCATCCCCCCGCACCGAAGCGGGCGCAGTCTAGCGCGGCAGGCCCCCGCGAGTCCCGGCCGGGGTCGAGGCACCTGCCAGCAGCGCCACCGCCTCCTCCCTTGGGAGGATGGCGAGGTGGCAGGTCGGCGACCAAGCTGGATGCTGTGGGCCAACCGCGCCCGTCTCGACTGTCACGGGGAGACCGACATGCTCAAGCACCTCATGCTGCCCCTTGCCCTTGCCGCCGGCCTGGCTGTGGCCGCACCCTCCGTCAGCGCCGAGACGCTGCGGGTGGGCACCGAATGCACCTACTTCCCCTTCAACTACCGCGAAGCCGACGGCACGCTGAAGGGCTACGACGTCGACGTCGCCAACGAAGTGGGCGTCCGCATCGGCGCCGACATCGAGTTTGTCTGCCAGGAGTGGGACGGCATGATCCCGGCCCTGCTGGCCAACAAGTTCGACCTGATCGTCGCCTCCATGTCGATCACCGAGAAGCGGCGCGAGAAGATCGACTTCTCGGTGCCTTACCGCGTCTCCATCGGCCAGTTCATCGGCGCCAAGGACAAGAACCTGCAGTTCTTCAACGCCGACGGCACGGTCAACCCGGCCGGCTTCGAGGGCGTGAAGATCGGCATCGAGCGTTCCAGCACCTACGACACCTGGATCCAGGCCAAGATGCCGGCCGCCGACATCGTGCCCTACGACAGCAACGAGGCCATGTACCTCGACCTCAAGGCGGGCCGCGTCGACGCCATCATGACCAACCCGATGAAGGCCTACCTGGTGTTCCTGTCGAAGCCGGACGGCGAGGGCTTCGAGACCGTCGGCCCGCAGGTGACCGACGAGGAGTTCTTCGGCATCGGCGTCGGCGTCGGCCTGCGCAAGGACAGCGCCGAGCTGCTGAAGCGCATCGACGCGGCACTGGTCTCGATGATCAAGGACGGCTCGCTCAGCACCTTCTCGCACCGCTACTTCCCCTTCGACATCAATCCGTCGGACTGGAAGGGCGCCAACTGATCGGGAGCCAGGGCGGCCGGCCGACGGTCGGCCGCCCCTCCACCGGCGGCTGAGCCCATGGATCTCGCACTCGAATGGGCGGACGCCTTCGCCACCGGCGCGCTGGTGGTGCTGCAGATCTTCCTGGTCGCGCTGCTGCTGACCGTGGTCATCGGCCTGCTCGGCGCCTCGGCCAAGCTGTCGAACAGCGCCGTCCTGCGCTGGCTCGCCTACGGCTATACCACGGTGTTTCGCGGCACGCCGGAAATCCTGCTGCTGCTGATCATCTACTTCGGCTCGGCGCTCAGCCTGACCGCGCTGGCGCAGCTCTTCGACCCCAGCATCAAGTTCGTCGACATCCCGCCCTTCTGGGCCGGCTCGCTGGCGCTCGGCCTGATCGTCGGCGCCTATGCCACCGAGACCTTTCGCGGCGCCTTCCAGGGCGTGCCGCCGGGCCAGGTCGAGGCGGCGCGCGCCCTGGGCCTGGGCACCTGGCAGGTGTTCCTCTACGTCCGCCTGCCGCAAATGTGGCGCCTCGCCCTGCCGACCTTCGGCAACCACATGCTCTCGCTGATGAAGGACACCGCGCTGGTCTCCATCATCGGGCTGGAGGAGATCATGTACACGGCGAAGATCGCCACCTCGGTCACCAGCGAGCCCTTCGTGATGTATGCCATGGTGGGCGTTGTCTACCTGCTCTTCACCAGCGGCCTGTCGCTGCTGGTGGCGCAGCTCGAACGCCACGCTGGACACCATCTGCGGGGTGCGCGATGAGCTTCGACCTGGATCTCATCGCCGACTCGCTACCCAAGCTGCTGACCGGTCTTGGCCTGACGCTGCAGCTGCTGCTGCTGTCGGCGCTGTTCGGTACGCTGCTGGGGATCCTCACCTGCGCGGCGCGGCTCAGCCGCCTCTGGTTCCTGACCTGGCCGGCGCGGGTCTACATCACGCTGTTCCGTGGCACGCCGCTGCTGGTGCAGATCTTCATTATCTACTACGGCCTGTCGCAGTTCGAGACGATCCGCCACTCCTTCCTCTGGAGCTTCCTGCGCGAGCCCTACTGGTGCGCCATCCTGGCCTTCGCGGTGAACACCGGCGCCTATACCGGCGAGATCTTTCGCGGTGGCGTGCAGGGCGTCGACAAGGGCCTGTCGGAAGCTGGCTGGGCGCTTGGCCTCAATCGCTGGCAGCGGCTGCGCCATATCGTGGCACCGCTGGCGTTGCGCCTGGCGCTGCCGGCCTATGGCAACGACATGATCAGCCTGCTGAAAGGCACGGCGTTGGCCAGCACCATCACGCTGCTGGATGTCACCGGCGTGGCGCGCAACATCGTGGCCAAGACCTTCGCCCCCTACGAGATCTTCATCTCGGCGGCGATCGTCTATCTGGCCATGACCTGGGTGATCCAGCGGCTGGTCGCGCTGGCGGAGCGGCGCCTCAGCCGCTCGCTGCGGCGGACCTGAAGGGAAGACGAAGGCATGAGCGAACCCCCGGCGATCCGCCTTGAGCAGGTCAGCAAAAGCTTCGGCAGTTTCCAGGCCCTGAAGGAAGTCTCGCTGACCGTGGCGCGCGGCGAGAAGATCGTGGTCTGTGGCCCATCGGGCTCCGGCAAGTCGACCATGATCCGCTGCATCAACCGGCTGGAAAAGCATGACGCCGGCACCATCGATATCAACGGCCAGGCCTTGACCGGCGGCCGCGGCGACCAGGCGCTGATCCGCGACAACGTCGGCATGGTGTTCCAGCAGTTCAACCTCTTCCCGCACCTGACGGTGCTGCAGAACCTGATGCTGGCGCCCCGCCTGGTGTTGAAGCGCGGCAAGGCCGAGGGCCGGGCCGAGGCGCTGCGCCTGCTGGAGCGCGTGCGCATCCCCGAGCAGGCCGACAAGTACCCGGCGCAGCTGTCCGGCGGGCAGCAGCAGCGCGTCGCCATTGCCCGCGCGCTCTGCGTCAATCCGAAGATCATGCTGTTCGACGAGCCGACCTCGGCACTCGACCCCGAGATGATCAAGGAGGTGCTGGACGTCATGGTCGGCCTGGCGCGCGACGGCATGACCATGATCTGCGTCACCCACGAGATGGGCTTCGCCCGCCAGGTGGCCGACCGCGTGGTCTTCATGGACCACGGGCAGATCGTCGAGTCCGAGACGCCCGAGGCCTTCTTCCAGGCGCCGAAGCACGAGCGCACGCGCCTCTTCCTCAGCCAGATTCTGCATCACTAGGAGTTACGCATGAGTAACGAGCAGGTCGCCAACCTCGTCGCCTTCGCCGAGGAGCTGGCCGACGCCAGCCGCGCCATCCTGGCCGCGGCGCTGAGCGCCCCGCCGCAGGTCGAGACCAAGGCCGACAAGAGCCCGGTGACCGCGCTGGACAAGGCGGTGGAGAAGCGGCTGCGCGAATTGATCGGCCAGCGCTACCCACACCACGGCATCCAGGGCGAGGAGTTCGGCAGCCAGGACCGTGGCGCCGAGCATGTCTGGGTGCTGGACCCGATCGATGGCACCGGCCCCTACATCGCCGGCATCCCGGTCTTCGGCACCCTGATCGGCCTGGCGCGTGGCGGCCAGCCGCTGGTCGGCGTGGCCGACCACCCGGTGACGCGCGAACGCTGGGTCGGCGCCACCGGCCTGCCGAGCACACTCAATGGCCGCCCGGTGAAGAGCCGCCACGGCGCGCCACTGGAGGCAGCGATGCTGAGCAGCAGCAGCCCGGACTTCTATGCGCCCGACCAGTGGGCGCGCTACGCCAGCTTGCGCCAGCAGGTGGCCTGGGCGGTCTATGGCGGCAGCTGCTACGCCTACATGCAGCTGGCGTCGGGCCGCATCGACCTGTCGGTGGATTGCAGCATGGACGTCTATGACATCCTGCCGCTGGAGCCGATCATCCGCGGCGCCGGTGGCAAGGTCACCGACTGGGCCGGCAAGGGCATCGACCTGGACTGGAAAGGCAGCGTGCTGGCCGCCGGCGACCCGGCGCTGCACGCGCAGGCGCTGGCAGTGCTGGCAGGGTAGCCAAAAAGAAATCTGTCATCCCGGACGGCGCGCTTGCGCCGATCCGGGATCCACTCAGCGACTTGGCACTCGATGGATCCCGGCTCTTCGCTGCGCTGCGGCCGGGATGACGGTCGAGAGCGAGTGGCTTGCTGCTCCGCCTATTTCATCAGCCGCTTCAGAGCGCCGACGATGCGGTCCACTTCGCCGGCTGTGTTGTAGTGCGCCAGGCCGATGCGCAGCACGCCCTCGGCCTCGTCGAGGCCCAGGTGGCGGGCGACTTCCAGCGCGTAGTTGTGGCCAGACCAGACGTTGATGCCCTGCGCGCCCAGGCCTTGGGCCAGCGCCTTGTTGCTGTGGCCGGGGTGGGTGAAGGACACGGTCGGCACGCGCTGGTGCAGGCGGTTGGAGTTGGTGATGCCCTGCACCTTGAGACCTGGGATCTGCCGCAGGCCGTCGATCAGCCCCTGCGCCAACGGCATCTCGTAGGCCGTGGCGGCGGCGTAGGCGCCGGCGATCTTCCGCCGCCGCGTGCCGCTGCTCCCGGTCTCGCCGCCCAGCCAGGCCATGTAGTCGGCGCAGGCGACCAGGCCGGCGAAAAGCTCGGTCTGCGGCGTGCCGATCTCGTGGCGGCCCGGCAGCTCCTTGGGCGCGCAGCGCACGGCATAGGCATAGAGCTCGGCTAGGATCGCCTCGCGGCCCCAGAGTACGCCCAGGTGCGGGCCGAAGAACTTGTAGGACGAGCAGGCCAGGAAATCGCAGCCCAGCGCCTGCACGTCGACCAGGCCGTGCGGCGCGAACTGCACGGCATCGATGTAGACCAGCGCGCCGGCGGCCTTGGCCTGCGCCGTCAGCGCCTTCACGTCATTGATCGAGCCGGTCAGGTTGCTGGCATAGTTCAGCGCCAGCAGGCGGGTGCGCGGGCTCAAGAGCGCCGCCAGGTCCTCCGCCTCAATGCGCCAGGTCTCGCGGTTGAAGGGTAGCCACTTGATGGCGAGGCCGCGCTCCTCGGCGACGTGCAGCCAGGGCGAGACGTTGCCCTCGTGGTCCATGCGGGTGACGATGATCTCGTCGCCGGCCTGCCAGCTGCGCGCCAGCGAGCGGGCGATCTGGAAAGTCAGCATCGACATCGACTGGCCAAGCACGATCTCGCGGCCCGAGGCGGCACCCAGGAAGTCGGCCATGGCGTTGTGCGCCGCGTCATAGATCGCGTCGGCGCGGCGCGAGGCATCGAAGGCGCCGCTGAGGTTGCTGGCGGCGTTGGCCAGCGCGTCGGCGACGGCGTCGATCACCAGGCGCGGCACCTGCGTGCCGGCGGGATTGTCGAGGAAGGCTGTGCTGGCGGCCAGGGCGGGGAACTGCTGGCGGACCAGGTCGACTGGAAATGCCGTCATGGCGCGACTCCTGCTGTGCTGCTGGTGGTTTGGTAGCCCGCCGGCGGGGATCGCTCCATCCTACCGGGGGAGGAGGCCGGGGGAGGAGGCGCCGTCAGCCACGCTGCAGCGATTCCAGGAAACGCGAGAAGAGCTCGTAGTGGGTGGCGATGCCGAGCTTGGCATAGAGGTTCTTGCGGTGCGTCTTCACCGTGGTGCCGGAGATGCCGAGCTGCCCGGCGATCGACAGGCTGGAGTGGCCGCGCAGCAGCAGCTGCGCGACCTCGCGCTCGCGCGGGCTGAGCAGCGCGCCGCCGAAGCTGGCGAAGGCGGCGTCGGCGCCGCTGTCGCGGGTCTGCGCCAGGTGGCGCGCCCGCGCGCCCTGCCACCAGTGGCGGAAGGCGGCGGCGATGAAGGGCGTGACACGGTCATAGGCGGCGACGTCGGCGTCGCTGAAGCCACCCTCGGCGGCGGGGCGCGACAGGCAGATCTCGCCGCACTCGCCGTCTGTCAGCTCCAGCGCGATGCAGAGCTCCTCGCGCCCGGCCGGCCAGCCGTGCGTCAGGTAGCCGATCTCCTCGTGCACGCTGGCCTGCGCCTCGTAGGTCTCGATCAGCTCGGCCGGGGCATAGGTGTCAGGCGCCAGGTCGCGCATGCGGTGGGCGCCGGTGCGCAGCCCGCGCAGATAGGCGTTGTAGAAGGGATTCAGCACATAGGTGCTGTCGGTGTAGTTGATCAGCGCCTGCTTGTGCGCCGGGTCGACGAAGCTGTCGTGCACATACATCGGCGCCGAACGCGGGCGATAGACGAAGCTGCAGGCGGTGGCGAAGGGCGCGACGGCGTCCAGCGCCTCGAGCAGCCGTTGCGGCAGCGCCGGCTGGTCGAGCGCCTGCAGCACCGCCGTGCTCGCCGCCACCCAGGCTCCGCTGGCCGCCTGCTCCTGCTGCTTCCGTGTCCGTTTCATCGCCGTCCCCGCCGGGGGCCAGCCTAGGCAGCCCGGCGGGACAAGGCCAGATGCTCGTCACAGCCCCAGCGGCAGGTCGGCGAAGCTGCCGCGCGACAGGTGGCGGGCCAGCAGGGCCGGAAGGTCTAGGTCGGGTTCCACCGCGACCGCGTCCTCGGCGGCGTCCTGCAGCGCCAGGCCGTCGGCCAGCGCCTGCAGCAGCGCCAGCTCGCCGGCGCCTAGAGGCAGTTGGCGGATGCCGCCGGGCCCGCGGTCGACCAGGAGGCGGCAGTCGGCCGGGCTGCTCAAGTCGATGGCGGCCAGATCGCCCTCGCCGTGGTGCGCCTGCCAGATGCGGTCGACCGGGAAGCGCGAGGCGACCAGCTGCAGCGACGGATGCGGTGCCAGGCACAGTGCGCCGAAGCTTGCCGGGTCCAGCGCGGCCAGGCGGGCCGGCGCCAGGCTGGCGTGGTCGGGCGCGTGGTAGGCCAGGTGCACCGCCCATTCCAGCTGCGCGACGTCGGGCAGGTAGGGCAGGCTCCGTGCCGCCGCGAAGCTGCCAAGGAAGTGGGGGAAGTCGCCGCCGTATTCCGCCAGGCGCGGTGCCTGCGGCGGATGCGCGGCGATGAAGCGGCCCGCCGTGTGGGCGAAGAAGCGCTCGCCGACCAGCTGGCTGACCACGGGAAAGGCGTCGGCCAGGGCCTCGGTCAGGCTGCCGAAGGTGGTGCCGCGGTAGATCTCCAGGCGGTCCGTGGCGAGGCCGCCAGGCGGCGGCGCACCTGCCAGGATCGCCGCCGCCATCTCGGCCTGCAGCTCAGCCAAGCCCATGGCGCACGCCCTCAAGCTGGTCGAGCTGGGCCTGGGCCTGCGCCGCCTCGGCCAGCAGCACGGGCAGGTCGGGCACGGCGGTGTCCCACTCCACCAGGGTGGGCACCGGGCCGCAGCGCGCCAGGGCCTCGGCATAGAGTGCCCAGACCGGCGGCGCCACGGTGGCCCCGTGGTCGTCGATCAGCAGGGTCCGGTCCCCCACCTGGCGCCGCGTATGCCCGGCCAGATGGATCTCGCCGACCGCCGCCGCCGGCAGGGCGGCCAGATAGTGTCGGGCGTCGAAGCCGTGGTTGCTGGCGCTGACGTGGATGTTGTTGACGTCGAGCAGCAGGCCGCAGCCGCTGCGCGCCACCACGGCGGCGAGGAACTCCCACTCCGGGATCGTCGAGTGCGCGAAGGTCAGGTAGCTGGAGGGGTTCTCGATCAGCACCTGGCGCCCCAGCGCCTCCTGCATCTCGGTGACATGCGCGCAGAAGACCGCCAGGGCCTCCTCGGTATAGGGCAGCGGCAGCAGGTCGTTCAGGTAGTGGCCGCCGCCGATGCTCCAGGACAGATGCTCGGACAGCAGCGCCGGCTCGATGCGCCGGGCCAGGGCGGCCAGGCGCGCCAGGTGTTGGCGGTCGAGCGGGCCGGCGCTGCCCAGCGACAGCCCGACGCCGTGCAGGCTGATCGGATAGTCGGCGCGCAGTGCCTCCAGCACCGCCAGCGGGCGACCGCCGCCCAGGTAGTTCTCGCTGTGCACCTCGAACCAGCCGATCGCCGGCCGCTCCGCCTGCACCGCGCGATAGTGCTGGTGCTTCAGCGCGATGCCGGCGCCCACCGGCCGGGCGGGCGGGCCCCGCCAGGGCCCCCCCCCCCCCCCCGGGGGGGGCGCCACATCAGATTAGTTATTGGCACCCCCGATTGTTTGACCGGGCG
>JBBQBI010000023.1:0-89777 GCA_038363005.1 Rhodospirillales bacterium
GCCGCCTTCAGCCACACCGCCGGCGAGCTGCGGGTCAACGGCAACCAGCTGGAGGGCGACACCAACGGCGACGGTGTCGCCGACCTGGTGATCCGCGTTTCCGCCAACACCGCCGCCGACTTCTGGAGCTTCAACTTCTAGTCAGACGGCCTGGCACCAGAAGCGGTACATCGCGGCGAAGCTATCCGGCTGTGCCTGTTCGAAGGCGTCCCAGGCCGCCAGGTCGCCTTGCGCGGCCGGCGCCGGGTGCTGTCGGCGGAAGGCAGGGGCCACGGTCCTGTCGACTAGCTCGAAGCCGAGGAAGCGCAGGCCCAGGGCCTCCAGCAGCCGGGCGATCTCCGGCAGGGTGAAGTCCAGCTCCTGCACATGGAACAGCAGGTCGCGCAGGCCATCCAGGTCGTAGGCGTCGAGGAACCCCAGGACGAACTGCACGTCGGGTTCGGCGGAGCGCTCCAGCAGCAACATGCGGGCCTCGCGCAGCCGCTCGGTCGTGACCGGCCGGCCGTCACCGACACCGACGAGCCGGCGCACCGCGGCCAGCCGCCGCCGCGCCAGGCGGCTGTAGAGGCCGATGCGCATGACACCGCCGGGAACCAGCAGGCCACGCAGGGCGCGCCAGCCGGCGGCCGGATCGGCCAGGTGGTGCAGCACGCCCATGGCCTCGATCACCTCGAAGCGGTCCGGCAGCTCGCCCAGGCGCAGGATGTCGGCCTGGGCGAAGCGCAGGTTGGTCAGATCCAATGCCTCCGCCCGCAGGGCCGCATGGCCAAGCGAGGCGCGGCTGAGGTCGACCGCCAGCACCCGGGCATCGGCGAAGCGCCGCGCGCTGCGCACGGCCTGCTCGCCGGTGCCGCAGCCGGCGACCAGGATGTTCAGCGGCCGGGCCTGCGGCAGACTGGGCGCCGCGAACCCGGGAAAGAGTCCCTGCAGCACCCGCGCCAGCGGGCGTGGCTGCGGCAGGTTGGTGGCGATCCAGCGTGGATAGGGATTGGCTTCGTACTGCGCCTGCACAGCAGTGGAGATGGCGTCCTCGACCGGGGTGAGCGCCGGCAGCGCCGCCCCCAGGCGGTCGCGCCGCCGTGGCTCCTCGAGCAGCCGTTCCCAGGCCTCGCGCAGCAGGCCCTGGCCGGGTGGCGGCGAGAGCTCCCAGGCCGGCCCCAGCAAGGGGCGATAGCAGGCCAGCAGCAGCACACGGCCGTCGGGGCCGTCCGGCGGCTCCGCGGCCAGCGCTGCCTCCAGCGCCGCCACGCCACTACTTTCGGCCGGCGGCTCCATCCAGGCGTGACCGCACAGGTTGGCCTGCAGCGCCAGCGCCGCGAGCGGCTCCAGGCCTGGTGTCAGGAGACCGCCGATGCTGCCGCCCTGCCAGCGCGACAGCGCGACGCGGCGCAGATGCGTCAGCATGATCTCCAGCGGCCGCTCGGTCAGCAGGCAGCGGGCCAGCAGGGCCTGCCACAAGGGGTGTTCCAGCAGCTCCTGGCTGGCGGGTTCCGCAACCAGCGCGAGCAGTCCGGAGGGCAGCGACAGGCGATCGAATCCCGGCAGCGTGCGCAGGAAGCTCAGGGCCGCCGGGCCGACGTCGAGCGGGCTGACATCCGGCGCGCGCAGCAGGCGAACCAGCTGCGCCTGTACCGCCGGACTGGCGCCGGCCATGTTGGCGTTCGGTAGTGCTTCGACCAGGGCGCGGCGCAGCGCCGGATCCTGCGGCGCCAGGTGGCAGGCCAGCAGGCGCTGCGCCAGCGCCTCCTGAACCAGGCCCCGGCTGCTCAGCGCGTCGGCCACGCCATTGGGGACGCCCGGATGGCTGGGCGCCGCCGCCCGGGCCTGGCGCGCCGCCGCCGCGGCGTCGGCCAGGCGGCCGGCGGCGATCAGGCGCTGGGCATCGGCCAGCGCCTTGGCGGCCAGCGGGGGCAGGGGCAGCAGCACGTCGGGCAACCTCCGGAGCGGAAAACGCGGCGCGATCCTGCCTGTCAGGGCCGCCGCCGTCGAGAGGCGCGCGCTGCTTGGCCGCGCATCGGCCCCGGGGTCTTCCCGCCGCGCGGTGCGGCATGACATGATCCCGCCGCCCCTTGCACCAGACGCCGAAGGACCGAGGCATGGCCACCACCGATCTCTGCTACCTGACCGCCACCGAAGCCCTGGCGCTGTTCCGCAAGAAGAAGCTGTCGCCGGTCGAGCTGATGAAGGCGGTGATCAAGCGGGCGGAGAAGACCGAACCGAAGGTCAACGCCCTGCCGATGCAGTACTTCGACGAGGCGATGCAGCAGGCCAAGGCGGCCGAGGCGGTCTACGCCAAGCGCGGCGCCAAGCCGCGTGCCCTCGAAGGCATCCCCTTCGTGGTCAAGGACGAGTCGATGATGGAGGGCAAGACCACCACCTTCGGCTCGCTGATCTACAAGGATGCCAAGGACACCGAGACGAACCTGACGATCGAGCGTGTGCTGCAGGCCGGCGCCATCGTGCACGCGCGTGGCGCGGCGCCGGAGTTTTCCTGCGCGCCCTATACCCAGTCACGCATCTGGGGCGTCACCCGCACGCCCTGGAACCTGGACTATTCCTGCGGTGGCTCATCCGGTGGCTCGGGCGCCTCGCTGGCCGCCGGCTCCACCATCCTGGCCAATGGCTCCGACATCGGCGGTTCGATCCGCATCCCGGCCTCGATGACCGGCACGGTCGGCTACAAGCCGCCCTTCGGCCGCAACCCGGACTCGGCGCCCTTCAACCTGGACCAGTACTGCCACATCGGTCCCATGGCGCGCTCGGTCGGCGACGTGGCGCTGCTGCAGAACATCATGTGCGGCCCGCACCCCAAGGACATCGCCTCGCTGCGACCCAAGGTCACGGTGCCGACCAGCTACAAGCCGATCAAGGGCTGGAAGATCGCCTATTCTCTCGACCTTGCAGGCTATGACATCGAGCCCGACGTGATAGCCAACACCCACAAGGCGATCGAGACCTTCCGCGCGCTGGGCGCCAAGGTGGAGGAAGTCGATCTCGGCTGGAAGCGCGAGGAGGTGGCCAAGGCGGCGCGCGCACATTTCGGCACCATCTTTGGTCCCTGGATCGCGCGCTACGCAGACGCGCAGGGCGAACTGATGACCGACTACGCGCTGGCCTTCGCCCAGATGGCCAAGCAGATCACCGCCAAGGACTTCGTGGAGGGCCTGGAGATCGAGACCAAGATGTATGCTTCCTTCGGGCCGATGATGGAGCGCTACAAGCTGTTCCTCTGTCCCACCCTGCCGCTGCCGGCGACCAAGGCGGGCGAAAGCTATGTCGACACCAAGCTGATCATCAATGGCAAGCCGCAGGCGGGGATCGAGGAGTGGCTGATGACCATCTGCTTCAACATCCTCAGCCGCTGCCCGGTGATGAGCGTGCCCTCGGGTCGCGCCGGCAACGGTGTGCCGACTGGCCTCTCCATCGTCGGCCGCACCTACGACGACGCCACGGTGTTCCACGCCGCGGCGGCCTATGAGGCGGCCATGGGCGGCTTCTATACCGAAACGAAAAAGCGACCGAAGCTCTGAGGCTTAGCCCCCGACCCTTGCCGCCCGGCAGCGTCGCGTCCTAGGGTCTGGCCGGCGCCGCGGGGGCGAGTCGCCTCTGGTTGCGGACAAGAGGAAGGATCGATGGCAGCTTTGCAGGTCAATGCGCCCACGGTGGTGGCGGAGGTCTTCGACATCGAGGTGGTGGTGATCCACCTGGAGCGCGGCACCTATTACAGCCTCACCGGTGCGGCCTGTCAGCTCTGGCGCTTGCTGGGCTGTGGCCTGGATGCGAGTGGCATTGCCCAGCAGCTGGCCGCTCTGGGGCCTGATTGGGCCGGGTCGGCGAGCGAGATCGCGGCATTTCTGTCGGCGCTCGAGGCGGAAGAACTGGTGTGCGCCGGCGATGCGACCGGCAGCGCGCCGGCCTTGGCGACGGTGCCCTACCAGCCGCCGCGGCTGGAGAAGTTCACCGACATGGAAGAGCTGATCGCGCTGGATCCGGTTCACGACGTCTCGGCCGCCGAGGGTTGGCCGCTGCGCACGCCCCTGGGACCCGACAGCCCCTGATTCTGTAGAGTAGCGGCATGATGGCTGAGGTCCTGAACCTGGCGACAACGCCTCCGGCGGTGCCAGACCACACCGCATTCCGCGATTTTGCCGGGCGCCTGCTGGCGGTCGCCAGGGCGGCGACGGCGATCGGCGCCAGCCGACGGCTGGCCATCGGGCCACTCGATCTCACGCTGCGCGCTGCCGATGCTGGCTTGCTGGCCGCCTTCACCCATGGCCTGGCTGACCGACCGGCGGCAGGGCCGGGGCCACGGCAGGCGCTGACCATCCACCTGTTGGCTGGCCCGGCACGCATCGGTGCCACCGGCGAGCAGCCGCCGCCGCCGGCCTGGCCGCTGCCCAGCAGCGAGCACCAGCATCTGCGGCGCCTGCATCTCACCGCCGACCTGCGGCTCTATGCCTGGAACGATGGCGCGGTGTGGCAACTGCATGACCCGACCTCCGCCACCGCGGTCTACTGGGCGCGCGACCTGGCCGCGATTCCCGAATGGGATTACGGCGCGCCGCTGCGCAACCTGCTGGCCTGGGCGCTGCACGATGCGGGTCGCGTGCTGCTGCACGGCGCGGTGGTCGGCGATGCGGCCGGCGCGCTGCTGGTCGCCGGTGCCGGCGGCGCCGGCAAGTCCAGCACCACGCTGGCGGCGCTGCGCCACGCCGGCCTGACCACCGTCGGCGACGACTTCGTCGCGCTGACCGGCGACGGCATGGCCGAGGCGCTGTTCGATACGGTGAAGCTCGACCCTGGTGCACTACGGCGCCTGGCGGTGCCCGACGCCTGGGTGGCCAATCCAGGGCGACCGGCCGGGGAGAAGGCGCGACTGCACTTGGACGATTGGCTGCCGGAGGCGCTGGTGGCGCGCCTGCCGGTCAAGGCCTTGGCGGTCCCCTGCATTGTGGCACGACCCGACAGCGGATTTCGCCCAGCGGCGCCGGGAGTCCTGCTGCGCGCGCTGGCGCCCTCGTCGCTCTTCCTGGTGCCAGGCGCCGAGCGGCAGCGCTTCGCCGCGTTGGCCGCGCTAACCCAGCGGCTGCCCTGCGTAACCTTGGAGCTGGGCCAGGAGGCCGCGGGCGTCGGACGCTTGGTCGCCGCTGTGCTGCGTGGGCTACGCCATGACGCCTGAGCTCAGCGTCGTGTTGCCGGTCTACAACGCCGGCGCGTTCCTCGACCCCGCCCTGGAGTCAGTGCTGCGCCAGCCGGACGTGACGCTTGACGTGATCGCCGTCGATGACGGCTCGACCGACAGTTCGCCAGATCGCCTGGCGTCCTGGGCTGCGCGCGACCCACGGATCAAGGTCATTCGCAGCAGCAACGGCGGCCCGGCCGCGGCGCGCAATCTTGGCCTGGCAGCGGCGCGGGCACCGGTCGTCGGCTTCATCGATGCCGATGACCTGTGGCCGGCCGACAAGCTGGCACGACAGCTGGCGCGACTGCGCCAGCAGCCGACGCTGGCCGCCGTCTCTGGCTTCACCTGCTACTTCGACCGTGCTGCGCCAGACGGCTTGGCCCCGGCAGACGACGCGCGCCGCGTGACACTGTTCCATGTCCATATGGGCGCCACGCTGTTCCGTCGCGCGCTGCTGGAGGATATCGGTGGCTTCAACCCGGCGCAGCGCTTCAGCGAGGACCAGGACCTCTGGTTCCGGTTGCGCGAGAGCCGGCAGCCCTTCGCGATTCTGCGCCACACCACGCTCTATTATCGTCGCCATCCTGCGTCGATGACGGCAGGCAAGGGCGGATTGACCGACGTCGGCCTGATCGAGATCCTGCGGCTGTCGCTGGCGCGCCGGCGGGCCGATGGGCCTGCGCAGGATCTCGGCGCCTTTGCGCCCTACTTGGACCCATGACCGAACAGCAGCCCAGCGTCGCCTGCATCGTGCCGCTCTTCAACGGCCGCAGCTACATCCTGGATGCGCTCGGCTCGATCGCCACGCAGACCTGGTCGGCGCGTGAGGTGATCGTGGTCGACGACGGTTCGACCGACGACGGTGCGGCGCTGGTCGCCGAGCATTTTCCCGAGGTGCGGTTGATCCGCCAGGCCAACCGCGGCGAGGCGGCGGCGCGCAACCGCGGCTTGGCCGAGGCCAAGTCCGACTTCCTGGCGCTGCTTGACCAGGACGACCTCTGGCTGCCGCAGAAGCTGGAGCGGCAGATGGCGCTGCTGCAGTCAGACCCGGCGCTCGACTGGGTCATCGGACTGCAGCGCATGATCATGCTGGACGAGCCCGGAGCGAACTGGGCCCGGCCCGATTTTCTCGAGCGCCCGATGCCGGGATTCGTACCGGGCTGCATGCTGGTGCGGCGGCGGGCGCTGGAGCGCGTCGGCAGCTTCAACGAGAGCTTTCGCCTGGGCTCCGACACCGACTGGTTCATGCGCGCGCGCAGCCTTGGCCTCTCGGTGGCGAGCGTGCCCGAGGTGCTGTTGACCCGCCGCCTGCACGGCGCCAATTCCTCGCGCGATGCCAAGGCTTTCTATGACGGGATGATGCGGGTGGTCCGCGCCCACATGCTACGGCGCCGGGAGCCGGCGCCATGACATCAGCCATCAGCGTCGTGGTCCCGGCGCGCGACGCGGCGCGCACGCTGGGCGAAACTCTGGCTACGATCCAGGCGCAGAGCCTGCCGCCGGCCGAGATCCTGGTGGTCGACGACGGTTCGCGCGACGACACTGCCTTGGTTGCCGAGCGGGCCGGCGCAAAAGTGTTGCGTCAGTCCGCCCAGGGCGTCGCGGTGGCCACCAACGCCGGCATCGCCGCGACGACGGGGGCGCTGATCGCCTTCTGCGACGCCGACGATCTCTGGTTGCCGGGCAAATTGGCGCTGCAGGCCGGACTGCTGGCTGACCCAAAGGTCGATGCGGCGCTCTGCCACTTCGAATCCTTCCCTTGTCCAACGTTGACCGCCGAGCAGCGCGCGCGCATTGCCGTGCCGGATGTCAAGCCGGGCTGGCTGCGATCCGCCTTGGTGATCCGCCGCGCCGCCTTCGCACAGATCGGGCCGTTGGACAGCGCGCTGATCCTCGGCGAAGTGATCGACTGGTTGGATCGGGCCCAGCGGGCGGGCCTAGTCTTCGCCATAGCGCCCGAGGTGTTGATGCGGCGACGCCTGCACCCGGGCAGCCTGTCGAATATCAACACCGGAAACCATGCGCGCTATGTCGAGATGGCGCGGCGCGCCCTGGCGCGCCGCCGCGCCGCGTCATCATGAGCCGTCTGACGTTGCCTTGGATTCCGCCGGGCGACGTGCAGCTGCTGCGCGTACTGACCGGCGATGCGGCGGCGGCGGCGGCAGCCTGGCATGACTGGCAGGACGGCCAAGACCTCGACGAGGTGAGCTGGCGCACCATGCGGCTGCTGGCGGCGGTGATCGGGCGCCTCGACAGCCTGAGCATTCCGGCGACCGAGCAGCCGCGCCTGCAGGGCATCCGCCGTTACTGCTGGAGCAACGGACAGACCAAGCTGGCGCAGGCGCTGCCCAGCCTGGCGGTACTGCAGCATGCCGGTCTGCCGGTGCTGGTGCTGAAGGGCGCGACCGCCATCGCCACCGGCGATGCCACGCCGGCCGATCGCTATGTCGGCGACATCGACTTGCTGGTGCCGCCGGCCGCGGCTGACCAGGCGCTCGACCTGCTGGCCGGCCAGGGCTGGCTGCCGCAGAGCGGCGGCAGCCTGGCGCGGGTCAAGGGCCGCGGCATGCCGCGCCACCACGCGGTCAACCTGGTCCGTGGCAAGGGCGGTGAGCTCGACCTGCACTGGGCCTTCCTGTTGCAGAACCGCGCGCAGGGCGATGACGAGGTGCTGTGGGCGACGGCCGAGTCGGCGCGCCTCGGCGGCATGGAGATCCGTTGCCCGGCACCGCCCTTCCGGCTGCTGCAGGCCCTGACCCAGGGCGCGCAGTGGTCCAGCGGCAACGCTGCCGACTGGGCGATCGACGCCCTGGCGCTGCTGCGCCGGCCGACCTTCGACTGGGCGCTGTTCGAGCGCGAGGTGGCGGCGCGCCACCTGGAGGCGCTGGTCGGTGTGACGCTGGGTTTCCTGGCGCGGGGTGTCGGCGTGACGCTGCCGCCGGTGGCGGCGCGCCTGGCCGAGGCCAATCCGGGCGAACCCTGGGCCGCCGAGGCCCTGGCCCTGCAGCGGCCCGATGCGACGCGCGACCGCACCGCCAATGCCGTGCTGCTGCGTGCCCAGCGCCGGCGCAGCGCCGGCCGGCCGCTGCACTTTGCCCAGCGCCTGCGCGAACCGCGGCTGCGCTGGCCACGCCTGGCCCTGGCGCTGGCGCGGCACCGCGTCGCCCTGACGGTGGAGCCGCAGGCGGCGGGCCCTGTGGTGTTGCGCCTGCCTGCCAGCGCGCCGACGACTGGCTGGCGTTGGCTGCTGGTCCGGATCGCGGCGGGCGAGAAACCGCAGCGCCGCCGTCGCCTCGACGTCATCGCCGGCCTCGACTGGGTGGTGCGCTGGCGCCATCGCGGCCAGCGTGCCTGGCACGGCGCGATCCTGCCGGCGCAGCTGCCGGAGGCGCCGCTGACCTTGGCGCCCTATCGCGACCTGCGGCGCGTCGGCGAGGGCGGCGAGATGCTGCGGCGTCAGGACTTGCCGGTACGGGTGCTGGAGGCCTGGCTGGCGCGCTAGTCCGGCGCCTAGCCGTGCGACGACATCATCTCGTCGGACGCGTGACGCTCGCTGCGGCCCGGCAGCACGGCGTTGAGGAAGACGCCGACCACGGCGGCCAGCGCCATCGAGGAGACCATGAAGCCGCCGCCGGCGTCACCCGCGCCGAACTGCAGCGTGGCGCCGCCGATGCCCAGCACCAGGATGACCGAGGCGATTAGCAGGTTGCGCTTGTCACCGAAGTCGACCTTGCCTTCGATCAGCGTGCGGATGCCCGAGGCGGCGATGACACCGAACAGCGCGATCGACACGCCGCCCATGACTGCCATGGGAATGGTCGACAGGAAGGCCGACAGCACGCCGACGAAGCCCAGCAGGATGGCCAGGCAGGCGGCGCCGCCGATCACCCAGACGCTGAAGATGCGGGTGATGGCCATGACGCCGATGTTCTCGCCATAGGTGGTGTTGGGCGGGCCGCCGATCGCCGCCGCGAGCGAGGTGGCCAGGCCGTCGCCCAGCAGAGTGCGGTCCAGGCCGGGAGTCTTCAGGAAGGGGCGGCCGACCACGCGCGACAGCACGATCATGTCGCCGATGTGCTCGGCCATGGTGACCAGCGCCACCGGCGCGATCAGCAGGATCATCGAACCGGCGGAGACGCCTTCGGGCAGGCCGGAGAAGAAGAAGGTGAAGTCCGGCGGGGCGAAGAGCGGCGCCGCGGACAGCGGCGCGAAATCGACATAGCCGACCAAGGCCGCCAGCACGTAGCCGCTGACCACGCCGAGCAGGATCGGCACCACGGTGAAGAAGCCCTTCAACACCAGCGAGAAGACGAAGATCGCCCCCAGGGTGAAGAGCGCCACGCCGAAGTGTCCCAGGCTGTAGGGGCCGCCGGCCGCGGTGTTGGTCGCCATCTTCACCGCCACGGCGGACAGCCCGAGGCCGATGACGACGATCACCGGCCCGACCACGATGGGCGGCAGCAGGCGCAGCAGCCAGCCGACGCCAAAAGCGCGGATCGCCGCCGCCACGGCGATGTAGACCAGGCCCGCGGCGGCGGCGCCGATCATGGCGCCAGGCACTCCGCCGACCGCCGAGGCGGCGATGATCGGCCCGATGAAGGCGAAGGAGGAGCCAAGGTAGGCCGGCACCCGGCCGCCGGTCGCCAGGATGAAAACCAGGGTGCCCAGCCCGCTGGAGACCAGCGCCACCGAGGGATTGAGGCCCGTGAGCAGCGGTACCAGCACGGTGGCGCCGAACATGGCGAAGAGGTGCTGCAGGCTGAGCAACAGGAAGGTCGGTGGCGCCGGGCGCTGGTCGACATCGAGCACGCAGTCGCGCGCTGCATCAGGCGTGGTCACGCTCATGGCCGCTGGCCCCCTCTGTGCTGCAGAACCCCGCGCTACTCTCTGCGCCGGCCGGGCGGCGCGACAGCCACAGGCTCCCTGGGGATAACGGGAATGTCGGGGAGAGGCGCTAGGCTGGCGGCGGTCCGACAGACGGCGCCGGCGCGACGCCGGCGAGGCGACGATGGATCGGAACGCGCGGCTCGCCAGCGATGTCGGCGTTAATCCAGCCCAGCAGGAACTGCACGCCCAGGATGATCGGCAGGGCCGATAGCATCACCGTGCCGGCGGTGGCGGCCGGTGCCTCGGCACGCCAGTGCGCCAGGCCGAAGATCAGGCCGAAGGGTAGCAGCAGCAACGCCAGCAGCAGTTCCAGGGAGGGAACAGAGAAGCCGCGCAGGAAGTAGCTGTAGGTCACTCGCCGCGCGGTGTTGGCCAGATGGCGGAGCAGGAAGGGCAGGATGGCCCGCAGCGGCTTCAGGTTGCTGCGCTCCGTGCCATAGCGCGTTGTCGTCGGCACCTCGACCACCCGGGCGCGCAGCAGACCCAGGCGGAACAGAAGGTCGCTCTCGAACAGGAAGCGGTCGTGGATTTTCGCCCAGGGCAGGTGGTGGGCGACGCTGGCCTGCAACGCCACAAAGCCGTTCACTGAATCGAAGCTTTGCCAGTAGCCGGTCGAAAGCTTGGCCAGGAAGGACAGCGCGATGTTGCCGAGCAGTCGGCCACGCGGCATGGCGGCCAGGCCCTCGGGCTGGAAGAAGCGGTTGCCCTTGGCGAAATCGGCCTCGCCGGACAGCAGCGGGGCCACCAGGCGCGGGATCTCCGCCGGATCCATCTGGCCGTCGCCATCCAGTTTGACCAGGATGTCGTGGCCGTCGGCCAGCGCCGCCATCAGGCCGTCCTTCACTGCAGCACCGACGCCACCGTTGGTCTGCCGCCGCAGCAAGCGCAGGCGCGGGTTCGGCGCGGCCTGCGCGATGAGGTCAGCCGAGCCGTCGGGGCTGGCATCGTCCACGACGTAGATCGTGGTGACCAGCGAGGGGATCGATGGCAGCAGCGCCAGCACGCTCGCGCCGACCCGGTAGCAGGGGATGACAAGGCCGATGCGGCAGGCGCTGCCGGTCGCCAGTGCGGAAGGGGCCTGCCCTGGGCTCATGGGGTGGCACGCTACAACGGCGGCGCACGGCGAGGAAACGCTCTAGGGTTGGCCAGCGCAATGTCCCAGAAGCTGGGGGAGGGGGAGGTCGCGTGTCTGCCGAAGCTGCCTGCCCGGCCTGCGGGGCGACCTTTGTCGCGCTGCGGTCCCGCTGGATCGAACGCTGCCGCGGCTGCGGCCTGCTGCGCCAGGTGGCGTTATTGGCGCCGCTGGCGGGCCTGTTGGACGAAACCGCCGCGGCGCCGGCCCTGGTGGCGCTACGCCAGGCCAATGCCCGGCGTAGCTTAGCGCTGCTGCAGGCCCTGGGGCCGCGCGGGCAACTGCTCGATGTCGGCTGCGGCCATGGCTGGTTCCTGGCGGCGGCGCAGGCGGCCGGCTACCAGGCCGAGGGGCTGGAGCCTGACCCGCGGATGGTGGCTGCTGCGCGGCGCCTGGGGCAGACTGTGATCGACGGTGATTTTCCGCAGGCCTTGGATCCGGCGCGGCGCTATGCCGTCGTCGCGTTCAACGACGTCTTCGAGCATCTGGCCGACCCGGTGGCGGCGCTGGCCGCTGCGCGCGATGCATTGGTGCCAGGGGGGTTGCTGGCGATCGCGGCGCCCAGCGCGAATGGTGCCTTCTATCGCCTGGCGCGCCTGCTGGCGGTGCTGCGCCTGGCGGGGCCGCTGGCCCGTCTGTGGCAGCGGGGCTGGCCCTCGCCGCACCTCTGGTACTTCACCCCGGCGACCCTGCAGCGCCTGATCACCGGCCAGGGCCTGACGTTCTGCGCCCGTCGCCGGCTGCCCGCGGTAGGCTGGCGCGGCCTGGGTGCGCGACTGGCGATGGATCGCCGCACCGCGGGCGTCGGGGCCTTGCCGGCCAGCCGCTGGGTGCTGGCGGGCCTGCTGGCCCTGCTGCTGCCGGTGCTGTGGCTACTGCCGTCCGATAGCGAGCTGCTGCTGTTCCGCCGGACCGGGGAGGCCGCCTGATGTCACCGGTCGGCAGGACGGCGCTGCAGGGTCTGCTAGTCGCCGCCGCGGTCGGCCTGGTGCTTTGGCTGCGCACCACCTGGACCGCCGGTACGACGGAAGACCTGGCGCACCATGTGGCCCTGACCAGTCTGCTTGCCGGGCGCTGGCAGGACTCCGCGCCGCTGGTCGCCGCGCTGCAGGAGCTGGCGCATTACCCGGTCGGCGCGCACGGCCTGGCCGCGCTATTGGCGCAGGTCCTGGAGCCGCCGCTGCTGGCCACCAACGCGCTGGCCTGGCTGGCCCTGCTGCTGTGCTACGCCGCGCTGCTGCGGCTGATGGCGGCGTTGAGCTGGGGTGCGCTGCTGCTGTCCGCCGCCGGGGTACTGGCGGTCTTCGGCCTGCAAGGCCGGGCCGGCGTTCTGCTGGGTGGCGAGATCGTTTTCAACTACCACTTCGCGCAGCTGGTCGGTGAGGCGCTCTACTGTGCGGCCCTGCTGCTGCTGGCCCGCCGCGGGCGACCGGATCGGCCAGCCACGGCGTTGGCGGCACTGGTCGGTTGCGGCCTGCTGCTGCTGTTCCACATCCTGCCGGCGCTGCACCTGGCGGTCGCCTTTGCCTGCTGGCTGCTGATCGCCGGCTGCTGGGGCTGGATCGCCTGGCGGCGGCTAGCCTGGCTGCTGCCGGGCTTCCTGCTGCTGCTGGCCGGCGGGGCGGCGATCAGCCCGGACTTCGCGGCGATGGTGACCTATTACCGCGACAGCGGCGTCGGCGGCATCGCCGTGGGATTCCACCGCCCGCTGCTGGTCGCCCTGGCCCTGGCTGGTGGCGTGGCGCTGCTGGTTTCCTGGCTGGTCCTGCGCGGCTGGCGCCGGTCGCTGGTGCAGGATGCGCGGAGTCGCGCGCTGGCCGTGCTGCTGGCCGCGACTACGGCGGCGGCAGGACTGTTCGTTGCGCAGTACGCCACGCTGCGACTGGGCTTCGGCGAGGGGGTCTACAGCACCTACAAGCACCTCTTCCTACTGGCGACCCTGGCGCTGCTGCTGACCGCCGCGCTGCCGGCGGCGCTGAGCGCCACGGCCCGGCAGCCGCGACCGGCGTCCGGGAACTGGCCCGCCTTGCGATTGCCCGCCAGCCTGCTGCTGGCAACCACGCTGACCCTGCTGCTGCCGGCGCAGCTGCGCGACCTGCGGCCAGCGGCGGCAGCGTTTCAAGCGGCCCATGGCTTCCGCATCCAGGTCCTGCCGCCTGAGGCTCTGGGTACCACCCTGGTCGCCGACAGCGAGCTGACACCGATCCTGGCCTACGGCGTCGCCCTGGCCGAGTTCGCGCTGCCGCGCGACATCGCCGCCCGCTGGCTTTATAGCGGCCAGCCGGTGCCGCCTGGTCCGGCGGCGCGCTTCGCCATGGTGCCGAGCGAGTTGGCCGCCGGGCGGCCAGGCGATTGTGTGCTGCCCGGCGGTGTAAGCCCGACCTATACCTTGGTGCGCTACGACTGCTACGCGCTGGCGGCGCAGTATCCGCGGCTCGATCAGCGCCTGGGCTTCGGCCGCAACGAGCCCGGCCTGCGGCTGCTCGGCCCCGGCTGGGGCATCGCCCGGCAGGAGGGCACCTGGAACGAGGCGCCGGAGGCCCAGCTCCGGCTGCTGCCGCCGCTGGGTGTCGACCCTGACCAGCCGCTGCGCCTGACCTTCGAGCTGTTGCCCTTCCTGCCGGACCAGTCGGTGCTGCAGCGCGTGGATCTGCGAGTCGATGGCCGGCTGCTCGCGACCTGGCAGTTCGACGCCATGGCGCCGAGCGAGGTCGAGGCCTTGCTGCCGGCCGGCGCCTTCGCCGCCAGCACGGCGCTGACGCTCACCTTTGTCATGGGCGCCCCAGGGTCGCCGGCCGAGGGTGGGCGGCGCGACGATCCGCGCCAGCTTGGCATTATGCTGCGCGGCCTGACGGTCAGCCGCCCCTGAGCGACCGGCGGTCGCAGTGCGGCTGCGGATTTGCGCCAGGAACCGTCGCCTCGCACCTTGCCTTGCCGGACGGGCAGGCTAGTCTCGCGGGCCGTCCAGACAGCCTTGTCCAGGGAACCCGTCCGTGAGCGTACGCCGCTACAATGCCTTCAATCTGTTCCGCCAGGGGCGGCGGGGCCAGCAGGACTGGGCCCCGGCCTGGCGCCTGCCGGACCCCAAGCCGGCCTACGACGCGGTCATCGTCGGCGGCGGTGGGCATGGCCTGGCCACCGCCTACTACCTCGCCCGGAACCACGGCATCCGCAATGTCGCGGTGCTGGAGAAGGGCTGGCTCGGCGGCGGCAACACCGGGCGCAACACCACCATCGTGCGCTCCAACTACTTCTGGCCGGAAAGCGCCGCGCTCTATGACCTGGCCCTGCGGCTCTACGAGGGCCTCAGCGAGGAGCTGAACTTCAACATCATGCTGTCGCAGCGCGGCATGATGATCCTGGCGCACAGCGAGTCCGAGCTCGACATGATGAAGCGCTCGGTCAACGCCATGCAGCTCAACGGCATCGACTGCGAGGTGCTGGATGCGGCCGAGGTACGCCAGCGCCTGCCGCTGCTCGACCTCGGGCGCCACGAGCTGTGGGGCGCCATGGTGCAGCACCGCGCCGGCGTGGCGCGGCACGACGCGGTGGCCTGGGGCTATGCCCGTGGCGCCGACAGCCTGGGTGTCGACATCATCCAGAACTGCGAGGTCACCGGCTTCCAGACCCAGGGCAACCGGGTGACCGCGGTAGAGACCAGCCGCGGCACCATCGGTTGTGGCGTGGTCGGCCTGGCGGCCGCAGGGCACCAGAACCTGCTGGCACAGAAGCTGGGATTCCGCCTGCCGCTGCTGTCCTACTGCCTGCAGGCCATGGTGAGCGAGGCGATCAAGCCGGTGCTGGATACTGTCGTGATGGCGCCGGCGGTGGGTACCTATGTCAGCCAGTCGGCCAAGGGCTCGCTGGTGTTCGGCGCCGGGCTCGACCTCTATCCCTCATACGCGCAGCGCGGCAACTTTCCGACCACGCAGAAGATCGTCGCCGGGCTGCTTGAGATGTTCCCCAGCTTCGCCCGCCTGAAGATGCTGCGGCAGTGGGGCGGCAATGTCGACGTGGCGCCGGATTCCAGCCCGATCATCGGCCCCTCGCCGGTGGACAACGTGCACCTGGACTGCGGCTGGGGCACCGGCGGTTTCAAGGCGATTCCCGGCGGTGGCTGGCTGCTGGCGCATTGCCTGGCGACCGGGAAGCATCATCCGATTTCCGAACCCTTCGACCTCAAGCGTTTCACCGAGGGGCGCCTGATCGACGAAGGCGCCGCCGCCGGCATCGCGCACTGACAGGACCGACACCATGCTGCTGATCCCCTGTCCCTTCTGCGGGCCGCGCGACGAGAGCGAGTTCCACTACGCGGGCGAACCCAAGCCGCGCCCGGCCTTCGCGGCCGACGACGCCACCTGGGGCGCCTACCTGTTCGACAAGGCGAACGAGAAGGGGCCGCACCGGGAGCTCTGGCACCACGTCGGCGGTTGCCGGCGGCTGTTCCTGATGACGCGCGATACCGTGACCCACCGCATCCTGGAAACCCACGCGCCAGGCCAGCACGGGGAGGGGCAGTCATGAGCCAGCCCCGGCGCCTGCCCAGCGGCGGCTTCATCGACCGCAGCAAGACGCTGTCCTTCACCTTCGAGGGGCGGCGCTATGAGGGGCACCCGGGCGACAGCGTCGCCTCCGCCCTGCTGGCCAACGGCGTGCGCCTGGTCGGTCGCAGCTTCAAGTACCACCGTCCGCGCGGCCTGCTGGCCGCCGGTGTGGAGGAGCCCAACGCCATTCTCGATCTGCAACTGGGCGCGCATCACGATCCCAACGCGCGCGCCACCATGGTGCCGCTGGTCGAGGGCCTTGAGCTCACCGCCGTCAACGCCTCGCCCAGCCTGCGTCGCGACAAGCGGGCGATCTTCGACCGCTTCGCGCGCTACCTGCCGGCCGGCTTCTACTACAAGACCTTCATCCGGCCGAAGTGGGAGACCTTCGAGGGCACGATCCGCCAGGCCGCCGGCCTGGGCCGCAATTCGGCGACGTCGGATCGCCGATTCTATGAACAGCAGGGCGCGCGCTGCGATCTGCTGGTGGTCGGCGCGGGCCCTGCCGGCATTGCAGCCGCCTTGGCGGGCGCGGCCAACGGCCAGAGCGTCTGGCTGGTGGAGCAGGAAGCGCTGCCCGGCGGACAGTTGCTGTGGCGCGACGAGCAGGTCGACGGCCAGCCCGGTCACGCCTGGGCCAAGGCCGCCATCGAGCGCCTGCGGGCGCTGCCGAACGTAAACGTAACGGTGAAGCTCGCCACCCAGGCGGCCGCCTACTACGACCACAACACCCTGGCGCTGACCGAGCGCCTGGCGGCGCCGGCGGTCGGCTGGGGGCCGGAGCGCCTCTGGCTGGTGCGCGCCGGCCGCGTGGTGCTGGCCACCGGCGCGCTGGAGCGGCCCATCGCCTTCCCCGACAACGATCGTCCCGGCGTCATGCTGGCGGCGGCGGCGGCGACCTATCTCGGCCGTTGGGGCGTGCTGCCGGGCAAGCACATCGTCCTGCTGACCAACAACGACGACGGCTATGCCAGCGCCCTGCTGCTGCATCGCGCCGGCGCGCAGGTCGGCATTGTCGACGTGCGCCCGCAAGTCGACGGCGCGCTGATCAAGGCTGCCGCCGTGGCCGGTATCGACGTACTGCCGGGCCGCGCGCTGCTGGGCGTCGAGGGCGAGTTCTCCGTAACCGGTGTGCGCATCGGCGCCGCCGACACCAGCGATGCCAAGGAGAAGGGGCAGGGCTTCGCCTGTGACCTGGTGGCGGTGAGCGGCGGCTGGTCGCCGGCGGCGCATCTCTTCAGCCAGTCCGGCGGCAAGCTGGCCTGGGATGCCGAGCTTGCCTGCTTCCGCCCCGCCCGCTCGGCGCAGGAGGAGGTCAGCGTCGGCGCGGCCAACGGCGCCTTCACCCTGGCCGCCGCGCTGGTCGAGGGCCACGCGGCCGGCGGTGGCGAAGGTCCGGCGCCAGTGGCCAGCCAGGCCGATCCGACGTACCGCGCCGCGCCCTATTGGCGCCTGCCGGTGCGCGGCGTACGGCAGTGGATCGACTTCCAGCATGACGTGACCACCAAGGATGTCGAGCTGGCGGCGCGCGAAAGCTATGTCTCGGTCGAGCACCTGAAGCGCTACACCACGCTGGGCATGGCCACCGACCAAGGCAAGACGGCCAACGTCGTCGGCCTGGGCGTGATGGGCGAGGAGACCGGCCGCACCCCGGGTGAGGTCGGCACCACCACATTCCGGCCGCCCTATACGCCGCTGACGCTGGGCGCCATCGCCGGCCTCAACCGCGACAGCCGGCTGCAGACCCGCCGCTACCTGCCGCTGCACACGGCGCACCTGGCGGCCGGCGCCGCCTGCCGCGACTATGGCCTGTGGTATCGCCCCGGCTGCTACCCCTTGGCCGGCGAGAGCGAGGCCGAAGCAATCCAGCGCGAGGTCCTGGCGGTGCGCCGCAACGTGGGGCTGATGGACGGCTCCTCGCTCGGCAAGATCGAGGTCACCGGGCCGGACGCGGCGGAGTTCGTCAATCGCCTGTACTACAACGAGCTGAAGACCCTGAAGCCCGGCCGCCTGCGCTACTGCCTGCTGCTGGCCGAGAAGGGTACGGTGTTCGACGACGGCGTGGTGGCGCGCATGGCACCCGACCGCTACCTGCTCTCGCCGTCCTCCAGCCACACCGATGGCGTGATGGCGATGCTGGAGGAATGGCACGAGGGCGAGTGGCCGGACCTCAAGGTCTATTTTCACAATGTCACGCAGGCCTGGGCGACGCTCGCCGTGTCCGGTCCGCGTGCCCGCGAGGTCATGGCGAAGCTGTCGACCGACATCGACCTGTCCGACGCCGCACTGCCGCACATGGCCCTGGCGGATGGCCGGGTCGAGGGCGTGGCGGCGCGCATCGCCCGCGTCTCCTTCACCGGCGAGCGTTCCTACGAGATCTCCGTGCCGACCAGCCACGGCGCGGCGCTGTGGGATCACCTGCTGGCTCTCGGTCGCTTCGCCTCGATCACGCCCTACGGCATTGAGTCGCTGATGACCCTGCGCACCGAGAAGGGCTACATCCTGATCGGCCGCGACACCGATGGCGTCACCCTGCCGCAGGACCTGGGCGTCACTGGTCCGCTGCGCAACAAGACCATCGACTACGTCGGCCGCCGCTCGCTGTTCACGCCGGAGGCGCGGCGTGACGACCGCAAGCAGTTGATCGGCCTGGCGGCGGAGGACGCTGCGTCACCGCTGCCGAACGGCGCGCATCTGGTCGAGCGCGGCCCGCACAACCGGCTGCGTTCGCTGGGCTTCGTCACTTCCAGCTTTGCTTCGCCGACGCTGGGTCGGCCGGTGGCGTTGGCGCTGGTCGAGCGTGGCCGCGCGCTGGTCGAGGCCCATGCGCGGCTGGAGCTCTACCACCTGGGACAGCGGCGCTTCGCACGGGCCGTCGAGCCCTGCTTCTACGATCCCAAGGGAGTGCGGCTGAATGCCTGAACTTGCCGCCCGCGGCTTTGCCGCCGACCTGCCGCCGGCGATCACGCCAACCAGCGTCAGGCTGCGCGCCCTGACGCCCAGCGCACAGCTCTGGCTGTCTGGCGATCCGACCGACGCCGGCTTCGTCGCTGGTGTAGACCGGGTGCTGGGTGCCTTGCCGCCGGTCGGCGAGACCGCCGGCCAGGACCCTCTGCTGCTCTGGCAGGCGCCGGACCGCTGGCTGGTGGTGAGCGAAACGCGCCGCGGCGGTGAGCTGGCTGCGACACTGCGGCAGGCGCTGACCGGCGTACATGCGGCGGTCAGCGACACCACCGACGGCCAGGCGCTGTTCGAGATCGCCGGGCCGGATGCGCGGCGCCTGTTGGGGCAAGGCAGCACCTTCGACCTGGACCCGCTGCGCTTCGGACCGGGTCGCGGCGCGGTGACTCTCTTCGCCGGGCTGCGCGTGTCGCTCTATTGCCTGGAACCGGACCGCCTGCGCCTGCATGGCGAGGTCGCCAGCGCGCGCTTCCTGTGGGATTGGTTGACGACGGCGGCCTCGGCCTACGCCTGAACCATTCGCCTGTCCGTCGGACCGCGCCTGCCACGGGGCACGGGTACCGAACCCTTGGCGCGCGGCGCCGGCCGGGGCAGGATCGCGGCCATGAGACCGGATGAAGACACGCTCTATCGCCGCCTGGCGGGCGATCCGCCGCCGGCCGCGCCCCTGGCCGGCACAATCGACTGCGAAACCCTGGTCATCGGCGGTGGCCTTGCCGGCCTGACCACCGCGGTGTCGCTGGCCGAGGCCGGGCGGGACGTGGCGCTGCTGGAAGCGCGGCGCGTCGGCTTCGGCGCCTCGGGCCGCAACGGTGGCATCCTGGGCTACGGCTTCCCGATGGAATGGGACGAGCTCGCGCAGCGCCTGGGCGAGGCCGAGACGCAGGCCTTCCTGCGCCTCGGCCGTGCCGGCCAGGCCTGGGTCAAGGACGCGATCCGCCGCCATGCCATCGACTGCGGCCCGCATCCCGATGGCTATTTCTGTGGCGCCTGGCATGACCGGCCGCAGGCGGGGCGGGACTATGTCGCGCGGCAGAACGAGCGTTTCGGCCTCGACCTGCGGTGGGTGGAGGCCGAGGCCATGGAGGGCCTGGTGTCCTCGCCGCGCTATCACGGTGGCTTCCTCGACCCGTCGGTCAGCCAGCTGCAGCCGCTGCTCTACTGTCGCGGCCTGGCGCGCGCGCTGGTGACCCAGGGCGGCCGGCTGTTCGAGGAGAGCCCGGCCTTGGCGCTGGAGCGGCAGGGCGCGGCCTGGCGCGTGCGCACCGCCGGCGGCAGCGTCACGGCGCGCAACCTGGTGCTCTGCGGTGGCGGCTACCTGGGCAAGCTGCATCCGGCGCTGGGTCGCGCCTGTATCGGTGTCGCCACGCACATCGCCGGCAGCAAGCCGCTGGGGGCCGAGCGCCTGGCGCGGGTGATGCGCCGGCCGCTGGCCTTGAGTGACGATCGCCGGGCCGGCGCCTACTACCGGCCGCTGGCCGACACGCGGCTGGTCTGGGGCGGCCGCCTGACCATGCCGTGGGAACGCGGCAGCGGCGGCACCGCGGAGACCATCCGTCGCTGGATCGAGTATACCTACCCGGCGCTGGGCCCGGTGGAGATGGAGGTCGGCTGGCACGGCCTCATGTCCTTCGGCCGCTCGCGCATGGTGCAGCTCGGCCAGCTGCCGGACGGTGCCTGGTTCGCCTTCGGCTTCGGCGGCAGCGGCCTGGCCTCGACCGCGGTGGCGGGGCGCCTGCTGGCGGCTGGCATCACCGGGCAGGATGACGAGTACCGTCGTTTCGCCACCTTCGGCTTGGGCTGGATGGGCGGTCCGCTGGGCAACCTGGCGGCGCGGATGGTCTATAGTGGCTATCGCCTGTCCGACTGGGCGACGGACCGACAGCAGGCTGTGAAGCGCATCACAGCGCGGCGCCGGCCGGCAGCCTAGAAAGCTTTGGACACCGTGCGCGACCATCGCCGTCGCGCAGTCAACGAGGAGAGTGAGGATGACCACCCAGGATTTGCGCGGTCTGGCCATCACGGGCGCCGACGACAGCGCCGCCGCTGCCTTCGAGGCCGCGCTGGCCGCCTTCCAGTGCTATGTCGGCGATCCTGTCGCCGCCGTCGAGGCCGCGCTGGCGGCCCGGCCGGACTTCGCGATGGCGCATATCCTGAAGGCCTATCTCTTCCTGTCCGGCACCGAGGCGCCCGGCATCCCGGTCGCCAGGGACTGCCTGGCGGCGGCCGCCAAGGGCCAGCCGAATGACCGCGAGCGGCAGCACCTGGCAGCCGTCGAGGCACTGATCGAGGGCCGCTGGGACGATGCTGTCGAGCGGCTGGAAGCCCTGCTGATCGACTATCCGCGCGATATCCTGGCGCTGCAGATCGCCCACCTCTTCGACTTCTTCCGCGGCGACGCGCGCAACCTGCGTGACCGCGTGGTGCGGCGCCTGCACGCCTGGACCCCGGCGGACCCGAACTGGCATGCCCTGCTGTCGATGCAGGCCTTCGGCAACGAGGAGATGGGCGACTATGCCCGCGCCCAGGCGCTGGGCGAGGAATCGGTGGCGCTGCAGCCGCGTGACGGCTGGGGCTGGCACGCCGTGGCGCACGTGCACGAGATGCGCAACGACCCGGCCGCCGGTATCACCTGGCTGGAACCCAACAGCGAGCACTGGGGTCCGGACTCGCTGTTCGACGTGCACAACTGGTGGCATCTGGCGCTGTTCCACCTGGAGCTCGACCGCGGCGACGAGGTGCTAAAGCTCTATGACACGCAGATCCGCGTCGAGCGCTCGTCCGTGGTGCTCGACATGGTCGACGCCAGTGCCTTGCTGTGGCGCCTCAGGCTGCGCGGGCTCGATGCCGGCCAGGCGCGCTGGGATGAAATCGCCAAGGCCTGGGAGCCGCTGGTCGAGGACGGCAACTACTGCTTCAACGACGACCATGCGCTGATGGCCTTCATCGGCGCCGGGCGGCAGGACCTGGTACAGCGCCAGCTCGCCACGCTGGCGCGCAGCGCCGGGGGTGGCGGCAGCAACCAGGCCATGGCGCGACAGATCGGCCTGCCGGTGGGCGAGGCGCTGGTGGCCTTCGAACGCGGCGACTTTGCCGCCGCCTGCGAGCGGCTGCAGCGGGTGCGCGCGCTGTCCAACCGCATGGGCGGCAGCCACGCGCAGCGCGATGTCTTGGACCTGACCCTGATCGAAGCCGCCAAGCGCGGCGGCAATGCCAAGCTGCTGGCGGCCCTGTCGACCGAGCGGGTGGCCAACCGCCCCCGCTCGCCGCTGGCGCGCCGCTATCGCGACGCCGTCACCACTCTGCCGCAGGTGGCCTGAAGCCATTCCCCCTCCGGAAAGGGCCACGCGCCAGCCGCCCGGCTTCGGGAACCACCCGGAGCCGGGCGCGAGTCCTGGCGACTAGGCGCGGACATATGACCCGCGAAGGACCCGATCCCGACATCGGCCGCCGTCAGAGTTGATGCAAGCGAGGCTTATTGGAACCGTTCGGCAGTGACCGCGTTTGACATTCAACGGGCGCTTAAGAGTAGCCGCTTCAGCGTTCATCCCGGCTGAGGTTGTCAATAAGCGGGCGCTACGCGCGATGACATTCAGCACAGAATCGACACCTACGCTCGAGCGAGACTGGCGGGAACACGTCTGCTTCTGCTGGCATCGCCGCACTCTGGAGGAGATAAGCAATGGACAGCGCCGCAGACCTCATCAAAGACATTGGCCCAAAGCCGCAGTCCTTCGACATTGAAAGCGCTACGAAGGAAAACACCAACTATCGTTCGGTCGCGTGGAGCGGGCGCTATTTGCAAGTGACGCTGATGTCGATCCCCGTCGGCGGCGACATTGGCCTTGAAGCGCATCCGGAGACCGATCAGTTCCTGCGCCTCGATGCTGGCAGCGGTCGCGTGCAGATGGGGGCCGCGAAGGACAAACTGACATTTGATGAGAAAATTTCAGACGGTTGGTGCGTCCTCGTCCCCGCGGGGACCTGGCACAACATCACCAACATCGGGGCGAAACCGATGCAGGTCTATGCGATCTACGCGCCCGCCCACCACACGCCCGGCAAGGTGCAGGCGACGGCGGCCGTAGCCGAAGCCGACAAGGGCGACAAGCCGGCGGCTTGGTCAGTGCAGCCCAAAGCTGTGCCCGACAAACACGGGTAATCGCGGCCTAGTCCTTTGGCCGCGCCTTGGCCTGCAATCCTGGCAGGTCGCGCACCGTCATCCTGCCGCCGGCCTGGGCCACCAGGCCTTCGCGCTCGAAGACCTTGAGCTGCTTGTTCACCGCCTCGCGGGTGACGCCCAGCAGCTGCGCCAGGGCCCCCTGCGACAGCTTGGCATCGATCAGCGTGCCGGTCGGCGTCTCCTGGCCATGCGCCACGGCCAGCGCCTCCAGGGTCTTGGCCAGGCGCGCGCCGAGGTCGAGGAAGGCGGAATCGCGGATGCGGTCGGTGTTGCCGCGCAGCCGCTCGCACAGCAGTTCGATCAGGTGCCGGGCCAGCCGCGGCTCGGTCTCCAGCAGCGCCAGGAAGTCCCGCCGCAGGATCACCACCAGCTCGCTGTTGGCGATGGCCGTGGCGCTGGCGCTGCGCGGCAGGCCGTCGAGCAGCGCGATCTCGCCGAAGAAGTCGCCGGCCTCCATCAGGTTGAGCGTCAGTTCCTTGCCATCGGGACCGGGTATCCAGATGCGCACCAGGCCGCCGATGACGCCATAGAGGGCATCGGCCTCGTCGTCCTGCCAGAACAGCGTCTCGCCCGCCGCCAGGCTGCGGCTCTGCGCCAGCCCGGTGACCCGCGTCAGCACCTCGTCGGCTAGCGAGCGGAACAGGAAGGAGCGCCGCAGCAGGTGGCTGCGGTCCTGTCCGCTCAGCGACTCCGGGGGCAAAGGGGCGGGCAAAGCGGTGCTCTCCTGGCTCTCGCGATGGTGATCGGCTTCACAGAATAGTCGCCACGGTCCTGCCAGTCATGGTCGGCAGGATGCCTTGAGCTTGCCAAAGACGCGGACTAGCTTGCCCGCAGGAAGGGAATTTCCCATGCCGCTGCTTGTCGATCGACGCACCTGGTTGGCGCTGGCCGGCGTTGCCGGACTGGCGAGCGCGCTGCCGCGCCGGGCCGTGGCGGACCTGGAGGTCGGGCGTGTCGCCGTGCTGCTGGGCGATGCGGTGCGCCATGCCGCCAGCGGGCCGCTGCGCCTGGAAGCTGGCGCCGCGGTGGCCGAGGGCGACGAGGTGGAAACCGGGCGCGACAGCCGCCTGGAGCTCGCCTTCATCGACGGCTCCAGCCTGACGCTGGGACCAGAGAGCCGCGCGGTGATACAGGCTTACCGGCCGAGCGGCGATGCCGCCCAGGCGGTGATCCTGCTGGTCGCCGGCATCCTCAAGGCGGTGGTTGGCAAGGGCGTGGTCTGGCAGTCGTTCCAGGTTGAGACGGAAACCGCCATTGCCTCGGTGCGCGGCACGCAGTGGATCATGGAGCAGACCGCCGAGGGCAGCGCGGTCTTCGTGCTGGAGGGGTTGGTCGCGGTAACCCCACGCTCGCTGCCGTCGTCCGGCAAGGCGACCGAGGAGGCACCGGCCCAGTCGAGCGACGGATCGCCGGCCAGCGAACCCTCACCCAGCGAGCCTTCAGCCAGCGGGCCTGCGGCCAGCCCTGGCCCGTTGGTGCTGGCGCCCGGCGAGGGCACCGACGTCCTGCCCGGCACGCTGCCGACCCCGCCGAAGGCCTGGGGCGAGGCCCGGCGCGAGGCCGCGCTGGCCCGCGTCGCCTTTCCCTGAACAGCGCGAGAAGGACCGTGACGCGCCTGCCGTCGTCACGGCTCTGGCTCGGCCTGGTCATCGCGCTGCTGATGGGCGGCGCGCTGGCCAGTCTGCACCTCGCCGGCCGCCTGCCCGCCGTGCTGACCGAGATCGAGGGCAAAACGCTGGACTGGCGCTTCCGTCTGCGCGGCGCCTTGCCGCCGCCGCCGGAGGTGGCAATCATCGCCATCGACGACCGTACCCTGGCAGCGCTGGGGCGCTGGCCACTGCCGCGTGCCACGTTGGCCGCGGCGGTGGACCGTCTGCGCGCCGCCGGCGCGCGCAGCGTGGGGTTGGATCTGCTGCTGCTGGAGCGCGAGGCGCCAAGTGACGGCAACACGCTGTCGCCGGGCGACCAGGCGCTGCGCGCCGCGCTGTCGCAGCAGGGCAACGCCGTGCTGGGCATGGCATTGCTGTTCGACCGCGGCCCGGCGCCTGACGCCGCCCTGCAGCAGGAGCTGGTGAACACCGCTTTCCGCGTGGTCGAGCGCCCGGCCAGTGGTGCCCTTGCAGTGCCCGGCGCCCAGGGCGCCCTGGTGCCGATCCGCCAGCTGCGCGAGGTGGCTGGCCTGGGGCACGTCAACCTGCTGCTGGAACAGGGGCAGCCGCGCCTGCTGCACCCTGCCGTGGCACTCGACGGGCTGCTGCTGCCGGCCTTCGCTGTCGAGGTGGCGCGCCAGCAGCTTGGCCTGGCGCCGGACCAGATCAGCCTGTCACTCGATGGCACGCTGTGGCTGGGTCGCCAGGCCGTGGCCCTGGACCGCGCCCTGGGCTTGCCGATCAATTTTCACGGACCGGTCGGCACGGTGCCTACCTGGTCACTGTTTGACCTGCTGGACGGCAGCCTGCCGGCGGATGCCCTGTCCGGCCGGGCAGTGCTGATCGGCGCCACGGCGCTGGGCGTCGGTGACACCTTCGTCACGCCCTTCGCGCAGTCGCTGCCGGGCGTCGAGGTGCTGGCCACCGCGGTCAGCAACCTGCTGCAGGGTGACGCGCTGCGCCGGCCAGTCTACATGGCCAGCTGGGAGACCGCGGCGATCCTGCTGCTGTCATTGCTGACCTGGGCTGGGCTGCGGCTGCCCAACCTGCGCCTCGCCGCCCTGGCGAGCCTGCTGCTGCTGCTGTTCTGGCTGGCGCTCTGCCATGCCGCCTTCGTGCTGGACGGCCTGTGGATCAACGTCACCGTGCCTGCCCTGGCGGTGATCCTGACCAGCCTGCCGCTGGCCGCTGGCCGCGCCAGTTTCGAGCGGCGCTTGCGGCGCGAGGCGGAGCGCCAGCGCGGCAACCTGGCCCGTTATGTCTCGCCGGTGATGGCGCAGCAGCTGGCCACCGAAGAGCGCCCCAGCTTCGACGAACGCGAGCAGTGGGCCGCCATCCTGTTCTTCGACCTGTCCGGCTTCACCCGCCTGGCCGAAGGGCGTTCGCCGGGAGAAACAGCGAGATTTCTCAAAGACTTCCACGCGCGTCTTGAGATCGTTGTTCTGCGCCATGCCGGGGTGGTGGAGCAGTTCCTCGGCGACGGCGCCATGATCATCTTCGGCTTGCCGGAGGAGCAGCCCGACGACGCCGCGCGGGCGCTGGCCTGCGGCCGCGAGCTGGTGCTTGAGCTGGGTGCCTGGCGTCCTGAACTGAAGCCGCGCGTCGGCCTGCACTTCGGCCGCGTCGCTATGGCGCGACTCGGCGGCCACAGCCAGTCGCAGCTGGCCGCCGCCGGCGACACGGTGAACGTGGCCAGCCGGCTGGAGGCCATTGCGCGACAAAGCGGCGCGGCCCTGGCGGTGTCCGACGCGCTGGTCGCCGCGGTGCGGGCCGCCGGCCGGCCAGAGCTGCTGGCGGGCCTGCTGCCGGAAGGGGCCCAGGCGGTGCGCGGGCGCAGCGCGCAGATCTCCATCTGGCTGGCGGCGCGCGAGGCGCTGTCGTGATCGAAGTTTCATAGTGGGTTGAAGCGCTTGCCCGCCGCCGGGCCGGTGGCGCAAGCTCCGCGCGCCCAAACCGCCCGGGACGTGGTGGCAGGCACTGTTTGGTACTGGAGGGGGGCCTCCCGATGTTCGATCTCGTGATTCGCGGCGCGACGCTCTATGACGGCAGCGGCGGCCCGCCGCGGCAGGCCGACCTGGCGGTGGCCGGCGACTACATCGCCGCCATCGGCGATCTGGGCGGCGCCGAGAGTCGGCGTGAGCTGGCTGCCGAGGGCCTGGCGCTGGCGCCCGGCTTTATCGACGTGCACACGCACGACGATCGCGCCGTGCTGGACGGCGACATGGCGCCGAAGATCAGCCAGGGCGTCACCAGCGTGGTGGTGGGCAATTGCGGCATCAGCCTGGCGCCGCTGACCCTGCCGGGCACGCCGCCGCCGCCGCTCGATCTGTTGGGCGACCAGGCGGACTACCGCTTCGCGGCCATGGCCGACTACTTGACGGCGCTGGACCGCGCCGGCGGCGCCACCAACACCACGGCGCTGGTTGGCCACTCGACACTCCGGGTCGGCGCTATGGACGACGTCGATCGCCCGGCGACGACGGCCGAGATCGCCAGCATGCGCGAGCGCCTGAAGGTCAGTCTGGCCGCCGGTGCCATCGGCTTTTCCACCGGCCTGTTCTATGCCCCCTCGGCCAAGGCGCCGACCGAGGAGATCATGGCCCTGGCCGAGGAGCTGGCACCGGCCGGCGGCATCCACACCACCCACATGCGGGACGAGAACGATCGCGTCACCCAGGCGCTGGACGAGGCCTTTGCCATCGGCCGTCATGCCCAGGTGCCGGTGGTGATCTCGCACTTCAAGGTCTCCGGTCAGCCCAACTGGGGCCGCTCGGTCGAGACGCTGGCGCAGTGGCAGCAGGCGGCTGGCAAGCAGCCGCTAGCGCTGGACGCCTATCCCTACGCCGCCTCCTCGACGGTGTTGAAGGTGGACTATGCCGCCGAGGCGCCGCGCGTCCTGGTCACCTGGTCAAAGCCGCACCCGGAGCAGTCCGGCCGCGACCTGGACGAGATCGCCCGCGAGTGGGGGCTGGGCCGCACCGCCACGGCGCAGCGCCTGCAGCCGGCCGGCGCGGTCTACTTCTCGATGGACGAGGGCGACGTGCAGCGCATCCTGGCCTTCCCGGAGACCATGATCGGCTCAGACGGCCTGCCGCACGATCAGCATCCGCACCCGCGCCTCTGGGGCGCCTTTCCGCGCGTGCTGGGCCACTACGCCCGCGACCTCGGGCTGTTCCGGCTGGAGGAGGCGGTGCGCCGCATGACCAGCCTGTCGGCGCAGCGCTTCGGCCTGGTCGATCGCGGCCTGCTCGCCGAGGGTGCCTTCGCCGACTTGGTGCTCTTCGACCCGGCGACGATCATCGACAGCGCCACCTTCGCCGATCCCAAGCGCCCAGCCGCCGGCATCCGCGAGGTCTTCGTGAACGGTGAGAGCGTCTGGGCCGGGGGCAAGCCGACCGGCGCCAGGCCGGGTCGCGTGCTGAGGCTGGGGCAGGGGGCGCGGCCGGCGTAGGCGCCCACAGCCGTCATGCTCGGACTTGTTCCGAGCATCCATTCGTCCGCTTGCGCTGGCATCGCAATGGACCCTCGGGACAAGTCCGAGGGTGACGTCAAGAGGATGGGTGCTGAAACGCCGCCGCCTCAGTCGCGCGAGCGCTCGACGTAGCTGCCGTCCTCGGTCATCACCACGATCTTGGTGCCGGGGCCGACGTGCGGCGGCACCATGGTGCGCACGCCGTTGGTCAGCATGGCCGGCTTGTAGGACGACGAGGCGGTCTGCCCCTTCACCGTCGGCTCGGTGTCGGTGATCTCCAGGATCACCTTCTGCGGCAGCTCGACCGAGACCGGGACGCCCTGGTGCAGCCGCATGGTGACGTGCATGCCGTCCTGCAGGAAGCGCGCCGGCTCGCCGATCACGTCGGCCGCGACGGAGATCTGCTCGTAGTTCAGGACGTCCATGAAGGCGTAGGCCTCGCCGTCCTTGAACAGGAACTGGTACTCGCCCTCGTCGATGTAGGCGCGCTCCACCGACTCGGTCGTGCGGTAGCGCTCCACCACCTTCACGCCGTCGCTGATGCGGCGCATCTCGACCTGCGTCACCGGGGTGCCCTTGCCGGGCTGGATGTTGTCGGCCTTGAGAATGGCGTAGAGCTTGCCATCGCTTTCCAGGACCTGACCGGCGCGCAGCGTGTTGGCGTTGACCTTCATGGGGAGCAAAAACCTCGGTTGCGAAAAAGCGCCCGTGTGTAGCAGGTTCGCCCCCAGCCAGCAACCAAACCCCAACCAAGCCCCGACCCCCGACGAGGATCATGGCCCACGACCCCCGCGACATTCCCTGGTGGCGGC
Source organism: Rhodospirillales bacterium (assembly GCA_038363005.1). Taxonomy (GTDB): domain Bacteria; phylum Pseudomonadota; class Alphaproteobacteria; order Kiloniellales; family JACOMY01; genus JAKOWB01. The sequence continues at coordinate 28,823 of JBBQBI010000023.1, forward strand.
CCGACCGCCACGCGGCGCGCCGGCCCAACCTGTTGAAACGCCAGGTGATCCTGGCGGCCATCCGGGCCTTCTTCCAGGCGCGCGACTTTGTCGAGGTGGAGACCCCGGCGCTGCAGCTCTCGCCCGGGCTGGAGCCGCACCTCATGGCCTTCGAGACGCTGTTGGAGCAGCCGGACGGCAGCGGCAGCCGGCTTTACCTCCACACCTCGCCGGAATTCGCCTGCAAGAAGCTGCTGGCGGCGGGGGAGCCGCGCCTCTTCACCCTGGCGCGGGTCTGGCGCAATCGCGAGCGCTCGGCCACCCACCACCCGGAATTCACCATGCTGGAGTGGTACCGCGCCGGCGCCGACTACGAGAGCCTGATGGCCGACTGCGAGGGCCTGCTTGCGGCGGTGGCCGCCGCCGCCGGGACCGCTCACCTGACCTGGAAGGGCCACCGCGTCGACCCGGCAGGCAGCTTCGAGCGCCTGACCGTGGCCGAGGCCTTCCGGCGCCACGCCGGCATCGATCTGCTGGCCACCGCGCCGGATCCCTGGAATCCCGATGCCGCCGCGCTGGCCGAACAGGCCCGCCGCGCCAAGGTCCGCGTCGCGCCGGACGACGACTGGGCCGACATCGTCACGCGGGTGATGCTAGAGCGCATCGAGCCCAACCTGGGCCGCGATCGCCCGACCTTCCTGATCGACTATCCGGTCAGCCTGGCGGCGCTGTCGCGCCCCAAGCCCGGCGACCCGCGCGTGGCCGAGCGCTTTGAGCTCTACGTCAACGGTCTGGAGCTGGCCAATGCCTTCTCCGAGCTGACCGACGCCGCCGAGCAGCGGCGCCGCTTCGAGGCCGACGTGGCGTTGAAGGAGCGCCTCTACCGCCAGCGCTATCCGATCGACGAGGATTTCCTGGCGGCGCTGGAGTCGATGCCGTCGGCCGCCGGCAGCGCCCTGGGCGTCGACCGCCTGGTGATGTGCGCGGTGGGCGCGGCGCGCATCGAAGAGGTACTCTGGGCGCCGGTGGCGGAGCGAGGAACATGAGCCGCGCGGCGACTGATTCTTCCCCTCTCCCCTTGCGGGAGAGGGTGGCGCGCGAGCGTAGCGATGCGGGCCGGGTGAGGGGGGTGGGTACGACTCCCTCCAATCGCACCGACCCCCCACATCCGGCGGCTGCGCCGCCACCTTCTCCCGCAGGGGGAGAAGGGGAAAACTCGGAGCGCTGAGCCATGCGTCATGCGCGCGCGGTGATCATCGGCGGCGGCATCGTCGGCTGCTCGGCGTTGTGGCACTTGGCCCAAAAGGGCTGGACCGACCTGCTTCTGCTGGAGCGCGACGAGCTGACCGCAGGCTCGACCTGGCATGCCGCCGGCAACTGCCCGACCTTCTCGACCTCCTGGGCGCTGCTCAACCTGCAGCGCTATTCGACGCGGCTCTATCCCAGGCTGGCGGCGCTCACCGGCAGCGAGATCAACTATCATGTTACCGGCTCGATCCGCCTGGCGCAGGGGCAGGCCCGGCTGGAGGAGTACCGCCACATCGCGGCGGTGGCCAACCAGCTCGACTGCGGCTTCGAGGTGCTGCCGCCGGCGGACCTCAAGCGTCGCTATCCCTACCTGGAGACGGCGGGCCTGCAGGGTGGGTTGTGGGATCCGGCGGATGGCGACATCGATCCCTCGCAGGTGACCCAGGCCTTTGCCGCCGGCGCGCGGTCCTTGGGCGCGACGATCCTGCGCCAGTGCCCGGTGACCGCCATGGCGCGCGACGGCGATGGCTGGCGCCTGTCGACGCCGCAGGGCGAGATCCAGGCCGAGATCGTCATCAACGCCGCCGGCTACCGCGCCGGCGAGGTGGCGGCGCTGGTTGGCCAGCGCCTGCCCATCGTCAGCCTGCAGCACCAGTACCTGGTGACCGAGAGCCTGCCAGATTTGGCAGGCGCCGGCCCCAAGCTGCCGCTGCTGCGAGACCCGGACGATTCCTATTACCTGCGGCAGGAGCGCGACGGGCTGCTGCTCGGACCCTACGAGAAGGAGCGCGCCGTCGCGGTGTGGGACGAGGGCATCCCGCCGGGCTTCGTCGCCGAGCTCTTCCCCGACGACCTCGAGCGGCTGGAGCGCTACATCGAACTGGCGGTGGGCCGCGTTCCGCTGCTGGGCCAGGCTGGCGTGAAGCGCGTGGTGAACGGCCCGATCCCCTATACGCCGGACGGCAATCCGCTGATCGGCCCGGCCTTCCAGCCGGGGCTGGACCTGCGCGGCCTCTATCTTTGCTGCGCCTTCTCCTTCGGCGTGGTGCAGGGCGGTGGCGCCGGCAAGGCGATTGCCGATTGGATCGTCGAGGGTGAGCCGGAGTGGGACCTCTGGGCACTCGATCCGCGTCGCTTCACCGGCCATTGCGACCAGGCCTACACGCGGGCCAAGGCGCTGGAGGTCTATGAGAACGAATACGCCGTCGCCTTTCCACACCAGGAATGGCCAGCCGCTCGCCCGGTCAAGACCACGCCGCTGACCGCCGTGCTGGCGGCCGAAGGCGCCGTCTTCGGCGCGCGCAACGGCTGGGAGCGCGCGCTGTGGTTCAAACCGCCGGGCTTCGCCGGCGATCCCGATGAGAAGACCTTCCATCGTCCGGTGTGGTTCGCTGCCGTGGCCGCCGACTGCCGCGCGGTGCGCGAGGCCTGCGGCCTGGTCGAGATCCCGGGTTTCAGCAAGCTCCGCGTCACCGGGCCTGGCGCGGCGGCGCAGCTCGACCGCCTGCTGGCGACGCGCCTGCCACCGGTCGGTCAGGTGCGCCTGGCCTATGGCCTGACGGCAAGCGGCGGGGTGCTGGTGGAGACCACGGTGGTGCGCCTGGCCGAGGAGGATTTTCTGCTCGCCAGTGCCGCCGCCGCTGAGTGGCACGACTGGCAGTGGCTGCTGGCGGGCCTGCCCGACACCGTGGCCGTGGCAAACGTCACCGAGCGGCAGGACACGCTCGCCCTAAGCGGCCCCGGGTCCCGCGCGGTGCTGGAACAGGCAAGCGGCCAGTCGCTGCCTGACAGCGCGCTGCCCTGGCGTCACGCGCTCTGGCTGGAGATCGCCGGCGCGCGCGTCCTGGTCCTGCGCTTCGGCTATAGCGGCGAGCTGGGCTACGAGCTGCATCTGGAACCGGCACAGGGGCCCACTGTCTGCGCCGCGCTGCGCGCCGCCGGGGCACGGCTGATCGGTAACCAGGCGCTTGACTCGCTGCGGCTGGAGAAGGGCTATCCGGCCTGGAAGAGCGAACTGGAGATCAAGGTCTCGGCACTCGCCAGCGGACTGGAGCGTTTCATCGCCTGGAACAAGGGCGACTTCGTCGGTCGCGATGCGCTGCTGGCCGAGCGCGCGCACGGGCCGCGCCGCTGCCTGGCATTGCTGGCGCTGGACCCCGGCACGGCCGAGGCGCTGCCGCTGGCGCCGGTCTGGCGCAGTGGCCGCCTGGTCGGGCAGGTGACCTCCGGCACTTTCGGGCATTGGGTCGGGCGCAGCCTGGCGCTGGCCTATCTGGAGCCCGGTGAGGCGCTGGTCGGTACCAGGCTGCAGGTCGAGGTGCTGGGTGAGCGACGCGAGGCCCTCGTTGTGCCCCGCCCGCTGCACGATCCGGAGAACCGGCGGATGAAGGGGTAAGGGCTGCTACCCCACCCGCCCGTAGTTGTCGCTGAAGCGCACGATGTCGTCCTCGCCCAGGTAGCTGCCGGTCTGCACCTCGATCAGGTCCAGCGGCACCTTGCCGGGGTTCTCCAGGCGGTGCTTTTCGCCGGCCGGGATGTAGACCGACTCGTTCTCGTGGATCAGCTTTACCACTTCGCCGCAGGTGGTGCGGGCGGTGCCGCTGACCACCACCCAGTGCTCGGCGCGATGATGGTGCATCTGCAGCGACAGGCTGGCGCCCGGCTTGACCGAGATGTGCTTGACCTGCCAGCGCTGGCCGACCGAGACCGAACGATAGGTGCCCCAGGGCCGCAGCACGCGGGCGTGCTCGTTGGCCTCGCTGCGGCCATCGCGCTGCAGCCGCTCGACCAGTTCCTTGACGCGCTGCGCCTGGGCCACGGGGGCGACCAGCACAGCGGTATCGGTTTCCACCACGACGATGCCGTCCAGCCCCAGCGCCGTCACCAGCCGCGATTCGCCGCGCAGGTAGCAGTTGCTGGAATCCAGCGCGACCGCGTCGCCGACCACGACGTTGCCCTCGCCGTCCTGTTCGCCCAGCTGCCACAGCGCATCCCAGGCGCCGATGTCGCTCCAGCCGATCTCGCAGGGCACCACGCCGGCGCCGCTGACTTTCTCCATGATCGCCACGTCGAAGGAGAGCGACGGCGCGGCCTCCAGCGTCGCCTTGTCCAGGCGCAGGAAATCCAGGTCGCGGGCCGCCGCCGCCAGGGTCGCCTGGGCCGCCGCCAGCACCGCTGGGGCCTGGGTTGCGAAGGCCGCCAAAGTTGCCCGCACCGGCAGCAGGAACATGCCGCTGTTCCACAGGTAGCGGCCGCTAGCCAGGAAATCCGCGGCGGTCTTCAGGTCGGGCTTCTCGGTGAAGCGTTCGATGACATAGGCGCCGTCGTCCAGCGCGGCGCCGCGCTCGATGTAGCCATAGCCGGTCTCTGGCCGGGCCGGCGTGATGCCGAAGGTCATCAGGCGCCCGCCTGCCGCCTGGCGCGCCGCAGCGGCGATGGCCGCCTGGAAGGCCGCCGGCTTACCGATGACGTGGTCCGACGGCAGCACCAGCGCCAGGCCATCCGGCGCGCTCTCGGCGATGTCCAGCAGCGCCACGGCGACCGCCAGGGCGGTGTTGCGCGCCAGCGGCTCGATGATCAGGCGGCGCGGCGTCAGGCCCTCGGCCTGCAGTTGCTCGGCGGCCAGGAAGCGATGCTCGTCGCTGGCCACCACGGTCAGCGGCGCGAAGCCGGCGCCCTGGACTCGCGCGGCGGTGCCCTGGAACAGCGTCAGCGGCCCGCTGAGCGCCAGGAACTGCTTGGGATAGGACCGGCGCGACAGCGGCCAGAGGCGGCTGCCGCTGCCGCCCGACAGGATCACCGGATAGAGCAACGGCTCGGCCATCAAGGAATTCCCCATTTTCCGACCATCTCCTAGGCCGGAACCCCTGGCGGTGGCAACAGTGCGGCGCCGGTGGCACGGCTTGACGGCGCAGGTGTCGCCGCCGCAAGTCTTGCCGCATGACCCGCGACCTTGTCGCCTATCGCGCCGACTTGGCACGGCGCCTCACTGTCCCGCTGGTGGCGGCGCCGATGTTCCTGGTGTCCGGGCCGGCGCTGGTCATCGCGGTGACCCGGGCTGGCGCCATCGGTGCCTTTCCCACCCTGAACGCCCGCACGCCGAAGATCCTCGATGCTTGGCTGGCAGAGATCGGCGGCGCCTGCGCCGATGTGCCGGCGCCCTGGGCCTTCAACTTCGTGATGAGCAGCGCCAACAATCGCCGCGACGTCGATCTGGCCCTGGCGGTGCAGCACAAGGTGCCGCTGATCATCTCCTCGGTCGGGCCGCCGGATCCCGTGGTGGCGGCGGTCCAGGCCTATGGCGGGCGGGTGTTCTGCGATGTCGCTACCTTGCGCCACGCTCGTCGCGCCGTGGCCGCCGGGGTCGACGGGCTGATCCTGCTGACCGCCGGCGCCGGCGGTCACACCGGCTGGCTCAACCCCTTCGCCTTCCTGCGCGCGGTGCGGGCGTTCTTTCCTGGTCCCATCGCGTTGGCCGGCGGCATCACCCAGGGACGGGAGCTGGCGGCGCTGCGGCTGCTCGACGCTGACCTGGGCTATGTCGGCACGCCCTTCATCGCCACGCCGGAAAGCCTGGCGCCCGACGCCTATCGCGCCTCGCTGCTGGCCGCCAGCATCGACGACGTGGCCGAGACCACGTCGGTGACCGGCATGCGCGCCAATTTCCTGAAGCCCAGCCTGGCGGCCAACGGCTACCTGGACGCCGCCGGCAAGCCGCAGGAGCCGCCGGCCGACCGCGCCACCTGGAACCGCGTCTGGAGCGCCGGCCACGGTGTTGGCGCGGTGAGCCAGGTGCGCCCGGCGGCCGACGTGGTCGACAGCTTCGCCGCGGAGTGGCGCGCCGTCAGATGATCTCCAGCGGCGTCGCCTTCTTCGGCGGTGGGAAGGCGCGGTCCAGCGCCACCAGGTCGGCCGCTGACAGGCTCAGGGTGACGGCGGCGGCCAGCTCCTTCAGGTGCTCCAGGTTCGCCGTCTTGGGGATGGCGATGACGTCGGGCCGCCGCAGCGTCCAGGCCAGCGCCACCGTGGCTGGCACGACGCCATGGCGCTGCGCCAGCTCGACCAGCGCGCGGTCCTTCAGGATGGCGCCCTGGCCCAGCGGCGAATAGGCCATGATCGGCAGGCTGCGCGCCGCGCACCAGGGCAGCAGGTCAAAGTCGACGCCGCGCGCGCCGAGGTTATAGAGCACCTGGTTGGTGGCGCAGGCACCGCCGCCGGCCAGCGCGGTCAGCTCCTGCATGTCGCTAACGTCGAAGTTGCTGACCCCCCAGCGGCGGATCTTGCCCTGCTGCTTCAGCCGCTCGAAGGCCTCCAGCGTCTCGGCCAGCGGTACGCGGCCGCGCCAGTGCAGCAGATAGAGGTCCAGTGTCTCGATCCCCAGGCGCTTCAAGGACGCCTCGCAAGCCTTTGGTAATGCTGCCTTGCTGGCGTTCTGCGGATAGGCCTTGGAGACCAGGAAGACGCGGTCGCGACGGCCGGCGATGGCCTGGCCCACCACGCTCTCGGCGCCGCCGGCGCCATACATCTCGGCGGTGTCGACCAGCGTCATGCCCAGGTCGATGCCGGCCTGCAGGGCCCGCACCTCGGCCGCCGCGTCGCGTGACCGCTCGCCCATGTGCCAGGTGCCGAGGCCGAGCTGCGGGACCTTGGTGCCGTCGGGCAGGGTGACGTTGCGCATGGTCGGGTCCTCCGCTTTCGTGTTGCCGCAGGCTAGCATGGGGTGGGTTTGAATGAGGAAGCCGATGACCGACCTGCTGATCACCAATGTCAGGCCACTAGGTGGCCCACCGCTCGACCTGCTGCTGCGCGACGGCCGCATCGCCGCGCTGGAGGTTGGCCTGGCCGCCGGACTGGAAGGCGTGCCGCGCCTTGCCGGTTCCGGGCGCCTGCTGCTGCCGGGGCTGGTGGAGCCGCACACACATGCCGACAAGACGCTGTGGGGCCTGCCCTGGCGGCCGCACAGCGCCGGCGACACTCTGAGTAGCCTGATCGAGAACGAGCGCCGCGTGCTGGCCGAGGTCACGCAGACCACGGCCGAGCGGGCGGCCGGCCTGCTGCGCCACCTGGCCAGCCTGGGCAGCCTGGCGGTGCGTTGCCATGTCGACGTCCACCCGGAGGCCGGGGTGGCGAGTGTCGAGGCGCTGCTGGAATTGAAGCGCAGCCTGGCGCCGTTGCTCGAGCTGCAGCTGGTCGCCTTTCCGCAGCAGGGCCTGCTGATCCGGCCGGGAACCTACGAACTGATGGACCAGGCGCTGGCGCTGGGCGTCGAGACCGTGGGTGGCATCGATCCTTGCGGCATCGAGCGCGACCCCATCCGTCACTTGGAGGCGGTGTTCGGCCTGGCGACCAAGCATGGCCGCGGCGTGGATATCCACCTGCACGACCTGGGCACCCAGGGCCTGTGGCAGGTCGAGCGCATCGTCGACTTCACCGCCGAACATGGGCTGCAGGGCCGGGTGATGATCAGCCACGCATTCTGCCTGGGCAGCGCTCATTGGGAGCAGGTGGCGCCGCTGGCCGAGCGCCTGGCGCGCCACGAGGTCGCCATCATGACCACGGCGCCGGCCGATTGCCCGGCGCCGCCGATCCAGGCGCTGCGCGCCGCCGGCGTGACGGTCTGCAGCGGCAACGACGGCATCCGCGATGCCTGGTCGCCGTTCGGCACGGGCGATCAGCTGGAACGCGCACTCTTCGTCGCCCAGCGCTTCGACTGGCGGCGCGATGCCGACCTGGCGGTGGCCTTTGACTGTGTCAGCGGCCAGGCGGCCAGGGCCCTGGGGCTGTCGGACCATGGCCTGGCGCCCGGCTGCCGTGCCGATCTGCTGCTGGTCGAGGCCGAGACGCTGGGCGCCGCGGTGGTCGAGCGGCCGCGCTGGCGCACGGTGATCCGCCAGGGTCGCGTGGTGGCCGAGGACGGGCGCCTGCTCTAGATCCAGCCCAGCGCCACCACGGCCTTCCAGACCATCAGCAGGGCGACGGCGAAGATCGCGCCGGCGAAGATCTGCGTCAGCAGGCGCCGCCGCGTGGCCAGGCGCAGCGCCGCGCGCATGCCCAGCCAGCCGCCGGCGACGCCGCCGACCAGCAGCAGTCCGGCCAGCGGCCAGTCGACCAGGCCCGAGAGCGCATAGTTGCCGGCCGTGGTCAGGCCAAACACGGCCACCGCGATCAGCGAGGAGCCGATGGCGTTCAGCAGCGGCATGCCGCTGGCCAGCATCAGTCCCGGCACGATGACGAAGCCGCCGCCAATGCCGAAGAAGCCGGCCAGGCTGCCGGCGCCGAAGCCGACGGCGGTCAGGCGGACGGCGATGGCCTTGTTGATATGCACGGCCGGATCGCCGGCATCGCTCTTGCTGCGCAGCATGTGCACGCCCACCAGCACCATGGCGAGGGCGAAGAACAGCAGCAGCTGCTGCCCGTCCACCTGCTTGCCAAGGGTCGAGCCCAGCGTGGCGCCCACCACGCCAGCCAGGGCGAAGACCGCGGCGCAGGGCCACTTGATGGTGCCGGCGCGAGCGTGCGGAATCAGGTTGGCGGCGGCATTGACCGCCACCGCCAGGGCCGCCGTGCCGATGGCCAGATGCGGGTCCTCGACACCGACGACATAGAGCAGCAGCGGCACGGCCAGAATCGAGCCGCCGCCGCCAATCAGCCCCAGCACGAAGCCGACCAGGCCGCCGCAGCCGATGGCGAGAATAGCTTCCTGCATGGTGACTGTGACCTCGGCTCAGGCTGTCGCGGGCCGGTTCCACGGCAGCAGCGCCAACAGGCGCGCCATGCCGCAGAAACCGGAGACGCCGGCAAAGACCAGGCCGGCACCGACGAAGGCGCTAAGCAGCGCAAACCAGGGACCGACCAGCCAGGCCAGCAACAGGCCGACCAGCACCAGCCCGCCGGCGGCGATCTGCACCTGGCGCATCAGGTCGATCGGCTGGCTGCGGTCCAGCCGTACCGGCAGGCCGGCCTGCTTCCAACCCTCCAGGCCACCGTCCAGCAGATAGGCCGCCTGGCAATCCAACGCGGCCAGCTGGCCGGCCTGGGCGCGGGTGCGATTGCCCGAGCGGCAGGTGAAGATCACCGTCTTGCCGGCCAGGCGCTTGCCAGCGTCGGGCAGGGTCGACAGCGGCAGCGCCTCGGCCGTGGCGATGCGCTCGCGGGCGAATTCGACTGGCTCGCGGATGTCGACCAGCAGGGCCTCGCCAGCGGCGATCTTCGCCTGGGCCTCGGCCGGAGAGATGAGGGGTAGGGACATGCGGGCACTCCTTGGGATGTCGGGGCTAGCGGGGGGATGTCGGGGCTATCAGGGCGAGCAGAACTGCCGGTGCAGCAAGCCAACGAACTCGGTCACCTTGGGGTCGGCCAGGCGGTAGTAGACGCTCTGGCTGGCCCGCCGGGTGGCCACCAGGCGGTCCTCGCGCAGCTTCGCCAGATGCTGCGACAGCGCTGACTGGCCAAGGTCGACCAGCGCGGCCAGTTCGCTGACCGAGCGTTCGCCCTCCACCAGGTGGCAGAGCAGCAGCAGCCGCTTCTCGTTGGCCAGGGCCTTGAGGAAGCGGCTGGCGCGTGCGGCGTTCTGGGTCAGCAGCTTGATGTCGGCGGGTGTCATGGGTTCGCCTGCGGCAATTCATCAGATGTAACTAATTTAGTAATATCTAATATATATGCAAGGCTGTCTGGCCAGGAAGCGCCCGGCGCGGCAGCATGACGCAAGCCAACCAGGAGTCCCCATGCACCCGACCGTCGAGGCCTTTTTTCACGAGGCGACCAACTCCCTGACCTATCTGGTCTACGACTCCGCCAGCCGGCGCGCCGCGATCGTCGATCCGGTGCTCGACTTCAACATCAAGGCGGCGCGCACCAGCACCGGCTTCATCGACACGGTGATCGAACGGGTGAAGGCCGCCGGCCTGACGCTGGACTGGATCCTCGAGTCCCACGTGCATGCTGACCACCTGTCCGCAGCGCAGCGGGTCAAGCAGCAGCTTGGCGGGCAGCTGGTCATCGGCCGCGCCGTCGATGTCGTGCAGCGCAGCTTCAAGCCGCTGTTCGCCGCCAGCGACCTGAAGACGGACGGCTCCCAGTTCGACCGCCTGGTGGGCGAGGGCGACAGCCTGCCGCTGGGCGGGCTGAGCATCCAGGTGCTGGCGACGCCGGGGCACACGCCGGCCTGCGTCACCTATGTGATCGGCGACGCCGCCTTCGTCGGCGACACGCTGTTCATGCCGGACTACGGCACGGCGCGCTGCGACTTTCCCGGTGGCGACGCGGCGCAACTCTGGGCCTCGATACAGAAGATCCTGGCGCTGCCGGCGGCGACGCGGATCTTCGTCTGCCACGACTACAAGGCGCCGGGGCGCGAGGTCTTCGCCTGGGAAACCACGGTGGCAGCGGAGCGCGACAACATCCACCTGCGTGACCATCCGGCGCAGGCCGACTACGTCGCCTTCCGCCAGGGGCGCGACAAGACGCTGTCGGTGCCGGCCCTGATCCTGCCATCGATCCAGGTCAACATGCGCGCCGGCAACCTGCCGCCGGCCGAGGCGGGCGGTGGCGTCTTCCTGAAGCTGCCGGTCAACCAGCTCTAGCGTTGGTCCCTTCGGCACCGTCGGGGAGCCTTTCCCCCACCCCTTGCGTAGCACTCTGGGTAACGAGCATCCTGGTGCCATGACCACGCGAAGAGCCCTGCTGGCCTTGATCCTGACCGCCGCCGCCCTGCCGGCGCTGGCGGAGGAGGACTGCGGCTGCGGCGGCCCCAAGGCCAAGCCCTCGACCCTGGCCGACCACTACTATCATCTGGCCCTGGCGGCCGAAGACCCGGCCCGCAAGCGCCGCCTGGCCGAGCTGGTGCTGCGCATCATCCCGGACCACGCCGGCGCCCTGCAGATCCTCGCCGAGTTGGGCCCGCCATGAACGTCGACCTCGATCTTTGCTTTCTCACTGCCGGCGACCTCGCCCAGCTGGTGCGCAGCCGGCAGCTCTCGCCGGTCGCGCTGGTGGACAACGCCTTGGCGCGTATCGCCCAGGTCAACCCGACGCTGAACTGCTTCTGCTTTGTCTGGGAGGCGGAAGCCCGCGCGGCGGCCAAGGCGGCCGAGGCGCGGCTGATGCAGGGCGGCGAGCTGCCGCCGCTACTGGGCCTGCCGATCGCCTTCAAGGACATCACGCCGACCAAGGGGCAGCGTACCACGCTGGGCAGCCGCGCCTTCGAGCACAACGTGCCGGAGCGCGACGCCATCATCGTCGAGCGCCTGACGGCGGCCGGCGCCATCATCGTCGGCAAGACCACGACGCCGGAGTTCGCCTTCGCCTCCTTCACCCAGAGCCCGCTGTGGGGCGTGACGCGCAACCCCTGGGATCCGACGCGCTCGCCCGGCGGCTCCTCCGGTGGGTCGGGCGCGGCGGTCGCCAGCGGCTGCGTGCCCTTCGCCGAGGGCTCGGACATGGGCGGCTCGGTGCGCATCCCGGCAGCGCTCTGCGGCGTGGTGGGCCTGAAACCCTCCTTCGGCCGCATTCCCTTCGAGATCCTGCCGAGCCAGCTCGACACGCTGAACCACTTCGGCCCCCTGGCGCGCAGCGTCGCCGATGCGGCGCTCTTCTTGCGCCACGCGGCGGGTCCGGACGAGCGCGATCTTTCGTCCAATCCGCAGCTGCTGGACTGGTCGCAACCCTTGCGGCGCGACGTGAAGGGCCTGCGGCTCGCGGTCTCCGACGACCTCGGCTTCTATGCCGTCGATCCGGCCGTGCGGGCGGCCTTCCGCGCCGGCGTCGAACTGCTGCGCCAGGCCGGCGCGGAGATCGAGGAGGTGGCGCTGCCCTGGACGCGCGACCTGGTGGACCGCTGGAACGATCTCTGGAAGGTCTTCATGGCCGCCTACTTTGGGCATCTCCTGCCGGAATGGCGCGACCGCCTGGACCCGCAGATGGTGCGGATCATCGAGGGCGGCTTCGCGCTGGAGGCCGTGCCGGTGAAGCGCATCGAGGTGATCCGCAGCCAGATGTGGCAGAGCCTGCAGCCAATCCTGGCGCGCTGCGACGCGCTGCTCTGCCCGACCAACGCCGTGCCGGCGCCTGACGTCACCCTGACGGACGACGACGTCTACGGCGAGGGTCCCGCCGGGCGTTACCGCGCCGTCGACATGACCTCGCCCTTCAACCTGATCAGCCAGTGCCCGGCCCTGAGTGTGCCCTGCGGCTTCGCCGACGGCATGCCGGTGGGGCTGCAGGTCGTGGGCCGGCGTTTCACCGACCTGACCGCGTTGCGCATCGGCGCGGCGTTGGAGGAGGCGAGGGGGGCGTACCCCAGGGCGCCGCTCTAAACCCTCTCCCCCAGAGGGAGAGGGTGCGAGCGCAGCGAGCGGGTGAGGGGGGTCGGTTGGGGCCTCTCCAGTCGCACCGACCGACCCCTTCACCCCGACCCTCTCCCTCAAGGGGAGAGGGAGGACCTACCCGAACACCCGCGCGAAGATCCGATCCACCTGCTTCAGGTGGTAGGCCAGCGCCTTATCCTCATCCAGGAACTCGCTCAGCACGGCCTTGGGCAGCGCCTTGGTCACCTCGGCGTCGCGCGCCAGGTAGAAGGCGAAGGGGTCGCGCTCGCCGCCGGCTTCCTTGGCTTCGGCGCTGTCGGGGCTGGCCTTGGCGTGCCAGGCCTTGATGGCGTTGCGCTGTACCAGGGCATAGGCCTCCTCGCGGCTGACCCCGGCCTGGGTCAGGGCCAGCAGCACGCGCTGCGAATTGAACAGGCTGCCGAAGGCCAAAAGGTTGGTCTTCATCCGCTCGGGATAGACCACCAGCTTCTCCACCACCTGCGCCATGCGGGCGAGGGCGAAGTCCAGCGTCACCGTGGCGTCGGGGCCGATCATGCGCTCGACCGAGGAGTGCGAGATGTCGCGCTCGTGCCACAGCGCCACGTTCTCCAGCGCCGGTATGACGGCCGAGCGCACCACGCGCGCCAGGCCGGTGATGTTCTCGGTCAGCACGGGATTGCGCTTGTGCGGCATGGCCGAGCTGCCCTTCTGCCCGGGCGAGAAATACTCTTCGGCCTCGCGCACCTCGCTGCGCTGCAGATGGCGGAACTCGATGGCCAGGGCCTCCAGCGAAGAGGCGATGACTGCCAAGGTGGCGAAGAAGGCGGCATGGCGGTCGCGCGGAATCACTTGGGTGGAGACGGTTTCCGGCGTCAGGCCCAGGGCCTCGGCGACGTGCTCCTCGACCCGGGGATCGATGTTGGCGAAGGTGCCGATGGCACCGGAGATGGCGCAGGTGGCGATATCCAGCCGCGCCGCCTGCAGGCGGACTTTGCTGCGCGCCAGGGCGGCATAGTGCGTCGCCAGCTTGACGCCGAAACTCGTCGGCTCGGCATGGATGCCGTGGCTGCGGCCGATGGTCGGCGTCAGCTTGTGCTCCAGCGCGCGGGCCTTCAGCGCTGCCAGCAGCCGGTCGAGGCCGGCCAGCAGCAGGTCGGCGGCCTGGCTCATCTGCACCGCCAGGCAGGTATCCAGCACGTCGGAGGAGGTCATGCCCTGGTGCACAAAGCGCGATTCCGGGCCGGTGAACTCCGCCACATAGGTCAGGAAGGCGATGACGTCGTGCTTGGTGACGCGCTCGATCTCGTCGATGCGGGCGACGTCGAAACCGCCGCGCGCGTCGATGGCGGCCTGCGCCTTGTCCAGCGCCTCGGCGACGCCGGGCGGAATGCTGCCCAGCTCCTCCATCTTCCAGGCGGCGTGGCGCTCGATGGCGAGCCAGATGCGGAAACGGTTCTGCGGCTCCCAGATGGCGACCATCTCGGGGCGGCTGTAGCGCGGGATCATGGGAAACCTTCTATTCGCGGAGCAGCAGGGTATCGCCGGGCGACCAGGAGCACCAGACCTGGTCACCGACCGCGACCTTCGGCGCGGTGGAGCGCTCTTCGTTCTGGATCGCCGTCATCACGCTGTGGCCCTGCTCGTCCTGGATGAAGATCCAGGAGCTGTCGCCGTGATAGGCCACGTCGGAGACCTGGCCGCGGAAGGCGATGCGCCCGGTCGAGGGCTGGTCGCGGTCGAGGCGCAGTTTCTCCGGCCGCACCGCGACCCCGATCTCGCCCTCGATACCGGGAATCGCCGGCACGTCGACCCGGCCGATGCCCTTGACGTCCAAGACCACATCCTCGCCGGCGATGCCCACCACCTTGCCCTCGAAGAGGTTCATCTTGCCGATGAAGTCGGCGACGAAGCGGCAGTTGGGGAACTCGTAGAGCTCGGCCGGCGGCGCCACCTGGCGCACCATGCCCTTTTCCATCACGGCGATGCGGTTGGCCATGGAGAGCGCTTCCTCCTGGTCGTGCGTCACGATCACGAAGGTAATGCCGACCTGCTGCTGCAGGCGTACCAGCTCGATCTGCATGGCCTCGCGCAGCTTGGCGTCCAGCGCCGAAAGCGGCTCATCCAGCAGCAGCACCTTGGGGCGCTTGACCAGGGCGCGGGCCAGCGCCACGCGCTGCCGCTGGCCGCCCGACAGCTGGCTTGGCAGGCGCTTGCCGTAGCCGCCGAGCTTGACCATGTCGAGCGCCTCCTCGGCGCTCTTGTTGCGCTCGGCCTGGCCGATGCCGTCCATCTTCAGGCCATAGGCCACGTTGTCCAGCACGCTCATGTGCGGGAACACGGCATAGGACTGGAACACCATGTTGATCGGCCGCTTGTTGGGCTGCACGCCCAGCATCGAAACGCCGTCGATCAGGATGTCGCCGTCGGTCGGGATCTCGAAGCCCGCGATCATGCGCAACAAGGTCGTCTTGCCGCAGCCGGACGGGCCGAGCAGGGCGAAGAACTCGCCACGGCCGATCTCAAGGGTCACGTCGTCCACTGCCATGACGCCGCCGGGATAGCGCTTGGTGATGCCGCGGACCTGGATGATGGGGTCGTGCTCGCTCATGGCGGGGTCCTTAATGTCCGGCGACCGGCTTGTCGCCGCTCTTGCTCTGCAGCCACATGGCCACGGCGGTCAGCACCACGGTGATGACGATCAGGATGGTGGAGGCGGCATTGACCTCTGGCGTCACGGAGAAGCGCACCATCGAATAGACCTTGAGCGGGAAGGTGACGGTGTCGGGGCCGGAGGTGAAGAAGGTGATGACGAAGTCGTCCAGCGACAGTGTGAAGGCCAGCAGGCCACCGGCCACCAGGCCAGGCTTCATGTGCGGGATGATGACGTCGCGGATGGCGCCCCATTCGCCGGCGCCCAGGTCCTTGGCGGCTTCCTCCAGCTCGCGGTTGAAGTTCGACAGGCGCGCGCGCACCACCATGGCGACGAAGGGGAAGGAGAATGCAATGTGGCTGACGGTGATCTGCGACAGATTCAGGGGCCAGGGCAGGTCGCTGGGCCAGCCGACGCGGGCGAAGAAGGCCAGCAGCGCGACGCCCAGGCAGATCTCCGGGATCACGATGGGTAGCGCCACGGCGCCCTCGTACACCGGCTTTAGCGGGAAGCGGAAGCGCCACAGCAGCAGCGCGGTCATGGCGCCCAGGATGACCGAGACCGCGGTGGAGATGAAGGCGATGGACAGCGAATTGGCGAAGGCGAGCTGGAGGTCGCTGTTGTTGAAGGCCTTCACGTACCAGTCGAAGGTGAAGCCCTTGATGTTGATCAGCCGCCGGCTCTCCGAGAAGGAGAAGGCAATCAGCACGAAGATCGGCGCGTAGAGGAAGACCAGCGAGGCGAGGAAGATCGACCGCAGGCTCCAGCGCCGGCTGTACTCCAGCGGCGCGATGGCATTACGCAGTTTCATTTCCCGCCTCCGCGGCCGCGCCGCTTGCGTCCCATGAGGCTCTGCGCCGCGATGGCGAAGAAGGTGATGTAGAGCAGCACGAAGGACAGTGCCGAGCCGAAGGGCCAGTCGTTGGCACTGCGGAACTGCCGCTCGATGATGTTGGAGATCAGTGTGGAATCCGGCCCGCCGAGCAGGTCAGGCTGCAGGAAGGTGCCGAGCGCCGGGATGAAGGTAATGACGATGGCCGAGGCGATGCCCGGCGCCGCCAGCGGCACCACGATGTTCTTGAAGCTGCGCAGCTGGCCGGCGCCGAGGTCGAGGCTGGCCTCGATGAAGGAGTGGTCGAGCCGCTCCAGCGCGGCATAGAGCGGCAGCACGGTGAAGGGCAGGAAGACGTAGACCATGCCGAAGACCACGGCGAAGTCGGTGTTCATCATCTCCAACGGGGTGAAGCTGCCCAGCGCGCCGCCGACCACCCAGTTGACGCCGTCCCAGACGCTTTCCAGCCCCTTGTTGATGTAGCCGTTGGTGCGCAGCATGACGATCAGCGCGTAGGTGCGGATCAGCAGGTTGGTCCAGAAGGGCAGCACGATCAGCAGCAGCAGCCAGGGCTTCCAGCGCTTCGAGGCGAAGCAGATCATGAAGGCGATGGGGAAGCCGGCCAGCAGGCAGATCAGCGTGGTGAGGCCGGCCTCCCAGACCGATTTCCAGAAGATCTGCAGGTAGACGAAGCCGCAGTCCGTGGCGCCCTGCGGCGCCACGCATTCGAAGATGCGGCTGTAGCTGTCGGTGGTGGTGAAGGGCTCGACATCGATGATGCCGACCTTGGTGCCGAAGGAGAAGGCGAAGATGAAGTAGAGCGGGACCAGGAAGAACAGCACGAGCCAGAAGGTCGGCGGAATCCCGACCATGAAGAACACCAGGCGACTGCGACGCCAGCTTTCCATGCTCTCCCCCCCCTCGACTCACCGCCGCCATCATAGCCGATTCGGCCGACGGCCAAGGGCCAAAGGACCCCGGCGCCAGTCTCGTCCTAGGCCGCCAGAATGCGGGTCCAGGCGTCGTTGATCAGGCGCACGCGCTCCTCGCCCAGATAGAGCGCGCCTTCGCTCTTGGCGATGATCTCGGCCGACGGGAAGATCGCCGGGTTGTCGCGGTACTCGGGCGAGGTGAGTGCCCGCGCCGCGGCATTTGGCGTGCCGTACTGGATGAATTCGGCAATAGCCGCGCCGACTTCCGGATCCATGATGAAGTTGATGAAGGCATGCGCATTCATCGGGTGCGGCGCCCCGGTCGGAATGGCCAGGGTGTCCTGCCACAGGTAGCCGCCCTCGTTGGGGACCACGTAGTTCAGGTCGTCGTCCTCGGCCATCACCTGCAGCATGTCGCCGTTCCACTCGATGCAGACATCGACTTCCTCGGCCAGCAGCAGGTCCTGGCCGTTGTCCTCGGCGAAGGTCTTGATGTTCTTCTTCTGCTTGATCAGCAGTGCCTCGGCGGCGGCCAGCTCGGCTGGCACGGTCGAGTTGTAGCTGTGGCCCAGGTACTTCAGCGCCAGGCCCATCATGGTGGTGGCCTCTGACAGCAGGGCGATGCGCCCGGCGTACTGGTCGCTGTCGAACACCACTTTCCAGGAGTCCGGCGTGGCCGAGACCTTGGACTTGCGGTAGCCGATGCCGATGGTGCCCCACATGTAGGGCATGGTGTACTTGCGGCCCGGGTCGAAGCTGGCCTCCTGGAAGGCCGGGTCGAGGTTCTTGAAGTTTGGCAGCAGGCTACGGTCCAGCGGCTCGATCATGCCGGCCTGGATCATGCGCTCGGCGAAATCGTTGGTTGGCACGATCACGTCGTAGCCGGGGTTGCCTTCCTTCAGCTTGGCGAAGAGTTCGTCGTTGTCGGCGAAGAGATCCATGGTGACCGAGATGCCGGTCGCCTTGTCAAAGTCGTCCAGCGTGGTCTCGCCGATGTAGGTGTCCCAGTTGTAGAAGTTCAGCTTCTTCTCCTCCGCCGCGAAGCTGAACTTCGGCAACAGAGAAATGCCGGCGGCAGCCGCCCCGGTTCCGGCGAGGAAGGAACGACGATCGAAACGCTTGCGTAGCTTCGGATGCATGATGGTACCTGTCTCCCTTTCGTGAATCCCTTGCGTCCTCCGAGTCTTGGCCATTCCTGCCGGAGTTCTTGGATCGATGGGCCTTGTTGGGCCCTTGATGGCGGAAGGGTTCCAAATTGATGAAACCCGCTCGCGCCAAGGCTTGTCAACCATCTGCAGGCCGACATACAAGGCGGCCCCATGGACGACACGACCTCTTATGCGCTGTTTGCCGGCGCCCTGGTCCTGCTGGTGCTCTCTGGCTGGCAGGCGCGGCGCGAGCATGTTCCCGGCAAGCTGCCGCTGGTGCCCTGGACGGCGCTGCAGTACCTGGCCCTGGTCGCCTCGATCCTGCTGCTGGCCCACCTGGTCAGCATCTGGACCGGCCATCCCCTGGTCGGCCGGCGCGGCTGACCGGCTACTTCGCCGGCTGGGCGCGCAGCGTGCTCCGCCGCCGACGCGCCAGGCGCAGCTGCGCCTGCAGCACGCCGCCCAGCACGATGGCCATGCCAACCAGCTGCAACGGCCGCGGCTGATAGCCGATTAGCACGGCGGCGCCGACCGCGGCGATCGGTACTAGGTTGAGGTAGAGCGAGGCCACCACGGTGCCCACCATGCTGACGCCGCTGTTCCAGGCAATGGTGGCGGCGCCGATCGCCAGGATGCTGAACCACAGGTGCACGCCCAGGTCGTCGGCCCGCCAGCTAGACACCGGCGGCGGCGCGGCCGAAAGCCCCAGCGCCCAGCAGGCCAGGTAGACCAGCGGCAGCAGCAGTGCCGCCGGCAGCAGCGTCAGGATGGTCACCCGCGTCGGGTGCAGGCCGGGCCGGAGGCGCGCGGCGGAGAGCGAGTACCAGGCCCAGACCGCGGCGGCGACGAACAGCAGCGGCTCGCCACCGCGCAGCTGGATCCAGGGTCCCTCGATCACGCTGGGGTCCACCGTAGTCAGCACGCCCCCCAGCAGCGACAGCAGCACGGCCAGGCGGAAGCCCGTCGGCATGGGTTCGCCGAAGCCGACGCGGGCGACGATGGCACTGATCACCGGCGCGGTGGCGGAGAACACCGCCGCGGTCACCGGGTGCATGTGGTCGAGCGCGAAGGCATATATCAGCGTGAAGGCCATCAGCCCGAAGAGGCTGAGGCGCAGGACTGGCCACCACTTGAGGTCGGGCGGCTTCAGCGGCCCGCGCTCGCGCCGCGTCAGGCGCCAGAACAGGTAGGCGAAGGGAAAGGCGATGACATAGCGCAGCGCCGAGGAGAGCACCGGGTCCCAGCGGTCGAACAGCTCGTCCAGGAAAGGCAGCGGCAGCCCCCAGGCGAGGATCGGAATCATCAGGGTCAGGTTGGCGACGAGCAGGCGGTTCAAGCGGGCGACCCTTGGCGCGGCGGCGGTCGGCAAGCTGAAGCAGAATTCCGCTGGCCGGGCAATCGCCCAGGGCCCGGCGCGGGCGACCCATGTGCCGGGCGCGACGGTCACTGCCCGGGCTACAGCAGCCCCTCGGCCCGGAATGAGAAGTGGCCGGCGGCGCCGATGACGATGTGGTCGTGCACCGTGACGCCCAGCTTGCTGGCCGCCGCAGCGATTTCCTTCGTCGTCTCGATATCCAGGCGGCTGGGTGTCGGGTCGCCGGAGGGGTGGTTGTGCACCAGGATAATGGCGCTGGCCTTCAGGTCCAACGCGCGCTTCACCACCTCGCGCGGATAGACCGGCGTGTGGTCGACCGTGCCGCGCTGCTGCTTCTCGTCCGCCAGCAGGCGGTTCTTGCGGTCGAGGAACAGCAGGTGGAACTGCTCCAGCGGCTCATGCCCCACGGCGATGCGGCAATAATCGATCACCGCCTGCCAGGAGGCCAGCAGCGGCCGCTCGACGATACGCTCGCGGCTCAGGCGCCGGGCGGCCTCCAGCACCGCCTTGAAGGTCGCAGCGGCACTGTCCTTGATACCCTTGACGCCCTTCAGATCCTCGACATCGGCCGCCAACACGGCGCCCAAGCTGCCGAAGCGGGCGATCAGCGCCTTGGCGATCGGCTTGGTGTCCTGCCGGGGCAGGGCGGAGAACAGCAGGAACTCCAGGATTTCATAGTCGGCCAGCGCCCCGGCGCCGCTGCCCAGCAGCCGCTGGCGCAGGCGGTCGCGGTGCCCGAGGTAGTCGGGCTCGTCGGTTGTCGTGCGCTGCTCAGCCGTCATAGGGCGGATGGTGCCAGCCCTTGGGGGACAGGGTGAAGACCTCGTAGCCGGTCTCGGTCACGCCGATGGAGTGCTCGAACTGGGCGGAGAGCGACTTGTCGCGGGTCACCGCGGTCCACTCGTCCTTCAGGATCAGCACCTCGTAGCGCCCGGCGTTGATCATCGGCTCGATGGTGAAGAACATGCCCGGCCGCAGCACGATGCCGCTGTTCGGCCGGCCGTAGTGCAGCACCGAGGGCGCGGTGTGGAAGATCCGCCCCAGGCCGTGGCCGCAGAAGTCGCGCACCACCGAGAAGCCGGCGCGCTCGGCAAAGGATTGGATGGCGTGACCCACGTCGCCCAGGGTGTTGCCGGGCTTCACCTGCTCGATGCCGCGCCACATGGCCTCGAAGGTCACCTCGACCAGGCGCTTGCCCTTCACCTTGGGCTTGCCGACCAGGAACATGCGGCTGGTGTCGCCAAACCAGCCGTCCAGGATCACCGTCACGTCGATGTTGATGATGTCGCCATCGGCCAGTTTCTTGTCCGGCGAGGGAATGCCATGACAGACGACATGGTTGATCGAAGTGCAGATCGACTTGGGAAAGCCGCGGTAGCCCAGCGGTGCCGGAATCGCCGAATGGGTCACGATGAAGTCGTGACACAGGCGGTCCAGTTCCTCGGTGCTGATGCCGATCTGCACGTGCGGGGTAATGAAATCCAGCGTTTCGGCGGCCAGGCGGCCGGCCAGGCGCATGCCAGCGAAGCCCGCGGCGTCGTGCAATACGATCTGCCGCTCCTCGGCGGAAAGCTGCCGTGCCAGGTTGCCGTCATTCATCATGCACTGATCCAACGTCTGCGATTGCCTATCAGATCGGCAATGTAGGCGCGGCGGGGGCTCAAGGGAAGCCGCCAGGGCGGCCAATAGGGCGCCTCGGCCATGCCGGCAAGCGGAGGCAGTGCCTTGCTTTTTTCACCTTTGCCGACCACTTTCAAGTCGACACAACGTGGCGAGTCGCGAAGGCCTTGCAGGTGCGGGCCATTCGGCAGACGTGGCTCGAGTGAAAGGTCCGCAGCAGCGATGCCCAGCCGCTTTGCCCTGATCGCCGTCCTGACCGCCGTGCTGGCTGTCCCCCTGGCCGGCTGCGCCAACCAGCCGCTGCCGGGCCAGAATCCGACGCCGGCGCGTAGCGCGCCGGCGGCCCCGCCGCCGACCGGCGCCAGCAGTGGCGGTGGCGGCACGACGACCTTCAGCACCGCGACCCCTGCTCCGGGTACCGGCGTCACCCTGCAGGACGAACAGGGCGGCACCACCCAGGAACCGAGCAACGAGGCGCGCCAGAAGGACGCCGAGGACTGCTACACCTACGCCCAGGCCTCGGTGGCGCGTGACATCCAGGTGCAGGACGACCGCTCGGCGATCTTCGACGAGTCCTCGAACAACCGGGACGTCTATGCCTTCACCAACCGGCTGGACGAATATGGCAACCAGCAGCGCCGTGGCGAGCTCTACGACAACTGCATGACCGCCAAGGGCTACGGCGGCCAGTAGGCCCCAATCATCATGAGCCAGCCCACCGCCGCCGTCCTGGTCATCGGCAACGAGATCCTGTCCGGGCGCACCCAGGATGCCAACATTGCCTACCTGGGCCAGGAGCTGTCGGCGCTCGGCATCCGCATGGTCGAGGCCCGGGTCATCCCCGATGTCGAGGCCACCATCGTCGCCACGGTGAATGAGCTGCGCGCGCGGGTGACCTACCTCTTCACCACCGGCGGCATCGGCCCGACGCACGACGACATCACCTCGGAATGCATCGCCAAGGCCTTCAGCGTGCCCTGGAGCCTGAATGCCGAGGCGCACCGCATCCTGTTCGAACACTACGGCGTGGAGAAGCTGAACGCCGCCCGCCTGCGCATGGCAACGACACCGGAAGGCGCGGTGCTGATCGACAACCCGGTGTCCAAGGCACCGGGCTTCCAGATGGGCAATGTCTTTGTGCTGGCCGGCATTCCGAAGATCGCCCAGGCCATGTTCCAGAGCCTGAAGCACCGCCTGGTCGGCGGCCCGGCGCTGGTCTCCGCCACGGTCACCGCCTTTGTGCCGGAAGGCACCATCGCCGCCGGCCTGGGCCAGGTGCAGGCCCAGTATCCCGACCTCGACGTCGGCAGCTATCCCTTCCAGCGCGAGGGCCGCTTCGGCACCCAGCTGGTGGTGCGCGGCACTGACAAGGCCGCGGTGCGCGCGGCGGCTGACGCCATCGGCAAGCTGGTCGAAGGGCTGGGCGAGGCCTTCCTGCTGGAGGGATAGGCCAGCGGTTCCCGCCAGCGCATCCTAGCGACAGACCGGCGCGGCCGGCGCGTCAGGATTTGCCTTGCCGAGCAGCACCGGGCCGCGGTGCCACGCCAAGCGACCCAGCAGATAGCTCACTTCCAGGTTGGCGTAGCGGTCGTGGCTGTCCCGCACCCTGCCGCGTTTGCCGAACAGCGCATCGGCCTCGTCGAAGAACAGCAGGGCGCCACGCCGCCCAGCCTCGGCCAAGACGAGGCGCAGCTGCCGTTCGGTGTCGCCGGCGTAGCGGCTGACCAGCTGGCCCAGGTCGATGGCCAGCAGATCGCGGCGCTGCGCCGCCGCAATGGCCAGCGCGGTATCGAAGCGCGCACTGGCGCTGCCACCGGCCAGCGTGAGGCGCGGCCGCAGACGGCGGTCCAGCCGCCGTGCCAGCCGGCGCAGCGGCAAGGGGGCCAGGCCCGGCTGGACAGTGATCTGCTGGTACATGCCGCAGTCTAGGCATCCATCCCGCGGGCGGCCAAGCCGCGCGCTGCCATGTGCAGGGCGCGGGGGGCTGCTCCGTCATGGCGCTTCCAGTGGCCAGCGATGACGGCGATCCTTTTTCGCAGTTGCGAAAGAAGGGGAGGCGATGCGGCAGAGCATCGGGATCTGGTCGGCCGCGCTGTCAAGCGCGCTAGGCGGCAGCGCCATCGCGGCCACCCGGCTGCTCGGCGGCGGTGTCGCGCCCGAGCTGTTGGGGGCTCTGCGCTTCGGTATCGCCGGCCTGCTGCTGCTTCCCGTCATGCTGCTGCTGGTGCGCCGGCGTCTGCACGGCCGCGACCTGCTGGCCACGGTCGTGCTGGGTGGCATCGCCTTCGGCTTCTTTCCGGTGATCTACAACAGCGCCATCAGCATGACCACGGCGTCGCGCGCCGCCATGGCGATCTGCACCATGCCGCTGATGACCATGCTGCTGGCGGCGGCGCTGAAGCTGGAGGTGCTGACCCTGCGCCGCTCGATGGGGGTGGTGCTGGCCATGGCCGGTGTCGCCATCGCACTGCTCGGCGGCCTGGACCATGCCCCGCCGAAGGCCTGGCGCGGCGACCTGCTGATGCTTGGCGGCGCCTTCGTCATGGCGTTTTTCAACGTGCGCTCGCGCAGCGTCATCCCGCGTGTCGGAGTGCTGGGCTTCACCTGCGGCGCCATGCTGGCAGGCAGTGCCGCCCTGCTGGTGGTCTCGGCGCTCAGCGGCGCCCTGTCCAATTTGCCCGACATCACTTCGCAGAGCTGGATGTTGATCGTCTACCTCGGACTCTTCGGCGGTGTGGCCGCGATGCTGCTCTGGTCCTTCGGGCTAAGGCACGCGCCGGTCACGGTCGTCGCCGTGTCGGTGACCATTTCGCCGCTTAGCGCCTCGGTGCTGGCGTCGCTGCTGCTGGACGAGCCGCTGGGCCTGGCGTTGGGGCTGGGGCTCTGCGCCGTCGCGGTCGGCATCTGGCTGGCCAGCGTTCCGGCGCGGCTGCGCGTGCCGGTCTGAGGCAGCCATGCAGCGCTGGGGCGTGCTGGCGGCGATCCTGTCCTCAACCCTCGGCGGCACCACTATTGTCGCCACGCGCTACCTGGCCGGATCCGTCAGCCCGGAGATGCTGGGAACGCTGCGCTTCGGGATGGCCGGCTTCCTGATGCTGCCGCTGGCAATGCGTCAGAGCCGGGCCAGGCTGGCGCCGCGCGAACTCGCCCGGCTGATCGCGCTGGGCCTGCTGTGTTTCACCGCGCAGCCGCTGCTGTTCAACACCTCGCTGCTCTACACCACGGCGCCGCGTGCCGCGCTGGCCATGTCGACCATGCCGCTGCTGACCATGCTGCTGGCGGCGGCGGTCGGGGTCGAGCGCCTGACGCTGCGGCGCAGCTTCGGGGTGCTGCTGGCCATGGGCGGCGTGGCGCTGGCGCTGCTCGCCGGATTGAGCAGCGCGCCGCCGGACGCCTGGCTGGGCGACCTGATCATGCTGGGCAGCGCCAGTGCCATGGCGATCTTCAACATCGCCTGCCGGCCGCTGGTGGGGAAGGTGGGCGTGGCGCCCTTCACCTCCAGCTGCATGCTGCTGGGCGTCCTGGTGATGGAGGTGCTGGCCGGCAGCGGCGGCGGCTTCGCCCTGCTGGCTGGCTTCAGCAGCGACACCTGGACGGCCATTGTCTACCTCGGTGTCGTCGGCGGCGTCGGCACTTTCCTGCTCTGGTCCTTCGCCCTGAAGCACGCGTCGCCGACGCTGGTCACGGTGTCGGTCACGCTAAACCCGGTGGTCGCCTCGCTGGCCGGCGTGTTCTGGCTGGACGAGCCTGTGGGTCCGGAGCAACTGGTCGGCTTGGTGGCTGTCGGCTGCGGCATCTGGCTCACGGCTTCGCGCGGCAGAGTGCGCATGCCGGCTTGAGAATGCATTTTAATGCATGTTTAACCTTGCGCGAGAGAAAACATGCACTATACTTCCTATTACTGAGCCGGCGTCCAAGCCGTGCCGTGCTGGGGATCTGGCCATGTTCTTCTTCGACCGCGCGCCCGACAGCTACAAGCACTGGAAGCTCTCCTTCGACGGGTCCGTCGCCACTTTGGCGCTGGACGTCGACGAGACCGCCGGTTTGGTCCCCGGCTACGCGCTGAAGCTCAATTCCTACGACCTCGGCGTCGACATGGAGCTGCACGACGCGCTGCAGCGCATCCGCTTCGAGCATCCGGAGGTCGGCGCCGTGATGCTGACCTCGGCCAAGGAGCGCATGTTCTGCGCCGGTGCCAACATCTACATGCTGGGCCAATCGAGCCATGCCTGGAAGGTGAACTTCTGCAAGTTCACCAACGAGACGCGCAACGGCATCGAGGATGCCTCGGCCAACTCGGGCCTCAAGTTCCTGGCAGCGGTGAACGGCACCTGCGCCGGTGGCGGCTACGAAGTGGCTCTGGCCTGTGACGAGATCTGGCTGGTCGACGATCGCAGCTCGGTGGTCAGCCTGCCCGAGGTGCCGCTGCTGGGCGTGCTGCCGGGCACCGGCGGCCTGACCCGCGTAGTCGACAAGCGCAAGGTACGCCGCGACCTGGCCGACATCTTCTGCACCAACGCCGATGGGCTGCGCGCCGACCGGGCCAAGGAATGGGGCCTGATCGACGCCGCGGCGCCGCCGTCGGAGTTCAAGGCCAAGACCCGGGCACGGGCGCAGGAACTGGCGGCGGCGAGTGACCGGCCGAAGGATGCCAAGGGCGTCGCCCTGCCGCCGTTGGAACGCCACGTCGCCGGGCAGCGCATCGACTATCCCTGGGTCGCTGTCGAGATCGACCCGGCCGGCCGCGTTGCCACCATCACCGTGACAGCGCCGGACTCTCCGCCGGCCGCTACGCCCGCGGCCATCCTGGCCGCCGGCGCCGACTGGTGGCCGCTGGCCATGGCGCGGCAGCTCGACGACGCCATCCTGACCCTGCGGCTGAACTACCTCGACGTCGGCCTCTGGCTGCTGCAGACGCGCGGCCCGGCGGCCTCGGTCCTGGCCGCCGACGCGGCGCTGGAGGCGCACGCCGGCAACTGGTTCGTGCGCGAGGTGCGCGGCATGCTGCGGCGGACCTTGGCGCGCCTCGATGTCTCGGCGCGCAGCCTCTTCGCCGTGGTCGACCAGGACTCCTGCTTCGCCGGCACCTTGGCCGAGCTGCTACTTGCGGCCGATCGCTCCTACATGCTGGACAACAGCGCCGAGGGCGGCAACGAGCAGCCGCGCGTGACGCTCTCGACCGCCAACTTCGGGGGCTATCCCACCGTGGCCGGACGCAGCCGCCTGGTCGGCCGCTTCAATGACGTGGCCAAGGCCGAAGCGCTGCGGCCGCTGATCGGCCAGGCACTGGGTGTCGAGGCAGCGCGCGACGCCGGCTTGGTGACGCTGACCCCCGACGAGCTGGACTGGGAAGACGAACTGCGCCTGGGTATTGAGGAGCGCGCCAGCCTGTCGCCCGACGCGCTGACCGGCCTGGAGGCAAACCTTCGCTTCGCCGGGCCCGAGACGCTGGAGAGCAAGATCTTCAGCCGCCTCTCGGCCTGGCAGAACTGGATCTTCATTCGCCCCAACGCGGTTGGCGAACAGGGCGCGCTGAAGCGCTTCGGCAGCGGCAGCAAGGCGAACTTCGATTGGCAGAGGGTTTAAGCCCATGAGCACGCTGAATTACCAGGAGCGCATCCCCAACAACGTCGACCTGGGGGAGAACCGCCAGCTGCAGCGCGCGCTGGAACACTGGCAGCCGGCCTTCATCGAGTGGTGGAAGGCCATGGGGCCAGAGGGCTTCATGGCCGCCGACGTCTACCTGCGCACTGCCACCTCGGTCGATGCCGCCGGCTGGGCGAGCTACGGCACGGTGAAGATGCCGGACTACCGCTGGGGCATCTTCCTGGCCGATCGGGAAGCAGATCGCCGCATCGGCTTCGGCGATGTCATGGGCCAGCCGGTCTGGCAGCAGGTGCCGGCCGAACACCGCTCGACCCTGCGCCGCTTGATCGTCACCCAGGGCGATACCGAGCCGGCCTCGGTCGAGCAGCAGCGCCTGCTGGGGCTGACCGCGCCCTCGCTCTACGACCTGCGCAACCTCTTCCAGGTGAACGTGGAGGAGGGGCGGCACCTCTGGGCCATGGTCTATCTGCTGCACGCCTACTTCGGCCGCGACGGCCGCGAGGAGGCCGAGGAGCTGCTGCAGCGCCGCTCCGGCCACCAGGACAACCCGCGCATCCTCGGCACCTTCAACGAGCCGATCAGCGACTGGCTGTCCTTCTTCATGTTCACCTACTTCACCGACCGCGACGGCAAGTTCCAGCTGAAGTCGCTGGCCGAAAGCGGCTTCGACCCGCTGGCGCGCACCTGCCGCTTCATGCTGACCGAGGAAGCGCACCACATGTTCGTCGGCGACACCGGTGTCAGCCGCGTGGTGCGCCGCGCGTTGGAGGTGATGAAGGAGATCGGCAGCGACGATCCCGATGCCGTGCGCCGCGCCGGCGCCGTCGATCTGCCGACGGTGCAGCGCTACCTGAACTTCTGGTTCTCCTCCTCGCTCGATCTCTTCGGCTCCGACCAGTCGTCGAACGCCGCCACCACCTTCGCCAACGGCCTGAAGGGCCGGCCGGACGAGGGGCGCTTTGCCGACCATGTCTGCAGCGGCCAGGAGTTCGAGCTGGAGATGCCGGACGGGCAGGGCGGTTCCAAGGTCGAGCGCATCGCGCTGCGCAATGCGATGAACGAGGTGACGCGCCAGGCTTACGTCGCCGACTGCGAGATCGGCGTGAAGCGTTGGAACCGCTTGGTGCAGAAGGCCGGCGTGCCCTTCGAACTGAAGCTGCCCTCGACCCGCTTCCGTCGCTCCATCGGCTCCTGGGCTGGTACCTACGTCACGCCCGAGGGACAGCAGATCGACGCCGAGACCTGGACCAACCGCCAGAACGAGTGGCTGCCGAGCGAGGCCGACCGCGCCTTCATCCACTCGCTGATGAAGCAGGTGATCGAGCCCGGCAAGATGGCGAGCTGGATCGCCCCGCCGGACCGCGGCATCAACAACCTCGACGTCGCCTACGAGTACGTGCACCTGCAGTGAACACTCCGCTCAAGGTCGCGGTCGTCGGCGCCGGCCCGGCCGGGCTCTATGCCGTCGAGCGCCTGGCGAAACAGCCGGGGGTCGAGATCGATCTGATCGAGCGGCTGGTCACGCCCTTTGGCCTGGTGCGCTATGGCGTCGCCGCCGACCACCAGTCGACCAAGGGCGTGGCGCGCACCCTGGCGCGGCCGCTGGACAAGGGGCAGGCGGCCTTTCACGGCGGCGTGACGCTGGGCGAGACAGTCTCGCTGGCCGAGCTGCGTGAGCTCTATGACGCGGTGGTGCTGGCGACCGGCGCCGGGGTGGATCGCCGGCTTGATGTTCCTGGTGAGCATCTGCCGGGCGTCGTCGGCTCCGGCCGTTTCGTCGGCTGGCTGAACGCGCACCCTGATCATCTCGAGCGCCCGATCCCGTCGCGGCCGGTGCGTCAAGTCGTGGTGGTGGGCGCCGGCAACGTCGCCATCGACGTCGCCCGCATTCTGGCCAAGACGCCTGAAGAATTGGTGGCCAGTGACCTCGATCCCGAGATCGCGGCGGAGCTTGCGTCCTGGCCGCTGGAGCGCGTGACCTTCCTGATCCGGCGTGGGCCGGAGGAGATGCGCTTCACCCCGCCGGAGCTGGAAGAGCTCGGCAAGCTGGCGCGGGCGCAGCCGTTGGTGTCGGCGAACGATCTGCCGGCAGCGCAGGGAGAGGAGCCCAAGACCCTGACGCTGCTGCGCCGCTGGACTGGCGCCGCCGCGCGGCCGGTGAGCATCGCCTTTCGCTTTCATGCGGTGCCGGCCGCCTTCGAGGGCGACGGCGCACTGGAAGCGGTACGCCTGGCCGACGGCACTCGCCTGCCGGCCGACCTTGCTGTCACTTGCATCGGTTACGGCTGTGCGCCTCTGGCGGGCCTGCCGCTGGTCGAGGGGCGCCTGGCCAGGGCCGAAGGCGCGCTGCAGCCGGGGCTCTACGTCGTCGGCTGGGCGGGGCGCGGGCCGAGCGGCACGATCCCGACCAATCGCACGGAATCGCATCGCGTGGCCGAGGCGCTGCTGGCTGAGGTGGAGCCGGCCGGCAAGCCCGGCCGCGCGGGACTGTTGGCATTGATAAAGGCGCGCGGCGCGACGCCGGTGGACTGGGCCGGCTGGCAGGCCATCGAAGCGGCGGAGAAAGCGGCGGCTGTGGCACCAGCGCCCAGGCGCAAGCTGCGCGTGGGTTTCCCTCTCCCGCTTGTGGCGGGAGAAGGTGGCGAACGGCAGTGAGCCGGGTGAGGGCGCTTGGTGCGAGTCTCGACACCTGCACCAACCGACCGCCCTCACCCCGACCCTCTCCCGCCAGAAGCGGGAGAGGGAGGACTGCGCCGTCGCCGCCTGATCCCTCACCGCTTCCCGGTGAACTTCGCAGGGCGCTTCTCCAGGAAGGCGGCGACGCCCTCGCGATAGTCCGGCGTCCGCCCGGCCGCACCCTGCAGGTCGCGCTCGAGACCGAGCTGGGCATCCAGGTCGTTGCCACCGCTGGCCTCCAGCGCCTGCTTGGTCAGCGCCAGGGCGACCGGCGGCAGGGCGGCCAGCTTCTGGCAAAGCGCCCTGGCGGTGAGCAGCAACTCGCCATCGTCGAGGACCTGCCAGATCATGCCCCAGTCGGCCGCCTGCTCGCCGGTCACCGGCTCGGCCAGCAGCAGCAGCGCGCGGGCGCGCGCCGCGCCGACCAGGCGGGGCAGGGTCCAGGTGCCGCCGGCATCGGGAATCAGCCCGATCCTGGTGGTGGACTGCACGAAACGCGCCGCGCGACCGGCCACGACGATGTCGCAGGCCAGTGCCAGGTTGGCGCCGGCACCGGCGGCGACGCCATTGACCGCGCAGACCACCGGCTTGGGCAGCGTGCGCAGGGCACGTACCAGCGGGTTATAGAGGCTCTGCACCGAGCGACTGAGGTCCGGCACCTGGCCAGGCTCGAAGCGCCGCGCCGCCAGGTCCTGCCCGGCGCAGAACGCACGGCCGGCGCCGGTCAGCAGCACCGCACGACAGGACTCGTCGTCCCCCGCCGCCTGCAGCGCCGCGCGCAGCAGGCGATGCAGTTCCTCGGTGAAGGCGTTGAGGCGGTCGGGGCGGTTCAGCGTCAGGACGTGGTAGCCCTCGGCGCGCTCGATCAGCAGCGGTGCGTCGGTCATGAAGCTTCCTTGCGGCTCCTCGGCGGCTGCGCCGCCTGCGGCCGGGATGACGGTTTGTGCTATGTGAGCGGCAGCCTAGCAGGAGCCATCGCAGAATGAGTCAGTCCTCTCCCGTCCGCGTCGAACGGCGCGGCGCCATTGCCGTGATCCTGGTCGATAACCCGCCGGTCAACGCCCTTTCGCAGGCGGTGCGGGCTGGGCTGCGGGCCGCGCTGGAACAGGTCGCCGCCGACCCGGCCATCGCCGCGGTGGTCCTCGCCGGCGCCGGGCGCAGCTTCCCGGCCGGCGCCGACATTCGCGAGTTCGGCAAGCCCCTGCTGGAGCCGAGCCTGCCGGCAGTCATCGCCGCGCTCGACGCGCTGCTCAAGCCGACGGTGGCGGCGCTGCACGGCAACGCGCTGGGCGGCGGCTGCGAAGTGGCGCTGGCCTGTGACCGGCGGATCATGGCGCCCGGCGCCGGCATCGGCCTGCCGGAGGTGAAGCTCGGCATCCTGCCGGGCGCCGGCGGCACGCAGCGCCTGCCGCGCCTGGTCGGCGCGCCAGTGGCGCTGGAGCTGGTCAGCAGCGGTCGTCGCCTGGGCGCTGCCGAGGCGGTGTCACTGGGTCTCGCCGATGCCGTGGCAGAGGGCGATCTCATTGGGGCCGCGGTGGCCGCGGCGGAAGGACTGCTGCGCAATCCGCCGGGCCCGCGGGTCTCGGCGCGCGCCGTGGCGCCTTTCGATGCGGAAGCCTTCGCCAAGGCGCAAGGCGAGGTGAAGCGCCGCGCGCGTGGCCAGCTCTCGCCGGTCAAGGCGGGTGAGGCGGTGGCGCTGGCGGCGCGCCTGCCCTTCGAAGAGGGCCTGGCGGCCGAGCGTGCCATCTTCGCCGAGCTGGTGATCAGCGATCAGGCCAAGGCCCTGCGCCACGTTTTCTTCGCCGAGCGTGAGGCACCCAAGGTCGAAGGCCTCGCCGCCGTGCCGCGCGCCCACGCCACGGTCGGTGTGATCGGTGGCGGCACCATGGGTAGCGGCATCGCCGCAGCCTGTGCCGATGCTGGCCTGACGGTCCGGCTGGTGGAGACCGACGCCACGGCCGCCGCGCGCGCCGCGGCGCGGCTTGAGGAGCTCTATGCTCGCCAGGTGAAGAGCGGCCGCCTTGCCGAGACGGTGCAGGCCGAGCGCCTGGGCCGCATCGCCTGCGGCGCTGACTTCGCCGTTCTGGGCGGGGTGGATCTAGTGATCGAGGCGGTGTTCGAGGACCTGGCGGTGAAACAGGAGGTCTTCCGGCGTCTCGACGCCGTGGCGCGCCCCGGCGCGGTGCTGGCGACCAACACCTCCTATCTCGACGTCGACGCCATCGCCGCTGTGACGGCGCGGCCGCAGGATGTCTGTGGCCTGCACTTCTTCAGCCCGGCCAACGTCATGCGATTGCTGGAGGTGGTGCGCGGCGCAGCGACCGCCGACGACACGCTGGCCACCGCCCTGGCGCTGGGCAAGCGCCTTGGCAAGCTGGCGGTGGTGGCACGCGTTGGCGAGGGCTTCATCGGCAACCGCATCTTCATGGCCTACCGCAAGCAGATGGAATTCCTGTTGGAGGAAGGCTGCCTGCCGCAGCAGGTGGATGCCGCGCTGGAGGCCTGGGGCCTGGCCATGGGGCCCTTCGCGGTCTTCGACCTGACGGGGCTGGAGATTGCCTGGAAGACGCGCCAGCGCCAGGCGGCCGCGCGCGACCCCCGCGCGCGCTACGTCGCCATCCCAGATCGCCTCTGCGAGGCCGGGCGCTTCGGTGCGAAGACCGGGCTCGGCTGGTATCGCCACGCCCCCGGTGCGCGGCGCGGCGAGGCAGATCCGGCGGTCGAGGCCATCATCGAAGCAGCGCGGGCGGAGAAGGGCATCGTGCCGCGCGCCTTCAGCGACGCCGAAATCCAGTCGCGCGCGCTGGCGGCCATGGTGAACGAAGCCTGCCTCCTGCTGCAGGAGGGCATTGCCCAGCGCCCCTCCGACGTCGATGTCACGCTGGTGAACGGCTACGGCTTCCCGGCCTGGCGCGGCGGGCCGCTGTTCGCCGCCGAACAGCGGGGGCTGCCGGCGGCGCTGCGGGATGTCGAGGCGCTATGCGCGGCCTCGGGAATCGGTTACGCGCCAGCGCCGCTGCTGGTCGAGGCGGCCAGCGGCGGAAAGAGCTTAGCCACGGTGCTGCAGTCCTCCCTCTCCCCTGGGAGAGGGTCGGGGTGAGGGACGTTGGTGCGACTCTCAGTCAGCCGCACCAACGTCCCTCACCCGCTCGCTGCGCTCGCACCCTCTCCCAGGGGAGAGGGATATCAACTCCTCTCCACCCCGCACCAGTCGGCGATGAAGAGCGCGATGGCCTGCGTTACACGGAGCGTGGAGGACAAACTCACCCGCTCGTCGTAGCCGTGGATCGATTCCGCCTGCGGGCCGTAGACCAGGCCGGGGATGCCGGCGTAGAGGCCGAAGAAGCGGGCGTCCGTGGTGCCGGTCAGCGCCTTCTGCTGCAGCGCCTGGCCGGTCACCGCGCGGTGGCTGCGCTCCAGCGCGGCGATCTGCGCATCGGCGTCGGTCAGCACGTAACCCTCGGCCTGGAAGCCGTGATAGACGATCTCCGGCGGGGTGTTGGCTAGGTAGGGATTGGCCTGCGCTGCCTGGCGCACGCAGTCCTCGATCTCGTGGCGGATGGTCGCCAGGTCGCTGCCGGGGTAGAGACCGCAGCGCACGTCGAAGGTGCACCAGGCCGGCACGCTGGAGGTCCAGTCGCCGCCCTCGATGCGGCTGACCACCAGGTTCAGCGGATGCTCGATGCCGGCGAAGGCCGGGTGCTTCTGGGCGTTCCAGCGCGCCTCCAGCGCGTGCAGCGCCTGCATCAGCGGATAGGCAGCCTCGATGGCGTTGGCGCCACTGCCGGCGACGGCGACATGCACCGGCCGGCCGCGCAGCTTGACCTGCAGCCACATGACGCCGACCTGCGCCTTGGCCAGGGCCTCGCTCATCGGCTCGGGGATCACCGCCGCCTCGGCGCGATAGCCACGCGCCAGGCAGGCCAGCGCGCCGTTGCCAGTGCACTCCTCCTCGATCACCGACTGCAGGTAGATGTCGGCGGTGGGTGCCAACTTCAGGCGCTGCAGCGCCTTGAAGGCATAGAGCGCGGCCACCAGGCCGGCCTTCATGTCGCCGCCGCCGCGGCCATAGAGCCAGTCGCCCTCGACATGCGGCTGGAAGGGCGGCTTGGACCAGAGCTCGATAGGGCCGGTCGGCACCACGTCGATATGGCCGTTGAGGATCAGCGAGCGACCCCGGGGATCGGGCGCACGGTGTGCGCCGACTACATTCCAGGCGTCGTCGTAGGAGACCGCCACTGGCGAGAAGCCTGGCAGATGGCGGATGTCGTCGAGCTCCACCTTAAAGCGGTCGACCGCCAGGCCGGCGGCGCGGTAGGCGCGGGCCATCACGTCCTGCGCCGGTGCCTCGCGGCCGCGCAGCGAGGGCAGGGCGGTGAGGTCGCTGGTGAAGCGGGTCTGCTCCTCGAAGCCATCGGCCACCGCGGTCTTGATGCGGTCGGTCAGCGCACTGTCTATCATGTCGGCTTCCTTCGTGCAGTCGGTTCCAGCAGTTCGACCCCGGCGGCGGCCAACACCAGGACCATGCCCAGCGATTCGTGCCAGCCGAAGGGCTCGTCGGTCAGCAGCGCCGCCGAGGCGACGCCGATGCAGACCTCAAGCATGAAGATCAACGTGGTGCGGGTCGGCGTCAGAGCCCTAACGCCCCAGAGCGTCAGGAACCACATGGGCAGCGTCAACAGCAGCGCCAGCGGCAGCAGCCAGGGTGCCGCGTCGCCTAGGGCCTGGCTGCCCGGCATCTCCCCACCCAGGCCGAGCAGTACCAGCAGCAGCGAGGTTGCCAGGGCGCCCAGCCCCAAGGCCGCGGTCTGCTGCAGCATCGGTAGGTCCTGCCGACGGAAGGCGACCAGCGTGCCAACCGCCCAGAGCAGGCCCGAGGCCAGCGCCAGCCAGTCGCCGGTATTGCGCGGCAGCGGCAGCTCGCCGGTGCCGCCCAGGATGGCCCAGAGGCCGACCAGCGCCAGCACCAGGGCCACCACGCGCCGCCAAGTCAGGCGTCGCCGCAGCACGAAGACCTCCAGCAGCGTCGACCAGGCCGGCGCGATGTAGAACAGCAGCAGCGCGTGCACCACGTCAGTCAGGATCAGGCTGGCCGTGTAGCAGGCGAAGGCGCCGCCGATGGTGCCGGCAACCAGCAGCAGGGCAGCGATGTCGGCGCGTCGCGGCCGGTGGATGAAGAGCAGCGGGACCGCGACGACTGGCAGTGCGGCCAGGGCGATCAGCACGGCGGCCCAGAGGTCGGCGATGCCGGCCTGCTGCACGGCACGCAGCGGCAGCCAGTAGAGGCCAGAAATCAGCGCGGCGCCGACCACACCGAGCGTGGCGCGGCCGGCCGAGGGCGGGGAGGTAAGGATGATGCTCGTCACGGCAGGTACTCTAGCCGGGCCGCGCGCGGAACCCTATGCCGGCAACGCCGGACGGCTGTTCGCCGGCGTCATGCGGCGGCGGTCAGGCCGCCGGTGCCTGCGCCGAGACGGCATTCAGGTAGTCCGCCATCTTGCGGTAGCCGGCGTCGGTCAGCTGCACGAAGACGCGTCGGGTATCCTTGGAGTCGCGCGTCTTGCTGATCAGGCCGTTGGCGGCCAGGTCCTCGATGCGGCGGAAGGCCGTCGCGATGGGCACACCAGCGGCGATGCAGAGGCTGGTGACGTAGACCTTCTTGCCCGACAGATGGGCGATCAGCAGGTCCAGAAGCATGTCCCAGGCCGGCTCGGCGAAGAGCTCCGACTGGAACATCTTGGTGCGCAGCGCGCGTGCCTTCACCAGGCTGCGGACAAACTCGATGTCGATCGAACCATCCGGCTTGGTGGCGGTGCGGGTGCCGGCGTGATGGGCCGCGCTGTGGGCGCTGCCAAGGCCGCGGAAACGGACGCTGAAGGCGCGCGCCCGGGCGCGCTGCACGGCGGCGATGAAGTCGGAAGGCGCGATCGGCTTGGTCAGGAAGTCGACGGCCTCCAGGCGCAGCGCCTGGATCGCGGTCTCGATGCTCGGGCGTCCGGTGACGACGATCGCCTGGATCCAGGGTCGCCCGGCCAGCAGCGACCGCAGCGCGTTGAGCACGCCCAGGCCATCGATGTCGGGCAGCATCAGGTCGGTGACGACCACGTCGATCGAGGGATCGGCGTCCAGCAGCGACAAACCCTCGGCGCCGGACCGTGTTGATTTATGGGCAATTCCACTGCGCACCAGCAGCTCGCCATAGTTCTCCAGGGTGACGGCATCGTCCTCGATCAAGAGGACCGCACTCAATAGTTGGGTCTCCTCCGCGATCTCGGCCGCCATGGTCTCATTACCCTTCTGTTCGCTTCACCGAAGCCTGCACCTGCGCGAATCGATTCCTGTCACCAAAAGAATGAAATTGAGAATAGTTCAGTATGCGCGAGAATACAAATATCACTCATAAACAGGGAACATCCGAGCTGAATAATCGCCGATCCCGGCAAGGATAGTAGGGGCTTCGCGGTAGCGGAAGCCGAAGAAGACGGCGCGCAATAGATGCAATACTCTCCGCGTCGCCTACTTTGGCGGCGAATCGACCGGGAGCAGGGCGCGGAGCTGAATGAGTTGCAGCCCTAGATCGCCAGCCTTGCGCGCCCGATAGACCGCGTCCGGCGCTGCGGTGACGAAGGCGTGCAACAGGTTTTCCAGCAGGAAGCTCATCGCCGTCAGCGGCTGGTTGATGCCATGGCGTCGATCGGGTTCCTGCATCGCCGCACGAAAGGCCGCCTCTTGCACCGTGGCGTCGGCGCCCTGCAGCGGCCCGACATAGAGGCCCAGCAACAAGACGTCGCCGCTGTCGGATTCGATCGGTACCGTGGCCCAAAGCTGGCGCGAACCCGGCTGTCCGTGGGGTCCGCTGGCGACGGCGGCGCGGCGCAACACCTCGCCCTCGAAGGCGGTGCGCCCGGCGGCGGCGGCCAATTCAGCGGTCGCCAGTGGTGGTGTGCCTAGCTTTGCGTCATGCCCCGTCAGGAAGCGCTGCAGCACCGGGCTGCAGTGCGCGCGGCCGCTGTCGGTTTCAACGACGAAGGCCGCCACGTCGGGCAGGGTGAGCACCCAGTTGATGAAGTCGGCTCGGTTTGAGCGGGTCAAGGCAGCCGGTCCCTGATCCGGTTGAGGTCTACGAGGGGTAATTGTGGTGGCACGGTCTCAGCGGCGCGATGGATTTACTAGGCACCCTGAGGCTGTGGAGAAGAAAAGAGGCTGCGCCAAGGTCGGCGGTCCCCGGCGCAGCCCTTTCTTCATTCCTGATCGAACGGCCGTTAGTCATGAGCGACCAGTCAGGAAAGCCTAGGGGTCGACCGCGTGGGCCTCAACCGAAGATCGTTCCGCGCCTCGTTCCAAAACGAAACGAATGAAAGAGTCTGACGCCCGACGCCGGCTCAGCCCTCCAGCTCTTCTTTCAGCAGCGTGAGCGTCAGCCAGGCTTCCTCGGCGGTGTCCAGCGCAGCCTGCAGCGTCGCTAGGTCGGTACTGGCCTTGGCGAAGCCGCCCGGGTCGCGGCGGAACAGGTCGGCGTCGGCCAGTTTTTCCTGCAGGCCGGCAATGCCACGCTGCAGTGTCTCGATTCGGCGCGGCAGTTCCTTCAGGTTCTGCTGCTGCGGCAGCGACAGGCGCGGGCGCCGCTCAGCCTTGGCCGGCGGCGGCGCGGACGGCTTGCCGTCGCGCGGTCGTCTGGCACCCTCAGCCACCGACCGCGTGGTCACGCCGTGGCCGCGCTGGGCCACCATGTCGCTGTAGCCGCCGGGATACTCCAGCCAGCGGCCGCGGCCCTCGAAGGCCAGCAGCGAGGTGCAGGTGCGGTCGAGGAAATCGCGGTCGTGGCTGACCAGCACCACGGTCGCCGGATGCTCGGCGATCATCTCCTGCAGTAGATCGAGCGTCTCCAGGTCAAGGTCGTTGGTCGGCTCGTCCAGCACCAGCAGGTTGGCCGGCTGCGCCAGCGCGCGCGCCAGCATCAGGCGGCCTCGCTCGCCGCCCGACAGCACGCCGACCGGGGTATTGGCCTGCGCCGGGGTGAAGAGGAAATCCTGCAGGTAGCTCATGACGTGCTTCGACTGGCCGCCGACCTGCACGCGGTCGCCGTGGCCGCCAGTCAAGGCCTGCACCAGGGTCCAGGCGGGATCCAGTGCGCGGCGCTGCTGGTCCAGCGTTACCGGCAGCAGATTGGCGCCCAGCCGCACGCTGCCGGCGTCGGGCTCAAGCTGGCCGGTCAACAGCTTCAGCAAGGTGGTCTTGCCGGCGCCATTCGGGCCGACGATGCCCAGGCGGTCGCCGCGCCGCACCCGCAGCGACAAGTCCTTGATCAGCGTCAGCTCGCCGAAGGCCTTGGCCAGGCCCTTGGCCTCGATCACCAGCTTGCCGGATTGCGGGGTGTCGCCGGCGGTCATCTGCACCTGGCCGGCCTGGCGCCGTTCCTCGCGGCGTTCCTGGCGCAGACCCTGGAGGCGGGACAGGCGCTTTTCGTTGCGCTTGCGCCGGGCAGTGACGCCATAGCGCAGCCAGTGTTCCTCGGCGACGATGCGGCGATCCAGCTTGTGGCGGTCGCGCTCCTCCTGCTCCAGCACCTGGTCGCGCCAGGCCTCGAAGCTGCCAAAGCCCTGGTCGAGTCGGCGCACCCGGCCGCGGTCGAGCCACAGCGTGGCGCGCGACAGGCGCTCCAGGAAACGCCGGTCGTGGCTGATCAGCACGATGGCCGAGGTCAGGCCGGCCAGCTCGGCCTCCAGCCACTCGATGGCCGGCAGGTCCAGGTGGTTGGTCGGCTCGTCCAGCAACAGCACGTCGGGCTGCGGCGCCAGGGTGCGGGCCAGCGCGGCGCGGCGGATCTCGCCGCCCGACAGCGTGGCGGTGTCCAGGTCCCCAGGCAGCTCCAGCGCGTCGAGCAGCTGCCGGGCGCGGTGGATCGACCCCTCGGCCGGCAGCCCGGCGGCGACGTAGTCCAGCACCGTGGCGTGGCCGGAGAGGTCGGGCTCCTGCGGCAGGTAGAGGATCCTGGTGCCCTGTTGCGGCACCCGGCGGCCGGCATCCGCCGCCAGCAGCCCGGCGGCGATCCTCAGCAGCGTCGACTTTCCCGAGCCGTTGCGCCCGACCAGGCAGAGCCGGTCGCCGGGCTCCACCACGAGGTCGGCCTGCTCCAGCAGCGGGTGGCCGCCGAAGCTGAGCGTGATGTCCTGCAGACTGAGAAGGGGTGCGGCCATGGCCTCTGATAGCAACCGTCCGGCGGGTGGGATAGCGGCGTCTTTGCCTCAGGCCCCAGCGGCGGCGCGGCGCCAGCCGTCCGGGGTCTCGACCGCCAGGCCGTCGCCCGCCAGTTCGATGAGGTGCGCCAGCAGCGACTGCGCCGCGGCGCTGTAGAGCCGGCGGTCCAGCGCCGCCTCATAGGCCAGCGGCACCAGCGCGATGGGCCGGCGCGGCACCTGGTCCAGCGCCGCCAGCACCTTGGCGCGGCGCGCCAAGCGGTGGGCGATCAGCGCATCCAGATGCGCCGCCGGATCCAGGATCGGCGCGCCATGGGTCGGCCAGAAAGTGCGGTCGTCGCGCTGCCGCAGGCGCCGCAGCTGCGCCATGTAGGCTGCCATCTCGCCGTCCGGCGGCTGGATCACCGTGGTCGACCAGCCCATGACGTGATCGCCGGTGAACAGCGCCTGCTCCTGCGGCAGGGCGAAACAGAGGTGGTTCGAGGTATGACCCGGCGTGTGCAGCGCCCGCAGCTGCCAGCCGTCGCCCTGCAGCAGCGCGCCCTCGCCGATCACCCGGTCGGGTTCGAAGTCGAGGTCGGCGCCGGCCTCGATCTCGTGGTCGCCGCCGCCGTGCGGTCCGAAGCCGAAGGTCGGTGCGCCGGTCTTGGCCTGCAACAGGCGCGCGGCCGGCGAATGATCGCGGTGGGTGTGGGTGACGACGATGTGGCTGACCCGCTCGTCGCCCAGCTGCGTCAGCAGCGCGTCGACGTGCTCGGGCATCTCGGGGCCGGGGTCGATCACCGCGACGCTGCCGTGGCCCACGACATAGGTGCCGGTACCCAGGAAGGTGAAGGGCCCTGGGTTCTCCGCGACGATGCGGCGGATCAGCGGCGAGACCGCCTCCAGCGTGCGATAGTCGCAGGTGAAGTCGAGTTTCGGCCGCATCAGGCGCGCACGATGCCCACCGGCTCGATCTCCGGCCCGCCATAGCCGGCGGCGACCGGGACCAGGATGCGGGTGCCCTGCGGTGTCTTGACGAATTCCGGCATCACGGTGACCAGCGGCTGCGCCTGCGCGGCGGCGAGCGCGGACTCTACGTTGGCGGAGGCCGCCAGGCGCAGCAGGTTCATGCGGGTGGCGAAGACCAGCTTGGCGCGGCCCTGTTCGCCGTCCTTGACCACGCTGGCGGCATCGCACCAGCGCGACTCCACCGCCTCGCGGCCGTCGTGGCGGGCCTCCTGATCGCTGGTAAAGGCGGCGACATAGAAGCGGGTATCGAAGCGCTTCGGCCGGTCCAGCGGTGTGATCCAGTGCGCGAA
The DNA here is from genome assembly GCA_038363005.1 of Rhodospirillales bacterium. GTDB lineage: Bacteria > Pseudomonadota > Alphaproteobacteria > Kiloniellales > JACOMY01 > JAKOWB01. The sequence goes on from JBBQBI010000023.1 coordinate 68,691, forward strand.
GGGCAATAACAAGTCGGCCGCCAGCTCCAGGCCGCCCTGGCTGGCCAGCGTGGCGAAGTCGGCACCGTTGCCGGTCAGCTCGGCCGCCTCCACGCCGCTTAGCAGGCGATCCTGACCACGGCGACGCGCCAGCAGCAGGCCGCTCTCCTCGAAGGTCTCGCGCAGCGCGGCGATGCGGAAGGCGGCCTCCTGCGGTGCCACGCCGTCGAGGCCGCGGGCGAAGCGCACCAGCTGGGCATCGGGGGCGTCGACCTTGCCGCCGGGAAACACCAGGGCGCCAGCGGCGAAGCCGGCGTCTTCGTGGCGCGCGGTCATCAGCACCTCCAGGCCGCCGGCGCCGTCGCGCAGCAGCATGATGGTGGCGGCGGGCAGCGGGGTCACGGGTGTGGTCATGGCAGGCCCCTTCGACTGGTCGGCATTTGGGTCAGGCGCCGCGGAGCTTGGCGCGCGCCGTGGCGTACTCGTCCGCCAGTCGCGCCACCACGGCGCCGGCCGGCGTGATCGCCGGCGTGCTGCCGATGCCTTGACCCGCGCTCCAGATGTCGCGCCAGGCGCGCGGGCCCTCGCGCGTGCCGCCGCCGAAATCCATCTTGCCGGCTTCCGGCTTCGGCAGGTTGTCGGGATCGAAGCCCTGCAGCGCGATGGAGGCCTTGAGATAGTTCGCCGACACGCCGGAGAAGTAGTCGGTATAGGTCACGTCGGCGGCCTGGCCGGCGACGATCATGTCCTTGTAGCGCTGGTCTGCGACAGCCTCGTCGGTGGCGATGAAAGCGCTGCCGAGATAGGCCAGGTCGGCGCCCATGGCCTGCGCCGCCAGCACGCCACCGCCGCTGTTGATGGCGCCGGCCAGCACCAGGATGCCGTCCCACCAGGCGCGGATTTCCTGCACCAGCGCGAAGGGCGACAGGCGCCCGGCATGGCCGCCGGCGCCGGCCGCCACCGCGATCAGCCCGTCGGCCCCGCGCTCCGCCGCCTTGCGGGCGTGCTCGACGTGGATGATGTCGTGTAGCACCACGCCGCCATAGCTATGCACGGCCTGGATCACGTCCTCGCGCGCGCCCAGCGAGGTGATGACGATGGGCACCTTGTGCTGCACCGTTAGCGCCAGGTCCTCGTCGAGCCGGGGATTGGTCTTGTGCACGATCAGGTTGACCGCGAAGGGGGCGGCGGGCGCCTCGGGATGCGCCTTGTCATGCGCCGCCAGGCCCTCGGTGATCTCCTGCAGCCATTCCTCGTACTGGCTGGCCGGCCGCGCGTTCAGCGACGGAAAGGCACCGATGATGCCGGCTTTGCACTGCGCCAGTACCAGCGGCGGGCGCGACACCAGGAACATCGGCGAGCCGATGACCGGCAGGCGTAGACGGTCGAAGTGCGAAGGCAGGGCCATCGGGATCAGTGTCCTTGGAAGCTGGGTTTGCGCTTGGCCAGGAAGGCGGCGGTGCCCTCGGCGAAATCGGCGGTGGCGGCCCCGGCGCCAAACAGCAGGCGCTCAAGTTCCAGCTGCGCCTCCAGGCCGTTCTGCTGCGAGGCCCGCAGCAGCGTCTTCATGCGGCCATAGGCGTGGGTCGGCCCCTCGGCCAGCCGGCGGGCCAGCGCCAGCGCCTCGTCCTGCAACGCCGCCGCCGGCACCACGCTGGTGACCAGGCCCAGGCGCAAAGCCTCGGCGGCGTCGATCACTGGCGACAGCAGCGCCAGCTCCATCGCCTTGCGATGGCCAACCAGGCGCGGCAGCGTCCAGGAGGAGGAGCCATCCAGGCTGGCGCCGATCTTGGCGTAGGCGGTGGTGAACTTGGCGTCGTCGGCGGCGATGACGAAGTCCGCCGCCATGGCGAGCGAGAAGCCGGCGCCGGCCACCGCGCCCTGGCAGGCGGCGATCACCGGCGCGTTGAGCTGCGCCAGGTTGGTCAGGCCGCGATGCAGGTTGAGGATCAGCTTGTCGGTCGTGGTCGGGCCGGGATTGTCGCTCAGCTGCTTGATGTCGCCGCCGGCCATGAAGGCGCGGCCGGCGCCGGTCAGCAGCACGGCGCGCAGACCGCGATCGCGGCGCAGCGTCTCGCTGTGCTCGGCCAGCAGCGCGGCCATGGCGGCGTCCAGCGCGTTCAGCGCCGCCGGCCGGTTCAGCTGCAGCGTGGCGATGGCGCCATCCCGCGTCAGGATCAAGGGACTACTGTCGGTCAAGTATGCCCCCGGGAAGGTTCAGGTCGCGGCTCTGGTATCACCCGGCCCGCGGCCTGTCGACCGGGGGCGGGGCAGCAGTGCTATGCCGTCCAGCCGCAGGCGGCGAAGCCCGGCTGCAAAGCATCGGGCAGCGGCGCCTCGGCCACCACCGCCGGCTTGCTGGGATAGAGCGGCACCACGACCCGGCGCGCGTGCAGGTGCAGCGGCTCGCTGCGGCTGTCGCCGACGCGTGGGCCATAGAGGGGGTCACCCAGGATGGGAAAGCCCAGGTGCGCCAGGTGGACGCGGATCTGATGAGTCCGGCCGGTCAGCGGTCGGCACTCGATCCAGGCACGGTCGGGGCCGCGGCCCAGCACGCGCCATTCGGTGATGGCCGACTGGCCGTCGTCGGCCACCAGCATCTTCCAACCCTTGACGGCATTCAGCTTGCTCAGCGGCGCCTCGATGCGGCCGCTGTCGGTTGCCGGCTGGCCCAGCACCAGAGCCCAGTATGTCTTCTCCACCCTGCCTTCGGCGAAGAGCGCGCCCAACTTGCGCAGCGCCTTGCGGTGCCGCCCCAGCACCAGGCAGCCCGAGGTGTCGCGGTCCAGGCGGTGGGCCAGCTGCGGATCGGCAGGCAAGCCAAAGCGCAGCGGCTCCATGTAGTCCTCCAGCGTGTCGCCACCGCGCGGGCCGGCGTGCACAGCAATGCCCGCCGGCTTGTCGATGATCAACATCAGCCCGTCGCGGTAGAGCAGGCGCTGGACGAGGTCGAGGCCGGGCCGCGACGGCGCGGCCGCTGGCGCCGGCGCCCGGCGGGGCGGCGGGCGCTTCGGGGAACGGCGCTTCGGGGGACGGGCTCCAAGCATGGCGGCGAGGCATAGACCCCGGCGTCCCCTGCGGCAAGCTGGTGCGGGCGTTGGGGGCGGGACGCGGCTAAAGTGAGCGCATGAAACCGGGCCTGCTGTCTTTCCTTCTGGGGCACCTGCTGGTCGGCATCCTGGCCGGCTGGTCGGTGCTGGGCCTGCTGCTCTGGTTCGATACCGCCGGCCTGCGCACGCTGATCGCGAAGAGCGGCGAGGGCTGGCTGGTGGTCGGCCTGCTGCTCTTCGGTTTCGCCATCACCTTCGGCAGCCTGGCCATGGGTACCGGCGTCATGGGTCTGCGCGAACGCCAGCCGAAGGCGCCCGACACGGGCCACCTGGTCAAGGCGCCGGCGCGCGCCAGGCGCGGCCGCCGCTAGCCGCCGGTTGCCAGGCGGCGGCGCCTGGGCCACAAGCCTGACCATGCCGCCGCCGCTGCCCATCGATCCCCTGTTGCCCGCGGTCGTCGCCACATTGGCCGACGCGCCCAGCCTGGTGCTGCAAGCGCCGCCCGGTGCCGGCAAGACCACGCGCGTGCCGCTGGCACTGGCCGCCGCGCCCTGGATGGCCGGCCGCAAGGTCCTGGTGTTGGAGCCGCGGCGCCTGCCGGCGCGCCTGGCGGCACGCCACATGGCGGCCAGCCTGGGCGAGGCGGTGGGCGAGCAGGTCGGCTATCGCGTGCGGTTGGACAGCAAGGTCGGCCCGAAGACCCGGGTCGAGCTGGTCACCGATGGCATCTTCCTGCGCCGCCTGCAGGGCGATCCTGGGCTGCAGGATATCGGCTGCGTGGTGTTCGACGAGTTCCATGAGCGCGGCGTGGAGAGCGACCTGGCGTTGGCCCTGGCGCTGGAGGCGCAGGCGCTGAACCCGGCGCTCCGCCTGCTGGTGATGTCGGCGACCTTGGATGCGGCACCCATCGCCAGGCTGCTGGGCGCGGCGCCGATCCTGACCAGCGAGGGCCGCGCCTTTCCGGTGGAGATCCGCTGGGCCGACCGCGCGCCGCTGGGCCGTATCGAGGACACAGTGAGCGAGACGGTGCTGCGCGCCCTGCGCGAGGAAACCGGCAGTATCCTGGTCTTCCTGCCGGGACAGGGCGAGATCCGCCGCGTCGCTGAACGTCTGGATGCGCGCCTGCCGCCGGGCTGCGAGCTGGCGCCGCTCTATGGCGACCTCGACAGCCGCGCGCAGGACGCCGCGTTGCAGCCGGCGCCGCCCGGCCGGCGCAAGGTAGTGCTGGCCACCTCCATCGCCGAGACGAGTCTCACCATTGAGGGCATCCGCGTGGTGGTCGACAGCGGCCTCGCCCGGGTGCCGCGCTACGACCCGCGCAGCGGCATGACGCGGCTGGAAACACTGCGCGCCAGCCAGGCCACGGCGACGCAACGCGCCGGCCGCGCCGGACGGTTGGAATCCGGCATCTGCTATCGCCTGTGGACCGAGGCCGACCAGCGCGCCCGCAGCCCGCATCCGACGCCGGAGATCCTGGCCAGTGACCCGGCGCCGCTGGCGCTGGAGCTGGCGCTCTGGGGTGCCGGCGAGGGGCGCGACCTGGCGTTTCTCGATCCGCCTCCGGCCGGGCCGCTGGCGCAGGCGCGCGCCCTCCTGGCCGACCTGGGCGCGCTCGACGCCGCTGGCCAGCCGACGCCGCACGGCCGGGCCATGGCGTCGCTGGGACTGCATCCGCGCCTGGCGCACATGATCCTGGCGGCGCGCGCGGAGGGGCAGGGTCGCCTGGCCTGCGGCCTGGCGGCGCTGCTGGCCGGGCGCGACCTGCTGCGCGGCACCCGCGACTGCGACCTGCGCCTGCGCGTCGACTTGCTGTTCCGTGCCGGGCGCGACGACCCGCGCGCCGATCGCGGCGCGCTGTTCGAGGCACGCGCGCTGGTCAAGCAGTGGAGCCAGAGCGCCGCCGTGCCGCGCGACGAGGCGGTCGACAGCGCCCTGGCGGGCGAGGTGCTGGCGCTGGCTTATCCCGACCGCCTGGCGCAGGCGCGTGGCGCCCTGGGTCACTTCCGCCTGGCCAACGGACGCGGCGCCGTGGTGGCGGCCGAGGACGCGCTGGCGGCGGCGCCCTGGCTCGCCATCGCCGCGCTCGACGGCGACAGCGAGCGCGCCCGCGTCTTCCTGGCCGCGCCGCTGACCCAGGCCGCTCTCGAGACGCGCTTTACCGAGCGCATCGTGGAAGAGCGCCTGGTCGCCTGGGATGCCCGTGCCGAGGCCGTGCAGCTGCTGCGCCGCCGCAAGCTGGGCGCCCTGGTGCTGGAGGAGAAGCGAGACGGCGCGGCCGACCCGGCGGCGGTGGCTGCTGCCTTGGCCGAGGGCATCCGGCAGCTCGGTCACGCCGCGCTGCCCTGGACGCCTGCGGCGCGGTCGCTGCAAGCCCGCGTGGCGCTGTTGCGGCGCCTCTGGCCCGAGTCCTGGCCCGACCTGTCGGACGAGTCCTTGCTGGCCGATCCGCTGGCCTGGCTGGGCGCGGCCCTGCAGGGCCTGACCCGACGGACACAGCTGGCGCGGCTCGACCTTGGCGAGGCACTGCGCGAGCAGCTCACCTGGCAGCAGCGCCGCGATCTCGACCGCCTGGCACCGACCCACCTGGCGGTGCCGAGCGGCCGACAGGTGGAGATCGACTATGGCGGCGAGGCGCCGGTGCTGGCGGTCAAGCTGCAGGAGCTGTTCGGTCAGCGCAGCACCCCGGCGGTGGCTGACGGGCGCGTGCCGGTGGTGATCCACCTGCTATCGCCGGCCGGCCGGCCGGTGCAGGTGACACAGGACCTCGCCGGCTTCTGGCAGGGCAGCTACGCCGCCGTGCGCGCCGAGCTGCGTGGCCGCTATCCCAAGCATCCCTGGCCGGAGGACCCGCTGACCGCGCCGCCGCAGCGCGGCACCAAGCGCTCGGGGCGCTAGGGCCGGCTGGCCCTGTGATCCCCTTCACAGCGCTTTGGACCGCAGCCGGCCACTGTCCCGTCATCACGCGGGAGGTGGTGGCGATGCAGGTTCCCTATGTCTACGCCGAGGTGCTGACAGCCGCTGAAGGAGCCCGCTGGCAGGTCGAGGAGCTGCTGCCGCGCGGGGCGGGCTTCGATTTCGCCCGGCCCTTCCTGCCGGACGGCATGGCGCCGACCACTGGTCTCGACTTCCTGTCCGACGCCGAGCGCCTGCTGCTGAACCAGGTTCGTGCCCACGCCTATGTTGGCATCCTGGGCCTGATCGAGGAGTTCATCCTGCCCTTCGTGCTGGACCACGCCCGCCCGGCCGTCGCCGCCGACGAGGTGCGCACCCGCGCACTGATCGGCTTCGCCGCCGAGGAAGCCAAGCACATCCAACTTTTCCGCCGCTTCCGCAGCGCCTTCGCCGCCGGTTTCGGCAGCCCCTGTGGTCTGTTCGGGCCGGCCGAGACCCTGGCGCGCCAGGTGCTGGCCGATCCGCCCCTGGCCGTGGCCCTGATGGTGCTGCACCTGGAATGGATGACGGAGTGCCACTGGCAGGCCTGCGCCGCCGAGGGCGCCGCGCTGGAGCCACGCTTCCGGTCGCTGCTGTGCCAGCACTGGGCGGAAGCAGCGCAGCACGCGCGGCTCGACGCCAACATGGTGGCCGAGTTGGGCGCCACGCTGTCGGGTGCCGAGGTACTGGATTGCGTTGATGCCTACCTGCGTATTGTGCTCCTCTTCGATGCGGCTTTGCAGCGCCAGGCGCAGCTCGACCTCGACAGCTTCGAGCGGGCGGCGCGGCGCCGCCTGGAAGCGGCCGAGCGCGCCACTTTCCTGGCGGTACAGCAGCGTGCCAATCGGAAGGTCTATCTGGCCGCCGGCATGACCCACCCGCGCGTCCTGGCCTCGCTCGACGCGCTGCACCCTTTCGCCGGCGCGCGGGTGACCGCCGCGGCAACTGCGATTGTCTAAACCCACGACCCATTTCAAAAGGACACCTCCCGTGAAGACCACCGCCAACGATCTGTCGCGCCACACCAATGGCATCGACCTGGAGGCCCTGACCGCCGCCGGGGCCGTGATGACCGCCGATCCAGCCGAGGCGCAGACCCGGTTCCGCGTTACCACGCAGTGGCAGGACGCAATGCGCAGCGAGACCACGGTGCGCTCGCTCACCACCGGGAGCCAGACGCTGCGGCGCAGCTATCGGATCCAGGCGGACGAGCCGGTCATGCTGGGCGGCGGCTGCAGCGCGCCCAATCCGATGGACCTGATGCTGGCGGCGCTGAACGCCTGCATGCTGGTCGGCTATGCCTGCCAGGCGGCGCAGGCCGGCTTGCAGATCCGCAACCTGACGATTGAGACCGACAGCGACATCGATATGCGCGGTTTCCTGGGGGTTGCTGGTGTGGCGCCGGGCTGCAGCGTGGTGCGCCAGGTGGTGAAGGTCGACGGCGACGGCACCGCGGCCGACTGGCTGAAGATCCACCGCGCGGTGCAGGCGACCTCGCCGATCTACCACAGCCTGACGCAGCCGGTGCGCATCGAGACCACGCTGGAAGTCGGCTAGCGCCGGCCGACCGACCTAGGCCCGAACAATCTGGGAAAGTCGGCTTCGTACTCGCCGGCCAGGAAGCGGAAGGTGTTGTACTTCTCCAGCAGCAGGGCCTTGGCTTCCTCCATCGCCGGGCGGCGCTCGCGCCAGAGGTCCGAGGCAACCCAGTCGGCGATGCGCTCCATCACCAGCGGGTCCTCCGGGTCGAAGCGCTGGAACGAGCCGGCCGGCAGGTAGCGCTCCAGGTTCGGGCAGCCGTAGTACAGCGGCAGGCAACCGGCCAGGATCGGGTCGGCCACCTTTTCGGTGAAGTAGTCGTCGTAGCGGCTGTTCTCGAAGGCAATGGAGTAGCGATAAGGCGCCAACGCCGTCCACTTGTCGGCAATCGGCTGGAAGCCGCGGCCGAAGAGATCGAAATCCATTGCCTGGCGTAATCGGTCGAGGAAGGCCAGGCGGTAGCGGTGACCGGTGCTCCACGCCAGGTCGCTGGTGATCCAGGACAGGTGCTTGGGTTTGTCGTCCGGCAGCGGCAGGGCACGCAGCTCGTCATAGCTCTTGCCGACGTGCCAGGTGCGCATCAGGCAGTGTGTGATGCGGTAGTCGTTGGCAGCGTCGGGGCCGGGCAAGGCGGGATCGACGGCATAGACGCGGGCGCCAGTCGAGGGTGTGCGCAACAGGTCGCCCACTTCCGCTATCGGCGGTTCGCCGACGCAGTGCCACAGGCGGTTCGGCGGCTGTGGCCGCGGCGGGTCGCCATCGTCGCATTGGGTCAAGACCAGCCAATAGTGTGGCTCTTCGGCGTGCTCGAAGGCGTAGTGCACGCGGCCAACCCGCCCACTGCCGCCGGGTGTCATCGCGGCCAGGGCCTGGGCGCCGTCACGCCAGCCGTCGATCAACTGGACCCGGATCTCCGGGCTGGCGGCCAGCTGCCGCCGGCGCCACCGGAAGCGCAGCCGGCGCGCGCTCGCCTTCAACTCCAGGCGAAGCGCCCTGCGAACAGCCTTCAAGCGAGCGCGGCGCGCCTTGGCACGCGGCGAACGAGGGCGGGAAATGGCCCGGCGCCCCCGGGTGCTACATCGTTGCCGAAGTCATGTCGATGTCGCGCCGCGCGCCGGACAGCGAGACGGTGAAGCCGGCCATCACGTCGACCAGCGTCATGATCATCAGCAGGAAAAAGATGGAGGTCGAGCAGGCGTTCCACAGCAGGAAGCAGATCAGGCAGATCACAAAGGTGATCAGCGACATGGAGTGGTCGGCGACCGAGACGCGCGAGGTGCGCGTCGCCTTGAGGATCTCGCCGAACAGCATGAAGAGCCCGATCAGCAGCACCAGATCGCCTACCGAGAAGACCCAGATGCCGCCCGACGGCATGGTGATGTTCATCAGGATGGAGCCGAAGGCGGTCACGTCGATCACCGCGATGACGAGGTAGACCAGGACGATGCCGGCCAGGTAGGGCACCTGTCGCAGCACGCGACCCACCGTCAGTCTGCCTTCTTCCCGACGTACCAGCATGGCTCTTTCCTCCACCTCACGGACTCGCGGCAGCACTCTGCCTCAAGTGGCGGCCGGGCGCCATCAATTGCCTTGCGTGGGCTTGCCCCTTGCAAGGTCGGCCCAGGGCACTAATGTGACGGGTCTATGGCTGGGGTGCCGCGTCCGCCGGACGGGGCTGAGAACACACCCATCGAACCTGACCTGGTTAAGACCAGCGGAGGGAGCCCGTGTCGGATCTTGAGAGCAAAGCTAATTCCGCGCCCAGCGTCGCTGTGGTCGGCGGCGGCGTCGCCGGCCTTGCCATCGCCTGGCGGCTGGCGCAGCAGGGCGCCCGTGTCACCGTCTGCGAGCGCGGCCGGATCGGGCAGGGCGCGAGCCACGCCGCCGCCGGCATGCTGGCCGCCGGTGTGGAGATCGAACCCGGCGAGGCCGCGCTGTGGCCGCTGACCCGCGCGGCGCAGCTTGCCTGGCCCGGTTTCGCCGCCGAGTTGACGGCGGCCAGCGGCCAGGCCCTGGGCTACCGCGCCGAGGGCACGCTGGTCGCCGCGCGCAGCGCCGATGACCTGCGCCGCCTGGACCGCCTGGTGGCGCTGCAGTCCGGCCTGGGCGTGCGGCTGGAGCGCCTGAGTGGCGCCGGCCTGCGAGCGCGCGAACCGGCCCTGGCGCCGGGGCTGGCAGGCGGGGTCTACAGCCCAGACGATCATCAGGTGGAAAACCGCGCCCTGGCGCCGGCCCTGGCCACGGCCCTGGTGGCGGCCGGTGGCGTGATCCGCGAGGACTGCGCGGTCGCCGCGCTTGATGTTTCCCACGGACGGGCGCGCGGCCTGCTGCTGGCCGATGGCGAGCGCCTTGCCGCCGATGCCGTGGTACTGGCGGCCGGCGCCTGGTCGGCCGGTTTGGCCGGCTTGCCCGCCGACTGTCGTCCGCCGGTGCGGCCGGTGAAGGGCCAGATGCTGGCGCTGCGCATGGATCCGGCGCGGCCGCTGCTGCGCCACGTGCTCTGGGGTCCCGGCATCTACCTGGTGCCGCGCGAAGATGGCCGCCTGCTGCTGGGTGCCACGGTGGAGGAGAAGGGCTTCGACGACAGCATCACCGCCGGCGGGTTGCTGACCCTGCTGGAGGCCGCCTGGCGCCTGCTGCCCGGCCTGGAGGAGTTGCCGCTGGCGGAGACCTGGGTTGGCTTCCGCCCGACCAGCCGCGACGACGCGCCGATCCTGGGCGCCACGCCGCTGCCCGGCCTGTTCCTGGCCACCGGGCAGCATCGCAACGGCATCCTGCTGCTGCCGCTGCTGGCAGAGGCCGTGGCCGGCGCGGTGCTCGAGCGGCCGCTGCCGGCGGTGGCGGCGCCCTTCACCCTGGCGCGCTTCCAGCCGCCCAGGGGCGACGAGCGCGCGGCATGATCCGGCTGCTGGTCAACGGCGCGGCGCAGGAGCTGGCCGCCGGCACGGTCAGCGAGGCCTTAGCCGCGCTGGCGCTGCCGACGGTCGGGCGTGGCCTGGCCGTTGCCCTGAATGGCGCCCTGGTGCCGCGGGCGCGCTGGGATGGCACGGCGCTGGCGGCCGGCGACCGGCTGGAAATCGTGCGCGCCGTCTCTGGCGGCTGAAGGACCCACCATGCAAGACACTCCCCTCATCATCGCTGGACAGTCGCTGGACTCGCGCCTCTTCCTGGGCACCGCCGGCTATCCCAACCGGCGCATCCTGCTGGACGCCGTGGCGGCCGCCGGCACCCAGGTGGTCACGCTGGCGATCCGCCGCATCAGCCTTGATGCTTACGCCGGCAGCCTGTTGGACGACCTGGGGCCGGAGCTGCGCCTGCTGCCCAACACCGCCGGCTGCGCGACGCCGGAGGAGGCCATCCTGACCGCCGAGCTGGCGCGCGAGGCGCTGGGCACCAACTGGCTGAAGCTGGAGCTGATCGGCGACCGCGAGACGCTGTATCCCGACCTCGAGCATCTGGTGCCGACGGCCGACGCGCTGGTGCGCAAGGGTTTCGCGGTGCTGCCCTATTGCACCAGCGACCCAGTCATCTGCCAGCGGCTGGCCGACGTCGGCTGCGCCGCGGTCATGCCGTTGGGTTCGCCGATCGGCTCGGGCCAAGGCATCCTCGACCCCTGGACGCTGGAGCTGCTGCTGCGCCGCAGCCCGGTGCCGGTGATCCTGGACGCCGGCATCGGCACGCCGTCGGATGCCGCCCGCGCGCTGGAGCTGGGCTGCGCCGCGGTGCTGTTGAACAGCGCCGTTTCGCGCGCCGAGGACCCGGTCGCCATGGCCCGCGCCTTCCGCCTGGCGGTGGAGGCCGGCCGCCTGGCCCGGCTGGCCGGTCGCATCCCGCGCCTGGACCATGCCGAACCGACCAGCCCGCAGCTCGGCCTGGTCGGGACGTGAGCCTGTCGGTCGGCGCGCTGCCCGCCCGGCTGCTGCTGGTGGTCGAACCGGCGCAGGCGCGGCCGGAGCTGCTGCGTCCATTGGTCGATGCCGGGCTGCGCTGGCTCTGGCTGCGCGCCAAGGCTCTGTCGGGAGACGAAGTCGAAGCCCTGCTGGCGCGCCTGCTGCCCAGTCTCGGCCAGGCACGCCTCAGCCTTGGTGGCCACCCCACGCTGGCGGCGCGTCATGGCCTTGCCTGCCACCTGCCGCGCGATGGCGACGTGGCGGCCGCGGCCGCCCTACGGCTGCCGCTGCTGGGCTATTCGGCGCACGACGTGGCCGAGGCCCGGGCAGCCTTTGCCGCCGGTGCCGACTATGTGAGCCTGAGCCCGATCTTCCCGCCCAGCAGCAAGCCGCTGCACGGCAGCGCGCTGGGACTGGCTGGGCTGGCCAGCGCTGCGGCGAGCTTGGCGCGCCCAGTCCTGGCATTGGGCGGCGTGACGGCGGCCCTCACATTGCCCTGCCTGGCTGCGGGGGCACTGGGTGTGGCGGTGGCCGGCGGCATCTTGGGCGCGCCCAGCCCCCTGAAGGCTCTGGACCACTACCTGACGGCAACGACGCCAGTTCGCGGCGGACCGCTTCCTCCACCACACAGCTGACGTCTGTCGGGGCCATGCAGGGTTGCAATCCCCTGCCAAGTCTGGTGGCATCTCCGGATAATCAGGCACTGTGGGGAGGCCGCTATGCTGCTATGGGCGAGCAGGACGCTTTTCTTTGGATTGGCCGCGGCATCTCTGCTGCTGTCCCTGGCCCTGCCGGGCGTCCCCGCGAGAGCGGACAGCGAGCCGACGGTGCAGGCAACCCAAACCCAGATGATGTTCTTCCGCTCCTATCCACAGGACTCGAAGAACTGCCAGGTCGCGATCGTCAACGGCGAGGTGACCTATCCCGGCATCGGTGCCCCGGCCGCCAGTTGCCCGGATGCCTTTTCCTGGGTCGCCTACATGAACACGATCAACAGCCACTTCTGGACCTGGGCGACGGACACGACAGTCTGGCCGGACGAACCCTGGCCGCTCTGTTCCAAGGCCGGCGAGCAGAACTGCTGCGACCCCTCGCTGCAGGGTGGCGCCAAGCCGATTGCTGGCGCGCCGAACGAACACTGCCCTTTTTCCCCGGCCGACTACACCAATCCGCCGCCGCTGAAAGTGGAGCAGGCCAACAATCACTCGCCGACCTTCGTCAACCACCTGAACCCGGCGCGCCAGCTGCGCGACGAGGAGGTTGAGTTGATCTATCGCAACGAGGCGCTGATGCGCTACGTGCTGGAGAACAACATCTATTCGAAGGAAGGGTTGGGGGCCCGCTTCCGCGCGCTCAACACCGCCTTGGAGACCTCGCCGCCCTATCATCCGGAATCGCTCGAGCTCAATTTTCCGGAAGACTCCGTCATGGCCAAGGCCGACTGGGTGCATGAGCGCTTCATGCTGCAGGAAGGGCTGATCACCGATACCGGCCCGAACGGCGAAAAGCTCGACCCGCCGCAGAATCCGCAGTTCCCCTATGAGACGGTCTGGATGGAGGGCAAGACGGCGGAGGACACCGGCTACTACTACCTTGTCGCCATGACCAATTCGAGCAAAGAGCTGCCCAGCTGGCACTGGTATGCCATCGAACATGTCGCCAACCGCGGCCGCTGTGACTACATCGGCTGCAACGACAGCTTCGGCTACCTGACCCAGGGCAAGACGGTCGATGGTGTCACCTTTGGGCGCAACTACATCCCGCCCAACCCGCTGGGCGATGGCCAGCCCGACGACAACCCGGCGCCCGACATGCCGACCGGTTACGGCCTGCTCTACCTGCCGGCGCAGACCGGCGAGGTCATCACCGATCCGCTCAAGGCCGTGATGCAGCACTACGGCATCGCCACGGCCAAGGTTGACGCCGACCCGAAGACGTTGGATCCAAGCGATCCCGCCTGGGCGAACTATCGCCTCAAGGGTAGCCAGACGCAGTTCAGCACCCGCGATGGCGTGGCGAACATCCTGGGCGCCTCGGTGACCGAGGGTGGCTTCGTCAACTCGGCCTCCTGCATGACCTGCCACTCGACGGCCACGACCGACGAGTATGGCAACCCGGGCATGGCCAGCGTCGGCTCCATCTCACGCATGAACCTGCTGGGCTTCACCGAAGGGGTCACCGGCGCCCCCCAGGAGGCCTGGTTCTTCAACTTCGGCTCGCCGATGTACGACGCCATGCCAGTCGACTTTGTCTGGGGCATCCTGAACGCCGCCTGCGTCACGGACGCTACCGACCCGAAGCAGAAGGCCAAGGGCCGCTGCGAAAGCTACGACAACGTCGAGCTGACCTGGCCCGGCAATTAGCACCCGGCGCGTGACCTCCCGGTGGCCGATGCGGCCACCGGGAGGCTGCGTCGCCTGATCCGGTCAGTCGGTCGCCCAGGGCGTCTTGGGCGGGTGATAGGGGAAATTGAAGATAGCGATCTGGTTGCCCATGCGGGTCTGCACCGAGGCATCCACCATGTGCGCGCCGCCGGTACCGTCGATCGGCGAGAACAGCAGGATGTTCAGCGAGCCACCGAAGTAGAAGTTGCCAAGGCGCGTCACGCCCTTCGTCACCTTGGCGCCCTTGACCACGGTGGGATCGAAGACAACCGATCCGACGGTCTCCAGCCCCACCGGGATCTGCGCCACATAGCCGGTCAGGCGCTCAGGCGTCTGGCCCGGCAGGTTGGCGTAAGAGACCTTGATAATGATCACACCGCGCTGGTTGGTCTGGAACTGGCTGAAGTCGGTGCCGGGGCGCCCAACGTTGCCGCTGAGCGGGACCCAGTTCGGCCAGTCGCTGTAGCCGAAGGTGCCGGTGGCGTACTTCGTGCCGGCCTCGACGATCTCGGCATACTCGATCTCACCGTCCACCGGGCTGTGGAAGTGGTGGTAGGTGTTGGGCATCAGCACGCAGGACAGGCCGGTGCCGCCGACGAACTTGGCCTTCAGGTCGGCCGGCGTGTTGGCCAGCAGCTCGTCGACCGACAGCGGGATGCCCTTGACGTCGAGCACGGTTCCCGCCTGCAGCGGGTTGTCGACCACCGTGCGGGTGACCTGGCCGGAGTCGGCGACCAGCATCTGCACCAGGGGGTTCATGATGCAGTCGGTCGGCGAGACCACCACGTAGTCGCGGTCCGGAAAGGTCACCGGGCGCGAGGGGTAGGTGCCGGTGGCACTATCGAATTTCAGGCTGCGGGCGAAGAACTCATTCCAACTCTTGTAGGCGCTGGCCTCGCTCTGCTCGTAGTCCTGCATCTCCAGCCGCGGGTCGGCGACCCACTGCGCCACCGGCGCGGTCGAGGCCGGGCTGTCCATGTAGAGCTTGTACTCCTTGTTGAACATGATGAAGAAATTCTTAACGGAATCCAAAGGTTTGTCGGGATGGCTCGGGTCGATCCCCAGGACCATCCGATGGGCCGCCTGATTCTGGTAATAGAACCAGGAGAAGTACTGGATCGAGTCCAGGGCGTTGTCGTTGGTACCGACGATCTGCGGCAGCAGGGCGCAGACCTGCGTGTAGAAGGTGCTCATCGCCACCATCAGCCCGGCTCCGTCGCCGGCCGACAGCCAGGGGTTGGCACCGGACCCGCCGTAGGTGTAGCCGGGAGGCAGCGGCTGCAGGCCCTCGAAGGAGGCCTGGAAGGCCGCCTGGGTGGCCGGGTCGGCGGCATACTGGGCCATGAGGTACTTTGTCGAGCCGTCGCAGGGTCCGCCCTCAGCCTGCGCGGCGCCGCCGGATAGAACCAGCAGTGCCAGGCCCGCAAGCAGTGTCAGTCGTCGCATCGTGCTCTCCTTCCATCTATTCGCTGGAGACCGAGAGGCAACGCCCACTGGTCGCAAGGCCCGGCCGTAATACCCCCTTAATCTATCAGTGCTTCCGCCCCCATCGAAACCCTCGAATGCCCGAACGCGCGGCAAGACGATCAGCGGAGCGCCCGGCGTAGCGGGGAAAGTCGTTGCTTTTGCGGGACTGCTGGGCTAATCGCGCGGCCTGAGTTTCATTGGTCCTGGCAGAACAGTCCCCCTTTCATGCAGCATCTGGACGAGTTGGAAGCGCAGTCGATCTTCATCCTGCGCGAGGCCTACAACCATATCGACCCGCTGTTCATGCTGTGGTCGCTCGGCAAGGACTCCAACGTCATGGTCTGGTTGGCCAAGAAGGCCTTCTTCGGCCACGTGCCCTTTCCCGTGCTGCACGTCGACACCGGCAAGAAGTTTCCGGAGATGTATGCCTTCCGCGACCGCTACGCGCAGGAATGGAAGCTCGACTTCCGCACCGTCGACTGCCCGCCGGTAGAGTCCATCGACCCCTCGCTGCCGCCGGCCGCCCGTTCTGCCGCGCGCAAGACCGAGGGGCTGAAGCACGCCATCAGCCTGTGGTCGATCCAGGGCATCATCGCTGGCATCCGCCGCGACGAGCAGGCGACCCGGGCCAAGGAGCGCATCTTCAGCCCGCGCGACGAGCAGGGCACCTGGGACCTGAAGGACCAGCCGCCCGAGTTCTGGGAGCAGTTCAAGACCGATTTCCCGCCAGGCACCCACCTGCGCATCCATCCGCTGCTGGCCTGGACCGAACTCGACATCTGGCGCTACACGCGGCGCGAGGGCATTCCCACCGTGGGGCTCTACTTCGCCCGCAACGGCATGCGCTACCGCTCGCTGGGCGATTCCGACATCACCAACCCGGTGGCGTCGGAGGCGGCGACCCTGGATGAGATCATCCATGAGCTGGAAACCACTAACACCTCCGAGCGCGCCGGCCGCGCCATGGACCACGAGCGCGAGGACGCCTTCGAGCGGCTGCGCGCAACTGGCTACATGTGAGCCAGCCCATGCGTGAAGCCAATTTGCTGTCGATGCCCTTCAAGGTCGTGGTGGTCGGTCACGTCGACCACGGCAAGTCCAGCCTGATCGGCCGCCTGCTGTTCGAGACTGGTATGCTGTCCGATGCCAAGGTGAAGGAGCTCGAGGAGGTATCCGCCAAGCGCGGCATGCCGCTGGAGTGGTCCTTCGCGCTGGACGCTTTCCAGGCCGAGCGTGACCAGGCGGTCACCATCGACACCACGCAGATCTTCTTCCGCACCGACCAGCGGCCCTACGTCATCATCGACGCGCCCGGCCACCGTGAGTTCCTGAAGAACATGGTCTCGGGCGCCGCCCAGGCGGACGCCGCGGTCCTGGTGGTCGACGCCAGCGAGGGCGTTCGCGAGCAGACCCGCCGCCACGCCTACCTGCTGCACCTGCTGGGACTGCGCCAGGTGGTGGTGGCGATCAACAAGATGGACCTGGTGGGCTACGACCGCGGCCGCTTCGAGGAGGTTGCGCGCGAAATCACCAAGTACCTGGCCGACATTGGCCAGGTGCCGACGCGCATCGTGCCGATCTCGGCCCGCCACGGCGACAACCTGGCGGCACGCTCGACGCAGATGGACTGGTACGAGGGGCCGCCGCTGCTGCAGACGCTGGACGGCATGGCGCAGTCGCCGCCGCCGGAAGGCCAGCCGCTGCGCCTGGCGATCCAGGACGTCTATCACTTCGACGAGCGCCGCATCCTGGCCGGCCGGGTGGAAAGCGGCCGTCTGTCGGTTGGCGACAGCGTGCTCTTCTCGCCGTCGAACAAGACCGCTCTGGTGGCCTCGATCGAGAGCTGGCAGGTAGCGACGCCGCCGGTCGAGGCGCGCGCCGGCCAGTCGGTCGGCATCACGCTGCGCGAGCAGATCTTCGTCGAGCGCGGCGAGGTGGCGAGCCACCTGGAAGCGCCGCCCAAGCTCACCACGGTGTTCCGCGCCCACCTCTTCTTCCTGGGGCGCAACCCGCTGGTGGTGGGCAAGACCTACAAGATGAGGCTCTCCACCGCCGAGGCCCGGGTCACGGTCGAGGCGATCGAGCGCATCATCGACACCGATACCCTGGCGGCCAAGGCGGGCAACCAGGTCGGCCGCAACGAGGTCGCCGAGGTGGTGCTGCGGACCCGCCGCATCCTGGCACTGGACGAGTTCCGCGACCTGCCGAAGACCGGACGCTTCGTGCTGATCGAGGACTACGACACCGTGGCCGGTGGCCTAGTGTCGATGGAGGGCTATCCCGACCAACGCGGCGCACTGACGATCAAGTCGACCAACGTCTATTCGGTGCAGCACCGCATCGGGCCAGCGCAGCGCTTCGTGCGCAACGGCCATCGCGGCGCCGTGCTGTGGTTCACCGGGCTGTCGGGCTCCGGCAAGTCCACCCTGGCGATGGAGATCGAGAGCCGGCTATTCGGCAAGGGCTGGCAGGTCTATGTGCTGGACGGCGACAACGTGCGCCGCGGCCTCAACGCCAACCTGGGCTTCAGCCCCGACGACCGGGCCGAGAACATCCGAAGGGTCGGCGAGGTGGCGGCGCTCTTCGCCGAGGCCGGCTATATCGTCATCACCGCCTTCATCTCGCCCTACCAGGCCGACCGCGACCGCGCCCGCGCCGCCGCCCAGGCCAGTGCCTCGCAGTTCGACGCCGGCATGGCCGACAGCGGCAGCGCCTTCCACGAAATCTACATCAAGGCCGGGCTGGCGGCCTGCGAGGCGCGCGACCCCAAGGGGCTCTATGCCAAGGCGCGGCAAGGCAAGATCGCCGAGTTCACCGGCATCTCCGCGCCCTACGAGGCGCCAGTCGCGCCGGAGCTGACCGTTGACACGGAAACGCTGTCGATCGACCAGGCGGTGGGACAGGTTTTGGCCTACGTAGAACGCTCGTTCTCACTGGACAGTGGCAAATAGGCCACGGCTGAGTACCAGGATATAATATCTCATATTGAGATTGAGGATTGTTACATAAGACATTGATAGTTTTGGAAAAATTGTGTCTTCATATTGCCTTGTTCCGGCTCGAATTCGGCGGAAATGCGCCTTGACCATGGCGCTCGCCGGCCGATAAAGTCCGCCACGCTTTCAAGCGCCGGTCAAGGCGCGAGCAGTGCCAGTGGCGGCACTTCAAGAGGTTGGCACGGGAGGCTGGCCTCGCCACAAGCGAGTCGGGGGGAGACCCCAAGGATCCCAAGAGTGGGGCGGTGGCACCGCGTGCCATCAGCTCCAGGTGTCGCGTGACGCTGCCCCTGCCAGGGCCGCTGGCGCGACGCGGAGACGTCCATGCGGCTGCCCTGGCAGCGGTCATGGCGACACGCGCGGTCGCGACACTCTGGACAGTCCTGTCCGTTGGTCGCCGGCCCCGCGGGCAAACGGTTCGCCGGGACGATAAGCGTCCTGGAGGGAATTGGTTGCACGGTGCGACGGGAGGGGACGAGCAAGATGGCAGATGGACAGGCGGTTAGCCTGTCGCTGGGCAAGCGGCTGAAGCAGCTTTCCGCAGCGTACTTCGTCGATCGTGAGATCTTTCTGCGCGCCAACGACCGGGTGCGCTACCTAAAGGTATCGGCCCGGACGCAGCGCTGGCTGGCCGGCGCCGCCGTTCTGGCGGTGAGCTGGCTGACCTATTCCACCCTGGCCTATTTCCTCTCCGGTTATCTGGAGCGCTCCAAGGACCAGGAGATCGCGCAGCACCGCCTGGCCTACTTCGACCTGCTGAGCGAGGTCACCGAGTACCAGGCACAGTTTGCCCAGATCACCCGCAATCTGCAGGAGAACCAGAACTACCTGCTGTCGCTGCTGGGCACCGAGCAGGAAGGCCTGGAGGCCGCCGGCATCGTCGGCAACCTGAAGAATTCCGATACCGCGCTGGCCCGCGTCGCCGTGGCGCGTGGCGCGCTGCGCGAGAAGCTGCAGGGCTTCGAGAGCGAGTTGATGCAGATCGCCGATCGCAGCGGCGACCTGCAGGACAAGGTGTCGCGGCTTAAGGACACGCTGCAGTCGACCGAGGCCGAACGCCAGGCCGTGACCATGGCGCGCGAACGCCTGGGTCGCCGGCTGGAGCAGACCGAGCAGGAACTGGCGCTGGCCTCGGCCAGCAAGACCGAGCTTGAGGAGAGCGTGCGCGCCCTGCTGTCCGAGCTGCAGACCAGCGAGCGCGAGCACGCCGAACAGATTGCCACGCTGGAGAGCGACCGCGACGCGGCCTTCGCCCGCAACGAGGCGGCGCGCAAGGTGGCGGCTGAGCGGGCGCAGGCGGAGATCGAGGCGCTGCAGGCCACGCGGGCGCAGCTGAACGATCGTATCGCCGCGCTGGAGACCGGCGTCGCCGCGGCGCAGGAGCGCCAGCGCGGCCTGGAAACGCAGCTCGGCAGCCTCGAGAGCGCGTTGTCACGGGCACTCGACAGCAGCGAGGCGCTGGCCGGCGACCGCGATCACCTGCAGCTGCAGGTGGCCTCGCTGGACTCGCTGATCGCCGACATGCGCGACCAGCAGCAGGAGCTGGTGGACCGGGTCGAGGATCGCACCGCCGATGGCATTTCCGGCCTGGAGCAGGTGGTCGCGGCGACCGGTCTGGACGTCGACAAGCTGCTGGGCGAGGTCGAGGGCTATGGCGGGCAGGGCGGTCCCTTCATCCCGGCCGACGACCTGCTGGCGACCGATGTCTCCTATGAACTGCAGGTCTCCGTCGCCATGCTCGACCAGCGACTCGACCGCTGGGAAGCGCTGCATCGCCTGGTCCAGGCGCTGCCGCTGATCGCGCCGCTGGAGCATTATGAAATCAACAGCGAGTTCGGTTACCGCAAGGACCCGATCAACGGCCGCTCCGCGCTGCACACGGGGCTGGATTTTGGCGCACCGCGCAACACCGCGCTTTACACGACCGCGCCGGGCGTGGTCACCTTCGCTGGCTGGCGTGGACGCTATGGCCGTGTGGTCGAGATCGATCACGGCTATGGCGTGAAGACGCGCTTCGCGCACCTGGCCAAGATCTCGGTCAAGAAGGGGCAGAACGTGGTGGTCGGCGAGGAGGTGGGGCTGCTTGGCTCTTCCGGTCGCTCCACGGGTCCGCACCTGCACTACGAGATCCTGTTCGAGGGCAAGCCCTACGACCCCATGAACTTCATTAAGGCAGGCAAGGATGTTTTCTAAGGGCAATAAACCAGCAGGATCGCCGGGCCCCGCGCCGGCGTCCTCGTCCATGGCGCCGGCGCCCGCGCCTGCTTCCTCTTCATCGTCGTCGTCGGCTGCGCCGAAGCCGTCCGCCAGTGCGGTGCCTTCGATCATCAGTGCCGACCTGAAGATCGTCGGCAACATGCATTCCAACGGTGACATCCAGGTCGACGGCCAGGTCGAGGGCGACGTGCTGAGCCGCACGCTCACCATCGGCGAAGGCGCGCTGATCAAGGGATCGGTGCGCGGCGAGACCGTGCGCATCTGCGGTCAGCTGCAGGGCGAGGTGAACGCCGCCTCGGTCATCATCGCGAAGACCGCCCGGGTCTCCGGCGACGTGGTGCACCAGAGCCTGGCGATCGAAGCCGGTGCTTTCTTGGAAGGCAACATTCGCCGCATGGAACCCAATCGTCCGGCCGGCGGCGCTGCCAGCGCCCCGGTGCTGAAGCCGGGCGAGGGCATGAGTGCCGGCAGCGGCACGCCCAGCGGTCTGGGCAGCGGCACGCCCGGTGGTCTGGGCAGCGGTCCGAAGCCGACCTAACCAGCTGGCGACGACAAGACACTGAACGGGGCGGGGCGGCGGGCCCCCCCGGGGGGGATTTTTTGGGTGCACCCGCCGCCGCGGGGGGCGAGGGGC
>JBBQBI010000024.1:0-89620 GCA_038363005.1 Rhodospirillales bacterium
GGCGGGACTTGACCCTCCCGGAAATTGTGCAGTATGAGCCCGCCATCGTGACGCCGGAAAAACTGGCCGCGATGGATACCGATTTGAAGGCCCAGCCGCAGCAATGAATATCGTGACCAAGCGCACCAAGACGACCACCAAGACCCCCAAAACTTTTGACGGGGCTGGGATCGCGCGCGCTTAAACAAAGCAAAAGCGAAAGACCCAAGCCCCGCTCCAGACCGGACGGGGCTTTTTTTATTGCCTGCACGGCGGTGGCGAGAGCCAGAGCCGCAAAAAAAGGAGATCGAAGTGAAGAACAAGAATGTCGCAATCGTCGGCGCCACCGGTGCCGTGGGCCGCGAGTTCATCGGCTGCATCGAAAGCCGCGGCATTCCGCTGGCTTCGCTCAGGCTGCTGGCCTCGGCCAGGTCGGCAGGACAGAAGCAAAGCTTTCGCGGCCAGGACCTGACCATCCAGGAACTGACCGAAGATGCCTTTGCGGGCGTGGACATCGCGCTGTTCTCGGCCGGCAGCGGCATCTCAAGGCAATACGCGCCCATCGCGGTGAAGGCAGGCGCGGTGGTGGTTGATAATTCCTCGGCCTTTCGCACCGACGCGAGCGTGCCGCTGGTGGTGCCGGAGATCAACGCCCGCCGCATTGAGGGTCACAAGGGCATCATCGCCAATCCCAATTGCGCCGCGATCACCACCCTGGTGCCGCTGTGGCCGGTGCATCAGGTCAACCCCGTGCGGCGGCTGATCGTCTCCACCTACCAGGCGGCATCAGGCGGCGGCGCGGCGCTGATGGAAGAGCTTGAGCAATCCACCCGCGCTTACCTGGACGGCAAGGCGTATAAACCGAAGGTGGTGAAGTATCCCTATGCCTTCAATCTCTTCAGCCACAACACGGCGATCGACATGGACACCGGCTATAACGACGAAGAGAGCAAGGTCATCAAGGAGACCAGGAAGATCTTCGAGGACGAGCAGATCGCCGTCGGCGTGACCTGCGTGCGCGTGCCGGTGCTGCGCGCGCATGCGGAAGCCATCACCTTCGAATGCGAGCGCCCGATCGACGAGGCGGAGGTGCGGGCCTTGCTGCGGGATGCGCCGGGCGTGCGGCTGGTCGACGACCGGGTGGGCAACCACTTTCCGATGCCGCTTGAGGCAAGCGGCCAGGATGCCGTGCTGGTCGGCCGCATCCGCCGCGACCTCAGCGATCCCAGCGGCCATTCCATCGCGATGTTCGTCGCCGCCGACCAGCTGCTGAAGGGCGCCGCGCTGAACGCGGTGCAGATCGCCGAATACCTGCTGCCGAAGGATGCCCGGCCGGCGGGCCGCGAGCCGGCATTGGCGACACCGTAGGGGACCTTCTCTCCCAGAGGACGCGCCGGCCGTGCAGTCCCCCTCTCCCGCTTCTGGTGGGAGAGGGTCGGGGTGAGGGCGTTCGGTCGGTGCGTACGCTGAGAGTTGCAACGCACCCTCACCCGGCTCGCAAGCGCTCGCCACCCTCTCCCGCCGATAAGCGGGAGAGGGTTCTTCCGCGCCAAAGCTGTCGAAGTGGTCTGAACCTCAGCGAGGGAGTGGCGCTAACAAAGCCGGACGCGCTGTCATAGGATCCCTCCATGCTGACACTGCACGACTTCCTGTTCTTCCTGCTGGCCGCCGTCGCCATCGCGCTGACGCCGGGGCCGGGCCTGCTCTATGTCGCCGCGCGCACCCTGGCAGCCGGCCGGGCGGAGGGCTTTGCCTCCACCCTGGGCCTGTCGCTGGGCGGGCAGGTGCATGTGCTGGGCGGGGCGCTTGGCGTCTCCGCCCTGCTGGTGGCCAGTGCCGAGGCCTTCACCGTCTTCAAGCTGCTGGGCGCCGCCTATCTGGTCTGGCTTGGCTGGCGCACCTGGCGCACGGCCGGCGATGTCCAGCCGCTGGCGGGCCCGGCACCGGTCGGCCGCCGCCGCGCCTTCCGCGACGGCGTGCTGGTGGAGGTGCTGAACCCCAAGACCGCGGCCTTCTTCCTGGCCTTCGTGCCGCAGTTCGTCGACCCGGCGGCGGGCCCGGCCTTCTGGCAGTTCCTGCTGCTGGGTACGGTGACCGTGGTGGTGAACGGCGCCGCTGACCTCGCCATGATCCTGCTGGCCGATCGGGTCGGCGCCACGGTGCGACGGCGGCCGCGCGTCCTGGTCCGCATCCGCCAGGGCTCGGCGGCGATTTTCTGCGCGCTGGGCCTCGGCCTGGCGCTGGCGCGGCGACCGGGCTGAGGGGGGACGGCGATGCTCTACAACCCACCACACTTCCGCGACCAGGAGCAGGCCGCGCTGCTCGCCTTCATCGCCGCGCGTGGCCTTGGCATGCTGGTGACGCTGGGCAGCGACGGCGCGGCGCGGGAGCTCGACCTGACGCTGCTGCCGCTGCTGCACGAGGCGGAGCCGGCACCGTTGGGCCGCTTGATCTGTCACGTCGCCAAGGCGAACCCGCAGTGGAAGCGGATCGACGGCAGCGTCGCCGCCATGGCGGTCATCCAGGGCGGCGACCACTATGTCTCGCCCGCCTGGTACCCCAGCAAGCAGGAGACCGGCCGCGTGGTGCCGACCTGGAACTATGAGACCGTGGTGGCCTGGGGCCGGCTGACGGTGCTGCAGCAGCCCGAGGAGGTCCTGCCCATCGTGACGGCGCTGACCCAGCGGCACGAAGGCGCCCGCGCATCCGCCGGCAAGGGCGAGGCCTGGGCGGTCACCGACGCGCCGCCCGACTTCGTGCGGGCGCAGCTCAAGGGCATCGTCGGCCTGTCTCTCGCCATCGAGCGGCTGGAGGGCAAGCGCAAGCGAAGCCAGAACCGCACGCCCGCGGATCGCGCCGGGGTGGTCGAGGGTTTGGCACGGGAGCAGGGGTAAAGGGGCTACCTCATCGATTGTCATCCCGGACAAGGCGGCGTAGCCGCCGCCGATCCGGGACCCAGGGGACCGGGCGCGCAGGACCGAGGCCAGTCCCCTGGGTCCCGGCTCTCCGCTGCGCGGCGGCCGGGATGACAGTCCGGGGCGAGTTCGCTCCCCAAAAGCAAACGGCGGCCGGGTTGCCCCGGCCGCCGCTCGTTCTTCAGCTCCCCGTCAGGGGAACCGCGCAGCCTTACTGGGCGCGCAGGTTGCCGGCGGCGGTCTTGCCGCGCTCGGTCAGCAGGTCGTAGCTCACAACCTGGCCCTCGCGCAGCGAGGTCAGGCCAGCCTTCTCGACGGCAGTGATGTGCACGAACACATCCTTGCTGCCGTCTTCCGGCTGGATGAAGCCGTAACCCTTGGTGGCGTTGAAGAACTTAACGGTACCGTTGGCCATGGTAACTCCTCATGGCTTGATCGCTGGTCGCATCCCTAGGAAAGGGCAGTCCAACGAAGGTTTAAACGCCCGGATGCGCACTGCGCATTCGGGTTCTTTGCAGTCGTCGGTAGGGGTCTTAGGGAAGCAAGCGTCGGCGGGGTTAACCCGGTCTCCGTTTCGCAGCCCCGGCAAGATCCGGCCAGAGCGATAACTGACGGGCAGGCAATTAGTCCTTCTTGGCCGCGGTTTCAAGCCCCTTGTCGCCATCGCCCGCCGCCGGCGGTGTCGCAGCCCCCTGCCGCAGCAGACCGCTAGCCCCCGGCCGGCCGTGTGCCGCCCTGACCGGCGCGTCCAGCGCCGGCGCCTCGACCACGTCGAGCCGCAGGCGCTGCACCAGATAGAAGCGCTCGGTCGGCGTCATGTCGGTGATGACGAAGTCGAAGCTGACGCGCTCCTCCGGTAGCACCTCGCCGCCGGAAAACACCATGGCGTCCAGCGGCTCGTCGCGCGCCAGCACCTGCGGCAGCAGGTCCGAGGCGCCCGGCCGGTCCTCGCGGAAGGGCTGGCCGAAGGAGAGCCCGTCGAGATAGCCCGAGGGCAGTTCGAGCTCCTCGCGCAGCTCCATCTCGAAGGAGGTCCAGAACTTGTCGGTGACGTTGATCACCACCTTGCGGATGTTGAAGGACACCCCGCCCTGCGCGCCGGTGCCCTGGGGATAGCTCGACTTCCAGCCCTCGATGGTGAGGATCGCATTGCCGGCCTTGCCGACCTCCTCGAGCACCACGAAGGGATCGGCCAGGCTGTCGCTGCCGGTGACGCCGAGCAGGTTGAAGCCGCCCTCCCGGTCGGAGAAGGTCAGGCCCTGCAGGGTGATGTCATTGGCACTCGCCGGCAGCGCCAGCAGAAGCGCCGCGAGCCAGGGCACCCGCCGAAGGAGTCCGAACGCCAGCATGGCGCGACGCTAGCACGGAATGCGGCCCATGCCTCTCGCGCCAACAGATAGCCTTCCCCCTCGATAGGGGAGGGAAGACTAGTGCGCCTCGGCCCAGCTCCGGCCATATCCGGCGTCGGCCACCAGCGCCACCGACAGTTCAACCGCCGGTGCGGCCGCGGTCTCCATCACGTCCTTGACCAGTGCCTTGGTCGCGTCTTCCTCGCCGGCCGGGACTTCGAAGATCAATTCGTCGTGTACCTGCAGCAGCAGGCGGGCCTAACCCGGTCTCCGAAGCGCAGTCCCGGCAAGAAGCGGCCTGAGCGATAACTGACGCGCAGCCGTCCAGTCCTTCCGCCCGGCGGATTCAAGGCCCTTCTTGTCACGGCCCGCGCCGCCGCCGCCGCCGTGCCGGGCGGTAGCGGCTGCGGCACCCTGGGTTGGTCCCGGCAGCGGCTCCTCTGTGCTATACTGGCGGGCCGCCAAGTGACGCAGGAGATGCACGCCATGCTGAAGCGACTGATCGCAGCCACGCCGCTGCTGCTGCTGGCCCTGCCGGCGGCGGCCAACCCGATCGGCGACGCCGACCGCTGGGCCATCGACCTGGGTGGCAGTGCCAGCTATCTGCACCTGCCGACTTTCCACGGCGTCACCTTCAAGAACTCGATCCTGGCCGGCACCGGGCCGATCGACGAGGTCGATGACGAGGGCGTCGGCGCTGGCTTCACGCTGGGGGTCGGCGGCGGCCTCGGCGACCTCTTCGCCATCGGCCGGCCGGTCAGCCTGCGCGTCGAGTTCGGCTGGACCTGGCTGCATACGCAAGACAGCGTGACCCTGGCGCCCGGCGCGACCGCCGGCGTCGGCGCCCTGGACGGCAGCTCCTACCTTTCCTCCGCCTCGCCCACTGTCAGCGCGGCGCAAAGCGGCGAGCTGAACAGCAATCTCTACGAGCTGGCGGTGTTGCTCGGCCTGCCCTACGCGCTGGGCGACGGCCTGGTGCTGCGGCCGTTCGGCGGCCTCAGCTTCATGTCGCTGCACAACGATGCGCAGACCAGCTACCAGCAGGCCGCCATTTCCGGACAGACGCAGGAGACCTGGGACACCAGCTACTACGGCGGCAAGCTCGGGGCGGCGCTGGAATTCCAGGACGGCGCCTGGCGGTTCGGCGCCAGCGCGGCGCTCGGCCTCTATGCCAGCAAGTCGAGCTACAGCGGCCACGATGGCTTAGGCGGCCCGGTCGAGGACAAGAGCAGCGACTTCGCCTGGCAGGGCCAGGGCGAGCTCAAGCTGGGTTACGACTTCGGCCCGGCGACGCTGTCGCTGAATGCCGGCGGCCGCTACCTCAGCAGCACGGCGCAGGTCGAACGACCCTACAGCGGCTTCGGCAGCGTCATCCCGGTGGTCAACCAGCCCTCGCACCTTGGCGCCGACAGCGCCTGGGGCGCCTTCGCCGGGCTTACCTTGAGCGTGCCGTTCTGACCGGACCCTCGAACGGCGCCTCGACCACGTCGAGGCGCAGGCGCTGCACCAGGTAAAAGCGGTCGGTCGGCGTCATGTCGGTGATGACGAAGTCGAAGCTGACGCGCTCCTCCGGTAGCACCTCGCCGCCGGAAAAGATCATGGCGTCCAGCGGCTCGTCGCGCACCAGCACCTGCGGCAGCAGGTCGGAGGAACCCGGCCGGTCCTCGCGCATCGGCTGGCCGAACGACAGCCCGTCGAGATAGCCCGACGGCAGGTCGAGCTGCTCGCGCAGCTCCATCTCGTACGAGGTCCAGCGCTTGCCGGTGGCATTGATCACCACCTTGCGGATGTTGAAGGAGACGCCGCCCTGCTCGCCCGAGCCCCTGGGGTAGCCCGACTTCCAGCCCTCGATGGTCAGGATGGCGTCGCCCGCCTGGCCGACCTCCTCCAGGACAATGAAGGGGTCCTCGCGCGTGCCGTTGCCGGTGACGCCCAGCAGGTTGAAGCCGCCCTCGCGGTCGGAAAAGGTCAGGCCCAGGACCTTGATTTCGGTGGCACCCGCCGGCGCCGCAATCAGCAGCGCCGCGAGCCAGCCCAGCCGCCAGAGACGCCCGAACGCCACCATGGCGGAGAGGCTAGCACGTTCAGGACTGCTCATTTGAAACGCAGATTCACGCTGCGAAGGATCAACACGGTGGATCTAGCCATTGCCACAGTGCCTCTGTGGTTGGAACTGCCGACCATTCGGGGTGATACGCTGGCAGAACACGTCCGGCCACTGCTTCCCCTACTGCGTAAGGCCCCAGAAGTCCGCTATGTGGCGGGTCGAGGAAATGCCGACTTCCAGCATGTACTTGCTTTCCTCCCCAAGGCCCGCGTCACCACCAGCGCTGATCGGCGTGCCGTGGCCCATTTCCCCGATGATGAATTCCTCGATCACCACCCGCCCGCCCGCGTCGCACCAGACCTGCCGGGGAAAGCCGTCGACCTTCTCCACACGTGTCGGCGGTCCTTCGACCTTGTGGAGCTTCTGCCATTGCCGGACGATGGAATCGGCGTTGGAGCTGTCTACAGTCTTGTCGTTGCCGCCATGCCAGACCGAGATCGTCGGCCAGCGGCCGTTGAATTTCGAGGCTCCGCGTACAAGCGCGTCGAGCTTGCGGTCCGATGGGCCGCCAAACCCCTTCATGCGAAAAATCGCCTGCATCAGGGTGCCCGCGCTGCGGTATGGTAGCCCGGCGATGATCGCGCCTCCGGCGAACACCTCCGGATAGGTTGCCAGCATCACAGATGTCATGGCGCCACCCGAGGACAGCCCCGTAATGAAGACGCGCGACGGGTCGACGGCATGATCCTCAACGACCTGCTTGATCATCTGACGAATGGAGAGCGGCTCGCCCTCGCCGCGGCGGCTGTCGCCAGGCTTGAACCAGTTGAAGCCGCGTATGGCATTGTTGGTCGGTCTTTGCCCCGGAAACAGAAGGGCTATCCCGCATTCGTCGGCGAGAGCAGACCAGCCAGACCCGTTGTCATAGCTCTCCGCCGACTGTGTGCTGCCATGTAGCACGACGACGAGCGGACCATTCTTCGGGAAGTTCTTTGGAATATAGGTGTCCGCGCGCAGCGACCCGGGGTCAGTTCCGAATTTGTTCAAGACGGTCAAATGTTCGCTGGTATCTGAAGATATCGTCATGCGGACTCCTTATGGACGAGCTAAGTATTGCCCGCCGATATCCTACGCACCGGCCCTACAATTGTTCCCGCAGAGGCCTTCTTAACGCCAATTACGGAGCTTATTAAATTGTCTGAATGAAATGGAGAAACTATGAAAAAAGAACGGTTAATTTAATTATGTCTAACTTAGACATATTTTTGTTCTATATTCAGTAAATTATTTAATGGTGTAATTTTTATTTGTAGGACATGGTAATCATGATCATAGGTCGCTCATTATATCTGTTATGAAAGCTTGTAAGAGTGCTGCGCCAATTGGACCCGGCATAGATTTGCGCCGGGACAATCCTCCATTTCTTCCGATCTCATTCAGTGCGCCTCGGCCCAGGAGTGGCCGAAGCCGGCGTCGGCCACCAGGGCGACCGACAGCTCCACCGCCGGTGCCGCCGCGGTCTCCATCACGCCCTTGACCAGCGCCTTGGTCGCCTCCTCCTCGCCGGTCGGGACCTCGAAGATCAGTTCGTCGTGTACCTGCAGCAGCAGGCGGGCCTTCAGCCCTTCCTTCTCTAGCGCCGGTGGCAGGCGGATCATGGCGCGCTTGATGATGTCGGCGGCGGTGCCCTGGATCGGCGCGTTGATTGCCGCTCTTTCTCCAAAGGCGCGGCGCGCCGGGTTCTTGTCGCGGATCGCCGGGATGTGGACCTTACGGCCGAACAGCGTGTCGACGTAGCCCCGCGCGTGCGCCAGCTTCTTGGTGCGGTCCATGTAGGCGCGGATTTCCGGATAGCGTTCGAAGTAGGCCTTGATGTAGGCGCGGGCCTCTTCGTTCGGGATGCGCAGGTTGGTCGCCAGGCCGAAGGCCGAGATGCCATAGATGATGCCGAAGTTGATCGCCTTGGCGCGGCGCCGCGTCTCGCTGTCCATCTTGTCCAGCGGCACGCCGAAGACCTGGCTGGCGGTCATGGCGTGGATGTCGTGGCCCAGGGCGAAGGCCTGCTTCAGCCCCGGCACGTCGGCCATGGCGGCGGTCAGCCGCAGCTCGATCTGGCTGTAGTCGACGGAGAGCAGGGAAAAGCCCTCCTCGGCGATGAAGGCGCGGCGGATCTTGCGGCCTTCCTCGGTGCGGATCGGGATGTTCTGCAGGTTGGGATCGTTGGATGACAGACGCCCGGTCGAAGCCACGGCCTGGCTGTAGCTGGTGTGGATGCGCCCGGTCTTCGGGTGGATCTGCGTCTGCAGCGCGTCGGTATAGGTCGACTTGAGCTTGGCGAGCTGCCGCCAGTCGAGCACGCGCGCCGGCAGGGCGTGGCCCTGGGCGGCCAGCTCCTCCAGCACCTCGGCGCCGGTGGCATAAGCGCCGGTCTTGGTCTTGCGCTCACCCGCCATGGTCTGCAGGCCCAGCTTGTCGAACAGCACCTCGCCCAGTTGCTTCGGGCTGCCGATGGCGAAGGCGCCGCCGGCCAGCTGATGGATCTCCTGCTCTAGCACCTCCAGGCGCTGCGCGAAGTCGTTCGACATCAGGCGCAGCACGGCGGGGTCGACCTTGACGCCGGTCGCCTCCATGCGCGCCAGCACGGCGACCAGCGGGCGGTCCAGGGTCTCGTAGACCGTGGTCACCTTGGCGCGCGGCAGCAGGGGTTTGAGCGCGCGCCACAGGCGCAGCGTCACGTCGGCGTCCTCGGCGGCATAGGCCAGCGCCTTGTCCAGCGCCACGCGGTCGAAGGTGACCTGCGCCTTGCCGCTGCCGGCGACCTCGCTGAAGGCAATCGGCTTGTGGCCGAGGTGCAGTTCGCTCAGCTCGTCCATGCCGTGGCCGTGCGCGCCGCCCTCCAGGGCATAGGAGATCAGCATGGTGTCGTCGAAGGGCTCCAGGCCGACGCCGGCCTGGGCGAAGACCTGGCGGTCGTACTTCACGTTCTGCCCGATCTTCAGGACGCCGGGGTCCTCCAGCAGCGGCTTCAGCAGCGCCAACGCCTGCTCCACCGGGATCTGCGGCGGCGCCTCGGTGGCGCCGGCCAGGTCGAGCCCGGCCTCGTCGTGGCGCACCTTGCCGTGGCGCAGCGGGATGTAGCAGGCGCGGCCCGGCTGGGTGGCCAGCGACACGCCGACCAGCTCCGCCAGCATGGGGTCGAGGCCGGTGGTCTCGGTATCCACCGCGACCACGCCCAGCTCCCGCGCCTCGGCGATCCAGCGCTCCAGGCTCGCCACGTCCTGCACCAGCGTATAGGCCGCGCGGTCGATCGGCGGCCCGGCGCTGGGCAGCTCGGCCGTCGCTGTTGCGCCGTCGCCTGTAGGCGCCGCAGCGGCGGGTGCGTCGGGTGCGTCGGATGCGGATTCGGGGGCGCCGCCCTCCGCTGGCGGACGGCCCTCACGCTCGTCGGGAATGACGTCGCCAGTGGCGATCTTGTCGGCCAGGCGGGTGAGGATGGAGCGGAACTCGTACTTCTCCAGGAAGGCGCGCAGCGCTGCGGGATCGGGTTCGCGCAGCCCGAAGTCGCCGAGCTGCTCGTCCAGCGGCACGTCATGCAGCAGGGTGACCAGCTGCTTGGAGATGCGCGCCTTGTCGGCATGCAGCTGCAGGCTTTCGCGGCGCTTGGGCTGCTTGATCTCGCCGGCGCGTGCCAGCAGCGTCTCCAGGTCGCCGTACTCGTTGATAAGCTGCGCCGCGGTCTTGATGCCGATGCCCGGCACGCCCGGCACGTTGTCGACCGAATCGCCGGCCAGCGCCTGCACGTCGATCACCCGGTCCGGCGCCACGCCGAACTTCTCCATCACCTCGGCCGGGCCGATCGGGCGCTGCTTGATCGGGTCGAGCAGCTCGATGCCCTCGGCGACCAGCTGCATCATGTCCTTGTCGGAGGTGACGACGGTGACCTTGATGCCGGCCTGCTTGGCCCGGCTGGCCAGCGTGGCGATGATGTCGTCGGCCTCGAAGTTCTCCTTCTCGATGCAGGGCAGGGCAAAGGCCCGGGTCGCCTCGCGCACCCCGGCGAACTGCAGGCGCAGGTCTTCCGGCGGTTCCGGGCGCTGCGCCTTGTACTCGGGGTAGAGCTCGTTCCGGAAAGTCTTGGAGGAGTGGTCGAAGATCACCGCCAGGCCGTCGCAGTCGCTCTCGCGCAGCAGCTTCACCAGCATGTTGGTGAAGCCGAAGACGGCGTTGGTCGGGATCCCGGCGGTGGTCGAACGCGGCGGAATCGCGAAGTAGGCGCGGAACAGATAGCCCGAGCCGTCGACCAGGTAGAGATGCTTGAGCGGGGGTGTCGTCATGGCCGGGAGAGTGCCCCAGCCGACCCCGGGTGTCGAGCAAGCGGCGGGCGCTACAGCACCAGGTTCAGGGTCTCGCTGGCGCGCCCCAGGGTGAGGCGCTGACCCCAGGCGAATTCGATCCAGTCGGCCTCGATGCCGTCGCCGAAGGCCAGGCCGCCGACATCCATCTCCGACACGATTTCCAGGGCCTGGCCCTCGGCGATCACCCCGGCGGTCAGCGCCGTGCCGGTGACGCCAGAAGGGAAGGCCTCGCGCACCAGGAACAGCAGCGCCGGATCGGCCGGCGCCGGTACCGCCGGGTGCTGGCCGCGTTCCTCGCAGATCGAGCGCGCCCAGCCGGTGCAGCCGGTGCCGCTGGCGATGATGACGCCGGAGGAGGAGTGGTGTTCCTCCGCGGTCTGCCAGCGCAGCGCATAGCGCGCCGACTGGTGGCTGCGATGGCCGACGAAGATCTCGTTCAGCGCCAGCAGGCGCTGGCCGTCGTCCAGCCGGGCCTCGACCATGGTGCGGCGTTCCAGCGTGGCCTGGCCGGCGGCGGCGGCGGCCAGCAGCGGCGAAACCGCCTCGACCCGGTGTTTCACCAGCACGCCGTCATAGAGGTCGGGCAGCGGGTTGAGACCGATCACCGGCTGGCCGGTCAGGTACTTCGCCAGGTTGGCCACCAGCCCGTCCTGGCCGACGACCACGACGATGTCATGCGGCTCGAACAGGAAGCGGTCGAGCTGCTGGCGCTCGACGCTGGCGCGGCGCCAGTCGCCGGGCGCCAGCGCGCCGATCTGGCGCTCCGCCGCCTGGGTGCGGCGGTGGCGTTCCTCCAGCACCTCGAGTTTCAGCTGGCGCTGCTGCAGAAAGCTGGCCGCCTGGCCGCGCGTGGCGTGGCGGCCCAGGATCTCCTCGAAGGGGGTGCGGCGGGTGACCAGCACCAGGCGCGGCGTGACGGCGGCCATGGCCGCCGATCAGGCCCGCTCGGCCTTGCCGTCGCTCCTGCCCAGGCCGATGCGCTGCAGCAGCTGCGCCAGGTTGTCCGGCGTGATCGAGACCGAATCGATCTTGGTCAGCTTGCCGGCCAGCGCCTGCGCCGCCTGTGCCAGCAGCACCTCGGGCGGCATGGCGCGGAAGATCTCCTGCCGCTCGCGCTCCACCGCGTTCTTCGCGGTCTCCACCACGGTGGTGGATTCGGCGCGGGCCTTGGCCTCGGCCGCCTGGCGGAACACCGCGGACTCGACGGCGATCTTTTCCGCCTCGGCCAGTTCCTGGCGGCGGCGACGCTCGTTCTGGCCCTCCTGCGTCAGCAGGATCTCCTGCTGCTTGGCCAGCTCGATCTTGGTCTTCAGCTCGTTCTCCTGGATCGCGCGCTCCTTTTCCACCGCCAGTGCACGGCGCTGGAACACCGCCTGATCGGCCTGCTGCTGGATCGCCTCGCGGGTCGGCGTCTGCAGCGCCTTCTCCATCTCGGCGTCGGAGCGCAGCGCGGTGACGCGCACCGAGATGACCTCCAGCCCCAGCGCCTTGAGGCTCTCTTCCGCGACCAGTCCGGCCTGCAGTCGCTGACGCAACGCCGCCAAGCCGCCGGTCAGGATCTCCTGCAGGGGCGAAGCGATCAGAAAATCCCAGGCGTACTGCTGCGCCAGCTCGGTCATGCGGCTGGCAATCTGCGCCATGGGGTCGACCAGGAAGGCGCCGTTGTTCAGGTCGACGGTGAAGTCGATGCGCTGCGCGGCGACGGCGGGATCGGCGATGCGATAGATCACGGCGCCCTGCACATGCGCCGCCTGGAAATCCGCCGAGCGGCCCTGAAAGGTGAAAGTCAGCTCGCGGTCGTCCATCGGCAGCGCCGCCAGGCTGGCGTTGATCGGCCGGAACCAGAAGGCCAAGCCACGTCCGTCGCGCGCCTTGCGCCCGCGCGAGAAGTGCAACACGTGCACGCTGGCATCAGCGCGTAGGTGGGTGATCAAAGGATAGCGTTTGAGTTCCAGCATGGCTTGCCCCCCATGGCTTGCTGGCCGCGGCCGGCGAGCCGGCGGAGACATCCTGTGCGCGATCTTGAGAACGCCGAGGAGTCGCCGCCGGGCAGCCGCTAGATCAGTGGACAGTAGCGACCTCCAGGTCGTTCTGCACCAGTGCCGCCCAGGCACTCTCGCGGCTCGGCATCACCGCCACCTGGCGGCCGTTGGCGGCGAACACCGCCCAGACCTGGTGTCCGTCGAGGTTGGCCGGGCGCACATAGGCGACCTCGCCCAGGCCCAGCGTGGCGAAGTCATCAGCGGTCAGCCGCTTCAGGGTCTCGACGTTCATCATCTCACTACCTCCTGCAACCTCAACCCTCTCGAAGGGACGCTGCATCTTCGGGGGGAACACTCTTGCTACGTGATACTCGTCTATCGCGATCTTCGTGCCCTATTATGTCTAAACGCGGTCAAGCGCCATTCAGGGTCCTAATGGCAATGGACTTGATCTGCGGCTCGACCAGCGGGCGCTCCAGCTCGATGTGCAGCAGACCCTTGTCCAGGGTCGCGCCGGTCACCTCGATGCCTTCGGCCAGCACGAAGGAGCGCTGGAACTGCCGCGCGGCGATGCCGCGATGCAGGAAGACGCGCTCGCCCTGGTCGGCCTGGCGGCCCCGCACCAACAGGGTGCTGCCCTCGACCTCGACCGTCAGCTCCTCCGGCGTGAAGCCGGCGACCGCGACGGTGATGCGCAGGTGGTTCTCGCTCAGCGATTCGACGTTGTAGGGCGGATAGCCGTCGCTCGCGCTCTTGGCGATGCGGTCCAGCGCCCGTTCGAAGGGCTCGAAGCCCAGCAGGAAGGGGGACGAAAACAGCGATACACGGGTCACGGCAGGGTGCCTCCTCAAGCGAGCAAGGTTGCCTATGGCCACTCTTCCAACCGCCCGGATCGGCATCCCTGGCGGTCCCGGGGCCCAGCATGGCACCCCGACGCGGTATTATGTGGAGACTGGCGCCGGGCAATCAAGTCGCCTGGGCGAATCACCGTACCCGACTTGTTCCTATCAGGGCCGGCTCAGCGCAGGGTGAAGGCAACCGGCAGGGTCAGCGCCATGGGCTGCGGCGCCAGGCCCGGCGGGAAGGCCGGCAGCGGCGCGGCACGGGTGAGCAGCGCCAGCGCCTCCTGGTCCAGCAGGTCGTAGCCGGAGCCGGCGACCAGCCGGATGCCCGACACCTGGCCGTCCGGCAGCAGCGTGAAGGCGACCTGCGCGACACCCTGCTGGCGCCGCCGCTCGGCCGACTTGGGATAGCGCTTGTGGTCCTGCAGCCAGGCCATGACCTTGGCCAGATAGGCCTCGCGCGCCTGGCCGCCGTCGCCGACCGAGGCCGGCAGGGTGCCGGCGCCACTGCCGGCGGCCGGGCTCTGCAGCGTCGCCCCATCGCCCGGAGTGGTGCTGCCAGCGGTTTCCGGGGCGGCGTCCTCGGCCGGTGGCAGGGCGGCGGTCTGCGGCCCCGGGGCGACCGGCTGGGTGGCGGCGGCCACTACCGGCGCGGGGTCGCGCTTGACCGGTTCCGGCACGCTCACCGGCAGCAGCGGCTTCTCCGGTGGCGGCGCCGGGCCGTCGGCCTGGGCCGGCGGGGTGGCCGGTGGGGGCGGGGCAGCGGCGGCGACCTGGGTCGCTTCGACCGGGGGCAGCGGTGGTGGCGGTTCGGCAGCCGCCAGCGTCGGCTCGGGGCCGGGCAGCGGGGCTGGGGGCTGCGACGCTGGGGGCTGCGGCGCGGCTGTCAGCGGCTGGACCGCCGGAGCCGGGGCGGTCGGCGCGACCTCAGCCTGTTCCTCGACCACGGCCGGGCTGGAGCCTGCCGGCCCACCGCCGGTCATCACCACCTCGATGGCATAGGTGCCGCCGGCGCCGCCGCTGCCGCCGGCCGCCTCGTCGCCCGGCCACAGCAGCAGCGCGGCGACGACACCGTGTAGCAGCAGCGTGCCGAGCGCGCCCAGCCACAGCGGGCGCGCGGCTTCCTCGGAAAGAGGAAGCGCGGTCTCCGCGGTCTCGGCGATCCTGCCGTGCGACGCTGCGTCTTGTCCGGGCTCTGCCATCTGCGCTAACGAGCGGGTTCAGTCTCTCGGGTGACGGCACTGTCGCGCCGCGGGGAGGCGCGGCACTGTCGGCCAAGCGCCATCAATGCCAGAAAATGCGACCGGGGGCGAGGCCGCCCCCGCCAAGTGGAAGGGGAGGCCCATGCGCAAGGTGGATGTCTGGCCGCTGCTCACGGCCGAGAGCCAGGCGGCGGCGCTGAAAAGCCAGGAGCTCTATGACGCCATCACCGGCCTGCCCGACCATCCGGTGGCGGCGGCGCGCCTCGGCTACGGTATCGAGCGCAAATTCTGGAACGCCTTCCCGGCCGAGGTGGCGCGGGTCGAGGATTTGACGCACGACAGCGGCGAACACGGCACGGTGAAGCTGCGCTTCTATCACCCGGCACCGGGCAAGACCCTGCCGGTGATCCTCTACCTGCACGGTGGCGGCTATATCCTGGGCAACCTCGACACCCATGACCGGGTGCAGCGCCTGCTTGCGCGGGAAAGCGGCTGGGCGGTGCTGGCCATCGACTACACCCTGGCGCCGGAGGCCCGCTTCCCGACCCAGGTGCTGCAGGCCGCCAGCGTGGCGCGGAACCTGGCGAGCCTCCTGGCCGGCCGTGGCGTCGATACCGCGCGCTTCGCCTTTGCCGGCGATTCCGCCGGCGCCAACCTTTCCTGCGCCACCACCTTTGAGCTGGCGGCGACCGGCGGGCCGAAGCCCGCGGCGCTGCTGCTCTACTACGGCGGCTTCGGGTTGAAGGACAGCCCGTCGCGCCGGCTCTACGGCAACAAGTGGGACGGCCTGGAGGAGAAGCAGCTGGGGTTCTACCGCTCGACCTACCTGGCCCAGGACGCGCAGGCCACCGACCCGCGCTACGACATCCTGCGCGGCGACCTCTCGCTGCTGCCGCGCGCCTTCATCCTGGCCTGCCGGCTGGATCCGCTGTGCGACGACTCCCTGGCCCTGGCCAAAGGGCTGGAGGTGATCGGCGCGCCGCATGTCCTGTCGATCTACGAGGGCGTGCTGCATGCCTTCCTGCACTACTCGGGCATGGAGCCCAAGGCGCTACAGGCGATCCGCGACGGCGCGGCGTTCCTGGGCCAGCCCTAGCAGGAGCGATTGCCAAAGCGGCGGCGGCGCCCCAGGTCAAGGCGTCATGCTGAAGTACATTCTCATTCTCGCCGGCGTCGTGCTGGTGCCGTTGGCGGTGCTGGCGGCCTGTGCGCCGGCGACGCTGCTCAATGCCACGATACCCGAGCGCGGCCTGACCATCCGCCGCGACATCGCCTATGGCCCGCTGCCGCGCCAGCGCCTCGACATCTACGCGCCAAGCGATGCCACGGCGCCGCTGCCGGTGATCCTGTTCTTCTATGGCGGCGGCTGGGACAAGGGCAGCAAGGGCGACTATCTCTTCGTTGCCGAGGGCCTGGCACGCGGCGGCTTCCTGGTCGTGGTGGCCGACTATCGGCTGTTTCCCGCCGTTCAGTTCCCGGCCTTTGTCGAGGATAGCGCCAAGGCGGTGGCCTGGGTGAAGCGGGAAATCGGCGGCCAGGGCGGCGACCCCGACCGCCTGGTGCTGTTGGGACATTCGGCCGGCGCCTACGATGCCGCGATGATCGCGCTGGATCCGCGCTACCTGGCGGCCGACGGGCTGTCGCCGGCGGCCATCCAGGGGGTGATCGGCCTGGCCGGTCCCTATGCCTTCAATCCGCTGGAGTACGATTCGACGCGCGCCATCTTCGATGTCGGCCGGCCGGTGGACGAGCTGCGGCCGATCGCCTTTGCCAGCGCCGCGGCGCCGCCGATGCTGCTGCTGCATGGGCTGGACGACACCACGGTCTATCCGCGCAACACCGAGCAGCTGGCTGAGGCGCTGGAGCGCGCCGGCGCCAGGGTCGAAGCCAAGCTGTATCCCGATGTGGCGCACATCGGCATCGTGCTGGCGCTGGCGCGTGGCTTCCGCGGCAAGGCGCCGGTGCTGCAGGACGTTCTGGCCTTCGCGCGCCAGGTGACGGCGGAGTAGGGCGCCGCGCGGCGCCTAGCGCTGCGCCGGTTTCCAGACCTGCTCGGCGACGCGCAGGAAGTTGCCGCCCAGGATGGCGGCGACATCGGCTTCGGAATATTGCCGGCGCAGCAGCTCCTCGGCCAACTCCAGGATCTGGCGCGGATGCGCGCAGTCGACGCTGGGATAGTCGTACTGCCGCTTCGGCCAATAGGCCTCCTGCCCGGCGGTGAGCGTCGCCAGGTCCTCGCCGCCGGCCTCGGGCGGCGGATAGTCCAGCCCGATGCCGACGTGCGCTGACCCGACCAGCTGCACCAGGTGGTCGACATGGTTGGCCAGCGCCGTGGTGGAGATGTCGTTGTCGCCCAGGAAGATGCCGATCCCGACCACGCCGATCACGCCGCCGGTGGCGGCGCAGGATTTGGCCTGATCGTCGCGGATGTTGCGCTCGTGATCCCACAGCGCGCGCGGGTTGGAGTGCGAAAAGATCACCGGGTCGGCCGACAGCTCCATCGCCTCCATCGAGGTGCGATAGGCGCAGTGCGAGACGTCGACCACCATGCCGACGCGGTTCATCTCGGCGATCACCTGGCGGCCGAAGGCAGTGAGACCCTGGTTGCCATCGTGGCAGCCGCCGCCGGCCAAGTTGTCGCGGTTGTAGGCAAAGAGCATCTGCCGCACGCCCAGCGCGTGATAGAGCTGGACCATGGGCAGCTGGCCGTCGAGCGCGTTCATGCCCTCCAGGTCGAAGGTCACCGCCAGCTTGCCGTCGCGTTTGGCCTGGCGCACCTGCTCGACACTCTCCACCAGGACGTGGTCGGGGCTGGCCAGGATCCAGCGGCGAAAGGCGGCCAGCGACTTCACCGTGTCGCGCCAGTCCATCACGTCGTAGCCGACATTGATCGAGAGGTAGTTCACCCCCGCCCGCTGCCAGATCGCCA
Source organism: Rhodospirillales bacterium (assembly GCA_038363005.1). Classification (GTDB taxonomy): domain Bacteria; phylum Pseudomonadota; class Alphaproteobacteria; order Kiloniellales; family JACOMY01; genus JAKOWB01. Next base: position 17,601 of record JBBQBI010000024.1, read on the forward strand.
GGCAGGTCAGGTCGACACTGGGGCTGGGGCCGAAGCCGGCGTGATCGTCCCACACCACGTGCTGTTTGAAGAGCCGGCGGGCGGTCGGGGCGAAATCGTCGGGCATGGCACGTGGCTCCGCTGCGGTGACGCGCCAGTCTAGTGGTGGTCCGGCAGCGCGGGCTAGCCCAGGGTCCGCAGCAGCAGGCGGTGGGCGGCGCGCTGGCGGCCGTTGGGCAGGGCATTCAGCTCGGCCATGGCCTCGAGGTGGCGGCGCATCAGCGGCACCCGCGCGGGCGCCTGAGTGCGCAGGCGGCGCATCGCGTGCGTCGCCAACGGCAGGTTGTCGGGCTTGCTGACCTGGCGCGCCAGGCTGTTGGCCAGCGCCTGGGCACGGCGATGGTTCATCGGCTCCGCCAATTGCTGCATGGCCCAGCCCTCGATGAACGACAGCAGCACGCCGACCTCGGCTCCGGTCAGGGGGCCGTCCTGTCGTGCCACTTCGATCAGGGCCCTCAGCAGGCCTCTCAATTCACGTCGCAGTTCATGCACTCGCCGGTTTCCTCCTGGCCAGGAGAGCTACCTTCGTCGTGCTGCATCGGATGCGGCGTAGGCCGAATGGGCGCCCGCCAGCACCGCATAGGTGCCGGTCGCCGCCCGCTCATCGGCGCCGCGCGGGATCGCCAACAGTTCCATAAGTTATTGAAGATTATGGGCTCTTTGGAACTTGCCCGGCGCTGCGCCGTTCTCCCTGCTGCCGCGAGAAGCAACCGCGCGGCCCGATCGGCATCAGTCGTCTCCACGCCCTTGGCGGGGGTGCTGCCGCACAAACGTCGCAATTCAGCCGGGCCGGCGATGGAACCGCGATGCCATGCCGTTCGTATCTACATCAGGCCGTGACCAAGCACGTGCCAAGTCTTCAAAGCCTCTAGTCGAAAAGGACTGAAAGCAATGCACGCTCGCATTCTCGCCCCCATCGTCGCGGCCGCAGGCTTGCTGCTGTCGACCGCTGCCTTCGCCGACATTCCGTGGATCACCCAGTGCGGCATGTACAAGACCGAGCTGAAGCAGGACGTGTCCGAGATCCACTTCCACAACGGCACGCCGGCCAACATCGTGACGGCGCAGCAGCAGGCCAACACGCTGTGCGCCATGGGCAACGCCAAGGAAGGCGTCGATGTGCTGAAGGCTGCCATTGCCAGCCTGGGCGTGCCGGTCCGCGAGCACTAGTCGCTGACAGCGCCTGATAGCTGAGAGATCGGAACGGCGCCTCCGCGCAAGCGGGGGCGCCGTTTCTCTTGTGCCCGCCGCGCCGTCGGCAGGAAGGAGGGCCACCATGCCGGAGCAGATTTTCTGGAAGGGCCATCTGAAGCTGTCGCTGGTGACCTGCCCAGTGGCCCTGATACCCGTCGTCACCGGGGTCGAGAAGCTGCGCTTCAACCTGCTGAACCGGAAGACCGGCGACCGCGTCGTCAGCCGCTACGTCGACGCGGAAAGCGGCAAGCCGCTGGCGCCGGAAGACGAGGTCAAGGGCTACCCGGTCGACGCCGATCACTTCGTCATGTTGGAAGACGAAGAGATCGATTCCGTCGCGCTGGAGACCACGCACACGGTGGATATCGAGAGCTTCATTGGCGGCGATGAACTGGACCGCATCTGGCTCGACCGGGCGCACTATCTGGTGCCGGACGATCCGGTCGGGGCCGAGGCCTATGTGGTGATCCGCCAGGCCATGCAGGACAGCGGCACCCTGGGCATCGCGCGCCTGGTGCTCTATCGCCGCGAACGCGCGGTGATGATCCAGCCCTACCGGGACGGTCTGCTGCTGTGGACGCTGCGCTTTGGCGACGAGGTGCGCGACCCGGCCGACTACTTTGCCGGCCTGGACGAGGCGGCGCCGCCGGCCGAACAGCTGAAGCTGGCGCGCAGCCTGGTGAAGGCCCGCACCCGCGCCTGGAAGCCGGCATTGGCGGCCGATCCGGTGCAGGACAACCTGCAGCGCATCATCGATGCCAAGCGCAAGGGCAAGCCGGCGGCGCGCGCCAAGGCTGCCGCGCCGGCGCCTGAGAGTAACGTCATCGACATCATGGACGCATTGAAGCGGAGCCTGGCGGCCTCCAAGGCCAAGAGCCGACGCTAACGGGCTCTCGCCAGGTGCTTGTAAATGTCGCTTTCAAGGTTGCCGATCCACAGGTTGTAGTGCTGGTGGATGGTGCCGTCCTTGGCGTCCAACCCGACGCTGGAGCGATACTTGATGCTGTAGGTCCGCTGATCGAAGAAGATGTCGACGACGGCGGAATAGCTCTGCCGCGTCTGCGCGGCCGAGAGGTGCCCGGTACCTTCGCGCGTGAAGGTCCATTTGCGGGCCTGGCCCGCCTCGACGATCAGGGTCTCGATGCGCTCCAGGGAGAATTCCTGCGCGGTCAGCGGAATCGGATGGTCGGTCGGGCTGTAGATCGGATGCCCCGTGGTGCAGGCCGCCAGCAGCAACCCCAGCGCCAGAACAATGACTCTCTTCATGCTTTGCCCACCCGTTCATGCCAAGCGGTCGGCCACCTTAGCCGGGTGCGCCGACACTCGCCATACCATCATTGCCTGTGGGGTTGGCCCGGTCGTCAGCCGGCCTTGCGCCTGGGCGCGGGGCGCGACGCCTTTGCCGATGCCTTGCGCTTGGTGGGCTTGGCTTTTGTCGCTGAACTGCCGGCGCTGCGTCGCAGGGCATCCAGCAGGTTGACCACCTTGCCGCCGGCGGCCGGCGGCGCCTGGTGCTTGATCTTGCGCCCGGCCTGCTTGGCGCGGATCACCTTGAGCAGCGCCGCGTCGTAGCGGTCGTCGAAGGCCGCGGCGTCGAAGCTGCCGCGCTTGGTGGCGATGATGTGGCCTGCCAGGTCGCGCATCTCGGCCGGGATCTTCAGCTTCGGCACCTTGTCATAGGCCCGGCCGGCGGCGCGGATCTCATAGTCGAAATGCAGGGTGAAGCCGAGCAGCCCCTGGCCATAGGGTTGCAGCAGGAACAGCCGCTCGCGGCGAAAGATCACGGTGCGCGCCAGGCCGGCCACGCCCTCGCGCGCCATGGCGCTGCGCAGCAGCGCGAAGACCCCGGCCGCCGCCGCGTCTGCCGGTGCCAGGAAGTAGGGCGTGTCGAGGAACACCAGGTCCATGGCATCGGCCGGCACGAAGGAGGCGATGTCCAGTACCTTGGTCGCCTTGGGCACCGCCTTGGCAAGCTCCTCCGGCTCCAGCAGCACGTAACGTTCGTCACCCAGGTCGTAGCCCTTGACCTGTTGCTCCGATGGCACGACGGCGCCGCTGACCTCGTCAAGGAACTCGCGGCGCACGCGGTGGCCGGTGGCACGGTTCAGGGTGTGGAAGGCGACCCGCTCGCTGGCCGAGGCGGCACTGTAGAGCGCGATGCCGCAGCTCAGCGCGCCCAGCCGCAGGTGCCCCTTCCAGTTCGCGCGTGGCGCCAAGCGTTCTCCTTCGCGCCGGCAAACTGGTCCGGCGCCATGGAAATCGAACGTCCGGCTGGGCAGCAGGGTTCCGCGGTCGGCAGCGCGCTGCCTGGCCGCCAATCAGCCCGGGCTGCGTTCCGCGGGATCGCGGTGCAGCGCTGCGCCATGGCGCAGCTCGGCGGCGATCTTCAGCACGTCGGCGACCGCTGCCTCCAGCTTCTCAGCCAGGGCGCGGCGGTCGCCGGCTTCGGCGAACTGCACCTGCTCGATCAGGCTGGCCAGCTTCTCGCGGCCCAGCCAGGCGGCATGGCGCGTCAACTCGACCATGATGTGCTCCGGCGCCCAGAGCTGCATCTTCGCGGTCTTGGTGCGGTCGGGCCAGGTCAGGTCACGGGCAATGAAGCCCGGCACCACGGTGATGCGGTCGCCAGGTTCCTCGAGCTGGCCGGCGCGATGGAAAATGTAGTCGCCCTGCATGAAGAAGCAGTATCCGGCGGCGGGAAACTCGGCCGAGACGACGCGGTTGGCCGGCAGCTCGGTCGTCCAGCCGTGGGTCAGCGCCTCCTCGTCGGCGGCGCCGGTCAGCGCCATGGCCTCGTCGCGGGTGCCGTGGAAGTACTGGAAGCGGCCGCCCTTCAGCGCCTTGGGATCGTTCACCATCATCACCGCGTCGAAGCCGAGCGAGTCGACGTGCCAGTTGTCGACCGCCTTGCTGGGGTCGGCTGGGGCGTAGTTCACATAGGCCTGGTACTGCGGCATGGGGTGCGGCGCCAGCGGCGTGCCGGCGATGGCGGACAGGTGGTCCAGCAGCTCCGGTGATCGCACCAGGTCGCGCAGGAATTTCGAGCGATAAACGCCGCCGGCCAGGAACACCGAGAGGCGCCGGCGCTGCGCCACCACGGCGTCCTGCTTCAGGGTCTGCAGCACGCCCTCCAGTGCCTTGACGCCCTCGTCCGACAACAGGCGGAAGGGGCTGGTGATGGCGACTGGCGAGGGCGTGCGCGCCTTTGCCGCCGCGTCGTAGCCGAAGTCGTCCAGCGTGGTGATGCGCTCGGGCCAGGTCAGGTCCAGGTGCCGCTTGGCATCGAAAGCTGGCTCCTCGATCTCGCGCGTGATGTGCGCCGGGCGGACGGCGGGCATGGCAAGGGGTTCGGCGAGCATCGGCGGCGCGGCTCCTGGCGTGAGGACGTCCGATCATCGCGGTCTTGGCAGTGGCCGGACAAGCGGTGCCAGCGTCGCGCCGGCCCTGCGCCGGGCGCTGGGCTGGGCAAGTGCCGGCGCTTTATTTGACAGGGCGCGGGCAAATGTCTGCCGGGAAATCCCACAAGGGGCCTAGGGTGACTGCTTCGTCAACCGGGCTTCGCGCTGACCGCCCCTGCGACGAACCCCCATAAAAGGAGATCAACGATGCCGTGCTGGACGACCTTCAAGACGCTTCGACCCGCCGCCCTGCCCGACCTGCGCGGCAAGCTGCCGATCGCCCCCAGGCCGGGCAAGCCGGACCTGCGCTACTGCGTGGTCCTCGAAGGCGTCGCGCCGGCCCGTCCCTGAGTGGGCTAACCTCTGGTGAAGGCCTGTCGGCGGCGCGCCTATACACGTTAGGATAGTCGCGGTGTCGAACGGAACCGGTGTCGATCAGGAGGAGACGCAGCATGGACCGATTCACCGGCGGCTGCCTGTGTGGCAAGGTCCGCATCGTGGCCTCGGGACGCCCCTACCGGGTCGGCCTTTGTCACTGTGTCGACTGCCGCAAGCATCATGGGGCCCTATTTCACGCGTCGGCGATTTTCCCGCAGGAGGCCGTCACCATCGACGGCGAAACGCGCGACTACGCCGGGCGGTTCTTCTGTCCTACCTGCGGTTCGTCCGTCTTCGCCCGCAGCGCCGACGAAATCGAAGTGAGCCTGGGCTCCCTGGATGCGCCGGACCAGCTGATGCCAACCTATGAACTCTGGACCGTCCGTCGCGAATCCTGGTTGCCGCCCTTTCCGCTCGCGCGACGCTACGCGCGCGATCGTGACGCCACCGGTCGCCATGAAAGCTAGGGTGCGCCGCCCGTGACCGCTGCGGCGGCGCCAGACCTCGTTGTCCTGACCCATGCGCTGCAGGGGCTGTCTCGACACACGTTCCTGCGTGTCCTGATCGAGCGCTTCTGGCAGCCCGTCGGGCTGCGTGTCGCGCTGCACCAGGGACTGGGTGCCCCGCCACCTGGCCGGCTGGCCCTGTTGCATGTCGACCTGACGCGGGTGCCGACGCCCTACCTGGAGCTGGCGTCTGGTTTTGTGGGCTGCTTGAACGGCACAGCAGCGGACATCGGCAAACGGCACGTCAGCCAGCAGCTGGTCACGCCGCGGGACCGCTACGACGGGCCGGTGATCGTGAAGACCGACCTGAACCACGCTGGCAGGCCGGAGCGCCTGCTGGCGCGGGCCACGGCTGGTCGCTGGGTCGGGCTGCGCGACGCCATGCTGGCGCGCCTGCCGGGCGCCTGGTCCGGGCGCCTGCGACACAGCCGCTATCTGCTGTTCGAACGCCGCGCGCAGGTGCCGGACTGGGTCTGGCGCCAACCGGACCTGGTGGTCGAACGGCTGATGACGGAGCGGCGCGACGGCCTCTACGCCGTGCATCGCTGGTTCTTCTTGGGCAGCCGCGATGTCGTCGCCACGTCGCTGGCGGACACCCCGGTGATCTCGGGCGATGCGCTGCGCCGCCTGCCGCTGCATGAAGAGGTGCCGGAGGTGTTGCGCCGCCGTCGCCGCGACCTCGGCCTCGATTACGGCAAGTTCGACTACGTCATGGCAGAGGGTCGCGCCGTCCTGCTGGATGCCAACCGCACGCCAGCCGCGGGCGATGTCTGGAGCGAACGCTGCGTGGAGTACTGCCGGCGCCTGGCGCCGGGGCTCGCCGAGCTGCTTGGCCGCTGAGCGGCAAGACCTGCCGCCGCCGGGCCAGGAGACAGGTCGCAGCGCCGGGTGGTCACCGCGGCGAGGGCTCTCAGCGCTCTCTACTGCTGCTGCCGAAGGTCGCCGCTGATCGACTTGCTCACCAACACAGCCGTGGCAGCGGCGAGCGGCAAGGCACGCTTCAGGGTTGGCTTTCTGTAGGGCATCCGTGACATGTCCGAGTCTCTCCCCGTCTATGGCGATCCGACATTAACAGGTATGCAGTCACCATGCTGCGGAATTCCACGTTGATGCCGGTGGGCCTCAACGGAACTGCAGCTCCTCGATGATGATGCGATCGCTGGTCAGTCCCAGGGCGCGGAACTGCCGCGCCAAGTCGGCAACGAAGGGCGCGCTGCCACAGAGCATGACGGCGTAGTCGTCCAGCGGCGCCACCATGGCGGCGATGGCGGCGGCGGTGATGCGACCCTGGTCGGCAGTGGTCCAGAGGCGATAGTCGACGTAGGAATCAGCGTCCAGGAAGCGGTCGCGGATCTCGGCGTCATAGACCGCGTCTTCGGTCTCGCGCACCACGTAGGTCAGCCAGATGCGCCGGAAGTCCTCATTGCTCGTTTCGAATGCCAGCATACCCAGGAAGGGCGTGATGCCGATGCCGGAGCCGACCCAGACAAGCCGGCGGAATCGCGCGAAATGTAGCGGCGTGAAGCCGCCGAAGGGGCCATAGACCGTCGCCTCGCTGCCCGGTGCCAGGCTGGTGAGTGCCCGGGTGAAGTCGCCGCGCTGGCGCACCGAGATGCGCAGGTCGCGGCCGACCGGCGAGGAGGAAAGCGAGAAGGGGTGCAGCTCGCGCCCGTGGGGCCGCCCCAGTCCGGGGAAGCCAATGAAGATGAAGGTGCCCGGTTGATACATCATCCGCCGGTCGAGCGGGCGCAGCACCAGCTCCAGGGTGTCGCTGCCGCGCGCCGTCGCTGCCTGCAACCGGTAGCGATAGCGCGGTCCGAAGCGGCGAAACAGCAGCACGCGGTAGATCCAGGCCAGGCCGCCGGCGGCCAGCAGCATTACCATCTAGGTGCGCAGCGGCTCGAAGCTGTTGAGGGTCCCGGGTTGCAACGCCGCGTGCGCCGTGCCGCCCAGCATGAGCAGGCCAACCAACCGGTGCAGCGCCAGCCACAGCTCGTAACGCAGGCGCTTGTCATAGGCCAGCAGGCCCAGCAGCAGCAGGACATAGAATGCCAAGATGTCGTACTGCGCGCCGCCGGCGTGGAGAAGGGCACCAGCACCTCGGCCAGCGGTCGCCCCAGCGCCAGTTGCTGCCCGGCCAGCAGCAGCGCGTGGAGCAGCAGCAGCAGCGCGGCCAGGCCGAGATGACGGTGCAGTCGCACCGCTCGGTCCAGGCCGCCGAACAGCGGTTCCAACGCATTGGCGCGCACCACCGCCAGCAGCGCGATCGCCGCCAGGGTGGCCGCCCAGAGCGCGGTCAGCTGCACCGGCGCCTGCCAGGGCGAGAGGTCGCCGGGGCTGGCGGCGGAAAGTTTCGCCGCCAGCCACAGGCCGCTGGTGATGAGCAGCGCGCCGGCGATCAGCCAGCTGCTGCGGGGAATCCGGGCAAGGCGCCCGACTGGGTTGCGCCCCCTGGGCGCCACCGTCATGGCGCCTGCCTCGCGGCCTGTTGGTGATCGCCGCCGTCTTGCATTCTGCCCCACCCGCCCCGTCGCCGATTTCCGTCCTGGCCGCCATGGTGCTGGGCCGGCGTCGGCGCGGCAAGGGTGGCCGTGAGTCTGCAGGCGCCGCCGTCCGTCGCACGCGAGCTGCCGCGGCCTCAGCCCGCGACCCTGGCCAGGAAGCTGCCGAGCAGGCTGGCGCAGGCCGCGGCATGGCTGGCGATAAGGAAGTGGCCGGCGCCTGGCACCACCGCCGCCTCGGCGTCGGGCAGCGCCCCCTGAAGTGTCTCGGTGATGGCGACCATCGCCGGGTTGGCCAGCGCGCCGCGCACCAGCAGCACCGGCATTGCCAGGCGCGCATAGTCGGCCGGCCTGGCGGCGAAGCCGAAGCAGCAGGGCCAGTCCAGCACATTGGCCGGCGCGGTGGCGCGGCAGTAGTCCTGCACCGCTGGCGGCAACGCGGCGAAGGCGCCGGCGCCACCCCAATAGTCGAGGATCAGGCCGGGTGCCGCCGGATCGCCCGCCGCCACCGCCGCGGCGAAGTCCTGGCTCAAGGTCAGCGCCGCGCCATGCAACGCCGGCTGCCCGTCCAGCAGCAGCGCCAGCGGGTTGGCCTCGAACAGCGCCAGGCTGGCGACCTCGCAACGGCCCGACAGCGCTGTCGCCAACGCCACGGTGCCGCCAAAGGAATGCCCGACCAGATGCACCGGTCCGCCCAGCCGCCGCGCCGCCGCGGCCACCACCGCGACCTCGTGTGCCATGTCACAGTCGGCGGCGCTGCGCGTCTCCGGCGTTTCGCCATAGCCGCGGAGGCTGGTGCCCGCCAGGCGCCAGCGCGGCGGCAGCAGCTTCTGCACGCCGCGCCAGGCCGCCGGCGTGGAGAAGGAGCCGGGCAGGAAGAGCACCGGGGGGCCGCTGCCACTCTCGACGAAGTCGATGCTGGGGATGTCGCTCGTGGCCATCTGCTCTCCCACATGATCGGACACGCCGAGGCTAGCGGAGTGAGGCCGCACCGGCGCCAGCAAATGTCGTCGACCTGGAGAGTTTGGCGGACCCGAAAGGATTCGAACCTTCGACCTCTGCCTTCGGAGGGCAGCGCTCTATCCAGCTGAGCTACGGGTCCACTTGGGCCTTGGCCGGGCCTGCCGGCCAAGGCGGCGGGACCTTACTTGAAGTGCCGCCGGGGTGCAAAGGGGCTTCTGCCGCCGCGGCGCGGCTTGACCGGCGGCGGAACGACCGCCACCGTGCCCGCCAGGGCCCGCCTGCACCACCGGCGGGCAAGCGGAGGAGAAACGCCATGGATAGCGCGACGAGATTGACCGGCAGCTGCCTGTGCGGCGCCGTGCGCTACGAGACACGTGGCGAGTCCTTCCTGGTCAACCACTGCCATTGCCGCAGCTGCCGCAAGAACAACGGCGCGGCGGTGGTGACCCTGGCGGGCTTCAAGGCCAGCCAGGTCACCTTCAGCGGTGCGCAGCGCAAGATCTACAACTCGTCGCCGGGTGTCGGGCGCGCCTTCTGCGGCAACTGCGGCACGCCGCTGACCTGGGAGGGCGAGGGCGGCAGCTTGGGGGCGATCGTCGAGCTCCACATCAGCACCTTCGACAAGCCGGAGCGCCTGGTGCCGAGCGCGCATGCCTTCTACCCCGAGCGCATCGCCTGGTTCGATGTCGCCGATGGCCTGCCGCGCTACAGCGGCTTCGTGGACGGTAGCACGCCGCTGCGCCATGGCCCGGCGGACGAGGAACTGCCCTCCGGCTGAATGGCGGCCGGTCCCGCGGGCTAAACGCGGCCGTCTACTGCAACGGCGGGATGAACTTCTCGCGCTCCTCGTCGGTCAGCTGGCGCGGCACGTCGGTCCTGGCCATGGAAACCAAGTTGGCGCCGGTGAAGACGCGCCACAGGCGGGCGCGGCCGTCGCGGCCGCCGGTCACCAGCTCGCGCCCGTCGGGGCTGAACTCGGCGTCCAGGATGGAATCGCTGTGGCCCTCCAGGGTGGAGACCAGGACGCCGGTCTTGGTGTCCCACAGCCGGGCGATCTTGTCGTTCGACACCGTCACGATGTGGTCGCCCTGCGGGCTAAAGGCGATCTTGTTGACCGTGGCCGAGGGCACCGGCAGCACGAAGAGCTGGCGGCCGGTGGCGATTTCCCACACCCGCGCGGTGCCGTCGCCGCTGGCGGTGGCCAGCAGACGGCCGTCGGGCGAGATGGCGCCGTCCCAGATCTCCTTCAGGTGGCCTTCGAAGCTGCGCAGCAGCTCGCCGGTACTGGCGTCCCACAGCTTCGCCGTGCCGTCGGCCGACATGGTGGCAATGGTCTTGCCGTCGGGCGTGTAGAGCGCCTCGTTCACCCAGCCACTGTGGCCCCTGAGGGTCAGCAGCGCCTGGCCGCTGGTGGTGTCCCAGACGATGGCGGTGTTGTCGTCCGAGCCGGTGACCAGGCGGGTGTTGTCGACCGGGTCGAAGCGGCCGGAGTTCACCCGGTCGGTATGCCCCTTGAGCAGCGAGATCAGGTCGGCGGTCTTGCCGTCCCACACCGCCACCTGGCCGGACTGGTCGACGGTGACCAGGCGCTGGCTGTCGGCGCTGAACTGCGCGTCGTAGACCGGGCTGTAGTGCGAGATGGTGGAGACCTCGTCGAACTTCTCGGTCTCGCGCAGGATCGCCGTGCCGTCGGTGGAGGCGGTGATCAGGCGCTGCCCATCGGGGCTGAAGACGGCGCGGATGATGTGCTCGCGGTGGCCGGTCAACAGCCACTCGCGCCGTGCCGTCTGCGCGTCCCAGACCTGCAGGTTGACGTAGCCGCCGCCAATCACCCACTTGCCGTCGGGGCTGAAACTAACGTCCCAGAACTCGTCTGGCTCGTTCTCGATGGTCAGCAGGCGCTCGCCCGACAGCGGGTTCCAGATGCCGGCGGTACCGTCCTCCGACACCGTGGCCACGGACTCGCCATGCGGCGCCCAGGTGCCGCCATAGATCGGCGCGGTGTGGCCGTCCAGCCGGGCGATCTCCTTGCCGTCCTTGGCCGACCAGACCACACCATGGCCGCCCTCGTCGAAGGTGGCGACCCGCTGGCTGTCGGGCGAGAACTCGGCATAGCGGCTCTCGACCTCGTGCGGCAGGCGGGCGATCTCGTTCCCGCTGTCCAGGTCGTAGAGCACGCCGCCATCCTTGCCGGCCACCACCAGGCGCTTGCCGTCGGGGCTGAAGGCGGCGTGCCAGACGGCATAGTCGAAGACCTGCACCACGCTCAGCTTGGCACCGCTGGCGGCGTCCCACAGCGCGATCGAGCCGTCGTCGGAGGCGGTGATGATGGCGGTTCCGTCGGGTGAGAACTCGGCATAGTTCACCCAGCTGCTGTGCTGCTGCAGGCGGAACAGCTCCTGCCCGGTCGCAACGCTCCAGACGATCGCCAGGTGATCGTCGGAGGCGGTCACCACCTCCTTGCCGTCGGGACTGAAGCGCACCGAGTTGACTCGCTCGGTGTGGCCGACCAGCTCCTGCACCAAGCTGCCGTCGTCGGCCCGGCTGATCTTCACGCTGCCGTCGATCGCCGAGCTGGCGACCAGCGTGTCGTCGGGCGAGAAGGAGGCCCAGAGCACCTCGGCCTTGTGGAACACCGCCGCCTGCACGTAGATCGGCACGTCCTCGGTGGCTTCCGCGTCCAGCTTCCAGATCGCCACGGTGTTGTCGTAGCTGGCCGACAGTAGGTGCTTGCCGTCCTTGCTGAACTCCAGGCGCGTCAGCTCGTTGATGTGGTAGGGCAGGGTGTCGACCCACTTGCCGTCGCTGGTGTTGACCAGCTCCAGCACGCCCTCGTTGCCCGAGCCGATGGCGAGCAGCTTGCCGTCGGGCGAGAAAGCCACCTCGGTCATCCACTTGGCGCGGCGGCCCATCACCGCCTTGGCCGGGCCGCTGTCGACCGCCCACAGCCGCGACGTGCCGTCCCAGGCGCCGGTGACCACGCGGTCGGCGTCGTCGGAGAAATCGACCGAGGAGATGATGGCGCCGTTCTGCCGCAGCACCGTCAGCGCCTCGCGCGAGTAGACATCCCAGATGCGCACCGTGCGGTCGCGCCCCAGCGTCGCCAGGAAGCGGCTGTCCTTGGAATATTCGAGCTGCCAGATGGCGCAGGCGTTCTTGCCTTCCTCGTCAATGTCGCAGCGATGGCCCTCGAGCTCGAACAGCATGCTGCCGGTGTTGGCGTCCCACAGGTAGACGCCGCCATCCAGGTCGCCGGTGACGATGGTGTCGCCGTCCGGCGCCCAGGCGACGCGGCTGATGCGGTTCTTGCTGCGGCCATAGAGGCCGCGCTGGAAGCTGCCGTCAGTGGCGTTATAGATCTCCGCGTCGCCGGCACCGTCGCCGAACACGATGCGCTGGCTGTCGGGGCTCCAGGCCATCCACTCGATGCCGTCGGTGTAGTCGCCGCCGATGGTCTGCCGGATGGCGCCGCCGATCGGATCCCACAGGTAGACGTAGTCGTCGAAGGAGGCGATGCCCAGGGTGGCGCCGTCGGGGCTCCACTCGATGTGACCGATGATGTCGGTGGACTTGTCCATCACGCCGACCTGGGTGCCGTTGCGCAGGTCCCAGACCCGCACGGTCTTGTCGTCACCATAGGTGGCGAGCTTGCTGCCGTCGGGGCTGAAGACGACCTCCCAGACGGTGGACTGGTGGCCGGTGAAGGTGAATTTGTTCTCGCCGGTGGTGGCGTCGAACACCCGTGCGGTGCCGTCGTAGCCGCTGGTGGCGACCAGGCTGCCATCGGGCGAGTAGTTGACGTCGACCAGGCCGTCTGTGTGTCCCTTCAGGGTCAGCAGCGGCACGCCGCTCACCAGGTCCCAGATGCGCGCCGTGCGGTCGTTCGAGCCGGTCACCAGATGCTTGCCGTCAGGACTGACGTCGACGTCGTTGACCGATTCGTACTGTGAATAGGTGACCAGGCCATTCTGCGCCGCGATGGCGACCTTGAGCGCCGCCTCCGCCTCGTCGACATAGGGGCGCGGCTTGGTGTCGCCCGGCTTGGGCAGCGCCTCCAGCGCCAGCAGTTCGCCCAGCGTGGCGTTGCCCGAGGTGGTCTGGCGCCGCGATTCCAGCGCCAGGGTCTTGGATTGGAAGGTCAGCACCTTTTGCAGGTTGCGCTCGGCCTCGGCCAGGGCATCGGTGGCCCGGTCCTCGGCCTTGCGCGCCGCCTCGGCCTCGCGCTCGGCCACCTTCTGCTGCTCCAGCGCGAAGGTCGCCTGCTTCTCGGCCTCCTGCTGCTGTACCAGCGCATAGGCGGCCTGCTTCTCGGCCTCCTGCTGGCCGGCGATGCCGAAATAGGCGCCGAAGCCGGCGATCACCGCCAGCACGATGCCGACCAGCGCCACCATCTGGGTGCGCCGCAGCTTGCGCCGGGCCTCCGACTGCTTGGCCGCTTCGCGCGCGGTTTCCGCCGCCAGCGAGGCGTCGATGTATTCCACCAGCGCGGGATCGAGCTCGTCGCGGCGGACCAGCAGCACCTCGCGCGCCTCGATCAGCCGCTTGCCGGATGGCAGCAGCTCCTCGGTCGAGCGCTGCTCCGCGATCCAGCGGTCGGAATCGCCAGCGACGCGGACGCGCGCCTGCAGGAACTCGCGATTGTCGACGATGATCTGGCGTGCCCGCGGCCAGCGCGTCAGCAGCGCCTCGTGTGCGACGCGCAGCACGGTGTCTTCGCCCTCGCCGCCGGTGACCAGCAGGCGGGCATCGATCATCGCCTTGACCAGCGCCTCGGCGGCCGGCCCGTGAACCGCCAGCCGCTTCAGCACGGTGCGCGCGGTGGCGACACCGTCGTCGCGGTCCAGCGTGATCAGCGCGCGCAGCAGCCCCGGCAGGGCGTTCTGCACATCGGCCGGCAGCGCCCTGACCACGTCGTCGGCGCGCTTGGCGATGGCGCCTTCCAGGCCGCCCAGCGCCTCGTAGGCGGCGAAGGACAGGCGGCGGCTGTCCTTGCAGGCGTCGTACAGCTCGTCCAGCACGAAGGACAGCAGCGGCAGCGAGCCGGGATTGCGCGCCGCGGCCTGCTGCAGCACGTCGTCCAGGCCGCCCTGCTCGGTGCTTTCCTCGAAGTTCAACCCGGCGGCGCGTGCCGGGTTGCGGATCATCTGCGCGATCTCGGGGCCCTGTGGCGGCAGCAGGTCGTAGGTGCCGTTGCCGTCCTTCAGGTGCGACAGCACCGGCAGTTCCTGCAGCCGGTGATAGAAGTCGCTGCGCAGGGTGGCGACGACCCAGACCACACCGCTGCTGGCCAGCGCCTCGATCGCCGCGGCGAAGGCCTGCTGCGTCGCGCTGTCGAAGCGCTCGTCGGTGAAGAGCTCCTCCAGCTGGTCGATCAGCACCAGCAGGCGGGCCTGTGGCGGGCGCGTCAGCTTCTCCTGCGCCATCAGCTGGTCGGCGGCGCGCTCCAGGGCGCGGCGAATGGGCGCCATGCCGTTGGTCGGCATGCGGCCCAGCAGGTCGGCCAGGGTCTCCGGCGTGAAATCGCCCTGCGCCAACTCGGGCAGCGCGCCCTTGCCATAGAGCTTGGTGACCAGCGCCAGCAGCGGATCGGCGGCCTCGGCCGGGCGGAAGGACACATAGCGCCAGAGGCCGATGCCCTCGACCGCGCCGGGCGTGGTGATGGCCGGGATCAGGCCGGCGCGCACCAGCGAGGACTTGCCCGACCCCGACATGCCGGTGATCAGCAGGAAGGCGGTGCCGGGCTCCTGCTGGCCATCCTCGCGGGTGCGTGAGCGGGCGCGCCGCGACAGGCGGTCCTTGGCCTCGGCGATGGCGCGGGTGCGGCCGTGGAAGATCTCGGCATGCTCGGTATCGAAGGCGGCCAGGCCGCGGAACGGCGAGCCCTTCAGCCAGGTCGGCGGCTGCAGCCCGGCGCTGCCGATCTGGATGTTCTCCTCGCGCAGCCGCTCCTCGAACAGCTTGCGCAGGTGCTTCTCCAGCAGGTCCTCGAACTCGTCGAGGCGGGAGAACTGCGAGAAGCCGGCCTTGAAGGAGCCGTCCGGATTGAAGAACCAATGCTTCAGATAGTCCGAGAGCTGGTCCCACTGCTGGCTGCGCAGCTGCCGCTCCTCGCGGTTCGACACGTCGAACAGCGGCGGCGCCGTCTTGCGATAGACCAGGATGTCGGGATGGCCCTTGGTCTGGAAGGCGGCCAGCGCGGTCTCCAGCTCGAAGGCGGTGCCGCTGTCGTAGACAGTGCCGTCGTCGCGCGTGAAGTCGCCCGGCAGGCGGGTGCCCAGGCGCGACCACAGCACGCAGACCAGGATGTCGGCCTTGGCGGGTTCCGGGATCTGCTGCTGGAAGGTGGCGGTGGCGCGGACCGGCTCGTGTTCCCAGACGATGGGCTCCAGCGCCAGCACGGCGGCGAATTCGCCCTGCAGCCGCTCCATCACCCGCAGCGCCATGCGGCGCTCGTCGCCGACGTCGCCGGGCGACGACAGAAATACTCGCAGCTTCAGCTTGTTCATGCTGCCCCGGCCTCTTTGCGCGGAATTTCCCGCCTGAAGCGGGGAATGCTAGCGAAGCCGGCGCGGCTTGCCTACTCCCGCAGCCCGGCCAGGGTCTCGCTGGCCTGGCGGTCGGCACCCGATGGCAGCGGCGCGTCGGGCGCGGCGATCCAGGCGGCCACGTCGCCGATCACCAGCGCCGCGTTCAGGTCCTTGAACAAAAGGTGCCAGCCGTTTTTATACAGCGCCTGACGCTGCTGTGCCTTGGCCCCATCGGGCAGGCTTTCCCACAGCTTGAACATGGGATCGGCGGGGACCAGCTCGTCCTTCATGCCATAGAGGAGCAGCGCCGGGCGCGTCAGTTCGGGCGCGGCGGCCAGCGCCTCGTCCATCAGGTCGGCCAGGCCATGCACCGCGTCGACCCGCGTGTTCTTGATCACCAGCGGGTCGGCGCCCAGCGCGCGCAGCGCGACGATGTTGTCCGAGGCCTGGATATCCAGGCCGCCGCCGGTCAGCGGGAACCAGGGGATCGAGTAGCTGGCCAGCAGCAGCACCCAGCGCTGGTAGTAGGGCATGTTGGCGCGGGCCCAGACCGCCGGCGCCGACAGGATGACGCCAGCCAGCGACGCTTCGGGATGGTGCGTCGCCGTCACCATGGCGATGGCGCCGCCCATCGACTCCCCCAGCAGGTAGACCGGCCGGCCGGGATAGCGCCCGGCCAGCAGCCGTACCAGGGTGGCGGCGTCGTCGGCGTAGGCCTGGCTGCCGGCCCAGTAGCCGCGATTCGGCGAATTGCCGAAGCCGCGCTGGTCGTAGGCAAAGGTGGCGATGCCGTCGCCGGCCCAGACCTCAGCGGCCTCGCCGATGAAGGTCGAGTGGTCGTTGAAGCCGTGCAGCGCCAGGATCACCGCCTTGGGCTCGCCAGCCGGGTCCCAGTGGCGCAGCACCAGCTGGTAGCCATCGGCGGTCTGGTAGCGCCAGGGGCCGAGCGGCCGCTCCTGGATCGCCGCCTCGGTGACGGTCGGACCGGGCGGTGCCAGCACGGGCGCACAGGCGGCGAGCCAGGGCAGCAGCAGCATGAGCGTCAGGATCCTACGACGTGGCATCGCGCGACCCGCGCGTGAGCTGCAGGAAGATGTCTTCCAGGTCGGTCTCGGTGGTGCGCACGTCGACGATCGACAGCCCCAGCGCGCTGACCGTCTTCAGCACCCCGGCCACCGGGCTTTCGCTGGCGCGATAGCGGAACACCAGGCGCTGCGGCTCCACCAGCTCGGCGTTGTAACGCGCCAGCGCCGCCGGCACGGCGGCCAGCGGCCGGTCGAGCAGCAGCACCAGCTCCTTGTTGTCCAGCCGGCCCATCAGCCCGGCGGTGGTGTCGCAGGCGATGACCCGGCCGTGGTTGATGATGGCCAGGCGGTCGCAGAGTTCTTCCGCTTCTTCCAGGTAGTGCGTGGTCAGCAGGATGGTCACGCCCTGGCGGTTCAGCTCCTGCACCATGGCCCAGAGCTGGCGGCGCAGCTCGACATCGACACCGGCGGTGGGCTCGTCCAGCACCAGTATCGGCGGGCTGTGCACCATGGCCTTGGCCACCATCAGGCGGCGGCGCATGCCGCCCGACAGCGTCCGGGCATAGGCCTCGGCCTTGTCGGCCAGGCCCAGCCGCTCGAGGATCTCCATGGTGCGCCGCTCTTTCGGCGGCACGCCATAGAGCCCGGCCTGCAGCTCCAGCAGCATGCGCGGCGTGAAGAAGGGGTCGATGTTCAGTTCCTGCGGCACCACGCCGATGGCGGCGCGTGCCTGGCGCGGCTGGCGGTCGATGTCGAGGCCCCAGATCGTCGCCGTGCCCGAGGTCTTCAGCACCAGCCCGGCCAGGATGTTGATCAGCGTCGACTTGCCGGCGCCATTCGGCCCCAGCAGGCCGAACAGCGAGCCGCGCGGAATGGTCAGGTCGACCGCCTTCAGCGCGTGCTTCGGCTCGGCCTTGCCGCTCTTGCCATAAACCTTGTCCAGCGCCGTGACTGCCACGGCGGCATCGGGCAGTGCCGGTGTGGCGGCGGGGCTGAGAACGGCAGGGGTCATGGTCCAGGCGGGGCGGGATGGGGGAGGCCATGCCTACTCGCTGCTGCCCCTCCTGGCAAGTCGCCCCGACCGGCGTCGCGCCGACCGGCGTCGCGCTGGCGCCGCGACTGTCTGGGCGGTTGCGCGGCGCCGGCTGGCCGCTATGATCCGCGCCCAGCGCAAAGTCCGCCAGATGGATCGAGACAGCCATGGCCCAGAATGACGCCCCCGCCAATGCCACGCCGCCCGAGGTGATCGAGGTAGCGAGCGAGACCGTCGCCTGCGACGGTGGTGGCGGCGCGCTGGGTCATCCGCGGGTCTATCTGAACATGGCCGGGCGCGGCTTCATCGAATGCGGCTATTGCGACCGCCGCTTCGTGCTGCAGGCCGGGGCCAAGACCGCGGCGCACTGACGCCGCTAGGCGGCGTGGCTCGCCGGGGTTTCCGTCAACAGGGCGTAGATGGCTTCCGGCGTCGAGGCGCCGCGCAGCTTCTCGCAGATGCTGCGATCGCGCAGCAGGCGCGACACCTGGGCCAGGGCCTTCAGATGGTCGGCGCCGGCGGTCTGCGGCGCCAGCAGCAGGCAGATCAGGTCGACCGGCTGCTCGTCGATGGAATCGAAGTCGATCGGCTGCTCCAGCTTGGCGAAGAGGGCATAGAGCCGGTTCAGGCTGGCCA
This sequence comes from Rhodospirillales bacterium, assembly GCA_038363005.1. Taxonomy (GTDB): domain Bacteria; phylum Pseudomonadota; class Alphaproteobacteria; order Kiloniellales; family JACOMY01; genus JAKOWB01. The sequence goes on from JBBQBI010000024.1 coordinate 35,801, forward strand.
GCTTGCCGTGCGGGATGGCGATGCCGTTGCCGACGCCGGTAGTGCCCAGGCGCTCACGTTCCAGCAGCACCTCGAAGATCGCGCGCTCCGGCTCGCCGGTGATCTCGGCGGCGCGGCGCGCCAGCTCCTGCAGGGCCTGCTTCTTCGAAGAGGCGCGCAGGTTGGCGATGACGCCACGCGTCGAGATGAGATCGGTCATGTCCATGCTCGGTTCGGATCCTGACCGCTATGCGCCGCGGCCACCGCGCGCTTCGCGCGGATCGACCCAGCCAATGGTGCCATCCGAGCGCCGGTAGACCATATTGAGCCCGCCGTGTCCGGAATTGCGGAACAGGAGCGCCGGTTCGCGGCTCAGGTCAAGCCGCATGACGGCCTGACCGACGGTCAGTTGCAGGATCTGGGCGGACATCTCGGCCACGATGGGCGGCGCGTCGGCGCTGTCGGCCTCGGCCTCCTGCTCGTCGGGCTGCAGCACATAGGCGGTGGCCATCTCGCTGCCGCCGACGTCCTGTACCGGTGCTACCGTGTGGTGGTCGCGCAGGCGGCGCTTGTGCCGGCGCAGTCGCTTGGCCAGGTGCTCGGCGGCGTCGTCGAAGGCGTGATAGGGCTCGTGCGACGAGCCCTCGGCGAAGACTTCGATGTTGCGGCTGACGTGCGCCAGGATGGTGGCGCGGTAGCGCTGGTTCTCATGCGCGACCGTCACGCTGACTTCCAGCGCGTCGCCGAAATACTTGGCCAGCGCCGCCTGCAGACGCTCTCCGATGTGAGATCGGAAAGCGTCGCCAACGTCCAGCTGCTTGCCTGTGACTGTGAGCTTCATGTGACCTTAGTCTTGCAGATATGGCGGCGGGCGGCGCGTCACAAGACCCAGCCCAGCGGGCGGAAGGGGGTAAGGCGCCGGCGGCGAAAAGCGCGCGGACCTTAGTGGCGGCCCCCAGGGCTGTCAAGGCGGCCTCCCGGCCCGCATGCCGGCCTGTCGGCGGCGCTGTGCCGTTGCAGGAATTTTTAATATTTTCCGATATTTAGCGACAGTTCGCCGAGCCAGGGGAAAGTCCTCGCGCTGCAGCTGATCGGTCAGCGCCTGGTCGGACAGCGGGGCCCCCGCCGGCTCCTCGGCGATCAGGTGGGCCAGCCGGGCGCTGGCCGCCGCGGCGCTTACCGGGCCCTCGCCCAGGGCGGTGGAAAAGAAGCGCGCCAGCGGCAGCACGCCCTGGCTGCAGGCCAGGTACTTGTTGGCCACCAGCCGGCTGATGCTGGATTCCGACAGCCCCAGCGCCTCGGCCAGGGTGCGGCGGGTCAGCGGCCGCAGCGCGGGAAAGCCGTCGCTGAAGAAAGCCAGCTGGCGGACCGCCAGCTCCTGGCCCAGGGCCAGCAGGCTCTGGCCCCGGCGCACCAGGGCGCGCACCAGCCAGCCGGCTTCGGCCGTGCGGCTGGCGACATAGGCCTTGTCGCTGCGCCGCCGCAGCCCGGGCTTGAGGGCGCGGCGGCGGTCCAGATTGACCTTCAGGCGGGGCAGCGCCTCGGCGTTGAGCCGCACCAGCGGCCGGCCGGCGGCATCCAGGCTGACCAGCAGGTCCGGCACCACCGGCGCTGCGTCGGGCGGATTGAAGCTCAGTGCCGGCTTGGGATCGAGGCCGCGCAGCAGCTGCAGACGGCGAAACAGCTCCGGCTCGTCCAGGCCGGTCAAGGCCTGGAGCTGTCGTCGGTCGCCGGCGGCGACCAGCGGCAGGTTGGCCAGGATGGCGCGGAAGGCCGGGTCCAGCAGCCCGCGTTCGGCCAGCTGCAGGCTCAGGCATTCCTGCAGCGAGCGGGCGAAGAGGCCGGGTGTGCCGAGGCCCTGCAGGCGGCCGATGGTCCGCTCCAGCAGCGCGCTGTCAGGCCGCCCCGGCAGCGGCGGCAGGTTGGCCGGCAGGTAGCCGGCCTCGTCCATCTCGTTCAGCAGCGCCAGCGCCAGGGTCTGCTCGGCTGGGGTGGCAAAGGCCAGGCGGATCGCCTGTTCCAGGTGCCCGGCCAGCGAGGGGCCGGGCGCCGCGGCCTGGGACTCGCCCCAGTCGTCGGCGCTCCAGGCGGTGGCGCTGGCGGCCTCGGCCAGGTAGTCCTCGCCCGGCGCATCGCGCGGGTCGGGGGCCAGCAGCGACTGCCCCTGGCCCTCCTCGCGCTCCAGGAAGGGGTTTTCCTCCAGCTTACGCTCGACCAGGGTCTGCAGGTCGCCGGCCGACAGCAACATCAGTTCGATCGACTGGCGCAGCCCGGGCGTCAGCGCCAGGGATTGCGACTGCTTGAGGCTGAGGCGCTGGCCAACTGCCATGCGGCCCCCGTCAGAGGCTGAAGGACTCGCCCAGGTAGACGCGCCTGACGTCGTCGTTGGCGACGATGTCGCGCGGCAGGCCCTCCATCAGCACGTGTCCCTCGTGGATGATGTAGGCGCGGTCGACGATCTCCAGCGTGTCGCGCACGTTGTGATCGGTGATCAGCACGCCGATGCCGCGGTCGCGCAGGTGCGAGACCAGGTTGCGGATGTCAGCCACGGCGATGGGGTCGATGCCGGCCAGCGGCTCGTCCAGCAGCATGAAGTTGGGGCGCGAGGCCAGGGCACGGGCAATTTCGGCACGGCGCCGTTCGCCGCCCGACAGCGCCAGCGCCGGGGTGCGCCGCAGGTGGCCGATGGAGAACTCGGTCAGCAGCTCGTCGAGGCGCGATTCGCGCTGGGCGCGGTCGGGTTCCACCACCTCGAGCACGGCGCGGATGTTCTGTTCCACCGTCAGGCCGCGGAAGATCGAGGCCTCCTGCGGCAGATAGCCGATGCCCAGGCGGGCCCGGCGGTACATCGGCAGGTCGGTGATGTCGTGGCCGTCCAGCGTGATCCAGCCGTAGTCGGGTTGCAGCAGGCCGGTCACCATGTAGAAGCAGGTGGTCTTGCCGGCGCCGTTCGGGCCCAGCAGGCCTACAACCTCGCCGCGCTGCAGGCCGATCGAGACGTCACGCAGCACCGGACGCTTCTTGAAGGACTTGCCCAGGCTGACTGCCATCAGGCCGGCGCGATCAGCCACCAGGCGCGGGCGACGCTCCAGTTCAGCGCGTTCGCGCGCCCGCATCATGTCGGCAGAGCGTTGCATTCCTTGCCTATCCCAATACTCGACGCCGGCCAGTCTAGCCGCAGGAGCCTGGCGCTGTCTTGTTGTCCTTGCCATCCGGGGTTGCCGGCTTGTCCTTCTTGTCCCCGTCCTTGTTGGGGATCAGCAGGCCCTTCACGCGGTCGCCCTTCAGGGTGGAGATGCCGGTCACCAGGTTGACCTCGGCCTCGTCGCCGTTCAGCTGGTTGTTGCCGCTGGTGATCTTCACGTTGCCGGTGACCAGGGCGATCTGCTCCTGCACCAGATAGCGGCCGCGGTCGCCGGAGACATAGTCGCAGGGCGTCAGTATCTCGACGTTGTCGTAGGCGTCGACCACGCGCATCTCTTTCTTGCCGGCGATCAGCATGAAGGTCGCCGTCATGACGTCGGCGCGCAGCACGTTCTTGGTGTTCTTCTGCGGATCGATGCGCACCACCTCGGCATGGCCGCGGGCCACCGCCAGGTCCTTGCCCTGCCAGTACTCCAGGCTGTCGCGCGCGGTCACGGTATCGCCCTTAGTGACCAGCTTCAGGTTCTTGCCGGTCAGCACCATGACCTGGCTCTTCACGTCGTAGACGCCACGGTCGCCAGACGCGGTGCCGTTCGCCGAGGTGATGGTCACCGCGCCGATCGCCTCGACCTTGTAGATGTCGCCAGTGCCGTCGCCGCTGCCGGAGTAGTAGGCGCGCAATTCGTTGGCGCGGATCTCGGTGCCTTCCTTGATCGCCTTGGCATTGCCGTGGGCGATGTAGACCCGCTCCTCGCGGCGCCATTCGATGCCGTCGTCGGCGAAGATCTCCAGCGGCTTGCCGTCATCGCCGCCCAGCAGCGACTGCGCCGGGGCGGGCGTGGCCAGCAGCCCGCCGGCCAGCAGCAGCAGGAGAGACGCCAGGATGCTACGCATCAGCCGCCAGCTCCAGGCGTTGTCGGGCTGCCCTGGGCCGGGCTGCCCTGGGTCAGCTTGGGCGGCAGGTTCAGGATCGGGTCGGGCACCTTCTCGTCGCCGCCCTTCTCACCGCCGGCGCCCTTGTCCTTGGACTTGCCGTCGGGGTCGGGCAGCACGGTCAGGTGGCTCTTGCCGGTAAACAGCATGACGCCGCCGGACTGCTGGAACACGAAGCCCTCGGCCTCGATCAGGCCGGAGGGGCCCTGGCCCTCGACACCCTTGTCGCCGCTGGCGACGTTGGTCACGAAGTCGATCTCCGCCGCCGGCGTGCGCAGCTCGAAGCCGCGGTCATGGAAGAAGTTGACGTTGTCGATTAGGAAGATCCGCTCGGACTTGCGGTTGTAGCGCCCCTTGTCGGCTGACAGCGCCGCCCAGGCGCCGTCTTCCAGCGTCATGTCGGCAGTCGGCTGCATCAGCAGCATGATGTCCTCGTTGTCTTCGACCTGGCGGGCCACCGTCGCGGTCAGGCTGTAGGGCCGGCCGTACTGGTCGATGCCGTCGTAGCGCGGCCCGACCATCACCAGGTTCTTCGCCATGTCCGGCGACAGGTCGGAGAGGTCGGCGGAGAGCAGCTTGCCGTTCGGCACCAGCTGCTGCCAGAAGACGATCAGCCCGACCAACACCACCGCCACCACCGGCAGGGTGAACTTCATCAGCGACACGAAATAGGAATAGCCATTGCGGCCCGACCAGCGCGGCGGCGCCTGCCGGCGGCGACGGCCGCTGGGCTCGCCCTGCGGCGATGGCGGCAGCGGCTGATCGGCGGCGAGCGTCATGGCATCACCACTCAGGCCACGCCAGCGCGCAGGCAGTCGTAGAGCTGCACGATGCCGATCGGCCGCTCGTCCTCGACGACGAAGAGGCTGAGGATGCGGCGATCGTTCATGAAGCCGATGGCCTCGGCGGCCAGCGCCTGCGGGCGAATGGTCTTGGCGCCACGGGTCATCACCGCGGCGGCGCTCTGCGACAGCAAGCCATCGCCCATGTGGCGGCGCAGGTCGCCGTCGGTGATGATGCCGGCCAGCTGGCCCTGGGCATCGACGATGCCGACGCAGCCGAAGGGCTGCGCGCTCATCGCCAGGATAGCCTCGCTCATCGGCGTGTCGGTAGCGACCAACGGCAGCCGTGGCGCGACATGCATCAGGTCCTTGACCCGGAGCAGCCGCGCGCCCAGCGCGCCACCCGGGTGCAGCACCTGGAAATCCTGCGCCGAGAAGCCGCGGCGCTCCAGCAGCGCCACCGCCAGGGCATCGCCCAGCGCCAGCATCATGGTGGTCGAGGTGGTGGGCGCCAGGCCCAGCGGGCAGGCCTCGGGGGTGCGCGGCAGTAGCAGCGCCACGTCGGCTTCCCCGGCCAGCTGGCTGGCGGTGCCGCCGGTGATGGCGATCAGCGGGATGGCGAAGCGGCGGGTGTAGTGGATGATCGCCGCCAGCTCGGACGTGTTGCCGGAGTTGGACAGCGCGATCACCGCGTCCTGCGGCGTGATCATGCCCAGGTCGCCGTGGCTCGCCTCGCCCGGGTGGACGAAGAGCGCCGGCGTCCCGGTAGAGGCCAGGGTGGAGGCCAGCTTGCGCGCGATATGGCCGCTCTTGCCCATGCCGGTGACGATGACCCGGCCCTTGACCTGGGCCAGGCGGTCCAGCGCGCCGACGAAGCTGCCGTCGAGCTGGCTGGCCAGCGCCGCCAGGCCGGCACCCTCCAGCTCCAGCACCCGGCGCGCCACAGCCAGGTCGCGCTCGGCCGTTGTGCCGTCGGGCAGCGCGGTCGCGGCGCTGGCCGGGCTATCAAGCGGTCGGCTCTTGGGCTGGGCTTCGCTCATGGACTCCAGGACGGTCGGGGCAAAGGGTTGACGGAAAACCGACCCGCCGCCAGCGACGGGCTCGCAGCGGCCAGGTGCTCAGCCCCCAGGACGCCGCCACTCTAGCAGACCTTGCGGTCCGGCCGGAACCACGCAGCGGCCGGCGGCGCAAGGAAGCCTGCCTCTTTTGTTACGCATCAATGGGCCAGGACATCCACTTCGCCATAGCCCAGTAGGTCGAGATAGGCGCGCGCCGGCAGGTAGGCGAAGGCGGCATCAGCCAGCCCGGCGCGGTTCTCGCGCTCCAGCATCTGGTCCAGCACCGCCTTCAGGCGATGCAGGTGCAGCACGTCGGAGGCGGCGTATTTCAGCTGTTCCTCGCTCAGCGTCGGCGCGCCCCAGTCGGAGGACTGCTGCTGCTTGGCCAGGTCGACGCCCAGCAGTTCCTTGCAGAGGTCCTTCAGGCCGTGGCGGTCGGTGAAGGTGCGCACCAGCTTGGACGCTACCTTGGTGCAGTAGACCGGCACCGCCCAGGCGCCCAGCCAATGCCCCATGGTGGCCAGGTCGAAGCGCGCGAAATGGAACAGTTTCAGCACCTTGGGATCGGCCAGCAGGCGCTTCAGGTTCGGTGCGTCATAGTGCCCCGGGCGAAACTGCACCAGGTGCGCATCGCCGTCGCCGGCCGACAGCTGGGCCAGGCAGAGGCGGTCGCGGTGCACCTGCAGGCCCATGGTCTCGGTGTCGATCGCGACCACCGGCCCGAGGTCCAGGCCGTCGGGCAGGTCGCCGTCATAGAGGTGATGGGTCATCCGCCTCGCTTCCGCTGTGCTGGCTTCCGTTGTCTTGGGACCGGAGTATATAAGGGCGGCGTCTTTCTAATGCGATAGTTGGCGCCGGGCCAGGGTTTTGCGTGGCCGGCGGGTGACGAAGGGATGGGACGAGATGGCAGCGCGCAGGGTCACGATCTTCGGCGGCTCCGGCTTCATCGGGCGCTATGTGGTGCAGTGCCTGGCCAGCCAGGGCCACCGCATCACCGTGGCGGTGCGCCATCCGGCCCGCGCCGCCTTCCTGCAGCCGCTGGGCAATGTCGGCCAGATCACCCCGGTTGCCGCCAGCCTGCTGGTCGAGGACAGCGTCAAGCGCGCCGTGGCCGAGGCCGACCTGGTGATCAACCTGGTCGCGGTGCTCTATGAGAAGGGCAAGCAGAGCTTCGCCGCGCTGCATGTCGAGGGCGCCGACAGAGTCGCCCGGGCCGCCAAGGCGGCCGGGGCCAGCGACTTGGTGCATGTCTCGGCGCTGGGTGCCAGCGACGGCTCGGCCGCCGACTACGCGCGCTCCAAGGCGGCTGGCGAGGCGGCGACCCGCGCCGCCTTCCCCACCGCGACGATCCTGCGCCCCAGCCTGGTGATCGGGCCGGAGGACGACTTCTTCAACCGCTTCGCGCTGATGGCGCGCTTCTCGCCGGTGCTGCCGCTGATCGAGGGCGGGCGCAGCCGCTTCCAGCCGGCCTATGTCGGCGATGTCGCGGAGGCCATCGTCCATGCCGCCATGCACCCGGAGTGCCGGGGCAAGACCTACGAACTGGGCGGTCCGCGGATCTACAGCTTCAAGGAGCTGCTGCAGCTGATGCTGCAGGTGATCCAGCGGCGCCGCCTGTTGCTGCCACTACCCGCCGCCCTGGCGCACATGAAGGCCATGGTGCTGGAGAAGCTGCCGAAGCCGCCGCTGACCCGCGACCAGATCCGTCTGCTGGGCCAGGACAACGTGGTGAGCGAGGGCGCGCTGGGCTTCGCCGACCTGGGCATCCAGCCGACCGCGATCGAAACCATCCTGCCCACCTACCTCGACCGCTTCCGCCGCGGCGGCCGTTTCGCTAAGCCAGAAACGGCGTGATCGCCGGCTAGCGCTTGCGGCGCTGCAGCTCGGCCAGGCGGGCGGCGAGCTGCTGCAGCTCCGTGCGCACCTGGTCGAACAAGAAGCCCAGCGTGAAGAGCCCGCCCAGGTCCTCCATCGGCAGGACGCGCGTGACCCCGGCGGCGCGGGCAGCCTGAAAGGCCTCGTCGTAGAGCGCGCGGGTCCGGTCCACCTCGTCCAGCGCTGGCATGGCGCGCTGCCCGGCGGCGGCATGCGCCAGGCCCAGCATCTGGGAGTTCACCGCCCGGCTTAAGGCCCGCAGCGGCTGGTCCAGCCGCTCCCGCACCGTCGGCGGCCAGGGGCGCTGCATGGCGCGGGCGACGATCACCAGGTCACTGCGCAGGCGGCGCAGGGTGCGCACCAGCGCGTCGGGATCGGCGGCGTCGGTCAGGAAGGCGCTGCGCTCGTGCCGCGCCTCGCGCGCCAGCACCTCAAGCTTGCCGAGGCTGAGGCGAATGCGGTCCTGCACCCGGCGCTGGGCGTCGGGTTCCGGCGGCTGCGCCAGGGCCAGGCGCAGTGCCAGCGCCATCTGCCGTAGCACCTGGCCGGCCAGCGGCCCCAGGCCGGCATGGGCGCGGGCCGGGAAGACCGTCAGCGCCACGACGACGGCGATCAGGCTGCCGATGCCGATGTTGAAGGCGCGATGCGTCGCTGCCTCCAGCGCGTGGGTGTGCGCCGGGTCGCTCAGCATCACCACCACGGCGGTCACCGGGGCGATGCGGAAGGCCGGGCGGCCGCTGGCCAGCGGTGCCAGCAGCAGCACGCCCAGCGCCAGCGCCAGCAGGTCGTCGAGCCAGCCATAGAGCACGGCGACGGCGCCCAGGAAGCCGACCGCGCCGCCGATCAGCGTGCCCAGCAGGCGCCACAGCCCGGCCTCCAGCGAGGCGCCGACCGTGGTCTGCATCACCAGGATGGCGGTCAGCACCGCCCAGTAACCCTGCGTCAGCTCAAGCAGACTGGAGGCCTCGTAGGCCAACACAGCGGAAATCGTGGCGCGCAGCGCGAAGCGTGCCTCGGCGCGCGAGCGGCGCAGGAAGCCCTTCAGGCGGCGGATGCGGCGCGGCCACGGCATGACCGCCAGCTTAGCCGACTAGAAGTGCAGGGTCGCCAGGGTGCCGGAATAGACCAGCCACAGCAGGAAGCCGCCGAGCAGCAAGCGGTAGGCGACGAAGATGGTGAAGGTCTGGCGGCGGATCCAGGCCATCAGGATGCTCAGCGCGAAGAGTCCGGTGATCAGCGACAGCGCGGCGGTGATCAGCGCGTCGATGCCCAGGTCGGCCGAGCCGATCTTGTAGAGATCCCAGGCACCGAGCAGCCCGGCGCCGGCCACCGTGGGAATGGCGATCAGGAAAGAGAAGCGTGCCGCCTCGGTCCGCTCCATGCCAAGGAAGCGCGCCATGGTCATGGTGATGCCGGCGCGGCTGACGCCGGGAACCAGGGCGACCGCCTGGGCCAGGCCGACCAGTACCGCGTCGGACACGCCCAGGTGGTCCAGCTTGCGGATGGTCATGCCGACCCGGTCGGCGATCAGCAGCAGGATGGCGAAGATCACCTGGGTCCAGGCGATCAGCTCGACCAGCCGCAGGTGGTCGGCGATGACGTCCTGCAGCAGCAGCCCGACAATGCCGGCCGGCACGGCGGAAGTCAGCACCAGCCCGGCCAGGCGGGCGCGCGGATCGCGCCGGCCGGTGGCCAGGCGCAGCGTGCCGACGATCATGCCGCCGACGTCGCGGCGGAAGTAGAGCAGGATGGCGAACAGCGTGCCGACATGACCGGCGATGTCGAGGACCAGCTCCTGGCCTGGGCCCAGGTCGACCGGCTGGTTCAGCCGACCGAACACCTCCCAGGTCAGGATCAGGTGGGCCGAGGACGAGATCGGCAGCAGTTCGGTCAGGCCCTGGACCGCCGCCAGGATGGCCAGAAAAAGCAACGGCACAGGCTTCGATGCTCCTCCACAGGCGTCCGACGCCGGTCTGCGGACTGGCTGCTTATAGCGAAGGCTGGCCGCGCCGGCCAAACCCGGCGTCAGGGCGTGACAAGAAGTGCCAGCGCAAGGTCATTTCGAAAATGAGACCGAAACGGTACTAAATTTTGTGTTCTTTTGTCGGTTTGCCGCTCCCTTAGCCCCCAATCGGGGTTATGCGTTTCAAGAAAGACAGCTTTTCTGACCTATCGTGCAGAAACTGCGTGCGGGCAGGGACTTCCTGGTCTATAGCATCACCGCAAGGGCGGTCGCCGGCAAGAAGCGACCCAGGTCTGCGCGGAGGGTTCCATGGCCAGCAAGATGCTGAAGTTCGTCCAGGTTGGGCAGCAGCTTCCCGACAAGCGGGAGGTGACGCTGCGGCGCCAGGACTTCGACGAGATCTATCAGCGCTACACCGCCCCCAAGGCGGCCGAGCAGGCCAGCCGCTGCTCGCAGTGCGGCGTGCCCTTCTGCCAGGTGCACTGCCCGGTCAACAACAACATCCCCGACTGGCTGATGCTGACCGCCGAGGGGCGGCTGGAAGAGGCCTTCGAGGTCAGCCAGTCGACCAACAACTTTCCCGAGATCTGCGGCCGCATCTGCCCGCAGGACCGCCTGTGCGAGGGTAACTGCGTCATCGAGACCGCTGGCCATGGCACCGTCACCATCGGCTCGGTCGAGCGCTACATCACCGACACCGCCTTCGAGAAGGGCTGGGTCAAGCCGATCCAGCCGGCGGTCGAGCGCGAGGGCTCGGTCGGCATCATCGGCGCCGGCCCGGCCGGCCTGGCCGCCGCCGAGCAGCTGCGCAAGCAGGGCTGGCAGGTGCACGTCTACGACCGCTACGACCGCGTCGGCGGCCTGCTGATCTATGGCATCCCCAACTTCAAGCTGGAGAAGGAGGTGGTGCTGCGCCGCTGGGAGATGATGCAGCGCAGCCAGATCCACTTCCACCTGAACACCGAGATCGGCCGCGATGTCACCCTGGCCGAGCTGCGCCAGCGCCACGGCGCCCTGCTGATCGCCACCGGCGTCTATCACGCGCGCGATATCAAGGTGCCGGGCATCGGCCTGGGCAACGTGGTGCCTGCGCTCGACTACCTGGTGGCCAGCAATCGCCACGGCCTGGGCGACAGCGTGCCGGACTACGAGTCGGGCGCGCTGAACGCCGCTGGCAAGAAGGTGGTGGTGATCGGCGGCGGCGACACCGCGATGGATTGCGTGCGCACCGCGGTGCGCCAGGGCGCCAAGGCGGTGCGCTGCCTCTATCGCCGCGACCGCGCCAACATGCCGGGCTCGCAGCGCGAAGTTGCCAACGCCGAGGAGGAGGGCGTGCAGTTCATCTGGCTGGCCGCGCCCGAGGCTGTGCTGGGCGACCGCGTCTCCAGCCACGTGCGCGCCGCCAAGGTGCACCTGGGTGTCGCCGATTCCACCGGCCGCCAGACGCCGCAGATCCTGGAAGGCTCGTCGTTCAACGTCGAGGCCGACCTGGTGATCACCGCGCTGGGCTTCGACCCGGAGGACCTGCCCGGCCTGTTCGGCGCGCCGGAGCTGGGTGTCACCCGCTGGGGCACCATCAAGGTCGACTACCGCACCCTGATGACCTCGATGGATGGCGTCTTCGCCGCCGGCGACATCGTGCGCGGCGCCTCGCTGGTGGTGTGGGGCATCCGCGACGGCCGCGACGCCGCCGCCGCGATGGACAGCTACCTCAAGGCCAAGCTGGCCGGCGCGCAGCAGGCGGCGGAGTAGCGCGGTCATGCTGACGCTCCACGACTTCCTCGACAGCGGCAACGGCTACAAGGCGCGCCTGGTGCTGGCGCAGCTCGGCATTCCCTACAAGCTGGTCGAGCACGACATCCTGCAGGGCGCGACGCGCACGCCGATCTTCCTGTCGAAGAACCCGAACGGCCGCATCCCGACGCTAGAGCTGGAGGACGGCGATTTCCTGCCGGAGTCCAACGCCATCCTCTACTACCTGGCGCGTGACTCTGAACTCTGGCCGCAGGATCGGTTGGAACAGGCGCACACCCTGCAGTGGATGTTCTTCGAGCAGTACAGCCACGAGCCCTATGTCGCCGTGCTGCGTGCCTGGAAGCACGTCGGCTTCGGCCTGACGCCGGAGCGCCTGGCGCGCGTGCCGGAGCTCGAGCAGAAGGCCTATGCGGCGCTTGGTGTGATGGAGGGGCACCTGCGCACGCGGGCCTTCTTCGTCGGCGAGCGTTACGGCTTGGCCGACATCGCGCTCTATGCCTACACCCACGTCGCCGAGGAAGGCGAGCTGTCGCTGGCGAAGTTTCCCGCCATCAACGCCTGGCTCGCCCGCGTCGCTGCTCAACCCGGCCATGTCCCCATCAGCTTCCGTCCTGCGTGAGAACCGCCATGACCATCATCGACAAGCAAGCCGCCGCGAATGCCCTGGTCGCCCAGCAGACCGCCGAGGCCAAGCGCCTCGCCGCCCACGGGCTCTATGATCCGCGCGACGAGCATGACGCCTGCGGCGTCGGCCTGGTTGCCTCGATCGACGGCAAGCCACGCCGCGAGGTGGTGGAGGCCGCCATCGCCGCCCTGAAGGCGGTGTGGCATCGCGGCGCGGTCGACGCCGACGGCAAGACCGGCGATGGCGCCGGCATCCACGTGCAGATCCCGCAGGAATTCTTCCGCGAGCACGTCAGCCGCACCGGCCACCGCCCGGCCGACGGGCGCATCGGCGTCGGCATGACCTTCCTGCCGCGCACCGACTTCGCAGCGCAGGAGCGCTGCCGTATCATCGTCGAGCGCGAGATCCTGAACTTCGGCTACTCGATCTACGGCTGGCGCCAGGTGCCGCTCGATACCACGCTGATCGGTGAAAAGGCCAACACCACGCGGCCCGAGATCGAGCAGATCATGATCGCCAACTCGCGCGGCGTGACTTCGCAGCAGTTCGAGATCGACCTCTACATCATCCGCCGCCGCATCGAGAAGGCGGTGGAGCAGGAGTCGATCAAGGACTTCTACATCTGCTCGCTGTCGGGCCGCTCGATCATCTACAAGGGCATGTTCCTGGCCGAACAGATTGACGGCTTCTATCCCGACCTTAAGGACCCGCGCTTCGAGTCCAGCTTCGCCATCTTCCACCAGCGCTATTCGACCAACACCTTCCCGACCTGGCACCTGGCGCAGCCCTTCCGCGTCATCGCCCACAATGGCGAGATCAACACGCTGTCGGGCAACGTCAACTGGATGAAGGCGCACGAGTGCCGCCTGGACTCCAAGATCTTCGGGCCCTTCGTCGAGGACCTGAAGCCGATCATCCAGCCGGAATCCTCCGACTCCTCGGCGCTCGACGCGGTGATGGAACTGCTGGTGCGCTGCGACCGCGACCTGCCGCTGGTCAAGTCGATGCTGATCCCCGAGGCCTGGAGCGAGGACAGCGCCATCCCGCAGTCGTGGAAGGACTTCTACGCCTACTGCAACGCGGTGATGGAGCCCTGGGACGGCCCGGCGGCGATCTGCGGCTACGGCGGCCGCTGGCTGGTCGCCGGCATGGACCGCAACGGCCTGCGGCCGCTGCGCTATACCATCACCAACGACGGGCTGCTGTTCGCTGGCTCGGAGACCGGCATGGTGCGCATCGACGAGGACCGCATCATCGAAAAGGGCCGCCTGGGGCCCGGGCAGATGATCGCCGTCGATCTGCAGGACGGCCGCCTCTACAAAGACCGCGAGTTGAAGGACGCGCTGGCCGACCGCCGCCCCTGGGGCGACTGGATCAAGCGCACCACCATGATCGACGACCTGGTGAAGGACCGCAGCGCGGCGCCCGGCGTCTCGATGGGGCGCGACGAGCTGCGCCGCCGGCAGGTCAACTACGGCATGACCATGGAGGACCTGGAGCTGATCCTGCACCCCATGGTGGAGGAGGCCAAGGAAGCCATCGGCTCGATGGGTGACGACACGCCGCTGGCGGTGTTGTCGGAAGACCCGCGCCCGCTGCACCACTTCTTCCGGCAGAACTTCAGCCAAGTCACCAACCCGCCGATCGACTCCCTGCGCGAGCGCCGGGTGATGACCTTGAAGACGCGGCTGGGCAATCTGGGCAACATCCTGGACGAGACCGACGAGCAGAACCGCTTCCTGCTGCTGTCCAGCCCGGTGCTGACCAACACCGAATTCGACGCCATGCGCCTCTACATGGGCGCCACGGCGGTGGAGATCGACTGCACCCTGCCGATCCGCGAGGCCAAGCTGGGCTCCGACGCGACCCTGCGCGAGGCGCTGCAGCGCGTGCGGCGCGAGGCCGAGGACGCGGTGCGCGGCGGTGCCGAGCATCTGGTCCTCAGCGACCGCTCCGCCGGGACGACCCGCGCGCCGCTGCCGATGATCCTGGCGACCGCGGCGGTGCATTCCCACCTGGTGCGGCAGAAGCTGCGCACCTTCACCTCGGTCAACGTGCGTTCGGGCGAATGCCTCGACGTGCACTACTGCGCCGTGCTGATCGGCAGCGGCGGCACCACGGTCAACGCCTACCTGGCCGAGGAGGCCATCGCCGACCGCCACGCCCGTGGCCTGTTCGGCAAGCTGTCGCTGGCCGACTGCCTGGTTCGCTACAAGAAGGCGGTGGACGATGGCCTGCTGAAGATCATGTCGAAGATGGGCATCGCCGTGCTGTCGTCCTATCGCGGCGGCTACAACTTCGAGGCCATCGGCCTCAGCCGCACCCTGGTCGACGAGTTCTTCCCCGGCATGCCGTCGCGCATTTCCGGCGTCGGCCTGACCGGCATCCAGCAGAACATCATCGAGCTGCACCAGAAGGCCTGGGACGAGACCGTCATCGCCCTGCCGATCGGCGGCTACTACCGCTATCGCCGTGGCGGCGAAAGCCACGCCTGGCAGGCGGCGCTGATCCACACGCTGCAGGTGGCGGTGGGTGGCGACAGCTACTCGACCTACAAGAAGTTCAGCGAAGGCGTGCGCGGCCTGGTGCCAACCTCGCTGCGCGACCTGCTCGACTTCAAGAGCGTCGGCGTCACGCCGATCCCGCTGGAGGAGGTCGAGTCGATCACCGCGATCCGCAAGCGCTTCGTCACCCCGGGCATGAGCCTGGGCGCGCTGGGGCCGGAGGCGCACGAGACGCTCAACATCGCGATGAATCGCATCGGCGCCAAGTCGGACTCCGGCGAGGGCGGCGAGGACAGCGAGCGCTATCACCCGCGCGCCAACGGCGACAACGCCAACTCCTCGATCAAGCAGATCGCATCCGGCCGCTTCGGCGTCACCGCCGAATACCTCAACAAGTGCCGTGAGATCGAGATCAAGGTGGCGCAGGGCGCCAAGCCCGGCGAGGGCGGCCAGCTGCCCGGCTTCAAGGTCACCGAGATGATCGCCAAGCTGCGCCACGCCACGCCCGGCGTGATGCTGATCAGCCCGCCGCCGCACCACGACATCTACTCGATCGAGGACCTGGCGCAGCTGATCTATGACCTGAAGCAGATCAACCCCGACGCCAAGGTCTGCGTGAAGCTGGTGGCGCGCTCCGGCATCGGCACCATCGCGGCCGGCGTGGCCAAGGCCAAGGCCGACGTGATCCTGATCTCCGGCCATGTCGGCGGCACCGGCGCCAGCCCGCTGACCTCGATCAAGTTCGCCGGCATCCCCTGGGAAATGGGCCTGACCGAGACCCACCAGGTGCTGAGCCTGAACCACCTGCGCCATCGCGTGACGCTGCGCACCGACGGCGGCATCAAGACCGGCCGCGACGTGGTGGTGGCCGCCATGCTGGGCGCCGAGGAATACGGCGTCGGCACCGCCTCGCTGGTCGCCATGGGCTGCATCATGGTGCGGCAGTGCCATTCCAACACCTGCCCGGTCGGCGTCTGCGTGCAGGACGAGGCGCTGCGCAAGAAGTTCACCGGCACGCCGGAGAAAGTGGTCAACCTCTTCTCCTTCATCGCCGAGGAGGTGCGCGAGATCCTGGCCTCGCTGGGCCTGCGCTCGCTGGAGCAGGCGATCGGCCGTACCGACCTGCTGGTTCAGGTGTCGCGCGGCGCGCCGCACCTCGACGACCTCGACCTCAACCCGCTGCTGATCAAGGCGGACTCCGGCGGCAACCCGCCATTCTGCACTCTGGTCGGCCGCAACGAGGTGCCGGACACGCTGGACGCGCAGATCCTGGCCGACGCCGGGCCGCTGTTCGCCGTCGGCGAGAAGATGCAGCTGCAGTACAACATCCAGAACACGCAGCGCGCCATCGGCACCCGCCTGTCGGCCATGATCACCCGAAAGTTCGGCATGACCGGGCTGGCGCCGGGCCATCTGACGGTGCGGCTGCGCGGCTCGGCCGGGCAGTCGCTCGGTGCCTTCGCGGTCAAGGGCGTCAAGCTGGAGGTCTTCGGCGACGCCAACGACTACGTGGGCAAGGGGCTGTCGGGCGGCACCATCGTGGTGCGGCCGCTGACCAAGTCCAGTCTGGCGACGCAGGACAACACCATCATCGGTAACACCGTGCTCTACGGTGCCACCGACGGCTACCTCTTCGCTGCCGGCCAGGCCGGCGAGCGCTTCGCCGTGCGCAACTCCGGCGCCACCGCGGTGGTCGAGGGTTGCGGCTCCAACGGCTGCGAGTACATGACCAACGGCACCGCGGTGATCCTCGGCGCCACCGGCGAGAACTTCGCCGCCGGGATGACCGGCGGCATGGCCTTCGTCTACGACCCCGACAACACCCTGCCGATCCGCATCAACCCGGACAGCGTCATCTGGCAGCGCCTCGAGGTGCCCTATTGGGAAACCGTGCTGAAGGACCTGGTCGAGCGCCACTGGCGCGAAACCCAGTCGAAATATGCCGAGCGCCTGCTGGTCGACTGGCACCTGACCCGCAAGCAGATCTGGCAGGTGGTCCCGAAGGAGATGCTGGAGCGCCTGGCCGAGCCGGTGACGCTGAAGCCGGCGGGGGAGAAGCGGGCTTAGCCAGCTGCCTTCGCCCTTTCCATCCCCTCTACGATGAGCGCCCTGGCTTCGTCGGGACCGATCCAGCGGGTGATAGTGACCCACTTGCCCTTTTCCAGGTCCTTGTAGTGCTGGAAGAAATGGGCGATCTGCTCGGTCAGGATGGGGGGCAGGTCGGTGTAGCTGTTCACCCCGTGATAGAAGGGGTGCAGCTGGTCGACCGGCACGGCGACGATCTTCTCGTCTGGGCCGGCCTCGTCCTGCATCAACAGGGCGCCGATCGGGCGGCAGCGGATGACGCAGCCGGGCACCACGGGCACCTGGCCCACCACGATCACGTCGCAGGGGTCGCCGTCGCCGGACAGCGTGTGCGGCACGAAGCCGTAGTTACCCGGGTAGTACATGGCGGTGTGCAGGAAGCGGTCGACCATCAGGGCGCCCGAGGCCTTGTCGAACTCGTACTTCACCGGCACGCCGCCCTGCGGAATCTCCACCACCACGTTGATATCGTCGGGCGGGGCGAAGCCGGCCGGCACCTTGCTGATGTCCATAACGTGGCCCTCCTGGCGGCCTGCGGCGCGTTCCACCCTGGCGCAAAGGGCTGTTCCGGCGCGCCGGGCCCCTCACTATAGTCGCATCCCAATATGCGCGTGCTCTATCATCTGCCGCTCGACCCGGCCTGCCGCAAGATCCGCATCCTGATGAAGGAGAAGGGCCTCGACTTCGAGGTCAAGGCGGAGAAGACGTGGGAGCGTCGCGAGGGCTTCCTGAAGCTCAATCCCGCCGGCGAGGTGCCGGTGCTGATCGAAGGTGACGGCACCGTCATCCCCGACCACCGGGTGATCCAGGAATACCTCTGCGAGGCCTATACCGACGGCGCCGAGCTGCTGGGCCGAAGCCCGCTGGACCGCGCCGAGACGCGGCGCCTGGCGGTCTGGTTCGACGAGAAGTTCGGCCGCGAGGTGACGCAGAACCTGGTCAACGAGAAGATCCTCAAGCGCTTCCTCGGCATGGGCGAGCCCAACAGCCAGGCAATCCGCGCCGGCCATAGCAACATCCACTACCACCTGGACTACGTCGGCTGGCTGGCCGAGCGGCGACGTTGGCTGGGCGGCGACGAGTTCTCGCTGGCCGACGTGGCCGCCGCCGCGCACCTTTCCGCCGTCGACTACCTGGGCGACGTACCCTGGAGCGACCACGAGCCGGCCAAGGACTGGTACGCCCGCGTCAAATCGCGCCCCTCGCTGCGCCCGCTGCTGGCCGACTACCTGCCCGGCGCGCCGCCGCCGAAGCATTACGCCGACCTGGATTTCTGAGCGGGCGCTAGGCCCTCCGCCGCGACACGCTCCCGCTTCCGCCGTCCGGCGAAGCGCGCTACCACTAGCACCGCATGGCTGGCGAGCAGGGCAAAGCGGGCAGGGTTTCCGATCTTCTGTCCGGGCTGGTGAAGACGCCGCCGCCGGGCGGGAAGCTGTCGCTCGACGATCTCATGGCGCGCGCCGGGCATCGTGGCGCCGCCTTCCTGATGCTCTTCCTCTGTCTGCTGTCGATGATCTTCTCCATCGTGCCGGGGGTCTCCACCGTCATCGGCCTGCCGCTGCTGCTGCTGTCGGGCCAGATGGCGCTGGGGCGCAAGACGCTGAAGCTGCCGAAGTGGCTGGGCCGCAAGTCGCTGGACTACACCACCCTGGCGCAGGGCCTCAGCAAGCGGCTGCGGCTGGTGCACCGGGTCGAGCGCATCATCAAGCCGCGCCTCGGCTTCCTTTGCCACGGCGGGGCGCTGCGACTGATAGGCGCCATCGGCGTGATCTGCGCGGTGGTGCTGTCGCTGCCGATTCCGCTGATGAATTTCCCGCCGACCCTGGCGGTCTTCCTCATGGCGCTGGGGGTGATGGGCGGCGATGGCCTGATCGTGCTGGCTGGCATGCTGCTGGCGGTCGCCGTGGTGGCGACGCTGGTGCTGCTGGCCTTCCTGGTGCCCGACGCGCTGGCCGGCGTGTGGGACCTGCTGGGCTTCGGCGGCGCCGCCAAGCCCTGAGCCTCAGCCGTCCGACTTGACGTCCAGCAGCTCGAGGTTGCGGCGCGCCGCGTCGCCGGAGGGGCCGTCGCCGTCGAGCTCCAGCACCCGCAGCCAGTCGGCGCGGGCGCCGTCGGGATTGCCGGTCAGGCGCCGCAGCATGCCGCGCTCCAGGAAAATCTCGGGATTGACCGGGTCGATCCGCAGCGCCCGCTCCAGGTCGGCGGCCGCCAGGTCAAAGACCTCCAGGTAGCGATAGGCGGTGGCGCGGAAGATCAGCAGGTCGGCGCGGTCCGGCGACAGGTCCTCGGCCGCGTTCAGGTCGTCGATCGCCGCCCAGTAGTCGCCGGCCAGCGCCAGCGCCAAGGCGCGGTCGATGTGGAGCCCGGCGTTATCCGGCACCAGGGCGATGGCGGCGTCGAAGGCGCCGACCGCGTGCGGCAGGTCGTCGGCCAGGATCCAGGCGTTGCCGGCCTGGCTCAGCAGCGCGGCGCGGCTATCGTCGCTCTGGTCCGGCGCCAGGTTCACCAGGCTTTCCAGCAGCGCCGCCGCCTTGGCGTAGTCGCCCAGGCCGATCAGCGCCACCGCCTGGCAGTGCTGCGCCGCCGTGCCGCCGCCTTCGGCGTCCCAGGTCAGCGCATCCTCCAGCGCCGCCGCCGGGTCGCTCGCGGTTTTCTGCAGGCAGGCGGAGTGCTGCGGCGAATCCCAGCTCTCCTCCGCCGTCGCTGGCCCGGCGGCCAGCAGTAGGACGAAGGGCAGCAGCAGGACGAAGGGCAGCAGCAGCGCTTGTCGAAGCCGCCTCATGGCCCCTACCATCGCCGCCGCGTGCCGGGCCCGCAAGCCGCCAGGCCGGGGCGCGGCCTCTTGTCCACCACCGCCAGGAACCGACAGCCGCGCATGACCACGCCCAGCACTCCGGCCAGCCCTTCGGCCAGCACGCCGCGCCTGTTCATTTTCGGCCTGGGCTATAGCGCGCGTGCCTTCGCCGAGCCGCTGCTGCGGCAGGGCTGGCGGGTCGCCGGCACCACGCGCGACGAGGAGAAGGCCTATCGCCTGTCGGTCGCCGGCTACGACATGCATTTCTTCGATCGCGGGCGGCCGCTGCCCGACGCGGCGGCGACGCTGGCTGGCGCCACCCATATCCTCTCCAGCGTGCCGCCGGACGAATACGGCGATGCGGTCATCGATCATCATGGCGAGGATATCGCAGCACTTTCGGGCGTGAGTTGGGCAGGCTACCTCTCCACCACCGGGGTCTACGGCGACCGGGAGGGCGGCTGGGTCGACGAGGAGACGCCGCTGGCGCCGGTCAGCCAGCGCAGCCAGCGCCGCTGTGCCGCCGAGCGCGCCTGGTCGGACCTGCACCGCATCGCCGGCCTGCCGCTGCAGATCTTCCGCCTGGCTGGGATCTATGGGCCGCGGCGCAACGCGCTGCTCGACCGCCTATCCGGCAAGGCGCGCTCGATCGACAAGCTGGGGCAGCTGTTCAGCCGCATCCATGTCGACGACATCGCCGGCGTGCTGCAGGCCTCGCTGCAACGACCGCGGCCGCAGCGCATCTACAACCTGGCGGACGACGCGCCGGCAGCGTCGGCCGAGGTGCTGGCCTTTGCCAGCCAGCTGCTGGGCATGCCGACGCCGCCCAGCGTGTCCTTTGACGAGGCGCGCCTGACCATGAGCCCGATGCAGCTCTCCTTCTGGGCGGAGAACCGGCGGGTGCGCAACGACCGGATCAAGGCGGAGCTCGGCTACCGCCTGCTCTATCCGACCTACCGCGAGGGTCTCCAGGCGCTGCTGGAGACCCTGCGCGGCTAGCCGCTAGATGCCGATGGCCTCGGCCACCAGGCGGTGAAAGTGATGCACCGCCGCCTCGTTGGTCTCGCCGCCGGCTGGATCGTGGATGAAGCGCCCGGCGTCGTAGCCCTTGGAATGCAGGCCGCGCTGCACCGTCTCGCAGATCAGGTTGTCCTCCGGCGCCAGCACGGTGCTGGCATAGAGCGCGCGCTCCGGGTTGGGCACGGTGCCCGGCGGGCCGTACAGCCGGCCGCCCTGCCAGGTGCGCTCGCCGGCCAGCGGCTTCATGCAGAAGACGCCCAGCGTGGTGTCGCCCGGCATGGAGTTGAAGGTCGTGGTGGGCCACAGCCACCAGAAGCGTGCGCGCTTCACCGCGGCGTCGGGCGCCACGTGATAGGCCTTGCTGTCGTAACGCCGCAGCTCGCCCTTCTGGCTCGACCACAGCTTGCCAAAGGCGATCTTGTAGCTCTCCATCTCCAGCAGGTCGGCGAAGGCCGGGTGCGCCGGGCGGCAGTGGTAGCACTCAAGGAAATTGTCGACCACGACCTTCCAGTTGGCCTGCAGCTCGCTCGGCATCCACTCGTCGCCGACCGGGCCGAAATCCTTGAAGCCGACGACCTCGTTGCGCAGCTCCTCCGCCAGGTCTGCGGCCTGCTCGCCCAGCGGCTGGGCGTCCATGTCCAGGTTGAAGAAGACGAAGTGGTCGGCGAAGACCTCGACGCGCACCGGCTTCAGCGCGAAGCAGTTCATGTCGAAGCCCGGCGTCGCCTCGGCGCCGCGCGCGCTGCGCAGCGTGCCGTCCAGGCGATAGGACCAGGCGTGGTAGGGGCAGGTGATGACCTTGGCGCGCCCACGGCCCTTCAGCAAACCATGCGCACGATGGCGGCAGACGTTGTAGTGGCCGCGCAGCTCGCCGTTCTTGTCGCGCAAGACGATGACGTCCTGGTCGAGCACCGAGGCGGTGACGTAGTCGCCGGGCTGCTGCAGGTCGGCCAGGGCGCCGGCGTAATGCCAGCTGCGATAGAAGATCCCCTCGCGCTCGCGCTCGAAGATGCCAGCGTCGGTGTAGGCCCAGCCCGGCAGGGTGGGCGAGCGGCCTGGATCGGGGTCCAGCGCGGCGCGGCGGGGTTCGACCAGTTGCATGCGCTGCACCATGGAGGGTCTCCTGATTCGCGGGGGGAACAACGGCATTGGCCGGACGTTCAAGAAGCGATGCTCCCACCTCCGCTGGCTTGCTGGCAAGTGGTCCACTGCTGCGTGGCGGGAGAACAGGCTAGGCACGACCCGTGGTGTTTTGAAGGCAGCACTTGCGCCGACGCGGGCCGCCGCTACCTACTGATGAACCCGACAGGTCACCGCGAAGGGAGCCTTCTCCATGTCTGCGAATACCGCGCCCGCCAAGAGTTCTACCCTGGATCGCCGGCAGCTGCTGACCCGCGGCGCTGGCCTGGCCGGCCTGGCCGCCGCCATGACCGTGGCGCGTCCGGCCTTCGCCCTGACCTCGGAAGAGGAACTGGTGGAGGACTGCCGCCTGACCATCCTGTCGCTGCAGTCCGATCCGGACTTCAAGTGGCTCGACGACTACGTCAAGAAGGCGCGCGGCGTGCTGATCTTCCCCGAGTTGGTGAAGGGCGGCTTCATCGTCGGCGGCGAGGGCGGCACCGGCGTCTGCATGGGGCGCCTGGCCGACGGCAGCTGGAGTTATCCCTGCTTCTACTACCTGGGGGCCGCGTCCATCGGCCTGCAAATTGGCGGCCAGATCAGCGAAGTGGTGCTGACGGTGATGAACGACGAAGCCTTCCGCCGCCTGCTGAAGAACGACATCAAGCTGGGCGCCGATGCCTCCATGGCGCTGGGACCCATCGGCCGCACCGCCGAGGCCGGCACCGCCGGCAGCTTCAACAACGACATCTATACCTTCGGCCGGGCGGTCGGCCTGTTCGGCGGCATCAGCCTGGAAGGCGCGGTGCTGGACGACCAGCCGGAACGCAACCGCTACTACTACGGCCGCGACGTGAACTCGGCGCAAATCGTCAACGAAGGTCTGGTGACCAACGCCCAGGCCGAGCCGCTGCGCAAGGCGCTGCCGCGCTGAGCTGCTGGCTGGCCGCCATAAGGACCTCGTCGGTTCGCTGACGCAGGTTTGAAGACACCGCGACCCCGGGACGCAAGCCGCGCCCCGGGGTTTCGGTTTATAGGGAAGGGATGAAACCTCATCTGCGTCGTGCCCTGCTGATCCTCGGGATCGGCGGCCTCGTCATCGCCGGCATCGCTGCCGGCGCCTGGTACCTGCGTGGCGACAATGCCGAGATCCGCTCCGGCGGCGTGGTCTCCGGCGGCGGCAGCAACATCGGCGGCAGCTTTGCGCTGCTCGACCAAGACGGCCAGCGCCGCACCGAGCAGGACTTCGCCGGGCAGTACGTGCTGCTCTACTTCGGCTTCACCTACTGTGTCGACGCCTGCCCCCTGGCTCTGCTGGCGATGAGCCAGGCACTGGACCGCCTAGATCCGGCGGTGGCGGCGAAGATCCAGCCGCTGTTCATCACCGTCGATCCGGCGCGCGACGACCCGGCGCAGATGAAGCTCTACCTGCAGAACTTCAACCCGCGCTTCATCGGCCTGACCGGCACGCTGGAGGAGATCGCCACCGCTGCCAAGGCCTGGCGCGTGGTCTACGAGCCGCCCAAGCCGGCGGCTGACGGCAGCTACCAGGTGAACCACACGACCATCATCTACCTGATGGGGCCGGACGGCAGCTTCATCCGCCACTTCGACCACGTGAGCACGGCCGAGGACATCGCCAAGGGCCTGCAGGCGGCGGTGCAGTAGCGTCTACTGTCTGGCGAAGACCTTGGCCGGGTCCTTGAAGGATTTGAATTCCAGCGCATTGCCGGCAGGGTCGAGGAAGAACATCGTCGCCTGCTCGCCCGGCTGGCCCTTGAAGCGCACCTGCGGTTCGAGCTCGAACCGCACACCGGCGGCGCGCAGCCGTTCGGCCAGCGCGTGGAAATCGTCCCACGGCAAGATGGCGCCGAAGTGGCGTACCGGAACAGCCACGCCATCGACCTCGCCGGTCCGGGCGCCGCCCAGCTCGTCGGGCCGCACGTGGGCGGAGAGCTGGTGGCCGAAGAAATCGAAGTCGATCCAGCGGCTGGTCTCGCGGCCGACCTGGCAGCCCAGCAGGCCGGCATAGAAGGACCGAGTCTCCTCAATGTCCCGAATCGGGAAGGCGAGGTGGAAGGGCGGGGTGTCTGGCCGGGTCATGGTCTTTTCGCTCCGCTGCCGCTCAGGTTGACCAGGGCGATGCCGGCCAGCAGCACGGCAGTGGCCAGGTAGATCGCCGGATCCAGTTGCTCGCCAAAGAAGATCATGCCCCACAGGATGCCGGTCAAGGTGACGACATAGCCGACCTGGCTGAAGTAGACCGGCCCGGCAACGCGCACCAGGTGGAAGTAGGTGACATAGGCGATAGTGGAGACGCAGACGTGCGCCAGGATCGCCAGGTCGCGCAGCTGCGGCGCCGGAAAGGGCGCGTAGCCATGCCCCAGCAGCAGCATGAAAGGCAGCTGCAGTGTCGCCGCCGCCAGCATCATGCCGGCGGCCGAGGCCAGGGCGCTGATGCCGGCCGGCCGGAACTTGGCAGTCAGGATCGAGGAGATCGAATAGAAGAAGGGCGTCAGCAGGCCGACCAGCACCCAGCCGTTCAGGCCGCCAGCGCCACCGGCGGCGCCGGGAACGATCAGCAGCAGCACGCCCACGAGGCCCAGCAGGATGCCGAGCATGCGCAGCCAGCGGAAGCGCTCCAGCCCGGTCGCCAGGGCCATGACGAAGGTGATCAGCGGTGCCGTGGTGATGACGATGGCCATCAGTCCGGCCGGCACGTGGCCGATCACCAGGTAGAAGTTCACGTTGGGCGCGCCGATGCCGAGCGAGCCGGTCATCAGGTAGAACCCCAGGTGCCGCCGGGTCAGCGGCAGGCGACTGCCGCGCAGGGTCAGCATCAGCATCAGCAGGGTGCCGGCACCGAAGCATTGCCAGAAGGCGTAGCCCAGCGGTGGCACGCCCTGGCCGATGGCGTACTTGGACAGCGAGAAGGAGGTGCCCCACAGCGTGCCGACCACCAGGATCTGCCCGACCGCCAGCCAGGGGTTGAAGCCGCGGCCGGCGATGCCGCCGGCGGGCTGGTCTGTCGCGCTCATGGCGCCGAGTGCTAGGGGCCGGCGTAGCGTCCGACCAGCGCGCAATCGGCATGGCGCATCTGCCGCGGCGCGCTGCGCAGGGTGACGCGCGGCACCGGGACCGGACGCCGCCGCGGATCAGTGATTTGGATTGGGTGGTAGGGCCGCCGTTACGGACAGAGCGGCGGGAAGCCCGGCGGGAAGTCCGGCGGCTCGATGCACTCCGACGGCAGGATGGTCGCCCGGGCGGAGCGGTCGATGCGCAGGATGCTGGGTGCCGCATAGACAGCTAGACTGGCCAACCCAAGGCGCGCGAGGGCGCGACGCCGCGATTCCTGCGGCACGTCGGCCTGCTCATTGCTAGACTCAGCCGCCGCTACCGGCAGGCTTTCGAGCTTGTCGTCCATATCTTCGCCGACTAAGGCCCTTGTTCCCACCACGACGGCTTCCCCAAAAGCCGCCGGACGAAGGGTAAGGGACCTCCCCCAATTTAGGCCCGTATGATCTAACATCCTGGTACATAACGCAATGCCGCAATTGGACAATGCCCTGATACCGCTGCGCGAGCCCTTGCCTGGGCAATTGCTGGCCCGCGGCGTGGCGCGCGCCTTCGTCGACCTGGGCTACAGCGTGCTGCTGGAGGTGCCCTTGCCCAACGGGCGGCGGGCCGATCTGCTGGCACTCGACGGCAGCGGCCAGTTCCTGCTGGTCGAGGTGAAGTCCTCGGTTGCCGATTTCCGCGCTGACGGCAAGTGGCCGGACTACCTGCCGTTCTGCGATTTCTTCTACTTCGCCGTGCCGGCCGATTTCCCGCGGGGGCTGCTGCCGGCCGAGCCCGGCCTGCTGATCGCCGATCCCTATGGCGCGGTGATCGAGCGCGAGACCGAGGGGCAGGCCCTGGCGCCGGCGCGCCGGCGCGCGCTGCTGCTGCGCTTCGCCCACCTGGCAGCGGGGCGGGTGCAGCAACTGCTCGACCCGCGGCTGGACCTCGCCGGGCGCTAGAGTTTGGCGCTGAACAGAACGACGGAGAAAGCACAACGGGCGCCGCGGTCCCCATGGGGGAGCGCCGGCGCCCGTCGCCTTGAACCCTATTCCGTCGGCGTGCGACCGAGGCTCAGGTAATCAGCTCGACCGAGTCTGCCATCGGGCCCTTTTGGCCGATGCGAACCAGAATGCGGACACGCTGGTTGTTCTCCAGCGCGGTCAGGCCGATGCGACCGAGCGTGCGGGCCGAGACGAAGACGTCCTTGGTGCCGTCGTCGGGCGTGATGAAGCCGTAGCCCTTGCCAGCGTCGAAGAACTTCACCGTGCCATCGACCTGGGTGCCGCCACCGCCGCCGCCGCCGTCGAAGCCACCGCCACCGCTGCTGCCGCCACCGCCGCTGCCGCCACCGCCGGCATAGCCGCCACGGTCACCGCCGCCGCCACCGCCGGCATAGCCGCCACGGTCACCGCCGCCGCCGCCGCCGGCATAGCCGCCACGATCACCGCCGCCACCACCGTAGCCGCCGCGATCGCCGCCGCCTCCACCATAGCCGCCGCGATCGCCGCCGCCGTAGCCGCCGCGGTCACCGCGGTCGAAGCCACCCGGACGGCCGCCACCAGCGCCGGGGCGCGGCGCGCCCGAGCCGAGGCTGTCGATGCGGTGGATGAAGGAGACCTGACGGCCCTTCCGCCCCTCGGCGATGTCGCAGACGATCGTCGTGCCGTCCGGCAGGTCGTGCCGTCCGGTCTGCTCGACCACGCTGACATGCAGGAAGGCGTCCGGTGAACCGTCGGACAGCTGTACGAACCCGAAGCCCTTGGACGGGCTGTACCACTTAACCTCGGCGGACACTTCGCGAAGGGAAGGCTCCGGCCAACCACCAGGAGTGCGACCAGTCATCTAGGTACTGAAGCTCCAAATTTAGACACGCCAACAAGACCGCCAGGCGCTTCGCTCCGCTCAGCCGGTATAGATCCGTATTTGCTGCTCGAAGTGTCCGCTGACCCGACCGTTGCTTACTGCATATCGGATCACGAAGACGTGCGGGACGCAACGGAAATCACCGTGACACGCACAGGGTTTCGCTGGCCCCAGGCGGGTTACGGCGTGAAATCCGTCATCTCGACCGCTGGTCTGCCGCGGTGGCGGCGGCGCGCGGTCAGCGCTGCGTCTGTTTCGGCTCGGCCTGCTCCACTGGATGGTCCATTTCGTTGATCTCCTGCAGCGCCACCACGGCGTTGATGCGCTCGGCCGACAACCGGGTGGTGCCCAGGCCGACGCGCAGGGTGGCGCGCACATAGCTGATCTCGCCGGGCGACAAGGTCAGCTCGATCACATGCTCGGTGTCGGCCGACAGGAAGACCTGGTAGCGCCCGGGCTTGGCATCGCGGAAGAACACGTCGCCCATGCCGATGCTGCCGACCGAGCGCCCGTTGACCACCACGTCGGGTGCCAGGGCGATGAGCAGCGGGGCAGGCTGGCGGTAGAAGTAGATGCGGGCGAGGTCAGGCGGCGGCGGCTCGGCCGACAGCAGTGCCTGGTCAGCAGGGAGCGCCTCGGCGGCGCGCGCTGCGCTGGCCGCAAGGTCCAGGCCCGTGGTCAGGGCCAGCCCCAGGAACGCCACCCACAAGAAGCGCACCCACCGCATTGCGGAGGTCCTTCCCTCGACTTCCGTACAGGAAACCGCCGCCGACTGGGCAGCAGACTTATGACTCTGCGCCCCGGCCGCCGCGTCGGCCAAGGTGTTTTCCACTATTAGGCGGTTGTCCAGATGCCCGCAGGGCTGCTTCGCACTTGCAGCAACGCGCCTGCGGTACCATCTTGCGACGCAGCATTGCCTTACGGTAGGTTCGCTGCGCTGCGGAAAAGCAGCGGGGCGCCCTACGCGGCGGGTGGGAAGGAAATCGGCGGCGATGACGATCCAGAGCTACTGCATCGAAGACCTGTCGGTCGGCATGAGCGCCAGCTATGCCAAGACCGTGACCGACGAGGACATCGTGCGCTTCGCCGACATCTCCGGCGACATCAACCCGGTTCACCTGGATCAGGCCTATGCCGAAAAGACCATGTTCAAGGGCCGCATCGCCCACGGCATGCTCTCGGCCGCCTTCATTTCCACCGTCTTCGGCACCCGGCTGCCGGGCGCCGGCTGCATCTACCTGTCGCAGTCCCTGAAGTTCAAGGCGCCGGTGAAGATCGGCGAGACCGTCGAGGCCACGGTGACCGTGACCGCGATCGATGCCGAGAAGCGCCGCGTCACCTTCCAGACCGTCTGCCGCGTCGGCGACAAGGTCGTGGTCGACGGCGAGGCCCAGCTGATGGTGCCGAGCCGCGTGCGAATTCCCGTGGCTGCGGAGTAGGCTCGACCCGCTTTCCCGTGGTTCGTCCTGTTCGGGCCGGTCCCGAGCTGCCGCGCCGCCCGAGGGGCGGCCAAGCCCCCTCTCTCCTTGACCCGGGGCCTTCCGCCGATAGGATGCGCCCTCCCGCGCGCCAACCTCGGCGCGCGCCAGCATTTTCCCGAGCCCAGCCATGACCCGCGACTATAAAGACACCGTCTTCCTGCCGAAGACCGACTTCCCGATGCGTGCCGGGCTGCCGCAGAAGGAGCCCGAGATCCTGGCGCGCTGGGAGCAGGACAAGCTGTTCGACAAGCTGCGCCAGCAGTCCAAAGACCTGCCGAAGTTCGTGCTGCACGACGGCCCGCCCTATGCCAACGGCCACATCCACATCGGCCATGCGCTGAACAAGATCCTCAAGGACCTGGTTAACCGCACGCAGCAGATGCTGGGCAAGAATGCCCACTACGTGCCCGGCTGGGACTGCCACGGCCTGCCGATCGAATGGAAGATCGAGGAGGGCTACCGCGCCCGCAAGCAGGACAAGGACGCGGTCGACCGTGTCGAATTCCGCCAGGAATGCCGCCGCTTCGCGGCCGGCTGGATCGTCGAGCAGACCAAGGAGTTCAAGCGCCTGGGCGTGTTCGGCGACTTCGAGCACCCCTATACCACCATGGACTTCCCGGCCGAGGCGCAGATCGTGCGCGAGCTGGGCAAGTTCCTGATGAACGGCGGCCTCTATCCCGGTGCCAAGCCGGTGCTCTGGTCGGTGGTGGAAAAGACCGCCCTGGCCGACGCCGAGGTCGAGTATCACGAGCACGTCTCGCCGACCATCTGGATCCGTTTCCCGGTGGTGACGGCGAGTGACCCGGCCCTGGCCGGCGCCAGCGTCGTCATCTGGACCACTACGCCCTGGACCATGCCGGGCAACCGGGCCATCGCCTTCGCCGAGGACCAGGACTACGTGGTGCTCGAGGTCACGGCGCTGACGGCTGAGAAGTCCGCCGCGAAGGTCGGCGAGAAGCTGGTCGCCGCCGCGCCGCTGGCCGCGCAGCTGATGACCGATGCTGGCTTCGAGGCCAAGGTGGTCGCCACCCTGAAGGGGGCGGCGCTGGCCGGCACCATCGCCGCGCATCCCTTCCGGGGCCATCCCGATGCGAAGGGGGGCTACGACTATCCGGTGCCGCTGCTGGCGGGCGACTTCGTCACCATGGATGCCGGCACCGGCTTCGTGCACATCGCGCCGGGCCACGGCGAGGACGACTGGAACCTGGGTCGCGCGCATGGGCTGGAGGTGCCGCAGACGGTGGGTGGCGACGGCGTGATGCTGGCCCACGTGCCGCTCTTCGCCGGCACCTGCGTCTACGACCAGAACGGCAAGGAAGGCACCACCAACGGCGCCGTCATCAGCGCCATGGCCAAGGCCGGGGCGCTGCTGCACAAGGGCCGCCTGCGCCACAGCTATCCGCATTCCTGGCGCTCCAAGGCGCCGCTGATCTTCCGCAACACGCCGCAGTGGTTCATCTCGATGGAGGCCAATGGCCTGCGCGAGAAGGCCTTGAAGGCGATCGACGAGACCCGCTTTGTGCCGCCGCCGGGGCAGAACCGCCTGCGCTCGATGATCGAGCAGCGGCCGGACTGGTGCGTCTCGCGCCAGCGCCTGTGGGGTACGCCACTGCCGCTCTTCGTCGAGAAGAAGACCGGCCAGCCGCTGAAGGACCAGCGGGTGATCGACCGCATCGCCGACGCCTTCGAGACCGAGGGCGGCGACGCCTGGTTCTCCTCGCCGCCGCAGCGTTGGCTGGGCAACGACCACAGGGCCGAGGACTACGACCAGATCATGGACGTGGTCGAGGTCTGGTTCGACAGCGGCTCCACCCACGCCTTCGTGCTGGAGCAGCGGCCGGAGCTGAAGTGGCCGGCCGACCTTTACCTCGAAGGCTCCGACCAGCATCGCGGCTGGTTCCATTCCTCGCTGCTGGAGTCCTGCGGCACGCGCGGCCGCGCGCCCTATGACGCGGTGCTGACGCACGGCTTCACGCTCGACCAGAACGGCGAGAAGATGTCGAAGTCGAAGGGCAACGTGGTCGACCCGGCCGACGTCATCAAGCAGTCGGGCGCCGACATCCTGCGCCTCTGGGTGGCCAGCACCGATGTCTCGCAGGACCAGCGTCTGGGCCCTGACATCCTGAAGGCGCAGGTCGAGGCCTATCGCCGGCTGCGCAACACGCTGCGCTACCTGCTGGGCGCGCTCGATGGCTTCCAGCCGGCCGAGCGTCTGCCGGCGGCCGAGATGCCGGAGCTGGAGCGCCTGATGCTGCACCGCCTGTGGCAGCTCGACCGCGTGGTGCGCCAGGGCACCGCGGACTTCGACTTCCACGCCATCTATCGCGCGCTGCACGACTTCTGCGCTGTCGAGCTGTCGGCCTTCTACTTCGACATCCGCAAGGACGCGCTTTATTGCGACCGGCCGGACGATGTCACGCGCCGCGCCTGCCGCACGGTGCTGGAGCAGATCTTCCTTTGCCTGACCTCGTGGCTGGCGCCGATCCTTTGCTTCACCGCCGAGGAGGCCTGGCTGACCTGGGGCAAGGGGGCGGAAGAAAGCGTGCACCTGCGCGTCCACCCGACCCTGTCGGACGCCTGGCAGGACGAGGCCCTGGCGGCGCGCTGGGAACAGCTCAAGACGGTGCGCCGCGTGGTCACCGGCGCGCTGGAGCTGGCGCGCGCCGAGAAGACCATCGGCAGCTCGCTGCAGGCAGCGCCGCTGCTGTGTATCGCCGATCCGGCGCTGCTGGCGCTCTGCCAGGCGCATGACCTGGCGGGGCTGGCCATCACCTCGGGCCTGACGCTGCTGGCCGGCGAGGGTCCGGAGGGCGCCTTCCGCCTGGCCGAGGTGCCGGGCGTGGCGGTCGAGGCCCGCCTGGCCGAGGGCGAGAAGTGCCAGCGCTGCTGGCGGGTGCTGCCCGAGGTAGGGCGGAACGCTGCGCACCCTGACCTCTGCAATCGCTGCGCCGACGCCGTCGACGCGGCGGACCGGGCGGCCTGAGATGGCCAGCGGGAGCGGGGGTGGCCTGATGACGCAGGGCCAGGTGCTGCGCCGGCTGCTGCTGGTGGCGCTGCTGGTGCTGGCGCTCGACCAGGCGACCAAGCTGGTAATCCGCCTGGTGCTGGCTGAGGACCTGCCGATCCGGGTCACCGGCTTCTTCAACCTGGTGCTGGCCTACAACAAGGGCGTGTCCTTCAGTCTGTTGACCATGGACGGTGGACACGGCCCCTACCTGCTGACCGGCCTGTCGCTGCTGATCATCGGCTGGCTGGTCTGGTGGGTGCGGCGCAACCCCCGGCCGTTCTATGGCCTGCTGGCCGGCATGATCGTCGGCGGTGCCGTCGGCAACGTGCTGGATCGGCTCTATCTCGGCGCCGTGGTCGATTTCCTCGACGTGCATGCCTTTGGCTGGCACTGGCCGGCCTTCAACGTGGCCGACAGCGGAGTGGTTATCGGGGCCCTCTGCATGATCGGCGATGGCTTGTTCGCGCGGCGTTCGGGGAGTAAATAGGTCCCGCTCCGAGGGGGGCAACTAGCGATTCGCGAGGCTCCTTGCCGATGACTGCACAGCATCTTGTCCGACCCCTGCTGGTCGCCCTGGGCCTGATGGCCCTGGCTGGCTGCAGCGGATTCAAGGATCAGCTTGGCCTGTCCAAGCAGTCGCCCGACGAATTCCGTGTCGTGGCGCGTGCGCCGCTGTCGATGCCGCCGGACTTCAACCTGGTGCCGCCGGCACCCGGCGCACCGCGCCCGCAGGAGGGCACGCCGACCGACCAGGCCCGCACCGCGGTGTTTGGCACCGAGCCAGGCGCCCAGCCGCTGGGCAGCCCTGGGGTCGACGACCAGGCCTTCCTGAATGCCGCCGGCGCGCAGAATGCCGATCCTTCGATCCGCCAGCTGGTGGAGGCCGAGACCCGGGACCTGAACTCCGAGTCCTCCAGCTTCATCGACGCGCTGGTGTTCTGGCGCAGCGACCCGCCGCCGGGCAGCGTGGTTGATCCCGCCGCCGAGCAGGCGCGCATCCGCGAGAACCAGGCCCTGGGCCGCCCGGTGACCGAGGGCGACACGCCGACCATCGAGCGGCGCGAGAAGGGCTTGCTGGAAGGCATCTTCTAGCGGGCGCCTGCGTGGCGGCCGTGGGACGAGGAGCAGGACACTGATAGCCACGTCCAGCCCCGGCACGTCCAGCCCGAGCGACATTCGTCAGGACAACTGGCTCTATCGCGTGTTGCCGCCGGCCGGTCGGCCCTATGCCAGCCTGGCGCGGCTGGACCGGCCGATCGGCACCTGGCTGCTGCTGCTGCCGGCTTGGTGGGCCATCGCACTGGCGCCGGCCGCCGCCGGCGACTGGCCCGACTGGCGCCTGCTGCTGCTCTTCGCCCTGGGCGCGCTGGTGATGCGCGGCGCCGGCTGCACCGTCAACGACATCGTCGACCGCAAGTTCGATGGCCAGGTGGCGCGCACCGCGACGCGGCCGCTGCCCAGCGGCGCGGTGACGCTGCGCCAGGCGCTGGTCTTCCTGGCGCTGCAGCTGGCGGTGGGCCTGGCGATCCTGCTCTGCCTCAACAGCACGGCCATCTGGGTCGGCGCCGCCTCGCTGGCGCTGATCGTCGCCTATCCCTTCATGAAGCGGATCACCTACTGGCCGCAGGCCTTCCTTGGGCTGACCTTCAACTGGGGCTGCCTGCTGGGCTGGGCGGCGGCCACCGGCAGGCTCGACTGGCCGGCGCTGGCGCTCTATGTCGCCGGCTTCAACTGGACCCTGGTCTACGACACCATCTACGCCCACCAGGACCGCGCGGACGACGCGCTGGTCGGCGTCAAGTCGACGGCGCTGAAGTTCGGCCACCACACGGCGCGCTGGATCAGCGGCTTCGCGCTGCTGGCCCTGGCCTTCTGGTGCCTGGCCGGCTGGCTGCATCACGTCGCCTGGCCCTGGTACGCCGGCGTGGCGCTGGCCGGCCTGCACCTGGCCTGGCAGATCCGCACGCTCGACATCGACGACGCCAAGGGTTGCCGCGCCCGCTTCTACTCCAACCGCTGGATCGGCCTGCTGTTGACGCTGGCCGCCGTCGCGGCCGGCGCCTGGACCCGGTGGGCCTAGTGGACCCCAGAGCGTGAACGAGGATTGGGGCGCGACCCGCGATCCCGCCGGCTTCATCCGCGCCAACACCGTGCTGGAGCCCACCGCGCTGGTGCCGGAGTTGCGGCTGCATCAGGCCACCACCCTGGTGCCGCTGTGGGAAGCCAGCGAGGCGGAGCTCGAGCGCAACGGCGTGCCGCCGCCCTACTGGGCCTTTGCCTGGGCCGGTGGCCAGGCACTGGCGCGCTACCTGCTGGACAACCCGGCGCTGGTGGCCGGCAAGCGGGTGCTGGATTTCGGCGCCGGCTCCGGCCTGCAGGGCCTGGCGGCGGCGCGCGCCGGCGCGGCCGCGGTGCTGGCGGTCGATATCGATCCCTTCGCCTGCGTCGCCATGCGCCTGAACGCCGAGGCCAACGGCGTGGCGCTGGAGGTCAGCGACGCCGACTGGATCGGCCGTGACAATCCCGGCTGGGACGTCATCCTGGCCGGCGACGTCTGCTACGAGAAGCCGATGGCCGGCCGGGTCGAGGCCTGGCTGCGGCGCCTGGCCGGTCCCGACCAGCCGAACGGCGGCGCGCTGGTGCTGGTCGGCGATCCCGGGCGCACCTATTTCCCGCGTCAGGGCATGGAGCGCATCACCGGCTACGCGGTGAAGACCACGCGCGAGATCGAGGACACCGACCTGCGCAACGCCGTGGTCTGGCGCCTGCTGCCGGCCTGAGCGGCGGGACCGGACGCTCAGACGCTCAGCTGGTCTATCTGGCGGACCGCCTGGTGCAGCGCCGAGATCAAGCGGTTCTGCCCACGCAGCAGCTGGGCCTGGGCGAACCCCAGCATGGTCTCGTCCTGCTCGGCCAGCTCGTCGGCCACCGACAGCGTCGGCAGCGGCGGGATGGTCAGCGCCGGATCGTGCAGGAAGCGCGGGCGGCGGGTGAAGTTGATCGGTACCAGGATGCGCGCCAGCGCCAGGATCACGCGATTGGCCTTGGCCGGCGCCAGGCGCCCGGCCTCGACCGCGGCGTAGAACTGCTCCAGCCGGGCGACCAGCGCGGCCGCCGCGTCGCGCGACGGCGACAGGTCGAAGCGGCTGCCCGCCTTGGCCTGGTAGCGCGCGATGGTGCCGACGAACTCGCAGGCCGCCAGGCGCCAGTCGAACGGCAGCACCGCGGCGTTGGCGTTGCGCAGCACCGACAGCAGGTAGACCTTGATATCGCGCAGCAGGATGTCGCGGTCGGCGACGTCCAGCGTGTCGTTCTCGGTGTGCCAAGCGATGTTGCCGCCGCAGCCGCCGACGTCGTAGTAGCCAAGCTCGCGCTGCTTTTCCGGCGTCATGGTCGACGACAGCATGTAGTAGCCCGAGATGCCGATGTTGTTGAACGACCAGTCGCCGGCGCGGCTGGCGCGCTCGCTCTGCACTTCCTTGCCGCAGAGGTCGCGGATGGTGTCGGCGACGAAGTTCGCGGTTTCCGGCATGACCGCCAGGTTGATGAACTCGGTCGCCCAGCGGCAGCCCGGGCTGTCGCAGTCGATCTGCACGATGCAGTTCTCTTCCAGGTCGATGGCGAAGGTGTCGGCAAACCATGTGGAACCGGCGTAGCGCCCAGTCGAATGGCCCGGCCAGAAGGCGATGCGCACGCTGCGCTTCAGCTGGGCACGGTGCAGCCACAACACGCGGGCGATTTCCATCAAGGTGGCGTCGCCCACGGCGTTGTCGCCGATGCCGACGTCCCAGCTGTCCAGGTGGCCGTGCAGCAGGACGAACTTCTCCGGCTCCTCGCTGCCGCGGATCTCCACCACCGGGAGCTGGTTGTCGTCGAACCAGCCTTCCTCCAGCTCGGAGAACAGCGTGACCTCGGCCCCCTGCCGGGCCAGCTCGATCAGCCGCAGGCCGTCCGGCCGGTTCACCGCCACCGCCGGGATGCCGGGCTTGTTGGCCAGGTCGTCCAGGGCGGGCGTGCCCCAGACCGTGCTGCAGATGCCCCAGTGGATATCCTGGCCGGGGTTGACTGCGATCACGCCGATGGCGCCGATGCCCTGGTATTGCGACACCAGCCCGGGGCTGGCGAAGCCTTCGGAGATCACGATCTTGCCCCGCGCGCGCGCCGCATGGTCGGTCGAACGGTCGAGCTTCATGTCAAAGACGTTGTCGATGTCCGCCGCCTTCTTGAAGGGAATGTAGACCAGCTCGCCCTTCAGGCCGCCCGGTGCCGGCCGGCTGAAGGCCGGCGGCTTGGCCCGGAAGCTCTGGCCCGCAGCCTCGACCCGCGCCTTGCCGGGCAGGCTGAGATAGAGCCGCGGGCGGTGAACCGTGACCGGCACGCCGGCGGCCTGCAGGCGCTCGACCACGTATTCCATGCCACGGTTGACGTCGCGCGGATGCTCGCGCGCGTAGGTGGCAAACTCCTCAAGCAGCGCCCAAGGCTGCTCGAGGGAGACCGCGTCGAGGATCTGCTGTTCCTGGCTGGTGATCACGCTCCGCTCCCTTGTTTGTTTCTATGAGAGAAACGTTGTTTCTTTTTGGAGCCTAGCAACAAGTATGAACGGCGACAAGCCGTTGTCGTGCGCGCTGCCGCTATGCCGGCGCGGTGGGGCTGGAGTCGGCGTCGGGCACCAGGGGAACGCGGCCGCCGATCGCGGCCGACATGCGATCGGCGAAGCTCAGCGCTAGGTCGCGGTAATGATCCGTGAGCTCCGGCGTCAGGCGCGACAGCGCGCCGGCGATGGACACCGCGGCCATGACCACGCCGCCATAGCCGAAGATCGGCGCGGCAATGGAGAAGCCGGCCTCGTCCAGGTCGCCCCTGGAGACGTGGTAGCCCAGCGCGCGCACCTGCTCCAGGCGCTGACGCAGCCGAACCGGATCGACCAGCGTGTGCGGCGTGAACATCTTCAGCTCGCCACGCAGCACGATCTCCTGCACCTCCGGCGGCGCGAAGGCCAGCAGCACGGTGGAGGAGCCGCCGACATGCAGCAGGTTGCTGCGCCCCACCTCGGCCATCATCCGCACTTGGTGTGGCGACGGACGGGTGGCGACGCAGAGCGCCGTCATGCCGGTGCGCACGAAGAGGTTGATGTCTTCCCGGCAGACCCGGGCGAACTCGTCCAGCAGCTCCTTGGTCGCCCGCACCAGGATGTTCTGGTGTTCGACCCGGTCGGCCAGATAGCGCAGCCGGTGGCCAAGCTGGCTGGTGCGGCGCAGGGGATCGCGGATGATGTAGTCGCGCCGCTCCAGCGTGTGCAGCAGGCGGAAGGCCAGGGTCTTGCTGACGCCCAGGCGGCGCGCCAGTTCGGTCACCCCGAGGTCCGGCTCCTGCGCCAGGATTTCCAGTACCTCCAGCGCGCGGTCCACCGCCTCGATCAGGTAACGATCGCGCTCCATCGCCTCGCCTTGCCCGCCCAACGCAGCGTCCATCGTGTTGTCTTCCCTTCGTTGACGTCAAACGCCATTGCGCCGGCCTGGCCGCCGACGCCCCTGTTGGCTCTTGCCAGCCGCAAAACGCCATGCGACATTCTTGCATGAAAGTAAACAGTGTTTCTATAGAAGAAACGATGACGCAGTCTCACCAAGCACAGAAGCGATCCGGGC
Source organism: Rhodospirillales bacterium (assembly GCA_038363005.1). GTDB lineage: Bacteria > Pseudomonadota > Alphaproteobacteria > Kiloniellales > JACOMY01 > JAKOWB01. The sequence goes on from JBBQBI010000024.1 coordinate 72,493, forward strand.
GACGCTGGGCGAAGTCGCTGGCCGACAGGCCGGCGGTGGGTCCCGACGGCCTCAACGCGGTGGAGTTGCGCGCGCTGATCAGGGCTACGCGGCGGGCCGCGTCGGCGCGCAGCCAGCCAGGCGACTGGCCCCTTGCCGCGCTACCGCGGCTGATCGCTGAGGAGAAGCGCTAGGTGCGCCTGCAACTGGACAAACAGGGAGGATCAAGGATGTCAGGCTTCTGGAAGACCATGACGGCGGCAGCCCTGCTGCTGCTGTCGGCGCTGCCGGCCCAGGCCGGCGACAAGATCCGCGAGCTGGTGATCTTCAGCCGGCCACAGGCAGCCAACCCGCAGGAATTCCAGTCGATCCAGCTGATCGCCCAGGAGTGGCGCAAGCTCGGCCTCGACATCAAGATCGAGGTGCTGCCCTGGGAGCAGATGTCCACCGTGGTCTGGGACCAGCGCAACGACTGGGACATCACCGGCTGGCAGATGGTCGGCCGGCCCGAGCGTGGCGACCCCGACGAGCTGACCTACAACCTGTTCCATTCCAGCACGGCGGCCGAAGGCTACAACTTCGTCGGCTATAACAATCCGGCCTACGACGAGATTGCCACGGCGCAGCGGGCCGAGACTGATCCGGAGAAGCGCCGCCAGCTGATCTTCACCGCGCAGGAGATCATCGCCGGCGACCAGCCGATCATCAATCTGGTGCACCAGCGCCTGGCCTATGCCTTCAATCAGACGGTCTGGGACAAGGCCTCGGTGGTCGACCAGGCCGGCATTGGCATCAAGAACTTCTGGACCTTCATCGGCCTGCGGCCGCTGGGCGCGCAGCACGACATCATTCTGAACGCCGCCGACAACGTGACGGCGATCAATCCGCTCTATATCAGCGGTCCGGTCGACAGCTGGATCACCGAGCTGATCTGGGACCGCCTGCTGCGGGTCGGCGCCGACGGTCTGCCGCACCCCTGGGCGGCGGAAAGCTATGCCTGGGTCGATCCCACCACCATCGACGTGGTGCTGCGACCAGACCTCAAGTGGCATGACGGCACGCCGGTCACCCGCGACGACGTCATCTTCTCCTTCACCGCGCCGCAGGGCGACAAGGTGCCGATGTACAAGCCCTTCGTCGGCAACATCGCCGGTATCGCGCCAGTCGGCGACCGCGGCCTGCGCTTCACCCTGAAGAAGCCCTCGGCCGCCTTCCTCACCGCGACGCTGAGCAAGGTGAACATCATTCCGGAAAAGGTATGGGCGCCGGAGTTCGCCAAACTGGAAGGCCAGGAAAAGACCGCGGAATCGGTGCAGGAGGCCATGCCGCTGGGCTCCGGCCCTTATCGCTTCGTGCGCTGGACCACCAACGAAGAAGTGGTGCTGGAGGCCAACCCCGACCACTTCGCCGCGCCGCACGCGGCGCGCTGGATCCTGCGCAGCGTGCCCAACACCGAGGCGGCGCTGGGCATGCTGAAGTCGGGCGAGATCAACTTCCTGGCCGACTACGCGGGCGATCCGCGGGTGCTGCAGGACCTGGTCGCCGCCAACCCCGACCTGGACATGGTGCTGACCACCGACCTGGGCTTCCGCTTCCTGGGGCTGAACGAGCGTCGCGGCCCCTTCGACGATCCGGCCTTTCGTCGGGCGCTGTCGACCGCGGTTGACCGGCGGCTGATCGTCGGCGCCGCCTTCAACGGCTTCGCGGTGCCGGCCAACTCGGTGGTCTCGCCGGTGCTGGCCTTCTGGCACAATCCGGCGGTCGACGCGATGGAGACCGGGACCGACCGGGCGCAGCAGATCCTGGCCGCCGCCGGCTACACCCTGGTGGACGGCAAGCTGCACTATCCGGGCGACCGCGCAGAGACGGTCAAGCCCTAGGCGGCGCTGGCGATGGTCCTGGGGAGGCACGCAAGGGGGTTGCGGCTGGCCGCCGGCAAGGCCGGCCAGCTCCTCTTCGTGGCCTGGGCCATCGCCAGCCTGCTGTTCCTGATCTTCCGGCTGATGCCGGGCAATCCGCTGGCCGCCTTCATCGATCCCTCCTTCACGGCGGAGCAGCGGGTCAGCCTCAGCCGGCAGTTCGGCCTGGACCGCCCGCTGTTCGAGCAGTACCTGCTGTACCTCTGGAACCTGGCGCAGTTCGAGCTGGGGCAGAGCTTCTTCTATCGCCAGCCGGTCGCCGACCTGGTGCTCGGGGTGTTTCCCAACACGCTGCTGCTGACCCTGACGGCGCTGCTGCTGGCCTATGGCGTCGGCCTGGCCGGTGGCGCGCTGGTCGCCTGGCGGCGTGGCGGCTGGGCGGAGAAGCTGATCCTGCCGCTGGTGTTGATCCTGCGCGCCGCGCCGGAATTCTGGCTCGGCATGATCCTGCTAGCGATCTTCAGCTTCTCGCTGGGTTGGCTGCCGGCCGGCGGCACCGCGGTGGCCGGCGCCACCAGCGTGGGATTCTTCGAACGCGTGCTGTCGATCGAATTTCTGCGCCACCTCTGCCTGCCGGCGATGACCCTGGCGCTCTACCTCGTCGGCCTGCCGCTCCTGCTGATGCGCTCCACCATGCTGGAGGTGCTGGATGAGGACTTCGTCACGCTGGCACGCATGCAGGGCTTCCGCGAATGGACGGTGGTGGTGCACCACGCCGCGCGCAATGCGCTGCTGCCGGTGGTGACCGCCTTCGCGCTGGGCATCGGCTATTCGATCGGCGGCAACGTGGTGATCGAGACGGTTTTCTCCTGGCCTGGGCTGGGGCGCCTGCTGGTGCGGGCGGTGCAGTCGCACGACTATCCATTGGCGCAGGGTGCCTTCCTGCTGATCGCCCTGGTCATGGTGACGATGAACCTGGTGGCCGACCTGCTGTACCGCTGGCTGGACCCGCGGGTGGCGCATGTCGCCTAGCGCCCGTGGCCGTCTTGGCCGTCTCGTCGCCTGGCTGCCGCTGCGCGATCCGCTGGCGTTGGCCGGCCTGGCGATCTACCTCGGCTTCGTGCTGGTGGCGCTGCTGGCCGACCAGCTGGCGCTGCGCGACCCGGCCGAGATTTTCTATGACGCGGACTACCGCCTGCTGGCCGACTTGCCGCCGGGGCCCGACTTCCTGCTCGGCACCACCAGTCTTGGACGCGATGTCTGGTCGCAGCTGGTGCACGGCGCGCAGAGCGCGCTGCTGGTCGGCGTCACCGCGGCGGTGATGGTGGTCGGCATCGGCACGCTGGTCGGACTGCTGGCGGGCTACTGCGGCGGGCTGGTTGACACGCTGTTGATGCGACTGACCGACATCGCTTTCGGCATTCCCTTCCTGCCCTTCGTCATCGTCGTCTCGGCCTTCCTGGAGCCCAACCTGTGGAACGTCGTGCTGGCCATGGCGCTGGTGCTGTGGCGCGACACGGCGCGCATCATCCGCGCCCAGGTGCTGTCGCTGCGCGCCCGCGCCTTCGTCGAGGCGGCGCGCGCCACCGGCTCCAGTCACCGTCGCATCCTGTTCGTCCACATCGCGCCCAACGTGCTGCCGCTGTCGGTGCTTTATGGCTCCATCGCCGTCGGCTGGGCGATCCTGACCGAAGCCAGCATCTCCTTCCTCGGCTTCGGCGATTCCGGGACCATCTCCTGGGGCTACATGCTGCAGGACGCCTATGCCTCGCAGGCGCTGTCGCGTGGCATCTGGCATTGGTTCCTGCCGCCGGGCATCGCCATCGTCCTCGTCGTCGCCGCCGGCTTCTTTATCGGTCGCGGCTACGAGGAACGCCTGTTCCCCCGGCTGAAGGGCTAAGTGGCATGCTGCTTGAGGTCGAGGATCTCGTGGTCGAGTTTCCGACCCCCGGCGGCCCGCTGCGCGCGGTGGAGGGCGCCCAGCTGCAGGTGCCGGCGGCCGCGCTGGTCGGCCTGGTCGGCGAGTCCGGTTGCGGCAAGACCACGCTGGCGCGCGCCATCATCGGCGTCATGGCCAAGGGCGCGCGGATCACCCGGGGCAGCATCCGCTTCGAGGGGCGCGACCTGCTGGGCCTGCCGGCGGCGGAGCGCCGCCGCCTGCGCTGGCGCGACATCGCCTTCGTGCCGCAGAGCTCGATGAGCGCGCTGGACCCGGTCTACCGGGTCGGCGATCAGCTGCGCCGCCTGCTGCGGGTGCGCGGCAGCCTGGCGGCGCCAGCGGCGCGGCGTCGTGCCGTGGCGCTGTTCGAGCTGGTCGGCATCGATCCGGCGCGCCTGGGTAACTATCCGCACCAGTTCTCCGGCGGCATGCGCCAGCGCGTCGCCATCGCGCTGGCCCTGGCGCTGGAGCCACGGCTGCTGATCGCCGACGAGCCGGTGACGGCGCTCGACGTCATCGTGCAGCGGCAGATCCTCGATGCGCTGCTGGAGCTGCGCCAGCGCCTCGGCATCGCCGTGCTGCTGGTCACCCACGACATCGGCGTGGTGGCCTATGCCTGCGACCGCGTCGCCGTGATGTATGCCGGCCAGGTGGTGGAGGAGGGGCCGGCGGCGACGCTGCTGGGCCAGCCGGCGCACCCCTACAGCATGGGCCTGGCGCGGGCCTTTCCCGACCTGGCCGGCGGCGCGGCGGAACTGGTGCAGATCGCCGGCGATCCGCCCGACCTGCGTCAGCCACCGGCCGGCTGCCGCTTCGCCCCGCGCTGCCCTTTCGCGCTGGTCGGCTGCGGCAGCCCGCCGCCCTGGCAGCTGCGCGCCGACGCCGGCGTCGCCTGCTGGCGTCAGGACGAGGCGGCGTCGCTGCGCCTGGCAGCCGCCGAGGCCGCGAACTGGAGCCGGCCCGATGAAGGCTGAGACGCCCTTTGTCGTGGTCGAGCATTTGGCCAAGCACTATCGCGGCCCAGGTGGCTGGCGCGGCGCTGGCCGGCTGCTGCGGGCGGTCGACGATGTGAGCTTCACACTGGCGCCGGGCGAAAGCGTCGGGCTGCTGGGCGAATCGGGATCCGGCAAGACCACGCTGGGCCGCCTGCTGCTGAAGCTGACCGAGCCCACGGCCGGCAGCATCACCATCGCCGGGCAGTCACTGGCCGGCCTGCGTGGGCAGCCGCTCAAGGCCTTCCGCCGCCAGGCGCAGCTGATCTTCCAGAACCCCTTCGACGCGCTCAATCCGCGCTTCACCATCGGCCGCTGCCTGCGCGAGCCGCTACTCAACGCCGGCCTTCCGCGCGCCGAACAGGGGCCGCTGATTGAGCGTGCGCTGGCGCTGGCGCGCTTTACCCGCGGCCTGGAGCTGCTGGACCAGCATCCGCACCAGCTCTCCGGCGGGCAGCTGCAGCGGGTGGTGATCGCCCGGGCGCTGATCCTGCAGCCGCGCTTCGTGGTGGCCGACGAGCCGGTGTCGATGCTCGACGTCAGCGTGCGCGCCGGCATCCTCAACCTGCTGCGCGGCGTCAGCCGCGCGCTGGGCCTGACGGCAGTCTACATCTCGCACGACCTCTCGCTGGTGCGCTATCTCTGCAGCCGCACACTGGTGCTCTATCGCGGTGCCCTGGTCGAGGATGCCCCGACCAAGGCGCTCTGCAACGCCCCGCGGCATCCCTACAGCCAGGCGCTGGTCGCCGCCGTGCCCAGTAGCGACCCGGCGCAGCGCCGCCTGCCACTGCCGCTGGTCGCCAGCACCGCCGAGGCGCCGGTCGGCAGCGGCTGCCGCTTCGCCGCGCGCTGCCCCTTGGTCATGCCAATCTGCCGCACGGAGGAGCCGCCGCTGGTCGCCGTGGCGCCAAACCATCGCGTGGCCTGTCATCTCGGACTGCCCGCCGCCTGACCGTGTCGCCGCGACCCTGGCGTCGCCGACGCCGCTGGGGCAGGCTGCCGCCGCCATGCCGACCGCCTTCGACCACTTGCTGACGCCAAGCCTGCGGCTGCGTCGCCTGCGCCCGGCCGACGCGCCGGCGATGTTCCAGCGCTACGCCCGCGATCCGGCGGTCACCCGCTACATCTCCTGGACGCCGCACCGCAGCCAGGCCGACACCGATGATTTCCTGGCGCGGGTGGCGCGCGCCGCCGCCAAGGGGCGCGGCCACGCCTACGCCATCCTGCCGACGGGCGAGGCGGAGCTCTGTGGCGCCATCGGCTTCGACCTGCGTGGCGCGACCATCACCATCGGCTACGTGCTGGCGCGCAGCCACTGGGGCCGGGGCCTGGCCAGCGCGGCGCTGGGCGGGCTGGTCGGCTGGGCTTCGGCGCAGCCGGACCTCTGGCGGATCGAAGCGCTGTGCCATTCCGGCAATCCGGCCTCGGCGCGGGTGCTGGAGAAGTGCGGCCTGGTGCGCGAGGGCCTGCTGCGGCGCGAGGCGGTTTTCCCCAACCTCTCGCCGGAACCGCAGGACTGCCTGATCCTGGCCAAGGTGCGCTAGCGGCTGGTGCTGGGCGCCTAGACCACGTCGCCGTCCGGTTCGCCGTCCAGCCGCTCGACGAGGGTGAAGCCATCGAGCGCCAGTTCGCCCTGGAAACGGACCAGCCGGCCCTCGAAGCTTCGCCTGGCCTGCGGATCGCGAATACGCTCCAGCAGCAGCGCTTCCAGTTCCGCGCCCGGATAGTGCTCGTCGGCCAAGCGGGCCTGGATCTCGTGTTGCCAAAGCTGCGGGTGCGGCCGGCCCTCGGCACTGACCGCGGCCAGCGCCACCAGCCCGCCGTCGAGCCGCAGCGGCCCGTGGTTGCCGACATAGACGGCGGTCACCGCCGGTGGCGGCCCGACCTCGGGCTGGAAGCAGCCGTCCGGCAGCTGGCCGTAGGCGTAGTTCATCCGCTCGGTCTGGTGCATGAAGTCAAGCTGCGCCGGGGTCAGCCAATTCAGCGCCACGCGGGCGGCGACGCCGGGTACTGCCGCCAGGGTCGAGGTCACCGCGCCATAGCGCGCGACATGCGCGGCATAGACCACGTCGAAGCCCTGCAGTCGTCCGTAGGTCACCGGAATCTCGGCCGCAGCGCCGAACTTGCGCCGCAGTTGATCGGGCGAGCGGTTGGAACCGTGCGCCAGCACCGGCAGGCGGTCGGCGAAGTCGAACGCCGCCCATGCGTCGGCACTCAGGCCCCGGGCCTGGCCCTCGGCAAAGAGGTAGGAGTCCGCCGGCGCGGCGTAGGGGTAGTCCGTCGCCAAGGCCAGCAGCCCGGCGGGATCGCTCGGCAGAGTCCAGGGCATGCGCCGTCTTTCGTGTCCGACCGTCAGCTCAGTCGGAGCAGGGCGGGTGCTCTTCGTCCTGCGTCTCGATGCGATAGCGGACATTGCACGAATCCACCGTGCTCCAGGCCCGCTTGGCCCATTCCTTCTTGGCTGAGTGATAGTCCACGAAGGGGCCGATCCATTCTTCCGACATGCCGACGGCCATCTTGGCGAAGTGAGTATCCTTGTATTCGCCGCCGACAACCCAATACCGTGTCATTCTAAAGGGGTCCTTTCCTCAGGTTTTTGTCCCCGTCTCCACGATTCGACACGTGGGGTATCCCGCCGCGAACCGCAAGCGCCGAGTATAACCCAGTCAAGACCTTGGTGGCATGTGGCTTTTGCAGCCCCCGGTCGAGTCCGGCGGGCAGCTTGGTCAAAGCCTGGGCACCGCATTGCCCTGCTCAAGCCTTGTTCAGGTCGCGGCCGACGGCGCATTCTGCCGGGCGAGCCAAATCAGGAGGGGCGGCCATGAACCTTGACGGTTTCACCATCTTCGCCATCGCGCTGGGCCTGCTGGCCGTGGTGCTGGTGTTGCAGGGCGTCCGCGTGGTGCCGCAGGGCAACGAGTACACGGTGGAGCGCTTCGGCCGCTACACCCGCACCCTGCCGCCCGGCCTGCACGTCATCGTGCCGATCGTCGACCGCATCGGCGCCAAGATGAACATGATGGAAACCGTGCTGGACGTGCCCTCGCAAGTGGTGATCACCCGCGACAACGCCCGGGTCCAGGTCGACGGCGTGGTGTTCTTCCAGGTGCTGGACGCTGCCAAGGCGGCCTATGAGGTCAACCAGCTGCAGCTGGCCGTGCTGAACCTGACCATGACCAACATCCGCACCGTGATGGGCTCGCTCGACCTCGACGAGCTGCTGTCGCAGCGCGACCAGATCAACGCCCGCCTGCTGACCGTGGTGGACGAGGCGACGGCGCCCTGGGGCCTCAAGGTCACCCGCATCGAGATCAAGGACATCGCCCCGCCGGATGACCTGATCGCCGCCATGGGCCGCCAGATGAAGGCGGAACGCGAGAAGCGCGCCCAGGTGCTGGAGGCCGAGGGCGACCGCCAGGCCGCCATCCTGCGCGCCGAGGGCGAGAAGCAGTCGCAGATCCTGCAGGCCGAGGGCCGCAAGGAGGCCGCCTTCCGCGACGCCGAGGCACGCGAGCGCTCGGCCCAGGCCGAGGCCAAGGCGACCGAGATGGTCAGCACCGCGATCGCCGGCGGCAACACCCAGGCGATCAACTACTTCGTGGCGCAGAAGTACGTCGAGGCGCTGGGCAAGTTCGCCCAGTCGACCAACCAGAAGATCCTCTTCCTGCCGCTCGACGCCACCAGCCTGGCCGGCTCCATTGGCGGTATCGCCGAGATCGTCAGGGAGACCTTCGGCGGGCCGTCGGGCGACGCGCCGGCGCCGCGCCCGGCGGCCGGCGGGCGCAGCCGCCTGCCGCCGTCAGGGCAGTGACTGTGGCCTGACTGCAACAGTATCCGGGATTGAATTCCCCTGCGGAAGCAAGCCCTTGCGGGCTACCGCCCAACCTCATCTCATGGTCGAGGTCTTTCAAGGGGATGTCCGGATTATGAACACCACGCGTTTGCGGCTGCTGGCTGGTGCCTGCGCCGCCGGGCTTGCGACCGCCGCGCCGGCCCAGGCCGACAATGGCCGCAACGTCGAATACTTCGGCTCGGTCGAGGGCTCATTCCTCTTCTCCGAGATCAGCGACTTCGCCTCCGGCTACCAGTACGGAACAGATCCCTTTCGCCAGGGCGAGACCGACCTGGGCTGGGGCGTGCGCGCCGAGGCTGGGATGCGGGTCGGCGCCTGGGTCTTCTCGATCGGTGGCACCTGGCAGCACGCGCAGCGCGACGACAAATCGGTGCAGAGCGGTACTGGCGACACCTATTTCTACGACGACACCTCGCGCTACCTCGCGGTCGACTTCATGGTCGGGCAGGAGTTCGGCCTGGGCTGGGCGACGCTGCGACCGATGGCCGGCCTGCGCATCGCCAGCATCGAGTTCCAGACCACCACTGACAACCCCTACAACAACGGCAATTCCTTCTGCTACTACAACCAGAAGAGCGAGACCTGGGCCTTCGGCCCGCGGATCGGCGCCAGCGCCAACGTGCCGCTGGGCGGCGGCTTCTCGATCGATGCCAGTGCCTACGGCTTCGTGCTGTTCGGCAACCAGGCCCGCAATGACGCCTATAACTGCAACGGCACGGGCACGACCTATGCCGACGACAACGGCAAGACGCTGTGGGGCGGCGATGGCGAGCTCGGCGTGACCTACGGGTTCGACCTGACCAACCTGACGCGCGGCGCCATCACGGTCGGATATCGCGTCGACTATGTGCACGACGCCATTCAGGGCGAACAGACGCTCTACGACGCCAACCTCGCCAATCCGCCGTTTCGCGATGGCGAGCCCGAGGACTACCTGACGCACGGCGTCTTCGTGAAGTTCTCGGTCGACTTCTGACGCGGCGCGGGACGGGGGGCGTCGCGACTGTTAGCAACACATCCCAAATCAATCAGAGGGGCATCTGATGCGACGTTCGAAGCAATCTTTGATGGGCACCGCTGCGCTCGCCCTGGTGCTGTCGGTTGGCGCGGCCGAGGCGAATGACAACCGGGTGCAGTATTTTGGCACGGTGGAAGGCGCCTTCCTGTTTTCCAGCATCTAGGACGTCAACGGCTCCTACACCTACGACGACTCCGGCAGTCCGGCGGGTTTTCGCGACTTCGCTGAGACCGACAATGGCTGGGGCGGACGCCTGCAGCTCGGCATGAAGGTCGACCAGTGGAGCTTCGCTTTCGGCGCCACCGTCCAGCGCACCTATGGCGAGGACGAGACCTTCGATAACTCGCCGGCCGATGGCGACTACTATCGCTTTCAGAACACCTCGACCTACTGGGCCATCGACTTCGATGTCGGCATGGACTTCGGCCTGGGCGACGAGGGCGGCATGGTGCGACCCTTCGTCGGCCTGCGCTATGCCGAGGTGAATTTCAACCAGGATGGCCGGGTCCTCTACAGCACCGGCACCCGGTTCGGCACCTATGACCTCGACAGCCACGCCTGGGGCATCGGCCCACGCGCCGGCGCCAGCCTGCACCTGCCGGTGGGCGGCGGTTTCTCGCTGGATGGCGAGGCAGCCGCCTTCGTGCTGTTCGGCCAGCTTGAACGGCACGACTCGGGCAGTTTCCCGCAAGGCGGCGGCTATTTCGGTCCCTATGACAGCGAGGACGACCGCACCTTCTTCGGTGCCGAGGCGGAGTTGGGCATGTCCTACAACTTCTCGCTCTCGCCGCACACTGAGGGCTTCGTCACGCTGGGCTATCGCGCCAGCTACCTCGGCAATGCCGTGCAGGGCGAGCAGACGCTCTATGACAGCAACCTGGCCAACCCGGCGTTCCGCAACGGCGGCGCGGAGGACTACCTGACGCACGGCCCCTTCATCAGCTTCACCATCCGCAACTAGGCGGCGGTCGCACCGCGGACAGCGAGGGGCCCCGGATTCCGGGGCCCCTTTGCGTTGCGGGTCAGGCGCCCTTTGCGCTACGGGTCAGGCGTAGTCCGCCGGGATGTAGCCGAAGCGCTGCATGCTGCGGCCGTGGCGGCGGATGATGAGGCGCACCTGGTCGGGGCTCAGCGCCTCGCGCCACTGCTCGCTGCGGCCTTCGCGGAAGAAGGCCTCTGACTTCTTCGGCCGCTCGCGGAATCCCTGTTCCTGCTCCTGTGCCTTCAGGCGATCGAAGGACGACATCTCGATCGCCTGCTCGAGCTGCACTGGCGTATGCGGCAGCAGCAGGTGGACGGCCAGCTTGCCGAAGGTCTCGGTGGGCTTCTCCAGCATGTCCTCGTAGCGCATGACATAGATCGAGCGGTGCGGCTTGGCGGTCCAGGTCTCGACGTTCTGCGACCAGGAGCCATAGACCTCCGAGGCGCCGCCCTCGCCCGGCGGGATGGTGTAGTCGGCCAGGTTCATGCGCTCGATGGCGCGCGGCAGGGTCAGGCCGAAGTGGTGCTGCAGGCTGACTACGACGTCCAGCGGATTGCGCACGATGTAGATAGCGCCGGCCGTCACCTTCATGTTGATCGTCGGGAAGCCGACCTCGGCCACCAGCGCGTGGTGTGTCTTAGTGAAGATCAGCTTGTCGACCGAGGCGGCGATGGTCTCCTGCACCTTCTGGCGCGCGCGGGCGATCTCCAGCCGCGTCGCCTTGGTCGGGTGCTTGCCCAGCACCTCCTCGTACCAGTGCGAGGCGATTTCCCAGGTGGTCAGGCGGCCCATGGCGTTGATGTCCTGCGTCGCTGCCGCGCCACCCTTGGCCAGGGTGATGAGGTTGTGCAGGAAGTTGCGGGTCCAGGTGTTGCCCGAGCGCGGATAGGAGGCCAGCCAGACGATCGCCGCCATCACCCCTCACGTTTCTCAATGTCGAATGCTGACAGCAGCTTAACCCAGCCAGCCGCGCCGCCGCGAAGGGCGAATTGCGCGCCGGCCCGGCGATAGCCATATTCCAGGCAGGGAGTACCGCGATCATGGAAGTCTTTCTGGCGGCAATCGAGTTCTGGTGGTGGTGGGCCTTCGCCGCCGGCCTGCTGTTGATCGAGGTGCTGGCGCCCGGCTTCTTCTTCCTGTGGTTCGCCGCCGCTGCTCTGGTGATGGGCTTCGTGCTGCTGCTGGTGCCGGGGTTCCGCTGGGAATGGCAGCTTATCTGCTTCGCCGTGCTGGGCGTGGCGGCGCTGTGGGGCGGCCGTGCGATCTTCAAGCGGCGACCGCTGCGGGTCACTGACCAGCCCAACCTGAATCGCCGGGGCGAAGGCTACGTCGGCCGCCAGCTGACCCTGGCCGAGGCCATCAGCAACGGCTATGGCTGGGCCAAGGTCGATGATGGGCGCTGGCGCGTCAGCGGGCCCGACCTGCCGGCCGGCAGCCATGTCCGCGTCGTCGCCGCCGAGGGCGCCACCCTGAAGGTCGCGCCGCTCTAGCCACCCCGCTCGCGCAGACGTGCGCGCCTGCGGCAACTGCGCTCACTGGCCGTCCCGCCCACAGCTGCCATACTTTGGCCTTGGCACGGCTGTCTGCTGCCAACCCGCCCGCCCCGTCACCCCGACCGGAGGTCCGCCGCCCGTGCGCCTGTTCCAGCCCGTCCTCGCATCCCTGCTGCTCGGCCTGGCGCTGCTGCGGCCGGCGGTGGCCGAGGTGTTCGACGCCCAGTCCTTCACCTTGCCCAACGGCCTGACCGTGGTGGTGGTGGAAAACCACCGCGCCCCGGTGGTCACCCAGATGCTCTGGTACCGGGTCGGCGCCGCCGACGAGGTGTCCGGCAAGTCCGGCCTGGCGCACTTCCTCGAGCACCTGCTGTTCAAGGGCACCGAGACCGCGGCGGCCGGGGAGTTCTCCGCCATGGTGGCGGCCAACGGCGGCACGGAAAACGCCTTCACCAGCCGCGACTACACCGGCTACTGGCAGACCGTGGCCAAGGACCGGCTGGAAGCCGTCATGCGCTACGAGGCCGACCGCATGCAGCACATCGTGCTGACCGACGAGGTGGTCTATCCGGAGCGCGACGTCATCGTCGAGGAGCGGCGCCAGCGCATCGACTCCAGCCCCTCGGCGCAGCTTGACGAGGCCATGATGGCCGCGCTGTTCCAGAACCACCCCTACGGCATCCCGATCATTGGCTGGCAGCACGAGATGCAGGCGCTGACCACGGCCGACGCGCTGGCCTTCTACAGGAAGTGGTATGGGCCGGATAACGCCATCCTGGTGATCGGCGGCGACGTCACGCTCGACGAGGTCAAGCCGCTGGTCGAGACCTACTACGGACCGCTGGTGCCGGTCGGCGTGCCGGCCGAGCGTATCCGGGTGCTGGAGCCGCCGCCGCTGGCAGCCCGCAGCGTGACCTTCAAGTCGCCACAGGTCGCCGAACCGCAGTGGTATCGCGCCTATCTGGTGCCGCATCGCAAGGACCTGACGGAAGGCGACCTCGAGGCGCTGCAGCTGCTGTCCGAGATCCTTGGCGGCAGCGCCACCAGCCGGCTCTACAAGTCGCTGGTGGTGGAGCAGGGTATCGCCACTTCGGCTGGCGCCTACGACCGCTCCGACGCGCTGGACTATCCGACCTTCCATCTCTCCGCCGCGCCGCGGCAGGGTGTCGAGCTGGCGACCGTCGAAGCGGCCATGCAGGCCGAGGTCGACAAGCTGCTGGCCGACGGCGTGACCGAGGCCGAGCTGCGCCAGGCCAAGGACCGCCTGCAGGCCAGCGCCATCTTTGCCCGCGACGAGCCCTCGACCGGCCCGCACGTGATCGGCGCTGCCATGGCGATCGGCGAGACGCTGGCGCACATCCAGTCCTGGCCCGAGCGGGTCGAGGCCGTCACCGTCGCGCAGGTCAATGCCCTGCTGCGCGCCATCCTCAAGCCGGAGCGCTCTGTCACCGGCTATCTGCTGCCGCAGGAGCCCTCGTGATGACCAGCCTCGGTGTCATTCGATTTTCCCCCCTCTCCCCCTTTTCGGGGGGAGAGGGCAGGGTGAGGGGGCGTTCGGTTGCTATCCGCGCTCCCTGGAACCGAGGGTCCTCACCCCAACCCTCTCCCGCCCAGAAGCGGGAGAGGGGGCTCGCCCAGCGCTTCATCGGGGTCACCGCCTTCGTCCTTGCAGGCTTCGCCGCCCTCGCCCCGGCCCAGGCCATCGAGATCCAGCGCGTGGTATCGCCTGGCGGCATCGAGGCCTGGCTGGTGGAGGAGCATTCCAACCCCATCATGGCGATCTCCTTTTCCTTCGTCGGCGGGGCGGCGCTGGACCCCGTCGGGCAGGAGGGCCGCGCCCGCATGACTTCGGCGCTGCTGGACGAAGGCGCCGGCGACCTCGATTCCCAGGCCTTCCAGGGCGAACTCGACCGCCTGTCGATCCAGCTCGGCTTCGGTGCCAGTGACGACGATCTCTCGGGCAACGTCACCACGCTGACCAAGACGCGGGCGCGCGCCGTCGAGCTGCTGCAGCTGGCGCTGACCGAACCCCGCTTCGATGCCGAGCCGGTGGAGCGGGTGCGCGGCCAGCTGCAGGTCCGGCTGTCGCGCAAGGCCAGCGACCCCAACTCCGTCGCCTATGACACGCTGGACCAGCTGGTCTTCGCCGGGCACCCCTATGGCCGCCCCTCGGAGGGCACGCCGGAAAGCGTCGGCGCGCTGACGGCCGACGACCTGCGCGCCTTCGTCCTGCAGCGCCTGGCACTGGATACGCTGAAGATCGGCGTGGTCGGCGATATCACGCCGGCCGAACTCGGCCCGCTGCTCGACCAGGTGTTCGGCGGCCTGCCGAAGACCAGCCCGCCGGTCGCGGTGACGGAGATCGTGCCGCAGGGCGCCGGCGTGGTGACGGTGGTGCAGAAGCCGGTAACGCAGTCGGTGATCTTCGTCGCCCAGCCCGGGCCGAAGCGTGACGATCCCGACTTCTACGCCGCCGCGGTGGTGAACTATGTGCTGGGTGGCGGCAGCTTCTCCTCGCGCCTCTACGAGGAGGTGCGCGAGAAGCGCGGCCTGGCCTACAGCGTGTGGAGCGACCTCAGGGCCTATGACCACGCCGGCCTGTGGTATGCCGGCGCCGGCACGCAGAACGCCCGTGCCGCCGAGACGCTGGACATCATCCGCGCCGAGTGGACCCGCTTGGCGCAGGAGGGCCCGACCGACGAGGAGGTGGCCTCGGCCATCACCTACCTGACCGGCTCCTTTGCGTTGCGCCTGACCTCTTCGGAGGGCATCGCCAACCTGCTGGTCGCCATCCAGCGCGCCGACCTCGGCATCGACTACGTCGATCAGCGCGCCAGCTACTACGCCAGCCTGACCGCCGAGGAGGTGCGTCGCGTCGCCAAGGCCTGGCTCGACCCGGCCAAGCTGGCCGTGGTGGTGGTGGGCCAGCCGGACGGGTTGGCGTCGTCCGGGCAGTAGCGCAGCCGCCATTCCGGTTCTTTGTTGTCGCGCGGGAAATTGAATCACCGCGCGCATTGCTCCTCGGTCACCCCGGTTCACTTCTCGCTTGGTATGCCTCGCAGCGTCCAACGCACGAAGCTGCGTCGTGCATTGACGAGGCGCCGCGATTTGCGCGACAATTATAAACATGAAACAGGCGTTTCATTTATGAAACAGTGAATCTATCGACGCGGCAAGCTGCGTCCACAGGATGGAGTCGCCGCGAAGTCGTCTTTTAGTTCCGCTGACCCAACTGCAATGGACAGGAGGCTTAGTATGGACCGCAGACACTTTCTTCGAGGTACCGCGTCAGTAGTTGGTTCGGGATTGGCACTGCGCGGAATGCGCCCGGCCTTCGCTGAGGCCGGCCAACCCATCGAAACGCGACAGCTCATTACCAGCACCGCGCAGTTCGATCCGGCGCGACCGGAGATCGCCAAGCTTGTCGCCCAGGCCGCGAAGGAAATCGGCTGGAGCGTCGAGGCCAATCCGATCGATTACAACGAAGGTGTGCAGAAGGTCATCATGGAGCACACCTACGACATGTACCTGTTGAGCCTTGCCGGTTCGCCCATCCGTATCGACCCCAATGTCTTCATCTATGGCATGCACTACTCGGGTGAGTATCGCTCCGGTGGATTCAACTGGATGGGTTACCAGAGCGACGCGGTGGACCGTTTGGCGGTCGCCCAGGGTCAGATCATGGATCCCGAGGCGCGGCGGGCTTCAGTCTTCGAGGCGCAGCAACTCATTTTCGACGACCAGCCTGGCTGCGTGCTGGCCTATCCGCAGATCACCCAGGCCTATCGGTCGGACAAGCTGACGGGGCTGGTGCCGATGCTGGGCGAAGGAATTGGTGGCTTCTGGTCGGACATCAACATGGAAGTGATCGGTGGCGACGGATACTCGCGGACTGGCATCAACGCCGACTTGAAGCACCTGAATCCGCTTGCCGCTTCCGACGTGCTGAACTTCATGGATATCGGCTCGCTCTACGACACCCTCTTCAAGGTGGCACCCGACGGCAAGGTAAAGCCCTGGGCGGCGACCGACCTGACCTTCGTCGACGATAAGACGTTGGACATCGGCATTCGCCAAGGGATGAAATGGCATGATGGCCAAGCCTTCACTGCCGAGGACGTGAAGTTCTCCTTCGACTACCAGAAGGAATGGAAGGCGCCCTTCTTCCTGGCCGCCCTGAACAACGTGGACTCGGTGGAAGTCGTCGATTCCTCGACTGTGCGCATCAAGCTGCTGCAGCCGGCGGCCTCGTTCATCGCAATCGTTCTGGCCGGCATGTTCATGATCCCTAAGCACATTTGGTCTACGTTGGCGCAGACCGCAGGGGTAGATGATCCGCTGAAGGTGCCAAACGACAACCCGATAGGCAGCGGGCCCTTCAAGTTCGATCACTGGCGCCGCGGCAGCGAGTACAAGGTCAGTGCCTTCGCCGAGCACTTCAACCCGCCGAAGTGCGCCGGCATCATCCGCGTGCTCTATGGCAGCCATGATGCCACCGCCGCGGCGATCGAGAAGGGCGAGTGCGACCGGTCGCGCTACATCCTCTCGGCCACCCTGGTCGATGCGCTGAAGAGCGTGCCCAACGTAGTGGCACAGGGCTATCCCAGCCACGCCTTCTACCACCTGGGTTACCACAACAAGGTGAAGCCCTTCGACGATCCGGCTTTCCGCCGGGCGATCAACTTCATTATGCCGCGGCAACTGACCAGCGAACTGGTACTGCTGGGCTATGCCGAACCTGGCGCATCGGTGATCTCGCCTTCCAATGCCTTCTGGCACAACGGTGCGATCAAGCCGCCGCCGGAAGACGTCAGCAAGGCGCGCGACATGCTGGCAGCGGCTGGCTACACCTGGGACGACCAGGGCCGCATCTGCTACCCCAAAGCCTGACCCTTTTGGGTCGCGGGGGGGGGGGGGGGGCGCCCCCCCCCCCCCCGCGCCCCCCGAAGAAAGCGGCAAACAAGCCACAAAAAAAGCGGTGGGGGCCCGCGGGACCACCCCCCACGGGGGGAC
>JBBQBI010000025.1:0-73633 GCA_038363005.1 Rhodospirillales bacterium
TTACGCCATAGACCACGGTCAGGTCGGCGTCGCTGGCCGGGGCCGAGATCAGCACCCGCTTGGCGCCGCCGGCCAGATGCGCGCCGGCCTTGGCCTTGTCGGTGAAGATGCCGGTGCATTCCATCACGATGTCGACGCCGAACTCGCCCCAGGGCAGCTTGGCGGGATCGCGCTCGGCCAGCACCTTCACGGTCTTGCCGTTGACGGTGATGGAATCGGCGCCGGCCGAGACCGTGCCGGGGAAGCGGCCGTGCACCGAGTCAAAGGTCAGCAGGTGCGCGTTGTCCTTGGCCGAGCCCAGGTCGTTGATGGCGACGAATTCCAAGTCCGTGCGGCCCGCCTCCATGGCGGCGCGATAGACCAGGCGGCCGATGCGGCCGAAGCCGTTGATGCCGACGCGAAGGGTCATGGCTGTCTTATCCTTCCGAGGAGAAAGTGTACTTGCCCAGCGCCGCCTGGCCGTTGGCCTTGGCGCGGGTGAGATAGGCCGCCTGGCCGGCGGCGACCTTGTCGGCCTTGCCGCTCCAGGCCTTCAGCGGCGCCGCCTGCAGCGCGCGGCCGTAGGAGAAGCTGAGCGTCCAGGGCTGCGGCCCCAGCTGGTTCATCAGGTTGAGATGACGGGTGGCATCCTCGTCCGACTGCCCGCCGGACAGGAAGACGATGCCCGGCACGGCGGCCGGCACGACGCGGCGGAACACGCCGATGGTGCGCTCGGCCACCTCCTGGTGGCTGGCCTGCTCGGCGGCGTCCTGGCCACTGATCACCATGTTGGGCTTCAGCAGCATGCCGGACAGGTCGACCTCGGCCACCGCCAGCTCGGAGAAGACGGCGCGCAGCACTTCCTCGGTGACGTACTCGCAGGCCTCGATGCCGTGGTCGCCATCCATCAGCACCTCGGGTTCGACGATCGGCACCAGGCCGGCCTCCTGCGCCAGCGCGGCATAGCGCGCCAGGGCGTGGGCGTTGGCGGTGATCGAGGCCGCCGAGGGCATGGTGTCGCTGATCGAGTAGACGCCGCGCCACTTGGTGAAGCGGGCGCCCAGCTTGTGGAACTCCTGCAGCCGCTCGCGCAGGCCATCCAGGCCCTCGGTCACCACCTCGCCCTCGTGGAACGGCAGCGCCTTGGTGCCCTTGTCTACCTTGATGCCGGGGATCACGCCCTGGCTTTCCAGCACCTTGACCAGCGGCGTGCCGTCGGCCGCCTTCTGCTTCAGCGTCTCCTCGTAGAGGATCACGCCGGAGATGTAGTCGGCGGCGCCCTTGGTGCGGAACAGCATCTCGCGATAGGCGCGGCGGTTGTCCTCGGTCGACTCCACCTTGATGCCGTCGAAGCGCTTCTTGATGGTGCCGCTCGATTCGTCGGCGGCCAGAATGCCCTTGCCGGGGGCCACCAGGGCCAGGGCGATATCCTGCAGGCTTGTCATCGTCAGTTCCTCGACCTTCTTGCCTTGGCGCCGGTCAAAGCCGCGCCTTTACCGTGGCGACCACGGCGTCCGCCGTGATGCCGAAATGCTTGTAGAGCTGCCCGGCCGGCGCCGAGGCGCCGAAGGAGCGCATGCCGACGAAGCCGCCGCCGGCCTCGATCCAGCGCTCCCAGCCAAAGGGCCCAGCGGCCTCGATACCGATGTGCAGCGCGCCCGGCCCCAGCACCTCGTCGCGATAATGCTGCGGCTGCTCGGCGAAGAGCTCCCACGACACCAGCGAGACCACGGCGGTGGCGATGTTCTCCGCCTCCAGCAGCTTCTTGGCCTCGATCGCGAGCGAAACCTCGGAGCCCGACGCTATCAGCGTCACCGCGCGCGGGCCGTTGGCCGACGCCAGGATATAGCCGCCGAAGGTGCTGAGGTTTTCCGTCGCCTCGGCGCGCAGGGTCGGCAGGTTCTGCCGGCTGAGCGCGATGACCGAGGGGCGGTCCTTCTGTGACAGCGCGATTTCCCAGGCTTCCGCCGTCTCGATCTGGTCGCAGGGGCGCAGCACCAGCAGGTTGGGAATGGCGCGCAGCGCGGCCAGGTGCTCGACCGGCTGGTGCGTCGGGCCGTCTTCGCCCAGGCCGATGGAATCGTGCGTCATGACATAGACGACGCGCTGGCCCATCAGGGCCGAGAGGCGGATCGAGGGGCGGCAGTAGTCGGTGAAGACCAGGAAGGTGCCGCCGTAGGGGATGATGCCGCCGTGCAGCGCCAGGCCGTTCATCGCCGCCGCCATGCCGTGCTCGCGCACACCGTAATAGACGTAGCGCCCGCCATAGCTGCCGGCCGCCAGGGTCTTCATGTCGCCGGCCTTGGTGTTGTTCGAGCCGGTCAGGTCGGCGGAGCCGCCGATCAGCTCGGGCAGCGCCGGCACCAGGGCCTCCAGCGCCTTCTGCGAGGCGACGCGGGTGGCGATCGCCGGCTTGTCGGCCAGCGCCTTGGTCTTGACCGCCTTCAGGGCGTCCTGCCAGCCGTCCGGCAGGGTGCCGGCCTGGCGGCGCGCGAACTCGGCGCGCTGGTCGCTGGTGGCCAGCCGCTGCTCCCAGGCTGTCGCAGCCTTGGCGCCACGCGCGCCGAAGCCGCGCCAGGCGGCCAGGATGGGTGCCGGAATCTCGAAGGGCGGGTAGGGCCAGCCGAGCTTCTCGCGCGCGCCCTTGATCTCGGCCTCGCCCAGCGGCGATCCGTGGGTCTTCGAGGTGCCGGCCAGGGTCGGCGCGCCGAAGCCGATGGTGGTACGGCAGGCGATCATGGTCGGGCGGTCGTGCGTCTTGGCTTGGCGCAGCGCCGCGGCGATGGAAGCCGGGTCGTGGCCGTCGCAGGCCAAGGTCGCCCAGCCCGAGGCCTCGAAGCGCTTGCGCTGGTCGTCGGAGACCGAGAGCGAGGTGGGGCCGTCGATGGAAATCTGGTTGTCGTCCCACAGCACGATCAGGCGGTTCAGCTTCAGGTGGCCGGCCAGCGAGATGGCCTCGTGGCTGATGCCCTCCATCAGGCAGCCGTCGCCGGCGATGACATAGGTCCAGTGGTCGACCAGCGCGTCGCCGAAGACCGCGTTCAGGTGCCGCTCGGCCAGCGCGAAGCCGACCGAGTTGGCGATGCCCTGGCCCAGCGGCCCGGTGGTGGTCTCGATACCGCTGGCGTGGCCGTGCTCGGGATGGCCGGCGGTGCGGCTGCCTTGCTGGCGGAAGTTCTTGATCTCCGCCAGCGTCATGTCGGCGTAGCCGGTCAGATGCAGCAGGGCATAGAGCAGCATGGAGCCGTGGCCGGCCGACAGGATCAGGCGGTCGCGGTCGGGCCAGTCGGGGCGCGCGGGATCGAAGTTTAGGAATTCGCGATAGAGCACCGTGGCGACATCGGCGAAGCCCATCGGCATGCCGGGATGGCCGGAGTTGGCCTGCTGCACCGCGTCCATGGCCAGGGCGCGGATGGCGTTGGCCAGATCCTGGTGGGACACCGCCGCCGGGGCGCCCGTGGCGCCGGTCTCGGGAGTGTGGAGTATCGGTCGGGTCATCACGGCCTGAATGTCCGGAGGAGGAAAGGGTGACAGCCTGGCCGTGGCACGGGCCCACCCGCCGGTCGCAGGGTCGGCGGGGGCGGGACCTGGAGCGCCAGGGGTGGCAAGGCGGCGGCAACTTGCCCAGGGTGTGCCGCCCCGTCAACCGGTGTCTCTGGAGGGCCGCCCTGCAAGGGCCGCCGAATCGCCCGCCAGCCCGGTCCAGGCCGATTGACCGGGCGGCGCGGGCGGCTACTCTCCGGCCGCGCGGCGCCGGGCAGGGCCCGAGTCGCCCCCGTTTGCCGGCCGCCACAGCGAAAGAGGATTGCCCCGATGGATGAGACCAAGGCCCAGGTGGATCAGGCGCTCGGCCGGCTGGAAGCGGCGGTCGAGGCCATCGGCCAGCGCGCCGCTGACCGCGAGACGCAGCTTGCCCAGCGGCTGGAGGCGGCACGCCAGGAGGCCGCGTCGGCCAAGGCGGAGGCCACCACCGCCAAGGCCGAGAGCGAGAGCCTCAAGACCCTTCTGGCCCAGACCAGCGGGCGCCTCGACCAGGCCATCGAGCGGCTGCAGGGCCTGTTGGCCAAGGCTGTCGGCGACTAAGGCGCAACTGGCGCTTCCATCGACTCGCCACAGCCCGATAGACTCGCGCCATGGCAAAAGTGAACCTGCCGATCAACGGCCACAGCTATGAATTCTCCTGCGACGACGGGCAGGAGGGGCATCTGCGCGAGATGGCCGAGCTGGTCAACCGCCGCATGCGCGACCTGTCGCAGGGCGTCGGCGCGGTGGGCGAGACGCGGCTGCTGATCATGACCGCGTTGCTGCTGGCCGACGAGCTGAGCGACGCCTATGCCCAGCTCGAAGGGCGCCAGGCGGCGGCTGACCACGACAACGAAGGCCACATGGCCGATGTCGCTTCACGCCTGGAACGCCTTGCGAGTCGCCTGCTGCAGGCCTAGATATCAAGACGGTGCT
This sequence comes from Rhodospirillales bacterium, assembly GCA_038363005.1. Taxonomy (GTDB): domain Bacteria; phylum Pseudomonadota; class Alphaproteobacteria; order Kiloniellales; family JACOMY01; genus JAKOWB01. The sequence continues at coordinate 4,438 of JBBQBI010000025.1, forward strand.
GCGGAGCGCGTTAGGCCCAACGATCCCTGGGGCCAATAAGCATATCTCTCGGGAACTGGCTCTGACGGGACCCTGGTCTCGTTACCTGGTGCCCACCTGCACTCGCAGGCCACGGAGGATGTTAACGGCCGACGGCTGCTGCGGCACCACTTCTCTCTTCTGGCGACACGGGGTACCTCGTCCATGACCGCTCTCTCGCTGCTGGACGAGCAGAAGGCGCGGCTGCGCCAGGTGCAGAAGCAGCGCCGGGCCGCCGCCTTCGCCGCCCTGCCGGTGGCCGGCCACGCCCTGGCGGCACGCATCTTCTCCACCATAACGCTGCCCGCGGGGGCGCCCTGCAGTGGCTTCTGGCCGATGGGCGACGAGCTGGACCTGCGCCCGCTGCTGGCCCGGTTGCACTTCGCCGGCCACCCGGTGGGCCTGCCGGTGGTGGTCAAGCGCGGCACGCCGCTGCTGTTCCGCCGCTGGCAACCGTCTGACGAGCTGGTGTCCGGCGGCTACGGCACCTCCATGCCCAGCGCCGACAAGCCGGTGATCGAGCCGGAGATTCTGTTCGTGCCGCTGCTGGCCTTCGACCGCCAGGGCTATCGCGTCGGCTATGGCGGCGGCTTCTACGACCGCACCTTGCAGGCGCTGCGCGGCGCCGGGCCGCGCCTGGCCGTCGGCGTCGCCTTCGCCGCGCAGGAGGTCGAGGCCGTGCCGCGCGACGAGCATGACCAGAAGCTCGACTGGATCGTGACCGAGCGAGAGGCGATCCGCCTTAGCTAGCCGGCTCGCAGCCTTCGAAAATTCCGTCCAGCGCCTTGCCGGAGCCCTTCAGCGGGAAGCTTTCCTGCCATTTCAGCTGGTCCGACGTGACCGTCAGCGCCTTGCCGGCACGCAGCAGGCGGGTGAGGGAGTCGAGCGCCGCGAAGGTCGCCGGGTCGCCGCCGTCAAAGCCCAGCAGCGTCGACTGCTCCAGTCCCATCACCAGCGACAGGGTCTTGTCGTCGACGACGAAGTCGACCTGGTAGGCCTCGCCCACCTTGCCCTGCAGGTCGGCCGCGGCGACAAAGAATAGCGAGGCCTTGGGTGCATCGGTACCGGCCGAGCAGCTGACATAGAGCGCGGTACCCTGGCCGCCGGTCACCCCGGCTTCCAGGGTTCCCTGGCCGAAGCCGACGCTCCAGTTCGCCGCCGCCGCGCCGCCACTGGCCAGCCCCAGAAATAGTCCAGCGACGACGATCGTGCGCCAGGACATCCGCATCTTGCCGGTCCTCCTATGGATCGAGCCTAAGGTTGGCAGCCCTTGAAGATATCCTTCAAGGCCTTGCTCGAGCCTTTCAGCGGAAAGTCCTCGGTCCAGCCGAGGTGCGCCGCCTTGACCGTAAGGGTGTGGCCGTTGCCCAGCGCCTTGGTTACGCTGTTCAGCGCGGCGAACAGCAGTCTGTCGTCGCCCACCGGGTAGGCCAGCAGCTTGGCCTGCGCCAGGGTCATCAGCAGGGTGATCTTCTGCTCGTCGACCGTGAAGTCCACCGGATAGAGCTGCCCTACCGTGCCGGCGAAGGCGGTGGCCGGGATGAGATACAGCGCCGCCGTGATCGGCGGCTGGGTGGCGCAGCTGACGTGCAGCGCGGTGCCGCCACCGCCGGTCACCGCGGCGTCCCGCCGACCCTGGTCATCGCTGACACGCCACTGTTCCGCGGCGCTGGCTGGCGCGGCGCTGGCCAAGGCCAGCAGCCCGGCGACCAGGATCCGGGGCCAGAAGCGCCCAAGGTTCATGTCGTGGTCCTCTTCCCGGCGGCCCTCCAGCCGGCCGGTGGCCAGGATGCGGCCTTTCGGTCCGGCCGTCGACCGGCGAAAACGCAAGCCGGCCCTTGACCCATTCCCTCGCAGCAGGCACTTCACCCGGATGCGACTGCTGTTCCTGGGCGACATCGTCGGCCGGCCGGGGCGCGATGCCCTGGTAAAGCACCTGCCCGACCTGCGGCGGTCGCTGAAGCTCGACTTCGTCGTGGTGAACGCGGAAAACGCCGCCGCCGGCTTCGGCATCACCAAGGGCGTGGCCGAGGAGCTCTTCGCCGCCGGCGCCGACGTGCTGACCGGCGGCAACCACTCCTGGGACCAGAAGGAGGCGCTCTCCTTCATCGAAAGCGAGCCCCGGCTGCTGCGCCCGGCCAACTTCCCGCGCGGCACGCCCGGCCGCGGCGCCGCGCTGTTCCCCACCGCCAGCGGCCGCAAGGTGCTGGTGATCAACCTGATGGCGCGGCTTTTCATGGACCCGCTGGACGATCCCTTCCAGGCGATCGAGCAGATCCTGGGGTCCTATCGCCTGGGCGCCTCGGTCGACGCCGTGCTGCTGGATTTCCATGGCGAGGCGACCAGCGAGAAGATGGCCATGGGCCACGTGGTCGACGGCCGCGTCTCCATCGTGGTCGGGACCCATACCCACGTGCCCACCGCCGACACCATGATCCTGAAGGGCGGCACGGCCTATCAGTCCGATGCCGGCATGTGCGGCGACTACGACAGCGTCATCGGCATGGACAAGGTGCAGCCGATCCTGCGCTTCACCAAGAAGATCTCCAGCGAGCGCCTGTCGGTGGCGACCGGCGAGGCGACGCTCTGCGGCCTCTTCGTCGAGACCGACGACCGCACGGGGCTGGCCAAACGGGCCGAGCCGCTGCGGCTCGGCGGGCGGCTGGCGCCGGCCCTGCCGGCGCTCTCTTCCTAGGCGCGGGGGCTTTCTGCTAGAAGGCGCCGCCTGCCAGGCTCCCTGGCCCAGCCGACCGCTGGGCTCGCGAAACCCTGGCCGGCCCTAGTAGACTCACAGCAGACCGCAAATAGGACCTTCCGATGGCCGGCCATTCGCAATTCGCCAACATCATGCATCGCAAGGGCGCGCAGGATAAGAAGCGCGCCCGCCTGTTCAGCCGGCTGACCCGCGAGATCATCGTGGCCGCCAAGAGCGGCCTGCCCGATCTGGCCTCCAACGCCCGCCTGCGCGGCGCGGTACAGGCCGCCCGCGCCGCCAACGTGCCGCGCGACAACATCGAGCGTGCCATCAAGCGGGCCTCGGGCGAGGACAAGGACACCAACTACGAGGCCATCCGCTACGAGGGCTATGGCCCGGGCGGCATCGCGGTGATCGTCGAGGCGCTGACCGACAACCGCAATCGCACGGCCGGCGAAGTGCGGATGATCTTCTCGAAGAACGGCGGCAGCCTGGCCGAAAGCAACGCCGTCTCCTTCATGTTCGACCGGGTCGGGCGTATCGTCTTCCCGGCCGCGGTCGGCAGCGCCGACCAGGTCTTCGAGGCGGCGGTCGAGGCCGGCGCCGCCGACGTGCGGTCGGGCGAGGAGCTGCACGAGATCACTACCGCGCCCGATGACGTGATGCAGGTGCGCGACGCGCTGGCGGAGAAGTTCGGCGACCCCAGCGAGGCGCGCCTGGCCTGGACCCCGCAGAACACCGTGGCGGTGGAGGGCGAGGCGGCGGAGACGCTGTTCGCGCTGCTCGAGGCGCTCGACGAGAACGACGATGTCCAGACCGTGGCGGCGAACTACGAGGTCTCGGACGAGGTGCTGCAGAAGCTGGCGAGCTGAGGACGCCGGCCGATGCGCGTCCTCGGCATCGATCCCGGGTTGCAGCGCACCGGCTGGGGCGTCATCGAGGCCGAGGGCAGCCGCCTGCGGCACCTGGCGCACGGCGTCATCCAGACCGACGGCACGCAGGACCTGGCGCAGCGCCTGGTTACCCTGCAGCGCGCGCTGACCGAGGTGGTGGCGGCCTGGACGCTGGACAGCGCGGCGGTGGAAGAAACCCTGGCCAACGTCAATCCTGCCTCAACCCTGAAGCTGGGCATGGCGCGCGGCATCTGCCTGCTGGTGCCGGCCCTGGCTGGCCTGCCAGTGGCGCAGTACCTGCCGATGATCGTCAAGAAGGCGGTGGTCGGCACCGGGCACGCCGACAAGGCGCAGGTCGCCATGATGGTGGCCCGCCTGTTGCCCGGGCTGGAGGTGCGTAGCGCCGACGCCGCCGACGCCCTGGCCATCGCCATCTGCCACAGCCACATGGCGGCCACCAACGCGGTCTGGCTGAAGAACGCGGCCCGGCTCGCCCCCGCCGCCGCGACCCGCAAGGTGGCGCGATGATCGGCAAGCTCACCGGCCGCATCGACGAACTGGGCGAAGCGCACCTGATCCTCGACGTCGGCGGTGTCGGCTACTTGGTCTTCGCCTCGGGCAAGACGCTGGGGCGCATCGGCCAGGTGGGCGGCAGCGCGGCGCTGCTGATCGAAACCCACGTGCGCGAGGATCACATCCATCTCTATGGCTTCGCCGACGCGGCCGAGCGCGCCTGGTTCCGCCTGCTGGGCACTGTGCAGGGCGTCGGCAGCAAGGTCGCGCTGGCGCTGCTTTCGACCCTGGCGCCGGGCGACCTGGCGCGCGCCATCGCGGCGCAGGACAAGGCGGCGCTGACCCAGGCCAACGGCGTCGGCGCCAAGCTGGCGGCCCGCCTGCTGACCGAACTGAAGGACAAGGTCGGCAACATCGCGCTGGGCGCCGCGGCGACCCTGGGCGGCGCGCTGCCCACCGCTGGCCAGCTGGGCGCGGCGGCCGACGATGCCGTGGCGGCGCTGGAAGGTTTGGGCTATCGCCGGGTCGAGGCCTTCGGCGCGGTGGTCCGCGCCGGCCAGACGCTGGGTGACGCGGCCAGCCTGGAGGCGCTGATCCGCGCCGCCCTGAAGGAGCTGTCGCGGTGAGCCGGGCGCCCAAGGCGCCGCCGCCGGAGCGCCTGGTGGAGCGGGAGGCCAATGCCAGCGATCCGGAGAGCCTGGAGCAGTCGATCCGGCCGCTGCAGCTCGACGATTTCATCGGCCAGCAGGCGGCGCGGCAGAACCTGCGGGTCTTCATCCAGGCGGCCAAGGCGCGCGGCGAGGCGCTGGACCACGTGCTCTTCGTCGGGCCGCCGGGCCTGGGCAAGACCACCCTGGCGCAGATCGTCGCCAAGGAACTCGGCGTCTCCTTCCGCGCCACCTCGGGCCCGGTGATCGCCCGCGCCGGCGACCTGGCGGCGCTGCTGACCAACCTGCAGCCGCACGATGTGCTGTTCATCGACGAGATCCACCGCCTCTCGCCGGCGGTGGAGGAGATCCTCTATCCGGCGATGGAGGACTATGCCCTCGACCTGATCATCGGCGAGGGGCCGGCGGCGCGCTCGGTGCGCATCGACCTGCCGCCCTTCACCCTGGTGGCCGCGACCACGCGCTCGGGCCTCATCACCCGGCCGCTGCGCGAGCGCTTCGGCATCCCGCTGCGGCTGGAGTTCTATACCCCGGACGAGCTGCGGCTGATCGTCGAGCGCGGCGCCCGCGTGCTGGGCTTCCGCCTGACCGCCGACGGCGCGGCGGAGATCGCCCGGCGCGCCCGCGGCACGCCGCGCGTCGCCGGGCGGCTGCTGCGCCGGGTGCGCGACTTCGCGGCGGTCGAGGGGGCGGCGGCGGTGGATCGTGCCGTGGCCGACCGGGCGCTGGCCCGCCTGGACGTCGACCAGAGCGGCCTGGACGCCATGGATCGCCGCTATCTTGCCACGATTGCCGACAACTATGGCGGCGGCCCCGTTGGAGTCGAAACGCTCGCCGCGGCGCTCTCCGAACAACGCGACGTGCTGGAAGAAGTGATCGAACCTTATCTGATTCAGCAGGGCCTGCTGCAGCGCACGCCGCGCGGCCGCATGCTGACGTCCAGCGGCTTCAAGCACCTGGGCCTGGCGGTGCCGCGCGGCTTCGCCGGCTCCCTGCTGCCCGACTTGTTCGACGCCGACGACCCGGCGGAGACGCCATGAAGCTGGCCGAGGGACACTTCGACGGCAGCCGCTTCGTCTATCCGCTGCGGGTCTACTACGAGGACACCGACGCGGCCGGCATCGTCTACTACGCCAACTATCTGAAGTTCGCCGAGCGCTCGCGCACCGAGTTCCTGCGCCAGGCCGGGATCGACCAGTCCGCGCTGCGAATCAGCGCCGGCATCTTCTTCGCCGTGCGCCGCGCCGAGGTCGACTACCTGCGCTCCGCCCGGCTGGACGACGTGCTCGAGGTCTCCACCCAGCTGGTGGAGATGAGCCACGTGAAGATCGACGCCCTGCAATCGATCCGCCGGGCGCTGCCCGCCGGGGGCAGCGAGGAGCTGGCCCGCGTGCTGATGCGGGTCGTCTGTCTGCGGACCGACGGCCGCCCGGTACGCATGCCTGGACACATCCGCGACCGATTTTTGCCTTACGTCCGCCCGCTTTCCGAGGCACTCCAGGAGCTTGAGGCCCTCGGCGACGCGGTGGTGGAGACGACGGGATCGGCCGCGCCCGCACGAGAGGAATGAGGGAATGGAGCCTACAACCACTACGCCGCTGACCACACCGGCGCCGGGCGCCGGCGTTGATCCGACCCAGATCATCAATCTGGGCGGCGTGCCGGAGGCTGGCTTCAGCATCTGGCACATGGTGCTCAACGCCGACATCATCGTGCAGGCGGTGATGGTGATCCTGGCGCTGGCCTCGTTTTGGACCTGGGCCATCATCTTCGACAAGATCGTGCGGCTGCGCCGGCTGAAGTCCAAGGGCGAGCAGTTCGACGAGGCCTTTTGGTCCGGCGGCTCGCTGGACGATCTCTACGATCGCCTCGACGGCCGGCCGAAGGATCCGCTCTCCGCCGTCTTCGTCGCCGCGATGCGCGAGTGGCGCCGCTCCGGCCCGCGCTCGCTGCAGGGTGGCGAGACGCTGCGTGCCCGCGTGCAGCAGCGCATCGAGCGGGTGATGGACATCGCCATCAGCCGTGAGATGGCGCGGCTGGAACGCTACATGGTCTTCCTTGCCTCGGTCGGCTCGGCGGCGCCCTTCATCGGCCTGTTCGGCACGGTCTGGGGCATCATGAACGCCTTCACCTCGATCGCCGCGGCGAAGAACACCTCGCTGGCAGTGGTGGCACCGGGCATCGCCGAGGCGCTGTTCGCCACCGCGCTGGGCCTGGTGGCGGCTATCCCGGCCTCGGTCGGCTACAACAAGATCGCCAGCGACATCAACCGCTACGGCCAGAAGCTCGACAGCTTCGCCGCCGAGTTCGGCGCCATCCTGTCGCGCCAGCTTGAGGAGGCGCGCTGATGGCCGGCATGGTGCGCAACGGCGGTGGCGGCGGACGTGGCGGCGGGCGGGTGCGACGCGCCGGCTGGCAGCCCAACGCCGACATCAACGTCACGCCCTTCGTCGACGTCATGCTGGTGCTGCTGATCGTCTTCATGGTCACCGCGCCGCTGCTGACCGTCGGCGTGCCGGTCGACCTGCCGCAGACCGCCGCCGACCAGATCACCACGCCTGAGGAGCCGCTGGTCATCTCGGTCGACAAGGAGGGCCGCGTCTACATTCAGGAGAGCGAGGTGGCACTGCAGGACCTGGTGGCGCGTTTGAACGCCATAACCGGGGCCAATGCGGAGACCAGGATCTATGTGCGCGGCGACAAGACCATCGAATATGGCCTGGTGATGCAGGTCATGGGGCTGATCAACCAGGCTGGCTATTCCAAAGTCGCGCTGCTGGCCGAGCTGCCGCCGCCGACCACGCCGCCGGCTGGCAGCGGCAACTGACGGACCGGGGGCCATGAAGCAGGGCGCCATCTTCTCGTTGGTTCTGCACCTCGCGATCCTCGCGCTGGTGCTGATCGGGCTGCCCACCTCGAGCAATCCCTTCGAGGTCGGCAATCCCGTCGCCGTGCCCATCGTGTTCGAGAACGCCGTCATCGCCGAGACCACCAACCAGGTCGAGGGCACGCCCGAGCCGGTCGAGGAAGCCAAGGTCGAGCCGCCCAGCCCGCCGGAGAAGCCGGAGCCCAAGGTCGAGCAGCAGGCCGCGCTGGAGCCGCCGCCCGAGCCGCCGCCGGAGCCCAAGGTGCAGCCGCCCGAGCCGGTGGTCGAAGCCGTGCCGCCGCCGCCCACGCCGGAGCCGGCGCCGCCGACCCCGGAGCCGCCGGCCGTCGCCGAGCCCGCACCGCCGGAGCCCACCCCGCCCGAGCCGCAGGTAGCCGAGGCGATCCCCGAGCCGACGCCGCCGGCGCCGCTGCCCGAGCAGGTCGCCGTGGCCGCGCCGCAGCCGGCGCCCAAGCCCGAGCCCATCCCGGTGCCGACGCCCGAAGCCAAGGTCGACCCTGTGGTCGAGCAGCAGGAGGCCGCGGCACCGCCGGAGAAGCCGAAGAAGAAGGTGACACTGCCCGAGCCGCCGAAGCAGCAGGTGGTGAAGAAGCAGGAGAACAAGCTCGACTCGATCCTGAAGGACGTCACCAAGCGCAAGGAAGAGCCGAAGCAGCAGAACCAGCCGCAGGAGAAGCAGGAAGCCGCCTCCACCCAGCCGGCGAAGAAGTCCAGCGCCTCCACCGCCGGCGGCCAGGTCACGCAGTCGATGAAGGACGCCATCGCGCGCCAGGTCGGCCAATGCTGGAACGTCGACGTCGGCACCAAGAACCTGGATGCCGTGGAGATCCGCGTCTTCATGAACCAGGACGGCACGGTGCAGGGCGCCGAGATCGTCGACACCGGTCGCTACAACTCCGATTCGGCCTATCGGGCCACCGCCGACCGGGCGCGGCGCGCGGTGATGAACCCGCGCTGCCAGCCCTTCCCGTTGCCGGCCAACGCCTATGCCGAATGGTCGACCATCGTGTTCAACTTCGACCCCTCCATGATGTTCTAGAAGCCCCTGAGGAGACCTGACCCCATGACTGGACTCCCACTCACGCGACTCCCCCCCTCCGAATCACGGCTGGTCGGTCGCCCGCTGCTCGATCTCACCCTTGGCCGGCGTGGCTTCATGCTGACCGGCGCCGCTACCGCCGGCCTGCTGCTGTCCCGCCCGGCGCGCAGCCAGCAGCTGGCCGAGCTGCGCATCGACGTCGGCCAGGGCTTCGTCTCGCCGCTGCCGATCGCGATTCCCGATTTCTATTCCGCCGACGGCAGCCAGGCCCGCGTGGGCCAGGATCTGACCGGTGTGATCGCCGCCGACCTGGAGCGCTCCGGCCTGTTCCGGCCGATCGACAAGTCGGCCTTCATCCAGGACAACGCCTCGATCCTGCAGACGGTGCGCTACGGCGACTGGCGCCTGATCAATGCCGAGGCGCTGGTTGCCGGCTACGTCAACACCGCCGCCGACGGCCGCCTGACCATCGGCTTCCGCCTGTTCGACGTCTACGGCGAGCAGCAGATGACCGGTTTCGAATACACCACGGCGCCGGCCAACTGGCGCAAGGTGGCCCATACCATTGCCGACGCGGTCTATGCCCGCCTGACCGGCGAGGGCGGCTACTTCGATACCCGCATCGTCTATGTCGCCGAGAGCGGCCCCAAGGATCGCCGCGTCAAGCGCTTGGCGATCATGGACCAGGACGGCGCCAACCATCGCTTCCTGACCGACGGCTCGACCACGGTGCTGTCGCCGCGTTTCTCGCCGACCCGGCAGGAGATCACCTACGTCGCCTTCCCACAGCAGGGCCCGGCGCGGGTCTATCTGTTCAACCTCGACAGCGGGCAGCGCGAGGTGCTGGGCGACTTCCAGGGCATGTCCTTCGCGCCGCGCTTCTCGCCCGACGGCAACGGCGTGGTGCTGGCGGTGGCGCGCAACGGCAACTCCGACATCTACTTCATGGACCTGCGCACCCGGCAGCTGCGGCAGATCACCAACCACCCGGCGACGGACATCTCGCCCTGCTTCTCGCCGGACAGCCGGCAGATCGTGTTCGATAGCGATCGCTCCGGTGCGCAGCAGCTCTACATCATGGGCGCCGATGGCAGCTCGCCGACCCGCCTGACCTTCGGCGAGGGGCGCTATGCCACGCCGGTCTGGTCGCCGCGTGGCGACCTGATTGCCTTCACCCGGCTCTACCAGGGCAGCTTCTATGTCGGCGTGATTCGCCCGGACGGCACCGGCGAGCGCATGCTGGCCTCGGATTTCCGCGTCGAGGGGCCGACCTGGGCACCAAATGGCCGTGTTCTGGCCTATTTCCGGCAGAGCCGGTCCTCGGCGTCGGGCCAGGGCTCCAGCCGCGTCTACACCATCGACCTGACCGGCTACAACGAACGCGAGCTGGTGACGCCGACGGATGGATCCGATCCGGCCTGGTCACCGTTGAATGCTTGATGCGTCGCAAGAATGCCGCAATTTGCCTTGACTTTCCCACCTGCAAGAGGTTCCTCCGGAACACCTTGCGGCGGGGCCCCCGGGCAAGAGGGTTTTCCTGCTGCATACCCGAGTTTTCCTGCCTGGCGTGGCAACGACCACGCCCGGTTTTGACGATTGAACGAGAGGGTTAAGACGATGCGCCTCAACCTTGTGTCCCTGCTGGCGGCGGCGATTTTCGCTCTGTCTGCCTGCAGCTCGACGCCGGAGCCGACGAACACCGGTTCCACCACCACCGTACCGACCAACAGCTACTCCTCGCTGCAGGAGAAGCTGCGTGCCGAAGTCGGCGATCGCGTGTTCTTCGACACCGACCGCTACGATCTGCGTCCCGACTCGCAGGCCACCCTGCAGTCTCTGGCGGCTTGGCTGAATGCCAATCCGCAGGTCACCTTGACCGTCGAGGGTCATGCCGACGAGCGCGGCACCCGCGAGTACAACCTTGCGCTGGGCGAGCGTCGTGCCAACTCGGTGCGGCAGTACCTCGTGTCGCTGGGGACCAACGGCAATCGTCTTGCCGTGATCTCCTACGGCGAGGAGCGTCCCGAGGCGCTGGGCTCCGACGAGGCCTCCTGGGCCCGTAATCGTCGCGCGGTCTTCGTCGTCAACTGACGATCCGCCGCGACGGGCCTGATGTTTTTGGCCTGATGTAAACGACCCGGCGCTGGCCCAGCGCCGGGTCGTCTGCTTTGTGGGCGGTCTAGTCCATCAATATTCGGCCAATACATTGATCCGACGTGCCCAAAACCTTGCCAGGGTGCGCCATATTTACGACAAAGAGGCACCGCACCTTCACAAGCGTACGAACAAGGCCCGTCCGGTACGTCGCTAGGGGTGGCGATACGGGCAGCCAAGCGACAGCAGATCGGAGACTGCGCACCATGCTCTATCGCCTGAGTGATCGTTGGTTGACCCGCTGGCTCGCGCCCTTCGCCGTGATTCTAACCATGGCCGCGGCGCCGGTGGCGGCAGCCGACCTCAGCACGTTGAATGATCGCGTCGATCGCCTGACTCGCGATCTGGCCGATCTGCGCAACCAGTTCTACAGCGGCCAGAGCAGCGGCCAGCCGGTCACCGGCGGCGCCAACATCGAGACCCGCCTGTCCGCTTTTGAGCAGGAGCTGCGCAACCTCACCGGCATGATCGAGCAGCTGGGCTATCAGCAGAACCAGCTGTCGCAGCGCCTGGACCGCATGCAGGCCGACGTCGAATACCGCCTCTCCACGCTGGAGGGCGGCGCGCCGGCCGCGGCCGCGCCGACGGCCAAGCAGCAGTCCTCCGGCGGCGGCACCTCGACCGGCACGCAGCAGGGCGACATCAAGACCCTAGGCACGATTTCGCAGGATCAGGTCGCCCAGGTGCAGACCGGGCAGAGCCAGGGCACCTATGGCGCGCCGCAGCCGCTGGGCGCCACCACGGCGCCCTCGACACAGACTGCGGCCCTGCCGGGCGGCTCCCCGAAGGAGCAGTACGACTATGCCTTCGGCCTGCTGCGCAAGGCCGACTACTCCGGCGCCGAGGCGGCCTTGACCCAGTTCATCCAGGCCAACCCGGGCGACCCCCTGGTGGCCAACGCGAAGTACTGGCTGGGCGAGACCTACTATGTGCGCGGCAACTACAACGCCGCCGCCAGCGCCTTCGGCGTCGCCTATCAGGATCATCCGCAGGGCCCCAAGGCGGTCGACAGCCTGCTGAAGCTCGGCCTGTCGCTCAGCCTGCTGGGCCAGGGCGGCGATGCCTGCGCCGTGTTCGGCGAGCTGGAGAACCGCTTCCCCAACGCCCCGGCCAACGTGCTGCAGCGTTCCAAGCAGGAGCGCGGGCGGCTCGGTTGTTGAGCTGCCTGGGCTGTTGCCTGAAGCCGGCCCTGCCCACAGCCTGCGGGCCATGGGTGCAGGGCCGCTGACCGAACATGACTTCGCGATCCGCATGGCGCGGCTGGGGCCCCTGGGGCGCCGGCCGCGTCTTGCTGTCGGGGTGTCGGGCGGCGGTGACAGCCTGGCGCTGACCCTGCTGCTGCACCGCTGGTGCCGGCGGCGCGGCGGCAGCCTGCTGGCGCTGACGGTGGAACATGGCCTGCGCCCGGAGTCAGCCGGCGAGGCACGGCGTCTGGGACGCCAGCTGCGCGCCCTGGGCATCGACCACCGCATCCTGCCCTGGCGCGGCGCCAAGCCGGCCGGCGCCTTCGAGACAGCGGCCCGCGCCGCCCGCTATGAGTTGCTGCAGGCCGCCTGTCGCCGCGCCGGCATCCTCTACCTCTGCCTGGCCCATCAGGCCGACGACCAGGCCGAGACGCTGCAGCTGCGCCGCGCCGCCGGCAGCGGCCCGCGCGGCCTCGCCGGCATGGCGGCGGTGGCGCCGTTGGCGGAGGTCCTGCTGCTGCGCCCGCTGCTCGAGCTGACGCATGCGCGGCTGCTGGCCAGCTGCCGCGCCGCCGGCCTGGCCTGGAGCGAGGATCCCGGCAACGCCGATCCGGCCAGCGGTCGCAGGGCCGCGCTGCGCGCCCGCCCCGGGCAGGCTGCCGCCCGGCGCCGGCTGCTGCCGCGCCTCGACCTGCTGGGACAGGCGCGCATGGCGCAGGAGGCCGCCGCCGCCCGGCTGCTGGGGCAGGCGGTTGCCTGGCACCCCGCCGGCCACGCCCGGCTGCTGCCGGCCCTGCTGGCCGCGGCCGCGCCTGACGTCGCCGCGCTGGCCCTGGGCGAGCTGTTGCGGGCCCTGGGCGGCCGGCCCTATGCCCCGGCCACGGCGGCGCTGATAGCGGCGCTGCAGCGCCTCTGCCGGCCCGCGCCGCGCGGCTTCACCCTGGCTGGCTGTCGGTTGCTGCCGGGGCAGGGCGGCTGGCTGGTGGCCCGCGAGGAAGCGGCGGCGAGCCTGGCCCTGGCGCCGGGCACGGCGGGCCGCTGGGACGGTCGCTGGGCCTGGCACTTGGCACGGCAGGCCGACTCCGGGCTGCTGCTGGGCCCGCTGGGGCGCGACGGCTGGCAGCTGCTGGCTGCGACACTGGCCCCGGCACCGCTGCCTGGGCCGGCGCTCTGGAGCCTGCCGGCGCTGCGCGATTCGGCCGGTCTGCGGGCGGTGCCGGCGCTCGGCTGGGTCCGGCCTGGCAGCGCAAACTGCGGTCTGGCACTCCATTTTGCGCCCAATCCCGCAGGGACCTGCGGCTTTACAGTTGCTTGTGCGTAAAGGCACATTATCTAAGGCCCTACGTTGATTGCCGTGGGGCGCACTCTCCGTGCGCCCGAAAGCGGCATGGCAAGGAAAGAAGTCAGCCCGTGAATTTCGGTCGGAACGCCCTTCTGTGGGTCCTCGTAGGCCTGCTGGTCCTGATGTTGTTCAACATCTTCCAGGGCAGCGCGCAGCGCGGCCCGCAGAGCGAGATCGCCTTCTCCCAGTTCATGGACAATGTCGAAGCCGGCATGGTCCGCGAGGTGGTGATTCAGGACAAGTCGATCGAAGGGCAGAACACCGACGGCACGCGCTTCGTCACCTATGCCCCGCCGGAGTTCGACGCCGTGCAGCGCCTGCTGGCCAAGGGCGTGGTGGTGCGCGCGGCGGCGCCTGACCAGCCGAACATCTTCCTCAGCCTGCTCGGCTCCTTCGGGCCGATGCTGCTGCTGATCTTCGTCTGGATCTACTTCATGCGGCAGATGCAGTCCGGTGGCGGCAAGGCCATGGGCTTCGGCAAGAGCCGCGCCCGTCTGCTGACCGAGAAGCAGGGCCGCGTCACCTTCGAGGACGTCGCCGGCATCGACGAAGCCAAGCAGGAGCTGGAGGAGGTCGTCGAGTTCCTGCGCGACCCGCAGAAGTTCCAGCGCCTGGGCGGCAAGATTCCCAAGGGCTGTCTGCTGGTCGGCCCGCCGGGCACCGGCAAGACGCTGCTGGCCCGCGCCATCGCTGGCGAGGCCAACGTGCCCTTCTTCACCATCTCCGGCTCCGACTTCGTCGAGATGTTCGTCGGCGTCGGCGCCAGCCGCGTGCGCGACATGTTCGAGCAGGCGAAGAAGAACGCCCCCTGCATCGTCTTCATCGACGAAATCGACGCCGTCGGTCGCCATCGCGGCGCCGGCCTGGGCGGCGGCAACGACGAGCGCGAGCAGACCCTGAACCAGCTGCTGGTCGAGATGGACGGCTTCGAGGCCAACGAGGGCGTCATCATCGTCGCCGCCACCAACCGGCCCGACGTGCTGGACCCGGCGCTGCTGCGCCCCGGCCGCTTCGACCGTCAGGTCGTGGTCTCCAACCCCGACGTGCTGGGCCGCGAGAAGATCCTGCGCGTCCACATGCGCAAGGTGCCGATCGCGCCCGACGTCGATGCCAAGGTGATCGCCCGCGGCACGCCCGGCTTCTCCGGCGCCGACCTGGCCAACCTGGTGAACGAGGCGGCGCTGCTGGCCGCGCGGCAGAACAAGCGCGTGGTGACGCAGAGCGACTTCGAATCCGCCAAGGACAAGGTGATGCTCGGCACCGAGCGTCGCTCCATGGTGATGACCGAGGAAGAGAAGACGCTGACCGCCTATCACGAAGGCGGGCACGCGCTACTGAACCTCTATATCCCGGGCAACGACCCGCTGCACAAGGTGACCATCATCCCGCGCGGCCGGGCGCTGGGCGTGACCTTCTCGCTGCCCGAGAAGGACCGCTACGGCTACCGCAAGAGCGAGATCCTGGCGCGCCTGGTGATGATCTACGGCGGCCGCATCGCCGAGGAAATCATCTTCGGCAAGGAGCACATCACCACCGGCGCCGGCAGCGACATCCAGCAGGCCACCTCGTGGGCGCGCCGCATGGTGACCGAGTGGGGCATGAGCGAGAAGCTCGGCGCCATCCGCTACAACGACAACCAGGACGAGGTCTTCCTCGGCCACTCGGTGTCGCGTACCCAGAGTGTGTCGGGCGCCACTGCCAAGTTGATCGACGAGGAGGTCCGGCGCATCTGCGAGGAGGCCGAGATCAACGCCCGCGCGGTGCTGACCGAGCACCTGGACGAACTGCACTTGCTGGCCAAGGCGCTGCTTGAGCACGAGACGCTGAGCGGCGACGAGGTCCGCCTGGTGATCCGCGGCGAGACCATCGACAAGAGCGACAAGCCGACTCCCGATGGCGGCCGCCGCGCCTCGGTGCCGAAGCACCGCAAGGCACCGCGCCCCGGCATCGGGCCGGAGCCGGAACCGGCAGGCTGACCTGATCCGCTCTCCCGTCGCACTCAAACCCTCTCCCCTGGGAGAGGGTGCGAGCGTGAGCGAGCGGGTGAGGGGAGTTGGTTGCGGTGCGCCGCAGAGTCCCTAACCTAGCCCCCTTACCCCCACCCTCTCCCGCCGCGGGAGAGGGGGAACCGAAGGGGAGCGGGATGCCCATCACCTTCGCCGGCCTGACCCTCGAGCGCCCGGTCATCATGGGCATCCTCAACGTCACGCCCGACTCCTTCTCCGACGGCGGCCGGAACCTCGACCCTGGCATCGCCATCGCCGCCGGCGAGCGCATGCTCGACGAGGGCGCGGCGATCCTCGACATCGGCGGCGAATCCACCCGTCCTGGTTCGCTGGAAGTGGCGCTGGAGGAGGAGCTGGCGCGCGTCATCCCGGTGGTGACGGCGCTGGCCGCCAAGGGCCACCGGGTCTCCATCGACACGCGTCATGCCCGCGTCATGGCCGCCGCGCTCGACGCCGGCGCCGCCATCGTCAACGACGTGACCGCCCTGACGCACGAGCCCGAATCCCTGCCGCTGGTGGCGGCGCGCCAAGCACCCGTCGTGCTGATGCACATGCGCGGCACCCCCGACACCATGCTGAAGCTGACCGCCTACGAGGACCTCGTCGGTGAGGTCGAGGCCTACCTGGCGCAGCGCCTGGCCGCCTGCCGCGCCGCTGGCCTGACCGACGACAAGCTCTGCATCGACGCCGGCATCGGCTTCGCCAAGACCGCCGAGCAGAGCGCCCAGCTGATCGCCGCCACCGACCGCTTTGCCCGGCTCGGCGTGGCGGTCCTGGTCGGCGCCAGCCGCAAGTCTTTCATCGGCCGCCTCAGCAAGGGCGAGCCGCCCGACCAGCGCCTCCCCGGTTCGCTTGCCGCAGCGCTGGCCGGCGCCGCCCGCGGCGCGCACATCCTGCGCGTCCACGACGTAGCGGCGACGGCGCAGGCGTTGCGGGTCTGGCAGGCGATCGCGGGCTAAGGCCCCCAGTGGCATAGCGCCGGCCGTATAGTGGGGGACAAGCCGCCCTTTTCCCGGCCCGCCGCTCTGCTATAAGGCGGGCCTGGGAGGACACATGACCCGCAAGCTTTTCGGCACCGATGGCATCCGGGGCCGCGCCAATGTCGAGCCCATGACGCCGGAAACGGCGCTGGCGGTGGCGCGCGCGGCGGGGGCGGAGTTCACCCGCGGCGAGCATCGCCACCAGGTGGTGATCGGCAAGGACACGCGGCTGTCGGGCTATCTCATCGAGCCGGCGCTAACTGCCGGTTTCATCGCCGTTGGTATGGACGTGGTGCTGCTGGGGCCGCTGCCGACCCCGGCGGTGGGCATGCTGACGCGTTCGCTGCGGGCCGACCTGGGGGTCATGATCTCGGCCTCGCACAATCCCTTCGAGGACAACGGCATCAAGCTGTTCGGCCCCGATGGCTTCAAGCTGTCGGACGAGGTCGAGGTGCGCATCGAGCGGCGCATCCGTGATGGCAACCGCGACAGCGCGGCGCCCAGCGAGCAGCTGGGCCGCGCCCGCCGGCTGGACGACGCGCTGGGCCGCTACATCGAGTTCGTCAAGGCGACCTTCCCGCGTGAGCTCAGCCTGGCCGGCCTGAAGATCGTCATCGACTGCGCCAACGGCGCCGCCTATCGCGTGGCGCCGACTGTGCTCTACGAGCTGGGGGCCGAGGTGGTGCCGCTGGGCGTGGCGCCGGACGGCCTGAACATCAACAAGGGTTGCGGCGCCACCCATCCCGAGGCCATGCAGGCCGCCGTGGTGGCGCAGGGCGCCGACCTGGGCATCGCGCTGGATGGCGACGCCGACCGCGTGCTGCTGGCCGACGAGACCGGCCGCCTGGTCGATGGCGACCAGCTGATGGCGCTGGTGGCCAAGGGCTGCCAGACCGCCAGCCGCCTGCAGGGCGGCGGGCTGGTGGCGACCGTCATGTCGAACCTGGGGTTGGAGCGCTGGTTGGCGGCCAACGGCATGACGCTGCGCCGCACCCCGGTGGGCGACCGCTACGTGGTGGAAACCATGCGCGCCGAGGGCTTCAATGTCGGTGGCGAGCAGTCGGGCCACATCGTGCTGTCGGACTATTCCACCACCGGCGACGGCCTGATCGCCGCGCTGCAGGTGCTGGCCGAGATCGTGCGCGCCGGCCGCCCGGCCAGCGAGGTCACGCATCTGTTCGAACGCCTGCCGCAGGTACTGCGCTCGGTGCGCTACGCCGCCGGGCAACAGCCGCTGGAGGCCGCCAGCGTGAAGGCGGCGATCCAGGACGGCGAGGCGGCGCTGCACGGCCGTGGCCGCCTGCTGATCCGCAAGTCGGGCACCGAGCCGGTGGTGCGCGTGATGGCCGAGGGCGAGGATGAGGGCGCGGTGACCCTGGTGGTCGAGCGCATCTGCGCCGCGCTGGCCGCCGCCTAGGACCCCACCATGCAACCGACAACGCAGCGCGGCCGGGTGCTGATCATCGCCGGATCAGATTCCGGCGGCGGCGCCGGCATCCAGGCCGACATCAAGGCGGTGACCGCGCTGGGCGGCTTCGCCATGACCGCGATCACTGCGCTGACGGCGCAGAACACCCAGGGCGTCTTCGGCATCCACGCCGTGCCCACCGCCTTTATCCGCCAACAGATTCAAGTGGTGTTGGATGACCTGGGCGCCGATGCGCTGAAGACCGGCATGCTGCACAGCGTGCCGGTGATCGAGGCGGTGTGCGACGAGATCGCCGGGCGCGCCGCCGGCCTGCCGCTGGTCGCCGACCCGGTCATGGTGGCGCAGTCCGGCGCGACGCTGCTGGAAGCCGACGCCGTCGCCGCGCTGACCCGCGATCTGGTGCCGCTGGCGGCGCTGCTGACGCCCAACGCGCCGGAGGCCGAGCGCCTGACCGGGCTGACGGTAAACGACCTGGAGGGGCAGAAGCGTGCCGCCGAGCGGCTGCTGTCGCTGGGCGCGCGGGCGGTCCTGGTCAAGGGCGGTCATCTGGCGGGCGAAATGGTCAGCGACGTGCTGGCCAGCGCCGCCGGCCTGGAGGTGCTGAGCAGCCCGCGGCTGGAAACCCGGCACACCCACGGCACCGGCTGCACGCTGGCCTCGGCCATCGCCGTCGGCCTGGCCCAGGGCCTGGCGCTGCGCCCCGCCGTGGTGCGGGCGCGTGCCTATCTTTGGCAGGCGCTGGCGACGGCGCCCGGTTTCGGTCGCGGCCAGGGGCCGGTGAACCACGTGCATACGGTGCGTCCCTTCGATGCGTGACAGCGGTTATCGCCTGGCGCTGCCGGCGGTGCTGCTGCTGGCCCTGCTGGTGCGCCTCTATCGGCTGGATGCGCTGTCCTTCTGGCTCGACGAGGTGGCGACCTTGCGCTTCGCCCACGGCAGCATCTTCACCATCTGGGGCGAGGATACCCATCCGCCGCTGTACTACGCGCTGATCAGCGGCTGGCGGCTGCTGGGCGAGAGCGAGTATGCGCTGCGGCTGTCGTCGGTCCTGCTCAGCCTGGGCAGCGTGGCGGCGCTCCATGCCGCCGGCGTGGCGTTGGGTGGCCGGCTGACCGGCTTGCTGGCTGGGGTGCTGCTGGCGCTTTCCCCCATGGCCCTGCAGTTCGCCCAGGAGCTGCGCATGTACGCGCTGCTGGAATGCAGTGTGGCGCTGGGCCTGCTGGGCCTGGTGCGCTTGCTGCGTGATCCGGCGGCGGTGGCGGCGACGCCGCTGCTGGGCGCCACGGCCGACCGGGCTGGGGCGCGCCAGGTGCGCTGGTCCTGGGCACTCTATGGCCTGGGCAGCGTGCTGGCGCTCTATAGCCACAACATGGGGTTCCTCTGGCCGCTGGCGGCCAACGTCGCGGTCCCGCTGGCCTGGTGGCCGGCGCCGGCGCGCTGGCGTCTGGCGCGGCGCTGGCTGACGGTCAACGCTGGGGTGCTGGCTCTCTGGGCGCTCTACTGGCCGGCGCTGCGGGCACAGGCCGAACGGGTGATTGGCGATTTCTGGATGCAGCAGCCGACGGCGAACGACGCCCTCGGCCAGCTGGGCTACCTCGATCTGGGCCTGGGGCCCTGGTTCGACGGCCTGGAACTGGCGTTGGCGGCGCTGTTCCTGGCGCTCGCCGGGCTCGGCCTCGCGGCGCTGCGCTCGCGCGCCCTGGTGCTGCTGCTTTTGATCGCTTGCCTGCTGCCGCCGCTGGTGGAGTTCGGCCTGGTGCTGGTGGCGCGCCCGCTGTTTGCCAGCAAGTCGATCATCTGGACCGCGCTGCCGTTCCTGCTGGCCATGGCGCGTGGCCTGGCCTGGCTGTTGGAAGCGGCGCGGCGGCGGCGCGCCCGGCCGTGGTTGGTGGCGGCGCTGGGGCTGGTGGTCGCCGTGGTCGCGGTGCGCGGTGCGATGCTGAACAACTACAGCGGCCGCTGGCACAAGGCGGACTGGCGCGGGTCGGTCGCCACGCTGTCGCTGCTGGCGCGGCCGGACGACCGCATCCTGCTGCATCCCTTCTTCGAGGTGGTGAGCTTCAACCACTATGCCGCCCGCCAGTCGCTTGCCGGCCGGCCGGAGCTGCCAGCCGACCGCGAGGGCACCAGCAGCCTGGACCGCGTCGCCGCGGTGGCGCGGTCGCTGGTCCCCGGCGATCGCCTGTGGTTGGTCCGCTCGCTCTGGTACTACGACGCGCTGCGCGACGCCGAGGCGCTGGTCAGTCAGGCGCGGCCCTGCCTTCGCCATGCCCAGGCCCTCAGTTTCACCGGTATCGACCTCGACCTGTACGAGGCCGGCGACGATTGCGCCGCCGCGCCGTGAAACGCTGGCGCTCCGATCCCTGGCTGCTGGGCATCCTGCTGCTGGGCCTCGGCCTCAGGCTTTGGCATCTCGGCCACTGGTCCTTCTGGACCGACGAGATCGCCAGCATCCTGTTTTCGCGCGGTTCCCTGGGGCAGATCTGGGGCTCCGACACCCACCCGCCGCTGTATTACGCCTTGCTGCACTTCTGGCGTCTGCTGGGTGAGCAGGAGGGGCCCCTCAGGCTCTCCTCGGCGCTGGTCTCGCTGGTCACGCTGCCAGTGATCTATCGGGCCGGGCGGCTGCTGGCCGGGCCGGCGGTCGGGCGCTGGGCGGCGCTGCTGCTGGCCACCTCGCCCATGGCCATCACCTATGCGCAGGAGCTGCGCATGTACGCGCTGCTGGAGCTGGCCGGCGCCCTGGCGCTGCTGGGCCTGGTGGCGGTGGTGCAGCGGCCGGGCTGGGCCGCCGGGCCCTGGCGCGATGCCGGGGGGCGCGACGATCCGGGCCGCCGCGGCGCCTGGATCGCCTATGGCCTGGGCGCGCTGCTGGCGCTCTACAGCCACAACACCGGCGGACTGCTGCCGGCGGCGGCGACACTGCTGGTCGCGGCCTGCTGGTGGCGGCGGCCGGACCGCCGCCGGCTGGCGCGCCGCTGGCTGCAGGTCAACGGCATCGTGCTGCTGCTGTGGCTACCTTACCTGCCGTGGTTCCTGCGCCAGGCGAGTCGCGTCGCCAGGGGCTTCTGGGCCAAGACGCCAGACCTGCCCGACCTGGGCGGGGCGCTGGCCTGGATCCACCTTGGCGCGGACTTCCGCAACACGCTGCTGGGGCCGTGGGTGCTGGCCGCGCTGGTGCTGCTGTTCCTAGCGCTGCTGGGCCTGGGCATCGCCCGTCTGGCGCGGCAGCGCACGCTGCTGGTGCTGCTGCTCGGCCTCATGCTGCTGCCGACGGCGATGGAGCTGCTGGCCGGAATCTTCAAGCCGATCTTCGTGCCGCGCACGCTGATCTGGACGGCGCTTCCCTGCCTGCTGCTGCTGGCGCTGGGCCTGGAGCAGCTGCGTCGCCGCCGTCGCGCACTGCCGCTGCTGGCGCTGCTGCTGGCGGCGCGGCTGCTGCTGGCTGGCGTCAGCTTCAGCGAACAGGCCAAGGCGGACTGGCGGGGCATGACGGCACTGCTGGTCGAGCGCGTGGCGCCGGGTGAGCTGCTGCTGGTCGATCCCTATTTCGACCTGCCGGTCTTCGCCTTCTACTTGCAGCGCGACCATCCCGGGCGCACCGGCTTCGTGATGCTGCAGCTCAATCGCTGGCAACGCGACTTCGCGGTGGAGATGCTGCGCGACTGGCCCAGCCAGCGCGCCATCTGGTTTGTACAGGGTGTGCGCTCGCACCTGATCCTCGACCGCCCGGCCTTCATCCGGGAGGCACAGCCCTGCGCGCGCCAGACCGAAAGCCTGCGGCTCCAGGGCGTGGAATTGGACCGCTACAGCCTCGACGACGGCTGCTAGATAACCGGGAAGTGCGTGGCGCCGGCGCCGGACAGGATGTCGGCGATGATGCCCAGGCCGGTTTCCAGCTCGCCGCGGGTGCGCGGCGCGGCGACCGAGACGCGCACCGCGTGCGGCACCGACTGGCGGCCGGTGGCGAAGACGTCAGCGGCGGCGACGCCGACATTGCGGCGCTGCGTCTCGTGGGCGAAGGCCTCGCGGCGCCAGGGCTCCGGCAGGGTCAGCCAGACGTGCATGGCGGTCGGCTGGCGCGCCATCTCGTAGTTGCCCAGCATCCGCGTGGCGATGCCCTGTCGCGCACGTGCTTCCTCGCGGATCAGCGCTGCGTTGCGCTGCGCCACGCCGTCGCGGATCAACCGCGCCGCGGTCTCCTGCAGCAGCGGGCTGGCCATCACCGAGGAGGCCCGCATGGCGATCAGGCCGGCGTCGATCAGCGCCTCCGGACCGGCTAGGTAACCGACGCGCAGGGCCGGCGCCACCGACTTCGACAGGTTGGTGATGTAGAGCGACAGCTCGGGCGCGAAGCTGGACAGCGGCTTCACCGGCTCGTCGAGCAGGAAGTTGTAGATGTCGTCCTCGATGATGGTGACGCCATGGCGGCGGCAGACCTCGGCGACGGCGCGGCGGCGCTCCAGGCTCATCACCGTGTTGGTCGGGTTCTGCAGCGTCGGGATGGCATAGACCGCCTTGGCGCCGGTGGCGCGGATCGCCGCGTCCAGCGCGTCGGGCAGCAGGCCGTCGCCATCGCACTCGACGCCGTGCAGCCGCAGGCCCAGCAGCCGGGCCACCGACTTGACGCCGAAGAAGGTCAGCTGCTCGGTCAGCAGCACGTCGCCGGCGCGCAGCACGCTGGCCGCGGCGATCATCATGGCGTGCTGCGCCCCGTGGGTCGGCAGTACCTGGTTGGCCGGCACTTCGAAGCCGAAAGTCGCCAGCCACTGCTGGCCGGCCTCGCGGTGCGACATCAGTCCCTGCGAGGGGCGATAGCGCAGGTACTCGCCGAACTGCGGGTCCATGGCGACGGAAGAGAGCGCGCGGCCAATTTCGTCGGCCAGCGGCGCCGGTGGCGGCGCGTTGCCCGAGAGGTCGATGAAGTCGAGCTCGTTGCGGCCAGGCCGGGGCAATTGTGCCCGTTCATCCGGCTTTGTTCGTTCCGGATAGTCCGGCGTCAGCGGGCGCACATAGGTGCCGCGGCCCACCTCGCCGGAAATCAATCCGCGGCGCTCGGCCTCGACATAGGCCCTGGTCACCGTGCCAACGGTAACACCCAGCCGCCAGGCCAGCTCACGGTGAGTCGGCAGGCGTGCGCCGGCCGCAAGGCTGCCATCGGCGATGTCATGCTGCAGGGCGTCGGCGATGGCCCGGTAACGCGGCCCGGAGCGGCCTTCCAGGCGGGGCAGCCAGTCATTCATCGGATCGCTCCTCGAAGCCACGGTCGTCATCGGAGTTGTCACGGTGACAATGTTTGTCTTGCGTTCGATTGTCTCCTTTTCTAGCGTGCTGTCAAGCAGATTGTCCGGGAATTGTCCTGGATAGAGGAGGAGAAGATGGCTACAATCTCATACGGCAAGACCTACGGCACGGTTTCGCGGCCCCTGGCCACGGTGCGCCAGGGCCTCGTCAAGATTGTCGATCGTCTCCTCGTCTGGCAGCGCCGCGCCGATGAGCGCGTCAGCCTGGGGCAGATGGACGATCACATGCTGAAGGACATCGGGCTGAACAGGTCCGACGTGATGCGCGAGAGCGCCAAGCCCTTCTGGAAGGGTTGAGCGCCAGGCGTCGGAGCGGGGAGGACAGGCCATGACGACACTTCCGCTGTGGCAGGTCGATGCCTTCGCCGCCGCCCGCTTCAAGGGTAACCCGGCAGCCGTGGTCCCGCTGGACCGCTGGCTGCCGGACGCCCAGCTGCAAGCCATCGCGGCCGAGAACAACCTGGCGGAGACCGCCTTCTTGCTGCGCCTGGCCAAGGGCCGCTGGCACCTGCGCTGGTTCACCCCGGCGGTCGAGGTCAGGCTCTGCGGCCACGCCACCTTGGCGTCCGGCTACGTCATCGATCAGCACCTGGAGCCCGGTGTCAGTCCCATCACTTTCGAGACGTTGTCCGGCGAGCTCACCGTGGTGCGCGACGGCGAGCGCTACCAGCTCGACTTCCCCGCTTTTCCTCCGACCCGCGTCACCGACAGGTCCCGTGTCGCCGCCGTCGCCGCGGCCTTGGGCCAGGCGCCGCTCGAGGTATGGGAAAGCGACATGGTGCTGGCGCTGCTGTCCGACGCGGCGGCGGTGATCCAGGCCAAGCCCGATCTCCGCGCCTTGGCGACGCTGCCGGGCGACGGACTCATCGTCACCGCGGCTGGCGGTGCCGCGGCCCAAGGTGCCGACTTCGTCTCGCGCTACTTCGCGCCGCACGTCGGCATCGACGAGGATCCGGTCACCGGCTCGGCGCACTGTCGCCTTGCGCCCTTCTGGGCGGCACGCCTGGGCAAGAACGAGTTCTTTGCCCGCCAGGTCTCCGCCCGCGGCGGCGAGCTGTGGCTGACGCTGGCCGGTGATCGGGTGAAGATCGTTGGCCAGGTACAGCCCTACCTGGAAGGCCGCATCGCGGTCTGACAGCTATTCGCCACCGGCGACGCCGGTGTTGAATTCGCAGGTCTGCGCGCCCTTCTCATAGTAGGCGTAGTTGCCGAAGTTCAGCGGGATCGGAGCCGGGATGGCGCTGATCGCCGCGGCACAGCCGCTGACGCCGTTGCAGGAATCCAGGATTTCCTGCGCCGGGATGAAATCGCCGACCGTCCCACTCGGCTCGAAGCGCCCGCCGCCGCCGTCTACCAAGGACACGGCGGCGAAGAAGGACTCCTCGAAACTGGGATTGCCCGGTCCGCAGCCGAGGTCCGTGGGGTCGCTGCCGGCGCCGGCCTTGGGCTTGCGCTGCAGCGGCACGAAGGCGCTGCCGAAGGCGATGTTGCGACGGATCTCGGCGACGCGATCCTGGCTGCCGTCGTTGCCCAGCGGGAAGGCAATGCCGATGCGGCCGATCGGGCTGATGTCGTGGTCCAGCGTGTCCCAGCGCCCGCCCATGGCGACGTAGAGGTGCGAGCCCGGCGGCAGGAAGTCGAGGCCGCCATAGCGCCACTCAGCCTCCACCGTCATGCCCGACAGGCTCTCCACGTCGTCGGTCTCTGTGTAGTGAAAGCCAGTGACGAAGAGCTCCAGGCGATGCCAGCGGATGTCCTGGCCAATGCCGAGGTAGAGATCGCCACCCAGCCGCGGCGCGCGCAAGAAATCCTCGTTCGCCGTGTAGTCCTGGAAGGGAATGTAGGCATTGCCGCCGGCGCGCAGGCTCATGCCGCCGTCGCTGACGTATTCGTACTCCAGGCCGACCGAGCCCTGGCCGGCGAAGGCGCCCTCGCTGCCCAGGTCGACGAAGGCGTTCACACCCCAGGCATTGTTCGGGTCAAGGGCGCCGCGCAGGATCAGGCCGACATCGCCACCCCAGGCCTGATCGTCGCCCTGGTCGAACCAAGTGCCCTGGCCGTCGCCCTGCAACATCAAGTACAAGCCATGGCCCTGATACAGGGGCGTGCGCCCGGTCAGCGTGACATTTGCGTGCTCGTCGGTGCCGCTACCGGTCAGCTTGCCGTCGCTCTGGATCGGCGCGCCGTCTTCCGGCATCAGGCGTTCGGGAAAGTAGGGATAGTCCCAGCCGTTGCGATCGCCGGCGTGCGGCGCGCCAGATCCCACCAAGCCCGCCAAGCTCACTGTCGCCAACGCCGCGACCAGGCGCCCCAAGCCCCGCATTGCCGTGTCCCCCCGCATCCCCCGCCGCCCGCTGCCGCCAGCGTGCATGCGGGATAAATCTGCTATCAGAAACGAAGGGAAACCTAGGCGCGATTGGTTGATAGAACGGGGTGCGCCAAGTGCGCCTGGGTTGAAGCTGGTTCACGCCCGTGTGGCGTGGACCTCGAGATGGTGCAGGATCGCCATGCCGGTACCGGCCAGCGGATCGAGCCGCAGCCAGCCGTGCGGCTGGATCACCGGCGTCACGAAGCGAACCATGTGGCGGCCGCGCGCGGCGGTCTGCCGCTGGCTGCGCTCCTCGCTGTAGCTGTGCTGCTGCTTGGTCTGCCAGAAAAGCTGCAGCATGGCCGATTGCTCGAATTCCATGTCGCAGGTGACGATGAGTTGGCAGGGCATCGTCGGCATCCGTACGCCACGCAACAGCACGATCGGATCGATGCCGGAGGATTGGATGCACAGCGACCGGCCAAGCGCCTCGAACTGCGCATGGCCCACCGCCCGCAGGCGCCGGAAGCTGCGCTGATCGGCGAACTCGGCGATCCGCTCGGAGCCTTGCAGCAGTTCGCCCACATCCTGGTCCGGCAGCAGTCCCTGCATGGCCTGAACGACCTGCTCGACGATGTCGGGCCGGAACTCCTCGCTGTCGGCCAGCAATCGCAACCACTGTTCGCCGAGTCGCGGCTGAGTGGCCAGCGCCGGCGCCAGCAGCTGTGCCAGTCGGCGTCGCTGAGTGGCGGTCGGCGCCAGGTCCGGTGCGCCGTCCGCCTGCAGATGCCGCCGGTACAGCCTGATCGGCAGCGGCAGCAGGGTGCCCCCGCCGATCACCAGCCGTGTCAGCAATTCGCCCGCCGCGTGGGGCCCCAGGGCGGTGTCCTCGCAGAAGCCGCCCAGCGCCTCGAAGGCAGCGCGACGGATTGCGAAGCAGCGGACTCCGTACAGGTCCTCGATCACTGCCAAGGCCGTCGGCCCGCCCAGCGGCTGGGCTGTCCCCAGCAGCCGCGGTCGCGAGTCAGGTGAAGCCCGCAGGTTGCCGAAGACGTCGTGGGCGCTGACCGCCGCGTCGGCGCCGCTGACCGACAGGGCATCGCCGAAAGCGCGTAGTGCCCGCTGGTCGAGGTCCACCTCGCGGCCGGTGAAGACCAGGACCTCGCGCTGGCCAGCGGCGGCCAGGCGGTTGGCCTGCGCGCCCCATGGCAAGGTGCCATCGAGCGCGATCTGGTTGACGCGCCGGATCGACTGCTGATCGCCTTTGCGTGGCCAGTCCGGAGTGTCAAAGTCGGTGCCAGCCAGGACGCCGGCGCGCAGGAAAATATTGGCAGGCTGTCCGACCTGTTCGTTGATCGAGTGGAGCGTCATCGCGAGCGCGGGACCACTCAATCCGTTGTCCAGGAGTACGACGTCGAGCGCCCGCGCGTCGCCGTCCGACCACCAGGGTCTGTCCAAGCTGGCCGGCGCGATGACGGGCGGGTCGACCAGCAGCGCATCCTGCCAGGCCAACCATTGCAGCAGTGCCGCGTCCGGCACGCAGGCCAGGCGTCCCGGCGCGAAGCCAAGCGCCAGGGCGTTCTGCATGGCGGTGGCGAGGGCGGCTGGTTCGGCCGCCACCAACACGCGTTCGCGATCCTCTTCATGCACCAGTTCCGGCACGCCGCCGACCGGCACAGCGATCATCGGCACGCCGGCCGCCAGACACTCATAAACGGTATAGGGTAGGTTGTCGTGGCGCGAGGGAATGACCACCAGCGCCTCGGCCTCGCGCATGTAGTGCAGCGCGGTTTGGCTGTCGTAGCCTTCGATGATCTCTGAGGGGAACGGCCAGCGAAACCGTGCCGCCAGCAGCTTTTCGGCTTCGCTCTCGCGATCCATGCGGCCCATGAAGATGACCCGCCGCACAGCCGCGCCGCTCGCTGCCAGCGCGTCGACGGCCGCGCAGAAGCTGTCGAGCCCCTTGCGCGGTTCCAGCCGGCCGAAGAACGCCAAGTCGTGGATTGCGTGGCGCATGCCATCCGGCGCGGCGTCCGACGGTCGCGGCAGCAGGCGTGCTGCCGCCGTCAGCAGGTTGGGATGCACGACCTGGCGTTGCGGCAGGCGGTATCCCTGGTCGCGCAGCCAGCGCAACATCCAGGCGCTCGGCGTCACCACGCTGTCGGCCAACGCGAGTTGCAGCCGCTCGGCGTGGTCGATGTGGAGATGCTGCGCGCGCAGCGGCAGGTCGTTGCCGTCGCGATGCCAGGGTGTCATGCCGTGGGCGGTGACGATCAGCGGCGTGCGCCAGAACATCAGACCGGCGCGGCGGGCCGCCACCATCCCGGCACCAAGACCGAGGCAATCGTGCAGGTGGACAAGGTCGAAGCCCTGTGCGGCGATCCAGGTGACGGCGTCGGTCGGCAGCCGCGGCGTGGAGAAGCCGCCCTGCGGGCTCATCGACTGTGCCTGGAAGGTGACGACCCGCACTTGTTGTGCATGCCAGATGCGCTCGGCGCCGTACTGCAAAGCGTTGCCGCCGAGCGGTGTGTAAACGACGGTCACGCTATGGCCGGCAAGGGCCAATGCTTCCGCCGAGGCGGCCACGGCGGTGCCGATGCCGCCGCTGGTGTCGTTATGGGCGAGTTGGAAGGTCAGCAGGCAGACTTGGCGTTGCGGGCCGAGCAGCGCGTCCACCGTGGGTGCAGGCGCAAAGTCTCCTGCCGGGGCCCAGCGCACGCGCAACAGCGGCTGCAGGGTGGCGACACGGCGCACCAGCTTTGGCAGCGCCGACGGATCGTCGCCGCGTTGCCGGATCTGGCGCAACTGTCCAAGCGTGGCATGCAGCGCCAGCGCCGGGCGGTCAGGGCGTTGCAGCAGGCCGCGGGCGACCAGCGCCTGATGGTCAGGCCGGAAACTGCCCGCCAGCGGCAGTCGCCAGCGATTTGCCTCGAGGTACCGGCCGTAGCCGTCCACTTCCCAGCCATTGGCATGAACTGCCTTGCGGCGCCGGGGCACTGCAAGCCGCGTGGCGTAACGCCACTTGAAATGGTGCACCACGCCGCGCAGCGGCACACTGTGCGACACGTCCGGCGTTGGCGAGACGTGATGCCCCATGATGATGTGGGTGTCGTCCTGCACCAGGAACAGCGGCACCTTGTTGCGCATCGGCTGCACTGCCGGGTTCATCCGCTCGGACAGCAGGACGGAGCCCAGCGGATAGGTGGCTTGCGGCGTCCGCCCGGCATGCAGCGGCGGCAGACTACCGTCCGCGGCGAGACGCTGCACCAGGACCGCAGTCAGGCTCTTCAGGCGGAGCACCTTCAAGGCGCGGATCGTGGCGGCCAGCGAGGCATAGGGCAACTCGAGGAATTCGTCGGCGTCGGCCAAGAGGACCCAGCGCCCGCGATACGCTGGCAGCAGGCGGTTCAACTGGTCGCATTTCACCTGCTCCGAGAAGGGGCCTTCGTACTCGTTCTCAATGGTGATGTCGGCCTCGCCCAGGAGCGCGCGCAGCACTGCCCGGTTGCCTGGTGGTCCATGCAGCACCACATGGAATCGGCTGACGCCGAGCGTGCGGTAATGCGCCAAGAAGGCGGGTACCAGGTCCGCATCGTCACCGCCCAGGTGGCAGAGCAACGGTGGCGGCCCCGGGTCGGTCACGGGAACTGTGTGCTTGCTGGCACTCGCGTCCTGCAGCCAGCGGGCGTGTTCAGTCGGTCGCAGTGCCTGCGCCACCTTGTCGTAGTTCAGCACCACAGCACGCGCCCGATAACGGGCCTGAACGTGCAGGCGCGGTGCCACCGGTCGGTGGGGCAGACCGAGAAAGTCGAACAGCCGCGGTATCTCGACCTGCCAACCCTTGGCCAAGGTCTCGTAACTTATGCGGAAAACTCGTTCATCGGGAAACAGCTGGGCGATTTTGCGGAACTGCGACTCGACCCAGCGGGATTGGTGCAGAAAGCGTCGCGGGTCGACCTCAAGGGGTAGCGGCGGCGCGCGTGTTGGCCGGCTTTCGGTCCATAGTCCAGTGGCCTCGGCCTGTTTCAGCGACAGGTATCGCGCCAGCTCATTCTCGCGCCAAAGCTGTATGACCTTTAGGTCTGGCAGCCCTGGCAAGTAGCGAAGGGGAAACTGGTCGCAGATTTGAAACTGCGGTGGAAAGATGCGAAAGCCGGCGGCCAGGGTACCTGGCGGCTTGCCGGACCACACATGCTGTTCCAGCAAGCCCTGTGGATCCTCGTCTCGCGCCCTGTACCAGGGCTGCAGGTCGACGGCTGTCGACAGCGTGCCGGGAGGCAGCAGGCCGTGAAAGTCGAAATTCCTGTGAAAGACTTCGCCGAGACAGCTGATTTGCGGGTGCTCGTCCAGGAGGCCCTGGAGAAAATTGGTGCCGGACCGTGGATTCGACAGAATGATGAAGCGAATCATTGCGTGGGTCGTCGCCGACCCGCCCCCCAGATGTTTGAACTCCTATTCTGTTGAATACCATTTTAAACACCAGCGGAATCGGTGCTGGCCTTGACGGCGGGCCTTCCAAGGCGCTACCCGCCCCGCTTCACAGCCACCAGTCGCACAGGAACCGCCCGATGGACGATCTCTGGTTCGAGGACTTCACCCCCGGCCGTCAGTTCAAGACGCGCGGCGCCACGCTCAGCGAGGCGCAGATCCTCGACTTCGCCTGGACCTACGACCCGCAGCCCTTCCACATCGACAAGGAGGCAGCCCAGGAGTGGGGTTACGGCGGCATCATCGCCTCGGGCTTCCACACCATGGCGGTGGCCTTCCGCCTGTTCTTCCACGAGCGGATCATCACCGCCTGCTCGCTGGGTTCGCCCGGCTTCGACGAGTTGAAGTGGATGAAGCCGGTCTATCCCGGCGACACCATCAAGGTGGTGGCGACGGTGAAGGAGGCGCGACCCTCGGGATCCAAGCCCGACCGCGGCCTGATCAAGATGGCATTCGACGTGCAGAACCAGCGCGGCGAGAGCGTGATGTTCTTCCTGGCCAACCAGATCCTGCGCAAGAAGCCGGCCTGAGGACCAGCCGTCGGATCAGCCGCCGCCGGAGATCGTCGCAGTCCAGGCGCAGCTGTCGGCGGCCTTGGAGGCGCTCGCCGTCTGCAGCTCGAAAATCGGGAAGCCGCCGCTGTCCG
This sequence comes from Rhodospirillales bacterium, assembly GCA_038363005.1. Classification (GTDB taxonomy): domain Bacteria; phylum Pseudomonadota; class Alphaproteobacteria; order Kiloniellales; family JACOMY01; genus JAKOWB01. Next base: position 34,991 of record JBBQBI010000025.1, read on the forward strand.
GCGCGGCGAAGGCGGCAATGCAGTCGAGGTAGCCGTTGCAGGCCTGTTCGACCGGCGCGTTGCCGACGATCTGCTGGATCGGCGTGCCTTCGGGGAAGTTCTCGCCCAGCGGCGCCATGCCGTTGTTGATTGGGATCGGCCCGGCATCGAGCTGGTCGGCGAAGGGCGCATTGCCCGGCCCGCAGCCCAGGTCCGGCAGGCCCGGCCCGCCGCCAGCGGCCGGCAGCGGCTTGTACTTGAAGGGCACGAAGGCGGTGCCATAGGCGATGTTGCGGCGAACCTCGGCGACACGCTCGTGCCGCTCGTCGCTCCAGAAGGCGATAGTCAGGCCGACGCCGAACAGCGGCGCGACCGCTTCGTCAATGGAGTCCCAACGCGCGCCCATGGACGCATAGAGGTGCGATCCGGTGGGCAGGAAGTCGAAACCGCTGTAGCGGTACTCCACCTGGCCGCTGACGCCCCACAGCGCCTCGGCCTTGTCGGTCTCGGCATAGCCGAAGCCGGTGAGGAATCCCTCCAGCCGGTGCCAGCCGTGGTCCTGGCCGACGCCGAGGTAGAGATCGCCGCCCAGCCGTGGTCCGCGCGCGCGGTCGCGGTCCTGGCTGTAGTCCTCGAAGGGAACGTAGGCGTTGCCGCCGGCGCGGTAGCTGGTGCCCTTGGCACCCAGATGCTCGTACTCTAGCCCCAGCGAGCCCTGGCCGCCGAAGCCCTGGAAGTCGCCCAGGTCGACAAAGGCGTTGATCCCCCAGGCGTCGTTGTCGTCCAGGGCGTGGCGCAGGATCAGGCCGGCGTTGCCACCCCAGTAGGTCGTGTCGCTGTCGAAGTCGCTGCCGACGAAGCCCTCGCCCTGCAACATCAGGTAGGCATCCTCGCCCTGCCACAGCGGCGTGCGCAGGAAGCCGGATCCGGTGATCTCGTTGTCGCTGCCCCGGCCGCGCAGGTTGAGGTCGCTCTGCACCTGCTGGCCGTCCTCGGGGATCAGGCGTTCTGGACTGAAGCCATCCGGCAGGGTTTGCGCCGCCGCTGGGGCAGCCCAGGCGAACAGGGACACGAAGACGACCAGAAGGCTGCGTCGCATGGTGCTGTCCTCAGCCCGAGTTGACCCGGAACTCGATTCTGCCGTTGCAGTTGCCGGCCGACTTGACGAAGTGGATGGTGGTCAATCCCTCGTTGTAGTCCTGCGGCGTCACCAGGCTGTTCATGGCCGCCAGGCAGTCGCCAAAGCCCTGGCACATGGTCTCGATCTCGCCGGGCTGCAGGTAGCTGGCGATCGACGTGCCAGCCGGCACGAGTTCGCCGAACGTCATGTCGCCGTCGTTGAGATAGGCGAAGAGGTCGACCGCCTGTTCCTTCGGCACGTCGCCGATCTGGCAGGCCTGGTCCTTGTAGTCGATCGGCACGAAGGGCGAGCCGTAGGCCAGGTTGCGCCGCACCTCGGCGACACGCTCGTGCTGCTCGTCGTTCCAGAAGGCGATGGTCAGGCCGACGCCGAACAGCGGCGAGACCTCGCGGTCGATGGTGTCCCAGCGCGCGCCCATCGAGGCATAGAGGTGCGAGCCGGTGGGCAGGAAGTCGAAGCCGCTGTAGCGGTATTCCATCTCGCCGGTGGCGCCCCACAGTGGCTTGGCGGTGTCGGTCTCGGCGTAGTGGAAGCCGGTCAGGAAGCCCTCGAAGCGGTGCTCGCCATGGTCCTGGCCGACGCCGAGATAGAGGTCGCCACCCAGGCGCGGCGCGCGGCCACGGTCGAAGTCCTCGGTATAGTCCTCGAAGGGCACGTAAGCGTTGCCGCCAGCACGGTAGCTGGTGCCCTTGGCACCCAGGTGCTCGTACTCCAGGCCCAGCGAGCCCTGGCCGGCGAAGCCCTGCGCCTCGCCCAGGTCGACGAAGGCGTTGACGCCGACGGCGTCGTTGAGGTCGAGGCCCTGGCGCCAGATCAGGCCCAGCGAACCGCCCCACTGCGTCTCGCCATGGTCCCATTCGTTGTTCAGCGAGCCTTCGCCCTGCAGCATCAGGTAGCTGGCCTCGCCCTGCCACAGCGGCGTGCGCAAGAAGGCGGAGCCGTTGATGTCATCGTCGCTGCCGCGGCCGCGCAGGTTAAGATCGCTCTGCACCTGCTGGCCGTCCTCGGGCAGCAGCCGCTCCGGGCTGAAGCCTCCGGGGACCGTCTGCGCCATGGCCGCCAGCGGCAGCAACAGCAGGCCCGCCGCCAGCGGCGCCCGCCACCTCGTTCGATACCGCATGCCAATCCCCCCAGATTGAGCTTCGTTCTGGCAGCCTAGTCCGGCGCACCCCCGCATGCAGGCATATTGTCTTAATACGCTGCCGCCGCCGCCGTGGCCTGCGGCAACGTTTCCCGCCTGGCAGCGACACCTCTTCACCGGAACGCGCTTGCCGCATCGCAGCATGTTGCTAGAGTGCCGCCCCACACCGCTGCACCAGTTGCTCCCGAGGGGGACCATCATGTCTGCGCCCAGCAGGCCGAGCGCCAAGCCGGCCAATCCTCGCTTTTCTTCCGGCCCCTGCGCCAAGCGGCCGGGCTGGTCGCTGGCGGCGCTGGAGGGGGCTACGCTGGGCGTCTCGCACCGCTCCAAGGCGGGCAAGGCAAAGCTGAAGGCAGTGATTGAGCGCTCCAGGGCGCTGCTCGGCCTGCCGGCCGACTGGCGCCTCGGCATCGTCGCCGGTTCCGACACCGGCGCGGTGGAGATGGCGCTCTGGTCGCTGCTCGGGCCGCGTCCCGTCACCGTGCTGGCCTGGGAGTCCTTTGGCAAGGACTGGGCCAGCGACGTGACCAAGGAACTCAAGCTGCCGTCAGTCCGAGTCTTGGGCGCGGACTATGGCCATCTACCAGATCTTGCGGATGTCGACTGGTCCAGCGACGTGGTTTTCACGTGGAACGGCACTACTTCGGGCGTTCGCGTACCCGATGGCGACTGGATCGCCGCCGACCGGCAGAGCCTGGCGATCTGCGACGCCACCTCGGCCGCCTTCGCCATGGAGCTACCTTTCGACAAGCTCGATGTCGTCACCTGGTCCTGGCAGAAGGTGCTGGGCGGCGAGGCGGCGCACGGCATGCTGGCGTTGTCGCCACGCGCCGCGGCGCGGCTGACCGGGCACACGCCGGCCTGGCCGATGCCCAAGCTGTTCCGCCTGACCAAGGGCGGCCAGCTGACCGAGGGCATCTTCCTGGGCGAGACCATCAACACCCCGTCGATGCTGGCGGTCGAGGATGCGCTGGACGGGCTGGCCTGGGCCGAGGGCCTGGGCGGATTGCCGGCGTTGATCGCCCGCAGCCAGGCCAACTTCGACGCCGTGGCCCGCTGGGTCGACGTCACGCCCTGGGTGGATTTCCTGGCCCGCGACGTCGCCACGCGCTCCACCACCTCGATCTGCCTGCGGGTGGTCGATCCCTGGTTCCAGGATCTGGCGCCAGCCGAGCAGGCGGCGGTGGCCAAGCGCATCGCCGAGCGGCTGGAGGCCGAGGGCGTGGCGCTCGACATCGCCAACTATCGCGACGCGCCTCCGGGCTTCCGACTGTGGGGCGGCGCCACGGTGGAGACCGCCGACCTCGAGGCGCTGTTCCCCTGGCTGGACTGGGCCTGGAGCGAGCTGCGCCAAGCCAAGGCCGCCTGATCCCTTTCCTGTCGTCCAAGCGAGACCGCCCATGCCCCGCGTGCTGATCGCCGATGCCCTGTCGGATGCCGCCGTCACCATTTTCCGCGAACGCGGCATCGATACCGACGTCAAGGTCGGGCTGAAGCCCGACGAGCTGCTGGCCATCGTTGGCGCCTACGACGGCATCGCGCTGCGCTCGGCCACCAAGGTCACCGCCGCGGTCATCGCCGCGGCGCCGAACCTCAAGGTCGTCGGCCGCGCCGGCATCGGCGTCGACAACATCGACGTCGCCGCCGCCACGGCGCGCGGCGTGGTGGTGATGAACACGCCGCACGGCAACTCCATCACCACGGCCGAACACGCGCTGGCGATGATGTTCGCCCTGGCGCGCGAGATCCCGGCGGCCGACCGCTCGACCCGCGGCTCGAAGTGGGAGAAGTCGCGCTTCATGGGGGTCGAGCTGACCGGCAAGACGTTGGGCATCATCGGCTGCGGCAACATCGGCGCCATCGTCGCCGAGCGTGCGCTGGGCCTGAAGATGCGCGTGCTGGCCTACGATCCCTTCCTGTCGGACGAGCGCGCCGAGGCGCTGGGCGTGCGCAAGGTCGAGCTCGACGCGCTGCTGGCGCAGGCCGACTTCATCACGCTGCACGTGCCGCTGACCGAGCAAACGAAGAACATCCTGGATGCCAAGGCGCTGGCGAAGACCAAGCGCGGCGTGCGCATCATCAACTGCGCGCGCGGCGGACTGCTGGTGGAGGCCGACCTGAAGGCCGCCATCGAAAGCGGCCAGGTGGCCGGCGCGGCGCTCGACGTCTTCGCGGTCGAACCGGCGAAGGACAATCCGCTGTTCGCCCTGGAGCAGGTGATCGTCACCCCGCACCTGGGTGCCGCGACCAGCGAGGCGCAGGAGAAGGTGGCCCTGCAGGTGGCCGAGCAGATGAGCGACTACCTGCTGACCGGCGCCATCACCAACGCGCTCAACATGCCCTCGCTGACGGCGGAGGAGGCGCGCCGCCTCGGCCCCTACATGACGCTGGCGCAGCAGCTCGGCTCCTTCGCCGGGCAGCTCACCGAGACTGGCGTCAAGGCGCTGAAGCTGGAGTACGAGGGCGAGGCGGCGACGCTCAACACCCGGCCGCTGACCCAGGTGGCGCTGATGGGCTTCCTCAAGTCCATGCTGGAGAGCGTCAACATGGTCAATGCGCCGCTGGTGGCGCGCGAGCGCAATATCCAGGTGACCGAGACCAAGCACAGCCGCGACGGTGACTACAACACGCTGATCCGCTTCACTGTGGAGACCGAGCGGCGCAGCCGCACGGTCAGCGGCACGCTGTTCGGCGGCAAGAAGCCCCGCCTGGTGGAGATCAAGGGCATCGCGGTGGAGGCCGAGCTGTCGCCCCACATGCTCTATGTCACCAACCTGGACCGACCGGGCTTCATCGGCTCGATGGGCAGCCTGTTCGGTGAGGCCGGCATCAACATCGCCACCTTCCACCTGGGCCGCGCCGACGCCGGCGGCGAGGCCATCGCGCTGCTCGGCCTCGACGCGCCGCCCTCGGCGGAGCTGTTGGCCAAGATCTGCGCCCTGCCGAATATTAGGCAAGTGCAGGCGCTGACGTTTTAAGGACTCCCTCTCCCCTCGTTTCTTCCCTCCCCCTTTGAGGGGGGAGGGTAGGGAGGGGGTGAGGTTTCTGATGCGACTGCCACCGACAGCGCTGCTCCCTGCGTCACCCCCACCCAACCCTCCCCCCTCAAGGGGGAGGGCTAACCAAAGGCGACGGGCGCGGGACTAAATCGAATCCCGCACCAGCGGCGTGGTCGAGCAGTGCAGTCCGCCGCCGTTTGCCTGGACTTTCGAGAAGGGCAGGGTGACCCAGCTCACCCCCGCCTTGGCCAGCGTGTCCAGCGTCCGGTTGGTGGCACCCTGCGGCATGATCAGCTTGCCGGGCGCCACGCACATCGAATTGATGATCCACTTGTCGTCCGCCGGCTCGATCTCGATGGTGCGGACCTTCAGCGCCTTGAGCTGCTCCAGGAAGGCGTAGGGCAGGCCGGTGGGGTCGACCAGCGCCAGGTCGCGGTCGATCATCATGAAGCTACCGTCGATGTGGATGTCGTAGCCCACCAGGTCGATGACCAGCAGCTCGACACCCTGGCGCGCCAGCACCTCGCCGACCTGCGCGGCGCCCTCGCGGTTGACCCGCACGCCGCAGCCGATCACGCAGGTCTGCGGATTGATCCAGGAGAAGCTGCCGCCCTCCATGATCGCGGTGCCTGACAGCGTGCGCAGGATCGGCACGCCCAGCTTCGCCAGAGTGCGGGTGATCACCAGCTCTTCGCCGCGCCGGATGCGCGCGCCCATGCGGCAGACGATGGCGCCGCCCTTCACCATGATGACGGGGTCGCGGGTATAGACCGACTTCAGGCGCCCGCCGGTCACGCCCTCCAGGAAATGCACCTCGACACCCTCGGCCCTGAGCGCCGCGACGAAGGCATCGTGCTCGGCCCGCATGCCCTCGATGTCGGGCGCCGTGTCGCTCTGGAAGTACCAGCCCTGCTCCAGGTCGCCCAGCGAGCCGATCTCGGGGATGCGCTTGGCCGGGTCGATGACCGCCATCTCTTGCCCCGGCCGGTGCATCAGGATCGAGCGGATGCGGCCGACATCGTTGTCGATGCCCCAGGTCTGTCCCCAGGTACGTGCCTGCTCGCTCGGGTCCTCGAAGGCGGGTTCCGCCCCGGCGGCGAACAGCTTGATGGTCTGGTTGTAGACCCAAGCGGCGCTTGGCGTTCCTCCGGTCATCACGATGCTCCTGCTGCGGTGCTGACGGGCACTATGAACGAGTCTGGCCGTGGGGCTCCATCCCTGGAGGGATGTCCTCAGCGCGGGTTCTTCAGATAGTGTCCGTTCATCAGGCAGCTCTTGTCGCCGCGGGTCAGGTAGCCGACCAGGCGTTCAACCGCCAGGCGCCGCATGTCGTCCCAGCCCTCGGGCGAGAACCAGGCGGCGTGCGGGGTCAGGATCAGGCGATCGCGGATCCAGTCCTCCTGCCGGGCGAAGGCCTGGATCAGCGGGTGGTCGGCGGCCATCGGCTCCTTCGGCAGCACGTCGAGGCCCGCGGCGGCCAACCGGCCGCTCAGCAGCGCCTGGTAGCAGGCGTCGATGTCGACGATGCCGCCGCGCGCCGTGTTGATCAGGATGGCGCCGGGCCTCATCGCGGCGAAGGCGGCCTGGTTCATCAGGCCCCGCGTCTCCGCCGTCAGCGGGCAGTGCACCGAGACGATGTCGCTGGCACCGAGCAACGCCTCAAGGCTTTCCAGCCGCTCGACGCCCAGCGCGATCTCCTGCCCGCGCGGCAGGTAGGGGTCAAAGGCCAGCAGCTTGAGGCCGAAGGCCTTGGCGCGCAGCGCCGTGGCGCTGCCGATGCGGCCCAGGCCCACCAGTCCCAGGCTCTGCCCGCGCAGGCGCCGAACCAGCGGCGCCGCGCGCCCGTCGGTCCAGGGCGTCACGGGATCGGCGCGCAGCCAGTCCTGGTGCGTGACGATGCCCCGGCGCAGCGCCAGCAGCAGGGCCATGGCATGGTCCGCCACCTCGCCCGTGCCATAGTCCGGCGTGTTCAGCACGGCGATCCCGGCGGCGCCGGCGGCTTCCAGGTCGATGTGATCGACGCCGACGCCGGCGCGCATGATGGCGCGGCAGCGTGGCATGCGGGCAATGACCTCCTTGGTCCAGCGCACGTAGTGCCAGCCAAGCGCGGCATCGGCACTGGCCAGGGCCTCGGCCGTCAGCTCGTCGGCATGGCCGACGACGTGAAAGTCGAACTCGAAGTCCGGGCCGGCGATGCGGCGTTCTATCACCCCACGATCGGGGAAAGGCGCGTCGGGCGAGAGCACGCGGAAGCGGGCCATACTGGTTCCCTATGAAAGACAGTCGGCGATGACGATACGCATGACGATGACTCCGCTGCCGGAAGGCGCTATTCAAGTCAGGAGACGTGACACGAGGCAAGGGAGGCGAGAGCCATGAAGCTGGTGCGTTGGGGCGCTGCAGGGCGCGAGAAGCCAGGTATGGTCGATGCGTCGGGTGTGCTGCGCGACCTGTCCGGCCGGGTCGACGACATTGCCGGAGCGACCCTGCTGCCCGAGGGCCTGGATCACCTGCGCCGCATCGATTCCAACTCGCTGCCGGCGGTGCCTGGCACGCCGCGCCTGGGCGCACCGATCGGCCGCGTGCCGAACTTCATTGCCGCCGGGCTGAACTATGCCGACCACGCCAAGGAGGCAGGGGTCGAGGTGCCGCGCGAAGCACTGCTCTTCGTCAAGTCGACCACCTGCATCTGCGGTCCGAACGACGACGTGGTGATCCCGCCGGGCTCCACCAAGCTGGATTGGGAGGTCGAGCTGGGCTTCGTCATCGGCAAGCCCGGTGCCTACATCAAGCCGGAGAAGTGGCAGGACCACGTCGCCGGCTACATGGTGGCCAACGACGTGTCGGAGCGCGCCTTCCAGCTGGAAGGCACCGGCCAGTGGATCAAGGGCAAGTCGAACCCGACCTTCGGCCCGCTGGGCCCCTGGCTGGTCACCGCCGACGAGGTGCCGGATCCGCAGAACCTGAAGCTCTGGCTGGAAGTCGACGGCAAGCGCTACCAGGACGGCAGCACGGCGACCATGGTCTACGGCGTCGCCTACCTGGTCAGCTACATCAGCCGCTTCATGGCGCTGGCCACCGGCGACGTCATCATCACCGGCACGCCGCCCGGCGTCGGCCTGGGGCAGAAGCCGCCGGTCTTCCTCAAGGCCGGCCAGGTCATGACGCTGGGCGTCGAGGGCCTGGGCACGCAGCGACAGAAGGTGGTGGCTGCCAGCTGAGCTAGCCGATTCCCTGGCGCCGCCGCACCCGGCCGCGCCAGGCGGCGAAGATCAGGAACAGCAGCGCGACGCTGGACAGCACCCACATCAACCCGCCGTTGCCGAAGGCGTCCATGCCGGCGCCGCCGGCCGGCGGCCCCAGGATGGCGCCAAGTTGATAGAGCCCGACCACCGCGGCATTGGCGGCGGCCAGGCGCGCTGGCTCGAAGCGGTCGCCCAGGATGGTCAGCGCCACGGTGTAGCTGCCCAGCGAGGCGCCGCCCCACAGGACCAGCAGCGGCCACAGCGCCCAGGGTCGGTCGAAGAGGTACTCCAGGCCCAGCGGCACGACGAAGAAGATCACGCCGCAGAGGATCAGCAGGCGCCGCCGGTCGACCCGGTCGGCCAGCCAGCCGACCACCGGCTGCAGCACCAGGTTGGCCGCCACCATGATGGTCAGCAGCAGGATGGCGGTGTCGGTCGTCATGCCCTTGCGTTCGGCGAAGATCGCCAGGTGCGACAGCGCGCCCTGGTCGGTGAAACCGGCCAGGAAGGCCGCCATCATCACCAGCGGCGCCGCGGCGAAGGCGTGCGCGAAGGCCGCCTTTGGCGAGGGCGGCAGCTTCGGCTCCAGACCGCGCGCCAGCAGCAGCAGCGGCAGGCTTGCGGCGATCAGCCCGGCGGCGAGTAGCAGCGGCAGGTCGCCCTCGATGCCGACCTGCTGGATCAGCAGCGGCCCCAGCGCGAAGCCGGCCGACAGCGTCACCATGTAGAGCGAGATGGCGCGGCCGCGCTGCTGCGGTGCCGCCATCGAGACGATCCAGATCTCGCTGACGATCCACTGGATGGCGCCGACGCCGCCAAGCAGGAAGCGCAGCGCGAACCAGGTCCAGAGACCGGTGAAGAAGGGCATCGCCGCCAGCGCCAGCACCGAGGCGACGACACCGACGAGCATGGCGTTCAGCGGCCCGAAGCGCTGCATCAGCCGGGGGATGAAAGGCCCCATCATGATGGCGGCCAGCGGCCCGGCGGCGGCGTTGATGCCGATCTCGCTGTGGCTGTAGCCCTGGCGTTCCAGCATCAGCGCCAGCAGCGGCACGGTGTAGCCGAAAGTCAGGCCGGCCGAGCCGGCGGCGGCGATCACCGCCGCCAGCGAGCGCAGGCGCTGCCGCTGGGTCAGGACGACGTCATAGGTGGGCGGCGCGCTCATTCAGCCAATCAGGGCGTTCTGCCCACGCTTCAGCAGAGCGTTGGCGATGATGATGCGCTGGATCTCGCTGGTGCCTTCCCAGATGCGGTCGACGCGCAGCTCGCGGAAGAAGCGCTCGGCCACGTTCTCGCGCATGTAGCCGCGGCCGCCGAAGATCTGCACCGCGCGGTCGGCCACGCGGTTGGCCATTTCCGAGGCATAGAGCTTCACCACCGAGCAGAGGCCGTGCAGCGCCTTCACGTCCTCGCCGCGGTCGTGCGCCGCTGCCGCCTCATAGGTCATCAGCCGCGCGGCGAACAGCTCGGTCACGCTGTCGGCCAGCATGAACTGCACCGCCTGGTACTGCGCGATGGGCTGGTCGCCGACGATGCGGCGCTGGGCGAAGGCCGTGGCCTCCTCGATCAGCCGCTCGGCCGCGCCGCAGCAGCGCGCCGCGATCATCAGGCGCTCGCGACGGAACCAGGCGTAGGCGAAGTCCATGCCGCCGCCCTCCGCGCCGATCCGGTTCTCCACCGGCACCACGACGTCGTTGAAGCGGAAGATCGGGTGGTGCGCTTCAAAGGTGTGGCTATAGGCCGGACTGCGCACCTCCTCGATACCGGGTGTGTCCTTATCGACGAAGAAGAGCTGGTGCTCCCCGGCCTTGTCGCCCTCGGTCAGCACCGCCTGGACGATGAAGAAGTCGGCCAGGTTGGCGCTGGTGACGTGCCACTTCTCGCCATTGACCACATAGCCGCTGTTGCCCTGCCGCCGTGCCGTGGCCTTCAGGCCGCTGACGTCGCTGCCGGCGTCTTCCTCGGTGATGGCGTAGCACTCGTGCCGCGTGCCGCGCATGATCGGCAGCACATAGCGCTCGATCTGTGTCTCGCTGCAGGCCTCGAACATCCAGCGGTGCGCCTCGGAAAAACACCAGCCCAGGCCGTTGGTGACCTTGCCGATCTGCTCGTAGATGGCGACCTGGTCGACCACCGGCAGGCCCAGGCCGCCGCGCTCCTGCGGCGCGTCCATGCCGGGCAGGCCGAAGTCCGCCGCCATCTGGCGCTGTCGTGCGCGCACCAGGGGGTTGATGCGCCCCGCGTTCATCTCCGCCTCGACCTCGTGCGGGATCAGCTCCTGCTCGACGAAGGCCTTGATCTTCGCTTGCCAGGCACGCGCGGAGGAGGAGAGGGGGAGGGTCATCTGGGCACCTGTGAGACGAAGGAGGAGGTCAGCCGGCGTTGGGCACCAAGAACCCTCTCCCTTGGGAGAGGGTGGGCGCGAAGCGCCCGAGTGAGGGAGGTTGGTCAGGGTCGAGCGTCTGACGGCCGGACCAAAATCCGTCACCCGCTCGCTGCGCTCGCACCCTCTCCCAGGGGAGAGGGTGATTGACCCAGGCAGCCATCGTCACCCCTTCGCCTTGCCCTCCGGCGTGACGTGCCGGGGGAAGATGGTGCTGAGGAACAGGAAGGCGGTGGCGCGGGCGCGCTCGCGGTCGAAGCCCTTGGGATCGACCAAGCAGTCGAGCCACAGTCCGTCGGTCAGCGCCGCCATGCCCTGCGCGATCATGGCGGCGTCGAGCCCTTCGTAGCCGCCCTCGGCGATCACCTGGCGGCAGACCGTCAGCATGGCGTCGGCATAGACGTTGTCGCGGTCGGCGCAGAGCTTCATGTAGGTCGGGCGCGACTTGGCCTCGCCCCAGAAGGCGTACCAGACGGCGATCTTCTTGCGATTGCAGACCGCTGGCTCAAAGTCGGCCGCGGTCATGGCGATCATGCGCTGGACCGGCCCAGCGCCCGACTTGGCCAGCGCCTTCTGCCAGACCTCGCGGTACTCGTCCGCCAGCATCTGCAGGGTCTCGACCAGCAGCTGCTCCTTGGACTGGAAATGGAAGTTGACGATGCCCCGCGACAGCCCCGCGCCGTCGGCCACGTCGGCCAGCGTGGTTTCGGAGAAACCGCGCTTGGCGATCGAATCGATGGTCGAATCGATCAGCTGCTGCTTGCGGAACTCACGGGTGGCCGCGCGGCTTTTCGGCACTTCGCGGGGACGCACGATGGCCATGGGAGGCTGGGATCCTTGCCCGGCTGGGGACTTGCGACGGGAACGCATCACACCCGACTCCGGTGCCCGGACCGAAGCCGGCGCACTCTACGTTGAGAGGGGGTCTGGTCGCAATCGCGCCTAAGCCCTTGATTTGAACGTCCGTTCACTGAACGAACAGACAGAGATTGACTGAACAGCCATTCAATCTATACCATCAAGGCGTTGTTTTGCACGACATATCGCACCGCCGACCAAGATTGGGAGTAATCATCATGCGAACGCTCGACAAGAGCCGCGCCCAGTGGAAGAAGGCCAATACCAAGCTACCGCTCGGTGTCGCCTCGAACTTCCGCTATTGGGGCGAGGAGAAGACTATCTACGTGAAGCGCGGCCAGGGTGGTCGCATCTGGGACTTGGACGACAACAGCTATGTCGACTACCGCCTGGGCTACGGCCCGGCGATCCTCGGCTACGCGCACCCGGCGGTCGACGCCGCGGCCAAGCGCGGCATGGAGGTCGGCGGCGTCTTCGCGCTTTCGACCGAGCGCGAGTACGAGGTCGCGGCGCGCATCTCCAAGATGGTGCCGGCGGCCGAGCTGGTGCGCTTCTCCAATTCCGGCACCGAGGCCGTGATGGCGGCGCTGCGCCTGGCGCGCGGCTACACCGGCAAGGACAGCTACGTCATCGTCGAGGGCGGCTACCACGGCCTGTTCGACGCCGCGCTCTGGACCAGCGACGTGAAGAACTGGTCCGGCCAGGGCGACCCCGAGGTGGTGCCCTATAGCGAGGGCGTGCCGCATATCCTCAAGCGCATGTTCTATTCGGTGCCGCTGAACGACGCCAACAAGCTGGAAGACACGCTGAAGAAGTACGGCCGCGACATCGCCGCGCTGCTGATCGAGCCGATCATGGGCAACTGCTGCTCGATCGCCGCCGACCCGGCCTATTTGAAGGCGGCGCGCGAGCTTTGCGACCGCTACGGCGTGGTGTTGATCATCGACGAGGTGAAGACTGGCTTTCGCGTCGCCAAGGGCGGCGTGCAGGAGCTCTATGGCGTCAAGGCCGACCTCTGCACCTTCGCCAAGGCGGTCGGCAACGGCTATCCCATCTCGGTGGTGGCGGGGCGCGAGGACATCATGCGGATGTACGGTCGCGGCGTGGCGCACGGCGGCACCTACACGGCGCACTCGGTCTCGCTGGCGGCGGCGGAGGAGACGCTGCGCATCCTGGACGAAACCACGGCGCTGGCCGATATCGCCGACTACGGCAAGGCGCTGATGGCCGGCATGGGCAAGCTCCTGAAGGCGCGCGGCATCACGCACAGCTTCAGTGGCCACCCGGCGATGTTCGGCCTGTTCTTCGCCGACAAGGCGCCGACGACCTATCGCGACTGGAAGCGCAGCGACTACCGCTTCTACGACGCGCTGGCGCCCCGCCTGCACGATCGCGGCGTGCTCTGCGAGCCGGATTCGCGCGAACCCTGGTTCATCTGCGCCGGTCACGACCAGTCCTGCCTCAAGGACACCCTGAAGGGCTTCGAGGCGGCGCTGGACGAGCAGATCGCCACGCAACCCGCCGCTCGCGCCGCGGCGGTGGCTTGAGGGGCCGGCCGGCCCCTGCAACAGGCCGGCCAACTGGCCTCTCGGACCCCACCCTCTCCCCCGGCGACGGGGGAGAGGGGGCAGGGGTCTGTGTGTGTGACGGCCTTACTGTGATGTCATCCCGGAAGGCGCGCTTGCGCCTATCCGGGATCCATCTGGCGACTGTTCGCCGATGGGTCCCGGCTCTCCGCTACGCTCCGGCCGGGACGACGGCTTAGGTTTGGAGGAGGGGTCCTTGGTCTCGACCACGGTCAAGAACTACGACGCCATCGTCATCGGCGCCGGGCATAACGGCCTCACCGCCGCGGCCTACCTGGCCAAGGCCGGGCTCAAGGTCGTCGTGGTGGAGAAAAACGACTGGATCGGCGGCGCCGCGGTCAGCCGCTCGCTGGAGCCCGGCTGGACCTACTCCAACTGCTCATACGTCTGCTCGCTGCTGCGGCCGGAGATCGCCCGCGACCTGGAGCTCGGCCGCCACGGCCTGCAGGTCATCCCCTACGAGGGCGGCGCCACCTTCACCCGCGACGGCGACGCCTTTTCCATGTTCGGCGATCACGACCGGCTGTACCGCGAGATGGCGCGCTTCTCGCCGCGCGATGCCGAGGCCTACGAGGACTACGCGCTGACCATCTATCGCCAGTGCAAGCTGATCCGCCCGCTGCTGATGCGCCCGCCGCCGGACCCGACCTCGCTGAAGGTACGCGACCTGTCCGAGCTGCTGTTCATCCTGCGCCGCTTCCACGACCTGGGCACCGAGGCGCTGGCCGAGACGCTGCGCTTCTGGACCATGTCGATCGGCGACTTCCTCGACGAGCACTTCGAGAACCCGGTGATCAAGGCGCACCTCTGCGGCTCCGGCATCATCGGCACGGCGCTAGGCCCCTATTCGCCGGGCACCGCCTACATCCTGCTGCACCACTACATGGGCGAGGTCGACGGCGCGATCGGCGCCTGGGGTTTCGCGCGCGGCGGCATGGGCGCCGTTTCCAAGGCGCTGTCGCTGGCGCTGCAAGAGGCCGGCGGCGAGATCCGCGTCGGCGCCGGGGTCGAGCAGATCCTGGCGAAGAACGGCCGCGCCACCGGCGTGGCGCTGTCCGACGGCAGCGAGCTGACGGCGCGCGTCGTGCTCTCCAACCTCGACGTCAAGCGCACCTTCCTGGAGACGGTGGAGGAGAAAGAGCTGCCGGGCGATTTCGTGCAGGCGGTGAAGCGCTTCAAGATCCGCGGCTCGTCCGGCAAGCTCAACATCGCGCTCGACGGCCTGCCGGACTTCCCGGCGCTGGCCAAGGGCCACCCCGGTCTGCGCGGCGACCTGCACTTCTCCGATTCGCTGGAGCGGCTGGAGCGCGCCTACGACGACTGGAAGCGCGGCACCTGGTCCCAGGATCCCTACTGCGACACGCTGATCCCCAGCCAGATCGACCCGACGCTGGCGCCGCCTGGCAAGCACATGATGACGGTCTTCGTGCAGTACGCGCCGCCCACCTTGGCCAGCGGCGAGCCCTGGGACGGCCCGGCGCGCCAGGCCTTCGGCGAGACGGTGTTGAACCAGATCGGCAGCTACAGCCCGAACCTCCGCGACTTGATCCGCCACGTCGAGATTCGCACCCCCTGGGACATCGAGCGCGAGGTCGGCCTGACTGAGGGCAATATCTTCCAGGGCGAGCTGACCTTCGACCAGCTGCTGTTCAACCGCCCGGTCCCCGGCTGGTCGCAGTACCGCATGCCGCTGCAGGGACTCTATCTCTGCGGCTCTTCCACCCATCCCGGCGGCGGCGTCATGGCCGCCCCCGGCGCCAACTGCGCGCGCGAAGTGCTGCGCGACCTTGGCGCCAAGCAGACGGTGAGGCCGGCGGCATGAGGGGCCACGTCGCAACGCTCCCCGCATGCAGCAATCAACCCTCTCCCGAGGGGAGAGGGTGCGAGCGCAGCGAGCGGGTGAGGGGCAGCGCTCCGGTCCGCGCGGCCTGGGGATGGCGCGCCTCTGTTCGCCGCTTCCCCTCACCCGCCGCGCTGCCGCGCGGCACCCTCTCCCGACGGGAGAGGGAGTGCTTGGCGAAGGGAGCGCCCTGATGGCGAACAGCTACGACGTCATCGTCATCGGCGGCGGGCACAACGGCCTGGTCGCCGCCGGTCGCCTCGCCAAAGCCGGGCGCAAGACCTTGCTGCTGGAAGCCAGTGAGCGGCTCGGCGGCATGGCTGGAACCCGCCTGCTGGACGGCGTGGCGATTCCGGCCGGCGCGCACCTGGTCTACGCGCTGCATCCGGCCGTGGAGCGCGGGTTGGACCTGGCGCGCCACGGCCTCGCCTACGCCCACCGGCACCTGCCAACAACGGCGTTCGATCCAGCGGGCCGTGCTGTCACTTTGGACGCCAAGGGCGCGACCGGCGTCTCGCCGGCCGATGCCGCTGCCTGGGCGGCGCTGGAGCAGCGTCTGCTGCGCTTCGCCGGCGCGTTGGCGCCACTCCGCGAGAAGGCACCGCCGCTGCTGGTCGATGGCGGCTGGGGGGACCGCTGGGCGCTGCTCAAGTTGGGCTTGTCGCTGAAGCGCCTCGGCAAGGCCGAGATGCGCGAGTTCCTGCGCATCGTGCTGCTGAACGCCGCCGACATCCTGAACGACGGCTTCGAGGACGAGTTGCTAAAGGCGGCGCTGGCCTGGGACGCGCTGCTCGGCACCCACCTGGCGCCCCGCTCGCCGGGCGGCGTGCTAGCCTGGCTCTACCGCCTGTCCGGCCGCGCCGGCGGCGCCGCGCCGTTGGCGCTGCCCAAGGGCGGCGTGCCGGCGCTGATCGCCGCGCTGGCGGCGGCGGCCAAGGCGGCGGGCGCGGAGATCCGCACCGCCGCGCCGGTCGCCCGCGTGCTGGCCGACGCCGACAAGGTGAGCGGCGTGGTGCTGGCCGGCGGCGAGGAGATCGCCGCCAAGGCAATTCTCTGCACCACCGATCCCAAGCGCACCTTCCTGGAGTTCCTCGGCCCCGGCCTGCTCGACACCGGCTTCGAGCGCGCGGTGCGCCACATCCGCGCGCGGGGCCATGTGGCGAAGCTCGACCTGTTGGCCGACGCGCTGCCGCCTGCCTTGCTGTCGGCAGGTGCCCAGGGCCGCATCCTGCTGCTGGAGAGCCTGAACCAGTTGGAGGAGTCCTTCGATGCCGCGAAGTACGGCGACCCGCC
This sequence comes from Rhodospirillales bacterium, assembly GCA_038363005.1. Classification (GTDB taxonomy): domain Bacteria; phylum Pseudomonadota; class Alphaproteobacteria; order Kiloniellales; family JACOMY01; genus JAKOWB01. The sequence goes on from JBBQBI010000025.1 coordinate 51,456, forward strand.
GGCGCGGCTGGGCGCCGAGCTGCTGGTGCCGACTCTGTTGGATGGCGGCGAGGCCGGCGCATGGCAGCACCTGTCGCTGTTGCTGACCTACGCGCCGACCGCGCCGCGCGCTGGCGCCGCGGCGACTCGCGAAGCGATCCAGACGCAGGCCCTGGCGCTGCTCGATGCGCGCTTCCCTGGCACCTCGGCTGCGATCACAGCCAGCAGCTTGCAGCTGCCCGAGGACCTGGCCGCCACGCATGGCGTCACCGGCGGCGACTGGCACCACGGCGAGACCACGATCGAGCAACTCTTTGTGCTGCGGCCGGTGCCGGCGGCGTCGCGTTATCGCGCGCCGCTGGGCGGGCTCTATCTCGGCGGCGCTGGGGCGCATCCCGGCGGCCACGTCACCGGCCTGCCGGGCTGGAACGCCGCCGCCGCGCTGCTGGAGGACAAGGCATGAGCGCCCCCACCACGACAATCCAGTACGACAAGGACCACTGGCGGACCACGCTGCGCGAATCGCCCTTCCACGCGCGCCTGGCGCCGCTGAACATCCGCCACAACTGGATCGGCTGGGCCGGCTACCTTTCGGCCAATGCCTATTACGAGGAGTCGATCGAGTACTTCGCGCTGCGCAACCAGGCGACGCTCTACGACCTCTCGCCGATGATCAAGTACGCCTTCCGTGGGCCGGGGGCCGAGGCCTGCCTCAACCGTATCGTCACGCGCGACGTGCGCAAGCAGAAGCCGGGGCGCGTGTCCTACAGCGTCTGGTGCAACGATGCCGGCCACGTGCTGGACGACGGCACCATCTTCCGCTTCGGGCCGGAGGAGTTCCGCCTCTGCTGCCAGGAACGCCACCTGCCCTGGTTCCTCGATTCGGCGCAGGGCTTCGACGCGACGGTGGAGGAGGTGACCGACCAGGTCGCCGGCCTGGCGCTGCAGGGGCCCTGCTCGGCCGCCATCCTGCGCCGCCTCGGCATCGCCGAGGTCGAGCGCATGAAGCCTTTCGATCTGGTACGCGTCACACTGGATGGCTTCGCGCTGGAACTTTCGCGCACCGGCTTTACCGGCGATCTGGGCTACGAGCTCTGGGTGGCGCCGGGCGATGCGCTGGCGCTGTGGGACCGGCTGATGGTGGCGGGCGCCGACTATGGCCTGCGCCCCATGGGCTCCAACGCGCTGAACATGGCGCGGCTGGAGGGCGGCTTCATCATGCCGAAGGTGGAGTTCGTGCCGGCCGCCCAGGCGCTGCGGCAGCGCGGGCGCTCGCCCTTCGAACTGGCGCAGGAGCGCCAGGTCGACTTCGCCAAGGGGCCCTTCAACGGCCGCCGCGCACTGCTGGCGGAGCAGGCCGCGGGCTCGCGCCACATCCTCGTGCCGCTGGAGCTGGAAGGCCATAAGATCGTCGCCGGATCCCTGGCCTACCACCGGCAGAAGAAGGAGATCGGCTTCCTCACCTCGGCCATGTGGTCGCCCACGGTGAAGCGCGCCATCGCCTTTGCCAGCCTGAAGCGGCCCTATGGCGACACGGTGAAAGACGACCTCTGGGTCGAGGTCTATGTGCAGAAGGAGCTGAAGTGGGACAAGGTCATGGCCAAGGCCACGGTGGTCGGCCGGCCTTTCTTCGACCCGCCGCGCAAGAAAGCGACGCCGCCGGGCGATATTTGACGGTCCCAGGATGGTCGTGGCGCCCCGGTTGCGCCCATATCTCCGCCTGACCTAGTGTCCCGCCGCCCGCTGAACCGTCACCCAAGAAGCCCCGCTCCGCCATGTGCGCCCATCGCCTCGATCCTCTGCTGCGCCCGCAGTCCATCGCCATCCTGGGCGCCTCGACCCGGTCCGGCAGCGTCGGCAATACGCTGATCCAGCAGATCAAGCACGGCGGCTACGCCGGCCGCCTCTATCCGGTGAACCCACGCTACGAGGCGATCGAGGGCATCAAGTGCTACGCCTCGCTGGCCGAGCTGCCCGAGGTGCCGGAACACGTCGCCTTCGCGGTGCCCAACGCCGCCATCGAGGAGAGCCTGGAACAGGCGCTGGTGCTGGGCATCCGCGCCGGCACCATCGTTTCCAGCCTCTACCTGGAGGGCGACCGCGAGCCGCCGCTGACCGAGCGGGTGCGCCAGCGCTGCCGCGAGACCGGTTTCATCCTGCTCGGGGGCAACTGCATGGGCTTCTACAACTTCGAGATCGGCCTGTGGATGTGCGGCTTCCACACCCGCAAGATCCACCGGGCCGGCGGCGTGACCCTGCTGTCGCATTCCGGCTCGACGCTCTGCTCGATGGTCGATGCCGAAGCACGCCTGGACTACAACTACGTGGTCTCGCCAGGGCAGGAGCTGAACTGCACGCTGGCCGACTACATGGACTTCGCGCTGGAGCAGCCGAGCACCAAGGTGCTGGCGATCTTCATGGAGACGGCACGCGATCCCGACGGCTTCGTCGCCGCCCTGGCGAAGGCGCAGGCCAAGCGCATCCCGGTGGTGATCCTCAAGGTTGGCCGGACCGAGGAAAGCGCCAAGCTCGCCACCTCGCACAGCGGCGCGCTGGTCGGCGACGACGGTGCCTACCAGGCACTGTTCGAGCGCTTTGGCGTGCATCGCGTGCGCGCCATGGACGAACTGGTCTTCACCGCGCTGTTCTTCGCGCAGATGCCGAACATCGGCCCGGGCGCGCTGGCCTCGATCCATGACTCGGGTGGCGAGCGCGAGCTCTTCATGGATCTGGCGCACGATGCCGGCGTGCCTTTTGCGAAGATCAGCGACGAGACCACGCAGCGCCTGGCGGCGCGGCTGGAACACGGCCTGCCGCCGGTCAATCCCTGCGACGCCTGGGGCACCGGCAACGATGCGGAAGGCATTTTCTCCGACTGCTTCGTGGCCCTGATGGAGGACCCTGACACGGCGCTGGGCGTGGTGCTCTGCGACCGCAGTGCCGAAGGCGTAGTCAACACCATGAGCCCGTCGGTGGCGCGGCGCGCGCTGCGCAACGCCGGTGGCAAACCGGTGATCATCTGCTCCAACCACCAGGGCAGCGGCGACTCGGCGCAGACCGTCACGCTGCAGGCCGAAGGCATCGTCACCATGGATGGCGCCCAGCAGTTCCTGCGGGCGACGCGGGCGCTGTTCGACCATCGCGATTTTCAGGGGCCCGGCGCGGCGCCGACGTTGGATGCTGCTCTGGTTGCGCGGTGGAAGGCCAGGCTGAAGGGCGCCGGCACGCTGGATGAGACGGTCTCGCTGGAGCTGATGCAGGACTTCGGCATCCCCACCATCCCGCGCCGCATCGTCTCGACCCGTGCCGAGGCGCTGGCGGCGGCCGCTTCCTTCGGCGGCCCGGTGGTGGTGAAGACCGCGATGCCCGGCATTGCCCACAAGTCCGAGGTCGGCGGCGTGAAGCTGAACCTCAGTGGCGAGGCCGCGGTGGGCGCCGCCTGGGACGACCTGGCGGCGCGCCTTGGCCCCACGGTGCTGGTGGCGCCCATGGCGGCCAAGGGCGTGGAGATGATCCTGGGCATCACCCGCGACTCGCAGTTCGGCCCGACCCTGGTCGTCGGCTCCGGTGGCGTGCTGGCCGAGGCGTTGAAGGACGTGGTGCTGGCCCGCCCGCCCTTCGATGCTGCCTGGGCGGCGAAGCTGATCGATCGCCTGAAGCTGCGCACCTTGCTCGATGGCTTCCGCGGCACGCCGAAGGCGGATGTCCTGGCCTTCGCCGAGACAGCGGCACGCCTGTCGGCTCTGGCCGTAGCGCTGGCCGACGTGGTGATGGAGATCGATATCAACCCGGTGATCGTCGGCCCGACGGGCTGCGTCGCAGTGGACGCACTGGTCGTCGCCGGCTGAGGCTGCGAGGCTGGGGGCGCAGCAAGGGAGAACAGAATGACCGCGCAACCCAACGACATCACCGCCAAGTTCCGCCACCTGCTGCACCCCTGGGAGCACCTGGGCAGCCACCCGACGCAGAACCGCCTGCTGATCGAGTGCGGCGAGGGTGCCTTCGTCTACGACCGCGAGGGCCGCAAGCTCTACGACGGTCCGGCCGGCATGTGGTGCGTGCAGATCGGCCACGGCCGCAAGGAAATCGCCGAGGCCATGGCCGAGCAGGCCATGAAGCTCGCCTACTACAGCCCCTGGGGCCTGGGCAATGTGCCGGCGACCGAGCTGGCGGCCAAGCTGGCCAGCCTGTCGCCCGGCGACTGCAACACCGTGCTCTTCACCACCGGCGGCTCGACCGCGGTGGACAGCGCGCTGCGCTTCGTCGCGCTCTACAACAACGTCAAGGGCCGGCCACAGAAGAAGCACATCATCAGCCGCGATGCGGCCTACCATGGCTCGACCTATCTCGCCGCCTCCTGCACCGGCAAGGACCGCGAGAAGAACTACTTCGACTTCGAGACCGAGCGCGTGCACCGGGTCTCCTCGCCGGATCCCTATCGCCGCCCACAGGGCATGAGTATCGAGGATTTCACCGCCCACCTGCTGGCGGAATTCGAAGCCAAGATCCTGGAGATCGGCGCCGACAAATGCGCCGCCTTCATCGCCGAGCCGATCCAGGCCTCGGGCGGCGTGATCGTGCCGCCGCCTGGCTACCTCAAGGGCATGCACGCGCTCTGCCGCAAGCACGACCTGCTCTACATCTCCGACGAGGTGGTGACCGCCTTTGGCCGCCTGGGCCACTGGTTCGCCAGCGAAGAGGTCTTCGGCATCCAGCCCGACATCGTGACGGTCGCCAAGGGCATCACCTCGGGCTACATCCCGCTGGGCGCCGCGCTGATCTCCGACCGCGTGCTGGACGAGATCAAGGGCGAGCGCGGGCAGGGGGTCAACTTCTACCACGGCTATACCTACTTCGGGCATCCGGTGGCCACCGCGGTGGCGCTGAAGAACATCGAAATCATGGAGCGCGAGCAGATCCTCGAGCATGTGCGCGCGGTTGGCCCCTACTTCCAGGCGCAGCTGAAGACGCTGAGCGACATTCCCATTGTCGGCGACGTGCGCGGCATGGGCCTGATGGCCTGCGTCGAGTGCGTCATCTCGCGCGATTCGAAAGAGCCGCTGAAGCTCGACAAGACCATCGGAGCGCGCATCGACGCCCACGCCGAGCGCCTGGGCCTTATCGTCCGCCCCTTGATCAACCACTGCGTCCTCTCGCCGCCGCTGATCGTCACCCGCAGCCAGATCGACGAGATCGTCGAGATCCTGCGCAAGGCGATCCTGCTGGCGCAGGACGAGGTGCGGAAGGAAGGGCTGTGGAACGGCTGAGGTACGCGCCCAACCCTTCGTCTCCCGTCACCCTCGGGCTTGTCCCGAGGGTCCATCCCGCCGCCCGCGCGAGTAGATCGATGGATGCTCGGGACAAGCCCGAGCATGACGGGTGGAAAAGCGGTCGAAAGCGAGCCCCATGACCCTCACCACGCTCTACCACCCGAACCTCTACGAGAAGCCCGCCGTCCCCTCCTATTGGGAGGCCACGGCGCCGCCGCCGCCGACCGACAGCGGGCCGCTGACGGGCGAGCAGTCCTGCGAGGTCGCGGTGATCGGCGGCGGCTACTGCGGTCTCTCCGCCGCCTATCACCTGGCCAAGGACCACGGCCGCGACGTGCGTGTGCTGGAGGCCAACCACCTGGGCTGGGGTGCCTCGGGCCGCAACGGCGGCTTCGTCTGCTTCCCGGCCGGCAAGCTGGGCCTGGAGACCATGGTCGAGAAGTTCGGCCTGGAAGCCACCAAGCACTACATGCAAAGCCAGCTCGATGCCGTCGACCTAGTGGACCGCCTGGGAACCGAGGAAAACATCGACTACGACCGCCAGGGCCTCGGCTTCTACGACATCGCGCACCGGCCGGAGGCCGCCGCCGGCCTCAAGGGCTACGCCGAGGGCCTGCAGAAGACCTTCGGCGTGCCGACCCGCCTGCTGTCGAAGGAAGAGTTCGACGCCGAGGGCCATCGTGGCACCGAGCAGTTCGGTGCCGTCCACGTGCAGCGTGGCTTCGGCTTGCACCCGCTGAAGTTCCACCGTGGCCTGGCGACGGCGACCTTGAAGCGCGGTGCCATCGTGCATGGCAATTCGCTGGTGGAGCGCTGGGAGAACAAGGGCGGTGCCCATCGCCTGGTCACCGCCGGCGGCGCGCTGACGGCGAAGCAGGTGATCATCGCCACCAACGGCTACCTGCGCGAGGGACTGAAGGCGGAGCTCGACGGCCGCGTGCTGCCGGCGCTGTCCAACATCATCACCACGCGGCCGCTGACCGAGGCCGAGATCGCGGCGGAGAACTTCGTCACCGAATCGCCGCTGTTCAACACCCGCCGGCTGCTCTTCTACTACCGCCTGCTGAAGGACAAGCGCCTGCTGTTCGGCGCGCGCGGCGACACCGATGGCTCGCCGCAGTCGGCGGCGAAGATGCGGGTCTGGCTGACCCGCCGCCTGGGCGAGGTCTTCCCCGCCTTCGCCGGCGCTGAGATCTCGCACTTCTGGCGCGGCCTGGTCTCCATCACTCGCTCGAAGATGCCGGCGGTCGGCCGCCTGCCGGACGACCGCAGCGTCTTCTACGCCTATGGCTGTCACGGCAATGGCGTGAACACCATGCCCTGGGCCGGACAGGCGCTGGCCAAGCTGGCGGCCGGCGCCAACCGCGACGAGGACGTAGTGCCGGCGCCGATCCTCGGCCTCTCGCCGCGCTTCCCGCTGCCGGCGCTGCGCCGCTTCTACCTCAAGGCCGCCTATCTCTACTACGGACTGAAGGACCGCTAATGGCCAACACCGGACGCAGCATCATCCGCCGCGCGGAGCGGCAGTGGGGGCCTTACGACCTGGAGGGGCCGGAACAGCCCGGCTGGGGCCTGATCCCGATCAGCTATGAGAAGGGGGCGCCGCAACGCAGCGGGCAGGGCACCTACCTGATGAAGATCCCGCCCGGCGGCGAGACCATCGCGCACGACCACGAGGGCTATGAGGACTTCATGATCCTGGAGGGCGAGCTGATCGACGACGACGGCACGGTGATCGGCGCCGGCGACGTGGTCACTTATGCCCCCGGCAGCCACCACAACAGCCGCAGCGACATCGGCTGCACCATCCTGGTCACCGAATGGTTCAGGGAGACGTGATGCGCGCCCTTGTCTTTCAGCATATCGCCTGCGAGCACCCCGGCATCCTGCGCGACTTCATGGCTGCCGACGGCCTTGCCTGGGACGCGGTGGAACTGGACGAAGGCCAGGCCATCCCGCCGCTCGAAGGCTACGACGCGCTCATGGTCATGGGCGGCCCGATGGATGTCTGGCAGGAGGCCGAGCATCCCTGGTTCGTCGCCGAAAAGGCCGCGATCCGCCGCTGGGTGAGCGAGCTGAAGCGTCCCTACCTGGGTCTCTGCCTCGGGCACCAGCTCCTCGCCTCCGCGCATGGCGCCGAGGTTGGCCCCGGCAGCCCGGAGATCGGCGTGCTGCCAGTCGAGCTGACGGCGGCCGGCAAGGCCGACCGTCTGCTCGCCGGCTTGCCGGCGACCTTGCCAGCGCTGCAATGGCATTCCGCCGAGGTGAAGACACTGCCGCCCGGCGGTGTGATCCTCGCCGCCTCGCCGCTCTGCCCGATCAACGCGCTGCGCGTCGGCGACAAGGCCTGGGGCCTGCAGTTCCACGTCGAGGTCACCGGCGCCACGGTCGACGAGTGGGGCGAGGTCCCGGCCTATTCCTGCGCGCTCGATATGGCCCTGGGCGCCGGCGCCCTGCCGAAGTTCCGCGAGACCGCGGCCAAGGCCATGCCCGGCTTCAACGCCGCGGCCAGGCAGCTCTACGACAACTTCATGGGCGTGGTGCGGGGCTAGGCGCGCCCCTTGTCGTGGCTTCTCCCTCTCCCTTTACCGGGAGGGCAAAAAATGGCCTGCCGGGAGGCTCCCGCGGAATCGACGTCGCGAACACTGTTGCATTTTCATATTTTCCTATTTAGGAAAATATGAATGGATTCCTTCAAGGCCCTCGCTTCCGAGCCGCGGCGTCGCATCCTGAACCATTTGGCAGGCGGCCCCATGACTGTGGGCGAGATCGCCGCCAGGTTCGACATGGAGTTGCCATCCATCTCCAAGCACCTCTCGGTGTTGCGGCAGGCCGGCTTGATCGACCAGCAGAAGCGCGGCCAGCATGTGCTCTATTTCCTGGTCGCGGAAAGTATCGCCAACACGCTCTACAGTTTTCTCAGCCCCTTCTGTCCGCACGCACGAAAAATCGCCAGGCAGCGCGCCGGCAAGGCACGAAGGTCGACAGCGAAGAACGAGAGCGATGGGTAGGTCTTTTTCCAAGCTCTACTACTGGATGGTTGTCACTGGCCTCGCAGCCTTCGCCATGCGTCTGCTGCTGGACAGCCGGTTCGGCAAGACGACGATCACCTATCTGCTGTTCCCCTTCCTGCTTTCACTGATCATCTATCACTTCGTTCCCCGCTCGCTGCGCCAGGATGTCGTCGGGCGCTACTGGAATCAAGTTGTCGCGGCGACCGCTGTCATGCTGGCCTCGTCACTGATTCTTTTCGAGGGCTTCCTCTGCGTCCTCATGTTTCTGCCGATCTTCTACTTTGGCGTCACCCTTGGCTTCATTTACGCGGTGAGCCGCGAGAAGAGCGCAAGGCGCGGGCCGACGCGTCACGGCGTCCACCTGCTACCGCTGCTCGTCCTGGGCCTGTCCCTGGATGGCATCCTTCCCTTTGGCTATGACCCGCACCGGCAGGACGCGACTGTGACCGAGGTCGTGACTGGGAGCATCCGCGACCTGAAGCACAACATGGCGAAACCGATCACCTTCGATCTGCCGCGCCACTGGTTTGTATCGCTGTTCCCACTGCCCGAGCGCATCGAAGCCGGCTCGCTGGCGGTCGGTGACGTGCACCGTCTCTATTTCACCTACAGTCGCTGGATCTTTACCAACGACAAGCACGGCAGCATGGCCTTGCGGATCGAGGAGGTGGGCGCCGACTACGTGCGCACGCGAGTGATCGAGAACACCAGCTATCTTGCCGGTTACCTCGCGATCCAAGGCACTGAAGTACGCTTCCAAGCGATCGACGAGCGGCGCACGGCGGTGGCGCTGACTATTCACTATGAGCGCCTGCTCGATCCGGGCTGGTACTTCGGCCCGATACAGCGCTTCGTCGTTGAAGAGAGTGCGCGCTATCTAATCCACACCATCATCGCGAGGGCTGAATGACACTGGGCTCCGCCACCGACCCGCTGCATCAGCGGATCGTACCGGGAGCGCCGGGAGATCCGCTCGCCGGCGTGGTTCGCTGGCAGCCGGCCAAGTCCATCTGGTGGAGCGCACTGCTGCTCACTTGGGCGGTGCTTGGCACGCTGCACTTTTCCTGGGACGCAGTGTTGCTGTTCCTCGGGCTGACCAGTCTCGTGCTCTGCCTCGGCCATTCGCTCGGCATGCACCGCAAGCTGATCCATGACAGCTACGCCTGCCCCCGGTGGCTGGAGCGACTCCTTGTCTATCTCGGCACACTGGTCGGCCTGGGCGGGCCTTTCACCATGATGCGCACTCACGACTTCCGCGACTGGGCACAGCGCCAGCCGGCATGCCATGACTATTTCGCCCACCGGCGCGACCTGCTGACAGACTTCTGGTGGCAGCTCCATTGCGATCTGGCACTGAATTGCCCGCCCGTTTACCGCTACCCGGCAGCGCTGACGGAGAGCGCCTTCTACCGGACTCTGGAACGCACGGCGATGCTGCAGCAACTTCCCCTCGCCATGCTGCTTCTAGCTCTCGGCGGTTGGGGTTGGGTTGCCTGGGGCGTAGCCGCGCGCGTCACCGTCTCGATCTTCGGTCATTGGCTCATCGGCTACTTCGCGCACAACCAGGGCTATCGCGACTGGCACGTCGCCGGCGCGGCGGTGCAAGGACACAACGTGCGTTACTGCGGCCTCGTGACCTTCGGCGAGTGCTGGCACAACAACCATCACGCCTTTCCCGGTTCGGCGCGGCTCGGTCTCTATCCGGGGCAGGCCGATCCCGGCTGGCTGGTTCTACGCGCCCTGCGCCGCATCGGCCTCGTCGGTCGCCTGCGCGAGCCTGCCGACCTGCCGCCGCGCGCCGAATTGCTGTCGCTGTCCGGCCGGGCAGGCGGGGGACCTCATGCCGTCACCGCCCCGGGCTGAGGCACCTCGACGAGCCTAGGTGGCGCCCTCCAGCGCCGTGTTCAGCGCCGCGACCGTGCCCTCCGCCGGCGTCTGCACCTGGCGCGCCACCGGCAGGCGCTGGCGCATCCAGTCGTGGAAGGCGGTCAGCATGGCCTCCTTCTCGCTCAGCACGCCGACCTCGTAGGCCGATGACGCCAGGCCGCCCTGCACCGAGCGGGTGAGCTCCTCGTCCTCGCGCTGCACCAGGGCGTTGATGCGGGTCTGCAGCCAGCGCGCCGCCTTGAGGTCGCGAGTGGCGCCGGGCAGCGCGTAGCTGCGCGCGCGCAGCAGCGTGCGGCCGCTGTCCAGCGGCACGATCTGGAAAAAATCCACCGAATCCGGATAGAGATCGTAGGAGGTCAGCGGGAAGAGCGAGTAGTAGGCCCAGGCGCGCTGCCGCTCCGCCGGCAGATGCTCGACCGTCGGCAGCAGACGCTGGTAGGCGCGCTGCGACCAGCCCTTGGCGGCCTCGTCGCGCACCCAGTGCAGCGCGCGGCCAACGCCGGTCGGCTGTGCCTCCACCTCGTAGTGCCCGCCGAAGAGGTCATACAGGCCGGGGTGGCTGGCCGGCACGTGATAGCCCTCGAGGTAGTTGTCCAGCACGTTCTTCCAGTCGACCTCGAGCTCCCTGCTCCAGGGTGCCCAGAGCGGCCGCATCTCCGGCACGCGATAGAGCGCCAGCTCCGCGGCATAGGGCTGGAAACGCTCGGCCACCGTGGCCTCACCGGCGCCCTCGAAGCGGATGAAGAGGAAGCCGAGATAGACCTCAAGCTCGATCGGGTGCAGCCCCAGGCTGTCCTTCTGCATGCCGGCGAAGGACTTCTCCGCCGCCACGGCGCGCAGCCGGCCGTCGAGGTTGTAGAGCCAGCCGTGATAGGGGCAGCGGATCACCCCGGCGCAGCTGCCCTGCTCGCCGCTGACCACGGCGTGGGCGCGGTGGCGGCAGACGTTGTGGAAGGCGCGTAGCTGGCCGTCCTTGCCACGGATCACGAAGGCACGCTCGCCCAGCAGCTCGAAGGTCACGTAGTCGCCGGGATGGGCCAGGTCGCTGACATGGCCGACGACGTGCCAGGCGCGGCGGAACAGCTTCTCGCGCTCCAGCTGGAAGAACTCGGCGTTGCCATAGGTCCAGGCCGGCAGGGTCTGCGGCAGCGCCACCACCGCGGCGCCCTCCACCGGCAGGGTGAAGCGCCACGGAAAGACCGAGGCCAGGAAGCCCTGGCAGAGGCGCCGGGCGTTGGCCCGGTCGAAGTCACCCTGCCGCGCCATGATCTCCTGCCAGAACTGGTCGAGCAGGCCGAGCAGCGCCAGCGTGACGGCGTCGGGATCGATGCGGTGGCCCTCCGGCGCCGCCTCGCCAAGCTGGCGGCAGAGCGCCAGCAGCGCCTTGTGATAAGCCTCGTCACGCTCGCCGCAGGCCTTCAGGTAGTCGGACCGGGCCCGTGCCTCGCCCCAGAAGGCGTACCAGACCGCCACCTTGTCAGGGTCCGACAGGTCAGCCGCCAGCATGGCCTCGATCAGCGCCTCCAGGTTGGCGCCGGGGTCGTTGCCGCTGGCGGCGATGGCGTCCTCCAGCTTGCCCATGAACTCGTCCGACAGCGTCTTCAGTACCGCCAGCAGCAGCTGGTCCTTGCTGGTGAAGTAGAAGTTGACGATGCCGGGGGACAGGCCGGCGTCCTGCGCTACCTTGGCCAGGGTGGTGTTGGACAGGCCGTGGCGGGCAAGGATGCGGATGGTCGCCTGGACCAGCTGGCTGCGGCGCTGCTCCTGGTTGGCAGTTAGCAGGGCCTTGCTCACCGGCGCCGCCGGCTCGAGGGCACCAAAAGACGTCACCGTGCTCATGCCGCGCGCCCCGCGATATGTCTGAATGAACGTTCAATTTGTAGGGCGGCGACCTTGAATGGTCAATCAAACAGGGATTCTGCCTTAATATCGCAGACCTGTGCGTCACCTTCCGGCGGGTCTGGTTGTCCGCCAGCGCGAAGGGGGCCACGGTCGGTCGGAACCGGCGTCGCCTGAGCTGGTAGCCGCTAGAGCGCGCTGACCGTGACTTCCTGGCCGTGCACCGCGGTGCTCTCGCCCAGGTCGCTCTTGCGGCCGTCGAACAGCGCGTTGACGTTCTCGCCCCAGCGGCCCTTGGCGGCTAAAGCCGTACCCGGCGTGACCAGCGCGCCGTCCAGCTTCAGGGTCAGGGTCAAGGCGCCGACCGGGCTGGCGACGCGCACCGCCTGACCGGCCTGCAGGCCCAGCCTCGCCGCGTCGTCCGGGTGCAGCGTGATGTCGGCGACGCCCAGCTTGTCGCGGATCGTCGCGTCGTTGCCGTAGCTGTCGTTCATCAGCCAGGGGCTGGCCGGCGACAGCAGGCGCAGCCTGCCGTCCGCCGTCGGCGCATCGGCCAGCGGCAGCGGCGCCAGGGGATGGCCGTCGCGCGCGGCCTGCGGACTGGCGAGCTCAATACGCCGCGACGGCGTCGGATAGCGTCCCTCGGCGAAGGCGATCACCGGCTCGGCATAGAGCGTCGCCGTGCCCTTGGCCTTCAGCTCGTCGAAGGCGATGCCGTGGCCGCTGCGCGCCAGCAGCGTGTCGATGATGGCGCGGTCGTCTTCGTAGAGCGCCGGGTGGTTCAGCCCCATGGCGCGCGCCAGGCGGCGGAAGATCTCCATGTTGGGCAGCGCTTCGCCCGGCGGCGCCTCCACCTTGGCCTGGGCCGAGAGCGTCAGGTTGAAGTAGCTGGAGACGATGTCGTCGAACTCCAGGAAACTCGCCGCCGGCAGCACCACGTCGGCCAGCTTCGCCGTATCGGTCAGGAAGAGGTCGGCGACCAGTACGAAGAGGTCGTCGCGCGCCAACGCCCGGCGCAGCTCGCCCTGGCGCGGGCCGGAGGCCGCGACGTTCATGTTCCACGAGATCAGCGCCCCGGCCTGGGCCGGGTCGGCCAGTGCCGCCGCCAGGTCCATGTGGCTAATCGCCGGGCGGTCCGTGGGCGCCAGTGCGGCGCCCTCCAGATAGCCACCGTCGAGACCGCGCCGGGCGCCGCCGTTCAGGTAGTAGAGCCCGGTGCCGGCCTTGCCCATGTTGCCGGTCGCCGCCGGCAGGCAGGCGATGGCGCGGAAGGCGTTGCCACCATTCGGCTGGCGCTGCAGCCCCTGGCCGAGCCACAGCATCGCTGGCCCGCTGGCGTAGAGCGCCGCCGCCGCCTCGATCAGCGCCTTGGGCACGCCGGTGACCTGCTCGCCCCATTCCGGCGTGCAGGCGGGAAGCTGCGCCTCGACCTCGTTCCAGCCCAGCACGCTCCAGGCCAGGAAGGCGCGGTCCAGCTTGCCGTCGCGCTTGAGGATGTGCAGCAGCGCGAAGGCCAGCGCCGCGTCGCTGCCGGGGCGCAGCTGCAGGTGCAGGTCGGCGGCTTCGGCGGTGGCATGGCGGATCGGGTCGACGACGATGACCTTGCCCGGCGCCTCCTTCAGCCAGTGCTTGTGCGCGTGCGGCGCCGAGGCCGAGGGGTTGGCGCCCCAGACCACGATGCAGGCGGCGTCCTTCGCCGTGCGCGGATCGAAGCCCAGCGCGCTGGTCCCCAGCACATAGCGCAGCGCGACGTGGCCGGCGTTGTTGCAGATGGTGTCGGGCTCCACCTCGGTGGCGCCGATGGCATTGAAGAAGCGTTGCGGAAAGCCGCCGGCCAGCAGCGAGCAAGTGCCGGTGTAGTGGGTGTTGAGAATGCCGGCGCCACCCAGGCGCGCGCGCACGGCGTTCAGCTGTTCCGCTGCCAGGCTCAAGGCCTCGTCCCACGTCGCCGCACGGAACTGGCCGCTGCCCTTTGGCCCGCTGCGGATCAGCGGCGTCGACAGACGCTGCTGGGGATCGCGCCAGGCGCCGTTGTAGGCGATGGCGCACTTGCCACAGAGCGCGCCGCGCGCCACCGGATGCTCGGGGTCGCCCAGCACCTTGGTGACCTTGCCGTCACGCTTGATGACGACGATGCCGCAGGCGTCGTAGCAGTCGCGCGGGCAGGTGGTCTTGACGAGGGTCTTGTCACTCATGGCGGCGAGCCTAGCAGCGTGCCCGGCCGCCCGACCATACCCCCAAAGCAAAGGGCCGCCCTGTCGCCAGGGCGGCCCGTCCGCATAGCCAGATGCTGCGGCGCGCCGGTTCAGCAGCTCAATTCTGGTACCACTTGTCCTCGATGTAGAAGGGACCCGGCTTCTCGCGCAGGGCGGTGTACTTGCAGACCTCCGGCTGGTCGCCCAGCGGCGTCGAGACACCATCGCGGAAGGCCCACTCGCCGCGGTCGCTGTTCTCCGCCTTGGTGTAGCTGGAGATCATGAAGCAGCGGTCCTTGGCGGACTTGTTCTGCTGCGAGCCGTGCACCGTCACCAGGCCCCAGATCACCAGGTCGCCGGGATCGAGCTCAACGTCGAGGATGTCGGCGGGGTCCAGCCCAGCCTTGCGCAGCTCCTCGTCCTGCGTCGTGCCCTTCATGATCGGGCCGTCGTCGGCCAGCCCCAGGTAGCCCTTCTTGTGGCTGTCGGGGATGACGCGCAGGCAGCCGTTCTCCTTGGTCGCCGGGTCGATCGCCACGCCGAAGTTGATGTTGGTGGTCATCAGGTCCTTGAAGTCCTCCTGACGCTCGCGGAAGCGCAGGTCCTGATGGAAGCGGTAGCCGCTCAAGGGCGCGCCCGGCGGCTTCCAATGCAGCTGCTGGGCGATCTGCCGCACGTTGCGGCCGAGCAGCGGCTGCAGCGCGGAAAACATCTGCGGGCTGCGGCGGAAACGCTCGAAAAAGGGGCTGATCCAGCTGAACCAGTGCGCCTGCATGACATAGCGCTGGCCGGCGAAGGCCTCGGGCAGGATCTCGTAGAGCAGGTTCTGGTGCCGATAAGTGGCGTGGTGCTGCAGGCCTTCCTGGTAGATGCGCTGCGCCTCGGCCTGCGCCTCGGCGATCTCGGCCTTGCCGAACAGGCCGCGCACGATGGCGTAGCCATGTTCCCAGTAGTGATCGACGAAGTCCCGGCTCTCCTGTGCCACGGCCAAGGCCATGTCGCGTCTCCTCTTGGGTCAGGGGCCGTCGGGCGGCCCTTGGAGCAGAGGATGAGAGTGGCAACGTCATTAATCAAATTCAAAACATTCGTTGATTAAATGAAAAATATTAATGATATTCTTCTGATGCTGCCACGCCTCGAACTGCGCCATCTCGCCATGCTGGTCGGCATCGCCGAGGCGCCGAGCATGAGCGTCGCTGCCGAGCTGCTGGGCCTGACACAGTCGGCGCTGTCGCACCGCCTGCGCGAAGCCGAGCGGCGCCTGGGCACGGCACTGTTCCATCGCGAGCGTCGCGGCCTGACCCTGACCCCGGCGGGCGAGCGCCTGCTGCTCACCGCGCGCCGCCTGCTGGCCGACCTGGCGCGCACGGAATCCGACGTGGCGCAGATCGCCGAGTCCGGCATCACCGCGGTCGCCCGGCTGGGCCAGGCGATCTATGCGGCGCTGCCTTGGTACGCCGCTTTCCACGCGCACGCCGGGCGGCTGTTGCCGGAGGTCCAGCTCGAGCTGCAGTCCGACACTGCCGAGCGGCCGCTGGAGCTGCTGGCCGAAGGCGTGCTCGACCTCGCCATCGTCGCCGGCGGTGCCTGGCGTCCCGGCGTGACGCGCCAGCGCCTCTTCGTCGATGCCCTGGTAGCGGTGGCCGCACCGACGCACCCCTGGGCGCGACAGCCGCATGTCACGGCGCTCGACCTCAGCCGCGAGGTCTTTCTCTCCACCGGCTTCGCCGTGGCGCCGGGCTTCGAGCACCAGCGCTTCATGACGCCGGCCGGGCTCTACCCGCGTCGCGTCATCAAGGTCGGCCGGCCCGAAGCGGCGCTGGAGCTGACCGCCGCCGGGCAGGGCGTCTGCATCCGCGCCCGCTGGGCGACGCGGGGCTGGGAGGCCGCCGGCCGCGTCGTCACCCGCCCGCTGGGGCCCGAGGGCCTGCCGCTCGAGTGGTTCGCCGCGACGCGCGAAAGCGACCCGCCGGACTCGCCCGGCCGCCGCGTCGCCACGGTGCTGGCGGACTGGTGCGCCGCGACCGGGGGCTTCGACGCGGTCACCCAGCAGGCCCTCGCCCGCTAGGCGCCAGGCGCGGCCACCCAGCGCAGCCAGTCGCCATGCGGCGCGGCCGCGGCCAGGCGCAGCGGCGCGCTGTCGACGCCATGGCGCTGCAGGTCGAGCGCCGCGTGCGCCGCGAAGGCGTGCTCGTAGCCGATGCGCCAGACCGGACGCCGCAGGGCCAGGTCATCGATGGCGGCCAGCAGCCGCGCCCTGGCCGCCGCCGGGAACTGCACCAGGGCGAAGGAATGGAACACCACGACCAGGCCGTCCGCCGGCAGGCTCGCCGCGACCGCGGCGAAAGACTCCGCCGCGTCGCCGGCGATCAGCCGCGGTGGCGTCGCGCGGGTCAGTGTCAGGGCCTGGCGCAGGCGTTCGCGTCGCGCCGGCTGCTCGGGCCAGACCAGTGCCTCGAGCCAGGCGACGTCGTCCGCGTTGCCGGCGTCCAGCGGCATGAGGTCCAGTCCGACGCGGCTGGCCACGCGCGGCAGGCGTAGCGGCAGCGGCGGTTTGCCCTCGACCTGGCACCGAAGAGTCAGCGGCGCGTCGGCCGGGCCGAGGCGTCCGGCATCACCGTAGTCATAGGCCACACGGTCGAAGGCCAGCAGGATGCCAGCCGAGCAGCCGATCTCCACCAAGTGCAGCGGCTCGGCCTCTGCCGCGGCCAGGCCAAAGGCCGGCAGCAGCACGGCGGCGCGCTGCAGCTCGTTGGTGCTGGTGCGCCGCCCGGTCAGCAGCGGCGTCAAGGCCGCCGCCTGCGCCAGGACGAAGCGGCGAAAGTCGGCGACCGCCTGCTCAGGCGGCAGCGCCGCCGCCGTCAGGTTGGCGTAGAAGCGCGCCAGGGGATCGTCGGGCAGCTCGAACAGGCGGCGCTGCACCGCTGCCATCAGAATGTTGGCCGGCTGGTTCTCCAGCGGCACCAGGGCGGCCAGCGCCAGCAGCGCCGGGTCGGCGGCGACCGCCCGGGCCAGCACGGTGTAGAGCGGCGAGATAGGTTCGGCGGCGACGGCGAAGCGCTGGAAGCTCTCCGCCCAGGCTGTCAGGTCGGTCATCCGGTGCTCTCCCGGGTCAGTGCTTCGTAGCTCGCCTGCCGCAGGCCAGCCGCGGCACGGGCAACATGGTTGAAGGGCGGCTTCAGCGCGCCCTTGAAATGACGCCGCACCAGCAGCAGCCAGGTGCTCTCCGGCTCCAGCCCGCGGCGTTGGGCGACATGGTCGAACCAGCGGCGGCCGATGGCGACGTGGCCAATTTCGTCCTGATAGATGATCTCCAGCAGCGCCGCGCTGTCGCCGTCGCCGGCGGCGGTGAGGCGGGCGATCATCGCCGGTGTGACGTCCAGGCCGCGCGCCTCCAGCACCAGCGGCACCACCGCCAGGCGCGCCAGCAGATCGCCGGCCGTGGCCTCCGCCGCCTGCCACAGGCCGTCGTGCGCCGGCAGGTCGCCATAGGCGGCACCCAGGTCGGCCAAACGGTCGGCCAGCAGGCCGAAGTGCCGGCCCTCCTCGTCGGCCACGCGCACCCAATCGTCGAAGAAGCCGCGCGGCAGGTCGGGCGTACCGAAGCGCGCCAGGATGTCGAGTGCCAGGTCGACGGCATTGAATTCGATGTGCGCCAGGGCGTGCAGCAGCGCGATGCGCCCCTCCGGCTGGGTGGTCACCTTGCGCTTCGGCACGGCGCGCGGCAGGGCCAGGACCGGGCGCGCCGGTCGCGCCGGCCGCGCCGGCGTCTCCACGGCCTCGCCCAGCGACAGACGGCCGTCGCGCCAGTCACCGGCCAGGGCGCGCGCCGCCGCCGCCTTGGCGTTCGCCCCGGCGGTGGCCAGCGCGGCGCGGCAGGCGGACTGCAGGCTAGCCAAGCTTCACCAGCAGCTTGCCAAAGTTCTTGCCCTGCAGCAGGCCCTGGAAGGCGGGGACCGTCGCCTCCAGGCCCTCGACGATGTCCTCGCGGTACTTCAGCTTGCCGCTCCCGACCAGCGGCCCGACCTCGGCCAGAAAGGCGGGCCACAGCTCGTCGTGGTCGGAGATGATGAAGCCCTGGATCAGCACGCGGTTCGACAGCACGTTGCGCATCAGCAGCGGCAGCTTGTCCGGTCCCGGCGGCAGCTCGGTCGCGTTGTACTGCGCGATCAGGCCGCAGACCGGCATGCGCGCGTCCTTGTTCAGCAGCGGCGCCACGGCTTCCAGCACGGCACCGCCGACGTTTTCGTAGTAGACATCGATGCCCTGCGGGCAGGCGGCGGCCAAGGCTGCCGGCAGGTCAGCGTCGCGATGGTTGACCGCCGCGTCGATACCGGCCTCGGCCTTCAGCCAGTCCAGCTTGCGCGCTTCGCCGGCGATGGCGACGACCCGCGCGCCGGCCAGCTTCGCTAGCTGGCAGACCACGCCGCCGACCGCGCCCGACGCGGCCGACACCACCACGGTCTCGCCCGACTTCGGCTTGCCGATCTGCGTCAGCCCGTACCAGGCGGTGAAGCCCGGCATGCCCAGCACGCCCAGCGCGGTGGATACCGGCGCCAGCGCGGGGTCGAGCTTGCGCATCTCGCTGGCCGGCGCGGTCCAGTGCGTCTGCCAGCCGCCATAGCCGGTGACAATGTCGCCCGCCTGCAGTCCCGGCGCGCGGCTTTCCAGCACGCGGCCGACCAGCCCGCCGCCCATGCGACCGCCCAGCTTGACCGGCGTGGAGTAGGACTTCCCGTCGTTCATCCGGCCGCGCATATAGGGATCGATCGACAGATAGAGCACCTCGACCAGCGCCTCGCCGCCGCCCGGCGCGCGCACCGGTTTCTCGACCAGCGCGAAGTCGGCCTCCTGCGGTTGGCCCTGCGGCCGGCGGGCGAGGGTGATCTGGCGGTTCTGCATGAGCTTTGTTCCTTGGTCTGGTTTCCCTCTCCCTCAGGGAGAGGGCAGGGTGAGGGCGTCGGTCGGTCGGTGTGGAAGCTGCCAGCCGCACCACCCTCACCCCAACCGTTCTCCCCGAAGGAGAGCGGCTCGCGGATGATGGAGTCTAGTCTACAGCGCCTTCGCCGCCGCCAGCACCTCGGCGACGTGGCCCTTTACCTTCACGCCGCGCCATTCCTGGCGCAGCACGCCCTTGCCATCGATCAGGAATGTGGCGCGCTCGATGCCCATGTACTTGCGACCGTACATCGACTTCTCGATCCAGGTGCCATAGGCCTCGCAGACCGTGCCGTCCTCGTCGGATCCCAAGGTGAAGGTCAGGCCCTGCTTTTCCTTGAACTTGTCGTGGCTCTTCACGCTGTCGCGCGACACCCCGATCACCGTGGCCGTGGCCTTGTTGGAGGCCGCCATGTTGTCGCGGAAGTCGCAGGCCTCGGTGGTGCAGCCCGGCGTCGCGTCCTTGGGATAGAAATAGAGGATCACGGTCTTGCCCTTCAGCGCCTTCAGGCTGACCGTGCCGCCGCCATCGGTCGGCAGGGTGAAGTCCGGCGCCTTCTTGCCCACAGTCGCTGTCATGGCTTGGTTCCCTCTTCTGGCTTGGGCGGCAGCGCCTCGGCGGGTGCCGCGATGAGATCCCGGTAGACCTGGCTGACAAAGGCCGCGGTCGCTTCCGAGGTAGCCTGCAGCGCGGCGAAGTCAAGCGCATCGGTGGCGCGAACAAGGCCGGCGCGAATTGCCTCGGGCACTACCTTGTGATCGAAGTGGTCGGGCGCGGTCAGGCGCAGATAGCCCTGCACCCGCCGCCAGTGCCGCGTCGCCAGCGCCAGGCGCTCGGCCAGCGGCTTGTCGAGCAGACCGGCGTTGGCCAGCGCCTCGATCACCCGGTCGGTCGGTCCGGCCAGCACCGTCGGCTGCTCATGGGCGTGCAGCAGCTCCAGGTACTGGGCGATGAATTCGCAGTCGACCAGGCCGCCGGCCTGCATCTTGACGTCCCAGGGCCCCTTGGCTGGCTTCTCGCGGTGCAGCCGCTGGCGCATTTCGTGCACGTCGCGCAGCAGCCTCGCGCCGTCGCGCGGCCGGGCCAGCAGCTCGTGCAAGGTGGCGGTGATGGCCTGGGCGAAGCCGCCGTCGCCGGCGGCCACGCGGGCGCGGGTCAGCGCCATATGCTCCCAGGTCCAGGCCTCCTGCTCGTAGTAGCGCCGGAAGCCCTCCAGCGTGATGGCGATGGGGCCGGCGTTGCCCGAGGGGCGCAGCCGCAGGTCGGCCTGGTAGAGCTGCCCCTCGCCGGTCGCCAGGGTCAGGGCGTTGATGAAGCGATGCGCCAGGCGGGCGCTCCAGGTCATGGCGTCCTCGGCCTTGGGCCCGTCGCTCACCGCGCCGAGCGGCGCGTCATACAGCAGCACCAGGTCGAGGTCGGACCCCGCGGCCATCTCGCGGCTGCCCAGCTTGCCCAGCGCCAGCACCGCCATGCCGGCGCCCGGCAGGCGGCCGTGCGTGCGGGCGAATTCGTCGGCGACGCAGCCCAGCATGCGGCCCAGCACCACGTCTGCGACGTCGCTAAGGAAGCCGGCGATCTGCTTCTCCGGGCTCAAGGCCTGCAGCTGGTGGATGCCGGCCTGGAAGCGGCGATCGTTGGCGAAGCTGCGGGCGATGTCGAGCTGGTCTTGGTAGTCGCGCGCCTCCTTCAACCGCTGCTCCAGGTCCTGCGCCAGCGAGGCGCGGTCGGGCAGGCGCTCGAAGAAGCCGCGGCTCAGCACCGCGTCCAGCAGGCCGGGCCGGCGCGAGAGCTGCTGCGCCAGGGCCGGCGCCGTGCCCATCACCTCGGCGATCAGGTCAAGCAGCTTGGGATTGGCGGCCAGCAGGCCGAACAGCTGCACACCGGCCGGCAGTCCGCCGAGGAACTCGTCGAACATGGTCAGCGCGGCATCGGGATCGCTGGTCTTGGCGAAGGCGCCGAGCAGCGTCGGCATGATCTCGGTCAGCAGCTCGCGGGCGCGCTGCGAGCGCATGGCGCGATAGCGCCCGTGGTGCCACGAGCGCACCAGGTTGAAGACCTTGCCCGGATCGCTGAAGCCCAGGCCGGTCAGCGTGGTCACCGTGCCGGGCTCCGGTTCGCCGCCGGTGAAGACCAGGTTGCCGGGCCCACCCAGCCCCGGTGACTCCTCGAACAGGTGGGCGTAGTGGTCCTCCACGCTGTGCAGGTGGTGCAGCAGGGCTTCGCGGAAGGCCTGCTCGCTGTCGTAGTGCAGGAACTGCGCCAGCTCGGCGATGCCACGCGCGTCCTTCGGCAGCGTCTGGGTCTGCTGGTCATCGGCCATCTGCAGCCGATGCTCGACCTGGCGCAGGAAGTCGTAGGCGTCGCACAGCGCGTTCACCACCGTCATGTCGGTGTGGCCGGCCTTGGCCAGCGCCACCAGCGCCGCCTTGGTGCGCGGGCTGCGCAGTGTCGGGTCGCGGCCGCCCCAGATCAGCTGCTGGGTCTGCGCGAAGAACTCGATCTCGCGGATGCCGCCGCGGCCCAGCTTGACGTTATGACCCAGCACCTTGACCGTGCCACCACCGCGATGGGCGTCGATCTGGCGCTTGATCGAATGAATGTCGTGGATGGCCGCGAAGTCGAGATGCTTGCGCCATATGTAAGGTGTGAGGTCGCCTAGGAAGGCCTCCCCGACGGCACGGTTGCCAGCCACCGGGTGCGCCTTGATCATGGCGGCCCGCTCCCAGTTCTGCCCGACGCTCTCGTAATAGAGTTCGGCTGCCTGGACCGACATGGCGAGCGGCGTGGAGCCGGGATCGGGGCGCAACCGGAGATCGGTGCGGAAGATGTAGCCGTCGGCCGAGGTCTCCGACATGAGCTGCACCAGCATCCGCGCCCCGCGCACGAAGTGCCGCGACAGCTGCTCGTTGCCGGTCAGTGCCGGTGCGTCGCGGTCGTAGAGCAGGATGAGATCGATGTCGCTCGAGTAGTTGAGCTCGCCGGCGCCGAGCTTGCCCATGCCGAGCACGGTCAGGGCCGCCGCGTCGGGATCGCCACGGATGGCGAGCTGGCCGTC
>JBBQBI010000026.1:0-73153 GCA_038363005.1 Rhodospirillales bacterium
CCGGCGCCACCGATCAGGGTGTCGTCGTCCTGGCCGCCGTTCAGCGTGTCGTCGCCGCCCAGGCCCAGCAGCGTGTCGAAGCCGGTGCCGCCAAGCAGGAAGTTGCCATTGCCATCGCCGGTGATGGTGTCGTTGAACTGGCTGCCGCCGATGTTCTCCACCTGGGTAATGAAGTCGCCCTCGGCGGTGCCACCATGCTCTGTCAGGTTGTCCGACAGATCGACTGTCACCGCGGCGTCGGAGGTCTGGTAGTCGATAGTATCGGTACCGTTGCCGCCGATCAGCGAGTCGGCGCCGGTGTCGCCCAGCAGTGTGTCGGATCCCACGTTGCCGTACAGCGAGTTGGCGCCGCTGTTGCCGCCCAGGGTGTCGCTGAAGACCGAGCCCAGGACATGCTCCATCTGGGTGAACCAGTCGCCGTTGGCGTGGCCCCCGGCCGCCGCGCCGGTCTTGAGGTTGACGTAGACCGTGGCGTCGGAGTTCAGGTAGCTCAGCACATCCTGGCCGTTGCCGCCGACCAGACTGTCAGCGCCGACCAATCCCTCGAGCGTGTCATTGCCGTCGCCGCCATAGAGTGAATTGCCAACGGCTGAACCATAGATCTCGTCATTCAGCGCGGTGCCGATGGCGTTCTCGATCGCCACCAGGACGTCGTCCTGATCGGCCGAACCGATGGCGATGACCGAGCCACCGGACAGGTCGATCCGCACCCGGTTGCCGAAGCCGCTGTAGTCGATGACGTCGATGCCGCCACCACCCTGGATGATGTCCAGGCCAGAGGTGCCGATGATGCGATCGTCGCCCGCCGCGCCTTGCAGAACGTTGTCGCCGGCATTGCCCTTCAGCGTGTCGGCGAAGTTGGATCCCAGCACGTTCTCGATGCTGACCAGCGTGTCGCCGGCGGCGTCGCCGCCGAACTGCGGCCCGCTCGACAGGTCGATGGTCACGGCGGCGCTGGACGCCTGGTAGATGACGCGGTCGACGCCGATGCCGCCATCCATGTAGTCGGCGCCCGCCAGGCCGGTCAGCGTGTCGTCACCCGCCAGGCCGTAGAGCGAGTTCACCCCGGCCGCGCCGGTCAGCGTGTCGTTGAAGGCCGAGCCGATAGCGTTCTCGAAGCCGCTGATGACGTCGGCGGCCGCGTCGCTGCCGGCACCCGCCGCAGTCTGCGCCGTCAGGTCGACGGTGACCGAGGCAGCCGAATTGGTGTAGTCGACCGTGTCGAGGCCGGGGCCGCCGTACAGTGAATCGGAGTTGAGGCCACCTTCGATACGGTCGTTGCCCTCGCCCCCCAGCAGCGTGTCGAAGCCAATGCCGCCATAGAGGCTGTCATTGCCGCTGCCCTGCACCGGGGACAGCGCCGCGGCGTAGACGTCGCGCTCCGTGGCGCCGGCGAAGGCATCGCCCTCCCAGGCGACCAGGCCGGCGAACACTCCCTGTGCGGTCTGCGACACGTCGATGTTGGGCTCGTCGGCGTGCAACGCCAGGCTCAGGTTGACCTGGGTGGGTGCGAAAAGAGGGTTGAGACTGGCATCAAAGGCACGCTCGTAGATGATGCCTTGGTCGGCTCCCATGACGTCCGCCCAGGTAACGATGATGACGCCGTCACTGCTAACCGCCAGATCCGCGTCGTTGGCCGTGTTGATGTTGTCAGCCTGGCCGGGGTTGCTGATCAGTACCGGCGCGCCGACAGCGACGCCGGCCGCCGTGTAGCGCTGCAGATAGATGGAATCGACGCCGCCGTCATAGCCGACCACAAAGCCGCCGCCCGACGACAAGGGCAGCTTGCCGACGCCGAAGGCCTCGCCCGCAAGATGGATCGCGCTGGTGATCGATGTTGGCCCAACCCCGACGGCGCCGGGGTCGATGATCTTGAGGTTGTTGCCATAGATGACGGCGACATTGGGCTGCCCGACGTCACCGGGTTCGCCGGGGTTGAGCTGCGCCATGGCGATCTTGTTGGCGCTGGAGTTGCTGCCCGGTGCGATATCAAGCGTAAGGACACCCGCGGCGCTCTGAGCGCCTCCTCCGCTGTACTTGGCGAGCTTCAAGCCGCCACTGCCCGTCGTGGCCTGGCCGATCAGCATCTCGCCGTTCGACTGCCCTTCCATCCAGAAGCGGATGACAAGCTGCCCGGCATTGAGCGAGGGCAGAGCAGTTGCCGAGGGCGAGCCCGTGCCGTCGGCGTTGAAGACCTTGATGTAGGCCTGTGCGCCGCCATTGGGGCTGATACCGTCGGTATAGCCGACCCAGATCTTGCCGGTATTGCCGGTGGCCGGCAGTGTGCCCTTCACCGATTCGATGACGGGGTTGTAGTAGTTGGTGATGCCGCCGATTTCAGTGGCAACATCGACGACCTTCGGTGGGTTGGTGGAGTTGCCGTTCTGGTCGAGCAGCTCCATCTTGATTTTTGAGTCATTTACCGCACTGGTCGCCGACTCACGCCAGACCGTGGCGAAGCCGCCGGAGCCGTCGGTCCGCGCCGTGAGGTCGAAGTTGGCCTCGGTCTGGTCCGTGTCGATGATCTTGCGCTCGCCCAGCGCCGTATAGGAGGAGACCTCGCTGTCGCCGGCCAGGAAGTCGTTGCCGGAGCCGCCGATCAGGATGTCGTCGCCGCCGATGCCGCGCACCACATCGTCTTCGGAATTGCTGTCGCCGAAGCCGCTCGGCCAGTTGTCGTTGCCATCTGTGAGGGTCCGGATGATACCGACCAGGGCGGTCGGGGTGCCGACGCTGGACTCGCTGGACAGGACGCTGCTGGGGCTGCCGCTGGGCAAGCCGAACTGCTCGGCGGCGCTGCTGCCGGGGATCGTTCCGGCGGCCTCGCCGTTGGCGGCCTGCGCGCTGCTGGACGTCGAAGTTGAGCTGCTGGACGCAGTTGTGGTGCCGCCCGCGCCGCTGCTGTTCGTGGTGTGATGAAGCCAAGTCTGCAGGGCTACCTTCAGCCCGCCGGGCATGCCCTCGTACAGCGCCTGCTTTAACAGTCCTGGGGTGCCGATCCCCAGGCGGTCGAGCCAGTAGCCACCGAACTTCGCCATCGTTCACTCGCTTCGGCCCGCTGCCGAAGCCCGCCGGCCTTGAGAGCCTTGGCGTGCCGCCGCAGGGGCGCGTTCCCGATCCATCCACCCCGGTGAAGCCGCTGTTTTTCTTATGCTTCTCCGCCGAGGAGGAGCCATTGCTCCAGGCTTCAAGATGCGACCAGGGCGAGCAAAGGTCACGCATAAATTAGTATTATTAGTTGTATAATGGATTATGCGCCTGGCGGCTGCGGCACCGGCGGCGAAGCGCCGTCAGCCGTCGTTGACCTTGGTGAAGGCGGTAAAGGCCATCAGCATCGGCGCCGCTATCCCCGAAGCCGGTGTCGCTGCCGGCGGTGCCGGTGATGGTGTTGCTCGCTGCCAGGGTTGGGAAACCGCCGCCGTCAAGTCCTGCGGACAAACCAGAGGCCAGCATACGCTCGCCGATGCCCGGCGATACCAGCAGCGGATCCTGCGGAAGCGTCTTGCGCTTTGCCACGTCCGGCGCACCCGATCCAGACGGGCCCCTCCATCTGCCAATCGCCGATGCACGCATCAATCACATCGAAACCCGCCCCAAACAGGTCACGGTTGCCACATTCTGGGCGTATTCATAGTGAATATCCAAGGGTACGACGAAGCCAGAACAGAACTGTGGCGGGTCGCGGCGGCCGGGCGGGGCGTCGAGACCGGGATGGGAAGGCTTCCCCCAACGTATCCGGCTAGTGGGTTGAATTGTTCAACTATTCGGGGTTCCCGAGATTCACTCACGTGACCGGTACGTCCATCGAGAGACCATAGTACGGAGAGAAAGCCCCATGGACCGCCCACTGCGAATCTACCCCATATTGGAAAGCGCACCGAAGCGCAGCAATCCGCCGTCCCCGTCGAACGAGGGTCAGGTTCGGCGCCCAGCGCCTGTGCGTGCCCAGCGCCTGAAGGCCGAAGCCGAAAATGCCACGGTCTGCCAGATCCGCAACGTCCGTGTCGGCAGCCGGCGCACCACCTTGCGGCTGGAGAGCGCCTTCTGGGATGCCTTCGACGCGCTCTGTGATCGTGAGTCAGCGACCGTAGATAGCGTGCTGACCGACCTGGAGGGGGAGCGCCGCGACGAGGCCCTCACCTCCATGGTCCGCAGCTACCTCGTGGCCTATTGGCGCCGTCGCGCCGGCAGCGCCTGACGGCACGGCGGCGTGGCGTTCGTCCTCGCATTAAGTCGGACGGGACGGCGGGTTTTGCCGCCCTGCTGGCTTGCCGGCAAGCCAGCAGCAAGCATAGCGTCGGCACCGCCGCCAGGGCCTTTCCGTCACGCCCGACCGGCGTCTGGCGCAGCTTGCCGCTGGCCAGGGGGCGGGCCTAGTCTCCCGCCGCCATCCCCTTGCCGCGGGCGCATCATGGACTTCGTAAAGATCATCGGCCTCGTCGCCGGCAGCCTGACGACCCTAGCCTTCTTCCCCCAGGTCTGGCGCACCTGGCGCACCCGCCAGACACGCTCCCTGTCGCTTGCCTGGCTGCTGCTTTTTACCACCGGCGTCGTGCTCTGGCTGGTCTATGGCGTGGTTAACGACGACCTGCCACTTGTCCTGGCGAACGCGGTGACACTGCTCCTGACACTCTGCCTGCTGGTGATGAAGCTGAGGGGCGGCCGCGCGTCTGGCTGATGTCGCGCCCAGCCGGCCGACGCTGGGCAGCGTAGCGGTTGGAGCGAGCTGGTGGCTCGTGGTAAAGCAGCCGGATGCCGGGTTAGCTCAGGGGTAGAGCAACCGCCTTGTAAGCGGTAGGTCGTCGGTTCAATTCCGACACCCGGCACCAGCAGCTTGTTCGGCGACGATCGACCTCATTCGCCTGTGTTCCAAGAATTACGTTAATTCAATAAGATAGATAGGAACCACGGTCGCCCACATTCGCCACTGGCCGTTTGCAGCCGACCAAAAGTGGGGGTATGTTTGGGGGTACTATGACTGATACCCCCACCCCAAAGCACCACATACCCCCACGGCGAACGGCAGCCCAGCCGCTGACTGACCTAGCCATCCGCAGTGCCAAAGCGCGCGACGGGCGGGTGTTGAAACTCGCCGACGGCGGTGGCTTAAGCCTTTGGGTGCTGCCCGCTGGAAAATACTGGCGGTGGAAGTATCGCTTCGCAGGTAAGGAAAGACTCCTCGCTCTTGGCGTCTACCCCCAGGTCACGGCGCGCGACGCCCGCAGGCTGCGGGACGCTGCGAAGCGCCAGCTGCAAGATGGCGTTGACCCCGGCACCGCGCGGCGCGCCGCTAGGGCCCAGCGACGCCTGGGGGGCGATGAGAGTTTCGCCGGCATCGCGCGCGAGTGGTTGGCGTTGCAGCAAAAGAGCTTCAGCACCGCGACCCTTGAAAAGGCGACGTGGATGTTTGAGCAGTTGCTGTTCCCATTTGTCGGAACGCGCCCTATCAAAGAGGTCACCGCGCCCGAGCTGCTCGCAGTCATACGGCGAATTGAGGCCCGTGGGGCACATGAAACAGCACACCGCGTGAAGGCGCGGGCCGGTCAGGTTTTTCGCTATGCAATCGCGACCGGTCGCGCTGAGCGCGACCCGGCCGCCGACTTACGAGGTGCCCTAGCCCCTATCGTTGTGACACACCGCGCCGCGCTTACCGACCCTGCGGCCATCGGTGGGTTGCTGCGTGCAATCGACAGCTACAAGGGTTACCCCGTGACCATAGCGGCCCTAAAGTTTGCGCCGCTGGTGTTCGTGCGACCTGGTGAGCTGCGCGCGGCCCAATGGTCAGAGCTGGACTTGGAAGCCGCCGAATGGCGCATTGGCACCCCTACGCGGCTTAGCAGAACTCGATGCCCAGTGCGCCGCAGTAGCGGACCAGAGGATCCGCGATGTCGGGCCAGTTCAGGTTCGGCACGCCCGAGACCATAGATCGAGCGGCCCGCTCTTGTGTTCCACTCGCCAAGGCCGGCTTGGCGACCACCAGCACGCTCAGTGCCCTACCCTTCAAACACTCCAAGCCAGTGCAAAAACCGTCAACTGCACTAAACGGCGATCGAGTGCGCCACGCAGTTCTCTAAAACGCGGACAGGCGATGTTGTTCTGATCGCAGAAGTCTGGTGGCGTCCTTATCAAGGACCCCAAATCAGTCGGCGTACACGAGTGCGAAGCTGATAAGGCCAATTGATCGCTTAACAGGCCTAGCCGTTGCATCAACAGGTCCGTTTCTCATGATCTGATCGTGAACACTGCAGGCAAGGCGGGCTGCGATGCGACAGCTGCTGTTGCCGGGCTTCAACGAGGTGGGAAAAGTGGGAGCTCCCACCAAGCCAGCGAGCCTCTCGACAGCGCGCCCAGTTCCCCGGCGGGCAAGCGTCGATGCCCAATCGCCATCCCAACATCCGCAGCTAGTTCTGTTGTCCTGATGCGCGCTCGAGCCAGCGCCCTGGCTCGCGTTTGCAAACCCGCCTTCCCTGGCCCGAATGAGGCATCCGCGCATCCGCCGCGACATTGACCTCCAGGGGGTCTTGCACACGCCTGCGCCACCTCCGGTCCGCTCGGGGTCGCCAAAAGCCAACCCAGTAAATGTACTGCGCGCCAATTCGCGCGCGGCTTCCAAAGGAAAACACCATGACTCTCCCCCCTCGCCCCTACTGCAACCTGACGCTCGACGATGACCCTCGGCTGTTGCGGCACGCCTGCCTCAGCACCCTGGCCGAGGCCGAGGCCGAAAACACCCACCGGCGGGCCGTGCTGCTCAGCAACGCTGAAGCGCTGCTGGGCACGCAGCAGCCCGACGTCGCGGCGAAACTGATGCAGGTATCGAAAGGCCTCGCCAGCGGCAGGGGCTGCTCGGCGGTCGCCGACTTCGAGCTGCGCGACAGGCTGTGGGGTTTGGCGCATGACGGCGGCGTTTTCGATGCGATCGCCGTCCCAATCACCCGCACCACGTGGCGGTACCCGCTGTCGGCCCTGCCCGCAGTCCCACCCAGCTACTCCGATCTGTTCGACGAGGTACTTGACTACCTCCCGGCCGGCGAGTTTCAGCATCTCCTCCTCGGCGCAGTCTTCGATAGCAGCAGCGACACCATCGCGCTATCGAGGACGGCTATAGCGTATGGCGAAGTGGCAAACGACATCCGTGATATCCACCGGCTCGTCGCCCCCTGGCACAACGATGGTGGCTTTGCCGCTCGGGGCTATGACGGCGATCAGGCAGCGAAGGCGCTCGCGTCCTACGCCCTTTGCCGCCCCTTGCAGCCTGCGCCCAGCGCCGTCACGCCCGACAGCTTGGTTGCCGAGCTCACCGTGCTTGCCTGGCTCAGCCAATGGCGGCATGAGCAGTTTGCAGGCTGGTGACCTAGGGTATGCCCGGGGCCGGGCGCGCGCCAACGCGCCCGGCCCCCCAAGCCACGCCAGGCACAGATGGCTGTCGTGCTCGCAGGCCGGCGCCGCGGGTAGCGCGCAATGCCGCAGCGAAGCCGGTGCGACCCTGCCGTCAGTGTCATTTAGGACAAGGCCCCTGAAGGTATGCACTGCGCCCCCCAACGATTTGCCTTGGCTCACGTCGCACGCCCTGCCTCGCCCCCCGCGCGCAAGAGGGACCTAAGCTGACGTCCCAGTTTCGCGCTACGGTGCGCCGATGAGGACTGCCACGCCTTGCCTCTCACCCGCCCTACGGCTCGATCGGCGAGCACTCTTCTCAAGGAAATCTGCTCGGTCCCGCCCGCGTTGCGGCTGCCGCGACCGGAAACGGGAAGTGGCAGCTCACCCAACGGCCGCGGGCGACCTCGCGGTAGGCAGGCGCCTCGGCAAGGCAGCGCGGCTGGACGAAGGGGCAGCGGGTGTGAAACTCGCAGCCGGCGGGGCGGCGCAGTAGCGAGGGAATCTCGCCCTTCAGCTCCAACCGCTGGCGCCGCCGGTCGGGATCCGGCTCGGGCACCGCCGCCAGCAGGCCCAGGGTGTAGGGGTGCGCCGGTTGCCGGAAGATCTCCGGTGTCGTGCCGGTCTCGACGAAGCGCCCCAGGTACATGATCGCCAAGCGGTCGCTGACGTGGCGCACCACCGGCAGATTGTGGGTGATGATCACGTAGCTGAGGCCGATGTCGCGCTGCAGCCGGTTCAGTAGGTTCAGGATCTCGCCTTGCACCGAAACGTCGAGGCCGGCAGTGGGCTCGTCGGCGACGATGATCTTCGGCTCCAGCGCCAGTGCGCGGGCGACGCCGACGCGCCGTGCCTGACCGCCGGAGAGCTGGTGCGGGTAGGCGTCGAGGAAACCCTGGTGCAGGCCGACCAGGGCGAGCAGCCGGCGGGCTTCGTGATTCAGGTCGCGCCCGCCAATGCCGTGGATGCGGAAGGGCTCGACGAGCGTGGACCGCACGCTCTTGCGCGGCGACAGGCTGGCGACCGGATCCTGGAACATCATGGTGATGTCGCGGCGAATCGGACGGAGCTGGCTTCCCGAGAGACCGACCAGCTCGCGGCCGCGATAGGTGACGCTCCCCGCCTGCGGCCGCAGCAGGCCGACGACGGCGCGGCCGAGCGTGGTCTTGCCCGACCCGGACTCCCCCACCAGGCCGAAAGTCTCGCCGGCGCCGAGCGTGAAGGAGACATCGAGCACCGCGTCGATGAAAGGGTCTGCGATGCCGCGCAGCAGCGCCTGCAGCGGGCTGGCAACGCGAAAGCGCACACGGGCGCCGGCGACCCGCAGCAGCTCGCTCATGAATGCGCCAGGTAGCAACGGACGGCGTGTTGCCCGCCCAGTGGGTAGGCATCCGGCGCCGACAGCCCGCAGGGCTCGAACCGCCGCGGGCAGCGCGGCGCGAAGATGCAGCCGGGCGGCAGGGCGATCATGTCAGGCACGCTGCCGGGGATGGTCGGCAGCTCCCGCCGGGCCTCGGCGATGCGCACCGGGTCGCAGTCCAGCAGCATCTGCGTGTAGGGGTGCTGGGCGCGATGGAAGAGGTCGTGAACCGTGCCCCGCTCCACCACCTCGCCGGCGTACATCACCACGACGTCGTCGCACAGCTCGGCGATCAGCCCGAGGTTGTGCGAGACGAAGAGCATGGAGCACTGCACCAACTCGCGAAGCGAGCGCATGAGATGGATGATCTGCGCCTCCAGCGTCACGTCGAGCGCTGTGGTCGGCTCGTCGGCGATCAGCAGCGCCGGGTTCATCATCAGCGCCATGGCGATGCAGATTCGCTGGCGCATGCCGCCGGAAAACTGGTGTGGGTAGTCGTCGAGCCGGCGCATCGCGTCGGCGATACCGACCTGGCCGAGCATCTCGGCGGCGCGCAGGCGCTTCGCTGCGGCCGAGAGGTCGAGGCGGTAGAGGATGTCGGTCATCTGCTTCCCAATGGTGATAACGGGATTGAGCGCCGTCATCGGGTCCTGGAACACCACCGAGATGCGCGGCCCGCGCAGGCCGCGCAGCTCCGCCTCGCTCATGCGCAGCACGTCGTCGCCCTGGAACCGAATCTGCGAGCCCGGATCGACCTGGGCGTTAGGGGCCAGCAGGCGCAGCACGCTGCCGATCAGCGTGGACTTGCCGCAGCCCGACTCGCCGACGATGCCGACGATGCGGTTGCGCGGCACCACCAGGTCGACGTGGCGCAGCGCGCGCAACCGGCCCCGCGCGGTTTGGAAGCTGACCGACAGGTCGCGCACCTCCAGGACGTCGTCGTCGCCGGACGCCTGCGTCATCTGTCGCGCTTCAGCTTGGGATCGAACAGGTCGCGGAGCGCCTCGCCAAGAAAGGTGAATCCCAGCGTGGTCAGAATCAGGGGAATGCCGCCGGCGATGACCAGCCAGGGGGTATTGCGGATGAAGGCATAGCCATCGTTGAGGATCGTGCCCCAGGAGGGTGTCGGCGGGCGCACGCCCAGCCCGAGGAAGGAGAGCCCGGCTTCAATGGTGATGACGACGGGGATGTCCATGCTGGCGAGGATCAGCAGCGGCGCGACCAGATTCGGCAGTAGGTGCGACAGCATGATCCGCAGCGGCCCCGCGCCCAAAGACCGCTCGGCCAGCACGAACTCGGTGGCCTTCAGCGCCAGGGTCGCGGTGCGTGTGATACGCGCGTAGCCCGGCACCGAGGTGACGACGACCACCAGGATGATGGTCTCCAGGTCGGGCCCCAGCACCGTGATGACGGCCAGCGCGAACATGATGACCGGGAACGAACGCACTGAATCGAACAGTAGCACCAGCGCGGTATCGAGCCAGCGCGGGCCGTAGCCGGCCAGCATGCCGAGCGCCAGACCGAGCGCCAGCGAACAGCCGACCGCCGCCAGCGAGACATAGAGTGCGATCTGCCCGCCGTAGAGCACGCGACTGAAGGTGTCGCGGCCCAGATTGTCGGCACCCAGCAAATGTTTCCACGAGGGCGGGGCGAATTGGGCCGTGAGGTCTATCGCCTTGAAGTCATAGGGCGCCACGAGATCTGCCGCGGCCGCGGCCAGCACGATCAGCAGGACCAGCGCCAGGCCGAAGCAACCCATGGGATCGCGCAGCAACTGCCGCAGCCAGGCAAGACGCCCCGCGGAGGGCATCAGGACAGCGGCTTCCGCCGTGTCGGGCCGCGGGTTGGTCACGCTCACAGGCCCTGCCGCACGCGGGGGTCGAGCGCGGCGGCGACGATGTCGGACAGCAAGGTGGAGAGCGCGAAGAGCAGCGTGGTCACCAGCACGCCGCCCATCACGATGGGATAGTTGCGGGTGTTCACCGCGTCGACCACCATTTTGCCCACGCCGGGACGCGCGAAGATGATCTCGGCGAAAACCGCGCCGGACAGCAGGTTCCCGACACCGATGCCGAGCAGCGCCACGGTGGGCAGGATGGCGAGCTTCAGGGCATAGACGTAGGTGATGCGGCCTGGCGGCAAGCCATAGGCGCGCGCCATGCGGATATGATTCTCGCCCAACACCTCGAGCATCGAGGCCCGAACGAAGCGCGCCAGGTAGCCGACCCAACCCAGGCCCACGGCCAGGCCCGGCAGCACCAGGCGCCACAGTTGGTCCGCCAGGTCCCCGCGCTCACCGGCGCCGATCGCCGGGAACCAGGACAAGGTCACGGCGAAGAGCAGCAGCGCATAGAGCCCGACGATGAACGAGGGGATGGCGATGCAGCCGACCGAGAGCACTCCCGCCAGCCGGTCGAACAGGCTGTTGCGACGGACCGCCGCCAGGCAGCCCAGTGGAATGCCCAGCAGGATTGCCCAGCCGAGGCCGGCGGTGGCCAGCGCGACTGTATGGGGCAGTTGCTCGCCGACAATCCGGCTGACCGGGCGGTTCGACCAGACATCGACGCCGAGGTCGCCGGTGGCGACCCGGCCGAGAAAGGTGAGGTACTGCATGAAGAAGGACTGATCGAGGCCCATCCTAATGCGGATCGCCTCGCGCATTGCCGGTGTCGCGCGCGGGCCGAGTGCAATGCCAGCGGCGTCGCCCGGCACCATGTGGAGCGCCGCCAAGAGCAGCAGCATCGCGAAGCAGACGATGAGGACGGCGAGGCCGAGACGCCTGGCGACGTAGCTTACCATGCGGTGTCAGCCGGCGGCGCGGAGCCGCTCAGGGCCGACGCGAAACGACCTGGGCTCGGCGACGAGATACTGACGCACGACTGCTTCGTCGAGCTCGACCCCCAGGCCAGATTTCCGCGGTAGCGCCATCGCTCCGCTCTCCAACACCGCCTCCGGCCCGACCAGGTCGGCGCGCAGGGGCGAAGCGTAGAGCGCCGGCGGCACATACTCCACCCAGGGCATAGCGGGGCTGATGGCCTGCAGGTGGAGCTGGCAGGCGTGGCCGATGCCGCCGGTCCAGCCGTGCGGCACGATCTGCACGCCGTGCAGGTCGCACAGCTCGGCGATTCGGCGCATCTCGGTGAAGCCGCCGGCGCGGGTCACGCAGGGCTGCACCACGTCGACGCGGCCCTGCTCGATCCAGGCGCGGATCTCCCACCGCGTGGCGGCCAGTTCGGCGGCGCAGATCGGCACCCGACTGTGCGCCGCGAGGCGGGCATGGCCGTCGATGTCGTCGTGCTGCAAGGTGGCCTCGGCAAAGAGGAGGTCGCAGTCGGTGACACGGTCCAGCACCCAGGCCGCATCGCGCCAGTGCCGCCAGCGATAGCCGAAGTCGATGGCCAGCGCGACGCCGGGCCCGGCCATGCGTCGGGCGTCGCGGATGAGGCCGACCAGGGCCGCGTCGTCGGCCAGCGTCTCGAACATGACCTCGATCTTGACCGCGCGATAGCCGAGCGCGACGGCGGCGGCGGTCTTCTCCTCGATGTTGGCCATGAGGACGGCCAGCGAGCGGCCGTGCGGCAGCCCCGGCCAGATCGTCGCGTAGGGCGCGATCGAGTCGCGCACGGCGCCGCCCAGCAGCTTATAGACCGGCACGCCTTGCTGCTTGCCGGCCAGGTCGTGCAGCGCGATGTCGAGACCGGAAATGACGGCGATGCCGAAGCCGCGGCGGCCGATGGTCTGGATCGAGGTGAACATGCGATCCCAGAGCGCGGCGTAGTCCCGCGGGTCCTGCCCGATCAACAGGCCGGCCAGCGTCCCCCGCCAGTCGCTGGTCTCGGTTGTGCCAAGAAAGGCCCCCGCCGCCTCGGCCGGGCCGCCGATCTCGCCGATGCCGCTCACGCCGTCGGCATCGGTGATGCGCACGACGCAGGCTTCGTAGGTGCCGTCGCAGTCCCAGCGCCGCTGGTCGAGGGGCACCCGCAGGGACAGCAACTCGATCTTCTCGATGGGGGACATGTTCTCTCACCTTCCGCGGGGGTACGGCAGACAGCCGCCTCCGGTCGCGGCGGCGGCCGGAGGCGGGCAGTAGCGATCGGGCGCTAGGCGGGGCGGAAGGCGTAGGCCAGCGTGTCGTTGTTCGGCCGGTTGGCGGGGACAAGCGTGTCGCGGTAGAGGACGGCGGCGGGCTCGTGCGCCACGAACACGTAGGCCCCGGACTCCTCCATTAGATCCTGCATCTTCCGGTAGATTGGATCGCGCTTGACGGGGTCCATCTCCGCCGCTCCCTGGGCCCAGAGTGCATCGAACTCCGGGCTGCACCAGCGCTCCCAGTTCCAGATCCCGACCTGGTCACAGGTGAACCACATCAGCGCCCAGCTCGGATCCGGCGCCACGGCGTATCGCAGGAAGCTGATCTGCAGATCCTTCCACATCTCGCCGTCGGACTGCTGACCCAGCGACCAGTAGACACCGCTCTCGTATGCCAGGACCTCCGCGTTGATGCCAACCTCGGCGAGCTGCGCCTGGATGACCTGGGCGGCGGCGACGCGGTCGGTCTGGTTGAGCACCGAGATGGTGGTCTCGAAGCCGTCGGGCAGGCCAGCCTCGGCCAGCAGGGCCCGCGACTTCGCCACGTCGCGCTGCTGGATCAGTGCGTGCTCGCGGTGGCCCACGAGGCCCGGCGCCACCATGCCGGTGGCCCTCGGCACGGCCCCGAAGAAGGCCGCCTGGATGATCTGCTCGACGTCGATGGCGTACTGCACCGCCTGGCGAACACGGAGATCGGCCAGCTTGGGATGCTCCACGTTCATGCCGATCCAGTAGTAAGTCTCGCTGGGGCGTACCTGCAGCTTAGCGCCTGCCGGCAGGCTGGTCTGCAGCCGCTGCAGCGAGCTGACCGCGACGTTGGTGTAGTCGATGTCGCCGGCCTCGAAGGCCAGCTCGGCGGTCTTGTCGTCGCCGATCGGTATGAGCTGGATCTCCTCGAAGGCCGCGGCTGGGCCGTAGTAGTCAGGGTTCCGGACCATGATGATGCGGTCGTTGGGCCGCCATTCCTTGAGTGTGAACATGCCGGATGAGGCCGGCACCTCGGTGGTGTAGGTGCCGCCTACGCCCTCCGTCGCCTTCTTGCAGACGATCGAGCCAGCACCCCACGGCAGCGTGGTGGTGAAGAGCGGAGCGTAGGGTGCCTTCAGTACGATGATGCCGGAGTGTGTGCCGGTGATCTCGACGTGGTCGAGCGCGCTCCAATCGCCCTGATAGGCCGACTTCATCTCCGGGTTAGCGATGCGTTCGAAGGAGTATTTCACGTCCTCGGCGGTCATCTCGCCGAAGCCGTTGGTCCACTGAATGCCCTGGCGCAGGGTGAAGGCAACATGGGTATCGTCGAGCCGTTCGATCGACTCGGCCGCATCCAGCTCCCACTCCCACGTGGTTCCCGACTTGAAGGTGATGAGCTTGCTGTAGATTGCGTCGTTGATCACGTTGTCGGTCTCGCGGCTGCGGGAAAAGGCCGGGTCGAAGCTGCTGGCGTCTATGTAGGAGCGGATTCGCAGCACCGCGGTTCCCTGCGCCCTGGCCAGTCTGGGGTCCAGCGCAGCGATGGCGAGGACGCTCGCGAGTCCGCCCATCAGGTGACGACGGCTGATATCAGGCAACATGTCAGTCCTCCTCCGCAGTGTTTGATGTTCACTCATGCTGTTCGCGCTCCGTCACCCGTGAAGACGGGTGGCTTCTCGGCGATCGCGAAGGTCGCGACCAGGGCGCCGTGCCGCACGTGCGCCAGCCAGCGCAAGCCGTAGACCAGGCCACTGATGGGCGCGCGGAGCTCAGTGGCTGGCGCCTCGGGCCGCTCGATGCGATGGAGCCGGCCAATGAGCTGCCCCGCGACGACCTCGTCACCCGGGGCGACGACCGGTTCGAACAGACCATGCCCCTCGGCCAGCAGTTGGCCGCGACTATCCGGAACCCGCAGCCAGCGGGTCGACGCCTCCTGCCGCGGGGCCTTGCCGGCGGGGGTCAGCGCAAGGTGCGCCATGACGCGGCGAATCCCGGCTTCCGATAGCGTCACGACGGCGGGGTCTACCGTCGCTCCGCCTCCCGCTTCGGTCGACATGTAGACGCAGTCGCGCCGCGCCGCGCTTTCCGACATGTCGCCACCGAGCGAGGCCGACACGGCAGTGTAGGGCGCGCCGAAAGCCTCGGCCGCCCGCAGAGTGCGGTCCCAAAGCTCCGGCGCGGCGCCTTCATTCAGCCAGATTGAGCGCAGGAAGCGGTGCCGCAGGCCGCCTGCGTGCAGGTCGAGGACCAGATCGCTCAGCGGCAGCAGCACACTGTCGAGGTAGTGGGCGATCATCTCGGCCAGCGACCCATCTGGCCGGCCCGGAAAGCTGCGATTGAGGTCAAGGCCGTCGACCGGCGCGGCCCGTTCGCAGGCATCGACTGCTGGGTAGTTGAGCGCTGGCACGATGATGACGCGTCCGCGGATCTCGTCTGCCTGAAGCTCGCGCGCGAGCTTCAGCAGGGCCACCGGTCCGTCGAGTTCATCGCCGTGGGTGCCGCCGATCAGCAGCAGGGTCGGGCCCGAGCCGTTGCGTATGCAAACGATTGGAATGAGCAGTGGCTGCCAGCCTATCCCGCTGGAGGGCTGGATGATGCAGAGGCTGCCGAACTGCTTACCGTCCCGCTCGTAGTCGACGTCGGCCAGGGTCGAAGCACCGGACGAGACCGGCGAGAACCATCGCCGGGAGGCCATGGCTTCGTCTGTCGGGCCACTCGGTTCCATGGTTTCTCCTCGGGCGGCGGCGGTCACGGCTGCTGCGGTGCGGCAAGCGATCTGCTAGCGTGGCGTCAGACGGCCACTACCAATCTGCTGTCTATGATCATAGATTTCAGAAGAGGAGATGGCAAGCCGTCCCGATGACCCTGCGCGCGAACACCAAGGTTCCCGCCGCTGCCCTGGAGTCTCTGGGACGCCTGGACAATGCGACCCTGCACGACCTGACCTATCAGAAGCTGGCGTCGCGGATCATGGCCGGCGCCTTCCCGCCGGGTCAGACGCTCTCCATGCAGCGCCTGGCCGACACCCTGGGCATCAGCACCACGCCGGTGCGCGAAGCCCTGCGGCGGCTGGCGACCAATGGAGCGGTCGAGATCCAGGCCAAGCGGGCGGTGCGGATCCCGCGCATGACGAAGTCGCGCTTCCAGGAGATCGGCGACATTCGCCTGGCGGTGGAGGGGCTGGCCGCCACCTATGCCGCGCGCCGGATCAAGCCGGCCGAGCTTGCCGCGTTGAAGGCCTTGAATCAGGGCATGGACCGCGCGCTGGCCAGCCTCGCCGTCGAACGCTACCTCGAGCTCAACCAGGCCTTCCACTTCGCCATCTACCGCGCGGCGAACGCGCCGGTGATGCTGTCGATGATCGAGGGCCTCTGGCTGCAGATCGGACCAGTACAGGGACTCTACACCGGCGGCGCCGTGTCCGTCGGCGCGACGTCGCATGCGACCGTTCTGGAGGCGCTGCAGCGGCACAACGAGGCCGCCGCCGCCGAGGCGTTGCGCACTGACATCAGGATCGGCATCGACCTGCTGCTCGAGACCTCCGGTTTCGAGGGATAGCACCCTCGGCTCTCAGTTCGAGCGGGTACAGCGCGCCTTACCCCGTCAGGGTCAATTAGAGCTTTTGCACTGGCATCGAGTGCTTCGGAGCACACACTAGCGTGGCTGGGCGCACAGCGTGCGCTGCATGCTGGTGCCGCCATCACTCGGAGTGCATCGGGGCGTCGTCACTTCCACCATTCTGCGCACTGTCTACACCAACCAGCACGAGCAGCGGCCGAAGGTGCGATTGACAGCGTCAACACTTCGCCCGGGTAGATCCAATCGCTGTCATCAATCGGGGCCGCCCGCTGTGAAACTCGGCCGCGCCGACCAGGCCGTCGCGCACGGCGCGCAAGTGGTCCGCGCCCGCGATGCCGAGCGAGCCGCCGCTGTGGATGACGAACTCAACCCGACCGTCGGTGCGCTGTTGCACGAAGTCGGCAAAATTCTTCAGGTTCTGCACGTGAAAGTTCGCCTCGGGCCAGGGCACGGAGACATCAATGGCCTCAGCCCGGGCACTGTCGACCGCGAAGGTGCTGAGTGCCAGCACGCTGGCAACCGCCGAGTACAGCAGCGATGAGAGCCTACCCATGTTCACCTCCCTGACCTTGGTGCGAGTCCACGATGCACGTGGTTTCACCGGTACCGTCACGTTGGGCGCGCAGAGCGGTCAATCGAGAATTGACCACGCACGTCGGGAAGCGGGCGCTGGCCCCGAGAGTCCGGGAACCCTGCCCTGGCAGGTTAAAACAATGGCTCGATTGTTTTACTGCGCCTAGCCGCGATCTTCTAGTCCGCCGGGCGCGGCGCGGAACTCGGTCAGGGTCCGCTCAGCGTGCAGCATGCGCCATGTCAGTCGTGTAGCCCAGTGAGCGCGATGTCTCTTCGTGATCGCACGACAGAAGGGGGGCACTTTCAAGCTAAGCTTAGGTAGGCTTCGGCATGTATCCCTGCGAACGAAATCGGTTGTGGGGGTATAAGTGGGGGTACAAGATAACTTCTCCTTCCATATTTATGCTTTATATCAATAACTTGATATATATATCAAATGCCGACACCCGGCACCAGGAGACCATCGCGGCCCTGAAGCTGGCGCCGATGGTTTTCGTGCGGCTTAGTGAGCTACGTGCAGCTCAGTGGTCAGAGATTGACCTTGAAGCCATCGAATGGCGCATACTGGGCGCCAGAATGAAGATGCGGCAAGGATCAACGACGTCAGATGATGCAGGCCTGGGCCGACTACCTCGACAGCTTGCGGCAAGCGCCTGCGATTGCACGCGGCGCACAACTACCGACCAAACGCCGCCCTGCCATCAGGTAGCTCCCGTCGGCCCTTGGCGGCCGCGTGCCATGCAAACCCGCCATCAGTGTAGTTCTGAGTCTCTGCACCTTTCGCTCAGCGCACGGCGTGCGCCTCAGCGTGGCGATGTCGGGCTTCAGTGTATTTGGTTGCTTTCGCAACATCACGGCCCAACGCACGGTGCGCGCTCATACATTTTACCGCTTCCCTTCGACATACTGGAGGCCTTTACATCAGCGCATTCCAAAGGTGGGGGAAAGGCAGCACCCACCGAGCACAACGCGAACCAGGCACCGTATGCGAGCAATTCAAACGAGTCCAAAGACCGGCGCTGAGGCAGCATACCAGCGCCACGAGACCACTAGCGCCCGCCGGCCGCGGCACTTTCGCTATGAGCTCTTAGCACCGCGATGCAGCGCAAGAACCTGCTGTGCATGCTCGACTTGGCTGCGCGGCGGGTCCTCGCAATAGACCGCGCGATACCACAGTACCGACAGCAGGTCGGCAATGTGCTCGGGCTTGCCAGCATACTGGCTGAGCAGCGGCTCTTGACGCACGAAGATCTCATAGAGGTATTGGAAGACCATGCCCTCGAGGGCGTAGGCCACTTGCATGCCGACGTTCTTCGGCGTCTCAGGATGGCCGGAGCGGCGCGTGATCGAGATGGCGATCTTTTCGATCCACAGCAGGCGCTGATTACGCCACTGGTCGCGGAAGGCCGGAATCTGGTCCTCGAGCTGGATCAGGCAGCGCACTAGCGGCGCATTGAGGCGGTAGGCCGAGACGAAGAATTGGTTAGTACGCAGGATGGCTTCGTAGTCGCTGCTGCCGCGCGCCGTTAGGCGCGCATGGGTGTGCAGCGCCTCACCAAACTCCAGCAGCACGTCGCTGGCGATGGCGGTCTTGTCTGGGTAGTAGACGTAGAAGGTTCCCTGCGAGACACTTGCGCCGGTACACACGTCGGAGACCTTGAGGTCGTTGAATCCGGTGGCCTCAAGGGCCTCAATGGCTGCCAGCTTCAACCGAAAACGGGTGCGTTCGCCCTTGGTCGCGAAGGTTCGGACCCGGAGTTCCTCCTGCAGATGCTGCATGTAGCGCCCGAAGGGGCGCCATTCCGGCTGCGCCTTTGCAGCCTTTGATTTTACCGCCGTCACGTCGAGAGCTCCATCACTGCTTCCTACAACCGAGCATCGAAGTCCCGTCCTCTAGATCGCGGCCGGGGTGCTGATAATCAGCGCGCGCCGCTCCAGTTCGGCAAGCTCAATGTCGCAGCGTAGCCACTTGCCGAGCGGCGCTTCGCGCACTGGCGGTGCAGCGGTCTCACACGCCTCACCCAACTGCCAAGGGCAGCGTCCAGTGAACTAGCGGGCGGTCACGATGCGTGGCCTGCAACATCGCCGGGATTAACGCCAGCGGTAGGTAGAGAAAGGAAGGCGACCCCGGCCAAAACCAACGTGTTCAGTATATTGGGTCCGAGGATTTTGGCGACCGGGCGGTTGCTGGTCAGCGCCCGACCAAAGTCGCCTTCAGTGACAATGAAGCCCAGCCAGTCGACATAACGCTCGCCAGCCGGTCGGTCGAGACCCAGCCGCAGCCGCGAGACCAGTAGCGCGAGCAGCACCCTCACCGCACCTGCTCCGGTTCCGCGCCCGGCTGACCGGGCGGGCACAACATCAGCGCCTCACCAGTCACCGCGACCTCGCCGGTCTGACGCAGCAGCTGGAGCTCTACCCTGGCCATAGTCTCTTCCCCGTCTCTCTCAAAGCTGACGAGCTTTGCCTCAACGGAGACTGTATCACCCGGCCAGACGCGGGCGTTGAACCGCACCTTGAAGCCACGGGTACGATCCGGCCCAAACCACTGAACTAGCTGCGAGGCCAGCAGCGAGGCGCTGAACATCCCGTGCGCGAAAACTGAGGGATTGCCCGCCCGCCTCGCATATTCGTCGTCGTGGTGCAGCGGGTTGAAGTCACCCGCTGCGCCGGCATACCGGACAAAGTCAGTGCGGGTAATCGGGCCGATTTGACATGCCGGCCCGCGGTCGCCGATCGCCAGTGACCGTGTCATGTCGGGCCTTCCACCACCACGGTGGTGGCACGGGAGGTAAGCACGATAGCCGCCGTTCCCTCCTCCCGCATCTCGATCTCGAACACAATGAAGCGCATGCCGCCACCCCGCTTGCCCTGCTTGCGATAGTCCTCCACCACCTTCGCCGAGCAGGTCAACTCGTCGCCGATCCGCAGCGGCCGGCGGTAACGGTACTCCTGGCCGGCGTTGAGGCAGCGCAGCGGATCCAGCCGCAGCACAGTGAACAGGAAGTGCCGCTCGAACTCCGCCACCCCGGCCATTGGGAAAGTAGCCGGCACCGCCGGCGGATGGTGTGTCCAGCCCGGGTCGTAGGTAGCACGAGCGAACTCCCGCACCTTGCCGGCCTCGACGACGAAGCGGAAAGGGTCCGAACGGATGCCGACCAGAGACTTCACGTCCGGACACCGATCGTCATGTGCGAACGGTCGGGTGCAGGTTTTGGCACATGATCACCCATATAGTTGGAGTGCCCCTGCCGCAACTCGACGCGATTGATGTCCGAGTGCGGACGATAGCCCTCAGCGAGCTGCCCATTCTTGCCGGAGCGGTCATCCTGTTCCGACTCAGGCCGTCGGCCAGCGCGGGCCGGGGGCGAGGCCCACCGCCTGCGCTACGCGACGCGCCGAGGCGCGGGCCTTAGCGAAGATCTCCTGCTCGTCGGCCAGCGCCAACCGGCCGTGGCGCACCACCACGCGGCCATCGACCAGCACGGTATCGATCGACTTGGTCGGGCTGATCAACATCAGCTCGCGCACCACGTCGAGGCCGGGCTGGGTCTCGGCAATATCGGCGCGTCGGATCACCAGGTCGGCACGCTTGCCGGCCTCCAGGCTGCCGATAAAGGCGTCAAGGCAGACCGCCTTGGCGGCGCGGATAGTCTGCATCTCCAGCAAGGTCTCGCAGGGCAGGTAGCCCCCCTCCTCGCGTGCCACCAGATAGGCGATGCGGGCCATCTCGCCGAAGGTCCAGATCTTCGCCGCGTCGGTGCCGAAGCAGAGGTTGACGCCCTTGCTGAGCAGCTCAGGAAAGCGCGAGCGCTGCGCCAGTGCGATGCCATAGAACTGGTAGTTACCGGGGTGCCAGCAGACCGACATGCCGGACGCCGCAATCGCC
Organism: Rhodospirillales bacterium; assembly: GCA_038363005.1. GTDB lineage: Bacteria > Pseudomonadota > Alphaproteobacteria > Kiloniellales > JACOMY01 > JAKOWB01. The sequence continues at coordinate 20,838 of JBBQBI010000026.1, forward strand.
GCCACCTCGTCGTCGCGCAGGTAGTTCATGTGGACGAAGAGCGAGTTCTCGCCCAGTGCGCCCAGCTCCGCGAAGTGCACCAGCGGATGCTGGCCGAAGCGCTTGTCGTCGAACTGCGCGTCGCCAGATTCCAGCGACTGGTGCTGGGCCATCACCACGCCAGCCTCATCGGCCGCGCGCTTGGCCGCGAGTGTCAGCTCGTCGCTGGCAGTGCCCATGCCGTATAGGTTGATGTGGCCGCGCACCAGCGCGTCGGGATCGCGATTGCGCCAGAGCTGCGAGCCCAGGCGCTGCTGCGCCACCTTGCCATCACAGGGCGCCCGTTCGATCTGGCGGGTCATGTCCATGCTCTCGGTCACGTCCCACAGGAAGGGATCGGTGATCGAAGCGCGCAAGCCGACGGACTCCACCGCCTCGGCGCAGATTTCTGGCTCGAAGATCGTGCCGGCCTCGATCATGCAGGTGAAGCCATTCAGCAGCATCTCGGCCGAGGCATGACGGCTGCTCGCCATCTCGTCCTCGTCCTGCAGCTTGTTGAACCAGACGGCATAGGGGTGCGGCTTGCTGCCGAGATTGGCGAAGGCGGCCGGATCGTCGCTGACCGCGCCGCGCGTGGTGTGCAGGGTGGAGTGGTAGTGCGTGTCGACCATGCCCGGATGCAGTGGCGCGCCGTGGCAGTCCATCGTCTGTTTGGGGCGGAAGCGTGCGCGCAGGTCCTTATCCGGCCCGACGGCGACGATCCGCTTGCCGCTGATCGCCACCGCGCCATGCGGATAGATGGTGCGCCGCGCGTCCATCGTGATGACGTAGGCGTTGGCGACCAGCAGGTCGCATGCCGTCTTCTCCTGCGTCTGACCGCTCATCTCGTGGTCCCTCCCTCAGCTCTTGCTTGGCTTGGCATGTCGTTCGCGATCCCAGGCCTTGGCCGTGAGGTCGCCTTCCTTCAACGATTCCTTCTGCACGCGCATCGAGGGCGTGCGGGGGAAGTCGGTATCTCGGTACTCGAGGTAGCGGGGCACCTTGAAGCGCGCGAGCCGCTCCTCGCAGTAGGCGATAATCTCGGCCGGTGGCAGGGTCACCTCGGAGTTGCCGTCGGTAGGCAGGATGTAGGCCTTGACCTCCTCGCCGCGGATCGGGTCAGGCACCGGCACCACCGCCACCTCCATGATTTTCGGATGGGTGCGCAGCACGTCCTCGACCTCGGTCGCGGCGATGTTCTCGCCGCTGCGCCGGATCACGTCCTTCTTGCGGCCCATGAAGTAGTAGAAGCCGCGTTCGTCGACCCGCAGCAGGTCGCCGGTGTGGAACCAACCGCCGCGCATGGTCTCGGCGAATGCCTCCGGCCGGTTGAGGTAGCCGACGAAGAGGTCAGGCGCGCGCACCAGCAGCTCGCCGACCTTGCCCACCGGCAGGTCCTGATCCTGGTCGTCGACGATTCGCAGCTCGCATTCTGGCATGGCGACGCCGACCGAGCCGGAGCCGATCATCTCGTCGTGTCGCTCCATGGGGATGCGAGTGTTGATGGTGGCTTCGGTGCTGCCGTAGTTGTCCAGGATCGGGAAGCCGAAGCGCTGCACGAACTCGCGGTGCAAGTTCGGCGGCACGGCGACTGAAACCGCGGCACGGACCTTGTGCTGTCGGTCTAGCGGACTGGGCTCGCCCTTCAGCAGCAGGATCGGCATCGAGGCGATCAGCAGCATCTCGGTGACGCCGTTGTCCACTACCACCCGCCAGAAGCGCGACAGGCTGAAGCGGCGCATGATCACCAGAGTGCCACCGCTCTGCAGCGAGCAGAGCAGCTGGAAGGCCGGGTCGGCGTAGTAGAACGGCATGCAGCAGAGCGAGCGGTCGCTGCGCGAAAGCTTCAGCAACCGGATGTGGATGTCGCAGACCCTGAGCCACCAGCCATGATGCAGTAGGCACCCCTTCGGTCGGCCGGTGGTGCCCGAGGTGTAGTAGATGTTGGCGACCTCGTCGCGCTCGCAGCCGGCGTCGGCCAAAGGCAGGCGGTGCGCGTCATCGCCATAGGCCGCGAGCCCGTCGGGTTCGGCGCCCTCAACGACGATGATCTCCTTCAGCTCCGGATTGTCAGGCTGCACCTTGCGCAGGATCTTGGCTTCCTCGGCGCCGGCGATAGCCAGTACGCTGGCGGAGTCGCGCACGATGTGCCCGGCATCGTCGACCTGCGCCGCCGGATTGATCGAGACAAGGATGCAGCGCGCGGCGATGACGCCGAACAGCGCGATCATGAACTCGGCGCGGTTGTCCATCATCAGCACGATCTTGTCGCCGGGCTTGGTGCGCCTAGCGATGTAGCCCGCGAAGCGCTCGATCTGTGCCTGGAACTGGCGGCGGCTGATCGAAAGCCCCTCTTCGAAAACCATCACCGGCTTGTCCGGCTGTGCCCGGCAGGCGCGGTCTATAATCTCGATCACTGTCTTGCAGCCGACCCCGCTCCAGGGCGCGCCGGCATCGTCGTGCTTCACCAGGCTCATGGCTCCACCTCGGCAAGTCCGTTCGTGAGTACCGTCTCGCCAGCGATATTGCGGGCGATGAAGACGTAGGCCTCGGCGGTGCCGGCCTTGCGCCAGACTGTCGTGACGACGCGCTGGCCGGGCACCAAGTAGACCGGGCGCGACAGCCGGACCGCCAGGCGGCGCAGACGTTCCGGCGCCTCGCGGCAGAGGCTGGCGATCACGGCCCGGCTGCTGAATGCGACAGTGCACATGCCATGCACCAGGATGGCCGGGAAGCCCATGGAGCGGGCCACCGCGGGGTCAAGCGTGTAAGCGTCGTAATCGTGCGAGGCGTGGGCGTAGCGCAAGGTCTGGTCGGCGTCGAAGGGATAGTCGAGCTCGGCTAACGGGGCGCTGACCCGATCCTCCGCCAAGAGTTCATGGGCCGGCGCCGCCCGGCCGCAGTCGCCGGCGATCCGCGCGCCTGGCGCGAAGCTGACGAAGTGTTGCTCGTTCACCAGTTCGCCGTCGCAGCGGCTTTCGATCCGCGTGGTGACGGTGACGCCGGTGGACCTAGCGTGAATGCCGATGACCTCGGCCACCGCTCGGATGGTCATGCCTGGCACCAGCGGGCGATGGAAGACAATGTCGTGCTCGCCGTGGAAAGCGAACTGCGGCACCGCCCGCTTCTTCGCCGCTACCATGGCCGCCATCACCGGGTTCAGCGCATAGATCGGCGGCGCCAGGCGGCCTTCCCGAAAGGCCGGCGTGTCGTCATTGGTGGCGGCGGCGAAGGCGATGATCTCGGCGCGGGTCACGGGGTAGGGCGCGCCTTCGACGCGGCTGCCGAGCGCATCCATCGCCACGGTGGCCGCTGCCTGCGTCATCATAGACCCTCGACGAAGTCACCGAGCCGCGGCGGCGCCAACAGGCAACCGTCAAGGGCGCGGTCCAGCGCCTCAGCGGTCCACTGCCCCTGGGTGCTGAGCCGGTGCGCGACGCTGGCCAGCTGGATAACCAGCAGCTGGCTGCCGTAGACTTGGAAGACCTGGGAATTGGCCGGGCAATCCGCCTCGGCCAGCCAGGCCACCACTGGCGAGACGTTGGCCGGCGCGAAGGTGTCGAACGTATCGTCCGCCACGGGCTTCAACGTGGTCTCCAGCCGACTGTAAGCCGATGGCGATACCGCATTGGAGCGCACACCGTAGCGCTCGCCTTCCAGCGCCGCCACGCGCGACAGGCCTAGGATTGCGACCTTGGCTGCGGCGTAGTTCGCCTGTCCGAAGTTGCCGGCGAAGGCAGCGACCGAGGTGGTGTGGATCAGCGAGCCTCTGACGGTCGCGCCGGCCTTGGCCTGGCCACGCCAATGGGCCATGGCGTGTGAGGTCACCGCGGCATGGCCCTTGGCATGCACCGTCAGCACCGCGTCCCACTCCCGCTCGCTCATGTTCGACAGCGTGCGGTCGCGCAAGATGCCAGCGTTGTTGACCACCACATCGAGCCGGCCGAACTCAGCCACCGCAAGCGCCACCAGTTCGCCAGCCTGCTGCCAGTCGGCGACGTTGTGGCCGCTGGCGACCGCGCGACCGCCCAGCGCGCGGATCTCCTCAACCACTTGCTGCGCCGGCGAGGCGGACTGGCCCTCGCCGTCGACCGAGCCGCCCAGGTCGTTAACCACCACCGCGGCGCCCTCGGCGGCCAACCGCAGCGCATGGGCACGACCGAGGCCGCGGCCAGCGCCGGTGACCAAGGCGATGCGATCCTTCAGGCGCCCCATGGCGCGCTATTCCCGATCCGGTTCGAACAGCGGCAGGGGCGGCGAGCCATCGCGCTTTTGCCAGACCACTCGGACCGGGTCACCGATGGCAGTCTCGCCGTTCACCAGATTGGTCATGAAGCGCGGCCCCTCGGCCAGCTCGACCAGCGCGACGGTGTAGGGCACGGCAATGCCCGGCGCCGGCGGCGTCAGCACCTGCGACTGCGAGTAGACAGTGCCCTTGCCGGTAGCCTCGACCCACGCCAGCGCATGCGAGCCGCAGTCGAGGCAGAAGGGCCGCGGATAGAACTGGTGGCGGCCGCAGCCGCCGCAGCGCTGCAGCAGCAGGCGGTGCTGGCGGGCGGCGGCCCAGAACGGCTGCGTGGTGGGATCGCCGAAGTCGTCCATCGGCCTACTCCCGCCCCAGCACGACAGTCGCGGCGGCGGAGTTGGAGATGCCGCCAATGCCGTGCGCCACGCCGACCTGCGCGTCCGGCACCTGCCGCGCGCCGGCCTCACCGCGCAACTGCCGCACGGTCTCGATCAGCAGCATCAGGCCGAGCGCGCCGGGGTGATTGTAGGACAGCCCGCCGCCGGAGGTGAGGCTGGGCAGCCGGCCGCCGGGCCTGAGGTGCCCGGCCGCCACAAAGGGCCCGCCCTCGCCACGGCCGCAGAAGCCCAGATCCTCGAGCTGCAGGATTACCGAGCTGGTGAAGTTGTCGTAGAGCTGCAACACGTCGACGTCGTCGTGGCGGATGCCCGCCATGGCAAAGGCATCTGGACCGCTGCGCCGCGCGGCTGAGCGCGTGATGTCGTCGATCTGGCTGAGGTTCCAGGTTGTATGACCGTGCGCGGCGCCGAGCACCCGGATCGGCCGCTTGGCCGCGTCCTTCGCCCGCGCCGCCGTGGTCACGATCGCCGCGCCGCCGCCATCGACCCGCAGGCAGATGTCGTCGCGGTGGAACGGAGTCACCAGCATCGGCGAAGCAAGGATGTCGTCCACGCTCAGCGGCTCACGCGACCAGGCCTTGGGATTCTTCTGCGCCCAGAGGCGCGCCGTAACCGCCACCTCGGCCAGCTGCGCCGGCGTGGTGCCGTAGAGGTGCATATGCCGGGCGGCGATCAGCCCATAGTGCGTCAGCGGGATGAAGGGTCGGAAAGGCGCCTCGAACTGGCCAGTCAAGCTGTAGGTATCGGGCGCCGAAACCAGTTGCCGGTTGCGCCGGCTGCGCTGGCGCGAGGCATAGGCGATCAGCGCGACCTCGCAGTGACCGGCGGCGATGGCCAGCATGGCATGGTGGATGAAGGTCTCGAACGAGCCACCGCCCAGGTCGGTTGAGTCACCGTAGCGCGCCTCGATGCCGAGATACTCGCCGACTTGGATCGAGCCCTCCTCGCCCATGTAGTTGACGAAGACCGCGTCGACGTCCTTGGTCGTCATGCCGGCCTCGGCCAGCGCTTCCTCAGCAGCCAGTGCGACCATGGAGAGCTCGGTGTGGTCAAGGACCTTGCCGAGCGGCGTCTCGGCGACGCCGGCGACATAGACGGCGGCCTGCTTCTCCCAAAGTCCTGCCAAGGCTGTCCCCGTCTCGTCCGGCGCGCGATCGTTTGCCCATGCCGCACACCATTGCCGCGCGGATGATTGTTGTATTTGGAATTGATGTCAACTTCATTTTGTTTGAAAATGCGCCCATAGTCCACTAGGGGTTGGTTGCGGCTTTCTGCTGATCGTGCAAAATTTCTGAATAGTGGAACGCGGGCACCAGATCCGCAGGCCCATGGGGATGCAACCAGTTTCGGGAGATTGAACATGTTCGCTTCGCGATCGCGCACTCTCTTGGCCGCCGGCACATTGTTGGCGCTGTTCGCCACGCCGGCCCTCGCGGCCGACCGCTGCGTCAAATTCGCCGTACCAGAGCGCGGCGGCGAGTCGTCCTCGATCGATCCGGCGGTCGCTTTCAATCAGGGCGACTTCTTCAATGTCGGCGCGCTCTACGAGCCGATCGTCTGGATCGACAACAACCTCGAAGCCAAGCCGCTGCTGGCGGAATCCTGGGAGAGCAATCCCGAGGCCACGGTGTGGACCTTCCACCTGAAGCACGGCGTGAAGTTCCACGACGGCACCGAGATGACTTCGAAGGACGTGGTCTGGACCTACCAGCGCATCCTCGATCCCACCACCGGCGTCGCCGCCAAGGAACTGGCCTTCGTGAAGCCAGGGGATGTCTCCGCGCTCGACGACTACACCGTGCAGTTCCACATCGGCGCGCCGCTGGCCGAGTTTCCTCTGCTGATCGGCAACAAGTTCGCCTACATCTCCAAGGCCGGCGTCGGCGCGGACGAGCTGGCGAAGAAGTCCTACGGCACCGGCGCTTTCAAGGTTGAAAACTTCAATCCCAGCGAGCCGGTAGTGCACTTCGCCGCCTTCAAGGACTACTGGGAGGCCGGCTATCCGAAGGCGCCTTGCATCGACCTAGTCTCGATTTCGGAAATCGTGGCCCGCGCCGCGGCAATCGCTACCGGTGAGGTCGACGTTGCCACCAACATGGACCCCTCCGTCTTCGCCATGTTGAAGTCCAATCCGGACGTCAAGCTGATCCCGGCCGCACGCGGCACCGTGCTGATGCTGGCGATGTTCACTGACACAGCCCCGTTCAACGACGTCCGCGTCCGCCAGGCAATGAAACTGGTGGTCGATCGTCAGGCGATCCTCGACACCGTGTTGCTGGGCTACGGCTTCATCGCCAACGACAACCCGATCGCGCTGTCGTCGGCCGACGCCTTCCGATCTGATCCCATACCGCGGGATGTTGCGAAAGCCAAGCAGCTGCTGGCGGAGGCCGGCTACCCGAACGGCTTGACCATTGACCTCTACGCCGGCGACGTCGCCACCGGCCTGATCTCGTTGGCCCAGGCGTACCAACAGATGGCGGCCGAAGCCGGCATCACCGTCAACGTCAACATCGCACCGACCGAGACTTATTGGGACGATGTCTGGTTGAAGCGTTCTTTCGCGGCGACTGCCTGGGGAGCCCGTCCGACGGCGTCCGCGCTGTCGATCGCCTATCGGTCCGATGCGAAGTACAACGAGACGCATTGGAAGAACCCAGAGTTCGACGCCCTGCTCGACAAGGCGAATTCGACGCTCGATCCGGAGGAGCGCCGCAAGCTCTACCAGGAGGCGAACAAGCTCATCGCGGAGGACGGCGGCGCGATCGGGCCGGTCTTCGCGACGCTGATTGCAGCGGTGCGGACCAACTGTGACGGCTTTGCGCCGCATTCCGACTGGAACCGGGTGGACGTGAAGAGCCTGCATTGTCAGTAGCGCTCCGCACTGAACGGAGCCAGTCTATCTCGGGCGGCCGACGGCTTAGCTGTCGGCCGCTCTTTTCCATGGCGGTACGGAGCCTGGCGAGCCCTCCATGATTGCTATGCGGCTGATTACCGGTCGGCTTTTCTTTTCGCTGTTCACGCTCGTGCTGGTCTCGGCGCTGATCTTCATCGCCATCGAGATCGTTCCTGGGGACGTTGCCAGCCGTATCCTGGGCCGCGATGCGACGCCGGCTCTGCTGGCCAGCGTGCGCGAGCGCATGCACCTCGACGTGCCGCCGGTCGAGCGGTACTTCAACTGGCTGGGCAACATCGCCTTCCACGCCGACTTCGGGCGCGCGCTGACCAGCGATCAGCCGGTCGGCCAGATCATCGCGCCGAAGGTGCTGAACACGCTCAAGCTGGCAGCCGTGGCCTTCCTGCTCTACCTGCCCTTGGCGCTGATCCCGGCCGCCCTCCAAGCGCTGCACCGCGAACGCCCGCTGGACCACGGCCTCTCGGTCATCAACCTCGTGCTGCTGTCGATCCCCGACTTCCTCCTGGGAACCATCTTGATGATTCTCTTCGTCGTGAACTGGCAGTGGTTCCCGGCCATCGCCGGGCTGCGCGACACCGCCTCCCTGGGGCAATTCCTTTGGGCCGTGACGCTACCGGCGCTGACCCTCGCCATCACGATGGCCGTCTATGCCAGCCGCATGCTGCGCGACAACCTGATCGAGGTGCTCGACGCCGAGTACATCCGCATGGCGGAACTCAAGGGCCTGTCGCGCCTGGCCGTACTGCTGCGCCACGCGTTGCCGAACTCGCTGATCCCGACGCTGAACGTTACCGCGCTCAACCTCGCCTACATCATCGGCGGCGTGGTCATCGTCGAACGCCTTTTCACCTATCCCGGTTTCGGCAGCCTGATGATCGACTCCCTGCAGCTGCAGGATGCGCCGCTGGTCGAGGCCACGGTGCTGATCTCCGCGGCGATCTACATCGGCGCCAACCTGTTGGCCGACATCGGCGCCATCCTGCTGAACCCGCGACTCCGGCGCGCCTCCTGATGTCCGACAGCCCGCAGCCCGACCTGGTCGCGCCACCGTCACGGCGTCGCGCCTTCGGACAGTTCTGGCGCTCCGCGCCAACCAGCTTCAAGGCCGGCACCATCGTCCTGCTGATCCATGTCCTCGTGGCGGCGACCGGTCCCTTCTGGGCACCCTTCGGCGCCGGGGAGATGCGAACCGGTGTCCCGCTCTCCGGTGTCAGCTGGCTACATCCCTTCGGCGTCGACCAGCTCGGCCGCGATGTCTTTAGCCGCGTCGTGCACGGCGGGCACATCGTCATCCTGCTGTCGCTCAGCGGTACGCTGCTGGGTCTGGTGATCGGCGCGGTGGTCGGCCTGCTTTCCGGTTACTGGGGTGGTTGGGTCGACGAGTTGCTGCAGCGGCTGCTCGAGGCAATGATCTCCATCCCCTTTCTGGTGCTGGCGCTGCTCGCGGTGATCACGGCCGGGCCGCAGCTGTCCGGCAGCCCGGTGATGGTTGCCCTGGTGGTGGCCTTCGTCTACGCGCCGCGCATCGCCCGCATGGCGCGCGCGGCCGCCCTTGACATCGTGACGCGCGACTACGTGTTAGTCGCCAGGCTGCGCGGCGAGAGTGCCTGGTCGATCATGCGCCGCGAGCTGCTGCCCAATGCCTCGGGTGTGCTGCTGGTCGAGTTCGCGTTGCGCGCCGGTTACGCCCCGGTCCTGATCGGGTCGCTAGGTTTCCTCGGCTTCGGCATGAAGCCCCCGACGCCCGAATGGGGTCTGATGATCGCCGACAACCGCCAGCTGATATTCGCTTCGCCGATCACCGTTCTGGGGCCGGGCCTGATGCTGGCGACGCTGGTCGTCGGCCTGAACCTCTTCACCGAGGGCCTGGCCCGCATTCTCGGCCGCAGCACGCGGCCGGTGGCACGATGAAGGCCCCGCGATGAACGCGCCTGATCCGCCGCCACCCCTGCTCAGCGTCGTCGGCCTCGACCTCGCCTACCGGCACGGCGAGTCCTGGCGACGCATCCTGCACGGGGTTTCCTTCGACATCCTGCCGGGCGAAGTTTTTGGCTTAGTCGGCGAGTCCGGAAGCGGCAAATCGACCGTCGCCTACCAGCTCCTGGGTTACCGCCATCCCAACGCGCGCATCGAGGGCGGCGCGGTGCAGTTCCGCGGCCGCGACCTGCTGCACATCGAGCGCCGCGAGCTAAACGACCTGCGTGGCGACCGAATCGCGCTGGTGCCGCAGAACCCGACCACCGCGCTCAGCCCGGCGATGCGCGTCAGTCGACAGATAGCCGAAGTTCTACGCTGGCACGGCGCCGTCCTGGACAGTGCTGCCGCGCAGCGGCGGGTGCAGGAGCTTCTGGACGAAGTCGGCCTGCCCGGCAGCGCCGCGCGCCGCTATCCGCATCAGCTTTCCGGCGGCCAGCAGCAGCGCGTCTGCATCGCCATGGCGCTGGCCTGCCGCCCCGACCTGCTGGTGCTGGACGAGCCGACCACCGGCCTCGACGTCACCACGCAGGACCAGATCATCCGCCTACTGGCCGACCTGCGCTCGCGGCTCGGCATGTCGATGCTCTACGTGACGCACGATCTCGGCGTGCTGGCGGAGATCGCCGACCGGGTCGGCGTGCTTTACGCCGGCCACCTGATCGAGACCGCGCCGGCCGCAACGCTGTTCCATCGTCCCGGGCACCCCTACACGCGCGGCCTGATCGCCTCGCGGCCGCAGATCGATCCGGCGCGGGCCGTGGCGGGCGAGCGGCTGCGCGGGTTGCTGCGCCGTGACCAGCTGCCGCCTGGCTGCCCCTTCGCGCCACGCTGCGACTTCGCCGAGCCCTCCTGTTCCGTAAACTCGCAGCGGCTCGAGCGCATCGAGCCGCGCCACTGGGTCGCCTGCCAGCGCTGGCGCGAGCTGCCGGAGCCGGTCGCGCAGCCGCAGCAGCGCTCGGGCGTGCTGCGCGACGACGGCTCGGGACCCCTGCTGACGCTCGAGCGGGTCACGCTGGGCTACGGCGGCCACCGCCGGCATGGCCTGCCGCCGGTGGTGCAGGATCTGACGATCACGGTCGGCCGGAGCGAGATTGTCGCGCTGGTTGGCGAGTCGGGCAGCGGCAAGTCCACCGTCGCGCGCGCCATCAGCGGCCTGCTGGCGCCGCTGGCGGGCAGCATCGGATTCGCCGGAGAGTTGCTTGCCGGGAACCTGCGGCGGCGCAATCCCCGGCTCCGTCGCCTGATCCAGTTCATCTTTCAGAATCCCGACGCCTCGCTGAACCCGCGGGCGCGGGTGGGCGAGATCGTCGGCCGGCCGCTGCAACTCTTCTTTCGCCCGGGTCGCGCCGAGCTGCGACGACGTACCCTGCAGGCGCTGGACGACGTACGCCTCGGCCCCGATTACCTGGCGCGCTTTCCCGACCAGCTGTCGGGCGGCGAGCGCCAGCGCGTCGCCATCGCCCGCGCCCTGGCCTGCGAGCCCGAGCTGCTGCTGTGCGACGAGGTCCTCTCGGCGCTCGATGTCTCGGTGCAGGCCGAGGTGCTGGACCTGCTGGGCCGTCTCCGGCGCGAGCGCGGCCTTGCCATGCTGTTCATCACGCACGACCTGGCGGTGGTGCGCGCGCTGGCCGACCGGGTGGGCGTGCTGTACCGCGGCCAACTGATGCAGCTGAGTAGCGTCGCCGCCACCTTCTGTGCGCCTTTCCACCCCTACACGCTGAGCTTGCTGCTGGCAGTGCCGGGGGCCCGGCCGCCCGGCGCGCCAGCGCTGCCGCCAGCGGCGCACGCGCCCGGCAGCTATGCCGGCTGCGCTTTTGCCGGGCGCTGCCCCTTGCAACAGGGCTCACTCTGCGAGACCACTCCGCCACCCTGGCGTGAGGCCGGTCCGGACCTGGCCATCCGCTGCCACATCCCTTTGCCCGAGCTAGCGCAGCTCGCCGCTGCCCCCGGTGCTATGATCCCCACAGAAGCACCCTGATGAACATCAAGCCGCAGGCCCGCAGCAACCGTCGCGACAACCAGCGCGTCCAGCTCGCCGCCGCCCACCGCATGGCCGTGCTCGACGGTCTGAACGAGGGCACCTGGAACCACTTCAGCGCCATCGTGCCGGAGCGGCCGGACCACATGCTGGCGACGCCGGTCGACCGGCACTGGCGCCGCGTCACCGCCAGCAACCTGGTGGAGGTCGACCCTGAGGGCCGCGCCGTCGATCCGCGCCAGGCGTTCGACGATTCCGCTTACTACATCCACTACCCGATCCACGCCGCGCGGGCCGACGCGGTCTGCGTGCTGCACGCCCATCCACCCTACGCAACGGCGCTCTCCATGCTGGCTGACGGGCAGCTGCTCTACGCCGAGCAGAATGCCGCCTCGCTCTACGACCGGGTCGCCTACTACGACGAGTACGACGGCTTCGTGCTGGACCAGGACCGCGCCCAGCGGCTGGTCGACGCGCTGGGCGACAAGCGCGTGCTGATGCTGCGCAGCCACGGCGTGCTGGTGGTGGGCCCCAGCATCGCCGAGGCCTACACCGACCTCTACTCGCTGGAACGCGCCTGCATGTTCCAGGCGCACGCCCAGGCGATGGGCGGCAAGCTGAAGCCGATCCCGGCCGAGGTCGGCCGCGCCACCGCGGCGGCGGCCGACGTCATCGGCTACAAGCTGACCCACTTCGACGCCATGTGCAGCCTACTCGACGACGAGCAGCCCGACTATCGGGACTAGGCCGCGCCGATGTGGGCGTGCACCAGCATCTCGACGTTCATGCCCGGCACCAGCAGCCCGGCGACGACCGTGGCGCGGTTGGGGTAGGGCTCGATGAAGTACTCCTTGTAGACTTCGTTCATCGCTGCGAAGTGCTTGGCGTCTGTGATGTAGATCATGACCTGCGTGACGTCGGCCAGCGTGCCGCCGGCCGCCGCCATATCTCGCCTGGCGCCACTGCGACGCTGACGTCCTTCAGGATGGTGGCCGCGCCGATCCGTCGGGTCAGGCTGTCGACCTGCACCATCGTGCTCGGGCCCACGGCGGCGGTCATGGCGCTATTCCACGCGCGGCCAGGCCGGCAGTGCGTTCATGCCGATGCGCCCCAGCATGCGGCGGGCCGACTCGCGCACCTTGGCCTGCACCTGCAACTCGTCCAGCTGGGTGTGGCGGCCCTTGCGCACCACCACGCGGCCATCGACCAGCACGGTGTCGACCGACTTCGGCCCGTGCGACAGCACCAGTCCCTGCACCTCGTCCAGTGCCGGCTGCGCCTCGTTGCTGTCGGGCGAGCGCAGCACGATGTCGGCGCGCTTGCCGACCTCGAGCGAGCCGATGTCGGCATCGCGGCCGATCGCCTTGGCGCCGCCGATGGTCAGCATGGTGAGCGCGTCCTCCGGCCCCAGGGCGGTGCGGTCGCGCCGCTTGTCGCGCGAGGTCAGCACCGTCAGCACGCCCTGCTGATTCAGGTCGAAGCGCAGCGCCGAGTTGCCCGAGTCCGAGCCCAGCGCCACCTTGCAGCCGCGCTTGTAGAGTTCGTCGTGCCGGCCGTGCGCCGTGCCGCCGGCGCCCCAGATCATCGACGAAGTCAGGCACCAGGTGATGCCCATGCCGCTGGCGATGATCGCATCGGCCTCGTCGTCTCGGATGATGTTCATATGGGTGAATAGGCAGTTCGGCCCCAGCGCGCCGATCTCGGCATAGTGCACCAGCGGGTGCTTGCCGTAGCGCTTCTCGTCGGCGGCGGTGTCGCCGCGCGAGAAGGACTGGTGCTGGCTGAAGGTGACGCCGCCGACATCCGCTGCCGCCTTGGCCGCCAGCATCAGCTCGTCCGACGAGGCGCCCATGCCGTACACCGCGACGTGGCCGCGCACCAGCGCGTCCGGATCCTTGTTGCGCTTCAGCTGTCCGCCCAGCTCCGCCAGGCAGCGTTGAGTGGTGGCCGGGCGCTTGCGCAGGCCGGCACCGGGTTCGGCGACGTCGGACATCCAGGAATCCGCGACCAGGCCGCGGATGCCGGCGTCCTGCATCGCACCGGCCACCACGTCGGGCTGGATCGCAGTGCCGGTCTCCATGATGCAGGTGGTGCCGTTGGCCAGCATCTCGACGAAGGCATGCAGCGCGCTGGCATACTCGTCGGCATCCTCGGTGGCGTTCCACCAGCGGTCGTAGAACTCCATGCCATCCTTCCAGCCCATGCTGTCGGGGAATGCGCCGCGCGAGTTCACCAGCGTGGTGTGGACGTGGCTGTCGATGTAGCCGGGGTGCACCAGGCCACCCTGGGCATCCAGCACCCGGCGCGCGGTCCAGGCCGGCAGCACCTCGCGCTCGGGACCGACCGCGGCGATGCGATTGCCGGCGATGGCGATGGCGCCCTTGGGGAAGATCTCGCGCCGTTCGTTCATCGAGATCACGCGGGCGTTCTGGATGATGGTGTCGCAGGCCTGCGGCGCGGCCGGTTTGCTGGACATGGGACTTCTTCCTACTGGCTGAAGGCGCGCAGCACGTTCTCGGTGATGCGCGAGGTGTCGTTGTCGTAGTCGTTGTGGGAGAGGCAGCCGCACCAGCTCATCGAGCCGACCGAGAAGATCGCCGCGCCGTTCGGGCCGGGGCAATAGATCACGTCCGCGCGGACCTGCGGATCCTTGGTGCCGCCGTGGTTCGGCGTCACCTCGACCAGTTCCTCGATGGCGCGCTGGAAGGCATCGGTATGGCCGAAGGACTTCGCGATCACCACGGTCTCGGGCGGCGTGCCGAGACGGGCATCCACGACGTCGAGCTCCCAGCCGGCGCCGCCCTCGAGATGGATGCCGGCTTCGCCGAAGACCTCGTTCTCGACGCCTTCGAAGATGAACGCGACGGCGGGATCGCGACTCTCGGGCGTGCGCCGGTAGGGGCGTGCCGGTTCCAGGCCGCTGGCCGACGCGAAGCCGACGCCGACCACCGCCTGCGGCGGGATCCCGCGGGTGCGCCAGAGCCCGCCCGGCTCGCCGGTGGTGCTGTGGAAGCCCTCGCCCGGCTCTCCGGTCAGGCTGCGGGTGCCGACGAAGCCGCGCCTAACCTCGACGATGTGCGGCCGCTCGCGGTCTTTCGAGATCACCCAGTAAAAGCCATTACCGCCGAGATACATGATCCGCCCGCCCTGCGCCTGGTAGCGGCGCAAGGCTGTCATCATCGCCAGGCTCCAGTACTCCGGGTGCGAGCCGGTCACGATGACCTTATAGGACGCCAGCAGCGACAGGCCCTCGTCGTGCAGCGTCTCGTCGTCGATCACATCGAAGGCGAAGCCTTTCTGCTCCATCCAGTCGGTGATGTAGAGATCGCACAGCAGCATGTGCGGGTACTTGAACCGCAGGGTCGGCTTGTTGTACGGCGGATGGATGTTGACGATCGGCCTGAGGCGCGTGCCGTAAGCGATGGGATCGTCGTCCGCGTGGCGCTCGTAGGTGGAGCTCAGGCGCTGCTCCAGGATGTAGCGCAGGACCGCGGCCTCGAAGGGCGTCGCGTACTTCGCCAGGAACTGGTCGACACTGAATCCCAGCGCATCGAGCAGCCGGCCCTTGGTCGTGGCCAAGTGCTCGTTGGCATAGGCAAGGTAGGTCATCGTCGGCAGCAGGAAGGCGATCTTCGCCTTGGTCTGGCCGCGCGCCGGACGGATAGCGAAGGGGACATAGTCGGTAAAGTCGCCCGCCTGCAGGCGGATGGCATAGACACCGCTCTGCCAGCTCGGGTCGATCTCCAGCCGGTGGCCCACCTCCCAACCGGCGTCCTCGATATCGTCGTCGTGGAAGTGGATCGCCGCGTACTCCTGCGGCGTGTCGGCGAACTTGGCAGCACGTGTCGACCAGTTGTGCCCCGTGACGCCGCGGCCCGGCATGTTGACTACCTTGCCCTCAAGCCCGGCGCCACTGACTTCGACGGCGCGCGCACTATCGATGGCCTGGCCGAAGTCCCAGGCGGCGAGCGCGCCCTTGATGTCCTCTGGCTCCAGGCCGGCAAAGAGCTGTGCGACGTCGGCGGCGGCGAGGGCACGGTCGTAGACCGCCGGCCGGTCGAGCCGTCCGTTGAAGAAGAGGCCGCGCGTGGCCGGGCCGCCGTCCGGCCGCAACTGTGTCGCCGCCATCAGGAAGGGTACGTCGGGCATGCCGGCGCGGCGCGGCGGCGCGACCGCGGTCGCGGTCCGCGGCCCGCTGGCCGAGAAGCAGTTGGTGAGCTGCTGCGTCAGAGCGAGCGTGCCCTTGACCGCGTCGAAGCTGGCAACCACCAGGCTCCAGGCGCGCTCCGGCAGCGCATCGCCGACGACGTCGGCGCCATCGACGCGGAAGGCGACCTGGCCGTCCGCCGTCAGGTGTAGGAGGTAGCCTTGCTTGGCAGACTCTAGCCAGCGGCCGAGCAGCGCCTGCGGCCCACGCCGCGCGCCAGTCGGGTAGACCCAGCAGGCAAGCGAGAAGCTGCCGGCGGGTGCCAGCACGCCATGATCGTCGACCCGGACGTAGGAGCCCGGATAGAGGCCCTGCTCCTTGCCCATGTATTCGCCGTCGAGCGAGGACGGCACCTCGATCACGCGTAAGCCGGGGCCCTTCGAATTGAGGTCGCCGTGCCGCATCCGCACCAGGCTAGCGCGGTAGCGCGGCTGCTTGCTGCTGACCATGACGCTAAGCGTTTCGCCCGCCGTCACGCTCAGACGATCTGTGTAGCCGACGACTTCCATGGCTCAGGCTCCTGAGCCGCGGCGCGTGTCGCCGGCGTACTTCTCGACCAACTTGACATCGACCGTGATGCCCAGCCCCGGCCCGGCGCCGATCTTCAAGTACCCTTTTTCGTATGAGAAACCGGTGCGCACCAGGTCGTCCTCCCAGTAGCGGCCTGCGAACTCGGTGATGTGCTTCTCACGCAGCGAAGGGACCGGGATGATCGAGGGCAGGGTCAGCGTCTCGGCAGCCAGTGCCATGTGCACCGAGGCGGCGTCGCCAATGCCGGTCTCCAGCGAGCCGTTCACGTCGCAGCGGTAGCCAACCAGCGCACAGGTCCGTGCCACCTCGCTGGCGCGCTCGATGCCGCCGGCCTTGGCGACATAGACTGAGACCGCGTCAATCGCCTCGGCGCGCCACAGGTCCAGCACGTCGCTGGCGGTCCAGCAGCCCTCGTCGGCGATGATCGGCACCTTGGTCGCTTCGCGGCAGGCGCGCAGGCCGGCGACGCTGGCGGCCGGCTGCTCGACCGCGTTGATGCCCTCGGCCTCCAAGCCGCGCATGATATTCGCCAGCTCCTTCGGCACCGTGCCGTAGCCCTTGTTGCCGTCGAGCCGCAGGAAGATGTCGGTCGGGAGGTGCTTGCGCAGCTTGCGCACCAGCGCGAAGTCGCGCTGCGGATCGGTGCCACCCTTAATCTGGAAAGCGGTGATGCCGTCGATTTCGATCGCCTGCTGTGCCTCGTCCACCGCCTCTTCGGTCGCCATCATGCCCAGCATGTGGCCGATGCGGATGCCGTCGCGGTAGGCGCCGCCCAACAGGTTGTAGACCGGCTGGCCGCAGAGCTTGCCGCGGATGTCCTGCAGCGCCGACTCCACCATGGCCTTGGCGTAAGGGTGGCCGATGATGAGGGTGTCCAGGTGGTCCATCAGCGCCCGCGGCGTCATGGGATCGGCGCCCAGCAAGGCCTGGGCCAGGATGTCGTGCACCACATGAATCACGCTCGGCACCGTCTCGCCGTAGTATTTGCCGCCCATGCCGCCCCACTGCGGCAGCGCGGTGGCCTCGCCCCAGCCCTCGGTGCCGTCGACGGTGCGCAGGCGCAGGATAACTCGCTTCTCCAGGGTCGCGGCCATGCCGTGCTGCAGCCAATCGCGACGCTTGGGCATGCTGCAGACGTAGGTTTCGACGCTGTCGATCCGGCTCATGTGTGTCCCTCACCACCGAAAATCAGTGGAAAAATGCGGTATAGTGGAAAAGTACGTTAAGCAGAAAACTAAAACTGTCAAGCTGGCCAAACCGGCACGCCGGTCTGGCATCTTGCCGGTTGCGGTTGGCCACCCACGTGCCCTATACGGTTAGCCAGCGCGGTCTTGCGGCGCGGTCGGATTCTTGGCCGGCGGCTTGGATGGCCGTGGTCCCAGAGGCAACGACAAGAGCAGGATGAGGAAGCGAACCGCCGCCGCCGCCAGCGCCGAGCCCGAGGCCACGCTGGCCGCCGAATCGCACGCGACGCTGCCGCCGTCGGCGCACCCGTTGCAGATCAAGCCAACCCCACCGCCCAAGATCGGCCGCAAGCTCTATGGCCTGCGCAAGTCGCGCGGCCTGACGTTGGAAGACGTCGAGACCATGTCCGGCATCTCCAAGTCGATGCTCTCCCAGATCGAGCGCGGCAAGGCCAACCCGACTTTCGGCACGTTGTGGAACCTGACGCAGTCGCTTGGGATCTCGATCAACCAGCTGATGGACCGGGCCAAGAGCGACGCCGGGCGCAGCCGGCACATGGAACACATCGACGTGTACATGACGCCGACCATCACCAGCCAGGACGGCAAGGTGAAGTTCCACATCCTCAGCCCGCGGCGCATCAACCTGCCGGTTGAATGGTACGAGGTGCGCATCGAGCCCGGCGGCGCGTCACGCGCGCACCCGCACGGCAGTTCGTCGTGGGAGCATTTCACCTGCATCAGCGGGCAGATCACGGTGGAGGTCGGCGACCGCGAGGTCGTACTGAACCCAGGCGAGACGCTGCGCTATCTTGCCGAAGTGCCGCACGGCACCCGCAACGACACCAAGCGTCTGGCGATTGGCCTCATGGTGGTTATCATGCAGGACGAGCTAGCCGGCCGCGACGGCGGGCTGGACAGCGGCTACGAGGAGTGGACCAGCGGCCGGTAGTATCACGTAACTGCGCAGCTGCTTATGGCTAAGCCACTCTAAGTGCCTTTCGGCAATGCGCGCCCTCAAGGAGATCACCGCCCCTGAGCTGCTGGCCGGGCCACGGCGCATTGAAGCCCGCGGCGCGCACGAGACCGCCCATCGCGTGAAGGCACGGGCGGGTCCGGTGTTTCGCTACGCGACAGCAACAGGGCGTGCTGAGCGTGACCCTGCCGCCGACCTCAGAGGCGCTCTCGCCCCGATCGTCGTCACCCACCGTGCCGCCCTGACCGATCCCGCAGCCATCGGCGGCCTGCTACGTGCGATCGACAGCTACAAAGGCTACCCGGTGACCATCGCGGCCCTAAAGCTGGCGCCGATGTTTTCGAGCTACGTGCTGCTCAGTGGTCAGAGATCGACCTTGAAGCCGCTGGATGACGCATGCCGTCTGCAACGGTTCGATGAACGACGGCAGATGATGCAGGCCAGGGCCGACTACCTCGACAGCTTGCGGCAAGCGCCTGCAATTGGACGCGACGCGCAACTGCCGACCAAGCGTCGCCCTGCTGCCAGGTAGTTCGCGACGGCCCTTGGCGGCCGCGTGTCATGCAAACCCGCCATCAGCGTAGTTCTGGGTTTTCGCACTGCCTTGGAGCATTTCCCGACAAAGATACTTCTAAGCACCAGCAATACTCCGACCGTCCCGGGGTTCGTAGCTGATCTAGTGGGGTGATCTTGGTCTTGGAGAAAGCCAAGTTCCTCAACTTATCGGCCGACGGATAAAACTGCATTCTTCAAACACCTCGTCGAGCCTCCGGCGGCGGTGACGCACGGGCATTGTATCGCCTGCTACGTGACAATCGTTTGTGATAGTCCTTGTCCCAGATGACCACAGTCCAAACGAAGCGACCTGGACGGCCAAGAAAGGCACCCCGGCTTCCCAGCGAAGGCTCCAAGAGCCTCCGTCGCGCGCTACGTCTGCTGCGCGCCGTGGCGGCCCGCGACGCCACGGGGGCACGCCTCTCGGAGCTGTCGTCCGCCGCGGCGGTGCATACCGCAACGGCGCACCGGCTGCTGTCCGCCCTGCAGGACGAGGGCATGGTCTCGCTCGACCCCGATACCAAGATTTTCAACCTCGGCTACGAGATCCTGCGGATCGCGGGGTCGGCCCGGCATCTCGCCACCAGCAGCCATCTGCGCTCCGCCCTCGAGGGTATCGCCGCGGAGCTGGGAGACGACGTCTACCTCGTCGTCTCGGCCGGCAATGACGGCATCGTTGTCGACAAGGTTGAAGGCACCTCGCCCTATCGCCTGGTCAGCCCTGCGATCGGCAGCCGGCGCCCGCTGGGTGTCGGCGCCGCTGCCATCGCCATCCTGGCCGTGTTGCCGCCCGAAACGGCGCGGCGCATCTACGAGGCCAACCTCGAGCGTTACGAGGGGATTCCCTGGATCACCGCGGAAGACATCTGGCAGGAGGTGACCTCGACCCGAAAGCGCGGCTTCACCGTGGTGCGCGGCCACATGATCGCAGAGGCCACAGCGGTCGCGGTCGCCTTCACCGGCGCCGATGGCGACCCGATCGCCATTGCTGTCACCGCCACCAATTCACGCATGCTGCCGGAGCGCCGCGCCGAGATCGCCGAGGTGATCCGCAGCAAGGTGAAGGCCGCCGGGCCGCTGCCGTCCGCCGACTGACCTCTAGTCGCGCAGCAGTGCGCTGCCGTGGCTGATGGCGATGACGTCGCGTTCCAGAACACGCACCTGGAAGGCAATGCGCGGCCCGTCGCGCCACATTTCGGTGCGCAGAGTCTCGCCCGGAAACACCGGCGCGGTGAAGCGGCAGTCCAGCGTCGCCAGGCGACCCGGATGGCAGTCGAGGTAGCTGCGCATGATCGCCCAGCCGGCGATGCCATAGCTGCAGTAGCCGTGCAGGATGGGCCTGGGAAGGCCGGCCTGGCGAGCCACCTCGGGATCCCAGTGCAACGGATTGCGGTCGCCGGACAGGCGATAGATCAGCGCCGCCTGCGGCAGCGTCGGAAAATCGAACAGCGTGTCGGGTTCGCCTGCCGGCACCGGCAGCAGGCGGGGCGGGCTGCCGGCATCGCCGCCGAATCCCCCGTCGCGCCGGCAGAAGGTCAGCGTGCGCAGTCGGCAGTAGCGGTCGCCGCTCGTCACGTCGAAGACCTCCTGCTCGGTCTCGATCAGCGCGCCCTTGTTCTTGCCCTTATCCCACACGCCGACCAGGCTGCCCTTGCCGACGACCGCGCCGCTGCCCGGCAAGGAGCGGTCGAAGATGCAGCGCTGCTCGCCGTGATAGGCCTCCACCACATCGACCTCGGCCGCCAGCAGGCACTTGCGCAGCTCCAGCTTGGCCACCACCGCGTTCATCGTCGGCAGCGCCCAGAGATCGCGCTCGGTGACGAACCGCAACTCGTCCGGATCGGTGTATTCCCGTCCCAGGCCAATGCCCAGGGCATAGAGGATCGTCTCCTGCGCACCGTAGCGCCGCTCAGTGTCCTCGAACTGCCAATGGCGCAGTATTTCGGGCTTCATCGTCCCTCGCCTCCCCGTTGCAACCCAGCGTATCGCCTTCCGCCGACGCTTCGATCATTCTGATACATTTTCTCACATTGTGAGAAATAATAATCATCTGATAAAAAATCCTACACAACCCCTTAGTTTCTGGCTAGCATCGTCACGCTGATCGATCCGACGCGGGGAGTGCCGCCCATGGCAGGGTCCGACCTCTACATCGCCGGGATTGCTGAAACTGCTCTCGGCAAGGTGCCGGAGCAGACTGAGCTGTCGATGCTCGCGGCAGCCAGCCAGGAGGCCTTGGCCGAAGCCGGGCTCACGCTGCGCGATGTCGATGGCCTCTTCGTCCGTACGCGGGGGGTGGAGCCTACGGTCGAGGTTGCCGAGTACCTCGGCATCCAGCCCCGCTTCAGCGATTCCACCGACGTCGGTGGCTGCTCCTTCGAGGCCTATGTAAATCACGCGCTGGCCGCCGTCTCGGCCGGGCTCTGCGACGTCGCGCTGATCGCCTATGCCTCCCGCCAGCGCTCGCAGCGCGCGCGCAAGCGTGGCGGCCTGGAAGACAACACCCTGGCCGGCCAGTTCGAGGCGCCCTTCCGCCCGCTGGTGCCGATCAGCAACTACGCCATGATCGCGGCCCGCCACATGCACCAGTATGGCACCCGGCCGGAACACCTGGCCGAGGTCGCGGTGGCGGCGCGGCGGTGGGCAATGCTCAATCCCAAGGCCTGGTCGCGCGAGCCGCTCAGCCTTGAACAGGTGATGACCTCCCCCCCGGTGGCCGAGCCGCTGCGGCGGCTCGACTGTTGCCTGGTGACCGATGGCGGCGGCGCCGCGGTGGTGACCCGTCGCGACCGTGCCCGCGACGCGTCCAAGCGGCCGATCCGCATCATCGGCCAGGGCGAGAGCGTCACCGCCTGGCACATCAGCCAGGTCGAGGACCTGACGGTGACGCCCGGCGTCGCCTCGGCCAAGGCCGCCTACGGCATGGCCGGCGTCGGCCCGGACGACATGGATCTGGTGGAGCTCTACGACAACTTCACCATCGCCACGATCATGGAGCTCGAGGACCTCGGCTTCTGCGCCAAGGGCGAGGGCGGCGACTTCGTGTCGGGCGGGCGTATCGCCCCCGGCGGTAGCCTGCCGGTGCAGACCATGGGCGGCGGCCTGTCCTACTGCCATCCCGGCATGCTGGGGCTGCTGCTGATCATCGAGGCCGTGCGCCAGCTACGCGGCGAGGCTGGCGAGCGCCAGGTTCAGGATGCCGGGCTGGGCCTGGTGCACGGCATCGGCGGCGTCTGCTTCGGCTCAGCCGCGACGCTCGTGCTGGCAAGGGACTGAGGCCATGGCAGAAACCCGCGAGAGCTTCGGCGACGCCCTCACCCGCCCCTTCTGGGACGCAGCGACTCGCCACGAGCTGCTGATCCAGCACTGCGACGCCTGCGGGCGGCACCAGTTCTATCCGCGCGCTTTCTGCCGCTTCTGCCACGCCGCCGCCGTCACCTGGGTCAAGGCCAGTGGCCGGGGCGTGGTCTACAGCCTGACCCGCATCTGGCATTCGGACGATCCGGCCCAGCCCGCCCCCTACATCAATGCCCTGGTCGAACTGGACGAGGGGCCGCGCTTCTTCACCACGCTGCTGGCGTGCGCCGAGCGCATCGGCCAGCGGGTGCGCGTGGCCTGGCGGGACCGCGCCGACGCACCACCCCTGCCTGTCTTCGAAGCTGCGGAGGAGCCGGCATGAGCCGCCGCCTGGAAGGACGCGTCGCCATCGTCACCGGCGCCGGTCGCGGTCTGGGCCGCGCCCACGCGCTGCGTCCGGCGTGCCGGGCGACGAGGTAGTGGCGGAAATTCGTGCCGCCGGCGGCGAAGCCGTGGCCAGCCGGCACGACTGCGCCGACTGGCAGCAGGCGGGCGAGATGGTGCGCCTGGCGATCGACAGCTTCGGCGAACTGCACGTGCTGGTGAACAATGCCGGCATCCTGCGCGACCGCGCCTTCGCCAACATGTCGGAGGGCGAGTGGGACGCGGTGATCCGCGTGCATCTGAAGGGCCACGCCGCTACCAGCCACCATGCCATGGCCCACTGGCGCGATCGCAGCAAGGCCGGCGCGCCGGTCAAGGCCAGCATCGTCCACACCTCTTCCATCGCCGGCTACCTCGGCAACTTCGGCCAGGCGAACTACGCCGCCGCCAAGCTCGCAGTCGTCGCGCTGTCGCGCGTGCTGCAGATCGAGGGGGAGCGCTACGGCGTACGCTCCAACGCCGTCTCGCCGTCCGCCCGCACCCGCATGATGGGCGGCGAGGCACCGCCGCCGGGCAGCTTCGACCCGCGCGATCCAGGCAACGTCTCCGCGCTTGTGGCCTGGCTGGCCGCCGCCGATTGCCCGGCCAACGGGCAATACTTCCAGGTCTACGGCAGCCGCCTGCTTGTGCTGACGCTGCCGCAGATCGCGCACGACCTGAACAATCCCAGCGGGCAGTGGTCGCTGGAGGATCTTGACCGGGAACTGGCCGGCCGCCTGATCAGCTATCCCACAGTGGACGAGTTGCTGGCCGACCTGCGTGGCCGGCAGGCGGGCGGCGCGTCATGAGCCTGCATCCCGGCAAGCTCGGTGCCAAGGCGACCGCGCCGGCCTATCTGGTGACGCCGGAGGCGACCATCGCCTACGCCCGCGCCACCAACGACAGCAATCCGGCACACCTGGCTGGCCGGATTGCGCCGCCGCTGTTCGCCGTGGTGCCGGCGCTGAAGACCCTAGCGGCCTTGAAGCGCGAGGCCTGCGAGGGCTTCACCCTGCACGGCGAACACGAGCTGCGGTTCCACCGGCCGATCACGCCCGGCATGACACTGACCACCGAGGCCGAGGTGATTGGCCTGCAGCCGACCAAGGCCGGTCCGTTGGTGGTGGTTAAGGGCACCACGCACGACCAGCAGGGCCACCTGCTGAACGAGCAGTTCCTGGTCGCCATTGCGCACGGCCGCAGCCTGGACCAGGGCGTCGGCGTACCGCCGCCCGACCATCGCCGCCCGGCCGGGCTGGGCGAGGCCCAGCGCCTCGCCGACTGCAGCTTTCCGGTCGATGACGACCAGACGCTGCGCTATGCCGAGGCCTCGGGCGATCGCGATCCCTATACCTTCGATCATGCCGAGGCCCGCGCGCGGGGCCTGCCCGGCGCCATCGTCCACGGCCTCTGCACCCTGGCCTTCGTCAGCCGTGCGGTCGTCGAGCGATGCTGCGCGCAGGATTCCACGCGCCTCAGGCGACTGGCGGTACGCTTTTCGGGCCTGCTGCTGCTGCAGCCGGGACAACAGCTCATCACGCGGCTCTGGCGCGCCGGACAGCGCGACGGCCGTGCTTGCTTCGTCGCCGAGAGCGACAACCGCGCCGGCGAAGGCGTGATCCGCCATGGCTGGGCAGAGATCGAGGCATGACATGAGCGAGGCAGCGACGGTCGAACAGGTTACCCACCGCAACATCGGTCCGGCCTGGAGCCTGGTCGCCGACCGCACTCTGCCAGCGCACGTGCTGCGCGGCTGTCGCAAGAATCCAGAGGTGCCGCTGCTGCTCACCGAGGACGGCGTCTCCATGGGACGCGCCGAGTTCCTCGGCCTGGTCGAGCGCCTGGCCGGCTATTTGAAGACCCGGGTCCAGCCGGGCGACCGGGTCGGCCTCTGCATCGGCAACCGCGCCGAATACTTCATCGCGCTGCTGGCTGCCATCGCCTGCCGGGCCATCGTGGTGTCGGTCAACCCGGACTCTAAAGAACATGACGCCAGCTACGTCCTGCTCGATGCCGCGCCGGTCATCATCATCGCCCAGGCGGACAACCTGGCGCTGATCGAAGGGATCGCCAAGCAGATCCCGGCGACGCGCGAGGTGCTCAGCGTCGAGGGGCAGGAGCCCAACGGCCTCGCCCACCTGGGTAGCGACGCCGAGCGCCTGCCGCTGGAGCAGGCCAGCTGCGAACCCGAGGACGTCACCTGCGTCTTCTACACCTCCGGCACCACCGGCGCGCCCAAGGGCTGCATGGTCAATCACCTGTGGTGGCTGCGTATCGTCGACGTCGACCTGCGTCTCAATCCCGAGGGGCGGCAGCGCGCGCTCTGCACTGTGCCCTTCTTCTATGCCGATCCGGCGATCTACCTGATGCAGCTGCTGCAGGTCGGCGGCACGCTGGTGGCCATGCGGCGCTTCAGCGTGTCGCGCTACTGGGACGTGGTGCAGCGCTTCGGCGTCACCAAGATTCACGCCATCGCCTCGATCCCCGTGCTGCTGGTCAAGGCGCCTCCGCACCCGCGCGAACGCGATCACAAGGTGCATCATGCCACCTGCGTCGCCGTGCCGACCAACCATCACCGCGACCTGGTCGAGCGCTTCGGCTTCCCCTGGATCGACAACTACGGCGCCACCGAAACCGGCCAGATCTGCCGCATGCCCTGGCACATGCGCGAGGAGATGATCGGTTCCGGATCGCTGGGTGTGCCCAGCCCCGAGGTCGAGCTGCGCGTGGTCGACGAGGCCGGGCAGGACGTCGGGCCCGAGGTGTCCGGCGAGGCCCTGGTGCGCGCGCCACATATGTTCTCCGGCTATTTCAACCGGCCCGAGGCCACTGCCGAGGTGATGAAGGACGGCTGGTACCACACCGGCGACCTGGTGAAGCGCGATGCCCGCGGCTTTGTCTATTTCCTCGGCCGCAAGAAGGACATCATCCGCCGCTCCGGCCAGAACATCGCCGCCGCCGAGGTCGAGGCCGTACTGCGCCTGCTGCCGCAGGTAAAGGACGCCGCCGTGCTGCCAGTGCCGGACGAAATCCGCGGCGAGGAGGTCAAGGCCTACCTGCTGCTGGTCGATGGCCAGACGCCGGCCGACCTGCCGCCAGAGGCCGTGGTGAACTTCTGCGCCGAGCGGCTCTCCGGCTACAAGGTGCCGCGCTATCTCGAGTACCGCAGCGGCGATTTCCCGCGCACGCCTTCGATGCGCGTACAGAAGCAGGAACTGAAGGCCGAGAAGCCCGATCTGACTCAGGGTGCCTGGGACCGCGACAAGGAAATGGGCCGCCTGCGCGCCTAGCGCCGGCTGACAAGGGGAGAAGGCTGATGACCGATGCGACCGCCCGTCCCGAGCAATGCGACCTGCTGGTGCGCAATGCCTACGTGCTGACGATGGATGCCAAGCGCCAGATCTTCGCCAAGGGTGCCATCGCGGTGCGCGACGGCGACATACTGGCAGTCGGCCGCGATGCCGATCTGGCGTCGCGCTACACCGCTGCCGAGACGCTGGATGCCGGCGGCGCCGTGGTGCACCCCGGCTTCATCGACGGCCACTACCACCTGACCATCCACCTGGCGCGCGGCACGGTGCCCGACGATCCGGCGATGAAGAGCCCCTTCGGCTATGGCGACTGGATGAACCTGGTAGGCGAGGAGGACGAGCACCTCCAGACCCAGGTCACCGCGATCGAGATGCTGCGCAAGGGTTACACCTTCTTCCTGGAACCCGGCACGGTGCTCTGGCCAGACGCCGCGGCCGCCGCTGTGGAGAGCGTCGGCGTGCGCGGCTCGCTGGCCGACCCCTACCTGTGGGACGTGCCGGACGGCGGCAATGTGCTGGCCGACAAGATCGCGGCCGCGCCCTGCACGCGGGAGCGCGCTTTGAAGCTGCTGGGCGGCCAGCTCGCCCGCAATCGCAACCGCCGCTCGCTGGTTCGCGGCCACGTGGCGATCTATGGCTCCGGCTCGCAGTCGGAGGAACTGATGCGCGCCGCCAAGACCTGCGCCGAGGAGAACGGCGTGGTCATGACTATGCACCACAACTTCACCCCGGTGCAGGCCGCCAAGGACGATGCGCGCTTCGGCGGCCAGCACTCGATCAAGGCCTTTGCGGAAAAGGGCTTGCTGGGGCGCTGCTGCAGCTTCGTGCACATGAACGTCATCCGCGACGACGAGATGGACCCCATCGTCGAGTCTGGCATGTCGCTGGTCTGGCAGCCCGGCAACTACATGTTCTACGGCATCGCCGCGAAGACCGAGAGCCGCATGGCGGAGCTGATCCAGCGCGGAGCCAATGTCACCTTTGGCGTCGACACCGCCAAGGTCTGGACCTTCGGCGACCTGGAGCTGATCGGCTATCTGGTGGCGCGCCAGGCCGGCCGCTACATCTCACCGGCGAAGATCCTGGAGATGCGCACCTGCGACGCCGCTCGCGCCGTGGGGCTGGAGGACGCCATCGGCGCCCTGGCACCCGGCATGCGCGCCGACATCGTGATCCGCGACCTGGCGCGACCCGAAAGCGCGCCCGGCGTGAATGCCGTGCAGGAGCTGCTGCTGGGCGGCCAGTCCGGCACCGTGGCGACCGTCATCGTCGACGGCCAGGTGGTCTATCGCGACGGCGCAGTGCAGAGGGTCGATGCCGCGGCGGTGGTCGCCAAGGGCCGCGAAGCGGCCAAGCGGGTCTTGGGCAGGGCCGGCTTCACGCCGTCCTCCACTTGGCCAGTGGTGACCTGAATGCACGGCCCCCCACCCCTGGCAGGCGGCCGAGGCGGCAGCTGATGAGCGCCATTGAACTCCGGCAGATCGCCAAGAGCTACGGCCCGGTGCGCGCCGTGGACCAGGTGAGCTGCACCATCAGCGAGGGGGAGTTCATGACCATCCTGGGCCCCAGCGGCTCGGGAAAGACGACGATGCTGAGCCTGATCGCCGGGCTGATCGAACCCAGCAGCGGACGCATCCTGATCGGCGATCGCGACGTCACCGAGTTGCCGACCGCGCAGCGCAACATTGGCCTGGTGTTCCAGTCCTACGCCCTGTTTCCCAACATGACGGTGGAGGGCAACGTCGCCTTCCCATTGAAGGTGCGCCATGTGCCGCGACCGGAGATCCGCCGGCGGGTCGAGGAGGCGCTGCGCCTGGTCCGCCTGACCGAGCTGGCCGGCCGCCGCCCCTCGCAGCTTTCCGGCGGGCAGCAGCAGCGCGTCGCACTGGCCCGCGCCATCGTCTTCGAGCCTGGAATCCTGCTGCTCGACGAGCCGCTGGCCGCGCTGGACCGCAAGCTGCGCGACGAGGTGCGCCTGGAACTTCGTCGCATCCAGCGGACCCTGGGCGTGACCACCATCCTGGTGACCCACGACCAGGACGAGGCCCTGTCGCTGAGCGACCGCCTGCTGGTGCTGCACCGCGGCCGCGTCGAACAGAGCGGCACGCCGGACGAACTCTACCTGCGGCCTGCCACGCGCTTCGTCGCCGATTTCCTGGGCGCTTCCAACCTGCTGGAGGGACGCCTGGCCCGCGATGGCACCGCCAACGCGCTGCAGCTCGCCAGCGGCTCCCGCCTGCCGATCGGCGATACCGGCGCGGCGCCAGGCGACAGCCTCTGCGTCCTGCTACGGCCCGAACGCATCCAGCTGCACGCCGCCGGTCACGACGGCGGTGTCAATGCGACGGTCTCCGAATGCGTCTATCACGGCCAGTCCGTGCGCTATCACCTGCGGCTCGACTGCCAGCAGGAGCTCCTCGCCGTCGCCGCCGACCGCGTGCCGCGCTTTGCCGTGGGCGACCCGGTGTGCGCTGCCTGGAGTCCGACCGACGTGTGGATTGTTCCCGATCCGGCGCTCTCGACAGGAGACGCCTCGATCTAACC
This sequence comes from Rhodospirillales bacterium, assembly GCA_038363005.1. Classification (GTDB taxonomy): domain Bacteria; phylum Pseudomonadota; class Alphaproteobacteria; order Kiloniellales; family JACOMY01; genus JAKOWB01. The sequence continues at coordinate 49,400 of JBBQBI010000026.1, forward strand.
AGCCGGAGAGCTGGCAACCGCGGCAGCAAGCCGCCATGAGCATGGAGGTAAGAATGCGGAAACCTACTAGCCAGATGGTGCGGACCCTGACCGCCGTGCTACTCGCCACGGCAATCGGCGGCGCGGCAACGGCCGATCCCGCCAAGAAGTTCGTTTTCGGCCAGTCAGGTGGCGCCAGCTACGAGGCCTCGGTCGATATCTTCTGGAAGCCCTTCACCGAGCAGACCGGGATCGAGATCGAGCCGCTGATTCCATCCAGCTTCGGCAAGCTGCGAGCGATGGTGGAGTCGGGCCAGGTCACGGCCTCGCTCTGGGATCTTGGCTCCAGCCAGCTCGAACAGGCCATCGCCCTCGGCCTGGTAGAGAAGATCAACTGGGACCAGGTGAATCCTGGCCCCATGTACCCGGAGATGAAGCGCGAGTTCGGCTTCGGCCAGACCTACTTCTCGACCGGCATGGCCTGGAAGCATGGCACCACACCGGTCGAGACCTGGGCTGACTTCTGGAACGTCGAGAAGTTTCCGGGCAAGCGCTGCCTGGCGGACTATCCGGCCTATACGTTGCCGCTGGCGGTGATGGCGGCCGGCGTGCCGAAGGACAAGGTCTATCCGATCGACATCGACCTGGCCTTCGAGATGCTCGACAAGATCGCACCGGATACCATCTGGTGGACCACTGGCTCGCAACCGCCACAGATCCTGCAGGATGGCGAGGCAACCTACTGCAACGCCTGGAACGGCCGCGTCATGCCGGTCGAGGGCCTGGACTTCAACTACAACCAGGGCCTGCTCGACATCGCCTTCTACGTCGTACCGAAGGGCGCCCCGCCGGCTGAGGTCGAGGCCGCCATGCTGCTGCTGCACGAATGGTCGGACCCGGTGAAGCAGGCGAAGTATGCCGAACGCGTCTACTACCCTTCCAGCAGCCCTAACCTCTTCGACTACCTGCCGGAGGCCCTTAAGACCAAGCTGCCGACCTCGCCTAACAACAAGGATCTGCAGCTGCTGACAAATTCGAAGTGGTGGTTCGACAACTCGGAGGCGGTCGAGCAGCGGTGGGCGGAATGGAAGCTCACCCGCTAACCAATCGATGACCGACAAAAGACCCGTACAGGACTGGAATGCGTCGGGGGTGCCGGTACGAACCGGCATCCCCTTCGCTCTCAGCACATGACTGCCAACGCCGCGCCGCTGCCGATCGAACGCTATCCGCGCCGGCGGGCACGGCGGGCGCGGCGGGTCGCCGCTGCGGTCGGGCCGCTGTTCGTTTTCATGCTGGTGGCCTTCAACCTGCCGATCCTGCTGATGCTGGGCTGGAGCTTCAGCAACCCGACACCGACGCTGAACCACTACGCCTACTTTTTCGAGGTACCGATCTACCTGCGCGTCATGGCCAACACGCTGCGCATCGCGGCGATCACCGTGCTTTGCTGCGTCCTGCTGGGCTATCCGCTGGCCTACTGGCTGCGCGGTATGGCGCCCCGCCCGCGGCTGTTCGTACTGGCCATGGTGGTGTTGCCCTTCTGGATCAGCATCCTGATCCGCACCTATGCCTGGATCGTCATCCTGGGCAACAACGGCCTGGTCAATCGCGGCCTGCTCGAGCTTGGCGTGATCAGCGCGCCGATCGGTATCCTCTATAACGAGCTGGGCGTCATCGTCGGCACGGTTAACGTGCTGCTGCCCTTCTTCGTGCTGCCGCTCTATGCCAGCATGGCGCGCATCGACGACCGCCTGATGCAGGCAGCGCGGTCGCTGGGCGCGCCGCAGCGCGTGATCTTCTGGCGGGTCTTCTTCCCGCTGACCACTCCGGCGCTGGCTGCCAGCGCCATCCTGGTCTTCATCCTGACCCTGGGATTCTACATCACACCGGCGGTGCTGGGCGGCGGCCGGGTGCCGATGATCGCCAACGCCATCGAGCTGCTGATCAACGAGTTGCCGCGCTGGGAGCTGGCAGCGGCGATTTCCACGCTACTGATGATCGCGGTGATCGCCTTCTACCTCGTGGCCCGCTGGGTGCGCCGCCGTGGCACGGCCTGACCCCGCCTCCGCCGCGCCCAGCGGCTCGCTGCCGCCCAGCCCGGCCGGCAGTCGCCTGGACCGTAGCGTCGGCCGGGTAGAGCGCGGGCTGGTGGTCGGCCTCGGTGTCTTCGCCGTGGTCTTCCTCATGCTGCCGGTGGCGATCGTCATCCCCATGTCCTTCTCTGGCGAGCAGCTGCTGACCTTTCCGCCGCCCAGCCTTTCGCTGCGCTGGTACGACTCCTTCTTCAGCGATCCGCGCTGGCTCGAGGCGCTGGCGAACTCCGCCGTTGTCGCGCTGGCCTCCAGCCTGCTGGCGCTGACCTTGGGCACCCTGGCGGCCTATGGCCTGGTGCGGCACCGCTTCATCGGCCGGGCGGCGCTGGAGGCCAATTTCGTTGCCCCGCTGATCATTCCCCCGATCATCGGCGCCGTGGCGCTCTACATCGTCTTCGCCAAGGTCGGACTGCTCGGCAGCTACCTCGGCCTGGTCATCGCCCACACCATCATCACCACGCCCTACGTCGTACTGGTCATGACTGTCGCCATCGCCGGCTTCGACGAACGCATCGAGCAGGTGGCGCGTAGCCTGGGCGCCAAGGAACGCACCATCTTCTGCCGTATCCTGGTGCCCAACCTCTCCTCCTCCATCCTGGCCTCCTGGATGCTCGCCTTCGTGGTCAGCTTCGACGAGGTGATCCTGACGCTCTTCCTGTTCGGCAATCGCGAGACCATCCCCAAACGGATGATCACGCGCCTGGAATTGCAGATCGACCCGACCATCACCGCCATCGCCACCATGCTGATCGTCTTCACGGTCGGCGCGCTGGGGCTGGTCTATTTTCTGGTGCGGCGCAGCGGTCGCTCGCTGCTCGACGCCAGGCATTGAGGAGCGCTACACCATGACCCTGGAGCTCTATCCGCGCGACTACCGTGCCTCGGCCGAGCGCTTCCGTGCTACCTGCGATGCCGCGGGGGCGCAGCGCTGGACCTATCCTCATCCGGAGCACCGGGGCCCGGCGAACGAGGCGCTGGCGACCGACGTCGCCTGGTTCGGCGCGCCGGATGCCGACCGCGTATTCCTCTTCACACTGGGGACCCACGGGCTCGAAGGCTTCTGTGGCTCCGCAATTTTGCAGCAATGGCTGGTGGCGCACCCAGAGGGCCCGCCGCCGGGCACCGCGCTGCTCGCGGTCCATGCCGTCAACCCCTGGGGTTTTGCGCATCTCAGCCGGACCACCGAGAACAATGTCGACCTGAATCGCAATTTTCTGGATTTCTCTGGCGCGGAACTGCGGCCAAATCCGCTCTATGCCACTCTCCATCCCAGCCTCTGCCCCGACGACTGGACGCCGGAGACCATCGCCGCCGGCCGCGCCGCGCTAGAGGCCGCCAATGCGGAGCACGGCAAGCCGGCCGTCAGTGATGCCCTGGGGCGCGGTCAGTCGGAGTGCGCGGACGGCCTGTTCTACACCGGTCGTGGGCCGGAATGGTCGCACCGCACCATGATCGAGCTGCTGAACCGTCACCTGCCGGCGGGACGCGATGTCACCGCCATCGACCTGCACACCGGCCTGGGACCCTATGGTGAGCCGTATTTCCTATGCTTCCAGCCGCCTGACAGCGCCGGTTATGCCCGCGTCGCCGCGGCCTATGGCGAGGGCGTGCGCGCCGCGGACCGCTCCTTCCAGGGGGGCGTGCGCCCGCAGTACAAGGGGCTGTTGATCATGGCGCTCGGCCACCTGGTCACACACCGTCGCTTTGCCGGCCTGGTCATCGAGTTTGGCACCCGGCCGCACAACCAGGTGAAGGACTCCCTTCGCCTGGACCGGTGGCTGAAGTTCGGCCGGCCTAACCCGACCAACGATCGTGCTGCCCTCCAGGCGCAGGTGCTAGAGGACTATTGCCCGAGCGCCGAGACCTGGCGACGGAGCGTCCTGGCCGTCTCGAACGGTCTCCTGGACCGGGCCTTTGCCTTGTAGGCAAGAAATGTCCAGGCGGCAGACCCTTGGGGCTGTTGCCCACAGATAGCTTGAAAATGCGCGCCCGCCCGGCCTCCCTGACTTCAGTGGCAATTAGGGGGTTTTGCACTAAGGCATGGCGATTGGGGCGGCCCATGTCCGCGGCCTGCCGTTTCGCCTCTATTGCGCTCATTGCCCGTGGCGCAGCCGTCCTTTGCAAGCAGCCGAAGGGAGTTAAACGAACAGACGTTCGTTTTTTTCGGCCCCCACACGTGCCCTCTGCTAGATTCCGCAGTAAGGCCGCGGAAAGCCAGCAGGGATGGAGCGCATGAGTGGGATGATCGAGGATTACCTTGCCCTTCTGCCGGTGGGCCAGGAGGCGGCTCTGGGCTGTGTGCTGGAGGCACGCGCCGCGGCCCACCCGGCACACCCCTTCCTACGGCAGGGCGACAGCGTGTGGACCTACGACGCCTTGAATCGCGAGGCCAACCGCCTGGCGCGGGGGCTACTCGCCAAGGGCCTGCAACAAGGGGATCGCGTCGTGGTGATGATGCTGGGCAACCAGCCCCTCATCGTCACCTGGTTCGCGCTGGCCAAGGCCGGCGCCGTCGAGGTGCCGATCAACACGGCCTACAAGGGCGATATGCTGCGGCACCTGCTGCGCACCGCCCAGCCGCGCTTCATCATCGCCGATCCCGCCTACCTGCCGCAGCTGCGCGAGGCGCTGAGCGCGGTGGACGGACCCGTGTCGCTGGTGGTTAACGGCGAGTCGGCACAGGCCGACGAAACTTCCTTGCAAGCCCTCGCACAAGTCCAGGCCGACAGCAATCTCGGTCTGGCCGTCAGCGGCCGGGATCCCTCCTGCGTGATCTTCACCTCTGGCACCACCGGGCCCTCGAAAGGCGTGGTCATCAGCCATCGTCATCAGCTGTCCTTCGGCGTCTTCTTCGCCGAGATCAACGCGCTTACCGCCGATGACGTCGCCTACAACTACCTGCCCTTCTTCCATATCGCGGCGAAGTTCCTGACCCTCGGCCCGCTGGTGGTGAACGCCCGTGTCGCGCTGGAGCCCGCCTTCAGCCTTTCGCGCTTCTGGCCCGACGTGCGGCGCTATGGCGCCACCATCTGCGTCGGCGTCGGTGGACTCTGCTACATGCTGCGCGGCCAGCCACCACGGCCGGACGACGCCGACAACAGCCTGCGCGCGATCTACGCCGTGCCTGTCCCCGCCGAGTTCCAGGCCGAGTTCGAGCGGCGCTTCGGCCTGAAGTTGATCGAAGGCTACGGCTCCACCGAGAGCAATCTCGTAGCCTTCAGTCGGCACGGCCAGACGCCGCCCGGTTCCTGCGGTCGGCCCAGCCCACATTTCGAGATCACCATCCAGGACGCCGAGGGGCGCATCCTGCCGCCAGGCGAGTCTGGCGAGATCTGCGCGCGCAATCGCGCGGCGGATACCTTCCTGACCGGCTACCTCGGCCTGCCGGAGAAGACGCTGGAGCTGCAGCGTGACCTCTGGCTGCACACCGGCGACCGCGGCTTCCTGGACAAGGAGGGCTTCCTGTACTTCCAGGATCGCCTGAAGGACGCCATCCGTCGGCGCGGCGAGAACATCTCCTCCTTCGAGGTCGAGCGCCTGATCAACCAGCACCCGGCCGTCGCCGAGAGCGCCGTCGTCGCGCTACCCGCCGAGCTTGGCGAAGACGAGGTCAAGGCCGTGGTGGTGCTGAAGGCCGGCCAGCGGTTGGAGGCGCTGGAGCTGCTGCGCTTCTGCGTCGAAACCATGCCCTATTTCATGGTGCCGCGGTACATCGCCTTCCGCGAGGCCCTGCCCCGCACGCCGACGCAGAAGGTGCAGAAGGTCGAGCTGCGCAAGGAGGGCGTGACGGCGGACCTGTGGGACCGCGAGCTGGCTGGCTGGAGCGTCGGACGGGACGGCCTGCGCCAACGTCAGTTGGAGCCCGCACGATAAGGAGAAAATCTTCCCGATCTGCGCTGATGACAGGGCGCCATGCGTCGATTTAACCAAACAACTGTTCGTTCGCTTTGCGCGCCTGCGCTAGCCTGAGCTGGCGCTTGCCGGGCAGCGCCGTTACAGCACTGAAAAGGGGAGAAAACATGAAATTCGGCATCTTCTACGAATTGCAGGTTCCCACCCCCTGGGACGAGCGGTCAGACCAGCGCGTGTTCCACGAGGCGCTGGACCAGATCGAATTGGCCGACAAGCTGGGCATCGACTACGTCTGGGAGGTCGAGCATCACTTCCTCGAGGAGTACTCGCACTCCTCGGCACCGGAAGTCTTCCTCGCCGCTGCCTCGCAGCGCACCAAGAACATTCGTCTTGGCCATGGCGTGATGTTGATGTCGCCAAGCTACAACCACCCCGCCCGCGCGGTCGAGCGCATCGCCACGCTGGACGTCGTGTCGAACGGCCGTGTCGAGTGGGGCACCGGGGAGTCCGCCACCGCCCTGGAGCTTGGCGGCTTCGAGATTCCGCCGGCCGAGAAGACCGCGATGTGGCAGGAGGCGACCGAGCAGGCCGCCGACATGCTGGCCATGACCCCCTACCCCGGCTTCGCCGGCAAGTATTTCTCCATGCCGGTGCGCAATATCGTGCCCAAGCCGATCCAGCGTCCGCATCCGCCCATGTGGGTTGCCTGCTCGCGCCGCGAAACGATTCACCGCGCGGCGCGCCATGGCCTCGGTGCCCTCGCCTTCGCCTTCATCGAGCCGGAGCAGGCGGCGCACTGGGTGCAGGAGTACTACGACATCATCAAGTCGGACCAATGCGTGCCGATCGGCCACAGCGTCAATCCCAACATCGCCATCGTCAGCGGCTTCTCGATGCACGAGCACGAGCAGGAGGCGCTGCGCCGTGGCCTCGATGGCTTCAAGTTCTTCGGCTACTCGCTCGGCTACTACGCGGTCTATGGCCAGCACCGTCCCGGACGCTCGGAGGTCTGGAACAAGTTCCTGGAGATCAAGGACGGCATGAAGGAAACTGCCGGGCGCGGCGGTATCGGCACGCCAGACCAGGTCCGCGACGTGATGGCGCGCTACGAGAAGGTTGGCATCGACCAGGTGATCCTTGTGCAGCAGAGCGGCAATAACAGCCACCAGCATATCTGCGAATCGCTGAAGCTCTTCGCCAGCAGCCTGCTGCCGGAATTCAAGGCGCGCGACGCCATCCGCCAGCAGGAGAAGGACGCTGAGCTGGCGCCCTTCATCGCCGCCGCCTTGGCGCGCAAGCAGCGCCGCCCGGCGCTGCCCGATGCCGAGGTGCCGACCGTCGACGCCTATGGCCGCGCCAAGGACCCCAGTGTCGGCGTGGCGCGCGCATCCGCCCTTGCCGACCGTGGCGGCGCCATCAACATTCCGCAGCAGGATCCGCACGCGCGCCAGCCGGAATAGGAGCCACCGCATGCCACTGGAACCCGACGCCGCCAAGCTGCTGGAGGCAATCCGCACCGCCGGTTCGCCACTCGCCCTGACCACGCCGGCGGCCGCCCGCCAGCAATATGACCAGGCCCGTGCCAATGTCGCGTCACCACCGCCACCGGTCGGCCGCGTACGCAACATCACTATTCCCGGCCCCGGTGGAGCCCCGCTCGCCCTGCGGCTCTATCGGCCGGATCAGGGCGATGAACCGCTGCCGACGCTGCTCTACTTCCACGGTGGCGGCTGGGTGCTGGGCAATCTCGAATCGCACGACTCTGTCTGCCGCGCCCTCACACTCCGCAGTGGCTTCGCCGTGCTGTCAGTCGACTATCGCCTGGCGCCGGAGCATCGCTTTCCCGCCGCCATCGAGGATGCCGAGGCGGCCCTCGCGTGGGTGCTGGCGGAGGGCCGGAACAACGGCATCGATCCGACCCGGCTGGCGGTGGGTGGCGACAGCGCCGGTGGCAACATCGCCGCCGCCTTCACGATCCTCGACCGCGATAGCGGTCACCCCAGGATCGGCTTCCAGCTCCTCATCTACCCCGCGGTCGACTTCGGCCTGGACACGCCGTCGCAGCACGCCTTCGCCGAGGGCCACCTGCTGACCCGTGCCAACCAGGTCTGGTTTCACGAACAGTATCTGCGTAGCGAGGCCGACCGGGCGGACTGGCGGGTGTCGCCACTGCGCGTGCCGGATGTCGCGGGGCTGCCGGCCGCCTTCATCCTGACCGCCGAGTACGATCCCCTGCGCGACGAGGCCGAGGCCTATGCCGAGCGCCTGCGGCAGGCTGCTGTGCCGGTCACCTTGTGGCGCGTGCCGGGGCAGATCCACGGCTTCGTGGCGATGGGGCGGGTGATCGCCGGATCGGCGACAGCCTTGCAGCGATTGGGCGATGCGCTAGCCGCCAGCCCGGTTGCGCGCTAGGCGAGGCCGCGTCCCGCCGCCAGCCGCTCAGCGATGGCCTGCAGGCCGTCTTCGTAGATGCGATTGAAATGGCCGAGCCAGCGATCGGCACGGTCAGCGCGCGCGGTAAAGATCGCGGTCCAGAGCAGCCGCGTGTTGCCACCCGGCAGCGGCCAGAGGCGCGCCCGCGCCCGGTAGCTGTCGAGCGGAAGTCCGGACTCGACGTTGTAGTCGATCCACCATTCGGCATCGTTGAGTCCGAGCAGCCGCTCGCGGCACAGGTTAGGCTTGGGGTGGCCGGTGACGATGCGCACCGCGCCGATGCGGTCCGCCGGCGCGCCCTCCTCCATCACCGAGGCGGCGGCCCAGGGATGCCAGTCGGCCAAGGCGTCGAAGCGGCGCAGGAAAGGCCAGACGGCTTCGACCGGATGCCGGTAGACTCGCTCGGCGACGACCTGGCGCTCGACGCTGTCGTTCACAGGCTGTGCCAGCTGGTGAAGACCTCCACCGGCTCGCGCTCGGGCCGCAGCGCGTTGACCGGCTCGGCCGGATCCTCCCACCCAAGCGCCATGCCGGCGATCAGTGCCTTGTCCTCGCCGACACCCAGGTGCCCGCGCACCACGTCGTGGAACCAGCACCAGGCCGCCTGGGCACAGCTGTGCAGGCCGAAGCCGCGGGCCGCCACCATGACGTTCTGCAGGAACATGGCGACGTCGAGCCAGCTGCCGGTTTCCAGCTTCTTGTCGACGAAGAAGAACAGGCCGGTCGGCGCGCCGAAGAAGTCATAGTTGCGCGCGGTAAAGGCCCAGCTCGCCGCGCGGTCGCCCTTGGCGATCCCGGCGGCCTCATAGAGCGCCCAGCCGAGCTTGCGGCGCCGCGCCAGCCAGGGGTCCTCGAAGCGCTTCGGGTAGTAATAGTATTCCATGTGCGGGGCGTCATCGCGCTCCAGCCCCGGTTCGGCCGTGCGCTTGGCCAGTACCTCCGCGCAGATGCGGTCGCGCATCGCGCCCTGCACGACGTGCACCTCCCAGGGCTGCGTGTTGGTGCCGCTGGGCGCCCAGCGCGCCGCCGCCAGGATGCGCTCGATGGTGGCGCGCGGCACCTGCCTGGGCAGGTAGCCGCGCACCGAGCGCCGCGTCTCGATCGCCGCCAGGACAGGCGCGGCGGCCGCCGCCGCGCCCTGCTCGCTATCGCCGTCCATCAGGTGAAAGAGATCTTCAGTGGCTGGCCGGCCTTGGCCAGCTCGTCCATGAGCACCGGCACGCCCACTGTGCAGGTGTGCATGCCGAGCACCGAGGTAAGCTGATAGACCTCCATGATCTCCTCCTTCGTGGCGCCGTACTTCAGCGCATTCTGGATGTGAATCCTGAGGCCCGGTTCATAGAGGTGCGTGGTCGAGGCGTCGATGGCGATGTAGATGAATTCCTTCACCTTCGGATCCAGCACACCGGGCGTCCAGGGGATCGAGGAGAAACGCAGGTAGGCCTCGAAGAACTCTGGCGCCAGCGACAGCAGGCCATCCCAGAAGGCGTTCCAGTAGCCGCGGTTTTTCTGGAAGGTGGCCTTCAGCTCCTGCTGGCGCGGCGTCAGCTCGATCTCCAGCTCCTTGCCCTTGCCAGCCTTGCGCATCTCGTCCAGCAGCGCCGGCATGCCCAGCGTCATGGTGTGCATGCCGAGCACGGAGGTCAGCTGGTAGACCTCCATGATCTCCTCCTTCGTCGCGCCGTACTTCAGCGCGTTCTGGATATGGATGCGCAGGCCAGGCTCGTAGAGGTGCGTGGTCGAGGCGTCGATGGCGATGTAGATGAACTCCTTCACTTTGGGTTCCAGCACACCGGGCGTCCAGGGGATCGAGGAAAAGCGCAGATAGGCCTCGAAGAAGTCCGGCGCCATTTCCAGCAGGCCGTTCCAGAAGTCGTCCCAATAGCCGCGGTTCTTCACGAAGGTGGCCTTGAGCTGCTGCTTGCGGGCCGCTTGGTCGGGCTTGGACTCGGCGTTCATGGCGTGCTCTCCCCTTTTCCGTTAGTTGACGTTTCGAAGCCGAACAGCGCGGCGCCGTGGCTGGCGCCAACGATGGCTAGTTCCCGACCGATCGGGTCGGCTGGCAGCGCGCCGGCGATGCGCCCCGTCAGGCGCGGGCCGTCATCGAGCTGCGCCACCGCGACGACATAGGGGCCCTCGATCGGCACGCCCTTGGGTGGTCGACGGATGGCGGTGAAGGCGACCAGCCGGCCGCGCCCACTGCCGGCCAGGGGCTCCAGCCGTTCGCCCAGGCAGGCGGGACAGAGGCTGCGGGGCGCGACGTCCAGATGGCCGCAGTCGGCGCAGCGCAGCAGGGGCATGAAAGTTTCCATCTCAGGCCCCCAGCGCGCGCAGCAGCGAGACGGTGCAGGCCACGCCGGTGCCGCCCAGGTTGTGGGTCATGCCGATCCGCGCGCCCTTCACCTGGTTCGGATGCCGGCCGCGCAGCTGCTGCACGATCTCGTAGACCTGGCCGATCCCAGTGGCACCGACCGGATGGCCCTTGGCCAGTAGACCGCCCGAAGGGTTGATCGCCACCTCGCCGTCAACCGCGGTGCGGCCCTCGCCGGCCCAGGCGGCGCCCTGACCACGCGGCACCAGACCCAGGTCCTCGCTATCGATGATCTCGGCGGCGGAGAAGCAGTCGTGCAGTTCGACCACGTCGACCGCGTCGGGGCGCAGCCCAGCGGTCGCGAAGGCCTGGGCCGCAGCGGCGGTGGTGGCGTCGAAGGAAGTCAACGAAGGGTGCCCGGCGATGCGCGCCGCACCGCGTGTCTGCGCCACCGCCAGCACTTGCACCGCGGGCGCCTTGGCATGGCGCGCCAGGTCGGCGCGCGTCACCAGCAGCGCGGCGGCGCCGTCGCTGACCGGGCAGCAGTCGAACAGGGTCAGCGGGTCGGCGATCATCGGCGACTGGATGATCTCGTCGTCGCCTACTAGGGCGCCCATCTGCGCCAACGGGTTCTTCAGCCCATTCGCCTTGTTCTTGCGCACCACCGCCGAGAGCTGCGCACGCGTGGCCCCGGTGGCGGCGCCATACTCGCGCCAGGCCAGGGCGAAGAGACCGGGAAAGGTCAGGCCGCTCATGCCATCGCTCGCATTGTCCATGGCGCAGTTCAAGGCAGAGGTGACCTCCGCCGTGCTGGCGTGCGTCATCTTCTCGACGCCGACAGCCAGCGCGGCCTCGCAGGCGCCAGAGGCAACCGCCAGGCAGGCGTGACGAAAGGCGATACCGCCCGAGGCGCAGGCGCCCTCGACCTTGGTGCAGGGCACCTGCGGCAGGCCCAGCGCATCGGCCAGCAGCCCGGCCAGCACCTCCTGCCCGGTCAGCACCCCGCCGACGAAGTTGCCAAGGTAGACCGCGCCGATGCGCGTCCGATCGATGCCGGACTCCAGAATGGCCTGGCGGGCGGCCTGCACGGCCAACGGCAGCGGCCCGATGCCCTCGTGCTTGCCGAAGCGGGTGGAACCCACACCGGCGATCACCAGATCCTGCATCTCGCTTCTCCTTTAGCAAACAGACGACTGTTTTATATCTATGCAAAAAAGGGGACGCGTCCTGGACGCGCCCCTGGCGTCAGACCGGCTGCGCCGCAGCCCGCATCAACTTCATGATCCGCTTGCCGATGGACTTCGGGCTCTGCGGCCCGGGGTGGTACCACATCAGCGTCCAGGCCATGGCGCCCATTAGACTGAGGCGGAGGTACTTGCGGTCGACCCCGGGCTTCAGCGGCAGGTCGGCAATGAGGTCGCGGAAGATCCGCTCGTAGGCATCGCGCTGCGGCACCAGCAGGTCGCGGGTTGCCTGGGCGCGGCGATGCGGGAATTCGTAGGACACCACCTGCACGAAGGTATCGCCGTGCAGCATGGAATGCAGGTGGGCGCAGCAGGCGGCTTCCAGCCGGGTCCAGGGATCGGCGGCGGCATGGTCGACAACGGCCTCGCGCACCTTTTCGGACAGGCGGCGCACGCCCTCGGTGTAGACCGCCAGCAGAATGTCGTCCTTGGAGGCGAAGTGATAGTACATCGACCCCGGCTGCATGCCGGTCGCTGCCGCAATGTCGCGCAGCGAGGTCGCATCGTAGCCGCGGTGGCAGAACAGCTCCGCCGCCTTGTCGACCAGCATTTCCCGACGATTATCGGACCGCTGGCGCGGCTGGGTGGGCTCTTCCGCGTGTTCGACGACCATCGCTTCCCTCGGCCTCTTATCTACCACGTGAACGACCTCGACCCTGGGCAGGCACAACGCCAGCGTGTCTGCGCGATCATATCACTCCATCGCCCCGCAGCCTGGCAACTGCCGCTTCGTCATAACCCAGCTCGCGCAGCACCGCGGCCGAGTCCGCGCCCGTCAGCGGCGGCGCGCGATCCAGCGACGCCGGTGTATCGACCAGGCGGATCGGCGGGGCGACCGTGGCCAGCGCGCCTTCCACCGGATGCTGCTGCACCTGCAGCAGGCCACGTGCGCGGGTATGCTGCGCGGCCATCGCTTCCTGCAGCGTCCGGCACGGGCTGACGCAGGCCTCGCTGCCAGCGAACAGCGCTTCCCAGTGCGCCAGTGGCTGACTGGCAAAGAGCGCCTCCAGACGCGCGCGCACCGACACCCGGTTGGCGGCGGCGGCGGGATCCAGGGCCGCGAGGTCGGGCGCGCCGATCAGGCCGCAGAGCACCTGCCAGAACTTCAGCTCGTAGGCACCAACCGCCAGGAAGCGGCCGTCGGCCGTTGCATAGATTGCATAGTTCGGCGCGCCGCCCAGGACATCGCTTTCCGCCCTGCCAGGTATCGCGCCTGAGGCGAAGAAGTCGCCGCCGATGTAGCCCATCCAGGCCAGCATGCCGTCGTACATCGAGACGTCAACGAACTGTCCTCGCCCAGTGCGCTCTCGCGCCTGCAGGGCCAGCAGGATGCCAATCACGCCATACTGCGTGCCGGCGCCGATGTCGCCGATCGGCAGGCCAGGCACGAAGGGCGCCGCACCCGCCGGACGCATGAAGTCGAGCACGCCGGTCAGCGCCATGAAGTTGAGGTCGTGCGCCGGTTCCTGTGCCAGGGGTCCGTCCTGGCCATAGCCGGTGATCGCGCAATAGACCAGCCGTGGATTGATCGCCGCCAGATCCGCATAGCCCAGGCCCAGTCGATCCATCACCCCCGGTCGGAAGGACTCCACCAGCACGTCGGCCTTGGCCACCAGCTGCTGGATGATCTGCCGCCCTTGCGGGCTCTTCAGGTTCAGCGTCAGGGATTCCTTGTTGCGGTTGATCGCCAGGAAGCGCCCCGATTCAGCCGCCCCGCGCGGCTCGAACTGCCGCAGGTAATCGCCGCCATCCGGTGCCTCGACCTTGATCACGCGGGCGCCGAAGTCGCCCAGCAGCTGCGTGGCGAAGGGTCCCGGCAGCAGGCGCGACAAGTCGAGGACCAGCAGGCCCTCAAGCGCCCGCGGCCGCAACGCCGCCGTCATCACGCGGCCGTCGTCAGGTCTGGACATAAGCCACGATCTCACCCACCGGACGTGTCTCGCCTTCCAGCACCAGGATTTCCTCGACCACGCCGTCGACCGGGCTCTCGACCTCGTAGGCCGCCTTGTCGGCCTCGACCGTCAGCAGCAGCTCGCCGGCCTTTACGCTGTCGCCCACCTGCTTGTGCCAGGTGCGCACGTCGGCCTCGGTCACGGTCAGCCCGACCTTGGGAATCTTCACCTTCACGCGCATTCGTCGGTCTTCCTCGGTTCGGGGCGGATGAAGCTTTCCAGGCCGGCGACGTAGGCGGGCGTGGCGGCGTGGGCCAGAAAGGCCGCCATCTCCAGCTCCATGCCGCTGTCCAGATCGGTTTCCAGGCCCTGGTAAACCAGCCGCTTCATGCCAGACAGCACGGCGGCGCTGCGCCCCGCCATGGCCTGTGCCAGGCGGTCGACCTCACCACGCAGCGCCTCATCGGCCACCACGCTATTCAGCAGCCCGAACTCCAGCGCCTCGGCGGCGGTGAGCCGCCGGCCGGTCAGCAGCAGGTCGAGCGCCTTGCGCGCACCAAGCAGGCGCGGCAGTCGCTGGCTGGAACCGCCACCGGGCATGAAGTCGCGATTGATATGCTGGTCGGACAGCAGGGCACCGGCACCGGCCACCGCCAGGTCGCAGGCCAGCAGCGTCTCCAGCCCGCCACCCAATGCCAGGCCGTTCACCTCGGCGATCACCACCTGCGGCAGGCGTCGCAACGAGGAGAGGAAGCCATTGAGGCGCCGCAGGAAGGCGGCGATGCGCGGCAGCTCGTGCCGCGTCTCGTAGAGGAACTTGAGGTCGGCGCCGCAGCAGAAGGCCCTGCCCTGCCCCGCCAGCACGATGACCTTCAGGGCCGGGTCGTCGCGTCCCGCCGCCACCGCCGCCTCCAGCTCCTCGACCATGCGCGGGCTGTAGGCGTTGAGCGCGCCCGGCCGATTGAAGGTCAGCCGCAGCACGCCGCCGCTGCGCTCGACCAGGATCTCGCCCGGCACCGTCATCCTCAGCGGCCCTCGAAGCGCGGCTTGCGCTTTTCCAGGAAGGCCCGCATGCCCTCCTTCTGGTCCTCGGTGCCGAACAGCAGCATGAACTCCTTCAGTTCGTACTCCATGGCAACGGGTAGCGAGGCCTCGGCGCCGACGTTGACCGAGGCCTTGGCGGCGGCCAGGGCAAGCGGGCCCTTGCTGGCCAGCGTCTCGACCCAGCGCAGCGTCTCTGGCCAGAGTTCCTCGTCGGCGACACAGCGGTTGGCCAGGCCCATCGCCGCTGCGTCGCGGCCAGGAATCAGCGCGCCCATCATCAGGATCTCCTTGGCGCGGGCGCGCCCCAGCCAGCGGGTCAGGCGCACCGCGGCGCCGGCCCCGGGGATCACCCCGATGTTGATCTCCGCCAGGCCGAAGCGCGCGGACTCGGCGCAGAGCACCAGATCGCAGGCCAGCGACAGCTCGGTGCCGCCGCCCATGGCATGGCCGTGTACCGATGCCAGCACCGGCTTCGGCAGCTGCTCCAGCGATGCGAAGAAGCGCAGCCAGAGGCGGTTGTAGGTGAGCATCTCGAAGGGCGTCTTGCCCTGGATCTCGGAGATGTCGGCGCCGGCGGTGAAGGCCTTGGGCCCGCCACCACGCAGCACCAGCACGCGGGTCTGCGCGTCGGCCTCAACCGCGGTGACCGCATCGAGGCACTCCGCCAGGCAGCGGCTGTTCATCGCGTTGTGAACCCGCGGCCGGTTGAAGGTCAGGACTGTCGCCGGACCCTGCTTCTCGACCAGGATGGTTTCGTAGGTCATGCCGCCCTCCGTTCGCCAACAAGTGCGCGCGCCGCCTCGGCCACCGAGGCCGGCGAGGGCAGATAGGCTGCCTCCAGCGCTGGCGTGAAGGGGCTGGGTGCGAAGGGCGGCGAGACCCGCACCGGTGCCGCCCGCAGGTGGGCGAAGTGGTGCTGGGCCATCTCGCTCACCACCTCGGCGCCGATGCCGCAGGGGCCCATGGCCTCCTGCACCACCAGCAGCCGGCCGGTGCGCTTCAGCGACCCGGCCACCGTCGCATGGTCGAGCGGACTGACGCTGCGCAGGTCGATGACCTCCGCCTCGATGCCCTCGGTGGCGAGCTGTTCGGCCGCCTTCAGGGCCGTCGGCACCATCTGCCCCAGGGTCACCAGGGTCAGGTCGCGGCCCGACCGGCGAACCAGCGCCTGGCCCAGCGGCACCAGATGCTCGCCCACCGGCGCCTCGGCAGTGGAGCCGATCAGCTTCTTGCCCAGCAGGACGATGACTGGGTCATCGTCGCGGATCGCCGACTTCATCATCCCCAGCAGGTCGTCCGCCGTGGCTGGCATGATGACCTTGAGGCCTGGCACATGGGCGAACCAGGCCTCCAGGCTCTGCGAGTGCTGCGGTCCGGCGGACAGCCCGCCGCCGGCGAAGGTGTAGAGCACCAGCGGCACGCCGATCTGCCCGCCTAGCATGTAGCGCAGCTTGGCCGCCTGGTTGACCAGCGGGTCCATGCAGCAGGTCAGGAAGTCGCCGAAGCCGATCTCCACCACCGGGCGCAGCCCGGTCATGGCGGCGCCGACCGCGGCGCTGACGAAGCCGTTCTCGGCAATCGGCGTATCGCGGACGCGCAACGGTCCGAACTTGCCATGCAGGCCGCGGGTCTGCGCGAAGATGCCGCCCGAGGGGCCGACGTCCTCGCCCAGCAGCACCACGCGGGGGTCGCGGGTCATCTCCTCGTCCAGCGCCCGGGTCAGCGCCTGGTAGTACTTCAGCTTGGGCATCAGGCAGCCTCTCCGGCGTAGACATCTTCCAGGATCGCGCTGAGTGCCGGCTCAGGGCTGGCCTCGGCGAAGGCGATGGCGCGTTCGATCTCGGCGGTCGCCCAGGCGCGCGCCTCGGCGTCGGTCGCGGCGTCGATGCCGAAGTCCCGCAGCTTCTCGCCGAATATGGCGATGGGATCGGCCAGGTTCGAGCCGGGCTTGTCGGCGGCCTTCTTGTAGCTCTGCGGATCGCCTTCATAGTGCCCATGCCAGCGCAGCGTGCGGGCCTCGATCAACGAGGGCCCCTCGCCGGCCCGGGCGCGGGCGGCGGCGTGGTGCACGGCGGCATAGACCTGGGTCACGTCGTTGCCATCGACCAACTGGCCTGGGAAGCCGTAGGCGGCAGCGCGCGTGGCCACCGATTCGATTGGCACGTGCACTTCATAGGGTGTGAGTTCTGCGTAGCCATTGGCCTCGCAGAAGAACACCACCGGCAGGCGCCACAGCGCCGCCATGTTCATCGCCTCGTGCACCGCGCCGGCGGAGCTCGCGCCCTCGCCGAAGAAGGCCAGCGCCACCGAGCGCTCGCCCCTGACCTGCGCGCTATAGGCGGCCCCGACCGCCAGGGGCACCGACTGGCCAACGATGCCGTTGGCACCCAGCACGCCCTGCGCGACGTCGGCGATGTGCATCGAGCCGCCGCGCCCCTTCGAGTAGCCATCCACGCGGGCGAAGAGCTCCGCCATCATGCGCGCGGGATCGGCGCCCTTGGCCAGGCAGTGGCCGTGGCCGCGATGCGTCGAGGTGATCCAGTCGCCCGGCTCCAGCGCCGCGCAGGCGCCGGCGGCGCAGGCCTCCTGCCCGATCGACAGGTGGATGAAGCCCGGCAGGCGACCGTCGCGATAGAGCGCCGAGGCCTTCTGCTCGAAGCCACGGATCAACAGCATCATGCGGTGGAGCGCCAGCGCCCTGTCACGATCAAGCACGGCGTCGCTCCCCCTTCATGTCCCGGGCCTTCGGATCCTCGAAGACCTCGCCCTGCTCCACGCCTTGGCGCAGCAGGTATTTTTGCACCTTCTGGTTCGGTGTCTTCGGCAGGCTGTTGCGGAACTCGATGTAGCGTGGCACCCAGAAGGCCGGCATGAGCGCGCGGCAGAAGTCCCACAGCTCGGCCGCGGTGACCGCCTCGCCCTCGCGCGGCACCACGACGATCTTCACCTCGTCCTCGCCCAAGGGGCTGGGTACTGCCACCGCGGCGCACTCCATGACCTTGGGGTGCTTGTAGAACACGCTCTCCAGCTCGAAGGAGGAGATGTTCTCGCCGCGCCGGCGCATGGCGTCCTTCTTGCGGTCGACAAAGTAGAAGTAGCCGTCGGCGTCCATGCGCCCGCTGTCGCCGGTGTGGAACCAGAGGTTCCGGAAGGCGGCGACCGTCTCCGCCGGCATGTTGTAATACTCGCGCATCATCGAATAGGGCTGCCGCGGGCGCACGCAGATCTCGCCCGGCACGCCGGGCGGGCATTCGTTGTCCTGCTCGTCCAGGATCTTCACTTCATAGCTGCGCCCGTTGGCCAGTCCACAGGACCCCTTGCGACGAACCTGGTCGAGCGGCGTGAAGGTGACGATGCCGGTCTCGGTGGCGCCATAGACCTCGACGACGCGCGCGCCGAAGCGGGCCTCGAACTCATCGTTCTGCTGGCCGATGTAGAAGACCCGCACGCGATGCTGGCGGTCGAGTGGCGAGGGCGGCTGCTTCAGCAGCATGGGGACGATGGCGAAGATGCCGTGCACCACCGTGGCGTCGCAGGCCCGCGCCTCGTCCCAGAAGCGCGAGGCCGAGAAGCGGTCGGCGATGTAGGCTGTGGCACCACAGATCGCCGTCGGCAGCACGCCCAGCCAAGTGGCGATGGCGTGGAACAGCGGCAGCGGCGTGTAGAGCACGTCGTCCGGGCCGTAGCCGTTGGCCTCTATCCAGTCGAGCGAGAAGGTCAGCACATGGCAGTGCGTCGCCAGCACCCCCTTGGAGGGTCCCGTGGTGCCCGAGGTGAAGGAGATCAAGAAGAGGTCATCGAAGGCGACCTCGGCTTCGATGGCCCGGTCCGATGCCTGCTCCAGCGTGGCGAAGTCGAGCAGCACGATGCGGGGATCGAAGCTGGCCGCCGGCGCCTCGATGCCCGGCTCGCGCCGCACGATCACATGCGTCAGCTTCGGCAGGGCACCCTGCACCGCCGCCAGGCGATCCAGATAGCGCGCGTCGATCACCATGTGGGAGACATCGGCCTTGGCCAGCTGGTAGCCCAGGATGTCGCCTTTGTAGTCGAGGTTCATCGGTACATAGATCGCGCCCAGCTTGGCGCTGGCGAACATCGCGGTCAGGAACTCCAGCGAGTTCGGCACCATCAGTCCCATCTTGCTGCTCTTGGCAAGGCCGAGGGCCGCCAATGCGTTGCCAACCCTGTTCGTCACCTGGTCGAGCTGCCGATAGGTCAGGCGCTGTTCGCCATGGGCCAGGAACAGCTTGTCCGGCACGCGTGCCACCGCAGCGGCCAGGACCTGACCCACGGTGCGCTGCTGCAGGGGAAGGTTCGGGGCGGCCATCTCAGCAGCCCAGGTGGCGGGCGATCAGCAGCTCCTGGATGGCATTGGCGCCCTCGCCGATCTCCAGAATCTTGGCCTCGCGGTAGTAGCGGTTGGCCTTGAACTCCTCCATGAAGCCGTAACCGCCGTGGATGTCGAAGCAGTCGAGCGCCGCCTGCGTCGAGCCATTGGTGCCGAACAGCTT
Source organism: Rhodospirillales bacterium (assembly GCA_038363005.1). Taxonomy (GTDB): domain Bacteria; phylum Pseudomonadota; class Alphaproteobacteria; order Kiloniellales; family JACOMY01; genus JAKOWB01. The sequence goes on from JBBQBI010000026.1 coordinate 68,762, forward strand.
GGCCTGCGCCGCCGCCATCTGGCTGTCCTGGCCGGTGGCATAGAGCCAGGCGGCATAGTGTGTCAGCCGGCGGCCGGCCTCCATGTTGGTCGCCATGGTGGCGATCTTCGACTGCACCAGCTGGAATTTGCTGATCGTCGTGCCGAAGGCGCGGCGCTGCTGCGCATAGCTCATCGACTCCTCGAGGCAGGCACGCGTCAGGCCGGTGGAGATGGCGCCAAAGGCGATGCGGCCAAGGTTGAGCCCGCCCAGGGCCTGGCGCATGCCGGCACCCTGCTCGCCCAGCAGGTTGGTCTCGGCGATGCGACAGCCGTCGAACACCAGCTCACGGTTGTCCATGCCGTGCCAGGCCATCTTCTTGAAGGACTGGCCCAGCTTGAAACCCTCCGAGCCGGCCGGCACGATGAAGCTGGAGATCTCGGACCGGCCGTCGGGCTTCTGCCCAGTCACCGCCATGACCACCAGGCCGTCACTGATCTTGGTGCCGGCGTTGCTGATGAAGATCTTGTTGCCATTCAGCACCCACTGCTGGCCGTCGCGCGCCGCGCGAGTCTTCATGCCGGCGACGTCGGAGCCGGCGCCCGGCTCGGTCAGCGCGATGGCGGCGAGCTTGCTGCCCTTGGCAAAGATCGGCAGCCAGGTCTTCTTCTGCTGCGTGTTGCCAAACTTCCGGTACATCTCGCTGACCAGCACATGCACCTGCCAGATCAGCGCGAAGGTGTTGCTGACGGTCGCCACCTCTTCCAGCGCGACGATGTAGGTCAGCGGGTCCAGGCCACTGCCGCCGAACTCCTCGGGGATCAGGATCCCAGCCATCCCCAGGTCGGACCAGCGCTGCCAGGTCTCGTAGGGAAAGTCGTGGGTCTCGTCCATCTCCACCTGGGCGCGGGCGATCTCGTTCTGCGAGAAGTCGCGCGCCAGCTTCTGGATGTCGCGCTGTTCGCCGGTCAGCTCGAAGTTCATCGACTCGTTCTCCTCGACTACAATCAGACAGCGCCCAGAAAGGCCTGCTTCACATAAGGGTCATCGGCCAGGGTCGCGCCGCTGCCCTGCAGCACCACGGCGCCCTTTTCAATCACGTAGGCGTACTCGCTGACCTCCATCGACAGGCCGACGTCCTGCTCGACCAGCAGTGTTGCCACGCCGGTCTGCTTCAGCTCCACCAACAGCGTGAAGATCTTCTCCACCACGATGGGCGCCAGACCTTGCGACGGCTCGTCCAGCAACAGAACCTTGGGGTCGGCCATCATGGCGCGCGCGATCGCCAGCATCTGCTGCTCACCGCCCGACAGCATGCCGGCCCGCTGCTTCGCGCGCTCGCCCAGCACGGCGAAGCGCTGCAGCTCCCGCTCCACCCGGCGCTCGCGCTCGGCGCGTGCCAGGCCATAGCCACCCAGGTGCAGGTTCTCGATCACCGTAAGCGTGGGAAAGGTGCCGCGGTTCTCCGGCACGGCACGAATTCCCGAACGCGCCACGGCATGCGGCGGCTGGCCGGCAATTTCCCGCCCGTCGAAGGCTATGGAACCTCGCATCACCAGGCATTGCCCGCAGAGCGCCCGCATCAGCGTGGTCTTGCCGGCGCCGTTGGAGCCAACGATGGCGACAATCTGGCCCGCAGTCGCAGCGACGCTGAGGCCACGCAGTACCGGGCGGCCCGGCAGGTAGCCGGCGTCGAGGTCAGTGACGCGCAGCATAGCGGTGCCCCAGGTAGACGGAGATGACGTCTGGCCGCCGGGCCACCTCGGCGGGTGGCCCCTCGGCCAGCAACCGGCCGCGCGCCAGCACGATCAGACGCTGGCTCAGCGCCATCACGGCGCGCATGTCGTGCTCGACAAAAACCAGGCTGATGCCCTCGGCAGCGACGCGCCGCAGGATCGCCAGCACCTCGTCGGTCTCAGTGCCGTTCAGCCCGGCGACCACCTCGTCAGTCATGATGAGCTGCGGGCCGGTGGCTACGGCGCGGGCGATCTCCACCCGCTTCTGCTCTGACACGGTCAACTGCTCGGTCAGCGCCGCACCACGATCGCCCAGTTCGCAGAGTTCCAGCGCACGCCGGGTTTCCGCGTGCGCGTCGCCGCCCTTGGGCCGGAAGCGCGCCGCCAGCAGCACGTTGTCATAGGCACTCATGCCGGCGATAAGCGAGGTGGTCTGGAAGGTGCGTCCAATGCCGGCGCGGCAGATCTGGTCCGGCCGGCGGCCCGAGATGCGTTCGCCACGAAAGCGCACCTCGCCGCTGCTCAGCTTCTGCAGGCCGGAAATCAGGTTGAACAGCGTCGTTTTGCCGGCGCCATTCGGCCCGATCAGGCCGACGATCTCGCCCGGCGCGACGCTGAAGCTGACGTCGCCGACGGCCTCGATACCGCCGAAGCGCTTGCTGACCTTCTCCAGCTCGAGCAGCGCGCCGCTCATGGCAGGGCCTCCTGCTTGCGGGCGGGCAGCGCGGCCGGCGCCGGGGCCTTGGAGGGGCGCCGGCGGAACCACGAAACCACGCCGCCGGGCCGGAAGGTGATCACCAGCACGATGAGCAGCCCAAATATCAGCCGGTGGTAATCCAGGAAGTTCGCCCAGGCGATCTGGTCGATTACCGTCAACGCGATGCCACCGACGATGGGGCCGACCACCGTGCCGATGCCGCCGAAGATGGCAATCAGGATCATGTTCAGCGTGATCGCCAGGTCGAAGACGTTGTCGACCGAGATGTAGGTCAGGAAGGGTGCATAGGCGGCGCCGATGACGCCTGGAATCGCGGCCGAGATGACGAAGGCAATGGCCTTGTAGCGCGTGCAGGGAATCCCGACGGAGGCAGCCACCACCTCGTCCTTGTGGATCGCATGCAGCGCGTGGCCGATCTTCGAGTGGATGGTCAGCACGATGGCCACCAGCGTACCACCCAGCAGACCCAGCATGAGGTAGTAGTAGAAGTGCAACGAGCCGACGTCAGGCAGGGTCCAGCCCAGGTCCCATTCCGCCATCCCGCGGGTGAAGCGCCACTCCCGCAGGCCGGTCTGCACCGCCAGCATGGCCGCCAGGGTCGAGAGCGCGAAGTAGAAGCCACGCTGGCGCAGGATCGGGATGAAAAGCAGCGCGAAGAGTCCGGCCATCAGGCCGCCAGCCAGCAGCGCGGCGAGCAGACCCATCTCCCACCTGACCATGACAATGGCCGCGGTATAGGCACCCAGCCCGAAGAAGACGCCATGGCCGAAGCTTGGATAGCCGGCCACACCGCCGATCAGGTTCCAGGCGCTGGCCAACGCGATGTTGACGAAGACGAAGACCAGCAGCCGCTCCCAGTAGGAGTTCACCAGCGCCGGCAGCAGGGCCAGCAGCAAGGCGAAGGCCAGGATCAGCAGCAGGCGCGAGAGCACCGGGCGGCGGCGCAGCCAGAGGGCGAGGCGATCACTCATGGGGCTACTTTCGGGCCAGCGCGCCGAGGCTGAACAGGCCCTGCGGGCGTGCGATCAGCACGAGGATGAGGGTGCCGAAGATGATCGCCGGCGCCAGCGTTGGATAGAGGTAGTAGGCGGCGAAGTTCAGCACCCCGAAGACGAAGCCGCCGACCAGCGCGCCGCCCATCGAGCCCATGCCGCCGATCACCACCACCAGGAAGGCGTCGATGGTCCAGTGGAAATGCATGTAGGCCGCGGTCGGTGTCAGCATCACCAAAAGCGAGCCCGCCAGGCCGGCCCAGATGCCGCAGACCAGCATGGTCAGCATATAGATGCGCCCGGCGTCGATCCCCACCAGCTCGGCATTGCGGCGGGAGTCGCGGCAGGCCCGCACCGCGCGACCGAAGTCGGTCTTCTGCAGCAGCAGGAAAAGTACGCCGGCCGATGCCAGCGCGATGGCAAAGACGATGAGGTCGAGCGTCGGCACGAAGCTGCCGAACAGCTGCACCGCCGGCGGCAGTCCACCCAGATCGACCCGCAGCACGCGTTCGGAGGTGCCGAAGATTTTGTTCAGCACTTCGGTCAAGACCACGGCGATGCCGAAGGTCTGCACCAGAACCATGAAGGGGTGCAGGGCGAAAACCCGTGCGATCAGTCCACGCTGCAGCAGCGCGCCCAGCACGCCGCTGCTGAGCGCCGCGACGGCGCAGGCCAGGACCAGCGGCACCTGCAGCTCGGTCACCAGCCACCAGGTCACCGCCGCCCCCAGCACCACGAAGATGCCGTGCGCCAAGTTGACGATGCCAAGCACGCCCAGCACCAGCGAGAAGCCGAAGGCCGAGAGCGCGAAAATGGCGCCACGCAGCAGGCCGAAGATGATGATGTCCATGACGTACTCTACCGCAGCACGCGGAGGGAGGCGGGGGGGGGCCCAGCCCAGGCGCCCGCCGCCCCCCCCACACCCCCCCGCCGCCCACGCCCGCACCCCGGTGATAAAAAAACCCGG
>JBBQBI010000027.1:0-58920 GCA_038363005.1 Rhodospirillales bacterium
TCGCGCTCCCCTTCGCCGTCGGAGGCCAGGCCACCGCGGCAGGCGATCCGCACGCGAGCCCCGCGTGGGTACACGCCGCCGCGAGCCAGGGAAACGACCGCATCCCTGCACTATGCGACAGATCCCCCACCGGCGCAGCCATCTCCGTCGCCATCTCCGTCGCCATCTCCGTCGCCATCTCCGTCGCCGTCGCCATCTCCATCGCCGCCGTCGCCACCACCGTCGCCGCCGCCTTCGCCCGCGGCTTGCTGCCAGTCGAGACTCGGCAGGCCAAGCCAAGCCTGGTCGCCGGTCGTGGCATGCCAGCGCAACGCCAGGGGGGTCGCCGTCAGCAGCACGGCCAGAGCGCTGGCGCTGGCCAACAGGCGCAGTCGCCGCGCCGCCCGGTTGGGGCCGGGGCCAGCAGGCCGTTTCGACAGCAGTTGCTCAGCGCCAGAGGGCCAAGCAGGCATGATCAATTCCTTCCGCCGCAGGGTCCTTGCAGCCCCGCCCGTCTAGCTAACCTAGCGCGGCAAGGGGCGCCAGGGGTTGATAGAGATCAAGGTCCGCCGCGGGCCTTGTGCCCTATCCTCCAGCCGATAACACCCGGCGGCACGACTTTCTTCCCGTCCCCTGCGACGATTATGCGTGCGACAGGGCCCGGGGGCGGGAAGAAAACGCCGCCTGGCGTGTTATCCCATCGAACGCAATACCCCGGGCAGGTCCTGGGGAGCGGGCGGCAGCGGGGGATGCGACAGCTGGCATGGACGAGACGCTGAAGCGCGAAATCGTCGCCTTTTTGCCGCGCTTGCGCCGCTACGCCCAGGCTTTGACAGGCTCGCGGGCCGATGGAGACGATCTGGTGCAGGCCACCTGTGAACGCGCGATCCGCCACCTCGATAGCTGGCAGCCGGGCAGCCGCCTGGATGCCTGGCTGTTCCGCATCGCCCGCAATCACTTCCTGAACGAGGTGCGGGCCAGCAAGGTGCGCGGGCCGCAGCACGACATCGCCGACCATGAGAACGAGCATGCAGGCGACGCCCGGCCGGGGCAGGAAGCCAGGCTCGAGCTGGCGCGGGTGCGCCAGCTACTCAACCAGCTGCCCGAGGAACAGCGCAGCGTGCTGCTGCTGATCGCGGTGGAGGGCCTGAGCTATCAGGAGACCGCCGCCGCGCTCGACCTGCCCATGGGCACGGTGACCAGCCGCCTGGCGCGCGGCCGCTTGGCGCTCAAGGGCCTGATGGAGGGTGGGAACCTGGCATGACCCCCGGCATGACGATCCTGCGCGACGCGGAGCTGCTGCAGCTCCTGCATGACGGCGAGGCCAGCGTTGAGCAGCGCGCCGCCGCCGAAGCCTGGTTGGCCGAGGATCCCGCCGCCCGGGCACTACTGCACGACCTGGAGGCCGGCGACCGCCTGCTGCGCGCGGCCGTCGATGGCCCGCTGCAGGAGCCCCTGCCGGCGGCCCTGCTGGCGCGGGTCGAGGCGACGCTGGCCGGCCAGCTGGTGCAGCTGTCGGCCGCGCGGGTGCCGGCGTCGGCAGCCGCGGCGCCCGCCGCGGCACCGCGCCGCTGGCTGCCGTTGGCGCTGGCGGCCTCGATTGCCCTGGCGGTGGGCCTGCCGACCGCCTGGTACTGGGCGGCGCACAATACCGAGCAGCGCCTGGCGGCGCGCGACGTCGCCCGGGCGCAGGCCCTGGCGGGGCTGGAGAACCAGCTGCAGCAGACCCTGGAAACCCAGGTCAGCGGTACGCCGCTACCCTGGCAGCAGGCTGGCAGCGGCAGCGGCGAACTGCTGGCGGTGCGCACCTACAAGAGCGCCGCTGGCCAGTGGTGCCGCGAATACCGCATTGGCGCCGAGGTGCTGGGCCAACCCTATGACGAGCGCGGCATCGCCTGCCGCGACGCCACCGGCCGCTGGCAGCGCAAGGTGATCCTGCTGGACGAGGACGCGGCAGCGCCGGCACCTGGCCAGGGCACCTGACGCAGGGCCGACTGGGCCAAGGATACGGGACGAGACGAGCCTTGCGCTCGCCCGGCCCATTCGCTATCTACACGGCCCGGCCGGCCCCTTGGGGTCCGCCGCAAGCTCATGGGTCCCCTTCGTCTAGAGGCCCAGGACACCGCCCTCTCACGGCGGGAACAGGGGTTCGAATCCCCTAGGGGACGCCAAGCTTTTCAAAAGCTTGGCAAGGCTGAGCCACCTGAAATCTCCATCGTACGGCAAAAATACGGCATAGGCGGTGCAGCGTGAGCCGAGCATTGCCCGTCGTCGCTCGATGTTCGATAGTCCGAACTGGGCCGAGAAGGTCGTTCCGTACGTGGGATTGCGGGCCTCTGCAGGGGCATGCCGTCGTCCCGGCCCGCCCTACTAAGGGGTGCGTAATGCGCGTGGGCATCCTTGGAACGCTCGATGAGATTGCCGATGAGAGTGCGCGTTTCTATGCATACATCGGACTCTGCGTATCCACTGCCTCCGGCATCGAGCTCAGCATTTTCGACTGCTATCTCCGAACCAGCGGCCAAGCCCGCAGCGATGCCATCGCGACGTTCTATAGAGACGTGAGATTTCGGCGGAAGCGGGAGATTACCGATATTTCGGTAAGGCGCCGCTTGCAGAACCCGAGTGCTACAACTCGCTGGTCTGATCTTCACGCTGAAATCCAGCAAGCATGCGGCCCAAACGGAGGTCGGAACCTTGTCAGCCACAATCCACTATCGACGAGCATTTATGTTCGCCTGAGCGACGATGGCATCCCGGAGTTCATTGACGGTTCAGCTCTCTATGCAGAAACGGCTATCATGCAGAATGCCGAGCTAGTAGCTGCCGGCATCCGCCCTTCTGACAGACATACCTTAGAAACCCTGAGGCTCCATGCAGGCGATCTTGTGGGGCTGGAATTTCGTCTGATTGAGTTTCGCCGATACCTCGCCGAGGTCTTACCGACGCCTACCTAAGCGCAAACGCCTGCGCCATGATCCGGCGATGCGCTGGATCGTCGTTACAGGGTCTCGCAAGAGATATTTAGAAGGATCATTTGCCGTCATCCGGTGTGCCGACAACATGATTTGCATCCTTCGTGCCCGCATCGTTTCTCTTTTTTTCGACGAATTTTTCTTTCAGAGCGGCTTTATCTTTCACATTGTGGTCGTCACCGTGCTTACGATCATAATCTTGCGAGTGTTTTGATTGTTTCGTCATGTAAATACTTCCTTCAACACGCTGCGGGCTGTCATTGCTTGCTCCGTGTAGCAGTTGGTGGAGCAGCCGGGTCGTCGTTCGCGGAGCGGATCACCGTTAATGTAGGAAAGCCACCTTACCGTTGGCCTTCCCAAGGATCACCAGCACACCAGAACTCGCCTTTCACATCGCCTCACCTAGGGGAGTCTAAGCTTTTCAGAAGCTTGGCAAGGCTTGGCCGTCAATTCTATCCGTTGTTCGGTAAAAATGCGGCATAGGTGGTGCGGCACAGCCGGGCCCTTGCCTGCCATCGCGCCCCAAGTTGGGGACGATGCGTGCCTGTTCCCGCCACAGTGCGCACCCCTAGCCTGTCGGGCGGGTAAGCCAGACCCGACTTAGCCTCGCGCTACCTCAATCCGAAGTATCCGAGGACCACCAGCACAATCACGACCGCTCCGACTAGCCAAACGATGTTGTTCATGTGTCTCTCCTTGGGGAGCAAGCGCCGACTGGTAAGTCAGCGCGCCCGATATGCTTGAGAAGGTCTCGAACCGCGCGGACTAGCCGGCGTCCTTTGCAGCGTCCTTGACGGCGCCGATGGCCTGCTGGCCCTTGCCCTTGATCTCCTGGATCTTGCCCTCGACCTGGAGCTTGTCCGATCCGATGGCCTTGCCAACGCCTTGCTTGACGTTGCCGATGGCCACATTCGATTTGCCCGTGATCTTGTCCGTGCTGCTGCTCATGCCGATGTCCCTTACGATGTGAACGTCAAGGCTCCGCGCCACGGCACACTGGCGGTTAGGCCGCTTTGATTGCTCATAGGGCGGAGGTCTGGGGCTCTGTCGACATCGGCCAACGTTCGAGACCGCTGTCGCTCCAGAAGTAACCATCGGGGCGACGATTGGTTCCGTCCGGGGGCGCTGGCGCCAACTCCTCCACGACGATTGTTCAGGCCGATCGCGGCAACGGACAGGCAATCCTGTGCCCCGAAACGCAAACGGCGCCGGACCCGAGGTCCGGCGCCGTTGCTGCGCCGTCTTGGCGGTGACGCCTATTCGGCCGGTTGCGGTCGTCCGCTAGCCTGGGCGCTGCTGCCCGTGGCCTGCTTCTTCTCGGCCCAGAGGCTGTGGTGCTCCTTGGCCCAGTTCTCGTCGACCTGGCCGGTGCCCATGGCCTCGAAGGCGCCTTCCATGCCGATGGTGCCGATGTAGATGTGCGCCAGGATCACGCCGATCATCACCAGGCCGATCAGGCCGTGCACGATGGTGGCGGTCTGCTGACCGTCGATGTCGGTGGCGGTGAAGGGGAACAGCAGCAGGTAGCCGGTGATGCCCAGCGCGGCGCCGCCCAGGATGACGGTCCAGAACACCAGCTTCTGGCCGGCGTTGAACTTCCTCGCCGGCGGGTGCTTGTCGCCGATGATGCCGCCGCCCTGCTTCAGCCAGACCAGGTCCAGGCGGGTCGGCAGGTTGTCCTTCACCCAGATCACCAGCATCAGGACGATGCCGACGATGAAGGGCAGTGCCAGATAGTCGTGCGCGTACTTGCCCCACTGGGTCAGCGTGGAAAAGGCACCGTCGCCGATGATCGGCTGGATGATCGACCTGCCGAAGGAGATGTTGAGGCCGGTGAGGCCAAGGACGATGAAGCAGCTGGCGGTGAGCCAGTGCACGAAGCGTTCGAAGAAGTGGAAGCGGGTGATCTTGCGGCCCGACAGGCCGGCCTTCACGCGGACCTTGCCGCGGATCAGGTAAAAGGCGACCAGCAACACCAGCATGCCGACCACGGCGATCCAGCCGACCAGCGGCAGGGTATCGCGCTGGAAATCACGCCAGGACACGCCGTCGGGCTGGATCAGCACGCCGGACTTGCTGTCCGGGATGGTGACGCGGCCCTGCACCTTCTGCAGTTCCTGGAGCAGCTGCTCTTCGCTGGTCTGGGCGGCGACCGGCTGCGGCGCCACGAAGGCGAGGGCCAGCAAAACGGCCAGCAAACTGACCAGTTGCGTCGCCCGGGTCATGCATGTGGTGATGGACATCGTTCACCCCTTTTCTGCCGTCTTCCAAACAGGGCGGGGCGGGACCCAGCGGGCCCGTCACCGCCCGCCGGCGTCACGTCGCGATGGTTTCCTGATAGGCCGTCTGCCAACCCCAGGCGCCCGAGCCGTAGCCACGGGTCACCACGCGTTCCTTGTAGATCTTGGCGATGACTTCGCCGTCGCCGGCCAGCAGCGACTTGGTCGAGCACATCTCGGCGCAGAGCGGCAGCTTGCCCTCGGCCAGACGGTTGGCACCGTACTTGGCGTATTCCTCGGGCGAGTTGTCGGCTTCCGGACCGCCGGCGCAGTAGGTGCACTTGTCCATCTTGCCGCGCGAGCCGAAGTTGCCGACTTGCGGGTACTGCGGCGCGCCGAAGGGGCAGGCATAGAAGCAGTAGCCGCAGCCGATGCAGAGGTCCTTGGAATGCAGCACCACGCCGTCGGCGGTGGTGAAGAAGCAGTCCACCGGACAGACCGCGGCGCAGGGTGCGTCGTTGCAGTGCATGCAGGCCATGGATACCGAACGCTCGCCGGGCTTGCCGTCATTGATGGTGACGACGCGCCGGCGGTTGATGCCCCAGGGCACCTCATTCTCGTTCTTGCAGGCCGTTACGCAGGCGTTGCACTCGATGCAGCGATCGCCATCGCAGAGGAATTTGACGCGTGCCATCGGTTTCTCTCCTTACGCCGCCTGAATCTGACAGAGCGTGGCCTTGGGTTCCTGCATGCCGGTCACCGGATCGTAGCCGTAGGTCGTCAGCGTATTGACGCTCTCGCCCAGCACGATCGGATCGGTACCTTCAGGATACTTGCTGCGCTGGTCGACGCCCTGGAACCAGCCGGCGAAGTGGAAGGGCATCCAGGCGACGCCCGGGCCCACCCGCTCGGTCACCAGCGCCTTGACCTTGGTCTTCGAGCTGCTCTCCGCGCCGGTGACCCAGACCCACTGGCCATCGGCGATGCCGCGGGCACCGGCGTCGGCCGGGTTGATCTCGACGAACATCTGCTGCTGCAGCTCGGCCAGCCACTTGTTCGACCGGGTCTCCTCGCCGCCGCCCTCGAACTCGACCAGGCGGCCAGAGGTGAGGATCAGTGGGAAGTCCTTGGCGACGCCGCGCTCGACCGCCGAGGCCTGCACCGTGAAGCCGATGTTCGGCACACGGAACTGCACGGCGTCGGGCAGCGTCGGGTACTGCGCCACCAGCTCGGGCCGCGGGGTGTAGATCGGCTCGCGGTGCACCGGCACCGGGTCCGGCAGGTTCCAGGCGTTGGCCCGGGCCTTGCCGTTTCCGAAGGGGATGCAGCCGTGCTTCAGCGCGACGCGCTGGATGCCGCCCGACAGGTCGATCGACCAGGAGACGTCATCCGCCTTCTCGCCGCCGATCTTGGTGATGGTGGCCAGCTCGGCCGCCGTCAGGTCGGCGTCCCAGCCCAGTTTCTTGAGCACGCCCAGGGTGAACTGCGGATAGCCGTCGGTGATCTCGGACCCCTTGGAATAGGAGCCCTCGGCCAGCAGGTTGGTGGTGGAGATGACGACGCCGTTGGCGTCCTTCTCCTCGCGTTCCACGCCGAAACGGGCGCGGAAGGTGCCGCCACCGTCCATCACGTGCAGGTTGGTGTTGTAGAGTTGGTGCGTGCCGGGGTGGCGCAGCTCCGGCGTGCCCCAGCAGGGCCAGGGCAGGCCGTAGTAGTCGCCGCCCACTTCCGGCGTGTCGGCCGGCGCGCGCAGGCTGACGATGTCGAACTTGTCCTGGTTCGCCATGTGCGCCTTCAGCCGCTCGGGCGACTGGCCGCAGTAGCCGGTCGACCAGCCGCCGCGGTTGATCTCGCGCAGGATGTCCTCTGGCGAGGGGTGGTTGTTCTCCACCTTGATGTTCTTGAACATCTTGTCGGCGAAGCCAAGCTTCTGCGCCAGCAGGTACATGACCTCGTAGTCGTCCTTCGACTCGAAGATCGGCTCCACCACCTTCTCGGCCCACTGCAGCGAGCGATTGGAGGCGGTGCGCGAGCCGTCGGTCTCGAACTGGGTGCAGACCGGCAGCAGGTAGGTGCCGTCCTTGCGCTCGGAGACCGCGGCGAAGGTGGTGGGGTGCGGGTCGGCGACGACCAAGAGGTCGAGCTTCTCCAGGCCCTTCACCATTTCAGGCATGCGCACGATGGTGTTGCCGCCGTGGCCCATGACCATCATGGCGCGCAGGTTGTCGGCCTGCTGCACCTGGTCCTTGGGCAGCAGCACAGCATCGAACCAGCGGGTCGAGGGGATGCCGGATTTCTCCATCATCTCCTTGCTGGCGAACTGCCCCTGCATCCAGTCGTAGTCGACTTCCCAGACCCGGCACCAGTGCTTCCAGGCGCCCTCGGACAGGCCGTAGTAGAGCGGCAGGGTGACGACATCGAGGCCAAGGTCGGTGGCGCCCTGCACGTTGGTGTGGCCGCGGAAGATGTTGGCGCCGTTGCCGAAGCCGCCGACGTTGCCGGTGGCCAGCAGCAGGATGCAGAAGGCGCGCACGTTGGCGGTGCCGACCGTGTGCTGGGTCGCGCCCATGCACCAGATCAGGGTCGAGGGCTTCTCCTTGGCGAACTTCTCGGCGACGCGCTTGAGCTGCTCACCCGGAACGCCGGTGACCTTCTCGACTTCCTCGGGTGGCCACTTCTTGACCTCCTCGCGCACCTTGTCCATGCCGTAGACGCGCTGGGCGATGAAGGTCTTGTCCTCCCAGCCGTTCTCGAAGATGTGCCACAGCAGGCCATAGATCACCGCGATGTCGGTGCCCGAGCGGATGCGCACGTATTCGGTGGCGTGTGCCGCGGTGCGGGTGAAGCGCGGGTCGATGACGATGAAGTTGGCCTTGTTCAGCTCCTTGCCGGCCAGCAGGTGCTGCAGCGACACCGGATGCGCCTCGGCCGGATTGCCGCCCATGATGATCATGGTCTTGGCGTTGCGGATGTCGTTGTAGCTGTTGGTCATGGCGCCGTAGCCCCAGGTATTGGCGACGCCGGCGACGGTGGTGGAATGGCAGATACGGGCCTGGTGGTCGACCGAGTTGGTGCCCCAGAAGGCGGCCAGCTTGCGGTTGAGGTAGGAGCCCTCGTTGGAGAACTTGGCCGAGCCCAGCCAGTAGACCGATTCCGGACCTGACTGCTGGCGGATCTCCATCAGCTTGTCGCCGATCTCGTTGATCGCCTGTTCCCAGGAGATCTTCTGCCACTCGCCGCCGGCCAGCTTCATCGGGTACTTGAGGCGGCGGTCGCCGTGCACCAGTTCGCGCACCGCGGCGCCCTTGGCGCAGTGCGAGCCGCGGTTGATCGGGCTCAGCCAGCCCGGCTCCTGGCCGGTCCAGACGCCGTTCTGCACCTCGGCGATCACCGTGCAGCCCACCGAGCAGTGGGTGCAGATGTTCTTCTTGCGGATGATCTCCACCCCCGGCGTCATGGCGCCGGCCTTGGCCTTGCGCACCGTGCCGAGGCTGAGCGTGCCGAGCGCGGCGACGCCGCCGGCGGTGAGACCGGCTTGCTTGAGGAAGCTGCGGCGGTCGAGCGCGCCGCCCGACAGCGAGGCGACGGCCTGGCTCAACCGGCTGTGGGTCTGGAAGGCCTGCTTGCGTTTGATCAGCATGGCTTGGCTCCTTAGCTCTCGTAACCGCAGACGCGGTAGAAGGTCTTGACCTCTTCGCTCTCCTGGTAGCGCGCGCGGCCTTCTTCCTCGGTCACTGTCATGGCCTGGGCACCGCCGACGGCCAGCGGCACCGCCGCGACGGCGCCGGCGCCAGCGCCCAGCGTCTTCAGGAAGCCGCGGCGACCCACCGTCTTCTTCTGTTTCGCGTCGGACATGGCGCTCACTCCCTTTCCGCTACGGCCGGCGGGCTCAATTGGCGAGCTCGTTGGCCTGACTTTCGATATCCATGAGGATGCGGCCGATCACGCCGACCGGCTGATAGAACTTGGCTGCCTTGGCGACGCTGAGGTCGGCGAAGAAGCGCGGCGCCCAGGGCTTGATGTGCCGCGTGAAGAAGGCGCGGTCGTCGAGGCCCGGCGCGGCGAAGTCGCCGCGGATCATGCCGCTCATCACCTCGCAGAGCACCGCGATGTGGTCCTCCGGCTCGCAGGCGCGCTCGGCCCGCTCGACGCCCAGGCGCTGCAGATCCTCGCGCACCTTGGCCAGTGGCCGCTCGTGCAGGAAACCGGTCAGATAATAGGAGCCAAAGGGCAACAGCTCGCCGCGCCCGACGCCGATGAAGAGCTGGAAGAACTCCCGCTGCACCTGGTCCAGCGTCGCCCCGCGCGCCGCCTCGGCCAGCGCCAGGTGGGCCATGCCCAGTTCGCTGGGGCCGCCGCGCAGCTGGGTCAGTGACTGCAGCAGCGCCGCATCGGGCTGGCGCCACAGCAGCGTGCCGAGCAGCAGGTATTCGTCGGCCCGCGCGGCCTCGACCTCGTCGAGTGCTCCGGCGTCGCCGGGTGCCGCTTCAGTCGGATAGAGATCGGGGCGCAGTTCGCCGCGGGGTACGCGGGTCAGGCCCTCTACCGCCAGGACGCGGTCGGCCGGGACCCTGGTCCAGTTGGAAACAGCCGGCTGCGACACGCCGACGAGGCGGGCCAAAGCCCGCACGCCGCCCGCCGCCTCGATGGCTCTCTCCAGTCCCTGATCGCGCATGAGTTCGAAGCCCATTCGCATTGTTCTGAGATTGATAATGAAGGGCTATCACTGCCGGCGGCAACAAATAATGGCCTGCTGGGCAGAGTTTTACTGGGGTGTGGCCCGGCCTCCGCGGCGCTTCTGCAAGGGCTTTACTACATTTTCTTTGTCATCTTCGGCACGAATAGGCAATCTTAGGTCATTTTGCACTGCAACATTAACGGGTGCCTCGCCGATCTGTGATCTGCTTGGCGCCGCGGCCTCGTCAGTTCCCGCGCTGCGGAGCGGCAGGGCCAGCGTCGTCGACTCCGTTGCTGTCGCGGCGACCTCCTCGGCCGGTGCAGAGGGGGGCGATTCTGCCTCTGGCTTCTCGTCAGGCGCCGTCCCCAACACCCGGGCGAGCAGCAGGCGCACGTCATCGGTCGCCCGCATTGGACCGAAGCCAGGCGCGTCGCCGGTGATGTTGTAGTCCCAGTCGTATTCGGCCAGGCCGCGGAAGTTGCGGATCGCCGGATCGGCCGCCCACAGGCGGCGCAGCGCAGCGCGGCGCCAGGTCGGCGGCAGGCGCCGCTTCAGCCAGGGCGTCAGGTCGGTGTTGGCGTCGATCTGGTCCAGTGGCGGCAGCTCCTCCAGCGGGACCTCGGCGTCGCTCTCCGCCGGGTCGGCCGTGGGTGGGGCCGGCGGTGCTGGCTCAGCGGCGGCGGGTTGCTCGGCCGCCTGTTTGCGGCGCGACCAGCGGGCCAGGAAGCTGGCATCCGACTCCTCCGCGTCGACTGGCTTGTCGGGGCGGTCGCCGCTCATGTCTCCTCCGCCGGGTCGCGGTCGCGCCTCCGCGTGGCCAGGCTTTCGGGATTGGCGCGGTCGCGCTTGCGCTTGTAGAAGGGGCGCTCGACGTGGTTGGCGGCGACGAAAGCCGCCACCTGCTCGATCAGCGCCGGTGGCATCGGCAGGGTCTCCACCAGGTCGCCCGGCACCTCGCTGAAGCTCTCGCCCTCGGCCGGATCGGCGGCAACGCCGACCAGCTGGATGCCCGGTGCC
Organism: Rhodospirillales bacterium; assembly: GCA_038363005.1. Classification (GTDB taxonomy): domain Bacteria; phylum Pseudomonadota; class Alphaproteobacteria; order Kiloniellales; family JACOMY01; genus JAKOWB01. Next base: position 10,869 of record JBBQBI010000027.1, read on the forward strand.
GCGTCCACCGTGCGCAGTGCGATCCAGACGCGCGGCGCGCCGGTCTCCAGGTTTTCCCGCAGGTTGGCCGTGTCGCTGGGGAACAGGCCGATCTCGCCGCTGCCGACGTAGTAGCGCTGCCGGCCATCCTGCTCGCCCAGCAGCGTGCCGGGTGCCGCTGTCGGCGCCCCGAGCAGCAGGCCGGCCGGCGCCCAGGCATGGTCGATCCAGCGATTGCCAGAGGGGCGCCGCTCGGCCACGACCCCGATGGTGATGCTGTCGATTGCCATGGCTCAGTTCGCCATGGCGTTGGCCAGCAGCGGCAGCCCGGTGACCAGGTTCTGCGGCTTCAGGCGCAGGCGATGCTCGGCGCTGCTGGCCAGCAGCAGGTAGACTGGCCGGTCCTCGACCTGCGGCACCAGCGGCGCGCCCGGCGCGAAGTCGGCGCGGAACAGCGCCAGCACGCGGTCCAGCGCGCCGGCCGGCAGTGTCGCACCGGACCACAGCGCGTTGCCGATCGCGGTGGCCTCGCTGTCTAGGCCGACGAACCAGCGCCAGTCGGCGTCTTCGATGCGCGGCAGCGGCGTTATTGTCGCCTCGAGTCCGTGCAGCTGGCGGATCCACAGCGCCAGCGCGCTGGCCAGCGCCTGGCGCCCGCTGGGCGCGCCGTTCAGGTCCAGCACCATGTCGAAGGCGTCGCTGCGCTCCCAGTAGTCCGCCGCGTTGTCCGGTGTCAGCACCGTCAGCTCGCTCACCGCCGGGCCGCCTAGCAGCCCCAGCAGCGGCATGGCATGGCGGTCGCGCTCATGCTGCTCGATCAGCTCAACGTCGGCCAGCAGCACCGTGCCCTCGTGGAAGGTGACCTTCTGCGGCCGGAAGAAGCATTCGCCGGCGCGCGCCACGAAGGCGTCCTCCAGGCCGTCGAGCGCCTTGCGCAGGATGACGTGGACCAACTGGTCGACGAACAGCGGCGGCGTACGGCCGATGCCTTCGCGGATCAACCGCAGGTAGGCGGCCTCCAGGCTGGGTGCCGCCAGCAGGCGGTCGCGAAAGGCCAGCATCAAGGCCCAGTTCTCCCGCGCGTCGGGATCGGCCAACGCGGCCAGCGCCTCGGGCGTCACCGGATCGCGCGGCGCCGCCAGCAGCCGGGCGTGCAGCGCGCGCTCGGCATCGCAGGCCTCGGGCGGCGGCATCAGTTCGGGTCGCGCCAGATAGGCACGCAGGAAATCGTCGCTCAGCAGCAGTCCGCCGCCTGGCGCCGGGTCGAGCAGCTGATGGCCGGAGGAGATCCAGAACTCGCTCATGGCGGCGCCTCCCGCCGCAGCGCCAGCAGATCGACCTCCTCGCCCGGCTGCTCCTCGTCGCTCTGGAAGAACTCGAAGGCGCGGAAGCTGGTGTCACGCCGGTCGGCGCGCGGCGTCAGGGTGCGAAAGCGCTCGCGCAGCTGCCCGGCCTCGAACAGGCGCTGTACCGCCACCAGGGTCTGCGGCGGGTGATCGCAGAGCGTGGCGGCGAAGTCCACTTCCTCCACCGCCGCGGCGCGCGCGGTCTCCAGATCCGGTGCGCCGAACCGGGCCACAAGGCCCCGGGCCAGGGACTCGATGGCGGCGTCGCGCTCCTCGGCGCTGGCCGGCTGCACGATCACCAAGGTCGACCAGCCCAGGCTGGCGACACCCAGGAAGCCGGAGCGGAAGGCGGTGCGCGCCTTGGGCGAAAACTGCTCGGGGTCGGCGCCGTGGAAGACGAAGGCGCCGGACACCGCCCACTCGCCGGGCTCCGCCGCCTGGGCGAAGACGAAGCGGTCGGAGGGGTCGAGGCGGATGGTGCGCGGCAGCTTCACAGCCATGGCTCGCCTCGCTCCGGATCGAGCCAACTGGGCGTCGCCAGGGCGGCCCGCAGGTCGTGGCGCTCGGTCCGGCCAGCGCGGCCCTGCACCAGGTCGCCGTTGCGCTCGATGCCCTGGGTCAACTCCGGCAGCTGCGGCAGGCGCTCAAGCCAGCGGGTCACCACGGCGCGCGGGCCCAGGTCGGTCCAGTCGTTTACCGCGCTCATGAAGTGGCGGCAGAAGCTGCCGATCAGTTCGGTGAAGGGGACCTCGGCCAGGCCTTCCTCGTCCAGCGCCACGCCGCGCAGATGCTGGCCCGGGTTGTCGGGCGTCATGGCCGAAAAGCGCAGTAGGGCGCCGAACACCAGGAAGCCGGGGACGGCGTCCTCGGCCGTGCCCGCCGGCCAGCCCAGCCGGCCGCCGCCCAGCAGGCCGCCGTCGAGCAGCAGGCAGTCGGGCCAGTCGAAGGCCACCGAGCGTTCCGGCGGACAATAAAAGGACATTACGTCGGCCAGGGCGTTCATCCCGGCATAGTGCGCCAGGCGCGCGGTCGCCAACGGCTCCTCCGGCTCCAGCACCACGGCGAATTCCACCAGGTCGAAGCGGCGCACCCAGACCAGGGTACCGGCGCCCTCACGCGCGGCCACGCCCATCGCGTGATCGAAGGCGTTGCCCAGTTCACGCAGCGCGATCAGCGTGAAGCCCGGCGGCAGGTCGATGTCCTGCACCGCCGCGAGACTCTCCGGCGCGGTCCTGCTCGATCCGGCCATGCCGCTCCTGTTCCGACTGCGGGCCGACCCTGCCAACACTAGGGTGATGGCGGCCGGCCTCTTGGTTGGCTTCACTCTAGTTTCATATAAGCTGCCGAGGCCAACGAGAAGTGAGCGCCCGCCAAGAGGGCGCCGTGAGGGAGAGTTCCATGTCGCCGGCTGCGCGCACGATCCTCGTCTGCTCCTGCGAGGAGACCATGCCGCTGGACCAGGGCGCCCTTAAGCGCGGCTGCCAGGGTGCCACGCTGGTCAGCAACCGGCAGCTCTGCCGCGCCCAGCTCGACCGCTTCCAGACGGCGCTGAAGGGCAGCGAGGCGCTGCTGGTGGGCTGCACACAGGAAGCACCGCTGTTCGCCGACCTGGCGGCCGAGGCCGGCTTCGTCGGCCAGCTGTCCTTTGCCAACCTGCGCGAGACCGCCGGCTGGTCGGACCAGGCAGCGGCGGCCGGGCCCAAGATGGCGGCGCTGCTGGCCGCCGCCGCCGAACCGCTGCCGGACACCGCCTTCGTCACCCTGGAAAGCCAGGGCGTGCTGCTGATCTATGGCCGCGACGAGGTGGCGGTCGCCGCTGGGCGGCGCCTGGCAGGACATCTCGACGTCACAGTGCTGCTGCGCCGCGCCGAGGACATCGCGCCGCTGGCGGTCGCCGACTTCCCGGTGCTGCGCGGGCGGGTGCGCAATGCGCAGGGCTACCTCGGCGCCTTCAGCCTGACGGTGGACGATTACGCGCCGCCGGCGCCCTCCTCACGTCGCGAACTGCGCTTCCAGGCGTCACGCGATGGTGCCACGTCGGAATGCGACATCCTGCTCGACCTGTCCGGTGAAGCGTCGCTGTTCCCGGCCGGCGAGCTGCGGCCCGGGTACCTCAAGGCCGATCCTGGCGATCCGCTGGCGGTCGAGCGGGCGATCTTCGAGGCGGCGCAGCTGGTCGGCACCTTCGATCGGCCGCGCTATGTCGCCTTCACCGAGTCGCTCTGCGCGCATGGGCGCAACAAGAAGATCGGCTGCACCCGCTGCCTCGACCTCTGCCCGACCGGCGCCATCACGCCGGCCGGCGATCACGTGGCGATCGACCCGCATATCTGCGCCGGCTGCGGTGCCTGCGCCGCGGTCTGTCCGACCGGCGCGGCGGTCTATGCCCTGCCGCCGCCGGATACCCTGCTGCGCCGCCTCCGCGCCCTGCTGCTGACCTATGGCGAGGCCGGCGGCAAGGCGCCGGCCCTGCTGCTGCACGACGGCGAGCACGGCACGCCGCTGATCGACGCGCTGGCGCGCCATGGCACGGGCCTGCCGGCGCGGGTGCTTCCGCTGGCGGTCAACGAGGTGACGCAGATCGGGCTGGAGACGCTGGCCGCCGGCGTCGCCTTCGGCGCGGTCGCCATTGCCGTGGTCACCCGGGCCAAGCCGCGTCACGACGACAGCGGACTGCAGCGCACCCTGGCCTTCGGCAACGCCATCCTGGCGGCGCAGGGCTTCGGCGAAGAGCTCTGCCGGGTCATTGCCACCGACGATCCCGACCAGCTGGCGGCGGCCCTGCAGGCCCTGCCGACGGGACCGGGACCGACGCGCCCGGCCAGCTTCCTGCCGCTGGGCAGCGGCCGCGACCTGCTGCGCCTGGCGCTGGGCGCGCTGCAGGAGGTGGCGCCGCGCCAGCCGGAGAGCATCGCCCTGCCGGCCCAGGCGCCCTTCGGTCGTGTCGTGGTGGAGGCCGCCGGCTGCACGCTCTGCCTGGCCTGCGTCGCCACCTGCCCGACCCACGCGCTGGGCGACTTGGCGGAGAAGCCGACCCTGACCTTCGACGAGTCGCTCTGCGTGCAGTGCGGCCTCTGCCAGGCCACCTGCCCCGAGCGCGTGATCACCCTGGAGCCGCGCCTGGCGCCGGCCGCCTGGACCGCGCCGCCGGTGGTGCTGAAGCAGGAGGAGCCCTTCCACTGCATCGCCTGCGACAAGCCCTTCGGCACCCGCAGCACCATCGAGCGCATCGCCGCCAAGCTGGAGGGCCAGCACTGGATGTTCAGCGGCGACAACGCCAAGCGCATCGCCGTGGTGAAGATGTGTCCCGACTGCCGGGTCGAGGCGGTGATGAACGAGAGCTTCGATCCGCACGGCGCCCCGCCGCGGCCCAAGCCGCGCACCAGCGACGACTATCTGCGCGAGCGCGCCGAACGCAACGACGAGGACCCGCTGACCTAGCGCGGCGCCGTGGCTTCCCGCAGGAACGCGATCAGCGCCGCCAGGTCGTCGGCCGAGCCAACGGTCTGTTCCGGCATCTTGGTACCGGGCGTGTAGGCCATCGGTCCCAGGGTAAAGAGCTGCGTCAGCGTCTCGGCGCCCCAGACGATGTCGAGCTGCCGCAAGCCCTCGGAATAGGGATAGTCCGGCACGCTGGCGATGTGACGGCCGAACAGGCGATAGAGCGTCGGCCCGGCGCGGTTGCCGCCATCCGGCGTCAGCGTGTGGCAGGCGGCGCAGGCGCGGAAGACCTCGGCACCGCGTTCGCCAGCGAAGGCGGCGAGGGGATCCTCGCCCACCGGCGGCGGGTTGGGGCCGATGGGCGCGCCGCTCTGCGCATCCCAGCGGCGCACCAGGCGGTCGGCGCCGCCGGACAGGATCTGCCGGCCGTCGGGGGTGAAGGCCAGCGACCAGACCGGCACGCCGGGGCCGACCAGGTTGGCAACCACCTGGTGCGTCGCCAGCGCGATGATGGAGACACTGCCGCGCACGCCGCCGGCCGCCAGCAGGTTGCCATCGGGCGACAGCGCCAGGGCGATCACCGGGGTCGGCGCGACCTGCAGGCGTTCCTGCTCGGCACCGGCCGCGTCCAGGAAGCGCAGCGTGCCATCGGCGCCGGCCACCACCAGCTGGCCGTCCGGTGCCAGCACGACATGATGCAGCGGCGCATCGAACTGCAGGATCGTCGGCGTGCCGCCATCGGCTGGCCAGAACCGCAGCGTGGCATCGGCGCCGACCGAGACCAGCGTGCCGTCGGCGCGGAAGGCCAGGTCACTGGCTGGTCCCTGGTGCCCCAGGCGCTCGCCCCGCGGTGTGCCGTCCAGCGCCCAGAGGCGCAGGCCGCCGTCCCAGCCGGCGGAGGCCAGCAGCGCTCCGTCGGGCGACAGCGCCAGGGCGGCGACCGGCTGGTCGTGCGCCTGGAGGGTGAGGGAGGGGCTGCGCGCGCCGGGCGGCCAGAACAGGATCCGTCCATCGTCCCCGGCGGTGGCGAAGCCGCCATCGGGCAGTGCCACCACGGCGTTCACCGCGCCCTCGTGGCCGCGCAGCACGGCCTCGGCGGTGGCGTCGGCCAGGCGCCAGCGAATCGCCGACTGGTCGAAGCTGACGGTCATGGCGGTCAGGCCGTCGGCGGCGATGGCGATGCCGCGCACCGGCCCGCCGTGGCCACGCAGCTCCTGCGCGGCCACGGGCGAGGTGCCGAGGCCCAGCAGCAGCAGGGTGGCGATCAGACGGCGCAGCAGCGAGCGACGCTCAGTTGGTCGCCGTGTCCAGGCGCACCGCGCTGGAGGTGTAGGCCATCTCGGACGACTCCTGAAGGCCGGCGAGGACGAAATAGGCGCCGACCGCCAGAACCACGGCGAGGCAGGCGGCGAGAATGAATACCTTCATGGTCGTTCCCTCTTGTGGTTGCGTGCACCTGAAGAATCGGCGCGCTTGCCGGGCACGATAGGCGTCCCCGGGTCGGCGAGGCAAGCAAGCCCGCCCTGGATGGTGATCGCCAGCGACGGTAGCACAGGGGCGTTGTGGTGGGTGCGAGGCCCGGGCTAGGCTCCCGGCTCCATGCAGCGGTGGGCGATTGCTGGCCGCCGCCAATAAAGCAATTTCCGCAAGACTGAGGAGGCTGGGAATGAACTTGAGCAGGACTCTGGCGGCGACGCTGGTCACCGCGAGCCTTGGCATCGGCAGCGCCGCGCTGGCGGACAGCTGGGACATGCCGACGCCCTATGCCGAAGGCAACTTCCACACCCGCAACATCCTGATGTTCGCCGACGACCTGCGCGCGGCCAGCGGCGGCGCCATCGACATCACGGTGCATCCCAACGGTTCGCTGGTGAAGCATCCGGAGATCAAGAACGCGGTGCGCAGCGGCCAGGCGCAGCTCGGTGAGTTCCTGCTGTCCTCGATCTCCAACGAGAACCCGGTGTTCGGCGTCGATTCGGTGCCCTTCCTGGCCACCGGCTACGAAGCTGCCTGGAAGCTCTACCAGGCCTCGCGCGAGCAGGTTGCCGCGCTGCTGGCAGAACAGAACCTGATGCTGCTCTATGCCGTGGCCTGGCCGCCGCAGGGCATCTACGCCAACAAGGAGATCAACAAGGTCGAGGATCTCGCCGGCCTGAAGTTCCGCACCTACAACGCCGCCACCGAGCGTCTGGCGCAGCTGGCCGGCGCGGTGCCGACGCAGATCGAGGCCGCCGACATCGCCCAGGCCTTCGCCACCGGCCGGGTCGAGGCGATGATCACCTCGTCGTCGACCGGCGTGAACTCCAAGGTCTGGGACTTCCTGAAGTTCTACTACGACACCCAGGCCTGGCTGCCGAAGAACGTGGTGGTGATGAACAAGGAAGTCTTCGACGGTCTGGACCAGGGCCAGCGCGACATGATCCTGGCCGCCGCCGCGGCCGCCGAGGAGCGCGGCTGGGCGATGAGCCAGGACGAGAACAAGACCCAGCTGAAGACCCTGGCCGACAACGGCATCAGCGTGCTGCCGCCGAGCGACGCCCTGAAGAGCGGTCTGAAGGCGATCGGCGAGACCATGTCCGAGGAGTGGCAGGAGAAGGCCGGCGGCCCCGGCAAGCTGATCCTCGACGCCTACAAGATGTGATCCGCGCGGCCCGGCCGGGGACGCTCCCCGGCCGGGCCAGGCGGGACATCGCATGCGACGCTGCCTCGATAGCCTCTATCGCGCGTCTCTGGTGGCGGCGGCGCTGTCGCTGCTGCTGATCCTGGGCATCGTGCTGCTGCAGGTCATCTTCAACCTGATCGACCGCGTGATGCAGCTGAGCGGCAGCACGCCCATCGGCCTGCTGATTCCCTCCTATGCCGACTTCGCCGGCTACCTGCTGGCCGCGGCCTCTTTCCTGGCGCTGGGCGGCAGCTTCCGCGCCGGCGCCCATATCCGCGTCAACATGCTGCTGCGCCGCCTGCCGGACGGGGCCCGCCGCTGGGCCGAGCTTGGCTGCCTCAGCATGGCACTGGTCGTCGCCTGCACCGCCACCTGGTTCTTCGGCAAGCTGACCTGGGGCTCCTGGCGCTTTGGCGATGTCTCGCCGGGGCTGGTGGCCATTCCGATCTGGCTGCCGCAGTCGGTCATGACCTTGGGCCTGCTGATCTTCACCATCGCCGTGGCCGACGAGTGGTACTGCGCCTGGCGCCGCCACCAGCCGGCCTATCAGCTGGCCGAAGCCGCCGCCGAGCAGGCGTTGCTCGAACGCGCTGGCGGGGAGCTATAGGCAAGATGGACGACCTGCTGACCGCCGTCGCCCTGTTGGCGCTGCTGCTGCTGCTGCTGGGCAGCGGCCTGTGGGTCGCGGTGGCGCTGACCGGCGTCGGCTACATCGGCATCGCCGCCTTCACGTCGCGCCCGGCCGGTTCGATCCTGGCCTCGACGGTGTGGAGCAGCCAGGCGGAATGGACGCTGGTGGCGCTGCCGCTGTTCATCTGGATGGGCGAGATCCTGTTCCGCTCGCGGCTCTCCGGCGACCTGTTTTCCGGGCTGTCGCCCTGGCTGCGGCGCCTGCCGGGCCGCCTGCTACACGTCAACGTGCTGGGCTGTGGCCTCTTCGCGGCGGTCTCCGGTTCCTCGGCGGCGACCTGTGCCACGGTCGGCAAGATCTCGATTCCCGAGCTCACCAAGCGCGGCTACGACCAGCGCATGATCCTTGGCTCGATCGCCGCCTCGGGCACGCTGGGGCTGCTGATCCCGCCGTCGATCATCATGATCGTCTATGGCGTGGCGGCGGAGGAGTCCATCGCCCGCCTGTTCGTCGCCGGCGTGCTGCCGGGCGCGCTGGTGATGGGGCTTTTCATGGCCTACATCGCCGTCTGGTCGTTGCTGCACCCGAAGAAGGTGCCGCCGGCGGAGCCGAAGATTCCCCTGCGTGCTCGGCTGCGCGCGCTGCGCCGCCTGCTGCCCGTGGTGCTGCTGATCCTGCTGGTGATCGGCACCATCTATGGCGGCATCGCCAGCCCGACTGACGCGGCGGCGGTGGGCGTGGCCGGCGCGCTGCTGCTGACCCGGCTGGCCGGCGACCTGACCTGGGCGGTGTTCCGCGATGGCCTGCTGGCGGCGACCCGCACGTCCTGCATGATCGCCTTTATCCTGGCTGGTGCCGCCTTCCTGACCGCGGCCATGGGCTACACCGGCATCCCGCGCCACCTGGCGCTGTGGATCAAGGAAATGCAGCTGTCGCCCTTCGTCCTGCTGGCGGCGCTGACGCTGTTCTTCATCCTGCTGGGCTGCTTCCTGGACGGCATCTCCATCGTCGTGCTGACCACCGCGGTGATCCTGCCGATGGTGCGCGAAGCCGGCATCGATTCGATCTGGTTCGGCGTCTACCTGGTGCTGGTGGTGGAGATGGCGCAGATCACCCCGCCAGTCGGCTTCAACCTCTTCGTGCTGCAAGGTCTGACCGGGCAGGGGTTGACCAATATCGCGCGTGCCGCGCTGCCCTTCTTCCTGTTGCTGGTGCTGGCCGTCGGCCTGCTGATGCTGCTGCCCGGCATTGCCACCTGGCTGCCGACCGAGATGGCGAAGCACTAGGGAGCCCGCCGATGCCACGCCTGACGACCGACGATGGGGTGAGCCTGCACTACGAGGAGAGCGGCAGCGGCCTGCCGATTGTCTTCGTGCACGAGTTCGCCGGTGATTGCCGCAGCTGGGAACCGCAGCTACGGCACTTCGCGCGCCGCTACCGCTGCATCGCCTTCAACGCCCGGGGCTATCCGCCGTCGGACGTGCCTGAGGATGTCGAGCGCTACTCGCAGGCGCGGGCGCGCGACGACGTCCTGGCGGTGCTGGACGGCCTGGGCCTGGCGCGGGCGCATGTCGTGGGCAACTCCATGGGCGGCTTCGCCACGCTGCACTTCGGGCTGGCCTATCCGGCGCGCGCCCTGTCACTGACGGTCGCTGGTTGTGGCTACGGCGCGCATCCCGACCAGCAGCAGGCCTTCCGCGAGCAGTCGCGGGCGCTAGCCGCCACGATGCTGGAGCAGGGCATGGCCCAGGCCGCCGCGACCTATGGCCATGGCCCTTCGCGCTTGCAGCTGCGCGCCAAGGACCCGCGTGGCTTCGCCGCCTTCGCGCAGGGCTTCGCCGAGCATTCCGCGCTCGGCTCAGCCAACACCATGTTGGGTTACCAGGCCCAGCGCCCTTCGCTCTACAGCTTGACCGACGCCTTGGCGGCCATGACCACGCCGCTGCTGCTCGTCGCCGGCGACGAGGATGATGCGGTGCTGGAGCCCGCGCTGATGATGAAGCGCACGATCCCGACCGCGGCGCTGGCGGTGCTGCCAAAGAGCGGCCATCTGACGAACCTGGAGGAACCGGCGCTGTTCAATCGCCTGCTGGAGGACTTCCTGCATCAGGTCGAGAGCGGCCGCTGGCCGCCACGCGCCGGCTAGGAGGGCCGCTGATGGACGCGCTTTCCCAGCTGCGTGTGATCGACTTGACGCGGGTCCGCGCCGGCCCGACCTGCGTCAAGCAGTTCGCCGACTGGGGCGCCGACGTGATCCGCGTCGAGCTGCCAGGGGCGGATAGTGGCGACATGCTGGGCCCGCGCGAAGGCGCCGATTCGCACAACCTGCATCGCAACAAGCGCTCGCTGACGCTGAACCTGAAGGATCCGCGCGGCGTCGCGCTGCTGAAGCGCCTGGTCGCCACCGCCGACGTGCTGGTGGAAAACTTCCGGCCTGAGGTGAAGCACAAGCTGGGGATCGACTACGCCACCCTGGCGGCGGTCAATCCGCGGCTGGTCTACGCCAGCATCTCCGGCTTCGGCGAGACCGGGCCTTATCGCGAGCGTGCTGGCTTCGACCAGGTGGCGCAGGGCATGGGCGGTCTGATGTGGGTGACCGGCCAGCCGGGCGAGGGCCCGCTGCGTGCCGGCATCCCGGTGGCCGACCTCAGCGCCGGCCTCTTTGCGGCGCTCGGTATCTTCATCGCGCTGCAGGAGCGCCAGCACTCCGGCAAGGGCCAGTGGGTGCAGACCTCGCTGCTGGGCGCGATGATCGCCATGATGGATTTCCAGGCAGCGCGTTGGCTGGTCGAGGGCGAGGTGCCGCGCCAGGCCGGTAACGACCACCCCACCGCCATGCCGACCAGCGTCTATCCGACGGCCGATGGCTTCGTGAACATCGGCGCCGCCGGCAACGTCATCTTCGCCCGGCTCTGCGCGGCGCTGGGCGCGCCGGAACTGGCAGGGCAGCCGGACTACGCCACCGCCGCGCTGCGTTCGCAGCACCGGGTCGCGCTCAATGCCGCGCTCGCCGCGCTGACCGGGCGGCATGCTTCGGCGGCGCTGATCGAGTTGCTGAACGACGCCGGCGTGCCCTGTGGGGCGATCTACCGGATGGACGAGGTCTTCGCCGATCCGCAGGTGCGGCACCTCGGCATGGCGGTCGAAGTACCGCATTCGGACGGCGGCGCGCGCAGGCTGGTCGGTCCCGCCGTGACGCTGTCGCGCACGCCGGCGCAAATGAAGCGCACGCTGGGCCCTGCGGGCGAGCACAGCGACGAAATCCTGCGCGATCTGGGCTGCGACGACACAGAGATTGCCGCGCTGCGCGCCGGCCAGATTATTTAGGGAGCGGACATGAGCGAAGGCAGCGTGCGGATCGAACGCGAGGGACCGGTCGGCCGGTTGGTGCTGGACAATCCGGCGCGCCTGAACGCGCTGAACGCGGCCATGTGGGCGGCGATCCCACCGGCGATGGCCGCCTTCGACGCCGATCCAGCGGTGCGCTGCGTCGTGCTGCGCGGCGCCGGGGACAAGGCCTTCGCCGTCGGCGCCGACATTTCCGAGTTCGCCGCGAAGCGCAACGACGCGGCCCAGGTGGCAACTTACGAGGCAGCGACCTCGGCCGCCTATCGCGCGCTGGCCACCGCGGCGAAGCCGGTGATCGCGCTGATCCACGGCCACTGCGTCGGTGGTGGCCTGGCGGTAGCTCTGGCCTGCGACCTGCGCTACGCCGACGAGGCCAGCCGCTTCGCCATTCCGGCGGCGCGGCTGGGGCTGGGCTATGGCGCCGAGGGCACCGGCCGGCTGATCGCCACGGTCGGCCAGGCGCGCGCGCGCGAGGTGCTGTTCAGCGCCCGGCGCTATGGCGCAGCGGAAGCCCTGGCCCTGGGCTTGGTGCACGACGTGCGACCGGCGGCCGAACTGGATGACTTCGTGCAGGGCCTGGCCCTGGAGCTGGCGGCCAACGCGCCGCTCACCATCGCCGCCGCCAAGACGATGATCAACGCTCTGGCCACCGGCGAGGGCGACCGCGCCGCCGCCGAGGCGGCGGTGGAGCGCTGCATGGCCAGCGCCGACTATCGCGAGGGTCGCCAGGCCTTCCTGGAAAAGCGGCCGCCGCGCTTCACCGGGCAGTAGCCTCGGAGGCCTAGCGCAGCGCCTCGACGCTGCGTGACTGCATGGCCAGGCGCACCGCGGCGTTGGCGGCGCCGAAGCCGCGATAGCCGCCGCGCCGCTCGACGATCTCGAAGAAGAAGCGCTCGGCGAAAGGCAGCGTGTAGAGCTGCAGGAACTCGCCTTCCTCGTCGCGATCGTAGAGCAGGCCGTTGGTGCGCAGCCGCGCCAGCAGCGCTGGGTCCAGGTCGAAGCGCGCTTCCAGGTCGTCGTAGTAGTTGTCGGGAATCACCAGCAGCGGCACGCCCAGCGCCCGCAGCCGCTCAGCGGCGGCGAAGACGTCGCTGCTGCTGAAGGCGACGTGCTGCACGCCGGAGCCGAAGAACTCCGTCAGGAAGCGACCCGAATGCGTGCGGTGGCTCTGCGAGCCGTTCAGCGCCAGGCGCAAGCCGCCGTCGCTGCTCTGCACCACCTGGCTGCGGATCAGGCCGCCCGGATCGGCGATGTCGAGTTCCGGCATGCGGTCGAGCTGGAACAGCGTGGTGTAGAACAGCAGCCAGGACAGCATCTCGCCGTAGTCCATCGACTGCACCACGTGGTCGATCGCCAGCAGCTCGCCGGCCGGTTCCGGCGCGGGGCTTGGCAGCGGCCGGAACTCCAGGTCCCACACCCGCGCCAGCGCACTGGCCGGATCGACGAAGTAGAGCAGGCTGCCGCCGACGCCGCGGATGGCGGGCAGCTCCAGCTGCCCCGCCGGCACCGCCTGGTGGAACTCGTCGGCCAGCAGGGCGCGGGCACGGGCCATGGCGGCGGCGGCGTCCGGCACCCGGAGGCCGATAGCGCAGACTCCCGGCCCGTGGGTGATGTAGGAAGCATGCGCGAAGCCCTCGCGCTCGCAGTTGATCACCAGGTTGATGGCACCCTGGCGCCACCACTCGACCTCCTTGGTCAGGTGGCGGCCGGCGCGGGTGAAGCCCAGGGCCTGGAACTGGCTGCCGAGCTGCGCGCCGTTCTCTTCGTCGGTGGCGAACTCGACGAATTCGATGCCCAGCGTCTGGGCGCGCGGCGGCAGATGAGTTAGCGCGGTCTCGGCGGCGATGCGATCGCGCGCGGCGATCAGCGAGCGGCGGCCGTCGGTCGCCACCTGCCGGGCCGAGCCGGCGCGGAACTGGTCGTTGAAGACCTCGAGCGACAGGTAGCCGTCGTAGCCGGTGGCGGCGACCGCGGCGAGGAACTGGTCGACCGCCAAGCCGCCCTGGCCCGGCATGCTGCGGAAGTGCCGGCTCCACGACAGCAGGTCCATGTCGAGCAGCGGCGCGTCGGCCACCTGCACCAGGAAGATGCGGTCGCCGGGAATGCGACGGATCGATTCCGGGTCGATGCCGCGCGCCAGCATGTGGAAGGAATCCAGTACCAGGCCGATGGCTGGATGCTCGGCGCGGCGCACGATCTCCCAGGCGTCGCGGTGGTCGGAGACGTGGCGACCCCAGGCGAGTGCCTCGTAGCCGATGCGCAGGCCGCGCCGGGCGGCACGCTCGCCCAGCGCGTGGAAATCGGCGGCGGCCCGGTCGATGCCGCCCAGCGCCGCCGGCGAGACGTTGGAACAGACCAGCATCAGGTCGGTGCCCAGCGCCTGCATCACGTCGAACTTGCGCTCGGCGCGGTCGAAGGCACGGCCGCGCTGCGGCTCGGGCAGCCCCTCGAAATCGCGGAACGGCTGGAACACCACGACCTGCAGGCCGGCATCGCGCACCATGCGGCCGACCTCGACCGGGCCGGCGGGATAGGCCAGGAAGTCGTTTTCGAAGATCTCCACGCCCTCGAAGCCGGCGGCGCTGATGGCTACCAGCTTTTCTTCGAGGTCACCGGAAATCGAGACCGTGGCGATACTGGAGCGGCGCATGGAACGATTCCTGCCCTGGGCGCCGCCCGGCGCGGGCTGTCCGGACGATCAAAGAACTAACCAGTTCGTACATTAAAAGAGTAAGCCTACCCGCGTCAAGCCGCACGCCCTTGGGCGGCTCAGCCGACCTGCAGGTAGCGCTCGATCATCTGCACCGCGATGGTCTTCAGACGGGCCTGGGCTGGCCGAGTGCCCAGGTCACGGCCGAAGATCTTGGAAAAGGTCGCGCGGTTGGAGACGTTGAAGAAGCACAGCGCGCTGATCTGCCAGTGCAGGTCGACCGGATCGAGGCCGGGGCGGAAGTCGCCGCTGGCGACGCCGCGCTGGTACAGCCGGGCGACGGTGTCGATCGCCGTGGTGTTGAGCTCGCGGATGGCACGCGACTGGCTCAGATAGCTGCCGTGGTGGATGTTCTCGATCATCACCAGACGGATGAAGTCCTCGTGCGTGGTGTGGTGGTCGAAGGTCAGCTCGACCAGGCGGCGCAGCGCCGCCAGCGGCGCCAAGTGGTCGAGGTCCTGCGTCGACTCCAGGGCGCGGACACGGCCATAGGCAAGCTCCAGCACCTGCAGGTAGAGCCCCTCCTTGTCGCCGAAGTAGTAGTAGATCATCCGCTTGCTGGACTTGGTCTTGGCGGCGATCTCGTCGATGCGCGCGCCGGCCAGGCCGTGCTCGGCAAACTCCCGCGTCGCCACCTCCAGGATGTTCAGCTTAGTGCCGTCGGGATCCTGCGTGCGCGTCGGGGGCTTGGCGGGGGACTTGGCAGGGGGCTTCGCCTGGGGCGGCGCCGGCGCAGGCGTCCTGGTCTTCGGCCGTTGGCTGGTCTTGCGCACGCTGGTCATGGCCCCCCAACCTCCGCCAACGCGGCCGTCCGGGCCGCAAGGTTGACTAAACTAACTGGTCCGTACATAGTGGCTCTCGCCACTTTCTGCAACATTCACTACAGCAAGTCGAGGGATGGCAACAACGTCGCCCAGCAGTTCGCGCCGCCAGGCCGGCACCCGCGCCGTCGATCCAGGCGTGCGCGCGGCGCTGTCGCTGGCGACCCTGCCGGCGGCCGGTGTGCAGGTCGGGTTGATCGGCCGCGCCATCGGCCAGTCGCGCACCCCCGGCATGCACGAGGCCGAGGGCCGGCGTCTTGGACTGGACTATCGCTACCGCCTGCTCGACTTCGATGCCCTGGCGCTGGCCGACGGTGACCTGCCGCAGGTGCTGGACGCCGCGGCGGCGCAGGGCTTCGCCGGGCTGAATGTGACGCATCCCTTCAAGCAGGCGATCCTGCCCTGGCTCGACGAACTGGCGCCTGACGCGGCCTCGATCGGCGCGGTCAACACCGTGGTGTTCCGCGATGGCCGCGCCACCGGTCACAACACTGACTGCTTCGGCTTTGCCGAGAGCTTCCGGCGCGAGATGCCGAACGCCGACTTGGGGCAAGTGCTGCTGGTCGGCGCCGGCGGCGCCGGGGCCGCCGTGGCGCGCGCCCTGGTCGATCTGGGTGCCGGTCGGATCGAGATCTTCGACCTGGACAGCGGGCGCGCCGCCGCCCTGGTGGCCCGCCTGGCAGAGCAGCTGGGCGCCGGGCGCTTCGCGGTCGTCGGCGACCTGGCCGCGGCGCTGGGCCGGGCCGACGGCCTAGTCAACGCCACGCCGATCGGCATGGCCAAGTATCCCGGCGCGCCGGTGCCGCTGGCGGCGCTGCGCCCCAGCCTGTGGGTCGCCGATGTGATCTACTTTCCGGCCATCACGGCGCTGGTCGCCGCCGCCGCGGCGGGCGGCTGCCGCACCCTGCCGGGCCGTGGCATGGCGATCTTCCAGGCGGTGCGGGCCTTCGAGCTATTCACCGGCGTGGCGCCCGACCCGGCCGCCCTGTCGGGCCACTTCGACGCCCAGGGCCCGCTGCCGTCGGCTTGACATAAACTAACTATTTCGTCCAGAGTGCGTTCAACAACGAAAACCAACAACCGTAGAGCCAACCCAAGGGAGGATGACATGTCAGTCAAGGTAACCCGTCGCGAGATGGTGCTGGGCAGCGCCGCGCTGTTGGCCTTGGCCGCCGCGCCGAGCGCCAAGGCGGCCGACAAGACCAAGCTGCGCTTCTCCGCCGTCTTCTCGGACCAGGACATTCGCGCCAAGATGGCGGCGATGTTCGGCGAGGCGATCGCCGGCGACTTCGACTTCGAGCCCTATTACGGCGGCACGCTGTTCAAGCAGGGCACCGAGCTGGTGGCGCTGCAGCGCGGCAACCTCGAGATGGGCAACATCGCCCCGCAGGACATCTCCAACCAGATCCCGGCCTGGTCCATCGTGACCTCCGGCTACCTGTTCCGTGACGCCGCGCACCTGCGCAAGACCTTCGCCGGCGACGTCGGCACCGAGCTGAAGCAGATGGTGAGCGAGCAGCTGGGCGTGCACATCCTGGGCCCGACCTACTTCGGCGTGCGCCAGGTCGGCCTGAAGCCGAAGGCCAAGATCAATACCCCGGCCGACATGGCCGGCATCAAGCTGCGCATGCCGGGCGGTGACGCCTGGCAGTTCCTCGGCCAGGCGCTGGGCGCCAACCCGACGCCGATGGCCTATGCCGAGGTCTATACCGGCCTGCAGTCGGGCGCCATCGACGGCCAGGACAACCCGTTGCCCAACGTGCAGAACATGAAGTTCTACGAGGTCATGTCGCAGATCGTGCTGACCTCGCACCTGGTCGGTTTCGACCTGCTGAGCGTCTCGAACAAGGTCTGGGAGGAGATGAGCGACACGCAGCGCGCCTCGTTCCAGGCCGCCGCCGACGCCGCCATCGAGTGGAGCACGGCCGAGCACGAGAAGCGCGAGATCGAGCTGGTCGACTTCATGAAGGCCCAGGGCCTCGACCTCTATACGCCGGACGTGGCCGCCTTCCGCAGTCATGTGCAGAAGGCCTACCTGGAGTCCGAGCTGGCCAAGTCGTGGCCGGCTGGCATGATCGACCGCATCAACGCGGTCTAGGCAAGGATTGCCGCTGTCGGGGGTGCCGCGCCATCGGCACCCCCACGCGGCCGGCCTGGGCCCCTTCAGATGGTTGAACCCACACGCGCCGCTGTCGCATCCTGTGGGCTGACGCGTCGGAAGGGGCGGGGCCATGGATGACGGACACCAGGTGCCATCCACCCGGCTGCAGGGGACGGCACGCTGGCTGCAGCGGCGGGCGGAGAACGTCGCCGCGCTGCTGCTGGCGGTGATGTTCCTCGGCTTCATCCTGCAGATCGTCTTCCGCTATGTCCTCAACTGGCCGGTCGGCTGGACCTCGGAGCTCAGCATCATCGCCTGGCTCTGGCTGGTGCTGTGGGGCGCCGCCTTCGTGGTGCGCGAGCGTGACGAGATCCGCTTCGACATCCTCTATTCCGGCGTCGGGCGGCGGGCGCGCCGCGTCATGGTGCTGGTCAGCGCGCTGGGGCTCATCGCGCTCTATAGCCTCTCGATGCCGGCGGCGGTCGACTACGTCACCTTTATGAAGGTGCAGAAGACCGCCTATCTCGACATCCGCTTCGACTGGCTTTTCTCCATCTTCCTGATCTTCAGCGTCGCCAGCATCCTGCGCTACCTCTGGCTTGGCTGGCAGGCGCTGCGGCAGGCGCCGGACGCCGCCGCGACACCGCGCGCCGATACGCCACGCACGGATTCGGGCACCTGATGCTGGCCGATCCCTTTGCCCTGGCGCTGATCGCCATCTCGGCCCTGGCGCTGCTCGGCCTGCCGGTCGGCCACGCCATGATTGGCGGCTCGGTCCTCTTCCTGCTGCTTGACGGCCAGGACATGGGGACCGCCGGCGAGCAGCTGCTGAACGGCCTCTATTCCAGCTACGTGCTGTTGGCCGTGCCGCTGTTCATCTTCGCCGCCGAGCTGATGAACATCGGCTCCATCACCGAGCGCCTGGTGATGTTCTGCAACGCGCTGGTCGGGCGCTTCCGCGGTGGCTTGGCGCAGGTCAACATCCTGCAGTCCATCATCTTCGCCGGCATGTCGGGCTCCGCCATCGCCGACGCCGCCGGCACCGGCAAGATCATGCAGGTGATGATGACGCGCGACGGCCGCTATACGCCGAGTTTCGCCGCCGCGCTGACCGCTGCTTCGGCGGTGATCGGGCCGATCATCCCGCCCTCGATCCCGATGATCCTCTATGCCCTCGTGTCCGACGCCTCGATCGGCTACCTGTTCCTCGGCGGTGTGATTCCGGGGTTGCTGATGGGGCTGTCGCTGATGGTGCTGGTCGCCATCATCGCGCGCCGCCGCAACTTCCCGGTCGAGGCGCCGGTCACACTGCGCGAGCTGCCGCGCGTTACCGGCCGCGCCTTCCCGGCGCTGATGATGCCGGTGGTGCTGCTGGGCGGCATCTACGGCGGCGTGATGACGCCGACCGAGGCCGCGGCGGTCGCCGCGCTCTATGCCTTCCTGGCCTCCAGCCTGCTCTATCGCAGCGTTCGCGCGCGGCAGGTCTACGACTCGCTGCTGGCCAGCGCGCGCTCCACCGCCGCCATCGGCATGCTGATCGCCGGTGCCCTGGTGTTCAACTACGTCATCACCATCGAGAATATCCCGGCGACGCTGCGCACCGTGATGGCCGGCTGGGACCTCACGCCGACCGGCTTCCTGGTGATGGTCAACGTCATCCTGCTGCTGCTCGGCTGCGTGCTGGAAGGCACGGCGATCCTGCTGGTGATCGTGCCGGTCTTCGTGCCCACCGCCCAGGCGCTGGGCATCGACATGGTGCACTTTGGCATCGTGGTGGTGGTGAACATCATGCTGGGGCTGATCACGCCGCCCTATGGACTGCTGCTGTTCGTCGTCGCCAGCATCTCCAACCAGCCGCTGAAGGCCATCGTGCGCGACATCCTGCCCTTCATGCTGGCGCTGCTGGCGGCGCTGGCCGCGATCACCTTCCTGCCGGACCTGGTGCTATGGCTGCCGCGCCTGGCCGGCTACAAGGGCTGACAGGAGACCCCATGGAACCGCGTCCGATCTTCGTCCTCAACGGCCCCAACCTGAACCGCCTGGGCACGCGCGAGCCAACGATCTATGGCACCACGACGCTGCCGCAGATCGAGGCGCTGTGCCGCGCGCTGGACCCGGCGCTGGTCATCGAGTTCCGCCAGACCAACAGCGAGACGCAACTCATCGAATGGGTGCACGAGGCGATCGACGCGCCGGCCGCCGGCATCGTCATCAATCCGGCCGCCTTCTCCTTCACCTCGCTGGCGCTGCTCGACGCCCTGAAGATGTTCCCCGGGCCGATCTTCGAGGTGCATATCTCCAACATCCACCGGCGCGAGCCGCTGTACCACAAGTCGCTGATGTCGCAGGCTGCGACTGGCGTCATCGCCGGCCTGGGGCCGGAGGGCTACCTGGCGGCGCTCAGGGCGCTGAAGGGGATTCTGGCGGCCTAGGTTTCGTCGGCCCAAGCGGGCTGTGCTAGCGTCGCCGCCATGCCGCTCTCGCTCGACGACCTCGTTGCCCAGATCCCCGACGGCTGCACCCTGGCAGTCTGTCCGGACTACTCCGGCGTCGCCATGGCGGCGACCCGCGCGCTGATCCGGCGTGGCGCGCGCGATCTCACGCTGGTCACGCTGCCGACCTCCTCGCTGCAGGCCGACCTTTTGATCGGTGCTGGCTGCCTCAGGGCCATTGAGACCTCGGCCGTGGCGCTGGGCGAGGCCGGCGCCGGGCCGCGCTTCGCCGCCGCCGCCAAGGCCGGCAGCCTGACGATCCGCGACGCGACCTGCCCAGCGATACACGCCGCCCTGCAGGCCAGCGAGAAGGGCGTGCCCTTCCTGCCGCTGCGCGGCGTCATCGGCTCCGACCTGATCAAGCAGCGGCCGGACTGGAGGGTGATCGATAATCCGCTGGGCAGTGGCGGCGACCCGCTGCTGCTGGTGCCGGCGATCCGGCCCGACATCGCGCTGTTCCACGCGCCCTTCGCCGACGAAGCCGGCAACGTCTGGGTCGGCCGGCGGCGCGAGCTCTTCACCCTGGCGCATGCCTCGGCCGGCAGCTTGGTGACGGTGGAGGAGATCCGTCCTGGCAACCTGCTGGATGACGAGACCCTGGCGCCGGCCACCATCACCAGCCTCTACATCCAAGGCATTGCTGGGGCGCCCAGGGGCGCCTGGCCGCTGAAGTTCGGCGAGCGCTATGCCGAGGATCAGGCGCACCTGGCCGAGTACCTGCGCCTCGCGGCGACCGCTGAGGGCTTCCAGCAGTATCTGGAGCGCTGGGTGCTGGGACCCGAGGGCCATCGATGAGCACTCTGGCGCCCGAAATCTATCTGATCGAGACGGTGCGCCGGCTGCTCGACGGCACGCACCATGTCGCCATCGGCGCCAACTCGCCGATGCCGGCGGCGGCGGCGCTGCTGGCACGGCGCCTGGGGACCGGTGCGGCGCGGGTGTCGATGCAGCAGTTCCCGCAGTTCAGCAGCTTCACCGATGGCGGGCGGGAGCTCTTCGACCTGGCCGGGCAGGGGCGGCTGGATGCCTTCTTCCTGTCGGGCGCGCAGATCGACGGGCGGGGCAACATCAACCTGGTGGCGGTCGGCGACTACGCGGCGCCCAAGGCGCGCTTTCCCGGCTCCTGGGGCTCGGCCTACCTCTATTTCGCGGTGCCGCGCGTGATCCTGTTCCGCAGCGAGCATTCGCGCCGCTCGCTGGTCGAGCGGGTCGACTTCATCTCGGCGCCGGGTAGCAGCCCGCCGGGGGTCTGGCGCCGTGGCGGTCCGGTGGCGCTGGTCACGCCGCTCTGCGCCTTCGCCTTCCGCGACGGCGGCTTCCACCTGGCCTCGATCCATCCCGGGCATACGCTGGAGGAGGTGCTGGACCAGACCGCCTTTGACTTCGCGCGGCCTGAGAAGGTGCCCTTTACAGCGGCGCCGGACGACACGACGCTGCGCCTGCTGCGCGACGCAGTCGCCCCGGAACTGGCGGCGCTTTATCCGCATTTCCATGCCAAGCTGTTCGGGTGCTAGGTCGCCCGCGCACCTTCCCACCGAACAATCCAGGACAGGATCCCATGACCGACCCGGCGCTGACCCGCCTGCTGGCCAGGCAGGAAATCGAGGACCGCATGCTGTGCTACGCCCGCGCTGTGGACCGGCGCGACTGGCCGACGATGCGCGCGACCTTCCATGCAGACGCCGAGATTCATCACGGCGACCATCGGGGCGACGTCGAGGGACTGGTCAGCCTGATCATGGGCCGCCAGAGCGGCATCACGGTGTCGCTGCATCTGCTGACCAATTGCCTGGTGGAGTTCGTCGCCGCGGACCATGCCCTGGTCGAGACCTACCTGTTGGCGCACCAGTGGCTGGACGAGGCCGCTGCTGTCGCGCGCGGGCTGGCGCCCCGGCCGGGCGGCGCCGGGGTGACGCGCGAGAGCTGGGGCCGCTATCTCGACGAGTTCACGCTGCGCGACGGGGCCTGGCGGGTGCAGCGCCGGCAGACGCTTTTCGAATCGCTGGTCGACCGCCCGGGTGACGGCCGCAGCGGCCCGCCAGCACATTGGTTGCAGCCGCAGGCCGATGCGACCGACCCGCTGCTGCTGGCGCGCGCCCGGCTCGGTTTGGGCTAGCCTCTAGAACACCGGCGCCGCGCCGATCACCTTGCCGTCGGCGCCGATGTGGATCAGGCGGAAGGAGCTGGTGCCGCCGAAGACCGAGCCGTCGGGGGCGAAGGCGAAGCCCTTGAAGTACTCCGGCCAGCCGGGGATCTCGTTCACCGTGATGGGCGCTGCGGCGCCGCTCGCCAGGGTCAGGATGCCGCCGGTGCGCAGCGAGCCCAGCGCCATGCGGTCCTGACCTGGCGCCACGCCGACGCCGTAGTTGTAGCTGGACGGCCCCTGGAACATGCCGACGATGCTGCCGTCGGCGGCGAGCGCCACGTTCTCGTTGCCATAGACGACGAACCAGGCCTGCTTGCCGTCAAAGGCGCCGGTCAGGCTGCTCGAGTTGCTGTACCAGGACTTGACGCGGCCGGTCTCGGCGCCGCTGGCGTCGAGCACCAGGACCTCGGCGGCGTAGCCGTCGTGCTGCTGCTTGAAGGTGTCCTTCTCCACGCCCTTCAGGTCCTTCGGCGTGTCGGTCTTGGTCTCGCCCTCGTCCTTGAACTGCTTGCTGATGGCGATGAAGCCGCCGGCGTCGGGGCGGGTGGCGATGGCGCTCATCTCGCCCTTGACGATGGCCTCGGTCTTCACGCTGCCGTCGGCCAGCGCGACCACGGTCAGCGGCATGACCATGCCGGCGTCGGTGCGCTGCGACTTGCCCAGAATGACCAGGGCGTCGGCCGCCGCGGCATGGGTCACCAGGGCGACCTTCGGCAGCGTCGCCTTGACCGTCCAGTCGGCGGTGGAGAGCAGCAGCACCTCGTCGTCCAGGGTGAAGACCGCCAGGGTCTTGCCGTCGGCGCTGTACCACATCTCCAGCGGATTGGTGCCGAGGTAGATGCGCTGGGCGACCTCCAGGGTCGCGGCGTCGACCAGGTAGAACGCGTGGTTGTCGCCGGCTGCCGCCACGGTGGTGCCGTCGGGCGAAACCGCCAGCGCACCCAGCGCACCCTTGGGCGTCGCCGCCTCGCCGGACGGCGCCAGCAGCGCCAGACTTAGGATCGCGGCCGTGGCCAAAAGTACCTGTCGCATGAATCACCGTCCTCTCACTGCGGGTGGCCGCCGGTCGGCCCTTCTGCCCATAAGGATAGTGGGGGTGATGCGACCGCGCTGCCAAGGATTCACGACGATTTTGCAAGACAGCCTGCTGTTGCGGGACGCTGGCGCCGGCCGGCCAAGGGGGCCAAGGTGCGGCCTCCCATCACCGGACCAGGAGTCCCCCATGTCGCTCTCCCTGCATCAGATTTCCGTGCCCGTGCTCCAGCGCCAGCTCAAAAGCCTGCAGGCCTGCCTGGACAAGGGCGAGGCCGATGCCACCGCCCGCAAGATCGATCCCACGGTGTTCCTCACCGCCCGGCTGGCGCCTGACATGTTCAGCCTGACCCGCCAAGTACAGCTGGCGTCCGACTTCGCCAAGGGCACCGGCGCCCGACTGGCCGCCGTCGAGGCGCCGAAGTACGAGGACACGGAGACCACCTTCGCCGAGCTGCGTGCCCGCATTGCCAAGACCCAGGACTTCCTGGCTTCGATCAAGCCGGCGCAGATCGACGGCGGCGAGGCGCGCGAGATCGAGCTGACCATCGCCAAGCAGCCCAAGACGCTGTCGGCGGTGGCCTTCCTGCTGACCTATGCCTTCCCGCACTTCTTCTTTCACGTGACCACGGCCTACGACATCCTGCGCGCCCAGGGCGTGGCGCTCAGCAAGGCCGACTTCATGGGCGGCTTCTGACGGTTTGCTAGGGCGGCGAGGCCAGCGGCGGCAGCCCGAAGTGCGCCCGGGCGATGCCGCAGGCCTCGTCGCCCGGCTCGCAATCGCGGCAGACCTGGGGGCGCACCTCATAGACGGCACAGGCGGTCGCCTGGCCGACACTGCCGACCAGCGCGCTGCAACGCGCGCCGTTGCAGCGCATGCGCCCGGCCGTGAGATCGAAGAAGCGTGACGGGATGCTCTCCAGCGTCGCCTCGCTCTCCAGCGTCGCTCGGGGCCAGTCGGCGGAAAAGGCGCAGCAGGCGCCGCAGCTCTGGCAGGGCGAGGGCCTTTGCATCGGGTGCCACGCGGCGGCGGCGGGCGCGTCCCGCCACCGCCGGTTTGGCTCAGCCAGCCAGCTTGCCGCTGGCCTTGGCCACGTGGGTGGCGATGGCATCCATCAGCGGCGGCGACAGGCAGTCATAGGGCTCCAGCCCCAGGTTGCGCAGGCGCGTGCGGATGCCGCCCATCTTGGCCGGCGCTACGCCGGACTCGATGGCCGAGGACACGAAGGCGGCGAACTCCGGCGCCGCCCAGCCCTTCTCCTTCGACAGCTCGGGATGCACGAAGTCCAGGCCGTAGAAGGGGTGCGCCTTGTTCTCGATGCGCCCGTACATATGCACGCCGCAGCTGCCGCAGGCATGGCGCTGAATGGTGGCCTTGTCGTCGACGACCTTCAGCTTGTCGCCGTTCGCGGTGACCGCGACCTTGTCGCGCGACACAACGGCGACGACCGAGAAGGCGGCGCCAGCGGGCTTCCAGCACTTGGTGCAGCCGCAGGCGTGGTTGTGCGCCACCTGGGCGCCGATCTTCACCGTCACCGGCTTGTCCTTGCAGTGACAGGTGAGGGTACCGCCAGCGAAATCCTTCGACCCTGGCGTCACGCCGCCGTCGACCGATGGATGGATCGAAACCGTGTCGGGCATGCTTGTTTCCTCCTGGGTAGCCTTGCCGTTCCGCGAGTGCGGCCGGCCCGGTCGCCGCCGCCCTCGTGGGGGTCGGCCGTCGCGCCGGGAACCTGGATGATAGGACTTTGCCGCGGCAGGCGCCAAACGCGCCGGCGCGGGGGCTGCTCAGCGTTCCAGGTTTTCCTCGGCCAGGTCGCGCCGCTGCTCCAGGTTGAAGCGGTTGTCGTAGATCGGCCGCCCGCCGGTCGTCGGCCCCTGGTACTGCACGAAGAACATGGTGCCGCCGGTCTTGGTCGAGAGGTCGTGCTCGAAGTGCGGATCGGGATGGAAGACCATGGTGCCGGGACCGTGCAGCTTGCCGCCGATCTCGAACTCACCCTCCAGGATGTACCAGACCTGGGCGAAGTCGTGCTTGTGGAAGGGGTGGTGCGCGCCGGGTTCATAGCGCACCAGCCCGGCGTTGGGCTCGCTCGGGCGCTCCGGGCGGGGGTGGAAGATCATCTTGCTCGACTGGCCGGGAAAGCGAAGCGTCTCCCAGGGCCGCTCGTCGACGTGGACGTACTCTGGCGCGTTGTGCTTCGGCTCGCTCATGGTGCCCTCCCGCATTGCATCAACTGCAATTATCCTGAGCAGATGCAACGCCTGTCCTGGCTGCTTGTCAAGGCAACTTGCGCCAGGTGCAAGCTCAAGCCTTGCGGCCGCGCCGTGGCGGCGGCGCCTCGCGCTTGGCCAGCGCCGGGTGCAGCGGTGCCTGGTCGGCGGCCGCGGCGCCGGCCGCGTCGCGCGCCAGCACCATCAGGGTGCGCGCCGGGCGCGAGCCCAGGCTTTCGGCCGCGTGCGGCTGGCGCGAATCGAACAGCAGGCAGTCGCCGGTGCCCAGCAGCAGCTCCTCGTCGCCCAGGCTGAAGCGCAGCCGGCCGGAAATGACGTAGAGCAGCTCGTAGCCCGGGTGGGTCAGCCAGGAGTCCGGCGTGCTGCCCAGGTAGGTCACCAGCAGGGCGTTCAGTGGCGCCGCCTTCAGCGCGGCGCTGAGCGGGCGGTACTCGTAGCCGTGAGCCGTGGTGGTCGGCAGCTCGGCGACATCGCGTGCCCGGGTCAGGGCATAGGGTGGCGAGGTCCCGGCGTTCTCGGCGCCGGTGAAGATCTCGCCCAGGCCGACCCCCAGCCGCGCCGCCAGGGTCACCAGGTTCGCCACGGTGGTGGCGACCTGGCCCCGCTCGATACGTGACAGCAGCGCTTCGGAGATGCCGGCCTGCCGGGCCAGGGCGCGCAGGGTCAGGCCCCGTGCGGTGCGATGGGCACGCAAGCGGCGCCCGATCTCACGCGCCACGCCGTCGCTGTCCTGCATTCCTGGCCCTCCCCGGTGGCCCAGCGAACGGTGCGGGGCGGCGCTGGGCAAGTCAACGCCGGCCGCATCATGCCGCCGTGACCAGCGGCAGGGCGTCGGCCAGCTTGCCGGCGGCGGCGCCCGCCTGCATGGCCGTCGCCACCGCGTCATAGGTCGCCGCCCAGGCGTCGCGCAGCGCCGGCGTGAAGGCCGCGCCGAAGGCCGCCGCCAGGGTGTCGAGCAGCGCCTGGCCGACGGCGGCATAGTGCGCCGGTTCGACGCCATAGCTGGCGTGGCGCCGGCCCAGGTCGGTCAGCAGCGGACCGAGCTGCTCCGGACAGTCCAGCTTGGCCACCGCCAGGCCCAGCGCCTGCATCAGCAGGCGGCCCTGGTCCTCCAGGTGGCGGCGGAACAGCGGCCGCATCGCCGGATAGAGCGTGAAGAGGCGGTCGTAGAACTGGCGGGCGGCTGGCACGGCGGCCGGGGCCAGGGTAGCGAAGCTGTCGCGCACCAGGGCGATCTGCTGCGGGGTCATGGTGGTCTCCTGTCAGGTCAAGGGTTGCTGTCAGATGCCGAGCGGCCGGCGCTGCGGCGCCCGGTGCTGTGGCGGGCGGTGGCCCAAGCGTGCGACGAGCGCGCGCAGCGCCTGGCCGACGCGCCGGAAGGCGCCGCGGATCGCCTGGTCGCGCAGCAGGCGGGCCTGCTGCTCATAGGCGGCGAAGTCGATGTCGAGGGACGGCTGGGTGGGGGCGTCGGGGCGGTTCATGTCGCGGTGTCCTTGCTGTCTGTGCCGGCCGGGGCGGCTGGCGTGGGCAGAGCTGTAGACGTCGCGATAATTCATGTATAATGACTAATACTAGAGTTAACGTTCTGTTGGAGTGAACGATGGAGCTGCGTGACCTGCAGGTCTTCCGCACCGTGGTCGAGGCTGGTGGCGTGATCCGTGCCGCCGAGCGGCTGCACCGCGTGCAGTCCAACGTCACCGCCCGCATCCGCAAGCTGGAGGAGGAGCTAGGCGTCGACCTGTTCCTGCGCGAGGGGCGCGGCCTGCGCCTCACCGCCTCGGGCCAGCTGCTGCTCGACTATGCCCGCCGCCTGCTGGCGCTGGCCGAGCAGGCGAAGGACGCGGTGCAGGCCGACACGCCGCGCGGCGTGCTGCGGCTGGGCGCCATGGAAAGCGCCGCCGCGGTACGCCTGCCGCGGCCCTTGAGCGAGTTTCACCAGCGCTACCCGGACGCGGCGATCGAGCTGCACAGCGGCCCGCCGCGCCAGCTGACGGCGCAGGTGCTGGCCGGCGAGCTCGACGCCGCGCTGGTGCTGGAGCCGGTGCAGGACGCGCGCCTGATGGTGCTGTCCTGCTTCGAGGAGCCGCTGGTCATCGTCGCCGCCGCGGACCACCCGCGCATCGACCGGCCGGGCGACGTGCGCACCCGCACGCTGCTGGCCTTCCATCCCGGCTGCCCGCACCGCGACCGGCTGGAACGCTGGTTCAGCGGCGCCGGGGTGCCGCCCGAGCGCCTGGTGGAAGTCGCCTCCTACCACGCCATCCTGGGCTGCGCGGCCGCCGGCATGGGCGTGGCGCTGATGCCGGCCAGCGTATTGGACTCCTTCGCCGAGCGCGGCCGGATTTCAGTGCATGCGCTGGGCGGCGAGTTCGCCACCACCCGCACGGCGATGATCTGGCGCCACGAGGCGACCTCGCCGGCGATCCGCGCCTTCGCTGAACTGCTGACCACGCCGGTGCCGACGGAGCCGCCGGCGGCGCGGGCGGCGGTCGGGCGCACGCCGCGCCGGCGCCAGCGCGCGGCCTGACGGCGGCGCCGGTCTGCCCCGCCCTGGCGGCGGCTTGTGGTGCCGGCCGCGGGATGTCGATCATGTGGCGAAAACCTAGGAGAGGCCCATGCGGGTGGTTCCGGCGAAAGGTGGCGCGCTGGGCGCCGAGATCTTCGACATCGACCTCAGCCAGCCGCAGGGTGGCAACGCCATCGCGGCGATCCGCCAGGCGCTGCTGGAACACCAGGTCATCGTGTTCCGCGAGCAGACGCTGACCATCGAGCAGCACAAGGCCTTCGCCCGCAAGTTCGGGCCGCTGCACGTCTTCAAGTTCCAAAACGCCAAGCAGCTGCCCGCGCACCCCGACGTGTTGCGCGTGGTGAAGGAGGCGGACGGCCGGATCGTCTTCGGCGGCCAGTGGCACGCCGATGTCTCCTTCCTGCCGAAGCCGCTGCTGGGCTCCCTGCTCTATGCGCTGGAGACGCCGCCGAAGGGCGGTGACACGCTGTTCGCCAACATGTACCTAGCCTACGAGTCGCTGTCGGATGGCATGAAGGAATTGCTGGAAGGCCTGGTGGCGCTGCACGAGAGCGACGTGCCGAACCAGGGCTACGGCGGCGATGCCGCCGATACTGTCAAAGTGCACCACGAGCACCCGGTGATCCGCGTGCATCCGGAAACCGGGCGCAAGCTGCTCTTCGTCAACAAGACCTACACCACGCGCTTCCGCAACATGACGGCGGAGGAAAGCCGGCCGCTGCTGGAGTGGCTGTTCCAGCACGCCACCAAGGCCGAGCATGTCTGGCGGCTTTCCTGGGCGCCGGGCTCGCTGGCCTTCTGGGACAACCGCTGCACCCAGCACCTGCCAATGAACGACTATCACGGCCACCGCCGCGAGATGCACCGCGTCGCGGTGCTGGACGAGCCACCGGCCGCCTAGCCGCGACGCTGGCGCCCTTTCGGCTACGCGGCGCCATCCTTATCATCCAGCCCATGCAGCTTTCCGCGGACGCCTTGTCCTTCGTGCAGTCGGGGGTCTCGATCCTGGTGGCGGCGGCCGATGGCGAGGGCCGGCCGGCCATCGCCCGTGCCGTCGGCTGCCGGGCGGTGGAACGCAGCGGCCGGCTGCTGGTGGTACTACGCGCCGACGAGGGGGCGGAGCTGCTGGCGGCGCTGGCGGCCGGCAGCCGGATCGCCGTGATGTTCAGCCGACCGCAGACCAACCGCTCGCTGCAGGTGAAGGGCGACCAGGTGCAGGTGGCGCCGTTGGGGCCGCGCGACCGCGACCTGCCGCGGCGCTACCTGGCGGCGATGGACGCGGAGCTGCGGCCGCTGGGACACGGCGGCCGCTTCCTCGAGGCCGTGCTGGCGGTGGAGGAGAGCGCGCTGCTGGCGGTCAGCTTTCAGCCTTGCCTCAGCTTCGACCAGACGCCCGGGCCGCGCGCCGGCCACAGCCTGGCGGCGCAGCCATGAGCAGCCCGCCGCGCCTGGGTGCCATCCGCGCCTGCTTCGAAGGGGTGATCCCGGTCGGCATTGCCACGGTGGCCGCGGACGGTTGGCCCAATGTCACTTATCTTTCCCAGGTGCACTACCTGGACGAGGACCACGTCGCGCTGTCCTACCAGTTCTTCAACAAGACGCGGGCCAACCTGCTGACGCATCCCGTCGCCGAGCTGCAGCTGATCGACCCGACCACGGGGCGCTCCTGGCGCCTGACCATCCGCTACCTGCGCACCGAGACCGCCGGGCCGCTGTTCGAGACGATGAAGGCCAAGCTGGCCGGCATCGCCTCGCACAGCGGCATGGCTGGCGTCTTTCGCCTGTTGGGCGCCGATGTTTGCCGGGTCGAGCGGCTGATCGCGTTGCCGGGCGAGGGCCTGACGCCGCGCGTGCCGCCGGCTGCGCTGCTGCCGGCGCTGCGGGGCAGCGTCGCGCGGCTGGCCGCCGCGGGCCCGCTCGACGCCGCGCTCGACGGGTTGATGCAGGACCTGGAGCAGCGATTCCGCGTACGCCACGCGGCGCTGCTTCTGCCCACCGCCGATGGCCAGCGCCTCTATACCTTGGCGAGCCTGGGCTATCCCGATTCCGGCGTCGGTTCCGAGATCGCCATGGGCCAGGGTGTCATCGGTGTCGCCGCGCGCGAAGGGACGCCGATCCGCATCGGGCACATGACCGTCGACCAGGCCTATGCCCGCGCGCTGAAGGATCAGGCCGGCACCGGCGCCCTGGAGAACGAGATCCCCTTTCCCGGCCTGGCCAGCCCGGGCAGCCAGCTGGCCGTGCCGGTGGTCGATGCGCAGGGCCTGCTGGGGGTGCTCTTCGTCGAGGATCCGGGCGAGCTGCGCTTCGGCTACGACGAGGAAGACGCGCTGGTGGTGCTGGCCGACGCCCTGGCGACGCGGCTGCGGCGGGGCGAGGCGGCGCCGGTCCGTCCCCGTCGACGCGCGCCCGCCACGCCGGCCAGGGCCAGCGGGCCGCCGCTTGAGGTGCGCCACTACGCGGCGAACGACAGCCTGTTCCTGGGCGAGGACTACCTGATCAAGGGCGTCGCCGGGGCCATCCTCTGGACCCTGCTGCGCGCCCGGCAGGACCGCGGGCGCGAGGAGTTCACCAATCGCGAACTGCGCCTCGATCCGGCGCTGCGCCTGCCGGCCCATGCCGAGAACCTGGAGGCGCGGTTGATCCTGCTGCAGCGCCGCCTGGCGGAGAAGGCGTCCGGCCTGGCGATCGAGAAGACCGGACGCGGCCGCTTCCGCTTGGCGGTGCGACGGCCGGTCCGGCTGCTCGAGATGTAGTGTCAGGCGGCGAGTGCCTGCTGCTCCAGCGCCAGGAACAGCTTCTCCCGGTCGAGCGGCGACAGCACCTGCCGCACCGCCGTGAGAACCTGGTCGACCGCCGGGGCCGGCAGGGTCTTCACCATCTCGCCAAGCATCCCGGCACGCTCGCTGGGGCGCGAGGCCTGGACGATGGTCACTAGCCCAGCCAGCCCGGCTTCGGGCGGCAGCGCCGCCAGGATCTGGTCGTGGATCGCCAGGATCTCGGCATCGCTATAGAGCGCCCAGAGCGCCTGGTTGTTGTCGCGCTCCTCGGCTTCCATGTGCACCAGGTTCTCGCCGACGAAACAGGCCAACGCGCGATAAAGGCCATGCAGCAGCAGGGCGCGGGCCGGCGGGGCAGCGGCCGCCACTGCGGCCACCTGGGCCTCCAGGCGGGCGATGTCGGCCAGGTGATGGCCGTGGTCTTCCAGGGTCGGCAGCGGCGCATCCGGCCGGCGCGCCAGGATGGCGCTATGGACAAAGCGGTCCTCGTCCTCGACGTGCAGGCGGCAGAAGGTCAGCAGCCGGCCGACCTGGCCAAGCACCTGCTCGACCTGCGCCTGGTCGGTCTCGTCGGCACGGCCGACGGCGACCAGGGCTTCGCTCATCAGCAGGCGGAAGGCCTTGTGGATCGGGGCATAGATATCGAAACGCTGGGGGCTCACGGCTGACACATCCTTTCGGGTTGGCAACGCGCTCTTGGCGCGGCCGGGACCCTAGGCGCGCCGCCTGCCAGACGCCCGCTAAATGATGCCTCGCGGAATGCTAAGAAAACGCTAAGCGCGTAGCCACGCGGCGGCAAAACTCCCTATGCTGCGACCCTCGGCAAGACTGGAGCTCGAACAACGGAACAGCGCAGCAAGACCAGTTCGGCAGCGCCCGTGGCGTCGCTGCCGGACCTCCCCGACGATCTGTTTGGAGTGCCCGCGCCGGGGCCGAAATGGGGCTTCCTGCCGCCGGTCTGGTTCGGCATGCCGCTGGTACCCTGGCTGCGACTGCTGGTGCGCTACCGCTTCCGCGTTTCGCCGCGCCACTGGCTGCGCGCGCTGTCGACCACGTTGATAGCGCCGCTCAATTCCCTGCTCGGCTGCTACACCACCGCGATCTATGGTTGGCGGTTGGCCCGCACGCAGGTGACGGCGCCGCTCTTCGTCGTCGGCCATTGGCGCAGCGGCACCACGTTGCTGCATGAGCTGCTGGCGCTGGATCCCCGGCACGCCTGGCCGGACGGCTATGCCTGCTTCTGCCCGGTGCACTTCCGGCGCACGCGCTATGTGCTCCGCGCGCTGCTGGCCTGGGCCGTGCCGAAACAGCGGCCGATGGACAGCATGGCATTCGACCTGGCGCTGCCGCAGGAGGACGAATTCGCCCTGCTGTTCATGGGGGCGCCCAGCCCTTACGAGTCCCTGGCCTTTCCCTTCGCCAGCGGGCGGCAGATGACGCGGCTGGATCCGGCCCTGCTGGATGCGCGTGAGCAGGCACGCTTCGACCGTGCCATGCGGCGCTTCTTCGCCAGCGTCATGCTGGGACAGGAGGAACGTCGCCTGGTGTTGAAGTCGCCGCCGCACATGGGGCGGCTGGAGACGCTGGCGCGCCTCTACCCCAAGCTCAAGGTCGTCCACATTGTGCGCGACCCGCGCGCGGTCATCCCCTCGATGATCAAGATGATGACAATCCTGGGTCCCCTGATGCAGCTGAACGGCCGGCTGCCGGAGCAGCCTGTGACCGCGCTGTTTCGCAACTACGCCCTGCTGTTCGAGCGCTTCCAGGCGGGCCGTGCGCAGCTGCCGCCGGACGCGCTGGTGGAGATCCGCTACGAAGACCTGGTGGCCGATCCGATCGCCGTCCTGCGCGACCTCTATGCCAGGCTCGACCTCGGCGACTTCGCCCCGCTTGAGCAGGCGCTGTGCCAGCAAGTGGAGGCCGGCCGCTTCCGCCGCGCCAGCCTGCCGCCGCTGACGGCGGCGCAACGCCAGGCGATCGAGGCCTATGGCGCCGATACGCTGCGGCGCTACGGTTACCTCTAGGTCGGCAGGGCGCTCCAGGCGAGCAGGCCACGGGCCGCGGCGACCGCGGTGGCAAAGGTCGCCTGCAGCAGGTAGCCGCCGGTCGGCGCCTCCCAGTCCAGCATCTCGCCGGCAACGAACAGGCCGGGCAGGGCGCGCAGCATCCAATTGGCGTCCAGGGCGTCGAGGCGCACGCCGCCGGCGGTGGAGATGGCGCGCTCCAGCCCGGTGGTGGACAGCAGCGTCAGGGGCAGGGCCTTGATGCGGCGCGCCAGGGTGGCTGGTGCGCTGGGCAGCGGCCCGGGCACTTCCCGGAGCAGCGCCACCGCCAGCGGCGATAGGCCGCCGGCCTTGCGCAGCAGGGTCGACAGCGACGGCGCGCCGCCCTGCGCCGCCAGGCGCTCCGCCAATTGGGACTCCGTCAGGTGGGGACGCAGGTCGAGGGTCAGCGTCGCAGTGCCGTCGCGGGCGATGGCCTCGCGCAGCGCCGGCGCCAGGGCATAGAGCACGCCGCCCTCCAGGCCCTCAGCAGTGACGATGCATTCGCCTTGCAGGCGCTGACCGGCGAATGCCAGCACGACGGGCTTCAGCGGCTGGCCGGCGAAGCGCTGGCGCAGATGCTCGGACCAGGCCACGCGGAAGCCGCAGTTGGCCGGCTGTAGCGGTGCGATGGCGACGCCGCGGGCGGCCAGCAGCGGTGCCCAGGCGCCGTCGCTGCCCAGGCGGGGCCAGCTGCCACCGCCGAGCGCCAGCAGCGTGGCCGCCGGCGCCACGGCCAGCGGCTGCCCGGCGGCATCGGCGAAGCACAGCCGGCCGGCGGCGTCCCAGCCCTGCCAGCGGTGTCGCAGGCGCAAGGTGACGCCCAGGCCGGCCAGGCGCGCCAGCCAGGCACGCAGCAGCGGCGAGGCCTTCATGGCCTGCGGGAAGACCCGGCCGCTGGAGCCGACGAAGGTGGCTTGGCCCAGGGCCTCGCACCAGGCGCGCAGCGCCGCCGGTGGAAAGGCGCGCAGCGCGTCCAGCAAGGCTTGCGGCGCGTTGCCGTAGCGCGTGAGAAAGCTGTCCAGCGGCTCGCTGTGGGTCAGGTTCAGCCCGCCCCGCCCGGCCATCAGGAACTTGCGACCGCAGGAAGGCATGGCCTCGTAGAGCGTGACCGGGCGCCCGGCGCTGGCCAGCAGCTCGGCCGCCATCAGCCCGCCGGGGCCGCCGCCGATGACGGCGACCGGGTCTGTCATGCGCGTCGGTCTAGAAGAAGAAGGACAGGCGAAGCTGGACGTAGCTGTCCTTCTCGAACACCCGCAGCGGATCCTGCTGGCTGACGTAGGGGTAGCCGCGCGCCTCGACCGACAGCTTCATGTAGTCGTTGAGGCGGTGGTCCAGCTCGGCGGTCAGGATCGTGGTGCCGAGCTCCCAGTCGACGTAGCCGCCGATCAGCAGGCTGGTGGTGTCCACGTCGTTGAAGGCAACGCGCACGCCGGCGAAGATATCGTTGTCGAAGATGGTGTAGGGGCCGTCGTCTAGGTCGCGGCTGTCGTATAGCGCCTCGCCCAGCAGGCCGACATCAATGCCGGAGTCGCCGACGTTGGTGAAGGTGTATTCGAAGCCGCCCACCGCCGCCCAGATGCGGTTGCCGCCATGGCCGGTGATGGTCGCGCCTTCGAACTTCAGCAGCAGGTCGCCGTAGACGCCCAGCGCCTCGATGCCGGTCTGGTTGATGATGTCGTAGATCGGCTTCAGCGAGACGAACTCGTCGGCGATGTGGAGTGCCTGGGCCGTGCTGAGGCCGGTGCCGGCCAGCAGGCTATCGAGCTGGCTCAGGTCGTTGATGCTGGCCAGCGTCAGCGACTTCAGCTGGTTCTGCACCGAGGTCGGCAGGAACTTGGCCGCCGGATCCAGGGTGACCCCGAAGCGCGGGTCGCGGCTGGTGCCGTAGAAGTGCGACAGGCCGAAGTCCCAGTTGTCCAGCGTGGTGCGGAAATGCACCGCCAGGTCGGGTTGCCAGTGCTTCAGGTCGGACTCGAACTCGGCGGCGCCCTCGTCGATCGAGATCGGCAGGCTGTAGCGCCCCTCGTTGTTGGGGAACTGCCGCTCGCGGAATCCGGTCATGGCGTAGAGGTCGAGCGTGCCCCAGTCGCCGAAGAAGGAGGCGTTGACCATCGGCTGGCCGAGGTAGTCCTCGCCGTCGATGTCCTCAAGGTAGTCCGATTGGTTGACGATGTTGACCAGATGGCGGCTCTCGGTCACGCCCCAGAAGACGCGGGTGGCGCCGACCAGCAGATCCCAGCCGTCATCCTTGTGCAGGTAGTAGCCTTCGCGGATGTCCCAGTGGCTGCGGTCGGTGACATAGGGGTCGATGCGGCCGAAGGGTACCAGGCGCAGGCTGTCCTCGCCGCCGTCGAAGGTCAGGGTCAGGCCGCCGGTGGCGGCGATCGACGGCTGGAAGCGCGCGTCGTTCTGGCCGATCCATTCCGGCGGCTGGAAAAACGCCCGCCCGTCCAACCAGATCTCGGCCTCGGCATCCAATTCAGAGGCCTGGACGGCGGGGGCAACAAGCACAAGGGCTACCGCCATGCCTGCCACAAGTCGCAGTCGGTTGGTCATTGCTCGGTTACCCCCTTCTTGGCCCAGATACCCCGGCATGCCGAGGGGCCCGGACCCGCTACCCCGACCTTTCTACAAGCTGTGGCGCAGGGCCGCAACATTGCATGTCAAGTCAAGGACTTCCGCCGTGGCAATGGGGTTGGGCGCTACTGCAGCCGTTCAAGCGCCCGGGTGGTGAAATCGTCAACCGACAGCGGCGTGTCGAAATCGAAGGATTCCCAGACCATCTCGGTGCTCTTGCCGGTGATCACATTGGTCATGACCAGGCGCGAGGCACGCCAGAAGCGGTCCTTGTAGAGCTTGTAGTCGTAGGCGATCAGCACCTTCAGCAGCGCGTTCTTACGGTCGTAGAACTCGGTGTAGAAGGAGCGGTAGTCGGTCTTGTCCTGCCAGGTGAGGATGCGGCTGTAACCGGAATCCTCGTCCTTGGGGCGGCGCTCCAGGACGTTGCAGGTCAAGGTCTCCTGGCCCGGGCAGGGCGCCTCGCCCAGCCAGACGTGGGTATAGTCCTCGACCGTAGGCGCGCTCAGGTCCTCGAAGGAAAACTCGCTGCCGACGAAGGATCCGGTCTTGCCGCCGCCGCTGATGCGCTTCACCCGCTTCAGGGCCGGCAGGTAGAGCCACTGGTCGTCGTCGTCGTTCTTGTTGCCGATGGTGAGCAGGGCGGTCTTGGCGATGTCGGGCGGAAAGGTGAAGACCAGCATGCCGCGATCCTCGCCGTCGCCGACCTCGACACCCTGCGTGATGAACTGCCGCTCGCTGCTGCTGCCGCCGGCGCTGCGCAGGATCATGCGTCCGGTCGCCGTGCTCCATTGGTAGCCGTCGCCCCGCGCCTTGGCTTCCTCCGCCAAGCGCAGTCCCGTCTGCTCAGGGGTCTCGGCCGCCGCCACCGGCGCGGCGGCGAGGCAGGCCAGGATCAAGAGGGCGAGCAGCTTTTGCATCATCCAGGGCTCCGTTTCGACCACATCAGCAGGGCGGGCATCATGCAGAACTCGGCAAAGACCGCGATGCCGATGGTGATCGCCGTCAGCAGTCCCATCTGGTGCGACACCGCGAAGCCCGAAACCGACAGCACGATGAAGCCGGCTACCAGCACGAAGGAGGTCAGAATGACGGCGAAACCGACTTCGGACAACGTTTCCTCTGTCGCAGCGCGTCGATCCAGGCCGCGCGCGCGCGCCTGTGCGAACTTGGCCAGCAGATGCGTGGTGTCGTCGACGATGATGCCAAAGGAGATCGAGGCCACCACCGAGACCGCGAGGTTGACCTCGCCCTCCATCCAGCCCCAGAGGCCGAGTGCCTGGATCGCCGGGATCATGTTGGGCAGCAGGCTGAGCGCCGCCAGTCGCCAGTCGCGCAGCACGAAGAACATGGTGATGGAAATCAAGGTCAGCGCGATGAAGGTGCCGTTGATCATGGCATCGACATTGACCTTTGATAGATAGGCATAGGCCATCGACAGACCGGTGGCGGGGCTGGCCATCTCCGGCGCGTTATGCGCCAGCCAGCCTTCCGCCGCGGCGCCGATGCGGCGGATGTCATGGGCCGAGACGTGCACCAGCTGCGCGGTCAGCTTGGTGGTCGACTTGGCGATGTCGATCTGCGTCGTCAGATCCTGCCCGAAGGGCACCGAGAGCTCATAGAACAGCAGCAACTGGGCGATCAGGTCGCGCTGGTCGGGCACCACGTCGAACGCCGGGTCGTCGCCGTGCAGGTTGCGGTTCAGCGTCTTCACGATGTCGCTGACCGCGGTGACGTGCGCCACCTGCGGCTGGGCCCGCAGCCACTCGGCGAAGGCATCGACCTTCTGCATGTAGTCGGGGCGGGCGACGCCATCCTGCTCGCCCGACGGTAGCACGAACTGCAGCACCTGCAGGCCGGTCAGGTTGTTCTGCAGGTATTCGGTGTCGCGGCGGAAGGCGAAGGACTCGTCGAAATACTTGATGAAGTCGTCGTCATAGATGATCTGCGTCAGGCCCAGGCCCATGCCGAAGGCGACCAGCAGGTAGCCGGTGATCAGGCCGCGGCGGCGGCTCACCAGGAAGCGACTGAAGCGCGCCATCGAACGCTCGCCGCCCAGCTTGGCCAGCCCGTGCCAGCCCTTGGGCATCAGCATCAGCAGCGCCGGGGCCAGGGTGACGCTGAAGAAGAAGCCGGCAACCACGCCGATCGACACGATGTTGCCGAGCTCCTGCAGCGGCGGCGAATCGCCGAAGTTCAGCGCCATGAAGCCCAGCACGTCGGTGAAGGTGGTCATGAAGATGGCGACGGCGTTGAAGCGCAGCGAATTGGCCAGCGCGTCGCGGCGGCTCATGCCGGCCCGCATGTTGATCGCCATGGTGGTCATCATGTGGACGCAGTCGGCGATGCAGAGCGTCATGATGATCACCGGCGAGCCGCCGGTCGCGGAGTTCAGGTTCATGCCGAGCATCGCCGCGCCGCCCAGAGCCACCAGACAGGAGCAGATGACCACCAGCATGGTGACGGCGGTCGCGGTGATCGATCGCAGCCCGATCGCCAGCGCGACGATGATCAGCAGCCCCATGATGGGGACCAGGCTGGACATGTCGAGCTTGCCGGCCTCGGCGAAGGTGGCATCGGCCAGCACGCCACCGCTCAACCGCACCTCCACCCCCGGATACCTAGCTTCGATGTCGGACTGCAGGTCGCGGGCGAAGCTGGTGATCTCGCCGATCTCGTTGCGGCTCTTGCGCGGCGGCTGCACGCCGACCGCCACCGCGCTCACCCGGCCATCGACCGACACCAGCCGGCCGATCAGTTCATCCTGCGCCAGCGCGATCTGGCGCAGCTCGGCCAGATCCTCGGCGCTCAGCACCGCCGGGTCGTCGTAGAGCGGATCGACCAGGATGTCGTCGCCCACGGCATGGGTGCGGTGATAGGTGGCCAGCGAATCGACACGCGTCGAATAGGGCATCTGCCAGGCGCGCTTGGTCAGCTCCTCGATCGCTGTCAGCACCTCGGTGGTGAAAAGGTCGCCGCCTTTGGCTGTGACGATGAAGACCACCGAGTTGAAGCGCCCGAAGGTTTCCTCCAGGTGCTCCAGCGCGTTGCGCTGCGGGTTGTCCTCGCCGAAGAACACGCGGCTGTCGGCGTCGAAGTGCAGCTTCGACAGGCCGCTCATGCCAGCCAGCAGCACCACCAGCGACAGCAGCAGCATGCGCCAGGGGTGGTCGACCACCATGTCGGACAGGCGGCCGACCACGCGCTCCACCCCGGGGCCCGGCCAGCTGCGCGGCTTCTCGGCGCTGCTCATGACGGTTGCTGACCGATCGACTTACTTGGCGGCCAGCGTCGCGGTGTCGATGTCGAGCAGGCCGCGCGCCTGCGGCAGCGCCTGCTTGGGGTCCTGCAGCAGGCGATCAAGCAGCTCGAGGTAGCGGCTGCCCACCGCATCGGCCTCGGCCGGGGTGAAGAGCGCGCGATTGAAGGTGAAGTGCAGGAAGATCTCGCCGTTGACTTCATTGGGCCTGAGATTCATGTCGCGCATCGTGGTACCGCGCTTGAGGCCCAAGGTCTCCACGTCGAGTTCGCCGACCTGCACGCGGGTACCGGCCTGATTTAGCATCAACTGGCCGAAGCCGGCATCTTCCAGATTGTCCGGACGCCGCGCCTCGAAGCCGATCTGCTGCCAGGCGGTGGCGCAGCGCTCAAAGTCGCCGAACTCGCTAAGGAAGTCAGCCGCGGCGCCCAGTGACTGGCGCAGCGCGGCCGCCGGGACCTCCTGGTTGGCTAGCAGTTCCCGTACCTGGCGCGCGGCCGCCTCGGCCAGCGCGTCAAAGTTACGCAGCGCTGAGAGCTCGAGCTTCATGGCCAGAGGATTGGCCAACCAGGCCATGGCGCCCAGCGTCTCCGGGCGGGTGCGCGCGGCGACCAGACTGCTGATCAGCAGGTCGTCGCGCCCCAGCACGTCGCGATAGAGCACCGCGGCGGCGGCCAGCAGCATGGCGAAGGGGGTGGTGCTGCGGCTGCGGGCCAGGGCTTTGACCGCGTTGCTGCGGGCCTGCCCCAGCTTGATCAGGCGCTGGTCGCTGTCGCGCAGCGGCCCGGCCGGATGCCTGCGGGCATTGAAGCGGCCATAGGGAGCCGTCGGCTTGGCGAGCACGCCCTGCCAATGGGCCAGTTGGCGCTGGCCTTCTTCGCTGTCCAGGAAGCCAGCTTCCCACTGGCCGAGCTCCTCAAGTTCCATCGCCTCGCTGGAGAGCTGGGCCTCCTGCACCGCCCGGACGCCGAAGTAGCTGCCGAACAGCTCGCTCAACAGCAGCGCGAGGGACCAGCCGTCGACGATGCTGTGGGAAGCCCGCAGCATCAGGACGTCCTGCTGTTCGCCGCGTCGCAGCAGCTGGAGGCGGACCAGCGGGCCGTTCTGAATGTCCAGCAGCTCCTGGCCGCGGGCCTGCAGCAGCTCGTCGAAGGCGCGCTCGTCCAGGCCGCTGGCGTCGACCACCTCGAGGCCGATGGGGTGCTCGCCGGCGACCCGGCGCTGCGGCCGTCCGTCCGCCGCCGGGAAGCTGGACCGCAGGCTGGAATAGCGCCGCGTCACCTCGCTGAAGGCGTTGCGCAGGCGGGTTTCGTCCAGCGTCAGGCGCACCTTCACGGCGAAGGCGTGTTCGAAGTAGTCCGCCATGGCGGTGGCCTGCAGGCCATGGCCATAGAGATCCCAGAGCATCTCGACATTGGCCGGCAGGCGCACCGGGCCGGTCGCCGCGCCGCTGGTCGCGGCGGCATCGGACTGCTGCTTGCTGTCGATCGCCTCGAGGATGGAGGTGGCGAGGCCCGCCAGGGTCGGGCGTTGCAGGAAGCGCCCGACCGGCAGGTTCAGGGCCAGCTCGGCCTCGACGCGGTTCTTCAGCTCGAACGAGGTCAGCGAGTCGAGGCCGAGGTCGGCCAAGGGTCGCTCCAGCTCGATGCCGGCGGCATCGATCTTCAGCACCTTGGCGACCTGCTCGCTGAGGAAGCGGCTCAGCAGCGCCGGGCGCGCCGCCGGGGCGGCCGCCATCAGCTCGCCGCGGAACCGGCCACCGCCGACCGCGCCGGAGGAGAAGGCCGCCACCAGCTCGGCCAGGCGCGGCGCATTGCCGATATCCGGTGCTACGCGCTTCAGCGCCTGCCAGTCGATCGCCAGGTAGGCGGCGACCGGCAGGTCGCGGCACATCAGCAGGCTCATGCCCTCGATCGCATCGACCACCGGGATCGGCGCGATGCCCATCGACTGCATGTAGCCCTGCAAGCCGGCATTGCGCTCCACCAGGCCGGTGCCACCGAGCGCGCCCCAAGCGATGGACTGGCCGGGCAGGCCGCGTGCGCGCCGCCAGCGCATCATCGCGTCGATGAAGCTGTTGGCGGCAACGTAGTTGGCCTGGCCGGTGGATCCCAGCACGGCGGCGACCGAGGAGAAGCCGACGAAGAAGTCGAGCGGCAGCTTGGCGGTAGCCTGGTGCAGGTTCCAGGCGCCGAGCATCTTGGGTCCCAGCACCTGGTCCAGGCGCTCGCGCGTTAGCTGGGTGATGAAGGCGTCGTCCAGCACCACGGCGGCGTGGATCACGCCGCGCAGGGTGAAGTCGCCAGCGGCGCCGACGGCGCGCGCGCAGTCGTCCGGACCGGTGACGTCGCCCTTGACCACCACCACCTTGCAGCCCTGGCGGCGCAGCTTGGCGACGGCCGCCTTGGCGACCGGCGTGGCAGCGCCCGAGCGGCCCATCAGCACCAGGCAGCCAGCGCCGCGCGCGGCCAGCCAGCGCGCCACCTCAAGGCCGAAGCCGTTCAGACCACCGGTGACCAGATAGGCGCCATCGTCGCGCACCCGGGGGCCCAGCGCCGCCGACTTGTCGACCTGCGCCGGCGGCGTATCCAAGGTGACGACGATCTTGCCGATATGCTGCGCCTTGGCCATGTGGCGGAAGGCGTCGGCCACGCGGTCGATCGGGAAGACGTCGGTGGGCAGCGGGCGGATCTTCTTGCCAGCCAGCAGCTTCGCCAGCTCGCCGAACAGGCGGGCGCTCATCTCTGGCCGCTGCTCGCCCATCGCCGCCAGATCGATGGCGTGGAAGGAGATGTTGCTGCGCAGCAGCCGCAGGCCGATGGCGCTGTCGGCATAGATGTCGCGCTTGCCGATTTCGCAGAAGCGGCCGAAGGGCGCCAGCACCTTGAGGCCGCCTTCGATGGCGGCGCCGGCCAGTGCGTTCAGCACCACGTCGACACCCTTGCCGCCGGTCTTCTCCATCACCTCGTCGACGAAGACGAGCGAGCGGGAATCCATGATGTGCTTGATGCCGCGCTTCTTAAGGAAGTCCCGCTTGGTCGGGCTTCCAGCGGTCGCGAACACCTCGGCGCCCAGCATGCGGGCGATCTCGATCGCCGCCAGGCCGACGCCGCCGGTCGCCATGTGGATCAGCACGCGCTCGCCCTTGCGCAGGTGCGCCAGCGAGACCAGGGCGTGATAGGCCGTCATGAAGGCGGAGGAAATGGTCGCCGCCTCGACGAAGCCCAGGGTGCGCGGCATGCG
The DNA here is from genome assembly GCA_038363005.1 of Rhodospirillales bacterium. Classification (GTDB taxonomy): domain Bacteria; phylum Pseudomonadota; class Alphaproteobacteria; order Kiloniellales; family JACOMY01; genus JAKOWB01. Next base: position 52,244 of record JBBQBI010000027.1, read on the forward strand.
GTGCAGCAGCGCCGCCGGCAGCTTCAAGTGCGACTGGAAGCAGCCCTTGGCCGCCGTCATCACGCGGTCGCCACGCTTGACGTGCTTGACGCCGCGGCCGACCGCCAGCACCACGCCGGCGCACTCCAGGCCCAGCGACTGCCAGGCCTGGCCGCTCTCGGCCTCTTCCGGCAGCAGGCCGGTGGCGGCCATGACGTCGCGGAAGTTCAGCCCCACGGCCTTGACCGCGATCACCGCTTCGCCGGGTCCCGGCACGCTGGGCGCGGTCTCTTCCAGGCGCAGGTCGTCGATCAGGCCGGGGGCCGGCATGACCAGGCGCCAGGCCTCGGGCAAGGGGCTCTTCGGGCCGCCCATCTGCAGGGGCGGCAGATCCGCCTTGGTCACGTGCTCCAGGCGCCGGACGTAGCGGCCGCTGGCGCGCAGGGCGCACTCCAACTCGCGCCCGTCGTCGAGGATCTCATTGCCCAGGGCCTTCAGCGTTACCCGGTCGGGTGCCGCCGGCAGGTCGATGGCGGTGGCGCGCAGCCGCGGTATCTCGGTCGCCAGCACGCGGGTCATGCCGGAAATTGGAGCCTGCACCAGGCTGCCGCCAGCGGTGTCGGCCTGGGCTTCCTCGGCCGCGACCAGCTGGGCGCCGGCGGTCACCACGTAGAGCCGCGGCGCCAGGGCTTCGCGCTCGGCCAGGGCCTGGCCCAGCGCCACCAGCGCCGCGGTCAGATGGTCCTGCTCGGCCATCAGCGACGTCACGTCGGGCGCATGGCGCGGCTGGTCCGCCGCTGCCAGCATGACGATGCCGGTCAGCTTCGGCTCGTCGGTCGCCAGCTGGTCCAGCAAAGCCAGATAGGCGGTCTTGTCGTCGGCCCGCAGCAGCGCCTCGCCGGGCTGTCCGACCTGGTGGCCGGCAGCCCTCAGGCGCTTGGCCAGGGCGCGTTCCACCGCGCCGCCGCTGCCGAGCAGCAGCCAGCTACCGGGCGCCGCGGGTGCCGGCTTGCCCTCCAGCGGTCGCTCGATCCAGGCCTCGCGGTAGAAGCCCAGGCGCGGACCGCTGGTGCGGTTCATGCTGCCGGTCTGCCCCAGCGCCTTGCTGGTCGAGGCCTCGAGCTCGAAGATCGGCTCGCCCTTGGCGTCCGCCATACGATAGTTGAAAGTCGCCGCGTACTCGTCGAGGCGCGTCACCTCCGCACTGGCCATCACCCGCGCCCCGGGCCGGCGGAACCAGCGGACCCGCGCGGTGCGTACCGGCAGGTAGGTGCGCGCGTCGCCACGCAGCTCCAGTTCCAGACCACGGAACACCGCGCCGTTGCCGACCTGCAGGCAGGCATCCAGCATCGCCGGATGGAAATAGTAGTCGGCGATGCCCTGGGCCAGCGCCGGCTGGCGGCGCACCTCGCCCACTGTGGTCGGCAGGTCGGGCCACAGCTTGTGGATGCCCTGGAAGGCCGGCCCGAAGTTGAAGCCGAACGCGGCTGTCAGCTCATAGGTGGCGCTGTGATTGCGTAGCGTGCTGCCGGCGGCGGCCTTGAGCGGCGCCTGGCGTTTTGCCACCGGCTGATTGAAGCCCAGCTTGGCGCTGGCGCGCAGCACCCAGTCGGGGGCGCCTTCCAGCGTCCGGCTGAAGATCTGCAGGCGCCGGCGGCCCGGCTCGTAGCGGGTGCGCACCACTTCGATGCGCTCCTCCTCCAGCACCAAGGCCTCGAAGTACTGCAGGTCCTCCAGCTCGATCGTGCCGTCGCCCTGGATCTCCGCCGCGGCGGCCAGCAGGATCTCGATATAGCCGGCGGCCGGGAAGATGATCGAACCGCCCACCGCGTGATCACGCAGATAGGTCTGTTGGCGGATATCGATCTGGCCTTCCCACAGCGGGTCGGAGTCGGAGCCGCGCCGCCCCAGCAGCGGATGCACCGGGGCCTGGAAGAACTGGCGCTTCCAGCCTTCCGACGAGACCCAGTGCCGCTGGTATTCCCAGGGATAGGTCGGCAGGGCTTCCCGAGCGTCGGTCGGGCCGTTGATCGCCTTCCAATCGACCTCGGTGCCGTTGGCGACCAGCGCCGCCAGCGCGCCGCGCAGCGTCGCCTGCTCCGGCTGCCCGCGCACCAGCGAAGGCACCACGCTGCCGCCGCCGCCCTCGGCCAGCGCGCCGCTGACCAGGCCCGACAGCGTCGAGTGCGGTCCGATCTCCAGGAAGCTGCGATGACCCAGCCGCAGGGCCTGGTCGATCGCCGCCTTGAACAGCACCGGCTGGCGGATATTGCGCCACCAGTAGTCGGCGCCCATGAGCGTGCCATCGAGCAAGGCGCCGCTGACGGTCGAGATCAGCGGCACCTGGGCCGGGTGCGGCGTGACCGCCTCCAGTTCGACCAGCAGCGCGTCGTGGATCGGCTCCATCAGCGAGGTGTGCGGCGCGTAGGCCATGCGAATCGGCTTGCAGAACAGGTCGGGTTCTTCGCGCTGCAGTGTCGCCGCCAGCTGGTCCAGCTCGGTGCGATCGCCAGCCAGGCTGACCATCTCGCTGCCGTTTACGGCGGCGATCTCGATGCGCCGGGTGCCATGCCGCGCCATCAGGGCGCGGGCCTTGGATGGCGTGACGCCGAGCGCCAGGATGCCGCCTGACCCCTCGGTTTCGCCGGACAGGCGGGCGCGGTGGAAGATGACGTGCGCGGCCTCGCGCAGGCTCAGCACACCGGCGGTCCAGGCGGCGCCGACCTCGCCGAAGCTGTGGCCCAGCACGGCGGCCGGCTCCACGCCCCAGGCGCGCCAGCGGGCGACCAGACCAGCTTGCAACGCGAAGATCGCCGGCTGCGTCACCAGTGTCCGGTTGATCTGGCTCTTCTTCTCGCTGGCGTGCAGCGCGTCGATGATCGACCAGCCGGCGACCGCGTGGAAGTGGGCTTCGAACTCCTCGATGGTGGCGCGATAGACCGGGTCGCTGGCGAAGAGGTCGCGCCCCATGGCCCACCACTGACCGCCCTGGCCGGCGAAGACGAAGACCGGCCGCAGGTTCCCGCCCGCCCGGCCGACCGCGAAGGGGGCGCCAGGCGTGGCACTGGCTGTAGTCTCGTCGGCGGCAAAGCCGCGCAGCGCGCGCAGCAGGCTGCCGCGGTCGCTGGCGTCGGCCACCAGGCGCTCCTGCAGCTGGCCCCGGTGCAGCGACAGCGTCGCGGCGACAGCTGGCAGCGCGAGGTCGGGGTTGGCCTCCAGGTGATCGGCAAGGCGCGTCGCGCTCTGCTTCAGCGCGGCCGGGGTCGCTGCCGACAGCGGCAGCAGCACCGGCTGGCCGTCCGGCGCCTTGACGGCGATGGCTAGCGGTCGCGCGGCGGCCGGTGCCTCGCCCAGCACGGCGCAGGCGTTGGTGCCGCCGAAGCCGAAGGAATTGACCGCGGCGAAGCGCCCGTTCGGGCTGCTGGGATACTCGCGCAGCGACAGCGGCAGCTCGATGCCCAGCTTGGCGAAGGGAATGTTGGGGTTGGGCGCGCTGTAGTTGAGGTTCGGGGGAATTTGGCCGTGATGCACCACCAGGGCGGTCTTGATCAGGCCCAGGATGCCGGCGAAGGACTCGCCGTGGCCGGTGTTGGTCTTGCCGGCGCCGATCACCACCCCACCCTGGTCCAGGCGGGCCTGGCCGAAGACCGAGCCGATGGCGTGGCTTTCGATCGGGTCGCCGACCGGCGTTCCGGTGCCATGCGCCTCGACGAAGGCGACGTCGCGCGGGGTCAAGCCGGCGCGGGCCACCGCCAGGCGCAACATGCCGGCCTGCGATTCGGCGCTAGGCACCGTGATCGTCGAGGTGTGGCCATCCTGGTTGACCGCGGTGCCGTGGATCAGTGCGTAGATGCGGTCGCCGTCGGCCAGCGCCTGCGACAGGCGCTTCAGCACCACGACGCCGGCGCCTTCGGCCCGTACGTAGCCATCGGCCGTGGCATCGAAGGTGTGGCAGCGGCCGCGCGGCGACATCATGTTCGCCTTGCTGAAATTGATGAAGGGGCCGGGCTCGAACAGCGCATTCACGCCGCCGGCCAAGGCCACGACACAGTCGTCGCGCAGCAGCGCGCGCACCGCCAAGTCGGTCGCCACCAGCGAGGAAGAGCAAGCCGTGTCGACCACGACGCTGGGACCGCGCAGGTCGAAGCGGTGCGACAGGCGATTGGCGATGATCGCCATGGCGTTGCCGGTGCCGGCATGCAGGTCAATTTCGCTGTCGCGGAAGCGCTGGATCTGGGAATAGTCGTTGATCGAGGCGCCGACAAAGACCGCGCTGCGCGATCCGGCGAGCTTCTCCGGCGGCAGGCCGGCATCCTCCAGGGCTTCCCAGGTGACATGCAGCAGGGCGCGCTGCTGCGGGTCCATGGCCGCCGCCTCGCGCGGCGAGATGCCGAAGAAGGTGGCGTCGAAAGCGGCCAGCTCAGGGACGAAGCCGCCCCACTTGGTCACGGTCCGGCCGGGCTTGCCGGGGTCGGTGTCATACAGCAGGTTGCCGTCCCAGCGGTCGCCCGGCACCTCGCTGATGCCAAGCTTGCCGGCGCACAGGAAATCCCAATAGGCCCTGGCACTGTTGGCGCCACCAGGAACCCGGCAACCGATACCGACGATCGCGATGGGCTCAATGTTACGCTCGATGTCGGCCGCTTCCGGCACGATATCGATTTGACTGGCCATGGTACCCTGTCCCTTGACATCTATCAGCCTGGTCGCACGACCACCTCTATACGAGGATTGGACGCCCCTGTCGGACCAGAGAAATAGAGTCATATGCAGATGTAGTTTATTGTGCAATTGCGAAGTGATCAAACGGATGAATAGAGAAAACACAAAATGAAACTACCAATAGGAGATTTTCGCGATCTTTAGAGGTATTGCGCGATGAATATATTCTTTGGAGATTGAGATGATCGAACGCTTGAAACGCCTCCTGTCTGGCGCAGAACCGACGGCACCGGCGGCGAAGCCGGATGAATTGCAGCTATCGGTCGCCGCCCTGCTGATCGAGGCGGCGCGGATGGACGATCTGGTCACGCCGCCTGAGCGAGCGGTCATCGAGCGGCTGCTGGCGGCGCGCTACGGGCTCGACGCTGCAGCAGTGGTACGCTTGGTAGAGGCGGCGGAGACCCGTGCCGACCAGGCGGTGGAGCTGTTCCAGTTCACCCGCCGACTGGTGCCGGCTTTCGACGAGGCCCAGCGGATCGAGCTGATCGAGATGCTGTGGGACGTGGCGCTGGCCGATGGTGCGCTGGACCCGCTGGAGGATTCGCTGATCCGTCGCATCGCCGGCCTGATCTATGTATCCGACCACGAGCGCGGCGCGGCACGCCTGCGCGTGCTGGCACGCCGCGCCGCCGCGCGCTAGCCTTGGCGCATGTCTCGCCTGTTGCTTGCTGCGCTGCTTCTCGTCCTGGCTGGCTGTGCCCAGCCACGCCCGCCGGCGCCTGCCTTCAGCTGCCTGGCGCCCAGTGAGGCGGCGACCGAGGTCCAGCTTTATTTCGGGCGCGACAAGCCCGGCGGCGAGGTCAGCGAGGCCGAGTGGCTGGAGTTCCTGGAGCAGGTGGTGACGCCGGCCTTTCCCGATGGCCTGACGGCCTTGGATGCGGAAGGGCGTTGGCTCGACCCCGCCGCCGGCCACTCGATCAGCGAACGCAGCAAGATCGTCGTGCTCTATCTGTTTGACCGCGCCGACGTCGAGCAGCGGGTGTCGGCCATCGCCGAGAGTTACAAGGCGCGCTTCCAGCAGCAATCGGTGTTGAGCATCGAGCGACCCGCCTGCGTCGCCTTCCGCTAGGGCGGGGCGCCGATGGCCAGCGCCGTGGCCAGCGGCGAGGGCGCCAGGCGCAGCTCGCCGCGGAATTCGGCGAGGACGCGGCGCAGGAAGGCGCGCTCGACTGCCGCGTCGTGCGCCCGGTAGTAACCGCCAGCGGCCAGGGTGTCACCGGCATAGCGCCCCGCCGGATGGGCGAAGAGGTCGACGCCGGCGATCGCCAGCCAGGGTGGTTGCAGCGCCACCGCCAGGGCGATCATCAGGGCGCCGTTGGTCGGGCGCGCCGCCAGGCTGTCCGGATCGCCCGGCAGGCCCAGGTCCTTCAGCAGCAGGTAGTGGAAGGCCGGCCAGCGCAGCCGGGCCAGGTGCCGGCGCGTCGCCTCGATCAGGTTGTCGCGGCCTTGCAGCGCGAAGATGGGCGCCGTGACCCTGGTCACCGTCGCCGGGTCGCCGACGAACACCAGGTCGGGGTCGTTCCAGGGTGCCTCGCCTAGCCAGCGCCAGTTGACTCGGAACAGCAGGGCCTCGCGTCGCAATGCCGGATCCAGGGCGGTGGCGGAAGGGCCGTTGCCCAGGCAGACAATGGGGCGTCCTTCGCCCAGGTGGTGGCCGAGCGCCGCGACGTCGGCGATGCGCCGTCCCGTCAGGCGCTTCGCGACCTGCCGGGCAAGGCGATAGCCCAGGGTCCGCCGTCGGCGGCGCGCGTGGCGCAGCGTTTCGCGCAGCGCGCGCGCATCGGCCAGCAGCGGCAGGGCATCGCGCAAGGCCTGTGGGTTGAGCGCGTCGGGCTGTGTCGCCGCCAGTACGGCGACGCCCAAGCTGGCCAGGGGTCCGGTGCAGCGGGGGCGCCCCCAGGCGGGGGAGGCCCCCCCCCCCCAAACCCCCCCCGCCCGCCCCCGTCCGGCCCCCCGCCACCCCCCCCCGCGGGGGG
>JBBQBI010000028.1:0-58182 GCA_038363005.1 Rhodospirillales bacterium
GTTGGTGGTCATGATCAGGATGACGTTGCGGAAGTCGACCTGCTTGCCGTTGTGGTCGGTCAGCTTGCCGTAGTCCATCACCTGCAGCAGCACGTTGAACAGGTCGGGATGCGCCTTCTCGATCTCGTCCAGCAGCAGCACACTGTGGGGATGCTGGTCGATCCCGTCCGTCAGAAGACCGCCCTGATCGAAGCCGACATAGCCCGGCGGCGCGCCGATCAGGCGCGAGACGGTGTGGCGCTCCATGTACTCCGACATGTCGAAGCGGGTGATCGGAATGCCCAGCGAGCGGGCCAGCTGGCGCGCCGCCTCGGTCTTGCCGACGCCGGTCGGGCCGGAGAAGAGGTAGCAGCCGATCGGCTTCTCGCCGTCGCGCAGGCCAGCGCGCGACAGCTTGATCGCGGCCGACAGCGCCTCGATCGCCTGGTCCTGGCCGAACACCATGGTCTTGAGGTCGCGGTCCAAGTTCTGCAGCACCGTGCGGTCGTCCTGGGTCACGGTCTTGGGCGGGATGCGGGCGATCTTGGCGACGATGGCCTCGACGTCCTTCACACCCAGGATCTTCTTGCGCTTGTTCTCCGGCAGCAGCTGCTGGCTGGCGCCGACCTCGTCGATGATGTCGATCGCCTTGTCCGGCAGCTTGCGGTCGTTCATGTAGCGCGCCGAGAGCTCCACCGCGGCGCGGATCGCCTCGGCGGTGTAGCGCACCTTGTGGTGCTCCTCGTAGTAGGGCTTCAGGCCGCGCAGGATCTTTACCGCGTCCTCGATCGTCGGCTCGTTGACGTCGATCTTCTGGAAGCGCCGGACCAGCGCGCGGTCCTTCTCGAAGTAGTTCCGGTATTCCTTGTAGGTGGTCGAGCCGATGCAGTGCAGCACGCCCGACTGCAGCGCCGGCTTCAGCAGGTTGGAGGCATCCATGGCGCCGCCCGAGGTGGCACCGGCGCCGATCACCGTGTGGATCTCGTCGATGAAGAGGATGCCGTGCGGCTGGTCCTCCAGCTCCTTGACCACGGCCTTCAGGCGCTCCTCGAAGTCGCCGCGGTAGCGGGTGCCGGCCAGCAGCGCGCCCATGTCGAGCGCGAAGATAGTGGCGTCCTGCAGCACCTCGGGCACCTCGCCCTCGACGATGCGGCGCGCCAGGCCCTCGGCGATGGCAGTCTTGCCGACGCCCGGATCGCCGACGTAGAGCGGGTTGTTCTTGGTGCGGCGGCAGAGCACCTGGATGGTGCGCTCGATTTCGTTCTCGCGGCCGATCAGCGGGTCGATCTTGCCTGCCTTGGCCTTCTTGTTCAGGTCGACGCAGTAGGCGTCGAGCGCCTCGCGGCCCTTCTTGACCACCTTTTCCGCCTGCGCCTCCTTCTCGGCGCCGGTCACCGTGCGCTCGGCCTCCAGGCCCTTCACCTTGGCGATGCCATGGCTGATGTAGTTCACCGCGTCCAGCCGGCTCATCTCCTGCTCCTGCAGGAAATAGACCGCGTGGCTCTCTCGCTCGGAGAAGAGCGCGACCAGCACGTTGGCGCCGGTCACCTCTTCGCGGCCAGAGGACTGCACATGGATGGCGGCGCGCTGCAGCACGCGCTGGAACCCGGCGGTCGGCTTGGCGTCGCCGGCCGAGCGACTGATCAGGTTGGACAGGTCGTTGTCGATATAGTCGACCAGCTGGCCGCGCAGCTGCTCCAGGTCAATCCCGCAGGCCTTCATCACCGCGATGGAGTCCTGGTCCTCGGTCAGGGCGAGAAGCAGGTGCTCGAGCGTGGCGTACTCGTGCCGGCGCTCGTTGGCGTAGCCCAGCGCGCGGTGCAGGGTCTGCTCGAGGTTGGCAGAGAGCATCGGGCTAATCCTTTTCCAGGGTAAGCTGCAGAGGGTGCTGGTGCTTACGAGCGTAGTCTACCACCTGATTGACCTTGGTCTCGGCCACTTCGTAGGTAAAGACCCCGCAGATCCCGACGCCACGGCGATGCACATGCAGCATGATGGCCGTCGCCTCCGAGCGGTTTTTGCCGAAAAAGCGCTCAAGCACGTGCACGACGAATTCCATGGGGGTGTAGTCGTCGTTCAGCATAAGCACCTTGTACATAGAGGGCTTCTTGGTCTTCGGCTTCGCCTCGACCAAGGTCCCGCTACCGGTGCCGCCGTTGCCGTTCTGCTCTTTGTCCACGCCCATCGTCGCTTCAGGGACTCGATGACTGGCTGTCGGGGAAAGTTTGCTCACGTAGGAATGATATTGGGTGCGAAGCCGCAGGGAAAAGACTTTCGCATGTGGAAGATGTCGCGGACGCGGCATGCGCCCAGCGCGGATGCCGCGGTTTCGCCGCAAACACGAAGGGCCCGGCCGCCTTCCGGCGACCGGGCCCTCGTTCAGATCTTCAGCTAGATGAAGCGCCGCAGCGATTAGGCCGCGACCGGCTTCATCATCTTCTCGATGGCGACGTTGACGCGCGCCTGGATCGGCTGGAAGGCCTCGTTGGCCACCTTCACCGACATCTCGGCCAGCTTGGTGCTGTCGGCCATCAGGCGGTCGAACTGCGAGCGGGACAGGTCGGCCTGCAGGTCGATCGCCTCGCGCATGGTCTTGACACCCATGAAGGCCTTGGCGGCGTTCATCGAAGTCTCGAAGGAAGACTGCGCCAGCGCGAAGAACTCCTTGGAGAAGCCCTCGACGCCCTTGGCGACGATGCTGCTCGAGGCAGCCACGGCCTCCATGTTGTCCTTGTTAAGCGAGCTGAACTGGTCGTAGCCCTTGAACACGGCCTCCGACACCTTCTCAACCTGCTCCTTGGTCATCGCGACGGCCTGCTCGTAGCCCTTCTTGGCGGCTTCGGCACTGGCCTTCACGACGGCCTCGACGTTTTCCTTGCCGGCGAACACAGCGGCTTCGACGGGCTTCAGGGCCTCATTGACGGCGTGAGCGGACTTCTTGACAGCCATGACGATCTCCTATTTCAGCGTCTGCGGCCCCTTGCAGCGGGCACCGCGGGTTGGGTCTAACCCCGGGTCTGTTCTGCACCGCGTCTCATTGTGCAGTGCAACATGACGCAAATATAGGCAGATCTCTTCGGAGGTCAAGGGATTTTTGTGCACTGCAACATCGCAGGTGCGAGAAGGACCCGCGGCAGGGCGTCGCACTGTTTTGAGACGCCGCGAGACCGCTTTGGCGCGGTCATAGTGAGAGGGAGGTTTACAGACTCCCAGGAAAACCGTAATAATTCTCGCGAATCGAGGGACTTAGCGCCGATTCTTAGGGGAGAACCTGTGCATCGGCTTATAAACCTTTTGGATAGGACCACAATCAGTGGGAGGGGTATCAGCCACTCCCTGCTAGCCCTTGTGGTTCTGGCCCTCTGCGTCCTCGGCAGCGGCGGCACCGCCGACGCCAAGTACGCAGCCTTCGCGATGGACGCCGAAACCGGCCTGGTGCTGCACGAGACCAACGCCGACACCAAGAACTTCCCGGCGTCCCTCACCAAGATGATGACGCTCTACCTGCTTTTCGAGGCCCTGCAGGATGGCGATGTGACGCTGTCGACCAAGATGAAGGTCTCGGCGCGCGCGGCCAAGCAGCAGCCCACGAAGCTGGGGCTGAAGTCCGGCACCACCATCACTGTGGAAAACGCGATCCGCGCCCTGGTCACCAAGTCGGCCAACGACGTGGCCGTGGTGGTGGCTGAGCACCTGGGCAAGAGCGAGGACGGCTTCGCCCGGCTAATGACCGCCAAGGCCAAGGCGCTGGGCATGAAGCGGACGCTGTTCAAGAACGCCTCGGGCCTACCGAACTCCAAGCAGGTCTCCTCGGCGCGCGACATGGCCACGCTGGCGCTGTCGCTGATCCAGGATTTCCCGCAGTACTACCACTACTTCTCGATCACTTCCTTCACCTACAAGGGCCGCACCTACGAGAACCACAACTCGCTGCTCGCGGGCGTGGCCGGGGTCGACGGCCTGAAGACCGGCTATACCAAGGCCTCGGGCTACAACATCGCGATCTCCGCGGTGCGCGACGGGCGGCGGGTGATCGTCGTGGTGTTCGGCGGCAAGACTGCCAGGAAGCGCGACAACCAGGCCGGCGCACTGCTCGACACCGCCTATGCCTCGATCAAGACGCTGAAGCTGACCACCCCGGCGACGCAGGTGGCCAAGCTGTCGACCGGCCCGGTGGTCATTCCGCCGGAGAAGCCCCTGGCGGGCGTCGTGCTGCCGGCCAGCGGCGGCACGGTGACGGTCGATAGCAGCGGCGTGGAGAGCGTGGCGCTGACCGGCAACACCCAGGTCGCGGCGCTGACCATGGACAACGTCAAGACCGACGCCTCGCAGGCGCTGCCGGCCGGCTGGTCGGTCCAGGTCGGCGCCTTTTCCAAGTTCAATGCCGCCAAGCAGGCGGCGCAGGCGGCCGGCAGCCTGGCGGCGCAGCCGCTGGCCGGGGCCCAGGTCTTCGTCATGGAGATCGACGGCCAGGGCGGCAAGCTCTACCGCGCCCGCCTGACCGACCTGAACGAGGCCGATGCGCGCGAGGCCTGTCGCCTCCTTACCAAGCAGAACCAAGCCTGCCTGGTCGTCCAGCCGGGCAGCTGACCTTGCAGGTCCACTGGCGGCGCTGGACGGGGCTGATCAGCGGCCTGTGCCTGCTGGGCTTCGGCGGCCTGCTGGTCGGCGTGGTGGTGGATCCGCTGTTCTGGAGCGGCGCCGGCGCCGACCTGCGCCTGGCCATGCTGGTCATGGTCTACCTGCTGATCGCCAACCTTTGCCTGCGGCGGCTGGTGGCGGTCTATAGCCGCAAGGCCCCCATCACCGTGCTCGACAAGGGCCTGCTGCTGAGTGACGGCCTGTCCGAGCGCCGGCTGCCCTGGGGCGATATCGAACGCCTGCGCCTGACCAAGAGCCGCCTGATGATCGACCTGCGCAACACCGCTGAGGGCCGGGTCGCCTGGCAGTTCATGGCGCAGCTCGGCGTCGCCCCGTCGCTGCGCTATCTCTACGCCGCCATCGACCTGAACAAGCAGGCCTTCTATGGCGCGGTGCGCGACAAGGCGCCGGAGTTCCTGCGCATCGACCTGACGAGCTGAGGCACGCCCGCGCAAGCGCCGGAGTTCCGTGGTCGCGGCCACGAACCAAGGTAGCGCGGTTGTCCAACCGCGAGGCGCTGCAGCAGCATGTCACTGACGACACCTTCCCCGCGTCTCAGCGGCCATGCCTGGCTGCTGCTGCTGGCCTTGTCATTGCTCTGGGGCGGTTCCTTTTTCTTCGCCGAGATCGCGCTGCGCGACGTGCCGCCGCTGCTGGTGGCCTGGGGTCGCGTGGCCAGCGGCGCGGTCTTCCTGCTGCTGTTCCTGCGGCTGGCCGGCATGGCGCTGCCGCGCGGCTGGGCCAGGTGGCGGCGCTACGCGGTCATGGGACTGCTGAACAACGCCCTGCCCTTCAGCCTGATCTTCCTGGGCCAGCGGTCCATCGGTGCCAACGCGGCGGCGATCTTGAATGCCACCACACCCTGTTTCGCCGTGCTGCTGGCGCATCTGCTCACCGCCGACGAAAGGCTGACATCAGCGCGCCTGGGCGGCGTACTGCTGGGCGCCCTGGGCGTCGCCCTGTTGATCGGTCTGGAGGCGCTGCAGGGACTCCAGACCCAGGTCGGTCCGTCGCTGCTGGTGCTCGTCGCCGCGCTGTCCTATGCCCTGGCCGGGCTCTATGGACGTCGGTTCCGCGGCGAGCCGGCGCTGGCGACAGCGACCGGACAGGTCTGCTGCTCGACGCTCTGGCTGCTGCCGGTGACCCTCGCGGTGGACCAGCCCTGGAGCCTGCCGCTACCGGCCTGGGGCAGCCTGGCCGCCATCGGCGCCCTCGGCCTGTTCTCCACGGCGCTGGCCTACCGCCTGTACTTCCGCATCCTGGCGCTGGCCGGGGCGACCAATCTGCTGCTGGTGACGCTGATGATTCCACCCAGCGCCATTGCGCTGTCGGCGCTATTCCTCGCGCAACCGGTCGGGCTGGCCGAGGGCGCCGGCTTCGCGGTCATCGCGTTGGGCTTACTCCTGCTCGACGGACGGGCGCTGCGCGCCCTCAGCGGGCGGTGGGCAGACCTCGGATCCGCACCACCACGCAGCCCCTACCGTCGGGGGCCGGGTCGGGCATGGTCAGCAACACCAGGAGGCAACCCTGCTGGGCGTGTATGCGGAGCGCCTTCGGCAGTTGGTCCACCGGACGACTCCAGGGCACCTCCACCGGCGTGAGAACCTGCGCCACCATGCCGGCAGGCGGCATGCCGTAGAGCGTAGCGTCATAGATGCCGTCCGGCGGCGCCTGGATATAGACCACCGGTTCCAGCGTAAGGTCCTCCCACTCGGGAGTCGCGGCGGTTGCCTGCACCAGCATGGTCAGCACGCCATTGCCGATACTGCCGCTGGCCCAGCTCACGTCGGTCAGGATTTCGCGCGACGGCGTCGGCGTCGGCGCCGGTCCGCCGGGCGGCACCTGGTTGACCTGGCAGGCGGCAAGCAGCGGCAAGGCCGCGAGGGCAAGGAACGGGGCGAGACGGCGCATGGTGTCCTCCTCAAGCCGCCAAGCGCCAGACCTCCGCTGGTCGCGGGGCCGTGCGCGCAATGGCGCGGATTTGCCGGCGCACATGCCACAGGATCTCGGGCGATCCCATGGACTCGGCGCCGCACTGGTTCATCCAGAAGTGAACGAGCGGCATGATCCTTGGTTTCATGGTGCGGTGCCAACGCTCGTAGGTCCAAGCCTCGCGGGTGGCGAATCCGCCATGGCGCGGCATGAAAAGCCAGGCGGCCTCCTTGGCCCCGGACGCCAGTGTCACGGTGAAGCTGCGGGGCTGGTACTGCGTGCCCTCGAAATGCGCCATGCGCAGCACTGCGCGCTCGTCCAGGCCGCGACAGACCAGGCCCGGCACCCGCTGGCCACCGGCCGGCGCCAGCACGGGATAGAGCGCGCCCTGGCAGCGCACGCGGCGAAAGCCGGGCAGCAGGGCGGGCTCCAGCGCCACGGCATCATGCGCGTGCGGGAAGACCAGGCGGCGAATGTCCGGATCGAGCAGGGTACCGTAGAAGAACCACTGCATGGCTGCAGGCCCCTCCCAGAAAACGACGGACCACGACCCGGGCCCAAGGTTGTCCAAGATTTGCCGGCCTATGCAGTGCAGCACCGAGCGGGCGCTATATGCAGGCGAAGGCGTCGCGATGCAATGGGAATTTGTGCGACCGCGCTAGAAGGCCGGCACTGGCAGCCCGATCGCCTTAATGGTCTGCGCCAGCGTCGCCTTCAGGCGGTCCAGCCCGGCCTGGTCACCCGATTCGCAGCGCGCCACCAGGACGTCCTGGGTGTTCGAGGCGCGCAGCAGCCACCAGCCATCCGGCGTGGTCACCCGCACGCCGTCGATGTCGATGAAATCGGCGCCGGCCTGGCGCAGCGTGGCCACCACCTCGGCCATGGCCGGACGCTTGCGCTCCTCGGCACAGGGGAAGCGGATCTCTGCCGTGTTCAGCACCGGCGGCAGCGAGTCGCGGAAGGCGGCCAGCGACTCGCCGGACAGGCTGAGCGCCATCAGCAGGCGCACCGCCGCGTAAAGCGCGTCATCGTAACCGTAGTAGCGGTCGGCGAAGAACAGGTGGGCGCTCATCTCGCCCGCGAATTCAGCGTGGGTTTCCTTCAGCTTCGCCTTTACGTGGCTGTGGCCGGTCTTCCACATGATCGGCTTGCCGCCCAGCTTGGCGATGCCGTCGAACAGGATGCGGCTGGCCTTGACGTCGGCGATGATGGTGGCGCCGGGCTTGCGCTGCAGGATGTCGCGCGCCAGTAGCAGCATCAGCTGGTCGCCCCACAGCACACGGCCCTGGCTGTCGACCGCGCCGATGCGGTCGCCGTCGCCGTCGAAGGCGATGCCCAGGTCGAGCTTGCGCTCGGCCACCAGCGCCTTCAGCTGCGCCAGATTGCTTTCCACCGTCGGGTCGGGATGGTGCGCCGGGAAGGTGCCGTCGATCTCGGCATTGATCAGGTGATGCTCGCCCGGCAGGCGGCGCACCAGCTCGCGCAGGATCTCCGACGCCGCGCCGTGGCCGGGGTCCCAGCCGATACGCATCGGCTTCATGCCGACGGCGTCCTGTGCCAGGCGGCTGACATAGGCCTGGCGGATGTCCTGGCTCTCCTCGCCACCCTGCCCGCGCTCGAAATCGCCGGCGGCGGCCAAGGTGCCGAGGTCCTGGATCTGCTGGCCGAAGAAGGACTGCTTCGCCAGGGTGATCTTGAAGCCGTTGTAGTTCGACGGATTGTGCGAGCCGGTGACCATCACGCCGCCGTCGACCGAAAGGGTGTAGGCGGCGAAATAGAGCATCGGCGTCGGGCCGCGGCCGACGCGCAGCACGTCGATGCCGCTGGCCTTCAGCCCGACAACCAGCGCGGCTTCCAGTTCGGGCGAGGAAAGACGCCCGTCATAGGCGGTGGCCAGCCGGCGGAGCCCCTGGCGGCGCGCCACCGTGCCGATGGCCAGGCCCAGCGCCTCGGCATCGGCCGGATGCAGCGTCTCGCCGACAATGCCGCGGACGTCGTATTCCCGCAGCACGGTCGGATCGAAGCGGTGTGACTGCATGGCGACTGTTTCCCTTCAAGCGGGGTGCCGAGGCCGTCCGACCGAGGCATAGCGGAAGCCGAGAGCCGCCATCTCTTCGGGATTCCAGATATTGCGCAGGTCGGCCACCACCGGCTGGCGCAGCAGAGACTTCACCCGCTTCAAGTCAAGGCCGCGGAATTCGTTCCATTCGGTGACGATCACCAGTGCATCGGCGCCGCCCAGCGTCTCGTAGGCGGTGTCGCACCAGACCACGCCGTCGAGCAGCTTCTTCGCCTCGCCCATGCCTTCGGGGTCATAGGCGCGGATCACCGCGCCGGCCGCCTGCAGCGTGGGGATGATCTCGAGCGACGGGGCCTCGCGCATGTCGTCGGTGTTGGGCTTGAAGGTCAGGCCCAGCACCGCCACCGTCAGGCCCTGGACGCTGCCGCCGCAGAGCTGGATGACCTTTTCGGCCATGCGCTTCTTGCGCGCGTCGTTGACCTCCACCACCGTTTCGATGATGCGCATGGGCGCGCCGGCCTGCTGCGCCGTACGCACCAGCGCCAGCGTGTCCTTGGGAAAGCAGGAACCGCCGTAGCCCGGCCCGGGGTGCAGGAACTTGCGGCCGATGCGCCCGTCCAGGCCGATGCCCTTGGCGACGTCATGCACGTCGGCGCCCACCACCTCGCAGAGATCGGCGATCTCGTTGATGAAGGTGATCTTGGCCGCCAGGAAGGCATTGCCGGCGTACTTGGTGAGCTCCGCCGTCTCGACCCCGGTAAAGAGGATCGGTGTCTCGATCAGGAACAGCGGGCGATAGAGCCGGCGCATGGTCTCGCGCGCCCGCGCGCCGTCGGCGCCGATCACCACGCGATCCGGCCGCATGAAATCGTTGATCGCCGAGCCTTCGCGCAGGAATTCCGGATTGGACACCACGTCGAAATCGCGCCCCTGCGCCAGGTCGGGCCGGGTCTCGGCGATGATGCGTGCGACTTCGCGCCCGGTGCCCACCGGCACGGTCGACTTGGTGACGATCACGGCATAGCCGCTCAAGGCCTCGGCGATCTCGCGCGCGGCGCCGTGCACGAAAGACAGGTCGGCGTGGCCGTCACCGCGGCGCGACGGCGTGCCGACGGCGATGAAGACCGCCTCGGCCCCCTTGACCGCCGCCTTCAGGTCGCTGGTGAAGGACAACCGGCCGGCCTTCACGTTGTTGGCCACCAGTTGGTCGAGCCCCGGCTCGAAGATCGGGATCTCGCCCCGCAGCAGGCGATCGATCTTCGCCGTGTCGCGATCGACGCAGACCACGTTGGTGCCGAACTCGGAAAAGCAGGCACCGGACACCAGGCCAACATAGCCGGTGCCGATCATGGCGATCTTCATGCCCTAGATACTCCTTCGAACTCTCGGGCCGTTTCAGCGCTTGGCGTAGCGCGCCAGGATCTCCAGCGCGTCGCCCCGCAGGTCAGGGCGCGACAGCGCGAAGGCCACGTTGGCCTCAAGGAAGCCGGCCTTGGAACCGCAGTCGAAACGCGTGCCCTCGAAGCGCAAACCATGGAAAGGAATGCGGCCGATGGTGAGCGCCATGGCGTCGGTGAGCTGGATCTCGCCGCCGGCGCCCTTCTCCTGCTTGTCGAGCTCGGCAAAGACCTCGGGGTGCAGGATGTAGCGGCCGATGATGGACAGCGTCGAGGGCGCCACTGCCGGCGCCGGCTTCTCTACCAGGCCCTTGGCTTCCGCCAGGGTGCCGTCGTCGGAGATCACGTCGAGGATGCCATAGCGGTTGGTGTGCTCGCGCGGCACGTCCATCACCGCCACCAGGTTGCCGCCGGTCTCGGCATAGACATCCATCATCTGCGCCAGGCAGGGGCGATCGGACAGCACCAGATCGTCGGCCAGCAGCACGGCGAAGGGCTCGTCGCCGATCAGATTGCGCGCGCACCAGACAGCATGCCCCAGGCCCAGCGGCTCGATCTGCCGGGTATAGGCGATGCGGCCGGGCTTGGGCACGATCATCTCCACCAGCGCCAGTTCGTCCTTTTTGCCGCGCGCCGCCAGGGCCTCCTGCAGCTCGAAGGAATGGTCGAAGTGGTCCTCGATGGCGCTCTTGCCGCGGCCGGTGACGAAGATCAGCTCCTCGATGCCGGCCGCGCGCGCCTCTTCCACCGCGTACTGGATCAGCGGCTTGTCGACGACCGGCAGCATCTCCTTGGGCAGCGCCTTGGTGGCCGGCAGAAAGCGGGTGCCAAGGCCACCGACCGGGAAGATCGCCTTGCGAACGCGACGGCGCATGGGCAGGGTTTCCTTGTTTGCAGAAGCGCGGCGGAGCTATGCCACAGCCCCTCCGGCCAGACAAGGCAAGCACCCGGCCAGAGGCGCTGTGGAGGGCGTCAGACCCTGACCGTCCCTTGATCCAGCGCGGCGCGGACGGCTTCGGCAAACTGTCGGCGATTGAAGGGCTTGCGCAGCAATGGCAGGCCGGTCGGCGGCCCGCCGCCGGCGGCCCGCTCGCCGCTGTAGCCCGACATCAGCAAGATGCGCACCGCGGGTTTGGTGCGCTGTGCAATGGCCGCCAGCTGCTGGCCGCTGATCCCGCCAGGCATCACCAGGTCGGTTAGCAGCAGGTCGATGCCGGGCGTGGCTTCGAGCAGCGGCAGTGCCGAACGGCCGCAGTCCGCCGCGACCACGCGGTATCCCAGTCCCTTGAGCAGCAGGGCGACAAAATCCCGCACCGTGGGCTCGTCCTCCACCAGCAGCACGGTTTCCAGGCCGCCCTGGGTCTTGGCCGGCAGCGCCGGCGACGGCGTCGGCGCCAGCGGCTGGCGCGGCACGGCGTTCAGCAGCAGTCGTATCGTGGTGCCCTGCCCAGGCTCGCTGACGATGCTGACATTGCCGCCGGACTGCGCGGCGAAGCCGTAGACGGAGGAGAGGCCGAGGCCGGACCCCTTCCCCACCTCCTTGGTGGTGAAGAAGGGTTCGAAGGCCCTGGCCTGTACGTCGGGCGACATGCCCTCGCCGTCGTCTGCCACGGCGATCTCGATCTGCTGGCCCAGCGCGCCTTCCAGGCCTTGCAGGTTGGTGCTCCATCCCCGCACGGCGCGCGTGGAAATGGTGATGTGGCCGCCCTGCTCCATGGCATCGCGGGCGTTCAGCACCAGATTCAGCAAGGCGGTACCCAGCTGCCCACGATCGACCAGGGCGGGCGGCAGCGCTTCGGCCAGTGCCAGCGTCATCTCGACATTCGCGGGCAAGGCGCGGCGCAGCAGGTCATGGGTTTCGGCGATCATCGCATTGATGTCGACGTCCGTCGGGCGCAAGGCCTGGCGCCGGGCGAAGGCCAGCAGGTGGCGGGTCAGCGTCGAGCCGCGCTCGGCCGCGTTGACGATCAGGTCGGCCAGCGCCCGCGCCTCCGCCGGCACCGAGTTGTCGGCCGACAGCGTCTCGGCATTGCCCAGGATCACCGTCAAGAGGTTGTTGAAATCATGCGCGACGCCACCCGTCAGCTGGCCCACGGCCTCCATCTTCTGCGCCTGGCGCAGCCGCTCGCCGGCCTCGCGCAACTGGGTGATGTCGAGTGACACGCCGGAGATCGCCTCGACGCCGCCGAAGTTGACCTTCTCGGCGGTGACCGCGGCCCAGAAGGGCTTACCGTCCGGCCCGCGATAGCAGATCTCCAGACCGTCGACCCGGCCGTCGCGCAGGAAGGTCTCACGGAACAGCGCACGATGTTCCTCGATAAAATAGAAGGGGCCGTCGCGCAGGTTCGAGATGCCGGGCTTCAGACCCAGCCAGCGCTGCGCCGCGGCGTTGGCGAAGATCACCAGGCCGTCGACCAGCCGCGTGACCGCCAGGGGCACCGGCAGGGCCTCGACCGCGAAGCGCATCTGTTCGCGCCGACGCTCCAGTTCCTGCGCGGTGGCGCGCTGTTCGGTCAGGTCGACGGCAATGGCCACCAGATCGCCGCCGACGGGGGCCTGCTCCAGCCAGCTGAGCGACAGCGACAGCGGCAGCTCCTGGCCGCGTTTGGTGCGGCCATTGACCTCGAAGGGTCCGGCGCCCGGTTCGCGGCGCAGCCGCTCGCGCAGCTGCAGCAGCTGGTCGGGGGCCAGCACCGGATTGAGCCGCCCCACGGCTTCGCTGGCGCTCCAGCCAAAGGTCTTTTCCGCCGCCGCATTCCACAGCGTGATGCGCCCCAGGCGATCAAATACGAAGAGCGGCAGGTTGACCGAGTCGAGCACCCGGACCAGCGCATCCTTGGAGCGCCGATGTTCCTCTTCGACCCGCTTCTGCTCGGTCACGTCGTGGACGATGCCGACAGTGTAGAGGTACTCGCCAGTTGCCGTGCGCACGACGTCGGCGGCTTCGCGGATATGGCGCAGGCGACCCTGCTTGGTGAAGATCCGCGCCTCGAGGCTGTAGCCGCGCCCGGCCCTGGCAGCGGCCTCGCACACCGCCCGGTAGTGGGTGCGGTCGTCCGGATGGACGTGGGTATAGACCTGCTCCAGGTTGCCCAGCTCCGCCCGGTACTCGGCCACGGTCATCTCGTGGATGCGCGCCAGCTCCTCCGAGCAATAGAGGCAACGGTCCTGCAGGTCGTCCCAGATCCAGTGGCCCAGTGACGCCAGGTTGGCGGCACGGCGCCACAGGTGTTCCTTGAGCTGCGGCTCGTCAAAGGCGAGCGGCCGGGCCGAATCGGGCAGGGACGTCAAGGGATCGCTGTCGTTCGCCACCTCTGCGACGGTCTCCCACACTGTAGAACCAGCCCTAGGCGGCTCGCCAGCTACGCGGCTTGCCACCTACGCGGCTTGGTTGTCACCGCACAGCTTCAGCATAGCATATGCCGACATTCAAGACCGGCCTTAGTCGAGCAGCAGATCCTTGGCCTGGTTCAGCTTGGCCGCCATCCAGGTGGAGCCACCGTGATCGGGATGCAGCTTCAGCATTAGGCGATGATGCGCCGCCTTGATCTCCGTCGACGAGGCGCCGGCTTCCAGGCCCAGGATCTGCAGTGCCTCGGCATGGGTCATGCCGCCCGGCGCCGCTGCCGGCGGCGCCGCGGCGCGCCATTCGGGATGTGCACGGTCGAGCCAGGCCTCAAGCAGCGCCAGTGACTGCGCATCGCCAACCACTTCGGCCCGCAGCTCCAGCGCCTCGGCCAGGGTCAGGCTGGCCAGGCTGCGCCCGGCGAAGCGGCCCTGCAACACCTCGCCGTCGGCCGCGCCGCTGGCATGGTCCAGGGTCATGGACAGGAAGGCCGTCCGCACGCCGCTGGCCTGGCCATAGCGACGCCCCTGCATGCCGGCCCGCCAGCGCGCCAGGAGCGAGGGCCAGGCCTTCCACAACACCACCGCCAGGATGGGGAACAGGCTGGCCAGCGCCGCCCGTCCGACAAATAGCAGATAGAGGCCGGCGGCGACGGTGACGATCACCGCGCTGATCTTCAGGGCGCTGGCCACCTGGCCGGGTTCAGCACGGCTGTACCAGCGGGCGATCAGCAGCACGCCACCCAGCAGGGCGAGGCCAAGCAGCAGTGCCGGCATCAGCGCACCTGCCGGGTCAGTTGCAGCGCCGCGCCGCCCTGGCGTTCGCCATAGGACAGCATCGCCGGGCGGCCGCCGGCGGCATAGGCGGCGACAGCGCCCAGCAGCGCCTTCAGCTGCTCCGCGCTGCCGGCGTCGAAGGCACAGCAGGCGCCGCCGCTGAGCTTGGCGACCTGTTCGAAGGCCAGGCGCACGCGGGGATCGCGCCCCTCCTGGAACAGGAAGCAGGGCAGACCCAGCAGCCCCAGCTCGCCGGCGGCGTCGCCCAGGTCATCGATCGCCTCCTCCATCGCGTCGCCGACGAAGACCAGGGCGTTCACCCGCGCCTTGCGGCTTTCCTTCGCGGCGTGCCGCAGCACCCGCTGGATCTGCGTGTGGCCGGCCAGGCAAGAGACGCTGGTCATCCGCCGCAGCAGCGCCGCGGTGTCGGTCATCCAGGGGCTGGCGCGGCATTCGCGGTGGCCGCGATAGAACACCAGCTGCACCGCCAGGCCACCCAGGCCGGCCGCAGCCTGGAACATTTCGCCCTGCAGATGGCTGGCCTGGTCCCAGGTGGGCTGCCGCGAGGCAGTGGCGTCGAGCGCAAAGATCAGCCGCCCGCCGGCACCGGCCGGCTGCGGCGTCGCCTTCAACTGGTCGAGAAAGGCAGCTACCTCGTCGCGCGCACTCACCGCGCCACCACCATCCCCGCTGACCACTGGAGCCTTCTTGTCCTGCATGGCTATCAAGATAGGACGTCGGCCGGTCGAGGACGAGGGCGCAGGTCGGCAATGCGGCACGATTGCCAAGGCCGGGCCCCGACTGTCATCGTCACATGCCCCCGGACGCGGGGCCTGGGGTCGGGCGAACCCCGGCAGGCCAGCCCAGGTCCGGAGGCTCTTCCATGGTGCGCACCTTCGCAGCGGCGCGGCTGCTGACTCTCGCCCTGCTGGTGCTCGCAGTGCTGGCCGGCGCGCAGCCCGCCGCGGCCGACTGCCCCCTGGACTCCGGCGCCTGGGGCGGCGGCTTCTTCATGCAGGTGGAGACCAGCGACCAGATCCAGACCAGCATGAACCTGGGCACCGCGACGCGCACCACGGCGCTGATGCAGCTGGAGGTCGCGGAAGACTGTTCCATCACCGGCAGCTTCAGCGAAGCAGTGAACCAGGTCGCCGTGGTGTTGACCGGCGATGTGCCCTTCCAGGGCCTCTGCAACATTCCGCTGCGCTACAGCCTGATCGAGGGTCGCGCCCTGGTGACGGCCGATGGCACGGCCATGCTGGCACTCGTCGTCGGTGTGAAATTCAGCTCAAAGGAAGCGGTGTGCCTGGGCGACCTGGCCGACATGGCGGCGCCCTTGATCGAGGAAGCGGAGAAGTACGCAGGGGCCGTGCCGGAACGCCGCAACTATCGGCTCATCATCACCTATGACGATGGCTATGAGGTTTCCGGCGACCGCTCACTGCAGGATCCAGCAACGCAGCGCCAGGTGCATGACCTGGAGCAGAACGGCATCGACCACAGGGAGACCTACAAGTGGATCCTCTACCGCGGCGGCATCCCGCAGGTGCCGCCACCGCCGCCGCCCAAGGAGGAAGAGGACAAGGGCGAGCCGCCCGACATCAGCGACGTCCGCGGCCGGCTCGGCGAGTATTTCCTCGAGGGCATCCACCTGGTGGTCAACGACTTCAGCGCCACGGTGGACTGGCTGGATGGCGAGCCCGGCAGCGTGACCTTCTCGATCGACAGCGACACCACCTATGGACAGGGTGGGCCCAGCGACTACACCGCGCCGATGCAGATCTCGCAGCTTTCGGCCGGCGGGCACCTGCTGACCGTGCTGGCGACCAATGCCAAGGGCGCGCAGCGCGACGCCATCAAGTCGATCCGCATGCTACTGGTGCCGGAGTGGGCCAAGTCCTATGAGCTGGCGGCCAGCGACCAGGGCGACTGGGTGCTCTACAGCGGCAAGGGGCAGCTACCGCAGACGCCGCTGCAGTTC
The DNA here is from genome assembly GCA_038363005.1 of Rhodospirillales bacterium. Taxonomy (GTDB): domain Bacteria; phylum Pseudomonadota; class Alphaproteobacteria; order Kiloniellales; family JACOMY01; genus JAKOWB01. The sequence goes on from JBBQBI010000028.1 coordinate 16,073, forward strand.
GGCATCCAGGTCCCCAGCTACGTCCCCTACCTGGGCGGCCTTTGGGGCCTTTCGCCGACGCTCTTCGGGCTGGAACTGAACGCCACCTCGGCCGGCGGGCTCAGCAACGGCGTGCTCACCGCCAGCGGCAAGCTGGGCGTCGCCGGCAAGGAATCCCCCATCACGCTGCGCGAGGATTCCTATGCCCGGACCCGCATGCTCCCGACGGAGCTGCTGTTCGACGACGGGCTGCTCAAGCTGGAGGCCGCGCCCTTCAGCTTCACCAAGCGCCTGGCGCTGCTCGACGTGATCCCCGGCGCAAATGTGCTCTATGACCTGCCGGTGGTGGGCAGCGCCTTGAAACAGTTCCAGCCGGCGCTGTTCGAGGCCACCATCGCCGCGACGCTGGGCGGCGAGCTGCCGCTGGGCGTGGTGAACGATCGCATCGACCTGACCGGCGGCACGCTGATCAGCGGCGTCACGCTGACCGCCGCGGCGGGCCCCAGTGTCGGCGTCGCCTTCCTGCAGCTGATCGGCCAGGCGGCCGGCAGCCTGACGGTACAGGTCTCGCCCAGCGCCAAGATCACCGACTGTTCGCTGCTGGCCAGCTTTTATGTGCGCTATGGCGCCTTCGGCTATGGCGGCACCTTCCCCAACCCGCCACGCGAGATCGCGCTGACCAGCTGCAGCCAGTTCGCCGCCCTGCCGGGTGGCACGCGCCTGGCCCATGGACCGCTGGGCATCGCGGTGCCTTTGCCGGAACCGGCGCTGACCCTGGCACAGAGCGACGTGCCGGCGCCGCCGACCCTGCTGCCGCGGCCAGCCGACTGGCTGCCCGAGGCCGTGACCGGCGCAACGCCGACGCCGGACGCCACGGGAGCCCTAACCCTGGTGCAGCACGTCAACGCCGCGCTGGCGGCACCGGCGCTGGCAGCCGATGGCCGCGGCAGGCTGGCGCTGGCCTGGATCGCCGAGGACCCGGCGCTGCCGCGCCCCACGGCTTGGCAAATACGGCTGCGGCTGTTCGACGGCCAGCAGTGGGGCAACCCGATCGCGCTGGGCGCGGCCGGGCCCAACTATGCCCCAGCGGTGGCCTTCGATGGCGCGGGCGACCTGCTGGTGGCCTGGGTGCAGGGCCCGGCCACCACGTCGGCGACGCTGGACGCGGCGCTGCTCGACGGCATGGAGATCGCGTCTGCCTACGTCATTGGCGGCGGCGCCAGCGTGACGCTGCTGCCGATTACCAGGGATGCGCGGCCGGACAGCAACCCACGACTCGCCAGCGGCCGCGACGGCACGGTCTGGCTGGCCTGGCAGGCCCATGCGCCGGGCCACCTGGCGATCGACGAGACGGCACCAGGCCAGCTCATGGCGGCGCGCTGGCTGGGCCAGGCCTGGTCGGCCCCGCAGGTGGCGAGCGAGCGCCTGACCGGCGGCGTGTCCTGGGACCTCGCGGTGCTGGAGGGCGAACGCGCCTTGCTGGCGGCGCGCCTCGGCGACGGTCCGGCGCTGCTGCAGCACGACGCCGCCGGTTGGCGCACGCAGCCGCTGGCCGAGGCGCCAGCCGACGCGGCGCTCGCCGCGACCTACGGTGCGCAGGATCAGCCGCTCGCCGCCTGGTCGGCGCTGGGCGGCGCGCGCAACGGCGAAGGAGCGCTGCTGCCGGCGACCGCTGGCGGAATCGTCACCGGTTTCGACGGCGCAAGTGGCAGCACCAGCGCCTGGGCCTACCGCGACGGACGGCTGGTGGGTCTCTCGGCGACGGACAGTACCAGGACCCTGCTGCTGCGGGATGCCGAGGGGCTGACGCTGTTGGCCAACGACACGAACCGCGCGCAGTTTCCCGGCGATCCGGTGGCAACTGCCACACTGGGTCCCGCGGGTTATGGCTTCCTCGCCGCCTCGCCCGATGCGAAGGGCGGCTGGAGCGTGGTCTGGGCGGCGCCGGCGGCGGACGACCCGCTGGGCGCGCAGGGCGACCTCAAACTGACGCGCGTGTCAGTGCCGCAGTGAGGAAGGAACCTTCCGCAGCCTCGATGCCTTTTGTGAAGGAGAACACAATACATCACAGGAGACCGACATGCCCATTATCCTCTGGCTTCTCGGCGTCCCGCTGAGCCTCGTCCTGCTGCTGCTTGTGGTCGGCGTCCTCTAGGCGACCGCGGCGGCCGTCAGGCCGGCAATGCCCAGAATCTCAAGGAGAGTCCGCACCTCGTTGCGGGCGGCAACGTGGCTCATCGAGAGCGCGGTGCCGCTCTCCTTGAGGTCGAGCAGGGTCAGACCCTTGATGAAGAGCTCGCGAAAGATCACCCGCTCGCCGAAGCCGGGCGCCAGGCGAAAGCCGATACGCTTGGCCAGCGCCGCCAGCAGCTGACCGATCTCGCGCTTGTTGCGCGCGTCCAGCTGCGACAGGCGATTGCGCATCACGATCCAGTCGATCGGCCGGGCGCCGGTCTTGGCCCGCGCCAGGCGCTGTTCCCACACCATCTGACTATAGACGCTGGGGCCCAGGATCTTGCGGCCGTCGCGGTCGACGCGCGCCAGCAGGTCCAGGTCGATGAAGGAATCGTTCAACGGCGTGATCAGCACGTCGGCCTTGGTGTGGCAGTGGCGCGACAGCGCCGTATCACTGCCCGGCGTGTCGCAGACGATGACGTCCTTGCCGGCGAACCCGGCGAAGACCGCGTCCAGGCGCGCCGCCTCGTCGGCCTCGGCCTCGCGCCGGCTGTCGACCTCGGAGCGGAACAGGCGCTGGTGCTCCGGCACCGGCAGGCGCACGCCCTCGGCCTGCATGAAGGCCTGGCGGTTCTCCAGATAGCGCGACAGCGTGCCCTGGCGGGCGTCGAGGTCGATCGAGCCGACCGACTTGCCCTGTCGCAGCAGGGCGACGATCAGATGCATGGCGGTGGTCGACTTGCCCGAGCCGCCCTTCTCGTTGCCCAGCACGATGACCTGCGGGCGCTTTTCGCTTTTCGTCGTGACCGACACCGGAAAACCCGCGCGTTGTGACTTGAGCCGCGTCCTAGCACAGGCCGCCGCGCCGGGGCGAGGCCGCAGGCGCTGGCGCGACGACGCAGCCTAGGCGGCGCGCTCCGCCCGCACCCAAACCGCCGTGTCGTGGAACACCGCGCCGCCGCGCGGCGCACCGGCGTCGGCGGAGATCAGCGTGTTGACGCCGCGGCCCTCCAGGAAGTCACGGTTCGGCCAGATCGACTCGATCACCGCGACGTTCTCCTGCAGGCCGTCGAAGGGCAGCAGGTGGATCAGGATGGAGCCAAGGTCGTTGCCGACGCGCACCACGTCGCCCTCTGCCACGCCCAGGCGAGCGCAGGCGGCCGGGTGCAGCATGATGCGCGGCCGCGCCTCGCGGGCGCGGCTGCCCGGCGTCTCGGTGAAGGAGGTGTTGAGGTAGGTGCGGGCCGGCGCCGCCACCAGGCGGAAGGGCTTGTCCGGCGTCGCCTTGTCGTTGACGTCCCAATAGCCTGGCAGGCGCGGCATGCCCTGCCCGGTCTTGCCCAGCGCCGACCAGTCGGCCTGGAAGTGGAACTTGCCGTCGGCGGTGGGAAAGCCGCTCAAGAAGTGCTGCTGGCCAAAGGGTTCGCTGCAGTCCAGGCCCTTGTCCTGCCAGACCTGCTCGGCCGGCGGGTGACCGGAAGCCTCGAAGGTCTGCTTGACGATCTCCCAGGCGGTCATGTCGAAGCCGGGATGGCTGACGCCCAGCCGCTTGGCCAGCGCGCAGATCACCTCGTGGTTCGAGCGGCATTCGCCGGGCGGGCTGGTGATCGCCTTGGTCACCTGTAGGAAGGTGTGGCCCGAGGCGGTGTAGTAGTCGTCGTGCTCGGTAAACATGGTGGCCGGCAGCACGATGTCGGCGTAGCTCGCGGTGTCGGTCAGGAACTGCTCGTGCACGCAGGTGAAGAGGTCGGGCCGCAGCAGGCCCTCGACGCACTTCGTGGTCTCCGGGCAGACCACAGCCGGATTGGTGTTCTGGATGAACAGCGCGGTGACCGGCGGGCCCTCGCCCAGGTCGCGCTTGTCGCCGGTCATCACCGGCCCGAAGCGCGACTGGTCGAGCGAGCGCACCGATTTGTCCTGGCGGTCCAACCCTTCGATCAGCGTCTTGTCGAGATGATAGATCCAGCCGTTGCCCCACAGCGCGCCGCCGCCCTCGTGCTGCCAGGCGCCGGTGATCGTCGGCAGGCAGGAGACCGCGTGCAGCCCGGCCGAGCCGTTGCGCGTGCGGGCGAAGCCATAGCCGACGCGGATGTAACTGCGCTTGGTGGCACCATAGAGCCGGGCAAAGGCCTCGATCTGGGCCGCCGGCACGCCGGTGATGGCCGCGGCCCATTCGGGCGTGGTGCTGGCGTAGTGCGCCTCCAGCGCCGGGCCGAAGTCGCTCAGCCGCTCCAGGTAGGGGCGGTCGGCGAAGCCTTCCTTAAGCAGCACATGGGCGACCGCCGCGGCCAGCGCGCCGTCGGTGCCGGGCTTCAGCATCAGGTGCAGGTCGGCCTGCTCCGCCGTGCCGGTGCGATAGGGGTCGATCACCACCAGCTTGGCGCCGCGTTCCTTCTTCGCCTTGGCGATCCAGGCCATGACATTGACCTGGGTGTTGACCGGGTTGCCGCCCCAGACCACCACCAGGTCACTCTTGGCGATCTCGCGCGCGTCGACACCGGCCTTGCGGCCGACACCGGCCAGCCAGCCGGATTCGGCCAGCGTGGTGCAGATGGTGGAGTACTGCCGGGAATACTTCTTGGCGTGGCGCAGCCGTTCGATGCCATCGCGCTGCACGTGGCCCATTGTGCCGGCATAGAAGTAGGGCCAGACCGTCTCGGCACCGTGCTTCTGCTCGGCCAGGAGCAGGCGCTCGGCCACCTCGTCCAGCGCCGCGTCCCAGCTGATCGGCTGATAGTCGGCGATGCCGCCGCCCTTGGCGCCGACCAGCCGCAGCGGCCGCATCAGGCGGTCGGGATGGTTGGTCCGCTCGGCATAGCGCGCGACCTTGGAACAGATCACGCCCTGGGTGTAGCCGTTGGAGCGCAGGCCGCGCACCTTGCCGATGCGGAATTCGTCCAGCACCTCGACCTCCAGCGCGCAGGTCGAGGGGCAATCGTGCGGACAGGCGCTGTAGTGCCAGCGACTGGCGGGGGCGGTGTCGTCGGGCGTCATGGGGCCGCACTCTAGTCAGCCGCCGAAGGCGGGGCAATCGGCCGGATCAATCCCGCAGGCACAGCCTCACATCGCCTTCCCGCGCGCGCCAGAAGCGGCCAGCGTCGAGCACCAGCTCGACAAAGCGCAGCCAGCCGGCGGGATCGGCGGCGGCAAAGCCGCGCCAGTCGTCGAGCAGGATCAGCAGGCGTGGCACGCCGCCCAGCGCCGCGCGATCGGTCAGGCAGTCGAACAGCGCGTCGTAGCCAGCGCCCAGGTAGCTGGGCAGCGCCAGGGCCTCCGCCAGCGCCGACTCCAGGCCGCGCTGGTCGGCGACCGGAGTGGCCAGGTGCAGCAGGCGGAAGTCCTGCGCCTCCAGCCGGCGCACCAGGCGCTCAGGCTCGGGCAGCAGGTAGAGGCCCTTGGGCTCTTCAGCGCTCATGGCAGCTTGACCCGCGCCACGACAGCGAAGGTCTGGTAGTGGTCGTCGCTGTACCAGGCGAGGCCGCCGGCCTGGTTCACCACCAGGCGCCGCGCGCCACGGTCGTAGGCGCCCGGCGTCTTCACCGTGTATTCGCGGTAGGTGCCGGACGGCAGGCGCCGCTCGCGGTTCTCGAAGGTGGCGCCGTCGCGGTCATAGGGAAAGGGCCCGCCAGCCTCGATCAGGTCGAGCGTATGGCTGATCTCCACAAAGCGTTCACTGCCAGCCTGATAGGGGATCTGCCGCGTGCCGCGCGGCCAGGCCGCCGGGTCGGCCGGCAGGCCGGCGGGGGCCGCGACCGGGCTGGCGGCCGGCGACGGGGTCGGCGCGGGGGCCTCGTCGCGGCTACTCCACCAGCCGACGCCAAGAGCGACCAGCACGGCCAGGATGGCCACGAAGGGGGCGGGACGTCGGCCGGCGGGCTGCTTCATCGGGTCCTCCCTGGGGCACGCAGCATAGCGAGCCACACCGTTTCCTCCAGCCAGACCTGCCCTGGAAGCGGGCGCGGCAACTGCAAGCCAGCTTGTGTCGCCTGCGTGACTGCCCGAAGGATACACAGCTGTACTGTGCAGTCGAACCGACCCTGGGGGACCAACGACCCATGTTTGCCTCGCCCCTCGCCTTCCCGAACCAGCTGCCGCCGCACGTCAAGCGTACGGTGGACGGGCCTGCCTTCGACGCCGGTCGCCATCTGGCGCTGACCCTGCCCGAGCGGATCGAGACCCTGGCCGACTTCGGCTACTCGGCCGAGGTGCGGGCGCGCACGCCCTCCCCCGTCGCCATCACCAGCCCCTTCCGCGTGCTGTCGGACGAAGGCGTGGCGGCACTCGATTCGGTGCTGCAGGACTTGAAGGCCGACCAGACCATCTCCACCGGCAAGCGCCTCTCGGTCTTCCTGCGCGGCGGCGTCTACCGCTCCAAGTTCCTGCGCGACCTGGTGCGCTCGCCGGAGTTGGTGGAGCACCTCTCCACCATCGCCGGCACGCCGCTGGCGCCGCATCCCGTAGGGCAGTTCCAGGCCTATGTGAACTACGCCCCCAGCGATCCGTCCAAGGCGGTCGACAACTGGCACGTCGACTCGCTGGGCTTCGACGCCGTGATGATGGTGAACGACCCGAAGAAGCTGAAGGGCGGCCGCTTCCAGTACTTCCGCGGCACGCATCAGGAGGCCGCCGGCCTGGTCGGCGCCACCGACGAACAGCAGCTGACCCAGGGCTGGACCAACGAGCTGCCGGCCGAGCGCGTGGTCTCGGCCGAGTTCCCGGGCGCCGGCTATGCCTTCTTCATGCAGGGCGACTTCGTGTTCCATCGCGCCGGGCAGCTTGAGGAGCCGGGTGACCGCATCACCGTGGTGCCGGGCTACATCGCCCGCGACCTCAGCTTCCCCGACCGCACCAAGACACTGGGCATGCAGGCCTGGGGCGACCCGCAGGTGCTGACAGAGGTGGCGCGCCACGCCGCCTGGCTGGGCCGCGAGAAGCTGGCCCTGCTGCTGGAGCGCGCCGACTTCAACAGCGGCAGCGACCGCCTGACCATCGCCGAGAGCCTGGAGGGCGCCGTCGCCGACGTGCTGCGCATCGCCCGCGAAATGCGCGAGGCCGCGGCCGGCCGCATCACCGGCCCGACGCCGACAAAAACACAGTAGACGCCGCCGCCGTCCCGGGGGAAAACGCCGGATGGCTGAAGCAACGTTCCACGGCGTCTTTCCCTATCTGGTGTCGCCGATATCAACGTCCGGCGAGGTCATGGATGACGTCCTGCAGCGCCTCTGCAGGGACCTGATCGCCGCCGGGGTGCAGGGCCTGACGCCGCTGGGGTCGACCGGCGAGTTCGCCTATCTGTCCTGGCCGCAGCGCAAGCGGATTGTCGAGGTTGTGGTCGAAGCGGCCGGCGGGCGCGTCCCGGTGGTGGCTGGAGTCGCCTCGACCACGATTGCCGACGCCGTGTTCCAGGCGCGCGAGCTGCAGGCCATCGGCTGCGACGGCATCCTGGCCGTGTTGGAGGCCTACTTCCCGATCTCCGACGCGGGCGTCGTCGACTATTTCACGGCGATCGCCGAGGCGGTGACCTTGCCCGTCGTGCTCTACACCAACCCGAACTTCCAGCGCTCCGACCTCTCGCTGCCGGCGCTCGATCGCCTGAGCCGTGTGCCCAACATCCGCTACATCAAGGACGCCTCGACCAACACCGGGCGCCTGCTCTCGATCCTCAACCGCGTCGAGGGGCGGATGGAGGTCTTCGCCGCCTCGTCGCACATTCCCGCCTGCGTGATGATGATCGGCGGCAAGGGCTGGATGGCAGGGCCGGCCTGCCTGGTGCCGCGGCAGAGTGTCGGGCTCTACGAACTCTGCCGGCGCGGCGACTGGGTCGCCGCCATGGCACTGCAGCGGCGGCTGTGGACCATCAACCAGGTCTTCGCCAAGTACAGCCTGGCCGCCTGCATCAAGGGCGGGCTGGAGCTGCAAGGCTACCAGGTCGGCCCGCCGCTCGCCCCGCAGGCGCCGCTGTCGGCCGACGGGATCGCGGAGGTGCGCCGCGTGCTGGGCGAACTCGGCGCGCTGTAAGTCGCCCTAGGTCCCCACCACGCCCTTGAAGGGTTCGTCCAGGCTGGGCTGCGGCAGGGTGAACCACTGCGGGCCCGTCTCGGTCATGTGGAAGTGATCCTCCAGGCGGATGCCGAACTGGCCCGGCACCACGATCATCGGCTCGTTGGAGAAGCACATGCCGACGGCCAGCGGCGTGGTATCGCCGCGCACCAGGTTCGGCGCCTCGTGCACGTCCAGGCCGACGCCGTGGCCGGTGCGGTGCGGCAGGCCCGGCAGGCGGTAGTCGGGGCCGAGGCCGGCTTTTTCCAGCACGGCGCGGGCTGCCTGGTCGGCGGCCTCGCAGGGTTCGCCCAGGCGGGCGGCGGCGAAGGCGGCGGCCTGCGCTTCCTGCTCCAGCGCCCAGACCTCGCGGAAGCGCCTGGTTGGCTCGCCGAAGACATAGGTGCGGGTGATGTCGCTGGTGTAGCCGTCGACGCGGCAGCCGATGTCGATCAGCACCACGTCGTCCTCGCGCAGCGGCGGATCGCCCTCACCGCCGTGCGGGAAGGAAGAGTCGAGGCCGAAGCAGACGATGCAGAAGGTGTTGCCCCCGGGCGCGCCGAGAGCACGGTGCTGCGCCTCGATGAAGCGCGTCACCTCGGAGGGGCGCACGCCGGCTTCCAGCGCCGCGTGGGTGCGGCGGTGCACCTCCAGGGTCATCGACTTGGCCTGCTGCATCAGCGCGATCTCGGCCGGCGACTTCTGCCGGCGCAAGCGGTTGGCCAGCGGCCCACCGTCGACCAGGCGTTCGTCACCGAAGACACGCCGGAGGCCGTGGTAGCTGAACAGCGGCAGCGCCTCGTCGAGCGCCAGCGTGCCGCTCTGCCCGACGCAGTCCAGCACCAGGCGATAGGGGTTCTCGTCCTCCTCCCAGGTGGCGTAGTCGCCGGGCAAGGTCGGCATGGCGGCGACCTTCTCCAGCTCGAAGCGCGGGCAGACATAGGTGAGATGCTCGGCCGTCACCACGGCGCCGACCAGGCGCTCGCTGGGGTACCAGGCGAGGCCGGTGAAATAGCGCAGGCTGCTGGTGGCGCCGAGCAGGAGAGCCTTCACACCAGCTGCGTCCATCAGGGCGCGCAAGCGGTCGAGCCGCTGTTGACGTTCGGCATCGGTGATGGGCGGGGCAGGGTGCGGCCAGGGCTGCGGCGTCACCGCGGCGGGGTCGAGTCGGCGGGCAGACGACATCGTCTTGGGGTGCTCTGCGGGCGTGGCGGGGAAGGTAGGGCACCAGCCAGGGAAGACTCGAACTTCCGCCTTGCCGGCCCCAGATGGGCATCGCATGACATTTGTAGAATGCCAAGCGATGACCAAGAGACGGCAGATCCTGCACTGGAAGACTAGCTGGTGCCTTCGAGGGGCAGCGTCAGGGGTAGCGCGCGGCGAGTCAAGTGCCCAGCCTCGGGCCAGGACCAGCTGAGGCTGGGCGCGCTGCCCCAGCGGCGGCGCCAGCGGCTGTCGGCGGCCAGCCACTTGTCCGCGCGCGTGGACGCGACCGGCAGGCGCGCGGCCAGCAGCGGCAGCAGCGCGGGCCTGCCGTAGCGCAATGCCAGCCCGGCCAGCAGGTCGTACTGGCGCCAGGGCACGGCGCCCGACAGCGGCGCCTGCAGTACCAGCCAGAGGCGGTCGATGAAGGCTTGCACGGCACCCAGCGTCGGCGGCGTGTCGCTGGTGAAGAGCTGCCGCTCCAAGGCTCTGTCCGGGGTCTTGCGGCGCCGGCGGAAACGCGGGCTTGAGACCGCCGCCAGCAGCGATGTCGGCAGCAGCGGCGCGACCAGACCGCCCACCAGCAAGTGACGGCGCGTGAGGGCTGTCGTCTGATTTTTGCGTTTCATGGGGCGGAGGCTAGCACGGCGAGGCGCCCAGGTACGGATAACGGCGGCTAGTGAAAATCCCGGCTGGCTTGCAGCGGCGTCACGCGGGGCTTCAGCTTGCCGCGCTGATCGCCACCTGGGTGCCTGACCTCGTCGGTCGGCGCCTGGGCGCGGTCGAGCGCGCGGGCGACGGGATCATCCGAAATCATGCTGTCGCAGGTGCCTGCCGCCAGCTCGTGCAGGCGGTCGGAGAGGTCGACCAGGCGCTCGGCCACCAGGTGGATCACCAGGCCCTCCTTCTGCACCCGGCCGACCACGCCGAGCAGCGAAGACCCCAGCACGACGCGGCGGAAACGCTCGAAGACCTGCGGCCAGATGACGGCGTTGGCGACGCCGGTCTCGTCCTCCAGGGTGGCGAAGATCACGCCCTTGGCGCTGCCCGGCCGTTGGCGCACCAGCACCAGCCCGGCCACCGCCAGGCGCCGGCCGTTGATGCTCTCGGCCAGCGCCGCCGCGGGCTGGTAGCGGTCGGCCGCCAGGCCCTGGCGCAGGAAGCTCACCGGATGCGCGCGCAGGGTGAGCGCCAGGTGACGGTAGTCCTCCACCACCTGCTGCGACTGGCTGAGTTCGGGCAGGCGCACCGCCGGCTCGGCGCCCTGCTCCTCCTCGTTCATCGCGGCGAAGAGCGGCAGCGGCTCGGGCGCCAGGCCCTTCACCGCCCAGAGCGCCTCGCGCCGCGTCAGCCCCAGGCCGGCGAAAGCATCGGCGCGGGCCAGCGCCTCCAGCGTCGCCGGCTTCACCCCGGCGCGACGCCACAGCTGCAGCGGGTCGCGATAGCCGTTGCCGCGCGCCGCCAGCAGTCGGGCCACCTCCTCCTGCCGCAGGCCCTTGGCCTGGCGGAAGCCAAGGCGCAGCGCATAACCCAGGTCGCGGCGCGGCGTGAGCTGGCGCGGAAAACTGCCCGCCTGATCGCCGGGCGCCGGCGCCGGCTCCAGCGTGCAGTCCCACTGGCTGGCGTTGAGTTCCAGCGGCAGCACGGCGACGCCATGCTCCTGCGCGTCACGCACGATCTGCGCCGGGGCATAGAAGCCCAGCGGCTGGCTGTTCAGCAGCGCGCAGGCGAAGACCGCCGGGTAGTGGCACTTGATCCAGGCGGAGACATAGACCAGCAGCGCGAAGGAGGCGGCGTGGCTTTCCGGGAAGCCATAGGTGCCGAAGCCCTCGATCTGGCGGAAGCAGCGCTCGGCGAAGTCGCGTTCGTAACCACGCGCCACCATGCCCTCCACCAGCTTGTCGCGGAAGGTGTGGATGGTACCGACGTTCTTGAAGGTCGCCATGGCGCGGCGCAGGCGGTCGGCCTCGCCCGGGGTGAAGCCGGCGGCGACGATGGCGATCTTCATCGCCTGTTCCTGGAACAGCGGCACGCCCAGGGTCTTGCCCAGCACCTCGGCCAGCGCGCGCGAGGGGAAGTGCACCGGCTCCTCGCCGGCGCGGCGGCGCAGGTAGGGATGCACCATGTCGCCCTGGATCGGGCCGGGGCGGACGATGGCGACCTCGATCACCAGGTCGTAGAAATCGCGCGGCTTGAGGCGCGGCAGCATGGCCATCTGGGCCCGGCTTTCGACCTGGAACACGCCGATGGAATCGGCACGGCAGAGCATGTCGTAGACCTTGGCATCCTTCGACGGCACCAGCGCCAGGTCGAAGCGCTCGTGCGTCGCCGTCTGGATCAGGTCGAAGGCCTTGCTGAGGCAGGTCAGCATGCCGAGCGCCAGCACGTCGACCTTGAGCAGCCCGAGGGATTCCAGGTCGTCCTTGTCCCATTCGATTACCGTGCGGTCGACCATGGCGGCGTTCTCGATCGGCACCAGCTCGTGCAGCGGGCCCTTGGTGATGACGAAGCCACCGACGTGCTGCGACAGGTGGCGCGGAAAGCCGACCAGCTCGCGCACCAGCTCGATCAGCAGGGCCAGGCGCGGCGCCGTGGGATCGAGGCCGAGCTCCCGCAGCTCGGTCGCCGCCACGCCCTCCAGGCTCCAGCCCCAGATGTTGCCGCTGATCGCCTCGATGGTGTCGGCCGCCAGGCCCAGCGCCTTGCCGGCGTCGCGCACCGCGGCCCGGGTGCGGTAGCAGATCACCGTGGCGGCCAGGCCGGCGCGCTCGCGGCTGTATTTCCGGTAGATGTACTGGATCACCTCCTCGCGGCGCTCGTGTTCGAAGTCGACGTCGATGTCGGGCGGCTCGCGCCGCTCCTCGGAGACGAAGCGCTCGAACAGCAGGTCGAGGCGCGCCGGATCGACCGCGGTGATGCCCAGGCAGTAGCAGACGGCGGAGTTGGCGGCCGAGCCGCGGCCCTGGCAGAGGATCCCCTGCGAGCGGGCGAAGCGCACCAGGTCGTGCACCGTCAGGAAGAAGCGCGCGTAGTCGAGCTTCTCGATCAGCGTCAGCTCGTGCTCGATCTGCCGGCGCACCGCCGCCGGGATGCCGCCGGGATAGCGCCGCTGGGCGCCGGCCCAGGCCTCCTCGGTCAGCAGCTGCTGCGGCGGGCGGCCATCGGGGGCGACCTCGTCAGGGTATTCGTACTTCAGCTCGTCGAGCGAGAAGCGGCAGCGCTGCACCAGGCGCAGCGTCTGGGCGATGGCATCGGGATAGAGCGCGAAGAGCCGCGCCATCTCGGCCGGCGGCTTCAGGTGGCGCTCGGCATTGGCGGCGGCGTGGAAGCCGGCCTGGTCGATGGTCACCTTCTCGCGGATGCAGGCCAGCAGGTCGGCCAGCGGCTTGCGGCTGGCGGCGTGCATCAGCACGTCGTTGTGCGCCAGCAGCGGCAGGCCGGCCTGCCGCGCCAGCGCCGCCACCCGCGCCAGCCGCCGCCGGTCGCCGCCGTCAAGCCGGCAGGCCGCGGCCAGCCAGACGCGGTCGCGCCAGAGCGCCGCTAGGCGGCCGACGGTGGCGGCAAAGCCGGCGTCGAGTTCGGCCGGCGGCAGGATCACCAGGCATTGCCCCTCGGCCGCCGCCGCGATATCGGCCAAGTCGAGGTGGCACTGGCCCTTCTCGGCGCGGCGCTTGCCCAGGGTCAGCAGCGTCGCCAGGCGGCCATAGGCGGCGCGGTCCTGTGGGAAGCAGAGGATCTCCGGCCCGTCCAGTGGCGCCAGGCGGCTGCCGACCAGCAGCGGCAGGCCCTGCGCCTTGGCCGCCGCGTGCGCCCGCACCACGCCGGCCAGCGAGTTGCGGTCGGCGACGGCCAGCGCGGCGATGCCCAGCGCCTGTGCCGCCGTCACCAGCTCCTCGGCATGCGAGGCGCCGCGCAGGAAGGAGAAGTTGGTGGCGGCACCGAGCTCGGCGTAGAGCGGGGTGGGGATCATCGCCGGCGGCCGGCTTGTTGTCCGTCCAGCGTGTCATCCCGGCCCAGGAGCGCAGCGACGCAGAGCCGGGACCCAGGGGACCAGGCGCGCTGCACCGAGGCCAGTCCCCTGGGTCCCGGCTCTGCGCTGCGCTGCGCTCCGCTGCGGCCGGGATGACAAACGAGGAGAGAGACCAGCCGAGAGAAAAGAACCGGGCCGCCCCCAGCCCTCACGCGAAGAGGCCGTGGACGAACCAGCGCGGCGGGACGCCGGCCGGCGTCTCGCTGCGGTACAGCCAGTAGCGCCGGCCCTCCTGGTCCTCGACCTGCCAGTAGTCGCGCGGCGCCTCGCCGGCGCGGCCGGGCTGCCACCAGGCCGGGGTGATGCGCTCCGGCCCCTCGGCCTGGCTCAGCGTCAGGTGCCGCCGGCGCCAGGTGAAGCCGGCCGGCGCCTGGTCGGCGCGCAGTTCCACCGCCTCCAGCGGTTCCGGCCGACGCAGCAGATAGAGCGGCCGCGGGCTGGCCCAGACCGGCCGGTCGGCCGGGCGCGGCGCCGCCGGCGCGGTGGCGGCCACCGCGTCCTCCGGCCAGTGCCGCTCCAGCAGGTCGAGGCGGCGCACCGCCTCGCGCCCCAGGCGGTTCTCCAGGCGGTCGACCAGGGCGGCAAGGTCGGCGGGAAGCTCGGGCGACAAACCCACTCCCTCCGCAGAGGGAGAGGATGCACGCGACAGCGCGCGGGCCAGGTGAGTCGGGTCGGCCGGCGCCTCCGGCACGAGGTGCAGGGAACCGCCCCCCCTCACCCCGACCCTCTCCCTCTGGGGGAGCGGGAGGACCGCAGCGGCCGATGTCGACAGCCTGCCCTGCTCCGCCACCAGGGTATCGGCCAGCGGCGCCGCCAGGGTCACCACCTCGATGCCGAAGCCGGGGTCGAGGCGGTCCTGCTTGGGCTGGAACAGCCGCAGCCAGTGGCGCGGATCGCGGCCCGGGCGGCTGAGGCCGACGCTCAGGCGGGTCACGCTGCCGTCGACGCGATGGCCGGCGAGGTCGAGCCGGCGGGCGCCGAGGCCGCGCCGGGCCAGCAGGGCCGCCAGCTCCTCGGCCAGCAGCGCCAGCACGCGGCCCAGGTCCTCGGGCGTCGACAGCGGCTCGGCGAAGGCGCGGCGCACCCACAGCGGCTCCTCCAGCCGCGCCGGCCCGATGGCTTCCGGCAGCTGACCCAGCGCCTGGCGCAGCCGTTGCGCCAGCAGTGGGCCGAAGCGCGGCGCCAGGGTCGCCGGCGGCAGCTCGTAGAGCTGGCCGATCTGCTCCAGCCCCAGGCGGCGCAGCAGCTCCAGCGTCGCCGGGGCCAGCCGCAGGCCGGCCAACGGCAGCTGCGCCAAGGCGCGCGCCAGGTCGGCCTCGGGCGCCAGCACCGCCGTCGGATGCGCCGGGTCGGTGGCATGGCGCGCCAGCGCCCAGGCGGCGCCGGGCGTGGCGGCGACGCCGGCGCGACCGCCCAGCCCGCCCCGCGCTAGGCGGCGCAGCAGGTCGTCGACCAGCGCCGCTTCGCCACCGAAAAGATGGCCGCAGCCGGTGATGTCGAGCCAGAGCGCGGCATCGCCGCCGAAGCCAGCCTCGTCGTCCGCCACCCCCTCGCCCTCGCCCAGCGCCGAGGCCGGGTCGAGCGCCACCCAGGGGCTGTAGCGCCGGCCCCAGTCGAGCAGGCGGCGCAGCGCCGCGCGGTCGGCCGCCGCTTCTTCCGGCCGCACCACGAGATCCGGCACCAGGATGCGCGCCGCCGCCAGCGGCTGGCCCGGGGTCAGGCCCGCCGCCGCGGCGGCGGGGTTGACCGCGACCAGCAGCAGGCGCCCCTGCTGCTGGCGCAGCAGGGCGAACGGCGCCTCCACCGACCCGGCGTCAGCCGGCGCGGCGCTGGACGGGGGCTGGCGCGACGTCTTCGACCGCGCGCGCGCCTGGCGCTCGCAGCTGAAGTCGGGCAGCCAGAGCGAAAGCAGCCGTCGCATGATCCCACTCCAAGGTAGCGGTTGCCGGGTGGCCGCCGCGGGCCTGCAGCAGCTCGACCTGCCAGGCCGGCGGTTGCGGGAACAGCGGGCCGGCGGCCGGGCCAGCCGGCGCGGCGGCGACGCGCCAGCGGGTCAGCGCCGGCACCGGCTCGCCGGTCGGGCGGCTTTCCAGCACCAGCAGGGCGGTGCCGCCACGCTCGGCGGCGAGCTGCAGGCGGCGGCCGGCGATGCGATCGAGACCGCGCAGCTGCGCCACCACCACGGCGGACTGGCGGCTGCGCGCCACCTCCTCCAGCGCCCACAGGATGTCGGCCTCGCCGGCGGCGCGTAGCGTCAGCAGGCGGGCCGGATCGAGGCCCAGGGCCACCAGCCCGGGGGCGTAGGGCAGCGCCGGGCCGATCCACACCAGTGGCGCCGGGCGCGCCAGGCCACCGGCGCGCAGCAGGCGCTGCGCCAGGGCCAGGGCAAAGCCGGCGGTCGCGGCGGCATCCCATTCCGGACTGGCGCCGGCCAGGCGATGCAGCCCGCTGGTGGGCAGGCCGCCGCCCGGCAGGGCGTCGTCCAGCCGGGCTATGCCGAAGGGCAGCGTGCCGCCGCCGCTGGCCGGCTGGCTGAGCGCCGCCAGGCGACGGCGCAGCGCCGCCAGATCGACAGCCGGGGCCGCCGGGGCCATGGAGGGCGGGGCGGATGAGAGGCCGGCGGCGGGAGAACGACCGCCGCCGGCAGGTTCGACCGGGAGCCCGGACGCGGGGTCATGCCCTGCGGGGGGAGCAGGGGGGCCGGGAGGGTCGAACCGAGAGCCGTGCTGCATGGTAGGGAAACGCCGTACAGGCACCGCTGGCTCCCCGGGCGGGGAAAGCAGGTCGCGATCCAACAGGGTCGAGGCGGTGTTCACGGGTGTCGCCACCAGAATTGTTCGTTATTTGTTCCTAATATCTGGGGATGCCGCAGTCAAGTGGGAAGAGGAACAAAAAGAGAATACTGGCCGACTGATCGCCAGCCCGGCAAGCGGCCTCGCAAGGCCCAGCCCCGTTTTCAGGGGTAGTTGGTGATCTTCACCAGGTGGATCTCGATGCCGCCATAGCCGGTCTCGGCCTCGATGCGCACGGGCAGGCGCGGCAGATCGGGCCGCACCTCGGCCAGATAGAGCACCGTGTTGCTGGAGACCTCGGTCTTGTCCTCGCCGTCGAAGCGGTAGCCGGCGACCGGCGTCAGCTCCACGGCACAGCGCCAGGCCGGGCCCTTGAATTTGTCGAGCAGGCTGCGCTGCAGTGTCACCTGGCCGCGATCGACCATCGCCAGGTCGAAGCGCCGGCGGCCGTCATAGACCTTCTCCTGGCCGACGCAGCGCCCGGCCGCGGTCGAGGACCGCAGCAGCGACAGGATCGCGCTCAAGGGATCGCGGCTGCCGACCAGCATCTCGGCCTCCACCATGGGCCGGGTATGTGGGCTGAAGGGCGGGTCACTGCTCATGACCGGCAGACCGGCGGCGTCGAATTCCAGTTCGACCCACTTCACCTTCTTGTCCTCGCCGAAGTGCGATTCGGTGCGGAAGGCCCCGGGCAGCAGGCTGTCATCGACGACCGCGCCGTTGGCGCTGGTGCGCAGCTCGAAATCGTCGAACCAGGCGGCCGGGCCGACCAGTAGCGCATTCAGGCCGACGCGATAGTCGCCGCCGCCGTCCACCAGCTTGACGGTCAACTGCATGACCCGGCTGCCATTGCTCCAGACGTCATAGGACAGCGCAGCGCCGCCAGCGGCGGCCGGCACGCTGGGCAGCGCGAGGGACAGCAGCAGGGCGAGGGCAAGATGGCGGCAGCGCCGCAGGGCTGGTGCAGGGCTCATGACGCATGCTACGCCGCCGGGCCGGGACCTGTCCCCGCCGGTCATGCCGCCATCCCCGAAGACCGCCAGGCGAACCAGAAGGAAGCCCCGATGCAGGCCCACATCGTCCTGGCGCACCCGGAGCCGCGCTCCTTCAACGCCCACCTGGCAACGGTGGCGCGCCAGGCGCTGGCGGCGCAGGGCTGGGGCGTGACGGTCAGCGACCTCTACGCCCAGGGCTTCGATCCCTGCGAACGGCCGGAGCACTACGCGCCGCGCCTGCAGGCGGAGCGTTTCGACGTGCAGTCGGAACAGCGCCACGCGGCGGCGCAGGGCACCCTGCCGGCGGCGGTGACGGCGGAGATCGAACGGCTGGACCAGGCCGACCTGCTGATCCTGCAGTACCCCATGTGGTGGCACCTGCCGCCGGCGATCCTGAAGGGCTGGTTCGACCGCGTCTTCGCCTATGGCCAGGTCTACACCAGCAAGCAGCGCTTCGAGGCCGGCCGCTACGCCGGCAAGCGCGCCCTGTTGTCGGTCACCGTCGGCACCAGTGCCGAGACCTACGCCTTCGACGGGCGCAGCGGCGACATCGACCTGCTGCTCTGGCCGGTCAACTTCTCGCTTGCCTATGTCGGCTACCAGGTGCTGCGGCCCTTCATTGCCTATGGCGTCGAGGCCGGGCTGCGCTACTCCGACCCCGCGGTGGTGGCGGCGCGGCTGCGCCAGGTCGAAGTCGACCTGGACTCCAGCTTGCGGACGCTCGACCGCATCCCGGTCGTTCCCTTCAACCGCATGAGCGAATGGGGCGCCGACGGCCGCATTGTGCCGGAGGCGCCGGTCTATTCGCCCTTCATGCGGCGGCGCCAACAGCTCGACCTGGAATAGCCCGGCCTCAGGATCCCGAGGCCTCGATCAGGTGCAGCAGCAGCTTGCCGAGGTCGGTCTCGGTCTCCACGCGCACCAGAACCGGCGGCCCGCCCTCGGCCAACGGCGCCAAGAACAGCGTCATGTGCGTGGGAAAGGCCTTGAGGTCGCGGCCCGAGGTGCGGAAGCCACCGACCGGTTTCAGCGTCACCTCGCAGCGCCGCGCCGGGCCATGATAGAGGTTATAGGTGCTGACCCGCAGGGTCGCCTCGCCCTCGTCCCGCACAGTGACGTCGAAGCGGCGGCGGCCGTCATAGACCGCCACGCCATCCGGGCAGCCGCCGGCCTTGGCCGTGGCCTGCAGCAGCAGCGCCTGGATCGCCGACAGCGGGTCCAGCATGCCGCGCCGGGCGGCCTCGTCCAGCGGCTGGCGCCCCTCGTCACGCATCGGCGGATCGGCGCTCACCACCGGCAGGCCGCTGGCGTCGACATCCAGCTGCAGCCATTCCATCTTGCCGTCGTCGCTGAGTTCAAGGCGATAGCGCGCCGGCTGCGGCTGGCCATCGTGCAGCGTGCCGCTGGCCGTGCCGGCGATGCGGATGTCGAAGAACCACGAGGGCGGGCCGACGAGCTGGCCCTGCAGCGTCACGCCATAGGACGTGGTGTCGGATTCCAACCCGATGCTGAGGTCCATCACCGCGCTGCCGCCCAGCCAGACGAGGTAGCGCAGCTGCTGGCCCGCCGCCGCGACCGGCGCCGACAGGACTGCCAGCAGCAACAGGCTACCGGCGACGCGGCCGAGCTGGCGGCCGAGCTGGCGGCCGAGACATAGGGACGGGATGCGCGGCCCGGGAAGGGGGATGACCATGACGCTATGCTACGCCCTCTCCAGGCGCTGTCTCCCCCTGCCCCATCGGCGGGAAACCCGGCGCCTCGCCTCGCTTGACTTGCCCTCGCCGCTCGCCTATCCAAGCGCCCCTGTCCCGAGCGGCGGGCGCGTAGCTCAGCGGGAGAGCACTGTCTTCACACGGCAGGGGTCCCTGGTTCGATCCCAGGCGCGCCCACCATCGATCGCTTCGCCATCGATGGTCATGAAATCCGCCGCTGACAGGACTGGCTTCCCAGCAGACTGATGTCATGCGACGGACGACCTGCGACGGTGTCACCAGGCGTCGAAGCCGAAGCGCAGCGTCAGGGTCACGCCGAGCATCACCTGGTTCGGCGAACCGCCGTCCTCCACCAACGGCGAGCGGGCGGCATCGCCCAACAAGCGCTCGTAGTTGGCGAAGCCGGTCAGGGCGAGGAAGGGCAGCGGCGAATAGCTCAGCGCGGCGCCGAAGCTGACATCCTTGAAGCCAGCACCGGCGTCGAAACGGCGATAGCCCGAGCGCGCCGACTGCCCCGCGTCGATGCCGAAGTAGGTGTCCATGTAGTCGTTGCTGGCCCAGGTCGCGCCAGGTCCGAAGCTCAGCAGCAACTCGTCGGTCAGGTGATCGCGATAGCTGACGCCCATGTCGACCAGCAGGCCATGGTGGGCGCCGAAGCCCTGGCGCACCTCAAGCTTTCCGCCAAAGGGACTCGGTGTGTATTCGAGGTAGGCACCGGCCTCGACCGCGCCATCGACATCGTCAAGACCGGCCAGCGCGCTGCTGTCGCTGTCGTAGCGCGGCTGGCGATAGTTGATGATCGGACCGGCACGCCAGACCTGTGCCTCATCCTGGATCAGGTCGATGCCCAGGCCGCGCCGGCTGGAGAGAAAAACCCAGTCGCGATAGCGGATGTCAAAAGCGGGAATCGGATCGACCACATAGTCGTCGGCACCCTCGAAGGCCGGCCGGAATACACCGCCGCCGCCCAGATCGAAGGTGAAGTCGGGCCGGCGCTGACCATCTGGAGTCACGGTCTCCGCCGCGGCGGCGCCGCCCTGCAACGCGCCGCAGACAACCAGCAGCGCGGCCAGCCGCCAGTCCACTCGTTTGCCACACAGACGCATTCGCGATCCTCCACGCCGGCGCGGCGCGGATGGTCATCGCACGGGCGCTCGACGTGTTGGAGCAACGGATTGCTGGCTGCGCGGTTCCGCCTCCAAGGGTTTGATCAGAATCGACAGCAACCGATGAGCGGAGCGCACATAGCGGAATTGCGCGTGATTGATAGGAAAAGTGCGTAACGGTACGAAGATGCCGCTTGAAACTTCACCCAGTTGGATAAATAGTTACTCCCGACGAGCTCGTCTTCTACCCGCGCCGGTCGGACCGCCGACTGACCGGTGCAAGCCTAAGCGAAACAGGGCCGGGCGTCCCCCACGTCCGGCCCTGTTTACTTTTTGGCGTTCAAAATCCCCCCGCGCACTTTCGTTCCGTGATTGCCTGGCAGTTGCTACGGTGCGGCCACGGGTGCGCGCGGCGCCGCTGTCTCGGCGCCCGCTGAGGAGGGGACCACCATGCGACCTGCCGATCTTCTGCCGCGAGTCCAGCCGGCCCTGGCGCGCTTCATCGGCTGGCTGGGCGGCGCCGAGCCGGCCGCCGGCGAGTCGCTGGACGCCCTGGCCAAGCGTTATGGCGAGCTGAAGAGTCGCCTGGGCCGCCAGGCCGTCGCCGACCGCCTGGGGCTGGCCGAATCCGACCTGACAGCCTTCGACACGGCACTGCGCGAGGCGGTGCGGCGTATCGAGCGCCTGCCGCCAGAGGCGCCGGGCTTCGAGGCGCGCAACGCCGTCATCGCCGCGCTGCGCCTGCTGTCCTGGCTGGAGAGCATCCAGCAGCGCAATCCTGACTTCCAGGTCAACCTCGACCTGCCCGCCGCCGATGACGAGGTGGGCCGCAAGCAGGTTCGCGCGCTGGAACTGATCTTGCGCAGCCTGGTGAGCGAGCGCTACGAGGACCAGCCACAGCTGATCGCGCACCTGAAGGAGCTGCTGTCGGACAAGGTGGTGCAGCAGTGGCTGACCGCCGCCGACCGCGGCGACGTGCTGTCGGGCACCACCTTCAGCGAACTGGCCAGCCTGTTCGTCTCGACGCAGGAGTTTCCCAACTACGAGCCGCTCTATCAGCAGACTCCCTTCCTGACGCTGCTGAAGGAGAAGCGCGTCACCATCCGGCACTTCCTCGACGACATCCGCCGGGTGCGTAATCTGCTGGCGCACAACAAGCGGGTGACGCCGCTGCAGGTGCAGCTGCTGGACCTCTACTACCAGGAGCTGGTGGAGCCGCTGCAGGAGGCCTTCGACCAGGGCCGCAGCAAGGTCAACCCCGACCTCTACCTCGATGTCTCAGACGCCGAGCTGGCGAGTTATTTCTCGAATTTGTCGGATGATGTGAAGGCGGTGCGCGACGACCTGGCCGAGCTGCGCGCCGAGCTGACCGATCGACTCGACCGGCTGCAGCAGGACACCGGCGAGATCCGCGCCACCGGCCAGCGTGTCGAGCAGCGGACCAAGTCTGCCAACCGCAAGCTCTGGGCGGTCATCGGCGGCGTGACCGCTGCCGTGGTGGTGGGCGGCGTCGGCCTGTGGATCGGCCTGGGCACCAAGGACACCACCGAGCAGATCAAGCAGACCACCGAGCAGACCCAGCAGACTGTCGAGCAGACCCAACAGACGACGGAGCAGACGCAGCAGACCGCCGAGCAGATCCAGCAGACCACCGAGCAGACCCAGCAGACGACGGAGCAGACGCAGCAGACTGCCGAGCAGATCCAGCAGACCACCGAGCAGACGCAGCAGACCACCGAGCAGACGCAGCAGACCGCCGAGCAGACCCAGCAGGGCGTCGAGCAGCTGCAGCAGACGGCGGAGCAGACCAAGGAATCGATCGACCAGATGGCCGAGGGGCTGCGCCAGCTGGCCAACACCGGCGGCCTGGTGGCCGATCCCAAGACACCGGCGGAGCTCTATCACAACGCACGGATCCTGGCGCAGCGCGGCGAGACCGACCGTGCGATCGAGGTCTACAGCAAGCTCTTCACCTTCCCGATTCCCTATGCCGATCCGGTGATCGACCTGGTGACGCTGCTGAAGGCGAAGTATGGCAACAACGGCGCCGCCGCCGCGGTCGGCCAGGTGCTGCCGGCGGACGCCGATCCACGCATCCTGGCCTTCGCCCGGCTGCTGGCTGGGGGCGAGAGCCCGATCGAGGCCTCGGCGCGGCTGGCGGCCGACGCCGACCCCTATCCGCCGGCGCTCTGGGCCACCGCCGAGGGGCTGATGTCGATGCCCTACGACCAGTTTTCCTTCGGCCTGCGCAAGCGCGCGCTCACCTTCATGAACCAGGTGCAGGCGCTGCTGGGCGACGGCTCGATGACGCACTTCTACCTGGACCAGATCCGCGTCGAGTCGATCCGCCAGCAGCTCGGCGGCTACCTGCGCCAGTTCCCGAGCGGCGTGATGGAGGCCTATGACCAGCCGCTGGCGGTCGACTGGGAGAAGTTCAAGTGGGTCGACGGCGAAACCAAGCTGCGGCTGCTGTTCATGTGGAACACCGCGGCGGCGGCGATGAACCGCACCGATCCGGCGGAGCTCTGGGTCCGCTTCCCCGGCGCGCGGGCGCCCTTCAGCGACTGGGCCAACCTGTTCGATCCCGATACCGCGGTCGCCATGCAGGTTTCCACCTACCCGCCGGACATGGACCTGCCGCCCTCGATGAAGAAGCTGGCGCTGGACCTGGCGGCACAGCAGAACCCCATGGCCGGATCCTTCTTCCTGCCGGAGCCCACGGGTCCCTTCGCCATGGCGGAGATCAAGTTCGTCGAGGTCGGCGGTATCGCCCGCCATCTCTGTCTGGCGATCCCCAACACGCAGAGCGACGGCGACGGCCTGGTGGAGTATCGCCCGCTGGCTGACTGCGGCGCGAGCTGAGGCTAGTCGGCGACCGGCCGCAGCAGCCGGCGTGCCAGTGGCGGCGGCAGCAACACCGCCGGATCGGGCACGCGGAGTACAAGCCAGCCACGCTCGAGGCCGGCGAGCCAGGCCGCCGTGCCAAAGGCCATGACATAGAACGCGGTGTGGAACGGCATCAGCAGCAGCAGCGCGACCATCGCGATCTTGCCGACCAGGAGCAGCGTCGATGGCAGCCGCGCCCCCTGCCCCGGTGCCGTGGCCGTCAGGAAGTAGACGAGGACCGGCAACAGCAGATACCAGTCGTAGTCCTTCACCCTGGGCAGCAGCAGCGCGGCCAGCAGCAGGCCCAGCAGTACACGATGCCGCCGATCCAAGGCCGTCGCCCCGGGCCGTGGCCGCCAGGCGACCCGCCAGGCGAGCAGCAGATAGATCACCACGAACAGCAGCCAGATGCCGCGCCCCAGCCATTCGGCCCGCGGCGAGCTGCTGGGCCGGCCGGTCACACCCTCGACCAGGTCATAGCCGAAGGTCGGGATGCCCATGCCGAGGTCCAGCAGGGTGCGGTGGATGTCGAAGTTGGCGACATAGGCGCGAAAGGCCAGCGGCGCACGCCAGAAATCGATGCCGTAGAGCAGCGCCAGGAGCACCGCCGCGGCGCCGACCCAGCGCCAGCCGGCACGCCCCTCAACCAGCCAGAAGACCAGCAGGTAGACCGCGAGGATCCACTTGAAGCAGGCCGCCACGACGATGGCGGCGAGCAGCGCCGGACGGCCGATCGCGGGGCGCCGCCACAGCAGCAGCGCCGCCAGCAGGATGATGAGATAGAGCAGGATAGCGATGTTGCCGAAGTAGCTCCACTGACCCAGCGTCGCGGGGTTGGCCAGGACGGCCACCAGCAGGGCCAGCGGCCATCCCAGCCGTGGCCAGAGCAGCCGCCGCAGCCCCAGCGTCAGGCCGACGAAGGCCAGGGCATAGAGCGTGACCAGGATACCACGCGCCCAGGCGAGGCTTGGCGGCCGCAGCCAGGTGAAGAGCTCCAGCACCGCCGGCGGATAGACGAAGCGGAAGCGCCGGGCGAAGCAGTCGGGCGGATAGACCGCCTGGTAGGGATCCATGCCTTGCGCGTGCGCCAGGGCCGAGCAGTAGTAAATCTGCGGATCGATCTGCAACGCCGTCCAGTGCACCAGGGCGGCGAAGATCCAGCGGTCCGCCACGGCTGCCCACACCAGCACCAGCCCTACCAGGAGGCACCAGAGCCAGTGTTGCCAGGCCCGGTCGCGGAGGTTGGAATCGGCGGTGTTGTTCGACATCGTGCTCCCGGCCCTGCCTGCCGGATGACCAGGCGTCGCGATCCGCGACCGCGTCCCGATTGCGGTGCCGGCAGCAGTCTAGGAACCGCATTCCGCCATGACCAGACTCGCGGCGGCCAAGCGCCTTGCCGAGCACCACACCAAGCACAATGAAGCTTTTTGCTTTTGCGTCTAGCCGCAAGCAGGGAAACTGGCGGTCGACCTGCACAGGGAGGGATATTGCATGCGACGAGCCGCGACCCTTGCACTGGCCGGCCTGCTGGCCAGTGGCACCGCCAGCGCCATCGAGTTGCCAGCCCCCGGCGACACCATCTGCTTCGGGCGGATCTATTCCGATGCCCACCTGCAGGCCAATCCGCAGCAGCTGGCGCGCAGCCTGGTGCTGGAGCTCACCCAGTGGAAGGAGTCCGTGGGCCTGAATTTCTGGGTGAAAGTCGAGCTGGCAGACGATGGGCTGCACAGCTGGTGGAGCAGCGGGGCCTGCAACGAAGACGACAAGGGTGTCATCTGCGCCGTCGATTGCGACGGTGGCAGCTTTCACCTGGCCGATGCCAAGGATGGCGGACTGTTGCTGAAGAACGACACCAATGGCCTCGTCGTGCAGATGAGCTGCGGCGAGGAGTTGCCGGAAGCGCCGGCCATCACCCACATCCCGGCGGACAAGGCCAATGCCACCTATAAGCTGGTGCGCCTGCCCGACGACTTCTGCGCCGACTACGAGGAATGAACATGCATGGAATCGCGCTTCGCCTGGCCTGCACCCTGGCCCTGCTGTCAGCCGCCGGTCCGGCGGCGGCCGGCGGTGTCGGCAGCGACTGCACCTGGAACGGCATCGCACTGCGGGGCAAGGTGCAGATCGTCACCTCCTTCCCCGACGTGAAGGTGCAGGTGGTGACCTCTTTTCCGGACGTGAAGGTGCAGGTCGTGACCTCCTTCGCCGACGACTGCGGCGAGTGGGAGTTCGTCACCTCGTTTCCTGACTTCACGATCCAGTACGTCGAGTCCTTTCCCGACGTGAAGATCGAGTTCGTCACCTCTTTTCCCGGTGTCAACTAGCCGCCGTCAGGGATAGAAGGGAATGTCGCCCATGCCGTTGAGCTCACGCGAGAGCTTCCGCTGCGCCTCGCGAATCGCCGGCGAATCGGCGATCACCTTGGCGTAGGCGCCGCTGCGGGTCCCCGGCTGCAGGACCTCGATGATCTGCGGCATGGCCTGGCGATAGAGCGCCAGGCGCTCGTCCTGGCTCTTGCCCTTCCCGGCTTCCGCCGCGGCGGCGATGATCTGGTCGAGCTGCTGCTGCTGGGTAGCGGTGACCGCCTGCGCCAACTGCAGTTGCGGCGGTGCGTCGTTGGCGCTGGCGGGTGTGGCGGCCGCGAGCAGAGCCGCACAGGCAAGGATGACGATGCGCATCGGTGTTTCTCCCCCAAGGATGACCGATGAAACCAGGGGTGGAGATTACCACGCCGATAAGTGCCGAAAGCGCAAAAACCACTGTCGAACCTGTCGACAGCGGTCAAAAAACGCTTTCTGTGTAATAGGTTAGGCAGAAGCCCTATTCGCTGGCCTGCCCCTTGAGCGAAGCAATCTCCGCCTCGAGTTCCGCGACCCTGGCCTCGGCGGCCTCGGCCCGCTCGCGCAGCGCGGCGGTTTCCGGATCCTCGCCGACGTCCCACAGGCTCTCGTCGTCGTCCGCCGCTTCCTCGTCCTCGTCGACAGCGTCGCTGTCGCTGGTCACGCGGTCGTCGTTGGCCGGGCGGCCGACGCCCAGCAGGCGGGCGGCCAGGGCCTCGACATAGCGACGGTCGCCGCCGTCCAGCTGACCATTGGACAGGTCCTGCTTGAAGGTGCCGAGTTCTTCGCGGGTCTCGCGTGAGACCTTGCCAGACGCCAGCAGGCGTTCGATCAGCTCGGCGGTCGGATCGGCCACGGGGGTGCTCCCTTCCCTTGCAGCTGCCCGAAGGCGGGCGGCCCCTGGGGATTAGGGGACCGGAGGCAAGGCTGTCAAGAAAGCCGCCGCGCGGCCGTCACGCGGCTTCAGGTGGGAATGCTGTCGAAACCGAGGTGGCGGGCCAGCACCAGGCGCGCCTGCTTCAGGTAGTCGACACCCTTGGCGAAGGCATCGCCGGCATAGGTCTCCGATCCCAGGATCAGTCGGCGCAGCTGGCCTTCCACTTCGCTGTAGAGCGCGGCGCGGCCGGCCTCGTCGAGGCCCTCGGCGCGGGCCTGCATCTCGGCGTAGAAGTCCTCGAGCTGTGCTTCCAGCTCCAGGCGCTGCAGCGCACGGCCCACGTTGACGTACTGGCTGGCAGCCGGATCGGGCACGCTGATGACGTGGCCGCCGGGCGTGGTTGTCCCGGTATCGATCAGCGCTGCCGGCACGGCGCCCTGATCGGCCAATGCCAGGATGCTGCCGAAACCCAGCATGATGGTGGCGATGGTGGTAACGGCGAAGATGCGCATGGCGCTGACAACCCTTCCTGACCCTCACGTGGGATCAGTAATGGCGGACAAGCAAGGTCGCCGTGGGGCGGGTTTAAGGCGCTCTCGGGGCAGGCTTGCCAACCCCGTCAAAGTGTTTGAACACCCCGACAAAGGCGGCGCCAAGTCGGCTAGAACAAGGTCTTTTGCGGACTGCCCGCCGCCAGTGGCAGCAGCAGCTCCGGCCCGTCATTCGCCACGGCGTTGACCTGGGTGGAGATCGCGTAGGCGCCGAGCGGCCCATAGCCACCGTCCCCATCGGGATAGGGGCGCAGCAGTGCCTGCAGCGCCGCCGGCGCCGTGCCGGCGTCCAGCCAGGCGGCAAAGCTGTCGGGCGCCAGGATTACCGGCATGCGGTCGTGGATCGGCGCCAGCAGCGTATTCGCGCTGGTGGTGATGATGCTGCAGGTCTCCACCAGGGCGCCCTCGGCAGCTGGGTTGCGCCAGCGCTCCCACAGGCCGGCGAAGGCGAAGGGCCGGCGGTCGGCGAACTCCATGCGGAAGGGTTGCTTCGGTCCCTTGCCCTGGGTCTGCCATTCATAGAAGCCGTCGGCGGCGATCAGGCAGCGCCGCTTGGCGAAGGCCTGGCGGAAGGACGGCTTCTCCGCCACGCCCTCGCCGCGGGCGTTGATCATGCGGGCACCGATCGACAGCTCCTTGGCCCAGCCCGGCACCAGGCCCCAGCGCAGCATGGCCAGATGGCGCTGGCCATCCGCATCGGCGCGTACCGCGGCGACCTGCTGGGTCGGGGCGATGTTCCAGCGCGGCGGCAGGTTCGGGCTCTCCTCGAACAGGAAGAGCGCGCGCAGGCCTTCCAGCGGCGTGGTCAGGGAGAAGCGACCGCACATGATGCAACACTCTTCGGCAGCGGCGGACAGTGGCAGGCTTAACAGAGTGTAGTGACCCGCGCCGGCGGATGAAGCGGAAATGCCAGCGGGATTTTGCTAGCGCCCGAGCAGGCCCGGTGGCAGGTGGCGGAAGGGCAGCACGCTGGGGTCGAGGCAGGCCGGCCCCGGCGTGTCGCAATCGACCAGCAGGGCGAAGCGCTGTCCGAAGGCGGCGCGGAAATGGTTCTTCGCCTTGACGCAGAGCAGACGCAACTCCTCTGGCACGACACTATGCAGGCGGAACCAGGCGGGATCGTTCACCGCCTGGCAGGCGCTGGTGACCACGACGGCGATGCCCTGCACCTCCAGCACCGCGGTCGGTCCCTGATCGACGCTGAGGCCACGCTCCATCGGTCCCTCGTTGACATAGCGCCCGTCGGTCAAGCGCAGCACACGGGCCTCCACCGTGACCGGCTGGCCATAGTCGGCGGTCAGGCGGCCGCCCAGCGTCGCGGTGATCCAGGCGCCGGGTCCGGCCAGCGCGGCGCGCGCCACCAGCGCCGGATCCCAGAAGAAGGCAAAGAGCGTCGGTCCGGTCGGGCGCGCCGCCAGCAGCGCGCGGAACAGGCCAGGCGTGTCGGCCCCGCCACCGGACAGCGGGTTGTCACCCGGCTCCAACACCGCGACCGGTCCCGGCGTCGCCAGCGCCTGGCGCAGCGCCGCCTCGGCGGTCGGCAGCGTGGCGGCGAAGGCCGGTGCACGCTGGGCAATGGCCTGCGCCAGTTCCGCGGCCAGCGACTCCGCGCGCGCCGCCGCGCCATCGAAGGTCACCGTCGCGCTGGCGCCAGCCGACGGCGTGTCACCATAGGTGAAGCCGCCGAAGGGCGTGGCGTCGAGCACACCGGGCAGTGTCATCAGGCGCCGCGCCTCGGCTTCCAGCTCGGCCATGGGTCCGGCGTCGGTCCGCATGCGATGCGAGGTCAGCAGCACGCCGGCCTTGGCGATACGAGTGACCGGACGCAGCGCGCCGGTCGCCGTCTGTGCCAGCAACGTCAGGGCGCGCGCCGCGGTCTCCGCCATGTCGACGTGCGGATAGGTCTTGTAGCCGACCAGGATGTCGATCAGCGGCCCAGCCGCCGGCGACAGGTTGGCATGCAGGTCGAAGGTCACCGCCAGCGGCGTGCTGCCGATCGCCGCCCGCACCCGACGCAGCAGCGCCAGGTCGGCCTCCGGCTCAGCCCCCGCGACCAGCGCGCCGTGCAGCGACAGGTACACCGCATCCCACGACTCGGCGGCCAGCGCGGCGACGATCTCCTCGCACAGCGCTTCATAGAGTGGCTGCTCCACCGGGCCGCCCGGCGGCGCCGCGGCGAGTCGGAGGAAGTCGACCTGCCAGGTCGGCTCCGCCTCGGCGAAGGCGACGGCGGCACCCATCTCAGTTGCCGTGCCGCGATAGCGCGCCACCGCCGCCGGACCAGTCAACCACTCGCGCTGCGCGAACTCGCGCGCCGTGGTGAGGAAGGGCGAGAAGGAATTTCCTTCGTGCCAAAGACGCGCGACGGCGAGACGACGAACGCGGCTCATGACACGAGATCCTGTGGTTGCTGACGAGGATTCACCCGGACTGTTTCCTCCGCGCGTTGGATTCCTGCAACGGATCGACCGAAAAAACGTCTGTCAACGCACAAAAGAAGTGACATCGAAGAGTCACTAATCTACATTTTGCGTTCGGGGCAGGCGCGAACACATGGGGTTGTAGTTACCCCCACAATTCGGGACAGAGTTTTCCACAAGCTGTGGATATAGGGGGAAGCGCTTATGGATGGAGTAGCCTACCTGCGGGACAAGGCCGATGTCGCCAACGACGTCGAGTCTGTGGACAACGCGGCTGCTACTCTGGACCAGACGACCCCGCATGCCGCCGCCGCCAAGGCCGAGGCCGAAGCCCGGGCGCAAGACTTGAGCCTGCTCGGCGGCGAGGACGTTCGCGACACCTACCAGAACGAGCGCGGCATCGTCGTCTTCATGGACCGCACGCGCGACGTGTTGCTGACCGAGTTCGGCAAGGCGACCCTGGCCGACCGCTACCTGCTCGACGGTGAGTCCTTCCAGGATCTCTTCGCCCGCGTCGCCGCGCACTACGCCGACGACTCCGATCATGCGCAGCGGCTCTACGACTACATCTCGCGCCTCTGGTTCATGCCGGCTACACCGGTGCTGTCGAACGGCGGCACCTCGCGCGGCCTGCCAATCTCCTGCTTCCTGAACGAGGCGGGCGATTCGCTGGAAGGCATCCTCGGCCTGTGGAACGAGAACGTCTGGCTGGCCGCCAAGGGCGGCGGCATCGGCAGCTACTGGGGCAACCTGCGCTCGATCGGCGAGAAGGTCGGGCTGAACGGCAAGACCTCGGGCGTCATTCCCTTCATCCGCGTCATGGACTCGCTGACCCTGGCGATCTCGCAGGGTTCGCTGCGGCGCGGCTCGGCCGCCTGCTACATGCCGGTCGACCACCCCGAGATCGAAGAGTTCATCGAGATGCGCCGCCCGACTGGCGGCGACCCGAACCGCAAGGCGCTGAACCTGCACCACGGCGTGGTGCTGTCCGACGACTTCATGCGCGCGGTCGAGCAGAACCTCGACTGGGGCCTGCGCAGTCCGAAGGACAAGCTGGTGCTGCGCAGCGTCAAGGCACGCGACCTGTGGATCCGCATCCTGACCTCGCGGGTTGAGACCGGCGAGCCCTATATGATCTATGGCGACACGGTGAACCGGGCGATCCCGGAGCACCACAAGCTGGCCGGCCTGCACGTCAAGATGTCCAATCTCTGCAGCGAGATCACGCTGCCGACCGGTATGGACCACCTGGGCAACGAGCGCACCGCGGTATGCTGCCTCTCCTCGCTGAACCTGGAGACCTGGTTCGAGTGGGAGAACGAGGCGAGCTTCATTCCCGACGTGATGCGCTTCCTCGACAACGTCATCCAGGACTTCATCGATCACGCGCCGGACTCCATGGCGCGGGCCCGCTACTCGGCGATGCGCGAGCGCTCGGTCGGGCTGGGCGTGATGGGCTTCCACTCCTTCCTGCAGATGCAGAACCTGCCGCTGGAAGGCGTCATGGCGAAGGTCTGGAACAAACGCATCTTCAAGCACGTACGCGCGCAGGCCGACATCGCTTCCAAGCTGCTGGCGACGGAGCGCGGCCCCTGCCCCGACGCCGAGGAATTCGGCTTCAACGAGCGCTTCTCCAACAAGCTGGCGATCGCGCCGACGGCTTCGATCTCCATCATCTGCGGCGGCGCCTCGCCGGGTATCGAGCCGAACGCTGCCAACAGCTTCACCCACAAGACCCTCTCGGGCTCCTTCAACGTGCGCAACAAGTACCTGGCGCGGTTGCTGGAGACCTACGGCCACGACAACGAGGAGACCTGGACCTCGATCACGGTGAACGAGGGCTCGGTCATGCACCTCGACTTCCTCACCGACGAGGAAAAGGACGTCTTCAAGACCGCCTTCGAACTGGACCAGCGCTGGCTGATCGAACACGCCGCCGACCGCGCGCCCTTCATCTGCCAGGCGCAGTCGCTGAACGTTTTCCTGCCGGCCGATGTGCACAAGCGCGACCTGCACCAGATCCACCTGATGGCCTGGAAGAAGGGCGTCAAGAGCCTCTACTACCTGCGTTCCAAGTCGATCCAGCGCGCCGAGTCCTCGGCCGCGAGCGTCGTCGATCGACGCGTCCCGCTGGTCGGCAAGATCAATGTCGCCGAGCGTCCCCTGGGCGATGCCCCGGAGGAACCGGCGACCAACGGAACTGACTACGAGGAGTGCCTCGCCTGCCAGTAAGGACTGCGGCAGAAGGCCAGGCACGTAAAGACGACTGGTTCGTTTTCCTCGGATTTGCAGGCCGACCTGGCCTGCGGCCCCCCTGTCCCCGGGGGCGGTTAGCGTAGGGGACGAGAGGAGAGGAGAACCAAGATGGACGTTGAGATCCTCGTTGACGGTGAGGCCCGCGCCGTAGCGGCGAAGGCCCCGGCCGGCGCCAAGAAGAAGGCAGCACCGAAGAAGAAGGCTGCTGCCAAGAAGCCTGCGAAGAAGGCCGCGAAGAAGGCCGCGAAGAAGGCTGCCAAGAAGCCGGCCAAGAAGGCTGCCAAGAAGGCCGCCAAGAAGCCGGCGAAGAAGGCTGCTGCCAAGAAGCCGGCGAAGAAGGCTGCCAAGAAGGCCGCCAAGAAGCCGGCGAAGAAGGCTGCTGCCAAGAAGCCGGCGAAGAAGGCTGCCAAGAAGGCTGCCAAGAAGCCAGCCAAGAAAAAGGCCAAGCGAGCGGCCAAGCCGCGCATTCCCGCGGCCGCCCCGGTGGCTGCTAAGCCGGTGATGGCGAAGCCCGTCGAGGCCAAGCCGGTCGGCAACGGCGGCGGGATGTAATCCCGCCCTTCGCAGTCGACAAGCTATCGAACAGTACCGTTTCCGTTAGGACCGTAACCCCGATGTCCCTGCTTTTGTCCAAGTCGGTCTACAAGCCCTTCGAATACCCCTGGGCTCATGATGCGTGGCTCATGCAGCAGCGCATCCATTGGCTCCCGGAGGAGGTGCCGCTGGCCGACGACGTCAAGGACTGGAAGCAGAAGCTGACTGTCGAGGAGCGCAATCTGCTGACGCAGATCTTCCGCTTCTTCACGCAGTCGGATGTTGAGGTGAACAACTGCTACATGAAGCACTACGCCCGTGTATTCCAGCCGACTGAGGTGCAGATGATGCTGGCGGCCTTCTCCAACATGGAGACGGTCCATATCGCAGCCTACTCTCACCTCCTGGATACCATTGGCATGCCGGAAGCGGAGTACTCGGCCTTCCTCCACTACAAGGAGATGAAGGACAAGTACGATTACATGCGGCAGTTCGGTGTGGAGACGAAAGAGGACATCGCCAAGACGCTAGCCGTCTTCGGCGCCTTCACCGAGGGGCTTCAGCTCTTCGCCTCCTTCGCGATCCTGCTGAACTTCCCGCGTTTCAACAAGATGAAGGGCATGGGGCAGATCGTCTCGTGGTCGGTCAGAGACGAGACGCTCCATACCCAATCAATGATCCGCCTGTTCAAGACCTTCGTGGCGGAGAATTCCGAGATCTGGACGCAGGATCTGCAGCGCGAACTCTATATGGCCTGCGAGACCATCGTGACGCACGAGGACGCCTTCATCGACCTTGCCTTCGAGATGGGCGGCGTGGAGGGCCTCGATGGGTCGCAGGTCAAGCGCTACATCCGCTACATTGCCGATCGGCGCCTGACGCAGCTGGGGCTGCAGCCGCTCTATCGTACCGACAAGAACCCGCTGCCCTGGCTCGACGCCATGCTGAACGGCGTGGAGCACACCAACTTCTTCGAAAACCGCTCGACGGAATACTCCAGGGCCGCCACCCGCGGCTCCTGGGAAGAGGCCTTCGAGTAGGCGGCAGGAGCCTAGCCTCGCCGCAGCGGCCGGCGCGCCCGCCGCGTCGCCTTCTCGCGCCAGGTGGTCGCGCCGACACCGGCGACGGCCAACAGCACCAGTAGCAGCGTCCAGACCAGCTGGGATTCATAGAGGATCGCGGGGTTCATCAGCGTCTGGCTCCAGGTCAGCTGCCGGCGATCTGGCCCTGCGCCTGGGGCAAAATCGTGTCCAAGTCTTGGAATCGCCAAGGCAAACCCCACATGGCACGAGGGCTGTGATCGGACCGACACAGCCTTGCCGGGCCTGAGGGGGAACCAGCTTGATCACCGCAATCCGACAGTTCCTCCGACTTGAGGCCGCCTCCGGGCTGATCCTCATGGCCGCCGCCGCGGCGGCGCTCATCATCGCCAACTCGCCACTGGCCTGGCTCTACGACGGTCTGCTGTCGACGCACCTGGCGGTGACCCTCGATGGCGCCGGCCTCGACAAGCCGCTGCTGCTCTGGATCAACGACGGACTGATGGCGATCTTCTTCCTGCTGGTCGGGCTGGAGATCAAGCGCGAGGTGGTGTCGGGCGAGCTCAGCTCCTGGACCAAGGCCTCGCTGCCGGCGATCGCCGCCGTCGGTGGCATGCTGCTGCCGGCGCTGGTCTACCTGGCCGTCACCTGGGACACGCCGCAATGGCATGACGGCTGGGCCATTCCGGCCGCCACCGACATCGCCTTCGCGCTGGGCGTGCTGTCGCTGCTGGGCAGCCGGGTCCCGCCGGCGCTGAAGATTTTCCTGCTGGCGCTGGCGATCATCGACGACCTGGGCGCCATCGTCATCATCGCCCTGTTCTACACCGCCGACCTGTCGCTGCTGGCGCTGGGGCTGGCCGGTGGCGGCCTGCTGGCGCTGCTGGGACTGCGGCTGGCCGGGGTGCGCCACCTGGCGCCCTATCTGCTGATCGGCGTCTTCCTGTGGATCTGCGTGCTGAAGTCGGGCGTGCACGCCACCCTGGCCGGCGTGGCGGTAGCAGCCTTCATTCCGTCCGACCGGCGCAACGGCGAAAGCGAGGGACCGCTGGAGCGGCTGGAGCACGCCCTGCACCCCTGGGTGGCCTTTGCCATCATGCCGCTCTTCGCCTTCGCCAACGCCGGCGTGTCGCTGGCCGGCATCTCGCTAGCCAGCGTGGCGGCGCCGCTGCCGCTGGGCATCGCGCTGGGCCTGGTGCTGGGCAAGCAGCTGGGCGTCATGCTGTTCGCCTGGGCCGCCACCCGCCTGCGGCTGGCAGCGCTGCCCGACGGGGTGAGCTGGCGGGCCTTCTATGGCGTGGCGATGCTGACCGGCATCGGCTTCACCATGAGCCTCTTCATCGGCACCCTGGCTTTCAACGATCCCGACGCCGGCGTCGGCGTGCGTGTTGGTGTGCTGCTGGGCTCGCTGGTCGCGGCGCTGGCCGGCTGGCTGTGGCTCAGGATGCTGCCTTCCGGCGCGGGCGACGGCGAAGCGGCAACTCCTGACCGCTGATCTCGCCGTTCGCCGACATTAGCACGGCGAAGCCGCGGGTGCGGGGAAAGTGCGCCAGCACGATCATCACCGCGACCATGATCGGCACGCAGAGAACCATGCCGACCAGGCCCCAGAGCGTGCCGAAGACCACCAACGAGAGAATGATGAAGAAGGGTGAGAGGTTCAGCGAGCGCCCCATCATCGCCGGCTCGACGAAGTTGTTGGTCGCCACCTGCACCGTGCCGATACCGAAACTGACCACCAGGAAGGGCGTGATGCTGTCGAACTGCAGCAGGGCGAAGAGCGCCGGCCCGACCAGCGCCAGGGGCCAGCCGATGGTGGGGATGAAGTTGAACAGGAAGATCAGCGCCGCCCAGAAGCCGGCGAAGTCGACCCCCAGCACCTCCAGGATGACGAAGCCATAGACCGCCAGCAGCAACGACAGCAGGATCTTGATCCGCATGTAGGTCTGCAGGTCGTCGCCGATCTTGCCCAGCAGGCGCCGCGCATCGGCCTCTTTGGCCTTGTCGTGGAACAGCGCCGTCAGCTTGCGGTCGAAGCCGCCCTGTTCGAGCAGCAGGAAGATCACATAGATCAGCACCAGGCCGGCGTTGCTGGCCAGCGCCGCCACCGCCTTGGCCGTCGCGCTGGCCAGCGCGTCGACGTCGAGCTTGCCGATCAGGTCGTCCAGGCCCGGCGGTTCGAGGATGCCGAGCTCGCCGCCAATCCGGCGCACCACCAGGTCCAGCTTGCTTTCGTAGGCCGGCAGAGCATCGGCGATGGCGGCCAGGTTGCCGCCCAGCATGTTGCCGACCAGCCAGGTCAGCGCCAGGAAGGTGACCACGGCGGCCGGCAGGCAGAGGCGTGGCGGCAGCGGCACGAAGATCGAGCGCTCATAGCTGCTGGCCAGCACATTGATCAGATACCAGACGATGATCGAGACCACGAGCGGCAGCAGGATGGTCTGGCCGACCACCATGGCATAGATGGTCAGCGCGCCGACGCCGGCGACCAATGCGAAGTTGCGCAGCCTGGGCACCCGCGGGTCTCCCCCTGCCGATCCACTAGCCGGCGGATTGTGCCCGCGCGGCGCGGGCGGCGCCAGCGGCCGGCGCACGACAGTCTTGCCGCCGCGCGGGCTTGGCCGGGCGGCGGGCGCTGCCTATAGTCCCTCTCAACTTCACTGAACCCCCTTCTTGCCCACCGAAAGGAATCCCCCATGGGACAGTTCGGCGTCGGCCAGCCCGTGCGACGACTGGAGGACCAGCGCCTCCTGACCGGCCAGGGCCGCTATACCGACGATATCCAGCTGGCGGACCAGGCCTATGGCTATGTCCTGCGCAGCCCCATCGCGCATGCCACGATCACCCGCCTGGAGGTCGAGGCAGCGCGCGCCGCCCCCGGCGTGCTGGGCGTCTATACCGCGGCCGAACTGGCCGCCGGCGGCGTCGGCACGATCAAGTGCATCGCCCCGCAGAAGGGCAAGGACGGCAGCGGCACGATCAATCCGCCGTGGGAGGTGCTGGCGTCAGAGCGGGTGCGCCACGTCGGCAACCCAGTCGCCTTCGTGGTGGCGGAGACCCTGGCCCAGGCGCGCGATGCCTCAGAGCTGATCGAGGTCGACTACGACTCGCTGCCCGCGGTGACCGATACCGCCGTCGCGGTCACGGCCGAAGCGCCGCAGATCCATCCCGCGGCGCCGGGCAACCTGGCGCTGCACTATGCGCTGGGCGACGAGGCCGGCGTGGCGAATGCCTTCGCTCAGGCCGCCAAGGTGGCGCGCATCGACCTGGTCAACAACCGCGTCGTCGTCAACTCGATGGAGACGCGCGGCGTGCTGGCCGAGTACGACACGGCGAGCGGGCGCTTCACCATGACCAGCGGCAACCAGGGCATCTTCCGCCTGAAGGGCCAGGTCGCCGCCATCCTGGGCGTCACCGAGGACAAGCTGCACCTGGTCTGTCCGGAGGTCGGCGGCGGCTTCGGCATGAAGATTTTCCTCTATCCCGAGTACGTCTGCGCGCTCTTCGCCGCGCGCCACACAGGGCGGCCGGTGCGCTGGATCAGCGACCGGCAGGAAGCCTTCCTGTCCGACACCCAGGGCCGCGATCACGTGACCCATGCCGAGATGGCGCTGGATGCCGAGGGCCGCTTCCTTGGCCTGCGGGTCGACTGCGTGGCGGCCATGGGGGCCTATCTGTCCAACTTCGCGCCCTACATCCCGACCGGCTCGATGACGGCGATGTTCTCCGGGCTCTATCGCATCCCGGCGATCTACAGCGAGGTGCGCTGCGTCTTCACCAACACCGTGCCGGTCGATGCCTATCGCGGCGCCGGCCGGCCCGAAGCGGCCTATGCCGTCGAGCGCCTGGTCGACGAATGCGGCCGGGTCATGGGGCTGTCGCAGCTGGAGATCCGGCAGCGCAACTTCGTGCGGCCGCAGGACCTGCCCTATGACACGCGGCTTGGCCGGATCTACGATTCCGGTAACTTCGGCCGCGTGCTGACCGAGGCCGCGCAGCGCGGTGACTGGGCCGGCGTGGCAGCCCGTCGCGAGGCCGCGCAGAAGCGGGGCCGCCTGCTCGGCGTCGGCGTCGGCTGCTACATCGAGGCCTGCTCCGGCATCGGCGAGGAAACCGCCATCGTGCGCGTCGACAGCGACGGTGGCGTCACCCTGATCATCGGCACCCAGACCAACGGCCAGGGCCACCTGACCGCCTATGCCCAGATGCTGAACGAGAAGCTGGGCGTCGATATCGAGAAGGTGCGGATGATCCAGGGCGACAGCGACATCGTGGCCAAGGGTGGCGGCACCGGCGGCTCGCGCTCGCTGCTGATGGGCGGCGTGGCGATCAACCGCGCCAGCGACCGCATCGTCGAGCGGGTGAAGCAGCTCGCGGCGCACCTGTTCGAGACTGCGGTGGCCGACGTCGAGTTCACCCTGGGGGTCGCCAGCGTGGTCGGCACCGATCGGCGCATGACCCTGGGCGAGTTGGCGCAGGCGGCGGCGGCCGGCGGCCTGCCGGCGGAGCTGGGCGGCGAGTTGAAGGAGAGCGGCGAGTACAAGGCCGAGGCCCTGACCTATCCAAACGGCGCGCACCTCTGCGAGCTCGAGGTCGATCCCGAGACCGGTCAGGTGGCGCTGACGCGCTATACCGTGGTCGACGACTTCGGCACGGTGATGAACCCGCTGATGGCAGCCGGCCAGGTCTTCGGCGGTGCCGCCCAGGGCGTTGGCCAGGCCCTGCTGGAGCAGACGCTCTATAACGAGGACGGCCAGCTGGTGACCGGTTCCTTCATGGACTACTGCATGCCGCGCGCCGACGACATGCCGCACATCGAGATCACTTTCCTGCAGGACATGCCCTGCAAGACCAACCCCCTGGGGGTAAAGGGATCCGGCGAGGCCGGAGCAATCGGCGCGCCGCCGGCGATCATGAACGCGCTGCTGGATGCCCTGCGGCCGCTGGGCGTCACGCGGCTCGACATGCCGGCGACCCCGGAGCGGGTGTGGCGGGCGATCCAGGAGGCCAGCGTGAAGCAGGCGGCGGAATGAGCGACAATCCCCGACCGCCCGGCGGCAGCGCCGACGATCAGGATCTGCTGGAAGTGCTGACCCTGATCGCCGAGCGCGCCGGCAAGATCGTGCTGAAGCACTACGTCGCGCTGGAGACCGAGGTCAGGACCAAGGCTGACGATTCGCCGGTGACCGACGCCGACGAGGAGACCGAGGATTTCATCCTCGAGGCCCTGGCGACCCTGACCCCCGACATCCCCGTGGTGTCGGAGGAGGCGGCCTCGGCCAACGGCCTGCCGGTCAGCGCCGCGCCGCGCTTCTGGCTGGTCGATCCGCTGGACGGCACCAAGGAGTTCATCTCGAAAAACGGCGAGTTCACGGTGAACGTGGCGCTGATCGAGGACGGGCGACCGGTGGCCGGCGTGGTGCACGCCCCGGCGCTCGCCATGACCTGGGCGGGCGCCGCGCTGGGCAGCGCGCGTTTTGCCCAGACCGACCAACCGGCGATGGCGATCGCGACGCGCGCCCTGCCGGCCGAGGGCGCCACGGTGGTGGCCAGCCGCCGCCACGGCGACAACGCCGACCTGGAGCGCTTCCTCGCCGGCCACCAGGTGGCGGCGCTGAAGAACGCCGGCTCTTCCTTGAAGTTCTGCCTGCTGGCCAGCGGCCAGGCCGACCTCTACCCGCGCTTCGGCCGCACCATGGAGTGGGACACCGCGGCCGGCCATGCCGTGCTGCTGGCCGCCGGCGGCCGGGTTGAGACGGTGGAGGGCGAGGCGCTGCGCTATGGTAAGGCGGGCTTCGAGAATCCCTACTTCATCGCCTACGGACGCTAGGGCGCCTAGAGCCCCAGCAGCAAGGCGATCTCCTCCGCCAGCGCGGCCATCTCCAGCGCCGCCGGGCTCTTGCCTGCCAGCTCGCTAACCGCCTTGCCCTCGCTGAGCGCCGCGGCGAAGGCGGCGCGGTTGCCCAGGCGGGCGGTGGCGATAGGCACCTGGAAGCTTTCCAGCAGTTCGGCGATTTCGGCCGCCAGCTTGCCACGCGGCGGCATGCGGTTCAGCACCAGCAGCAGTGGCTTCTTCGCCGCCGTTGCCAGCACCAGCGTCGGGCGGGTGGCCCAGAGGTCCATCGGCGAGGGTTGCACCGGCACCACCACCAGGTCGGCGGCGCGGATCGCCTGCTGCGGCGCCACTTCGGTGTGCGGCGGCGAATCGATCAGCACCAGGTCGTGCGCCCGCTTCAGCCGCGCTGCCTCACGGCCCAGGTCGAGCCCCTCGCCGCTCAGCACTGACAGGTCGTCGCCGACGTTGCTTTCGCGCTGGCGCGCCCAGAGCGACAGCGAACCCTGCGGGTCGGCGTCCAGCGCGGCGACCGAGAGGCCGCGCCGGCGAAAGGCGACGGCGAGGTGCGCCAGCAGCGTGGTCTTGCCGGCCCCGCCCTTCTGCTGCGCCACGGTGACGACCTTGCCTGTCATCGCCTGCTCTCCCTCTATCCGCCGGAGTTCATTGTGCAGGTGCAGCATGACAGGCTCAAGCGAAGGCTGGCGCCCAGCCCCCGGCTCTGCCAGAAAGCCGCCGCCATGACGGACGAGGAGATCCAACGCGCAGCCGGGCTGCTGCGGGCAGGCGAACTGGTCGCCTTCCCTAGCGAAACGGTCTATGGCCTGGGCGCCGACGCCACCAACGACGTCGCCGTGGCGCGGATCTTCGCCGCCAAGGGGCGACCCAGCTTCAATCCGCTGATCACCCACTATGCCGACGCCGCCGCGGCGGGCCGACAGGTGGTCTTCTCAGTGCTCGCCGAGCGGCTGGCGGAGCGCTTTTGGCCCGGTCCCCTGACGCTGGTGCTGCCGCGCCGGCCAGACTGCCAGGTCTCGCTGCTCTGCTCCGCCGGGTTGGACAGCCTGGGCGTGCGGGTGCCGCGCCATCCCCTGACCCTGGCGCTGCTGCGCGCCCTTGGCCGGCCACTGGCCGGGCCCAGCGCCAATCCCTCGGGCCGCGTCAGCCCAACCACCGCGGCGCATGTGCGCGACGGCCTGGGCGACCGGGTGGCGCTGGTGCTGGACGGCGGCCCCTGCCCCGTCGGGCTGGAATCCACCGTACTGGACCTGACCGGCGGAGCGCCGGTCCTGCTGCGCCCCGGCGCGGTCACGCGGGAAGAGATCGAGGCGCTGGCCGGGCCACTCGGCACGCCCGGCGCCGGGCCGCTGAAATCGCCCGGCCTGCTGGCCAGCCACTATGCGCCGGCCCTGCCCTTGCGACTGGAGGCGACCAGCGTCGCCGCCGACGAGGCCTTGCTGGCCTTCGGCGCTAAAGTCCCCAGCGGCGCGGCGATCACGCTGAACCTCAGCCCGGCTGGGGATCTGGTGGAAGCGGCGGCGCATCTCTTCGCCCAGCTGCGGGCACTCGACCGGCCGGGCTTGGCTGCCATCGCCGTCATGCCGATTCCGCAGGATGGCCTGGGCGAGGCGATCAACGATCGCCTGCGCCGCGCCGCCGCGCCGCGCTAGACTGCCGCGCATGACCAGCGATCCTCTTGTCACGCGCCTGGCCGCCGACCTTGGCGAGGGCCGCGTCACCACCGACCCCGAGCGCCTGGCGCCGCTGCTGCAGGACGAGCGCGGGCGCTACCGCGGCAAGGCGCGCTGCCTGGTGCAGCCGCGCTCGACCGCGGAAGTGGCAACGACGGTGCGGCTTTGTGTCGAGGCCGGCGCGCCCATGGTGCCGCAGGGCGGCAACACCGGGCTCTGCGCGGGCGCCACGCCCTTCGAGCGCGGCGACGAGGTGCTGATCAGCCTGACGCGCCTGAACCGGCTGCGCGCCGTGGAACCCGACAACTTCACCATGACGGTGGAGGCCGGCATGACCCTGCAGGCGGTGCAAACCGCCGCGGCGGAGGTCGACCGGCTGTTCCCGCTCAGCCTCGGCGCCGAGGGCACCTGCCAGATCGGCGGCAACATCGCCACCAACGCCGGCGGCATCCACGTGCTGCGCTACGGCACCACACGCGACCTGGTACTGGGGCTGGAGTGCGTGCTGCCCTCGGGCGAGGTGTGGGATGGGTTGAAGTCGCTGCGCAAGGACAACACCGGCTACGACCTGAAGCAGCTCTTCATCGGCGGCGAGGGCACCCTCGGCATCATCACCGCTGCGTGCCTGAAGCTTTTCCCGAAGCCGAAGGCGCTGGCGGGCTCGGGGAGCGTGCTATGCACGCCATCGGCGGCCGTGGCGCTGCTCCTTCGCGCCCACGCGACGCTGGGCAGCCGGCTCATCGCCTTCGAACTGATCGCGGATCTCCCGCTCGCGCTCGCGCTGAAACACATCGAGGGAACGCAGCCGCCCCTCGAAGGCACCCATCCGTGGCACGTGTTGCTCGAGGCCGCCGACGCCGACGACGAGGCGGCGCTCACCGGGGACCAGAAGGACACCCGCCGCATCGAAGTGCTCCGCGGCAAGGTCGCGAACGTCGACGAGAGCCACGTCACCTTCAGCTCGCGCAGCAAGTCGCCCGTGAAGAGCCCGAGCTCCGGCGCGCGCAACGAGACGACCTCGCTCTACGGCGTCGACTGGTTCCAGAAGTGGCCGGGCGGCGTGAACGCCGATCACGGCTGGGACAACGGCACCGAGCTGGGCAAGCGCTGCATGTGGGCCGCGGTCCTGCGCTTCGAAGCGATCATGAAGGAGCCGCCGGCCGAGCTGAAGGCGTTCCTCGCCGACTACTCGAAGTGGAGCGGCAGCTTCTACAACTGGGTCGACGACTACTCGAAGCCCGAGGCTTCCGGCGATGCGAGCGAAGCGCGACTCTGGGCGTGGCGCACCGGCCTCTCCAAGTGGATCAGCGCCGCCGCCAAGGACGGCAGCTGCTACCTCCCGACCAAGCAGATGGTCATCGACTACGCCAAGGCGTGCAAAGAGCACGTGGCCTCGAACGACGGCGAGATGGAAGGCTGCCAGTCTCCCTGAGGCGGTGCTGACACGGAGCTGACGGCGCGCTAAGACGGCGCCGATGTCCACCGTAGCCCTCACCCGAACGATGAACGGCGCACGCGTGTCGTGCGCCATCGACGACGGCGAAGAGCTGCTCCTCTGGCGGGCAGCGCTCCCC
Source organism: Rhodospirillales bacterium (assembly GCA_038363005.1). Taxonomy (GTDB): domain Bacteria; phylum Pseudomonadota; class Alphaproteobacteria; order Kiloniellales; family JACOMY01; genus JAKOWB01. The sequence continues at coordinate 58,105 of JBBQBI010000028.1, forward strand.
GGCGCTTCCACCTACGATCGCGCCGCGAACACGCTGCGTGTCCTCCAGGCTTCGGGCGCCGAGGCGTTCCACCTCCTG
>JBBQBI010000029.1:0-52229 GCA_038363005.1 Rhodospirillales bacterium
GACATCACCTTCCCGCTGCATGTCGAGGTTGACGCCATCTACAACCTGGCCTGCCCCGCCTCGCCCGTGCATTACCAGTATGACCCGGTGAAGACGACGAAGGTGTCGGTGCTGGGCGCGCTCAACATGCTGGGCCTGGCCAAGCGCACCCGCGCCCGCATCCTGCAGGCTTCGACCAGCGAGGTGTATGGCGACCCTTCGGTGCATCCGCAGCCGGAAGGCTATTGGGGCAACGTGAACCCGATCGGACCACGCTCCTGTTACGACGAGGGCAAGCGCTGCGCCGAGACGCTGTTCTTCGACTACCACCGCCAGCATCAGGTGCGCATCCGCATCGCCCGCATCTTCAATACCTATGGGCCGCGGATGCACCCCAACGACGGCCGCGTGGTCTCCAATTTCGTTGTCCAGGCCCTGGCCGGCCAGCCGATCACCATCTACGGCGATGGGCGCCAGACCCGCTCGTTCTGCTTTGTCGACGACCTGGTCGAGGGACTGATTCGCCTGATGGATGCCGAGGACGCGGTGACCGGGCCGATCAACCTGGGCAACCCCGGCGAGTTCACCATCCGCGAGCTGGCCGAGAAGGTGCTCAAGATGACGCGCTCCAGCTCCAGCATGACGGCGCGGCCGCTGCCGGAGGACGACCCGCTGCAGCGCCGCCCGAACATCGACAAGGCCGAGCGACTGCTGGGCTGGCGTCCCAGCGTGCCGCTGGACCAGGGCCTGGCGCGCACCATCGACTATTTCCGCGACCTGGGCCCCCGCCCCGCCATCGGCGGTGGCGGCTGACCCCGGGGCGCGGCATGCTGCCCCGTGTGCAGCGCCTTGCCGGCCACAGCTTCCTGGCCCGCGGCCTCGACCGCGGCACACTAGTGATCGACGGCGGCGCCAACCTGGGCGCCTTCGCCCTGCCGCTCAGCCAGCGCTATCCCTGCCGCCTGCTCTGCGTCGAGCCGGTACCGGCCCTGGCCGACAGCCTGGCCGCGGCCGGGCTTGAGGTGGCCCGCGTCGCCCTGGCCGCGAGCGGCGGCCCGGTCCATCTACGACTCTACGGCGGCACTTGTGCCAGCCTGGATGCCGGCCCGCGCGACGATCAGGTCGGCGAGATCGAAGTCACCGCCGTGACCCTGGTCACGCTGCTCGCGGGGCAGGACGCGGCCCGCATCGCGCTGCTGAAGCTGGATATAGAGGGGCCGGAATCGGCGCTGCTGCTGGCCACCCCGCCAGCGCTGCTGCGACGCATCGGCCAGATCACGGTCGAGTTCCACGACTTCCTTGACCCGCGGCTGGGTCCGGCAGTGGCCAGCGCGATTGAGCATCTGCGGGGGCTGGACTTCGAGGTCTTCCGCTTCAGCCGCGACAACTCCGACCTGCTGTTCGTCAACCGGTCGCTGCTGCCGTTGGGCCCGCTGGCGCGCTTCTACCTGCGCTACCCCTATCGCCTGACCCGCGGCCTGCTGCGGCGCCTGTCACGGCGCCTGGGCTGGGCGCGCGGCTGGAACGAGCGCAACCACTAATCCCGCGACATCAGAGCGGCAGGTTGCGCCTGGACAGCGGCGCCGCCGGGCGTGCCAGGAGATGGCGGCGCAGTGCCAGCAGATCCCCGGTCGCCCGTGGCGGCGCCAGTTGCCAGTCGAGCGCCGCCACCCGGTAGAGCAGCCCGACGTAGAGCCAGAAGAAGACGTTGGCCGGGTCGACATCGGTTACCCAGGCCTTGAAGAAATAGATGAACACGATGACCAGGAAGCTGCCGAAGGCGGCATGCGCCCGCCGCAGTCGCGGGTCGACGATCCGCAGCGTGCCGGCGATCGCGCGGTACAACAGGCCGCCCACCAGAACGAGGAAGGGTATCAGGCCGAAGATGCCCAGCTCATAGACCGTCTTGGCGAACTGCACCTCGTAGCCGCCGAGCGACGCGGTCTCGGCGGCCGACAGGCCCTCGGTGGCATAGCGGCCCGACACCGTGTTGGTGCCGGTGCCCTTGCCGAAGGGCGCATCATCGAGCGCATAGGAAAACTGGTTCCAGGCAAAATCGCTGCTCTGATAGCTGCCGGTATGCTCGGCAATGCCCTCGGCCAGCTGGTCGGTGTCGAAGCCGGTGATGAAGAGGAAAGCGACGGCCATCAGGCACACCATCACCGTGCCGCCGAGGGCGCCCAGGCTCCGGCCGGAAATGAGCGCATAGATCACCAACATGACTGGCGGGAAGACGAAGGCGGCGCGCATGCCCGACAGCATGCCGGCGATCACCAGCAGAAGCACCAGAAGGCGGCAGAAGATTCGCCAGGCCCGCGACCAGTCAAGCGCCTGCAGTGCCAGCGCGGCCGAAAGAGCGCAGAGCGTGTAGACGAAGTAGGAAGCCGAGTTGCTGAAGGTCGAGGGAATGCGGCGGATGATGCCGCCCATGGCGAACTGCGTGAACCCCTGCGTCGCGCCCGCCGCGGCGTCGCCGTAGAAATCGGTGATCGCCTCGCGATAGCCGATCGCCTCCGACAGGCCCCATTGCCAAAGGCCGACAAAACAGGGGATCGGCGCCACGATCACCACGGCACGCAGCAGGCGCACCAGATCCACCGGGGTGCGCACCAGCGCCGCCGCGGCATAGGCCAGGGGAATGTAGAACAGCCAGACCTTCACGCCGATCAGCGCCAGGGCGACATTGATCACCCCGGGATTGAGCGTCTGCAGCAGTACCACCAGGCTGAGGCCCAGTAGCGTAAGTGTCAGCCAGGGCGGAATCGCCGTGTTGCTCAGCAGCTGCGGGCGCAGCAGGAACAGCGCCACATAGAGCGGCATTAGAAAGAAGATATCCTTGGCCAGCAGGAAGATCGGCGCCTGCTCGGACCACAGGATCAGCGCGCCGGAAAACGGCATGAAGATCAGCAGCGCCGGCAGCAGCCGCTGCCAGCGCAGTACGAAGAGGCCGAGCGAAAGCGCACCGATCGCGCCGAGCAGCAAATTGAGCATGGCATGGGTCCCTGGCCGCGCAGTCTAGTCGAGCCGGCGATGCTGTCCTAGGCGGGTCCCACCAGGCGGGCCAGTATCTGACCCAGCCGCATACGGTAGTCATCCCAAGTGAATTGCAGAGCGCGCTGCCGCGCGGCGACGGCCATGTCCCGGCGCAGCGCGACATCCTCTGCCAGGCGATGAATCCCTTCGGCCAGCGGCGCCACCGCGCCGGCCGGCACCAGCAGGCCCTGCCGCCCTGGCTCGACCACCGAGCCGCTGTTCGGTGTGGTGATCACCGGCAGGCCGCTGGCCAGCGCCTCGTAGATCGCCAGCGCCGAGCCCTCGTGCAGCGAGGGGTAGACGAAGATGTCGGCGGCGGCGAAGACCTCGTGCACCTCGTGAAACGGCACGGCGACGCGATGTTCGAAGAGGTCGACATAGGGCGCCAGGGCGGCCGGCGGCAGGGCCAGCGGCCCGACCAGCGTCGCGCTACACAGCCCCGGCGGCAGGCGCCGCAGTGCCTCCAGCAGATAGTACAGTCCCTTGCGCGCCGACAGCTGGCCGACGAACAGCAGCCGTACCGGCCCGGTGGGACGCGGCGCGGCTGCCGGGCGGAAGCGCCCGACGTCGACGCCGAAGGGCAGCACCGAGATGCGATCCGCTGCCACGCCGATCTCCAGCAGCGTGTCGCGCACGTAGTCCGACGGCGCCAGTAGATGCTGCGCGGCCAGGGCCTCCTGCCGGCAGTCCTCGGTCAGGCGCGCGTCAGGGGCAGCGGCATGGGTGGCGGTGAAGGCCGGATGGCGCGCCGCCTCGGCCCGCAGGATGCGCTCGCCAGCTACGCGGTGGCCGACCACCTGGTTCAGGATGCCGACGCTGCCGACGGCCTGCGCCGCCTGCAGGGTCAACAGGCCGGCGGTATCGTGCACGATCACCGCCGCCGGCCGCTGCCGCGTGACGCGGCGCGCCAGGCGGCGATCGGCCGCCAGGTTGCGCGCCCGCAGCAACGCCGCACTGGTGCAGGCTGGCAGCCCCAGGCGGCCGGACAGCAGGCGCGCCACTTCGCGCCACAAGGCGCTGTTCACCCGCGCCGGATCGATACCGGCATGGCTGCGGCGTTTGAGTTGCCGCAGGGCGCGGGCCGTCAGGCCCGCGGGCAGCACCGCCAGCCAGGGCCGCCAGGCGTCCGGCCGGTAGTACAGATCGGTGTCGAAGTGACCGCCGTAGCCCAGCGCCTGCACCGCGGCCACCAGCGAATAGGTAAAGTGCATGGCCCCGGGATTGCCGATCTCGATAACAGGCGCGGCCGGGACAGGCGCGGCCGGACTCATGGCGACTTGCGAGCGATGACCACGACGCTGCGGCCCAGGCGGTGCAGCAGAAGCGGGTCGACCAAGCGGGACAGCGGCACGGCGACGCGATTCCAGAAGGCTATCTGCCGCGCGGTCGGGCCCTGGCTGCGCAGCAGCAGGCGGTTGCCCAGCGACAGCAGGGCGCCGCCGGCGTCGAGGTGGAAGGCCCGCTCCACTGTCAGGCTGCGGCCGATCATCGAGGCGAAGCTACGCCGCGTGTAGCGCCGCACATGGCCGATCGCCCTGTCGAAGGGGCTGAAGAGCCAGGGGTGCGCCGGCGACAGCGCCACCAGGCGGCCACCCGGCAATAGCCGCTCAGCGGCGCGCGCCACCTCCGCGGCGTCGTCTTCCAGGTGCTCCAGCACGTCGATGTAGAGCGCGGTATCGAAGCGCTCGCCGCCCGCCAGGCTGACCAGCGTGCCGCGATGTACCTCCGGCGCGCCGGGACCCAGTGCGGCCAGGCGCGTCTGCAGCCGGTCGGCCAGGGCCGGATCGGGCTCGACCGCCAGCCAGCGCGCGATGCCCGGGTGCCAGAGCGCCAAAGTGCTGGAGCCGATGCCGGCGCCGACCTCAAGCACGCGCTGACCGATGCTGCCGGCCACCCGGCTGGCCCAGTAGCGACGCCAGGTCTCGGCCCGCACGAAGAGGTCGAGCTCCTGCCCCAGGTAGTGGCGGGCATCGTGCGGCGCCTGCTCTGGCGGCGACCCGGAAGCGGCATTAGGCATGGTCGAGACGTTTCTGCTCCAGCACGTAGTCGCGCCAGTCGCGCGCCGGGATCACCGGCTGCAGGCCGCGCGTGCGCAACGAGACGAACAGCAGCAGGAAGGCGAAGACCACGCTCTGCAGGAACAGAATAGCGACCATGCCGAAGGCGGTGGTGGCCCAGCCGGGAATTGCCAGCGTGGTGGTCAGGCGCACCACGACGATGCCGGCCAGCAGCAGACCGAGCAGCGCGATCACCAGGCTGAGCAGCAGCAGCACCCGCGCCAGCACGCGGTCAAGATCGACGGCGATGGCGCCCAGCCCATGCTGCACCAGCGTCGGCAAATTCATCTTCGAGCGCCCGGCGTAGCGCCGGCCCCGGTCGGTGGGCAGGCGTTCGATCGGCCAGCGCCCGGCGATCAGCGTACCGGCCAGGTGGCTCCAGAGTTCCGGGCGGTGGGCCAGGCGGCGGGCGACGGCGATCGGAATCAGGCAGAAGTTGCCGAAGCTGATGCGCCGTCCGGTGAGCAGGCGGAACAGCAGCTTGTAGAGGCCATAGAACAGGCGGAAGCCCAGGCGCTCGGTGCGGCGCCGGCGCTCCGCCACCACGATACGCTCGTGCCCGGCCCCGGCGGCCAGCAGGCGCGGCACGTCCTCGGCGCGGTCCTCGCCGTCGCCGTCCATCACCAGGATGGGCGCCGCGTCGCCACGCTCCGCCAGCGACGCCAGGCCGATGGCGATGGCCCGGCCGTGGCCCTGATTGACCGCCAAGGTGAGGACCTCGAGCGGCCGCAGCCGTGGCAAGGCGGCAGCCGCCGTGGCATCGAGTGGACAGGGCGTGGCCGAGCCGTCGTCCACCAGCAGCACGCCATAGCTCTGCCCGGCCGCGGCGGCGGTGCGATCCAGGTCCCGCAGCAGGTGACCGACACTTTCCCAGTCGTCCAGCAGCGGAATCACGATCTGCGCGTCAGCCATGGTTCGCCGTCCCCCCTGGCGGCGCTGGGCGCATCACGGCGCCCGACGACGATAGAGATCATAGTCGCCGATTCGCACATCCAGGCGATAGCCCTGCCAGGCCGCGGCGAAATCCGGGTCGGCCAGGAAGTAGTCGAGATAGCGGAAGGGGCTGCCGCCGAAGGCAGGCGCATCGGAAGAATCTAACACCGCGACCAGCTCCGGCCGGCTGGCCAGGAAGCGCTGCACCAGGTCACGCCGCAGCGCACTTTCCGTCGCGTCCTGCCGCGCCGGCGGGCGGAAACCAGTCGCCTCCTCCGGTGCTGGATCGGCACGATAGAGGCCGTCGAGCTGCCACAGTGCCGGCTCGTTTCCCAACCACCGGGCGTCCGCCTGGGTGACCGCCGGAAACAGCGGGAAGAGTTCGGGATTGAGCCCGAAGACGCCTTCGCCGGGACGCAGCACCGCGGCCAGGGCGCGTGCCTGCGGCCACGCCGTGGCAGTGCCCCGCGTCTGCTGCCAGCCCAGGAAGCCGATCCATAGCGGCAGCAGCACCAGCGGCACGAGCAGCAGGCGCCGCCAGCCGGCGCCACCGCTGGCGAGCAGCAGCACCACACCGGCCAGCGCGGTCACCAGCACCGGCAGCCAGTGATAGCCGAAGCCCTTGCCCTGCAGCAGGTAGGCGCCGACGCCGCCCAGCGCGGCGAGCAGGAAGGGCTGGGCGCGCCGGCTGGCCGGTGCCAGCCAGGGTGCCAGGCAGAGTGCCCAGAGCAGCAGGGCGAGCGGCAGCCAGATGCCCCGTGGCCGCAGCAGCTCCAGCAGCGGCTTGCCAAGCGCCGAATAGAACTGCAGGGCATCCGGCAGCACGCGGGTGAAGAACAGTGGATGCAGCGCCCAGGCCAACGCCGCGCCGCCGGCGAAAGCCGCCGCCGCCGCCAGCGCCGGTCCGCGCCACAGGCTGCGCCAGCGGCGCCGCTGCCAGGCCAGCCACAGCTCGGGCAGCAGCAGCAGACACAAGAAAAAAGGTGGCTTCAGCAGGCAGGCGGCGCCGGCCAGGGCGCCGGCGGCCAAGGCCTGCCATCGTCGCGGCGGCGCCTCCGGTCGCGTCACCACGACGGCCATGGCCGCCAGATGCGGCAGGATCAGCAGCGTGGCCCAGTGCTCGCGCTCGCCGAACACGCCCAGCGCGGCAAAGCTCAGCGCCATGGCGAGCAGCGGCGGCAGGCAGAGAGCTCCGCGCGAACCCAGTGGCCGCAGCAGCGCGGCCGTCCAGAACAGCAGCAGCGCAGCGACGGCGAGATAGCTTGCCACCAGCACCGGCCGCTCGTCCCAGCCGCCCAGGCTGGCCAGCGCCTGGAGACCCTGGTGCAGCCAGTAGATCGGCGGTGCATTGACGTCGCCGATGTCGCGGTAGAGCACCGCGCCGCCCGCCAGCTGCCGCGCCGCGGTGGTGTAGAAGGCGACGTCGGGATGCCACTGCCAGGCCAGCGCCAGCCAGCCGCCGGCCGCCAGGATCAGTAGCGTCGCGAACAGCGACAGGCCGGCGGCACGCGTCATGGCAGCAGCCCGCGCTTCGCCGCGCGGCCCTGCCGGCGCCGCCGCTGGCCGCGGCGCCAGGCAACATAGCCAGACGGCCAGCAGGCCTGGAAAAGCGCCAGCACCCAGGCGCGCGGGCGGCGCTCGCGGGCGGCGATACGGCAGGCCGCCGACAGGCGCTGGCGCAGCCGGCTGGACTGCAGCGCCGCGCTGTCCTCGGCCTCGCCGAGCGACACGGCGACGTTGCGCTCAAGCTGTTCGACGCGGTCGGCCTGCTCAGGATGCGCAGCACGCCAGAAATCCAGGTCGGCACGCCGCACCGCGGCGATGGCGCGATGGCGCCGCAGGCCAATGTCCACCGCCCTGGCCGCCGCTGCGCGGGACGACAGGTCATGCAGAGCGTGGGAATCGCTGCGTCCGTGGCGGCGATAGCGCACCAGGGGCGCATCGACATAGGCCAGCTGGCCGGCCAGCGCCGCGCGCAGCGGCAGGATGGTGTCCTCCGCCGCGCGGTGATCGAGCGGCGGGAACAGCTGCATCAGCCGGCGGCGGATCGCCAGGCCGGCGCCCAGCACATAGCCCTGGACCCGGGCAAAGGCCGCCGCGGCGTCGTCCGGCGCCGGTGGCTGGAAGGACAGCTGGTCAAGCACGGCACCGCGCTCGTCGATGACCGTCACCCCCGCATAGACCAGCAGCACCGTGGGTGTTTCGAAGCGTGCGACCAGCTGGCGCACGCGATCCGGCTCCGAGGCGTCGTCGCCGTGCTGAAAGACGATGATCTCGTCCTCCACCAGGGCGACGGCCGCGTTGACGTGCGCCGAGGGGCCGCCGAGGAAGCGCGGAAAGCGATGCGCCCGCAGGCGGTGCGGTCCGCGGTAGCGCGCCAGGACCTGGGCGACGATGTCCGGCGTCCCGTCATCCGAGGCGTTGTCGGTCACCAGCACCGTCAGGCGCGGATAGTCCTGCGCCAGGGCCGAGTCCAAGGCCTCCGCCAGGAAGGCGCCCTGGTTCGTCGTCATCAGCACCAGCGTGACCGGCGGCTCGAAGGGTGCGGTCATGGTGCCAGTACTCGTTGCGCGATCCGGCGATCGCGTTCGAACCACCAGAACCAGCCCAGGTAGATCAGTGTCGGCAGCAGCGCGAAGGACAGCAGCGCGGCGGTGACCGCGCCGTCCAGCCCCTGCGCCGGCACCAGCCAGAGGAACAGCGCCGCGCTGCTGCCAGCCAGCGCCAGCGACAGCAGCGAGCCAACCAGGAAGTAGCCACGGGCGAAGACCTGCGGTACCAGCAGCTGCTCCAGGGTCCGTGCCAGCAGGATCGGCAGCAGCAGACGGAACAGCCCGACCGTGGGTTCGAAGTCGGCGCCGGCGATCAGCGGTATCAGCCAGGGGGCCAGCAACCAGCCGATCGCGCCGGCCAACAGCGTCAGGAGCACCGTCAGTACCACCACGCGACGCTGCGCGGTCCAGGCGGCGCGCGGCGTGCGGCCACCCATGCGGGCGCGAAACACCGTAGCGACAGCCTGCGGCAGCGCGCCGCCGACATCGACCAGGCGCAGCGCCAGCTGATACCAGCCGACTGCCACCGGGCCGGCCACCGCATTCAGGGTCACCACGTCGATCGAGCCATGCAGCGAGTGGCCAAGCAGCGAGGCATGCACCTTGGCACCGTCGAGCGCCAGGCCACCGGCCGCCCGCCACGGGTTGGGCGACCCTTGGCCCGCCGCGGCGCGCAGCAGATGTCGCAGGCCCCAGCCGGCGGCCAGCAGCGCCGCCAGGCCTTGCGCCACCAGGGCACCAGGCACGCCGCCATCCAGCGCCCACACCCCGACGGCGAGCCCGAGCAGCAGGGCCACGCCGCTGAGGACCACGGACTGGTTGCGCAGGTCGAGGCGCCCGAGCGCCAGCAGCAGCGCGCCCTGGTAGCGCCCCCACAGCAGCAGCGGCAGCAGCAGCCAGCCGCCCAGCAGCAGCTCCACCGGCAGGTCGCCGAACAGCCGGCGCCCGCCGAGCCACCAGCAGCCCAGAGCCACCAGCAGCGTGGCCAGCGAAAGCACCAGATAGAGCCGCAGCAGCGCGGCGAAGAGCGGGGCGAACCAGTTGGTGGTGGCGTCCCGCGCCGCCCGATGCACCAGCACCGAGTCAAGGCTGAGGCTGCCACCGGCGGCGAAGAGCCCGACCCAGGCCATCAGCGCGCCTAGCAGGCCGCGCCCCTCCGGTCCCAGCAACCGCGCGGTCAGCACCAGGACCAGCAGCCCGCTGCCGAGCTGGAAGAGCTGCACCCCGCCGGTCTTCAGGACGTCCTTCAGCATGGCGCCCGCTCGCCCGGCGACCGCGCCGCGAGCAACCGGTGAAACGTGTCCGCCATCAGGTCGGCCTGGCGCTCCAGGCTGAGCTGCGCCACCGCCCGCGCGGCGCCGGCCGTCGCCAGCGCCTGGCGGCGGGCGGGGTCATCCAGCAGCGCCGCCAGCGCGGTCGCCAAGGCCGCCACGTCGTCCGACGGCACGGTCACGCCAGCGTCGCCGACGATCTCCGGCAGCGCGCCGCGACGGCTGACGATGACCGCCGTGCCGCAGGCCATGGCCTCGGCGGCGACCCGGCCGTACTGCTCCTCCCAACGCGAGGGCACCACGACGATGTCGGCGGCGCGCAGGTAGTCCGGCACCTCGTGATGGCGCGCCTCGAAGCTGACGCAACGAGACTTGAAGGCGCCGCCGGCAAGCCGCGCCGCGATCGACTCGGCATAGCCGTCGCCCTGCGGCAGGAAGCGGTTGATCAGCAGCTGCCAGGGCCGCGCGGTCAGCGTGGCCAGCGCCTCCAGCAGCAGGTCGACGCCCTTCTGCCGCGCCAGGCGCCCGACATAGGCCACGGTCGGCTGGGTCAGGCCGAGGCGCTGGCGCTGCGCGGCCCGCCGGGCATCGTCGGGATGGAACAGCGCCGGCGCGAAGCCCAGCGGCACCACGCTGGTACGCCCGGCGAAACCGAGGGCCGCCCAGGTCCGCTCGATCTGCGCCGAGTGGCAAAACAGCCAGTCAACCCGGCGCCGCGTTGCCAGCGTCGACAGGCGGGTGCGCAGATGGCGCGCGGCGGGGCGGGCCCGGCCGCGCAGCAGCGCCGGCCAGAAGGGTTCGAACTCGCTTTCCAGCGACAGCGCGGTCAGGGCGCCGCCGGTGGCTCGCCGCCAGGCGCCCAGGCGGAAGGCCAGCGGCGTATCGGGCTCGTTGTTCAGGTGCAGCAGGCGCGGGCGCCGCTGCCGCAGCAGCGTGGCCAGCCCCTCGATCCGTGGATAGCGCAGGTTGCCGCCGGCAAAGCGCAGCAGGTGCAGCGGCGGATCGTCCACCGCCGCCGGTTCGGCCGGGCGCTTGCCGGGCAGGTGCCACAGGCTCTCCGCCGTCGCCACCTCGACCCGCAGGCCGCGCGCCGCCAGCGCGACGTAGAGGCGCCGGTTCACCGCCAGCGCCGCGGCATGGTCGATCGCCAGGATATCGGGTCGGGGTTCCATGGGCGTCGGGCGCTAGGCTTGCACCGTCGCCGCCCGGCTTGCCAGCACTTGATCCAGCGCGGCGTGGAATCTGCCGGACAGCAGCGCGTGGGCATAGTGGCGGGCGACGAAGGAGCGTGCGCGCAAGCCAGCGTCGCGCAGCTCGGCAGGCTGATCCAGCAGCGCCCGCAGGCGCCCGGCCATGGCCCGGGGATCGGCGTCGACCAGCCAACCGGTCTCGCCTTCGATGACGAACTCCTCCGGCCCACCGCAGCGGGTCGAGAGCACCGGTCGGCCACGCGCCATGGCCTCCAGCCCGACGATGCCCAGGCCTTCCTGCTGCGAGGCGATGACGAAGAGATCGAGCGAGGCATAGAGCGTCAGCAGCTGTTCGCGCGACACCGAATCGTGCAGCTCGACGGCGCCCGCCAGCCCCAGCTCGGCGATTTGCTGTTGCAGGGCCGGCGTGGGGTCACCGCCGGCCAGCACCAGGCGGATCGCCGGCCGGTCCTGCCGCAGCAGCGCGAAGGCCCGCAGCAGCAGCGGCAGGTTTTTGCGCGGATCGTTGTAGCGGCCAAAGAAGCCGATGCGCCGCAGGCCATCGGCCGGCTCCGGCCAGGGCGCCGCCGTGATTTCCCTGAGGTCGAGCGGCCAGGGCACGCAGGCGACCAGTCGCGTTGCCGGCTGCACCGCGCGCAGGGCGTCGTCGCCATAGTGGCTGATCGTCATGATCGGCAGAGTGCGCAGCAGGCGGCGCTCGCTGCGACGACAGAGCGGCGCGTCGACCAACCGGTCGAGCAGGCGGCGTGGCCAGGCAAACTCCTGCCGCCGCACCGCGCGGTCGGCATCGTAGGGCGTGGCGACCCAGGCCAGGGCCTTGCCCTGGAAGCCCACCAGGACGCCGGCCGGCAACACAGAGCCGCAGATCGCCAGCACCAGGTCGTAGTCCGCCAGCACCTGGCGCCAGAGCCGCGTCGGACGATAGCGCAGTGTCTCCAGCTCCGGCAGGCGGACGCCGACGCGATAGAGCGTGGCACCATTGGGCAGCCGCTCGCGAGTCAAGCGCGGCCGGCGAAACGGCAGCGCGAAGAGCGGCACGGACTGCTTCGGTGTCTGGCGATAGGGTTCGTACCAGGCCAGGTCGGCGCGCCAGCCACGCTCGGCCAGCAGGTTTTCCGCCGCCTGGACCAAGGCAGCCACGCCCCCGCTGGCGCACAGAGTCACCAGCAGCACACGCGGCGCAGCCTCCCCCGTGATGCCGGGTTGCACGTCCATTCGCCCCCGAAGCCCCTGGCAGCTGTCGCGGTCCCGCCGAGGACCGCGCGTTGCAACCTAGCACAGCGAACCCGCCGCGCCGCGAGGGTCGCGAAGCCGGCGCCCAACCGTGGCCGCAAGACGCGCTGGCGCTCCCAATATCGGGTTATTCATGGCGTCGAGGCGCGCGGGCTGCATGCTAGGCTCGCGCCGCCATGCGCATCACCATCGTCCAGGGACCCTACCTTCCAGTGCCGCCGCTGCTCGGCGGCGCCGTGGAGCGTTCCATGGACTCGCTCGGCCGCCATTGGGCCGCTGCCGGGTGTCAGGTAACTCACCTGTCACGCCGCTTTCCCGGCTTGGCAGATGAAGAGCAGATCCAGGGCGTGCTGCACCGCCGAATCGCCAGCCGCGATGCGCCCGCCGGGCGCCTGGCCTTCCGCTGGCACGAGTGGCGCTACTGCCGGCGGGTCAAGGCGGCCCTGCCGCCCGCCGACATCGTCGTCACCAACAGCCTGATCATGCCGCTGCTGCTGCGCGAACCACGCTTCGGCCACCTGGTCGTGCGCATGGAGCGGCCGCCGAAGGGGCAGCTTCGATTCTATCGTCACGCTGCGCTGATCCAGACAGTGAGCAGCGACATGCGCGCGCGCATCATCGCGGCCGCCCCGGCGCTGGCCGACCGTGTCTCCCTGGTCGGCAGCCCGCTGGATGGCGCGTTGTCCCCGGCGCCGCCGCCGGCAAACGCCGCGCCACGCGAGCGGCTGGTCACTTTCGTGGGCCGACTGCATCCCGAAAAGGGTCTGGACCGCCTGATCGCCGCCTTCCGCCAGGCCAGTGCCGACACCGGCCAGGACTGGCGCCTAGTCATCGTCGGACCGCACGAGGTGCGGGCCGGCGGCGGCGGCGAGGATTGGCTGCGCCAGCTGCAGGCGCTGGCCGAGGGCGCGGGCGAGAGCATCCAGTTTCCGGGCCCGCTCTTTGAGCCCGCGCAGCTGGCGAAGCTGCTGCGGCGCACCGCGATCTTCGCCTATCCCAGCCTGGCCGAGCGGGGCGAGGCCCTGCCGCTGGCGCCGCTGGAAGCCATGGGCCAAGGAGCGGTGCCGCTTGTCTCTGCCCTGCCCTGCTTCCGAGACTATGTCGAACCGGGAGTGAATGGCCTGGTGGCGGAGCTGCGCGGGCCGGCGGGTCAACAGGCGCTTGCCGCCGCCTTGCTCCGCCTTATGCGGGACGAGGAGCTGCGGGCGACGATGAGCCACCGCGCCCGCACCGCCGCGATGCCCTACGCAGCGGCGGCGGTCGCCGAGCGGCACCTGGTCGATTTCCGCAGGCTCCTGGCACCATGAGGATTCTGCACGTCATCGCCAACATGGGTCGCAGCTCCGGTGGCCCGACGACGGCGCTGAGTGGTTTGGCCTCGGCGCAGGCGGCGCAAGGCGACAGCGTGCGCGTGCTGTCGGTCAACCTGGACGGCCCGCCCTGGCAAGCGGTCCAGGCACCTGGAGGCTACGTCCACGAACAGCGCGACGGCGTCACCTGGGACTACTACCCGGGCGCCTGGCCACGCCGCTGGCTGCGCTCGCCGGCGCTGACCGCCGACCTGCCGCGCGCCGTCGCCGCGGCCGACGCAGTGCACATCCATGGCCTCTACCTGCAGCCGCTGATCGCCGCCGGCCGGGCCTGCCGCCGGTTGGGCAAACCCTATGTGCTGCGGCCGCTCGGCATCCTCGACCCGGTGATCCAGGGGCGGCGTCGCTGGCGCAAGCGGCTGGCCGGCTGGCTGGGCAGCGACGCGCTGCTGCGCGGCGCGGCGCTGATCCACGTCACCAGCGAGGCCGAGGCGACGATCGCGCAGCCCTGGACCGGGGCCACGCCGGTCGCCGTGGTGCCGCACGGTGTCACCGCGCCACCGCTGCCCGGCGCCGGGGCGCTGGCGGCGGCGCGCAGCCGCTGGCTGGGGGCCGAGGCTGGCCCCGTGCTGCTGTTCCTCGGCCGCCTGACGGCGAAGAAAGGGCTGCGCGACCTGGTCGCCGCGCTGCCGCCGCTGATCGCCCGCTGGCCGACGTTGCGCCTGCTGGTCGCCGGCAAGGACGCCGGCGAGGCGGCACCAACCCGCGCCCTGGCGGAGCGGCTGGGCATCGACCGCCACCTGGTTTTCACCGGCCACCTCGACAGCGCGGACAAGGGCGCGGCGCTGGCCCTGGCAACAGTTTTCGTCCTGCCCTCGCAAAGTGAGAACTTCGGCCTCGCCGTGGTCGAGGCGCTGGCCGCCGGCGTGCCGGTGGTGATTTCGCCAGGGGTCGCGCTGGCGGGCGAACTGGCGGCGGCGGGGGCCGCCGTGGTCGCGCCGCCGCACGACCTGGTGCCTGCCCTGGCCGGCCTGCTGGAGAGTGCCGAACGCCGTGCCGCCCTGGCGGTCGCCGGACGCACGGCGGCCAGCGGCTTCGCCTGGCCACGCGCCGCCACGGCGCTGGCCGCGCACTACGTGCGCCTGGCAGGGAGCGGGACCTGAGCCATGCGGATCGCCCTGGTCGCCGCTAACCTGGAGCCGGGCCGCGACGGCATCGGCGACCACTGCCGGGCCATGGCCGCGGCCCTGGCCGCCGCCGGCGCCGAACCCCGTCTGCTGGCATTGGCCGATCGCGGCGTGGCCGAGCCTACCTCAGGCGAAGCAACGCTGCGCCTGCCGCGCTCCCTGACGTGGCCTGCGCGGCTGACCGCGGCGAAGGCCTTCCTGGATGGTGCCGAGGGCGTGTCGCTGCAGCTGGCGCCCTATCTCTACGACCCGCGCGGCTTGCTGCAACGCGTCGCCGCGCCGCTGGCCGCGCTGCTGGCCGGCAGCCGGCTGCAGGTGACGCTGCACGAGACCTGGGTTGGCTGGTACGCCACGCATGGCTGGAAAGATCGCCTGGTTGGACCCTGGCAGCGTCGCGGGCTGTTGGCGCTGCTGCGCCGGCTGGCGCCCGTCGCGCTCGACACCAGCTTGCCGATTTACATCGAGCAGCTCGCCGCCGCCGGCCTGCCGGCGCGCCTATCGCCGATGTGCGGCAGCCTGCCGGTGGGGCCGGCGCCGCCGGGCGATTGGCTGCGCGAGCGTCTGCGGGCCGCGGTGCCGGCGGCGGCTAACCCGCTGCTGGTCGGCGTCTTCGGCCAGCACTGGCCCGGCTGGGCGCCGGACGCAGCGCTGGATCGGCTGCGCGCCGCTGCCCAGGCCGAGGGCCGGCCCCTGCTGCTGCTGCTGATCGGCCGGCACGGCGCGTCCGCCAACCAGCTGGCCGCGCTCCGGCAGCGCCATCCCGGCCTGCTGCTGGTGGAAACTGGCGAGCAGCCGCCTGCGCGCCTGGCCGAAGCGCTAAACGCCGTCGCCGGCGCGTTGGCGGTGACGCCCTACGATCTGGCGGGCAAGAGCAGCAGCCTTGCCGCCTGCCTGGAGTTCGGCCTGCCGGTGCTGACGACCTGGGGGGCGGCGCCCGGCCCGGCGCCGGTGGCGGCCGCGTTGCAGCCGCTGGTGCTGCCACCGGACAGCGATCCAGCGGTGTTGCTGCGGCGGCTGCCCGGCAGTGGCCCCTTCCGCCCGCAGGCGGCGGTGCGCGCGCAGCGCCTGCTCGCCGACTTGCGCGGCTGAGACGGTGAACGGCAGAGTGTCGCGGGGGTCAGGAGCATGACGACAAGCGTTCTCGTCACCGGCGGCGCCGGTTACGTCGGCAGCCACTGCTGCAAGGCGCTGGCAGCCGCCGGCTTCCTGCCGGTGAGCTATGACAATCTCTCCACCGGCCATCGCTGGGCGCTGCGCTGGGGGCCGCTGGTCGAAGGCGACATCCGCGACGGTGACCGACTGGCCGCCGCGCTGGCCGAGCATCGGCCGGTCGCGGTGCTGCACTTCGCCGCCCAGGCCTACGTGCAGCAGTCGGTGGTCGACCCGCTGGGCACCTACGAGGCCAATGTCCAGGGCTCGCTGACCTTGCTGCGGGCGGTGATGGCGGCCGGCGCGCCGCCGCTGGTCTTCTCCTCCACCTGTTCGCTCTATGGCGCCACTGACGCCGCCCTGCTGGACGAGAGCCAACCGGTGCGGCCGATCAATCCCTATGGCGCCAGCAAGGCCATGGTCGAGCGGCTGCTGGCCGACTTGGCGCCGCTGGGTCACCGCCATGTCGCGCTGCGCTACTTCAACGCCGCCGGCGCCGATCCCGCCGGCGAAATCGGCGAGTGGCACGAGCCCGAACCGCACCTGATTCCAAACGTGCTGAAGGCCGCGCTGGGCCGCGCACCGGCCGTCACCATCCACGGCGACGACTACCCGACGCCGGACGGCACCTGCATCCGCGACTACGTGCACGTCGCCGACCTGGCGGCGGCGCACCTGCTGGCGCTGCGCCACCTGCTGGACGGCGGCGCTTCGCTGACCCTGAACCTGGGCAGCGGCCAGGGTGCCTCGGTGGCCGAGGTGATCGGCGCGGCCGAAGCGGTCACCGGCCGCCCCGTGCCGCTGCGGCGCGGGCCGCGCCGGCCGGGCGATCCACCCCGCCTGGTAGCAAGCGCGGCGGCGGCCGGGCGCCTGCTCGGCTGGCGGGCCTTGCGCTCCGACCTGCCGACCATCCTGGCCGACGCCTGGGCCTGGGAGCGCGCTAGGTCCTGAGCAGCGAGCTGCTGCCGGCGGCGGCGCGATAGACCAGCCGGGACCAGCCGCGCAGGCCGCGGCCATCGATTCCCTCATCCCGCAGCCATTGCTCGACCGGGACGACGAAGCCGGTCTTGCGGCGCAGCGCCACGGCCGGCGGCAGGCGCGGGTCACCGGCAACCAGATCGGCCTTCTGCGGTGGCACGGCGGCGGCCAGCAGCGGCGCCATCTGGCGATAGAGCCGGACATCGGCGAAGGGAGTGCGAATCTCAAGGCTGTGCGCCATGCCGGCCCAGTCGGCGTCGCACAGCAAACGCGGGGTCATGTAGTGCTGGCTTTCCAGCGCCGTCACCTTCTGCCGCGGCGTGACCAGCCGCTGCAGGCTGCGGTCCAGGGACTCCAGGCTGGCCAGCCGCTGCAGGCCGGCCCGCGCCACCTCCTCGCCCAGCAGCGCGCCCAGTTCCCACGGCATGTGCAGCGCGCGGCGCAACAGGTATGCGCCGGAAAAACTGCCGGCGTATTCCGCCAGTCCGGCCCACTTGGGCGAAGCACCGGCGGGCAGCAGGCGCGTGCCGAGGCGGCGCAGCGGCCGCCCGAGCCCTAGGCGTTGCAGCAGGCGCCAGCGGCCCCTGGCCAAGCGCGGTACCTGGTCGAAACTGGGATAGCCGCCGAAGAGCTCGTCGGCGCCAAGACCCGACAGCGCGACGCGGTGTCCCGCCGCGGCCGCGGCGCGGGCAATGAAGAAGATGTTGACGCCATCAATGCTCGGCTGGTCCATGCCAGCCAGCAGGGCCTCGCGGGACGCCAGCAGGTCGCGGTAGCCGACGTAGTGTGCCTGGTGCGGCAGGCCGCAGGCGCGCGCCACTTCGGCGGCCAGCGGCACCTCGTCCTGCGGCCCGCCGCGGAACTCCTCGATGCCCAGGGTGAAGCACTTGGTGCCAGCGCCGGCCGCGCCCAGCAGCGAGGCGAGGCAGGCAGAATCGCGGCCGGCCGAGAGGAACAGGCTGACCGGCACGTCGGCGCTAAGATGCGCCTGCAGCGACTCGCCGATGATCGCATGCACCGCCTGCTGCAGGTCCCGGGGTGGCTGCGCAGGCGCGGGCTCTGCCACCAGCAGGTCCGGCAGGCCCCCGGTTTGTCGGCTCCAGGACTTTCCGTCCAGGCCCTGCCACTGCAGGCCGCCCGGCGGTATCGCGCGGATCCCGGCATAGAGCGTGAAGGGGTCCGGCACGTGGCCCCACAGGAAGAAGCCGACATGGCCGGCCGGTTCCGGCGAGGTGTCGACCCGGCCGCCGGCCAGCAGCGCCTTGAGCTGCGAGGCGACGCGCAGCGTCTTGCCGTCGTCAGCAACGTAGAGCGGCTTGATGCCCAGCGGGTCGCGCACCAGCAGCAAGCCACGTCGCTCGACGTCCCACAGCGCGAAGGCATACATGCCGCGCAACCGGCCGAGTCCCTCGGCGCCCTCGGCGGCGTAGAGCGCCAGGATCACCTCGGTATCGGTCTGCGTGCGGAAGCTGGCGCCCCTGGCCTCGAGGTCCTGGCGCAGCTCACGCCAGTTGTAGATCTCGCCGTTGTAGACGATGGCCAGGCGACCGTCGGCGCTCCACAGCGGCTGCAGACCGGCCGGACTGGTGTCGATGATGGCCAGTCGCCGCTGCGCCAGGCCGACCCTGCCGTCGGGCGAGAACCAGGCGCCCTCGCCATCCGGACCGCGCGGCATCATGGCGTCGCGTAGGCGCAGCAGCTCTTCCTCGTCCACCGGCGGCGCCGCGGCGCCATAGGCCAGGATGGCCGCCAGGCCGCACATCAGTCGCTCCTCGCCAGCACGAATGGACCCAGCGACAGCAGATCCATGCGGGTGCGCAGGAAGCAGTCCAGCGCTTCCTCTGGACGGCAGACCACCGGCTCGTTCTCGTTGAACGAAGTATTGAGCAGCAGCGGCACGCCGGTGCGCGCGGCGAAGGCCGATATGAGCTGGTGGTAGAGCGGATTGTCCGCCGCCCGCACGGTCTGCAGCCGGCCGGAGCCGTCGACGTGCGTCACCGCCGGGATCAACGCGCGCTTGGCCGCGCGGATCTGGAAGACCTGCATCATGAAGGGGACGGCGTCGTCCTCCTCGAACCAGTCGCCCACCGCCTCGGCCAGGATCGAGGGGGCGAAGGGACGGAAGGACTCGCGCCGCTTGATCTTGGCGTTCAGCAGTTCCTTCATGTCGGCGCGCCGCGGGTCGCCAAGGATCGAGCGGTTGCCCAGCGCGCGCGGGCCCCATTCGACGCGGCCCTGGAACCAGCCGACCACGGCGCCCGCGTCGATAGCGGCGGCGACACGGGCGCAGAGCTGCGCTGGATCGTCCAGACGCTCAAGCCGAATGCCTTGGCCGCTCCACTCCTCGCGCCGCGCCTCAATGGCAGCCGACAGCGCCGCAGCGTCAAAGTGCGGCCCCCAATAGGCATGCGGCATAACATCCGACGGCACCTCGCCCGACAGCCGCTGCCAGGCCACCAGCGCGGCGCCCAGCGCGCCGCCGGCATCGCCCGCCGCCGCCTGCACGTAGACCCGCTTGAAGCCCAGTTCGCGGCGCAGCTTGCCGTTCATCACCGAGTTGAAGGCGCAGCCACCGGCCAGCGCGATGGCATCGCTGTCGTGCCTTGCCTTGAGCCCGCCGATCAGGCGAAAGGCGGCCTGCTCGAAGGCCGCCTGCACCGAGCGCGCGAGGTCGCGATGCGTCTGTTCCAGCGGCGCGTCGGGCGCGCGGGCGGGGCCCAGCAGCGCTTCCCACGCCGGCGTCCAGAGGCGACCGACCGTCGGGCTGCCGCCGGTCCATTCGTAGGGCACCGCCTCTCGGTGATGGCGGAAATAGTCGAGGTTGAGGGCATAGCCCTCGCCGTCGGCCAGAAGGACCTGTCCGAGGGCTGCCGTCATGCGCGGCTCGCCATAGGGCGCCAGGCCCATGACCTTGTACTCGTCGCCATAGTGCGGGAATCCCAGGTACTGCGTCGCCGCCTGGTAGAAGATACCCAGCGAGTGCGGGAAGTGGATGCGGCCCTCGACCGCGATGCGCCCGCCCTCGCCCAGCGCCCAGGCGGCCGAGGCGAAATCGCCGAAGCCATCGAGCGAGACGACGCTGGCGCGGGCGAAGGGACTGGCGTGATAGGCCGAGGCCAGGTGCGCCAGGTGATGCTCGACGAAATCGACCTGGCCCTGGAACAGCTGCCCGGGGAAGGCCGCGGCCAGGGCCTCCTCGACCCCGGTCCAGCGCCGGCGGTTGGCCAGGCGCTGCAGCACCAGGCGCGGGCTCGGCCGGCGCTGCAGCAGATAGCCCAGGCGGCGCCAACGCGCGGCGCGCGGGTCGCGGTTGATCGCCACGACGGCCAGGTCGCCGAGGCCGATGCCGGCCTCCCGCAGGCACCAGGCAATGGCCTCGCGCGGGAAGCCGGCCCAGTGCTTGATGCGGTTGAGGCGCTCTTCCTCCACCGCGGCGACCAGCCGGCCGTCCTTCAGCAGGCAAGCCGACGCATCGCCGTGATAGGCGTTGAGGCCGAGGATCCAGCTCATGCCCCCCGCCTCCCGCGCGCTTCCAGCAGATAGAGCGCCAGCGCGACCTCTGCCAGCAGGCGCTGGTAGGCATAGGTCAGGCCGGCGCGGCCATCGAGGATCAGGCCCTTGCCAAGGAGGCACCAGAGGAACACCGCCCAGGGCGCGATCCAGTGCCTCAGGCGCAGGCGGTCGGCGCGGTCCAGCGTCTTGCGGTCGGCCGCCAGCAGCTTGTCGCGCTCACGCCCCTGGTAGCGCGCCTGCATCGCCAGCCAGTGCGCCACCGGCTTGCGATCGTCGTGCAGGATGCGGCCCTTCAAGGCCGCGACGCGGCCCTCGACCCGCCAGCGCTCGGTGTGGCCATCCTGCCAGGGCGTCGCCTGGCCACGGCGGAACAGCACACTGTTCGGCGGATAGAGGTTGGCGCGCAGTGGCTTGCCGCCGATGCAGTAGGTGAAGGCGATGCGAAAGGCGGCCAGGTCGTCCGCCGGCGCCAGCGCGTCGATCTCCGCCACCAGCGCCTCGGTCAGCACATAGTCGGCGTCGAGCCGCAGCACCCAGGGCGTGGCGATGCCGGTCTCGGTCAGCGCGTGCTGCCACTGGCGGCCGTGGTCGTCGAAGGGCCGGGTGAAGATCCGGGCCCGCGGATGACGCCGCGCAATCTCCAGCGTCGCGTCGTCCGAGCCGCTGTCGACGATCACGATGTCGCGCGCCCAAGCCAGGCGCGCCAGGGTGCGCTCCAGGTTCGCCGCCTCGTTCCACGTCAACACGACGGGCGTTATCTGGTCCAGGAACCCCATGCGATCGCCGTACTCCCCCTACCCCAACAATAGCGCATCACGCGGCGATTTGCCCGGCGCGGTCGCGGCTTCCCATAATGGCCGGCGCCAAGGGGGAGGCGGGCGGTGAAAATCCTGCTCTATGGCCTGAACTATGCGCCGGAAGCGGTGGGGACCGGGCGCTATACCGGTGAGCTCGGCGCCTGGCTGGCCGCGCGGGGGCACCGGGTGCGCGCGCTGGCCGCGCCGCCCTATTACCCGGCCTGGAAGATTGCGCCCGGCGCCAAACGCTGGTGGCGGCGCGAGACGCTGGCCGGCGTGCGCGTCACCCGCGCGCCGCTCTATGTGCCCCGCCGGCCGCGCGGCCTGACCCGCATGCTGCACCTGGCCTCCTTCGCCCTCAGCTCCCTGCCGGTCGCGCTGTGGCAGGGCCTGGTCTGGCGGCCCGACGTGGTGCTGGCCGTGGCACCGACCCTGGCGGCCGCGCCCGGCGCTTGGCTGGCCGCGCGGCTGGGTGGCGCCCGGGCCTGGCTGCACCTGCAGGACTTCGAGCTGGAGGCCGCCTTCGGCCTGGGTCTGGCGCGTGGCGGCTGGCTGAAGCGCCTGGCGCTTCGGCTGGAGCGCCGCCTGCTGCGCCGCTTCGACCGCGTCTCCTCGATCTCCCCCGCCATGCTGCGGCGCCTGGCCGACAAGGGCGTCCGACCGGACCGCCTGGTGGAGTTCCGCAACTGGGCCGACTGCCAGGCGATCCGCCCGACCCCGCCCGACGCCGCGCTGGCGGCGGCGCTGGGCCTGCCGCCCGGCCGCAAGGTCGCGCTCTACAGCGGCAACCTGGGGGAGAAGCAGGGCGTCGAGATCCTGGTGGAGGCGGCGCAACGCCTGGCCGGGCGCGAGGACCTGGTCTTCCTGCTGGTCGGCGAGGGCTCGGCCAAGGCCAGGCTGGAGGCCGCCGCCGCCGCCCACGGCAACATCCTGCTGCGCCCGCTGGTGCCGCTGGAGCAGCTGAATGCGCTGCTCAGCCTCGCCACCCTGCACCTGCTGCCGCAGCGGGCCGACGCCGCCGACCTGGTGCTGCCCTCGAAGCTGACCGGCATGTTGGCCAGCGGTCGGCCGGTGGTGGCCACGGCGGCACCCGGCACCGGCCTGCACGACGAGGTCGCGGGCTGCGGCCTGCTGGTGCCGCCGGGCGACGCCGCCGCCTTCTCCGCCGCCATTGCCCGCCTGCTCGACGAACCGGGGCTGGCGGAGGGCCTGGGCCAGGCAGCGCGGGCGCGGGCGCTGGAGCGCTGGGACCGCGAGGCCATCCTGCTGCGGCTGGAGGCCGCCCTTGCCGCAGGCGGTCCGCCTGCGGTAGCCAAGGCGCCAACCGGGGAGAACCGACCGTGAGCGCCTTCGATCTCGAGAGCTTCTGGGCCAGCGAGCTGGCCGAGCACCTGGAGGTGGCGGCGCGGACCCGCGTGGCGCTGCGCGAGCCCTTCGCCCGGCTGCTCGACCTCGCCGTCGCGGCGATCCAGGGCGGCGGCAAGATTCTCTTCTTTGGCAACGGCGGCTCGGCCGGCGACGCGCAGCACCTGGCGACCGAACTGGCAGTGCGCTACGTCACCAACCGCGCGCCCATCGCTGCCATCGCGCTGACCACCGACTCCTCGGCCCTGACCGCCATCGGCAACGACCTGGGCTTCGACCAGCTCTTCGCCCGGCAGATCGCGGCGCTGGGCAAGCCCGGCGACCTCGCCCTCGGCATCTCGACCTCCGGGAAAAGCCGCAACGTGCTGCTGGGCCTGGCCGAGGCACGACGCCTGGGCCTTGCCACCGCGGCGCTCGGCGGGCGCGGCGGCGGTGAGCTCACCGCCAACGCCGACGTGACGCTGGTGGTGCCCAGCGACACCACGGCGCGCATCCAGGAAATGCACATCACCTTGGGCCAGATGCTCTGCGGCGCGCTGGAGCAGCGCCTGGGGCTGGTGGCGCCATGAGCGACATGACCGACCTCTCCGCCGCGCTGCCGCGCCTGGCCGGCGCCCGCGTGCTGGTGGTGGGCGACGTGATGCTCGACCGCTTCGTCTATGGCGTGGTCGAGCGCATCTCGCCCGAGGCGCCGATCCCCGTGCTGCGCATCGAGCGCGAGGCGGTGATGCTGGGCGGCGCCGGCAACGTGGTGCGCAACCTGGCGGCGCTGGGCGCGCGCCCGGCCTGCGTCGCCGTGGTCGGCGCCGACGCGGCGGGCCACGAGGTGCAGCGCCTGGTGGCCGAGGTGGCGGGCGGCGAGGGCCACCTGCTGCTCGACCGCGCCCGCCGCTCCACCATCAAGGAGCGCTACATCGCCGGCGGCCAGCAGCTGCTGCGCGCCGACCGCGAGTCGGGCGAGGCGCTGTCCCCCGCGCTGGCCGACGCCGTGGTGGCCGCCGCCGAGGCGCTGCTGCCCGAGGTCGCGGTGCTGGTGCTCTCCGACTACGGCAAGGGCGTGCTCTGCGACTCCATCCTCGAGCGCCTGATCGGCGCGGCGCGGGCGCGCGGCCTGTTGATCGTGGTCGATCCCAAGGGGCGCGACTTCGCGCGCTATCGCGGCGCCACCCTGGTAACGCCGAACCGCCGCGAGCTGGCCGAGGCCAGCGGCCTCCCGGCCGAAGGCGAGGCCGCCGTGGTGGCCGCCGCCCGCAAGGTGATGGAGAGCGCCGGCATCGGCGGCGTGCTGGCGACGCGCAGCGAGCAAGGCATGTCCCTTATCGATGCCGAGGGCGCGAACCACCTGGCGGCCGAGGCGCGCGAGGTCTTCGACGTCTCCGGCGCCGGCGACACCGTGGTCGCCACCCTGGCCGCCGCGCTGGCCGGGGGCCTCGACCGCGTCACCGCCGCGCGCCTGGCCAACGTCGCCGCCGGCATCGTCGTCGGCAAGGCCGGCACCGCCGTCACCAGCCCCGGCGAGATCCTGCACGCGCTGCACGCCCAGGCCTTCGCCAGCGCCGAGGACAAGGTGCTGCCGCTGGGCGCCCTGACCGTGCAGGCGACGCGCTGGCGCGCCCAGGGCCTGAAAGTCGGCTTCACCAACGGCTGCTTCGACCTGCTGCACCCCGGCCACATCGCCCTGCTGCGCCAGGCCCGCGCCGCCTGCGACCGCCTGGTCGTCGGCCTGAACGACGACGCCTCGGTGCGGCGCCTCAAGGGCGAAACCCGCCCGGTGCAAAATGAAAGCGCCCGCGCCACGGTGTTGGCGTCGCTGGCCTCGGTCGACGCCGTGACCCTCTTCGCCGAGGACACCCCGCTGGAGGTGATCAAGGCCCTGAAGCCCGACCTGCTGGTCAAGGGCGCCGACTACAGCGCAGAGGCGGTGGTGGGGGCGAAGGAACTGGCCGAGTGGGGCGGCAAGCTGCTGCTGGCCGAGATCGTGCCGGGGCAGTCGACGTCCGGGATGGTGAAGCGGTTGAAGGGGTAGGCAGCTCCGCCCGTGGCACATCCTTCGAGACGCTCTGCTTCGCAGAGGTGCTCAGGATGAGGCCAATGCAAAGGGCGACAAGCACACCAACCTCATCCTGAGGAGGCCGCGCAGCGGCCGTCTCGAAGGATGTGCCAGGGAGCGCGGCGCTACCCTAGCAACTCCCCGCTCCACACACCCCGCCCCACCATGTCCGCGACGATCTTCCCGATCGCCTCGGCCGCGAAATGCACCGCGCGGGATACCGGCCGATCCCCCGGAAAGCTCAGCGCCATGCGCCGTGTCGGCAGCGGGTCGATCAGCGGCGCGACAGTGAGCCGCCCCGCCACGATGTCGTCGTGGATCGGCGCCAGGGGGAGCAGCGTGGCGCCGTAGCCGCCGCGCACCAGGTCCTTCATGCCGGCCAGGGAGTCGGCCTCAATCTGCACCTTGAGCTCGATGCCGGCTTCGGCGGCGCAGCGCTGGAAGATGGAGCGCATGGCGTGGCGCGGGCCGGGCAGCACCAGGGGCCAGTCGGCCAGGGCGGCGAAGGGCACCGGCGTCACGCCGTCCAGGCCGGCGTCGGGCGGGCCGATGAGGAAGAAGGATTCCAGCAACAAGGGGCGGGTGCGCAGCGAGCGCGTGGTCTGCGGGTCGTAGAGCACCGCCAGGTCGAGCTCGCCGCGCTGCTGGAAATCCAGCAGGTAGCCGCTGAAGGCGGAAACGAAGGAGAGCTCGACCCGTGGGTGGCTGGCGCGCATGGCCTCGACCAGCGGCACGGTGATGATCTCGCCGATGGTGGGCGGCATACCGAGCACCACGCGGCCGGTGAGCGCCGCCGAGGCGCCGCCGGACTTGGCGCGGATCTCCTCCACCTCGGCCAGGATGCGGATGGCGTGGACCAGCACCTCGCGACCGGCCTCGGTGATCATCATGCCGCGACCGTGGCGTTCGAACAGCGGCGTGCCGAGCTCCGCCTCCAGCAGGCGGATCTGGCGGCTGAGCGCCGGCTGGGCGATGCGCAGGCGGTCGGCGGCGCGGCTGAGGCTGCCGAGTTCGGCGACGTGCTTCAGGGTGCGGAGCTGCGGCAGGTCCATGGCAGCTATCAAACTTCGTTATAGCTGCATGTGACAAATGTTAATTTTGCTATTCCTGGCTGGCGCCTACCCTTTTGCACAGATCGTATGCAAAACCAGCAAGGAGGGTGGCATGACCAAGTCCCGGCTCTTCGGTACCGCTCTACTCCTGTTCGGCCTGATCGGCGGCGGTGCCGCGGCCCAGGCTGAGTCCCTGACCATTCAGACCTGGGGCGGGGTCTGGGAACAGGGCGCCCGCGCCGTGGGCGACGCCTTCGCCGCCAAGTACGGCGTCGAGGTGATCTATGAGCAGCAGGAGAATACCCGCCTCGGCATCGCCAAGATCCGCGCCCAGGCGGCCGACCCGCAGGTCGACATCGTCTTTTCCACCGCCGACGCGCTGGAGCAGGCGGCGGAGGAGCAGCTGCTGGTCACCATCGACCGGGCCAAGGCACCGAACCTGGCACAGCTGCCCGACCACGCGGTGCGCGACACCTCGATCGACGTGATGAACATCCTGTTCGGCTTCGCATTTCGCAGCGATTTGGTGCCCTTCCCGCTGACCAAGTGGGAGGACCTGGCCGACCCGCGCCTGGCTGGCCAGATCGCCAGCCCGACCGGGCAGTTCTCCAGCGGGCGCTGGATCATCATGGCGGCGCTGATCGGCGGCGGCAGCGAGCACGACATCGGCCCGGCCTTCGACTTCCTGGCCAAGGTGAAGCCCAACATCTCCAACTTCGTCGCCACCGACGGCGAGTCGGTGAAGGCGCTGACCTCGGGCGAGGCGTCGGTGCTGGCCTTCGGGCTGCTGTCGGACTTCGCCTCACACCTGGCCGATGGCAACCTGACCTTCGTCATCCCGACCGACCACAAGATCCTGACCACGGCGGTCGGCGTCGGCATGCCCAACCCGAAGAAGGCCGAGCTGGCGCTGAAGTTCGTCGACTTCATCGCCACGCCGGAGGCGCAGACCGCCTATTGCGGCTTCATCACCTGCACGCCGTCGAACCCCAAGGCCAGCGCGCCCAGCTCGATCGATGCCTTCCGTCCGCCGGCCGAGCTGCTCTACCGGGCCGACTGGCACGTCATCAACGCCGAGCTGCCGGCCTGGGACGACCGCTTCAAGAAGGAAATCCAGACCCGCTAGACCGCGGCCGTCCGGAACCTGGCGCCGGGCCCTGGACGCGGGCCCGGCGATTCCCGCACCATCGCCCCCCACCATCGGGTTGCCAAAGATGCCGAGGGTCCGCCCCGTCGCCTGGCTGTTGATGCTGCCCGCCGCGCTGATCCTGGGGCTGCTGGGCGCCGCGGTCTCCTCGATGGTCGCCGTGTCCTTCAGTGGCGCCGAGGGCTGGTTGCAGTATTACGAGCGCTTCCTCGGCGACCCGACCTACCTCGCCTATGTCTGGCGCTCCTTCCGCGTCGCGCTCTACGCCACGGCGCTGACCCTGCTGCTGGGCTATCCGGTGGCCTACGTCATGACGCGGGCGACGCCCGGCTGGCGGCGAATCATCACCTTCGTGCTGGTGCTGCAGTTCTTCTCGGTCAACGTGACGCGGATCTATTCGCTGATCCTGATCCTGGGCAACAACGGCGTGATCAACCGCACGCTACGTGACCTCGACCTGACGGTCGCGCCGGTCCGCATGATCTACAACGAGCTGGGAGTCAGCATCGGCCTGGCCAGCGCCGCGCTGCCCTTCGCCGTCTTTCCCATTGCCACGGTGCTGGGGCGCATCCCGCCCTCGCTGCGCGAGATGGCGCTGACCCTGGGCGCCAGCCGCACGCGGATCTTCTGGAAGGTGATCTTCCCCTTGAGCGCACCCGGCTTGCTGGCCAGCGTCACCGTGGTCTTCCTCTACAGCCTGGGTGCCTTCGCCACGCCGCTGCTGCTGGGCGGCGGCTTCGTCGACCTGATCTCGGTCTTCGCCTACGAGCAGGCGATCAACCTCAACGCCTATGGCTTCGCCGCCGCCGGCGCGCTGGTCACGCTGGCGCTGGCCTTCCTTGCAGTCTATGCCGCCAACCGCGCGGTCGAACGCTGGGTCAAACTGGCATGAGGCGCTTCGACCCCATCCCCGGCCTCGGCCTGACGCCGCGCCTGCTGACGGTGGCGGCCTGCCTGCTGCTGGTATTGCCGCATATCGTGGTGGCGCTGGTGTCGGTCGACCCCAGCCCGGCGGCGCACTTCCCGCCGCAGGGCTTCTCGTTCAAATGGTACCTCAACGCCTTCACCCGCCCGGCCTTCCGCGAGGCGCTGGGCTTCAGCATGCTGGTCGCGCTGGGCGCCGCCGCCATCGCGCTGGTGGCCGGCACGCTGGCCTCCTGGTTCATCGTGCGGCATCGCTTTCCCGGGCGCGGCCTCGTCGTCACGCTGCTGCAGCTGCCGATGATGATCCCCGAGGTGGTGCTGGGCTTGGGCTTCCTCATCCTCTTCGCCCGCGCGCAGCTGTACGCCAGCGTGCTGAACATCCTGCTGGCGCACGCCGTCATCACCCTGCCCTATGCCGTGCGGGTGATCAGCGCCAACCTGCAGACCACCCAGCGCTCGCTGGAGGAAGCCGCGCTGGTGCTGGGCGCCGGGCCGCTGCGCACCTTCTGGAAGATCACCCTGCCGGTGATCCAGCCGGGGATGATCGCGGCCGGTGTCTTCGCCTTCGTCGTCTCCTTCGACAACTTCACCGTCACCGCCTTCCTGGTGACGACGCGCGGCACCCTGCCGATCGAGATCTATTCCTACATCCGCACCGAAAGCGACCCGACCATCGCCGCCATCTCCACCGTGCTGATCCTGGTCAGCCTGACGGGGCTGCTGCTGGTGGAGCGGCTGGTCGGCTTCGGGCGCATCACCCAGGGCGGGGGCCTCGACAAGTGACCGCTGGCGCGATCCGCCTGGAGCAGCTGTCGATCAGCCACGGCACCAAACGCGTGGTGCATGCCATCGACCTGGCGATCCAGCCGGGCGAGTTCGTCTGCCTGCTGGGACCCAGCGGCTGCGGCAAGACCACGACCTTGCGCGCCATCGCCGGGCTGAACCGCGTCGAGTCCGGCCGCGTCGAGATCGACGGCATCCTGGCCAACGAACTGCCGGCGCACCGGCGCAACATCGCCATGGTGTTCCAGGACCTGGCGCTGTTCCCGCACATGACGGTGGCGCAGAACATCGCCTTCGGCCTGGCGCTGCGCAAGGTGCCGGCGGCCGAGACGCGCCAGCGCATCGGCGAGATGCTGGCGCTGCTGCACCTGGAGGGGCTGCAGGAGCGGCTGCCGCGCCAGCTCTCCGGCGGGCAGCAGCAGCGCGTCGCCATCGCCCGCAGCCTGGTGGTGCGCCCCGCCGTGTTGCTGCTGGACGAGCCCTTCGCCGCGCTGGACCGCAAGCTGCGCGAGGAGATGCGGCGCGAGATCCGTGCGCTGCAGCGCCGCCTGGGCCTCACCGTGGTCTTCGTCACGCACGACCAGGAGGAGGCGCTGACCCTGGCCGACCGCGTGGTGGTGATGAACCAGGGCGTGATCGAGCAGGCCGGGCCGCCGGACGCGATCTACGAGACGCCGGCCAGCCGCTTCGTGCTCGACTTCGTCGGCCAGACCAACTTCCTCGCCGTCACGCGCGCCGGCGAGGGGCTGCGCCTGGCCGGCGAACCCGTCACCGCCGCTGGCGCATGCCTGGCCGGTGATGCCCTGCAGATCGCCCTGCGGCCGGAGCGACTGCGCATCGCCATCGCCGCGCCCACGCTGGCCAACCGCCTGCCAGGCCAGATCGACGAGATCGCCTACGAGGGCGCGCTGGTGACCTATCAGGTGGCGCTGCAGGATGGCCAGCGCCTGCTGCTGCGCGAGGCCAACGTCGGTGACGGCGAACGCCGCCGCCTGGGTGACCGGGTGACGCTGGAATGGCGCGCCGAGGATACGCTGCTGATCGGGGAGGCCTGAGAGCCATGGAACGCCAGCCCAGTCGCGGCACCGTGCCGCTGGTGGAGATGCCGCAGGAGCTCGCCTTCCCGGCGGACGAATATGCGGCACGTCTGGCGCGCCTGCGCGCCGCTATGGAGCGCGAGGGCCTGGACCTGCTGCTGCTGCACAGCCTGCCCAACATCTGCTGGCTGACCGGTTTCCAGACTCCGCTCTGCGACTGGTATCACTGCCTGGTGGTGCCGCGCAGCGGCGAGCTGCTGCTGCAGTGCTGCGATACCGAGCTGGCGATGCTGAACAGCCGCCTGACGCAGATCGCCGTGGTGCTGTGGGAGCGCATGGACGAGGCCGGCGCGCAGCTTGCCGGCCTGCTGCAGGACCAGGGCGCCGACGGGCGGCGCATCGGTGTCGAGCTGCGCCGGCCCGGCCTCAATGCCTGGACGCTGGAGTGCCTGCGCGCCGGCCTGCCGCGTGCCGATTTCGTCGATGCCTCGGACCTGGCGCCGCGGCTGCGCGCGGTGAAGTCGCCGGCCGAGGTTGCCTGCCTGCGCCGCGCCGCGGCCTTTACCGACCTTGGCATGGCGGCCGGCATCGCAGCGATCCGCGAGGGCGGCCTGGACAACGACGTCATCGCCGCCGCCAGCCAGGCCATGCTGTCGGCCGGCAGCGAGTTCTTCTCCATCCAGCCCATCGTGCGCACCGGCTGGCGCTCCGGCGTAGTGCACGCCACCGGCAAGCGCGTGCCGCTGAAGCGCGGCGACAACGTCTTCATGGAGTTCGGCGGCGTCTACCAGCGCTACTCCGCGCCGCTGCTGCGCACCGCGGTGATCGGCCCGCCGGACGCGCGGCAGCAGCGCCTGGCCGAGGCGGCGCTGGACACGCTGGAGCGGCTCTACGCCGCGGTGAAGCCGGGGCGCAGCGTCGCCGCGGTCGCGCGCGAAGCCGCCAAGGGCTATGCCCACCTGCTGGACGAGATCCAGACGCGCGGCTATCACGCCTATTCCGTCGGTCTCACCTTTCCGCCGGTCTGGGTGGAGCATTCGGTCGGCATCCGCGACGATGCGGAGGATATTCTCGAACCCGGCATGGTGTTCCACACGCCGCGCTCACTGCGCGTGCCAGGCCAGGTCGCCATGGGCTTCAGCGAGACCATCCTGGTCACCGATACGGGGTGCGAGGCGCTGACCCGCCACCCGCGCGAACTCATCATTATCTAGAGGACAGGTCATGGTTGCTTTCACCACCCGGCCGGAGATTCTCGGCACCTTCGGCGTCGTCACCACCACGCACTGGCTGGGCACGGCCACCGGCATGGCGGTGCTGGAGGGCGGCGGCAACGCCTTCGACGCCGCCGTCGCCACCGGCTTCGCGCTGCAGGTGGTGGAGCCGCACCTGAATGGCCTGCTGGGCGACATGACGCTGCTGCTGGCGCGCGGCGACGACGGCCAGCCACGGGTGCTCTGCGGCCAGGGCGTCTCGCCGGCGGCGGCGACGCTGGAGCACTACACCGGGCTGGGGCTCGACCTGGTGCCGGGCTCCGGCCTGCTGGCCGCCGTGGTGCCCGGCGCCTTCGATGCCTGGATGCTACTGCTGCGCGACTTCGGCACGATCTCGCTGCGCCGCGCGCTGGAGCCGGCCATCGCCTTCGCCGAGCGCGGTTTTCCGCTGGTGCCGAACATCAGCCACACCATCGCCGCGGTGCAGGAACTCTTCACCCAGCACTGGCCAAGCTCGGCGGCGATCTGGCTGCCGCAGGGCCAGGTGCCGGCGCCCGGCACGCTGTTCCGCAGCCCGGCGCTGGCTGCCACCTACCGCCGTATCCTGGAGACGGCGGAGGCCGCCGGCAGCGACCGCGACCGCCAGATCGAGGCGGCGCGCGCCACCTTCCAAGGCGGCTTCGTCGCCCAGGCGATCGAGGACTTCTGTCGCGACACCCAGGCGCTCGACAGCTCCGGCCGGCGGCACCGTGGCCTGTTGACCGGCGACGACCTGGCGCGCTGGCAGGCGACCTTGGAAGCGCCGCTGACCTACGACTACGCCAGCGTCACCGTCTGCAAGGCCGGGGTCTGGAGCCAGGGGCCGGTCCTGCTGCAGCAGCTGGCACTGCTCAAGGGCTTCGACCTGGCGGCGTTGGACACCGCCGGGGCCGACTTCATCCATCTGGTCACCGAATGCGCGAAGCTGGCCTACGCCGACCGCGAGGCCTTCTACGGCGATCCCGATTTCACCGCCGTGCCGATCGAGACGCTGCTGTCCGACACCTACAACGACCAGCGGCGCAAACTGGTGGGCGAGACGGCGTCGCTGGAGCTGCGGCCAGGCCACATCCACGGCTACGGCGCGACACCGGTGCAGCGCCTCCGCCAGCCCGACGCGGCGGTCGAGCACGGCCTGGGCCTGGGCGAGCCGACGGTGGCGCGCTTCGACGAACCGCGGCCGACAGCGGCCGGGGCGACGCGCGGCGACACCGTCCACCTGGACATCATCGACCGCTGGGGCAACCTGGTGACCGCCACGCCCAGCGGCGGCTGGCTACAGTCCTCGCCAGCGATCCCGGCGCTGGGCTGCTGCCTGGGCAACCGCGGCCAGATGTTTGCGCTGGAACCCGGCCGGCCGACCACCTTGGGGCCGCGTCGCCGGCCGCGCACCACGCTGTCGCCCGGCCTGGCGCTGCGCGACGGCCAGCCCTACCTCGCCTTCGGCACGCCGGGCGGCGACCAGCAGGACCAGTGGGCGCTGCACTTCCTGCTGCGCCATCTGCACCACGGGCTGAATCTGCAGCAGGCCATCGAGGCACCGGGCTTCAACACGGCGCACTTCCCCAGCTCCTTCTATCCGCGCGAAAGCGACCCGGGGCACCTGGCGGTGGAGAGCCGCGTCAGCGCGTCGGACCAGCAGGAGCTACGCCGCCGTGGCCATCGCCTAGAAGTCAGCGAGGACTGGAGCCTGGGCCGCATGACGGCGGCCGCCAGGGACGGCGAGTTGCTGAAGGCCGGCGCCAACCCGCGCTTCATGCAGGGCTACGCCATCGGGCGGTGACGCCTCAGCCGCGCGGCGGCTCGTCCCGGTCTTCGTAGCGCCGCGCTGGGCGCTTGTCGTAGATCGGCAGCGACAGGCCCTTGGCGATGGCCAGGCCACGCAAACCGAAGGCGGCGACGAAGCCGGCGGCCAGGCACCAGGGGCGCTCCAGGCCAAGCTGCGCCAGGCCGACATAGACGCCGGCGCCCAACACCGCCGCGGTGGCATAGATCTCCTTGCGCAGGATCAGCGGCGTCTCGGCGCAGAGGATGTCGCGCACCAGCCCGCCGAAGGCCGCCGACATCAACCCCATGATGACGGCGATACCGGGCGAGACGCCGGCCGCCAGCGCCGCCTCGGCGCCCAGCAGGCAGAAGAGCGACAGCCCCGCCGCGTCGGCCCATAGCAGCAGGCGATAGCGGTACTCCACCAGGTGCGCGGTGAGGAAGCCTAGCAGCGCGACGCCGGTGGTGATGGCGAGATAGACCGGCTGCTGCACCCAGAAGACCGGGGTCAATCCCAGCAGCAGGTCGCGCAGCGTGCCGCCGCCGATCCCGGTCACCGTGGCGATCAGCACGAAGCCGAAGAGGTCCATATGCTTGCGCGCCGCGGTCAACGCGCCGGACAGCGCGAAGACCGCGACGCCAGCCAGGTCGGTCCAGTAGAGCAAAGCTTCCAGCATGGTTTGTCGTCCCCCCGCCCCTGCCGGCTTGGCATCCCGGCCGGGCTTCCGCCATAGTGTCCGAAATCGGCTTGGGGAGGTTAGGCCATGCGGCCATTGGTGATGCTTGCGCTTGCGATGCTGCTGGCGCTGCCAGTGAGCTGGGCGCCGCCGGCGCGGGCCGAGCAGGAGGTCGACGAGCCGCTCTACATCCCCGCGATGCTGGTGCGCGAAGGCAACTTCCGCGCCGACCCCTCGACCAAGAATGCGCCCATCGGCACCTATCCGGCCGGCACCCAGGTGCTGGTCCTGGGCTCGGTGCAGGATAGCCAGCAACGGCCCTGGTACCTGATCCGCCTGTACGACACCGGCCAGGAAGGCTGGATGTTCGGCAACCTGCTGCGCGCCCTGCCCGACTTCCCCAATCCACCCAGCGGCCTGGGCATCACCCAGGTCGGCGACTCGGCGGAGCGCGACCTGCTGGTCGGTAGCCACGGCCTGACGCTGCAATGGATTGGTGTGAAGCAGCAGGGCGAACTGGTGGCCTTCGAGAACCTTGGCCTGATCTACGTCACCGGCGCCCAGGACGGCAGCGGCCAGGCCCAGGGCGACTGGCTCAAGGTGAAGGGCTACGTCACCCAGGTCGACAAGAACAGCTTCACCCTGAAGGGCACGGTCGAGTACCACGTGGCCAGCCTGACCGGCCAGGGCAACTGCCGGAAGGAAGGGGTGTATGTCTTCGAGCGCGCCGCCAAGAAAAAGAACTGGCGGCTCACCACCACGACCAGTCCCTGCGGCAAGTGGGACCAGTTCATCGACGTCTATGTCCGCGACGAGAAATAGCATCCGGTTGCAGCCTTCTGGACGACCCGGCAACGCCAACTTGCCAGGAGCTGACTAAAGCCGTAGGATTTCAAGGCTTAACGGCAACCGGACGGGGCACTCTTGGCGGAGGGCCCGGCTGGAATTGGGGGATGCCATGTCGAAGTCGACTCTGGCCGGGACCGTCTTGGGACTGGCCCTGCTGTCATTCGCCGCTGCGCTGCCGGCCACCGCGGCCGACACGAAGTATCCGGCCGCGCCAACCACGGCGACGCCGATACCCTCGCCCAGCAACCCGATCGAGCAGAACAACGCCGTCAGCTTCATCAAGCCCGGCGAAGTGCCCATGCCGCTGGACACGGTCAACACTCAGCGCCTGGCGGTGCCGATGGAGTACCTGCGCGCCGACGGCGTGCGCGACACCCTGGGCGGCATCACCGCCTACGAGCTGCCGGACGGCCTCTACTTCAAGGTCGTGGTCACGCGCTTCACGCCGGGCTTCAAGGGCTTCAACCTGATGAGCCACGGCAACTGCGATCCCTTTGCCCGGAACGGCCGGCTGGAGCTGGGCGGCGCCGCCGGCGGCCTCTACAACCCCGCCGGTGCGAAGCAGCACACCGGGCCTTTCGGCGAAGGCTATCTCGGCTCGCTGCCGAAGACCGAGGCCAACCAGGAGGGCTGGATCTTCATGACCCTGGTGGCGCCACGCCTGAAGCTTGCCGACCTGCGCGGACGTGCCCTGGTGTTGCGCGAGTACGACGACAACTACAAGTCCAGCCCGCTTGGCGGCGCCGGCGGCATCGCCGCCTGTGGGCTGGTGCGGTAGTCACCTGCGTCGCCGCCGCCGGGCACAGCACCCCGAACCGCCTGGACGCTTTGCCCACCGGCCCGGCTTTGCTAGCCTCGCGGCCGCATGACACAGCCCACGCTCGACATCGTCCAGATCCCGGTCCTGGAGGACAACTACGTCTACCTGGCGCATGACCGCCCCAGTGGCGCCACCGCGGTGATCGACCCGGCGGTGGCCGCGCCGGTGCTGGCGGCGGCGCAGCAGCGCGGCTGGCGCATCAGCCACATCCTGAACACCCACAATCACGGCGACCACGTCGGCGGCAACAAGGCGATCCAGGAGGCCACCGGCTGCCGCATCTTCGGCTTCGGCCCCGACGCGGCGCGGATCCCCGGCATCACCGACCGCGTCGAGGACGGCCAGCGCGTGCGCCTGGGCGAGGCCGAGGCCGAGGTCATCTTCGTGCCTGGCCACACCAGCGGCCACATCGCCTATTGGTTCGCCGCCGACCAGGCGCTGTTTTGCGGCGACACGCTTTTCGCGCTGGGCTGCGGACGCCTGTTCGAAGGCACGCCGCAGCAGATGTGGCCCTCGCTGTCGCGCCTGCGCGCGCTGCCGGACAGCACCCGGGTCTACTGCGCGCACGAATACACCGCGAGCAACCTGCGCTTCGCCCTGACGGTGGAAAGCGACAACGCGGCGCTGCTGGAGCGCGGCGAGCGCGTCACCGCCCTGCGCGCGCAACAGCGCCCCACCGTGCCCTCGCTGCTGGGCGAGGAGAAGGCCACCAATCCCTTCCTGCGCGCCGACCGCCCCAGCGTGGCGGCGGCCGTGGGACTGCCCCAGGGCGACCCGGTTGCCGTGTTCGCCGAAGTCCGTCGCCGAAAGGATGTTTTCCGATGATTCAGCTCTCCTACGCGGGCACCAGCCCCTTCGTGCGCAAGGTCACGGTGCTGGCGCTGGAAACCGGCCAGCATGCCAAGCTGGAGCGAGTCACCACCAATCCGTGGAGCGACGAGGACCCGCTGCCGGCGACCAACCCGGTCGGCCGCATCCCGGCGCTGAAGCTGGAGGACGGCACGGTGCTGGCGGGCTCGCAGCTGGCCTGCGAATACCTCGACTCGCTGCACGGCGGCACCAAGCTCTTCCCGCCGGCTGGACCGGCGCGCTGGCAGGCGCTGGCGCAGCAGTACCTGGCCGATGGCCTGATGGAAGCCGGCGTCGCCGCGGTGGTAGAGAAGCTGCGCCGGCCGGAGCAATTCCGCTGGGCTGACTGGATCGCCCGCCAGACGGCGAAGGTCGAGCGCACGCTCGATGCCTTCGAGGCGCAGGCCAAGGCCGGGCAGCTGGCCGGCCCGATCACCATCGGCACGCTCTCCGTCGCCATCGCGCTGGGCTATGTCGACTTCCGCCTGCCCGAGCTGGCGTGGCGCAAGTCCCGGCCGGCGCTGGCCGCCTGGGAGGCAGTGATGGCCGAGCGGCCGTCGCTGGCGCAGACCAAGCCGGCCTGAGGCTGGCACCGTGGAGGATGCGGCGGCGCTGATCCAGCGCCTCGGCCTGCGGCCGCACCCCGAGGGCGGGCACTATCGTGAGACGCTGCGCGTGGCGGCGGCCGACGGTGGGCGCAGCCCGCTGACCTTGATCTATTTCCTGCTGCAGGCCGGCGAGGTCTCGCACTGGCACCGCGTCGATGCCACCGAGGTCTGGCACTGGCACGCTGGCGCGCCGCTGGCGCTGTCGGTCGCGGCCGCCGGCGCGGCGTCGGTCACCCAGCTATTGGGCAACGATCTGGCGGCCGGGCAGGAGCCGCAGCGCGTGGTCCCCAAGGATGCCTGGCAGAGCGCGCGCAGCCTGGGCGACTGGACGCTCTGCGGCTGCAGCGTGGCGCCCGGCTTCGACTTCGCCGGCTTCGAGCTGGCGCCGCCGGGATGGACTCCGCCAGGCTAGGGGGCGTCCTCGGGTGTCACCGTTCCCGGCGTCGCCACGGCCAGCTTGTCGCGGCCGAACAGCATCTCCTTCGAGGCCAGCAGCGCGCCGCCGATGATCAGCAGGCAGGCAGCTGCCAGCACCCAGGCCTTGCTGTTCTCGGCATAGCCGAAGGCCAGCAGCAGGACGGTGGAGAGCAGCGGCGCGGCGTAGGACAGCGCGCCCAGCACCGGCAGGTTGCCGCGCTTGGTGCCGAAGTCCCAGACGAAGAAAGCCAGGCCGACGGGGCCGATGCCAAGGCCAGCAATGGCCCACCACTGGTCGCCCTCGGGCACCACGGTCTTCTCGAACACCAGGTGGCAGAAGTAGCCGAGGATGGCGACGACACCGCAGAAGCCGCCGACCACCTCGCTCGGCACCTTGGCCTGCTGGCGGTTGGTGACGCTGTAGGTTGACCAGATCACGGCGCAACCCAGCGCCAGCAGGTAGCCGACCCAGAACTGGCTCTTGAAGGCCAGCTCGCCGCCGCTGATCAGCAGCGCGGCGCCGAGGAAGCCACCCGCCGCGCCCACCAGGTGGAACCAGCGCAGCCCGCCGCCCGGCAGGAAGGCGGTGAAGAGCACTAGCAGCAACGGCCAGAGGAAGGCGATGAGCTGCGCCTCCACCGCCGGTGCCTCGTCCAGCGCGTAGAAATAGACGACGTGATAAAAGAACAGCGCCGCCACGCCGCGCGCCCAGACCTGCCAGGGCTGGCGCAGCAGGTCGAGCCCACCGAGGCCGCGGCGCAGGATCACCACCAGGTAGACCAGGGTCGCCACCGAGAAGGTCATGGCCAGCAGCTGGAAGCGCGGCAGGCCGCTCGCCAGCACGGTCAGCAGCGCCAGGGTGGACCACAGCAGGACGGCGATGGCGCCAACCAGGGTCGCGACGGTGGTCTGGCGATCAGGCTTCATGGGGGTCCCTCGGCTGTCGCGTACAAAAGCGCCGCGTCCCCCTAGCACGCGCCTTCGCCGGCTGTCATCCCGGCCCACCCCCGACCGGCGGGCACCGGGCGCTACGGTGGCATGACGCGACGGGAACCGCTAGCATCACGCAATAATCTTTGTCCCCGGAGGCCACCACGGCATGCGTCGCAAGCTTGCCGCCATCCTGACCGCCGATGTGGTCGACTTCTCCCGCCGCATGAGCGAGGACGAGGTCGGCACCTTGGCGTCCGTGCGCCAGCTGATCGACGGGGCGATCCAGCCGGCGGTGGCGGCGCGCAACGGCGCGATCTTCAAAACCATGGGCGACGGCATACTGGCGATCTTCGACAGCCCGGTGGAGGCAGTGGACTGCGCCGCCGAGCTGCGCCGCTGCGCCGCCGAGGCATCGCTCGGCCTGCGGCTGGCGGTGCACATGGGCGACGTGATCGCCGAGGGCGGCGACTACTTCGGCGACGCGGTCAACGTCGCCAAGCGCCTCGAGGGTCTGGGCCAGCCAGGCGAGATCGTGGTGTCCGGCGACGTGTTCCGCGCAGTGCGCCGCAAGCTGCCGCTGGAGTTCCAGCCGCGCGGCCCGCAGCGCCTGAAGAACATTCCCGACGAGGTCGAGGTCTATGTCGTGCTGAGCGGCGGCGGCGACCCGCTTGGCGTCGCGCCCTCAATGGCGGCGCCAGCGCTGCGCCGCGCCGGGCCGGCGGCCGGCATAACTGACCGCGCCTCGATCATCGTGCTGCCCTTCATCAACCTCAGTCACGACGTCGAGCAGGAGTACTTCTGCGACGGCCTGACCCAGGACATCACCACCGACCTGTCGAAGTTCGCCAACCTCTTCGTCTTCGCCGCCAACTCGGCCTTCACCTACAAGGGCCGCGCCGTACGCCCCTCGGCGCTGGCGGAGGAGCTGGGCGTGCGCTACCTGCTGGAAGGCAGCGTGCAACGCGGCGGCAAGAAGGTGCGCATCAACGCCCAGCTGATTGAAGCGGAGAGCGAGCAGCACCTCTGGGCCGACCGGGTGGACAGTGCGCTGGACGACATCCTGGACGCGCAGGACGATCTGGTACGGCGTTTGGTTTCGGTGCTGAACGTGCGCGTCTCGGCGGCCGAACTGGCGCGTGTCGCCCGCAAGGAGACTGCAGACATCAGTGCCTACGAGGCCTTTCTGCGTGGCCAAGAGCTCTATTTCGCGCAGCTTGAGAGCAGCGCCGAGAACGAGACTGGCCTGTTGCAGGCGAAAGCCTGGCTGGAGAAGGCCATTGCACTGGACCCCGATTATGGCCGCGCCTGGTGCTTCCTGGGATACCTGCAGATGAACCGCGTGCTGGACGGCTGGGCCGGGGAGGAAACCGCCCGCGAAGCAGAGGAATTCGCCAAGCGCGGTGTCAGCCTACGGCCCGACGACCACGACACGCGCTGGGCGCTGGCCTTTATCTACTCCAGCACCGGGCGGCCAGAGATGGGCCTGGCGGAGTACCAGAGCGCTGTCGAGCTCAACTCCAACGAGGCCAACATGCTGGCCGAGATGGCGGAAACACTGACCGCCCTGGGGCGCCATGACGAAGCCGTGGCGGAGGTACACCGCGCCATGGCGCTAAACCCGCATTTCCCCGAATGGTACCGCTGGATGCTCGGCTGGGCGCTGCATCACGCGCGGCGCTACGCGGAGTCCAATGCTGAGCTGCAACGCATCCTGAAGCCGAACAACGAGGTGCGCCTGATCATGGCGGCGAACCACGCGCGATTGGCGAATGGAGAGGCCGGGGCCTGGCACCGGGGCCAGGCCAAGAGTTTGCTCGTGGACTTCAAGAAGCGTCGGCCCGACTGGAGCATCGAGCGCGAACGATCCACCATCAGCTTCCGGCGAAGTGATGACGAATCGCATTGGTTGGACGGCCTTAGGGCCATCGGCCTTGAGGAGATCTGAAGCCTTAGCAGGATGCGATCAACCGACAGGGAGGAGCGATCATGAGCAATACGGCTTTCGTCCGCGCGATGGCGCAGTTCCCGATCCAGGAACAGTCGGACCTCGATCAGGCTGTCCGCATCCTTCGCAAGATCCGCCGTCTGCGTCCGAACGGGCAGGTTCCGGCAATAACCTATCCTCGGGCATTGGCTCTCCTCTCTTTTGCCATGCTTACCTCGCTGCAAGATGGCTGGAGCCGCGACAATGAGGCCGCGTGGGGGCCCTTCACTCACCTGCCGCCTGGCAAGCTGAAGAACCGGGCGCTCAAGCTTGCAAGGCAGGCGTGGAAGCTGCAGCAGGCGCTGCCCGGCAAGGGCACCTATGACTACGACGTGCTTTGGGCTCTGGCGCTCGCGCTGCTGGCCAACGGCAACTACACCAATGCCGAGAAGCGGCTCCGCGAGGCCCTCGCCAAGACCAAGGACTGGAACTGCATCTGCGATTCGGCCGACAGTTTCGTCTACTTGGGCAAGCTGCAGGACGTAGCCGGCTCACCCCCCCAGCCCGGCGCGCGCACTTTGGTGGACGGCGCAATCAATGAGGCCCTCAACAAGGTCGAAGACGTGCCGGACTGGTTCCGCTGGGTCAGCGCCTGGGTCAGCTTCGCAGAGGCAGCCGTTGCTAACGCGGCAAAGAATCCGCAAGAGGAGGCGATCAAGCTGGACCAAGCCATCGCCGAACTCCGGCAAATCCTGCCCGACGATGACCCGGAAGCACCAATCGACTTTGACGCCGGCGCCCTGCTGGCCGCGGCGGTTCACCGACGCAGCGGGCTGCCCATGCCACCCCCCGATTGCACGGCCGACGAGGCTCAACGACTGTGGGACCAGTTCCTCGACGAAGTTGCGCAGCGGCGCCGGATCGCCTGGAGCGCCCAGCAAGAGATGGCGCGTGCCAACTTCGACATCAATAACGCGACGGCCATGACCATCTCCACCTATTGGCGGCAGACGTTGGCCGACCTGGACAAGTAGCCGCCCCTACTCCGGCACCTTTCGGAACACCTCGTCCACCGGCACCTGGTAGCCGGTGGCCAGGCGGTTGGTCTCGTTGGCCATGCCGACGATGGCCATGACCTCGCCCAGCTGGTCCTCGGTCATGCCCTTGGTGCGGGCGGCGGCGGTGTGGGAGCGCACGCAGTATTCGCAGCCGTTGGTCGCCGAGACCGCGAGGTAGATCAGCTCCTTCACCATGGGATCGAGGGCGCCCGGCGCCATCACCTGCTTCACGCTCTCCCAGGTGCGCTTCAAGGTCGGCGGGTGGTGCGCCAGCGCGCGCCAGAAGTTGTTGATGAAGTCGGTCTTGCGGGTGGCGCGGATGTCGGCATAGACGGCGCGCACCTCGGCACCGGCGTGTTCGTCGTCGACCAGGCGGACGGTGGACATGAGGGGTCTCCTGCTGAGGCGCCCGTGGCCCATTCTTCGAGACGGGCGCTTCCGCGCCCTCCTCAGGATGAGGCAGAGCAACTGGCGACAAACCCACCGACCTCATCCTGAGGAGCCCAGCACCGCCGGGCGTCTCGAAGGATGGGCCAGGGGCTCAATACATGTGCTGGCCGCCGTTGATCGACAGCGTCGAGCCGGTGATGAAGCCGGCGTCGTCGGCCACCAGGAAGACGACGCCGCGGGCGATCTCCGCCGCCTTGCCGAGGCGCTTCACCGGGATCTTGGCGACGATCTTCTCCAGAACGTCGGCCGGCACGGCGCGCACCATGTCGGTGTCGATGTAGCCCGGCGCGATGGCGTTCACCGTGATGCCGATGCCGGCACCTTCCTGCGCCAGCGCCTTGGTGAAGCCGTGGATGCCGGACTTGGCGGCGGCATAGTTCACCTGACCATACTGCCCGGCCTGGCCGTTGATCGAGCCGATGTTGACGATGCGGCCGAACTTGCGCTCGCGCATGGAATCGATCACCGCGCGGCAGAGGTTGAAGCAGGAGCCGAGGTTGGTGTCGATCACCGCCTGCCAGGATTCCTGCGACATGCGATGCAGCGTGCCGTCGCGCGTGATGCCGGCGTTGTTGACCACGACGTCGATCGGTCCGTACTGCTTGGCGATCGCCTGTACCGCCTGCTTCACCGCGTCGAAGTTGGAGACGTCGAACTTGACCGCCGGGATGCCGTTGCGCTGGGTGAAGGCCTTGGCGGCCTCGTCGTTGCCGCCGTAGTTCGCCACCACGGTATAGCCCGCCGTCTTCAGCGCCAGCGAGATCGCCTCGCCAATCCCGCGCGTTCCGCCGGTCACCAATGCTACTCGAGCCATCGCCAGTCCTCCCTGTCTTCCGCTTCCGCGCCGCCTTGATCGGGCGCAGTGGGCGTGTCGCCTATAACAGCAGAGGCCGGCAGGCAGGCCAAGCGTCGCGGCGTGCCAGAACGGAATTCAGTAGCCAGTGACCCAGCGGCTCACCAGGGCCTTCTCCAGCGCCTTGGCGCGCTTCATCCAGGCGCGGGCACCTGGCACCTCGACCAGCTCGTCGACGTTCATCGACTGGTCGTAGGCGTTGCGCAGCGCTTCGTCGCCGATGAAGACGACGAAGCCCAGGCGGCGGCCGCCGTCGGTGATCATGTAGCCGGCCAGCGCGCGGGAGAAGTTGATGGTGCCGCTCTTGGCCCGCACCACCAAGTCGGTTGCGTCTTCGTCGCGGCCTTCCATCAGCTCGCCGGTCCACTTCACCGGCGCCAGCAGCGCATAGAGGTCGATGCCCTGGGCGGTCAGCCCCTGGGCATAGGACAGGATCGCCATCATCTGCCGCGGCGTCATGCGCGAGTCCGAGGTCAAGCCGGAATGGTTGACGGCCAGGAAGCCGGTCCAGTCGACCTTCGGCATGGCCGCCTGCAGCCACTGCGTCACCCGGGCGCCGGAGGCCGCCAGGTCGGTTGGCCGCGCGCCCAGCGCCAGGCTGGTCGACAGCCCGACCAACTCGGCCGAGAGGTTGTTGGAATAGCGCAGGATGAGCTGCGCTGCCTTGTCCAGCGCCACCGACTTGTGCAGCTGTAGCACCTGGCCGTCGTCCGGCGCCGGTGCCGGCAGCGGGTCAGGCAGCGCCAACCCCTGGTCGGCCGCCAGGCGCTTGAAGATCATCGCCGCGTTCAGCGCCGGGTGCTTCACCGGCAGGCGCACCTCGCCCTCCTTCGGCAGGTCGGGCGACAGCAGCCACTGCTCGCCCACGTTGCCGGTCAGCGTGCTGTTGCGGTCGAAGAGATAGGGGATCTTCTTCGACACCGCCTCGGCCAGCGGCGCGAAGGTGATGGCCTCGGCCGCCACGTCCAGGGTGTCGGACTTCGACAACGCGCTGCCGGTCAGCGCGCCGGTGTCGGGCGCGCGATACCAGGACAGCTGCACGATGTTGAAGTTCACTGTCAGCGCCGAGATGCCGGGGTTGTAGGGCACCGCCGCTGGCTGCCGGGCATTGATCTCGGCCAGGCGCGGCAACTGGCCCTCGTCGAAGAAGAAGCCGCCGTCCACCTGGGTCAGCCCCTGGTCCTTCAGCGCCAGCACGAAGTTCAGCACGTCGTCGGTGGTCAGGAAGGGATCGCCGCCACCCTTCAGGTAGAGGTCGCCCTGCAGCACCCCGGCCTTGGGCTTGCGGCTGCCGATCACCGCGGTCTCGAAGCGATGGTCGGGACCCAGCACCGCCAGCCCGGCCAGCAGGGTCGGCACCTTCTCCACTGAAGCCGGGATGTAGGCCTGATCGATGTTCTGGCTAGCGACGATGGTGCCCTTGACCGGATCGAAGACAACGAAGCCGACCTGGTCGGGCGTGAAGCCGGCGCCGGCGATCATCTCGCCCTCGCAGGGGCAGGGCAGCGGCACGAAGTCCGGGGTCAGCAGCGACTGCGGCGCGCCGTTGACCGGCGGCAGCGGCGTGGCGAGCTGCGTGTCCGCCGCCGCGGGCAGCGCCGCGCCAAGCAACCAGACCGTCAGGATCGCCCGGAAATGCCCCATAATCCTCCTGGACCAAGCTACTGGAATCGCAGGCAGACCTTGCGCCGGTTGCGATGCGAAGGAAAGGGCGGGCGGGATCAAAATGGAAGGCGGCGGTGGTCGCCGGACGCCACAGTCCTCCCTCCCCCCTTGCGGGGGAGGGTCGGGGTGGGGGCCTTTCTTGTGGGTTTCGCAAAGGCGGGTCGGGCCTAATCGAGGCCCCCACCCAACCCTCCCCCGCGAGGGGGGAGGGCTAAGCGACTAGCGCCGCCCGAACAGCTTCTCGATGTCGGCCAGCTTCAGCTCGACGTAAGTCGGGCGGCCGTGGTTGCACTGGCCGGAGTGCGGCGTCGCCTCCATCTGGCGCAGCAGGGCGTTCATCTCCTCCGCCACCAGGCGGCGGCCGG
Organism: Rhodospirillales bacterium; assembly: GCA_038363005.1. Taxonomy (GTDB): domain Bacteria; phylum Pseudomonadota; class Alphaproteobacteria; order Kiloniellales; family JACOMY01; genus JAKOWB01. Next base: position 44,050 of record JBBQBI010000029.1, read on the forward strand.
CGCGCACCGAGCCGTGGCAGGCCATGGTGCCGCAGACCTCCTCCAGCTTCTCCTTCAGCGCGAAGGCCTGGCCCAGCTCGGCCAGCTCGTCGGCCAGGTCGCGCACCAGGCCCTGCACGTCGGTCTGGCCCAGCAGCGCCGGCACCTCGCGCACCACCACGGCGCCCTGGCCAAAGGCCTCCAGCACCAGGCCGATCTCCGCCAGCTCGCCGGCGCGCGCCGCCAGGCGCTCGGCGGCGCTGCCCTCCAGCTCCACCACCACCGGCAGCAGCAGGGCCTGGCGGGCGACGCCCTTGGCCGCGAGTTCCGCCTTCATGCGCTCGTAGACTAGGCGCTCGTGCGCCGCGTGCTGGTCGACGATGACCAGGCCGTCCGCCGTTTCGGCCACCACGTAGGTGCCGAAGAGCTGCGTGCGCGCCGCGCCCAGCGGGTGCTCGGCCGCCGGCGCCGGGGCGGCCTCGGCCGCCGGCCGCACCGCCGGCTGCAGGGCAAGGCCGGGCAGCGTGCCGCCGCTGACCAGCGGGGCGTGATACTGCGCCACCGCTTCGGCGAAGCCGCGCGACGGCTGTGCGGGTCGATAGGACGCCTGGTAGGGCGGCGCGCCCGGGCCTGTGCCGCCGCCTTCGGGCCGGAAGGCGCCCAGCGCACCGGCGGCGACGCTGGTGGAGGCGCGGTGGCCCGCGGCGGCCAGGGCATGGCGCAGCGCGCCGACGATCAGGCCGCGCACCAGGCCGGCATCGCGGAAGCGCACCTCGGCCTTCATCGGATGCACGTTGACGTCGACCTCGGCCGGCGGCAGCTCGAGGAACAGTACCACCAGCGGATGGCGGTTGCCGGCCAGGAAGTCCTGGTAGGCGCCACGGATGGCGCCATAGAGCAGCTTGTCGCGCACCGCGCGGCCGTTGACGAAGAGGTACTGGTGCTGCGTCGTGGCGCGATTGAGCGTCGGCAGCCCGGCATAGCCGGCCAGCCGGATGCCCTCGCGCTCGGCGGCGATTGGCAGCGCGTTCTCGGCGAACTCGCGCCCCAGGACGGCGCCCAGGCGCCGCAGCCGCTGGTCCAGCAGATCGCCCTGCCCGACCGGCAGCTCGAGCAGTCGCTTGCCGTCGGACTCCAGGCGGAAGGAGACGCCGGGGTGGGCCATGGCCAAGCGCGCGACAGTGTCCTCCACCGCGCCGATCTCGCTGCGCGCAGTCTTGAGGAACTTCAGGCGCGCCGGCACGGCGTAGAACAGATCGGCCATCTCGACCCGCGTGCCGGGCGCCCCGGCCGCCGGCTCGAGGCCGCCCTTGCGACCGCCCTCGACCTTGAGCTGCCAGGCATCGCCGCTGCCGCGGGCGCGCGAGGTGATGGTCAGGCGCGCCACCGCGGCGATGGAGGGCAACGCCTCGCCACGGAAGCCAAGGAAGCGGATGTCGACCAGGTCGTCGTCCGGCAGCTTCGAGGTGACGTGGCGCTCGACCGCGAGCTCCAGCTCCTCCGGCGTCATGCCGCGACCGTCGTCGGTCACCGAGAGATAGGCGGCGCCGCCGTCGCGCAGCGCGATCTCGATGCGGGTCGCCCCGGCGTCCAGCGCGTTCTCCACCAGCTCCTTGGCGGCCGAGGCCGGGCGCTCCACCACCTCGCCGGCGGCGATGCGGTTGACCAGTGTCTCGGGCAGGCGGCGCAGTGTCATGCCCCCGATGTCCCCACGCGCGCCATCTCGGCCAGGTACTGGCGGGTCAGGATCTTGCCCTGCTCCACCGCCGGCTGGCCGAAGGGCGAGATGCCGAGCAGGTCGCCGGCCAGGATGGTTTCCAGCAGGAAGTGCTGCAGCAGCGCACCCAGCGCCGTCTCGTCCAGGCGCGGCAGCAGGAAGCGACGCAGCGGCAGCCCGGCGGCGGCGATGGTGTCGGCAGTCGCGCGCGCCTCGGCATCCAGCAGGTCGCCCATGGTGCGGCCCTTCAGATAATCGAGGCCGCCGACCGGCGGCTCCAGGCTGGCGCCCTGCCCCCGGGTCTCGATGCGGATCAGCGAGAAGAGCTTGTCGCGCGGCCCGTCGAGATAGAGCTGCAGCTGGCTGTGCTGGTCCACCGTGCCGAGCGCGCGGATCGGCGTCTGGCCCAGTCCCTGCTTGCCCAGGCTCTCGGCCCAGAGCTGGCGGTACCAGAAGGCGAAAGTGCCGAGCCGGTCGCAATAGGGGAACAGCACCTGCTGGCTGGCGCCGGCGCGCATCCAGGCAACACTGAGCGCGGCCCCAGCGACCGGCGCGGCGGACTCGCCGGCATTGCGTAGGTCCTGCATCACCAGCGCGGCGCCGGCGCGCAGCGCGCCGATGTCGAGGCCGCCGACCGCCGCCGGCAGCAGCGCGACCGAGGAGAGCGCGGTGTAGCGCCCGCCCAGGTCGGCTTCGTGCGGCAGGACGCTCAGCCCCTGCGCCGCCGCCAGGCGACCCAGCGGCGAGTCCGGCATCTCGGTCAGGGCAAAGACCTGCGCGGCGCGGTCGCTGGCGGACAGGCTGGCGAAGCGCGGCAGCAGGGCCAGGGCCTGCGCCAGGGTCTCCACCGTGCCGCCGGACTTGGAGACGATCAGCAGCGCGGTCTCGCGCGGCTCGATCGAGTCCGCCAGCAGGGTCAGGGTGTCGGGATCGACGTTGTCGAAGAAGCGCACGGTTGGGCGCCCGGCCTTGGGCCCGAAGCCGCGATCGGCCAGCGCCAGCAGTGTCTGCCCGCCAAGCGAGGAACCGCCGGTGCCCAGCACGATCAGCGTGCGGCAGCACCCGGCGATGCGGTCGCCCAGCGCCCACAGGCCCGGCAGGTCATCGCGTCGTTCGGCCAGCGCCAGGACCGGCGCGGCATCGCGGCCGGGCCGCGCCAGATGCGCGCTGGCCGCCGTGGCGGCCGCGGCGCAGAGCGCGGCGAAGGCGGCCGGCGGCCGCGCGTCGGACAGATCCTGGGTGAAGGGCAGTGTCATGGTTCTGGAGTCGCTCCGCCGTCAGGGTAGCAGGTGAGGGATGCCGGAAGAACCCGCGCCTGTCTCTAGGCAGACGCACCTGGCGGCAGATCATGTCCCCGGACGGATCCGCGGGCTGGAGCCGGTGAATGGCTAACTCTTGATCTGCGGTTGGCGGTCCCACGCGGCGGCGAAGACGCGCAAGTGATTCCCACCCAATATCTCCAACGTCTCAGCGTCGCTGAAGCCGCGCCGCGACAAGGCCTCGGTCAATGCCGGCCAATCGTCGACACTCTCGAAGCCCAGGACATTGACCTCGTCAAGCGCATAGCCCCGCTGCGAGTCAGGGAACCAGCTGCCGAAATCGGCGTAGCGCACTTCGGATTCGCAATCAAAATGGTCACTGCCGATGCCAACGTGCGCCACACCTATCAGCTCCGCGACGTAGCAGATGTGGTCCAGGAACTGCTCCAGCGTCGGGCGGCCGGCCGACCGGTCGCGAAGAAAGGGCGCATAGGCCGTGATACCGATCACGCCGCCGGTCGCCGCCAGCGCCCTCAACACACCATCACTCACGTTGCGCGGATGCTCCGCGAGGCTGCGCACATTGGCGTGGGAAATCAGGCAAGCGGTGCTCGAAAGTGCAAGGGCTTCGAGCGCTGTCCGCTCCCCGGCGTGCGCCAGGTCGACCAGGATCCCGACTCGGTTCATCTCGCGGACGCAGGCGCGGCCGAACTGTGTCAGGCCGCTGTCGGTCGGGTCCATGCAGCCGCCGCCCAATGCGCTGCGGTCGTTCTGCGTTAGGGTGGCGACCCGCAAGCCCAGCCGGTGCAGAATGCGAAGCAGCGTAGGGTCGCCTTCTATCTTCGGTCCTATGCCCTGGACGCCGAAGACGATGCCGAGCTTGCCGTCGCGCTTGGCTTCGCGGATCGACGCCGCGCTGGTGACCAGCATCAGTTCGTTTGGGTGGAGATCAAAATAGACCAAGTGGCCGTAGATGCTGTTCAGCAGGCCACGCAGATTGTCCGGCCCTGAAACGATGGGCCCCTGCCCCAGCGTCGTGTTCATCGCTGTTAGGCCGGCGGCCAACGCCCGATCAATGAAGGTTGCGCCATTGCGGGGCGGTGGCGGCAGGTGCACGCCGGGCAGCAACATCACCACGCCCTGACCGTCGATCACCAATGCATTGCGATGCAAGAGTGAGCCACACTTGGTCATGGCTGCCGCGGCGCCGGGTGCCTCGGGCTTCACACGGGACATTCCACTGACCTCCCGTCTTCCTCCGGTTCGATGGGCGCGACATGGCAGGCCGCCAGGTGCTGAGGACCGAAGGCGCGTGCCGGCGGCACGTCCCGCCGGCAGGCCTCGACAGTATGAAGGCAACGCGGCGCAAAGCGGCAGCCGGGCGGGGGGTCCACTGGGCGAGCGAGATCGCCCTTGATCCGGATCGGTGGGCGGCGATAGTGGGGATCCGGCACCGGCACGGCGGCGACAAGCGCCCGCGTGTAGGGATGCTGCGGCCGCCTGACGATATCAGCTGGTGAGCCTATTTCCACCTGCTGGCCGAGGTACATAACCATTACGCGGTCGCAGATGTTCGCCAGGATAGACAAGTCATGCGAGATGTAGATGCAGCTGAACTGCAGCCGCTGCGACAGGTCGCGCAACAGGTCGAGGATACTCGCCCGGATCGAAACATCGAGCATCGAGATGGGTTCGTCGGCTATCACCAGCCGTGGCTTGACGATCAACGCCGAGGCAATGCCCACCCTCTGCCGCTCGCCGCCGCTCATCTGGTGCGGATAGCGCTCGACATAGTCGGCAGCACGCAATCCGACCAAATCCAGCGTCGCATGCACGGCGGCGGTCAGCTCGCGCTCCCCCATTAGCCCGAGCGCCCGTGGAGCCTCGGCCACCAGGTCGAAGACGCGGAAGCGAGGATTCAGCGAGTCGAAGGGATCCTGGAAGATCATCTGCACGGCGGCGCGGAACTGGCGCAGCGCAGCACCGGACAGCTCGCCGACGTCCCGACCATCGAATCGAATATGGCCGCTGCAGGGTTCGTCCAGCTTGGCCAGCAGATTGCAGGTCGTTGACTTGCCGCAACCGGACTCGCCGACAATGCCAAGAATCTCCCCGGCCTCCAGCGAGAAGGACAGGCACTCCACCGCCTTGATGACCGAATCCTGGCCGCGGTGGAGTAGTCGTTCCAGCAGCGGCCGACGGATGGCGAAATGGCGGGTCAGGCCCTCGACCTCTAGGAGCGCCATGTCTGCTTCTCGGCGGCTTGTTGGCGCAGCGCGTCGGCCTCGGCATGGCGCAGGCAGGCGGAGCGATGCTCGGGCCCGACCGACAGCAGTGCTGGCCGTCCTTCGCGGCACGCCTGAAGGACAAATGGACAGCGGGCCGCAAAGCCACATCCTTGCACCGGCAAGGCCAAGTTGGGTGGGCTGCCGCGAATCGAGATCAGCTCGCGCTCCAGCGCCTTGATGCTGGGAAAGGCATTGCGAAGCCCGAGCGTATAGGGGTGGAAAGGCAGATCGAAGAGATCGGCCATGGGCGCGTCCTCCATCATGCGGCCGGCATAGAGCACGCCGACGCGATCGGCCATTTCGGCGATCACCGCGATGTCGTGGGTGATCAGAAGGATCGAGGATTTCACGCGCGCGCGAATCTCGCGGATGCGGCGCAGCAGCCGTTCCTGCACCAGGACATCCAGGCCGGTGGTGGGTTCGTCCATCACGATAAGCGCCGGCTCGAACGCCAGCGCCATGGCGATCATCGCGCGCTGTCGCATGCCGCCAGAGAATTCATGCGGAAAGCGGCCCATCAACTCCGCCTGCAGGCCCACCACGTCGAAGAGCTCGGCCACCCGGTCACGCGCCTTGGCAGACGACGTGGCAGAGTGCGCGCGGATCGCTTCGACGATCTGGTCGCCTACGCGGTAGACCGGATTGAGCGAGTTCTGCGCGCTCTGCGGAACCAGGGCGATTTCGCGCCAAAGCACTTCGCGGCGAAAGGTTCGCTCGTCAGTGCACAGCAGGTCACGGCCGTTGAACTCCAGCCTGTCGAACTCCACTGTCGCGCTGCGAGGCAGCAGTCGCAGCAAGGCCTTGACCAGCGTAGACTTGCCACAGCCTGACTCGCCGACAATGCCGACCACCTGGTCGCCGCCGATGTTGAGGTCGACGCCGTCGAGCGCGCGCACTGAGCTGCCGCCCGTGCGATAGCTGACCCGGATGTTGCTGGCCTGCAGCATGACTTAGCGGTCCTGAAGGCGGGGGTTGGCCACCACCTCGTAGGCGCGGCTGACGAAGACCAGCGCGCTGACCAGCAGGACGATGGCCAGCGCCGGCCAGGCAAACCACCACCAGGCAGTGCGGGTGTGACCCGAGACCCAGAGGTCCTGCAGGATGACACCCCAGGTGTAGGCGCCGGGATCCCCGAAACCGAGAAACGAAGCCGAGGCCTCGGTAACAATGGCCCAAGCAACGTTGAACGAGGTGTAGAGCAATAGCAGCGGCAGCAGATTGGGAAGGATATGGCGATACATGATGCGCCAGTGGCTGGCGCCGCGCGCCCGGGCGAAGGCGATGAACTGCCGCTGCTTGATAGCCAGGGTCTGCGCCCGGATGACTCGCGCCGAGGTCCGCCAGACGATTAGCACAATGGCCAAGATGATGAACCAGATGTCGCGGCCGAACAGCGAGATCAGCACGATAATGAAAGGAAGGAAGGGCATGCCATAGATGATGTCGGTGAAGCGCATCAGCAGCTCGTCGATCTTCCCGCCGAAGTAGCCGGCGATCAGTCCAATGTTGGCGCCGATGAAGATCGAGATGAGGCCGGACACCAGGCCGATGGCTACGGTGTTGCGCGTGGCTTCAATCATCTGGCTCAACAGATCACGCGCCAGCTGGGTGGTGCCCAACGGGAACTCCCACGAAGGCGACTTCAGCACCGCCAGCTTGCCATCGGCGCCACGCAGCGTAGCATCGGGGTCGTGCGGCATCAGCCAGGGCGCGAATGCGGCAACCATGAGGGCGAAGACAATGATCAGCAGTCCCAGCGTGCTCAGCCGGTTGGAGCGGACAATGCGGTACTGCTCGCGCAGGCTGCGGCGCACCTTGGCGACGATCACACTCATACGCCGCCCCTGCGGATACGCGGATCCAACAGGCTGTAAGACAGGTCCGTTACCAGGTTGAGGAAGATGACCAGGGCGGCGAGAAGAAAGAAAGCCGCCTGCGCCACTGGATAGTCGAGCCGAAGCGAGGCCTCGACCATGGCCTTGCCCATGCCGGGCCAGGAGAAAACAGTTTCCACCACTACCTGGCCGCCAATTGCCGAGCCGAAGATCAGCGATGCCACAGTCACGATGGCCAGAAGCGCATTGCGCGCTGCGTGGCGAATCATCACAACATGCGGCGCCAAACCCTTGGCGCGGGCAAACTCAATGTAGTCGCTGCCCAGCACCTCCAGCATGGAATCGCGCATCACCAGCATCGGCATGGCGACGAAGTAAAGCGTGATCGCCAGGGTTGGCAACACCAGGTGATGCAGGAAATCACTGGAGGTGATCGTCTCCCACAGTCCCAGAATCGCATTCCCTGGAGTCAGCATGCCGCCAACCGGGAACAGATCCAGCCGGTAACTCAGCACGATCAGCAGCAGCAAGCCCGTGACGAAGGGTGGTGTAGCCTGGAAGACCATGGCGCCTAGGGTGGCGATGAAATCGAGCGGACCGTTGCGTCGCCAGGCCATCACCGCGCCCAGGCTTATGCCAAGCGTGACTGCCAGCAGCAGGCCGACAGACATCAGCAACAATGTGTTGACCAGCCAGTGACCCAAGACCTGCGCAACGGGTTCCGCCGAGGTGAAGGAGCGACCCCACTCCAGGGTGAGCAGATTTTGCAGGTAGATGAAGTACTGCTCCCACAGCGGGCGGTCGAGACCGAAGGCCTGGCGCAACCTTGCCTGCGCCGCTTCGTCCAATGCAGGGCTCAGCACCTGGGCGGTCGGATCGCCCGGCATCAGGCGAAAGAGCACGAACAAGATCGTGGCTACCCCGAGGAGGGTGATCAGCGCGGCCAACAGTCGCTTCAGGACGTAGCTTGCCATGGCTTCACTGGGAGCAGCGGCGGGGGGGGGGGCGGCCCCCCCCCCCCCCGCCCCCAACTGGGGGGGGGGGGGGGGGGCGGTGGGGCCCCGGGGGGGGCCCGGGGTTGCACCCCCCGGCCCCCAGTGCG
>JBBQBI010000030.1:0-49834 GCA_038363005.1 Rhodospirillales bacterium
GCGCCGCTCCTCAGGATGAGGCTTGCGCTATAAATTCCATGTGAACCGACCTCATCCTGAGGAGCGGCGCAGCCGCGTCTCGAAGGATGGGCCACAAGTCGCGCTACAGACCTCAGCCCGCGGTGCCGTGGCAGTGCTTGAACTTCTTGCCCGAGCCGCAGGGACAGGGCGCGTTGCGCTGCACCTTGCCCCAGGTGTTCGGGTCCTTGGGGTCCAGCGCGATGCCGGCCGGCGGTGCGTTGCGCACCGTCGACTGCACCAGGCGCGAATCGGAGGCGGCGCCGAAGGGCGGCACGCCGGTGCCACCCTGGGCGACGCCACTGGCCATCGGCGCGTCGGCGCCGACCAGCGCCGGGTCCTCGCGGCTTTCGCGCAGCTTGCTGGGATCGGGCTCCGGCACGGAGGGCGGCGGGGCGCCATCGCGCGGCTTGAAGTCGACGTGGGTCAGGACCTGCGTCACCTCCTGCCGCACTTCCGACAGCATGGCTTCGAACAGGTCGAAGGCCTCGCGCTTGTATTCGATCAGCGGGTCGCGCTGCGCATAGGAGCGCAGGCCGATGCCGTGGCGCAGATGGTCGAGCGACAGCAGATGGTCCTTCCACTGCTTGTCGAGGATCACCAGCACCACTTCCTTTTCCAGCGCGCGCATGATGCCGGGGGTGATCAGCGCGGTGCGCTCGGCCATCAGCTTGTCGGCCGCCTGGGTGATGCGCTCCTGGATCTCCTGGTCGGCGATGCCCTCCTCGCCCACCCAGTCCTTGACCGGCAGGTCGAGGTTGAGCAGGCGCCGCGACTCCTCGTGCAGGGCGCCGGCGTCCCACTGCTCGGCATAGGCGCCCTTGGGGATGAAGCGGCCGACCATTTCGTCGATGACCTCGGTGCGCATGTCGACGACGGTGTCGTGCACGTCCTCTTCGCGCATGATGTCGCGGCGCTGCTCGTAGACCACCTTGCGCTGGTCGTTCATGACGTTGTCGAAGCGCAGCAGGTTCTTGCGGATATCGTAGTTACGCGCCTCGACCTTCTGCTGCGCCTTCTCCAGCGCCTTGTTCACCCAGGGGTGGGTGATGGCCTCGCCGTCCTTCAGGCCAAGGCGCGTCAGCACGCCCTCCAGCCGCTCGGACCCGAAGATGCGCATCAGGTCGTCCTGCAGCGACAGGAAGAACAGCGAGCCGCCGGGATCGCCCTGGCGGCCGGAGCGGCCGCGCAGCTGGTTGTCGATGCGGCGGCTTTCGTGCCGCTCGGTGCCGATGACGAAGAGCCCGCCGGCCTTCAGCACGATCTCGCGGTTGGCCAGCACCTCGGCCTTGATGCGCTCGGTGGCGCGCCGCTTCTCGGTCTCGTCGGTGAGCTTCTCGGTCTCCTGCTTCACCCGCATGTCGACGTTGCCGCCAAGCTGGATGTCGGTGCCGCGGCCGGCCATGTTGGTGGCGATGGTCACGCCGCCCGGCGCGCCGGCCTGGGCGATGATGAAGGCCTCCTGCTCGTGGTAGCGCGCGTTCAGCACGTGGTGCGGGATCTTTTCCTGCTTCAGGCGCGCCGACAGCATCTCGGACTTTTCGATCGACACCGTGCCGACCAGCACGGGCTGGTGCCGTGCGTGGCACTCCTTGATCTTCTGGGCGATGGCGGCGAATTTCTCTTCGACCGAGCGGTAGACCTCGTCGTCGCCATCCTGGCGTGCCACCGGCACGTTGGTCGGGATCTCGATGACCTCGAGCCCGTAGATGTCGCCGAACTCCTGCGCCTCGGTCATCGCCGTGCCGGTCATGCCGGACAGCTTGGGATAGAGCCGGAAATAGTTCTGGAAGGTGATCGAGGCCAGCGTCTGGTTTTCCTGCTGGACGGTGACGCCTTCCTTGGCTTCCAGCGCCTGGTGCAGGCCGTCGGAATAGCGCCGGCCCTCCATCATGCGGCCGGTGAACTCGTCAATGATGATGACCTTGTCATCCTTGACGATGTAGTCGGTGTCGCGCTGGAACAGCGTGTGGGCCCGCAGGCCCTGCTGCGAGTGGTGCAGCAGGTTGATGTTCACCAGGTCGTACAGCGTGCCTTCCTTCAACAGGCCGGCGCCGCGCAGCAGTTCCTCGAGCTTGTGCGTCCCCTCGTCGGTCAGGGTGACGGCGCGCGCCTTCTCGTCCTTCTCGTAGTCCGCCGGCACCAGGCTCGGGATGATCTTGTCGACCTGGCGGTAGAAGTCGGAAGAGTCGGATGCCGGGCCGGAGATGATCAGCGGCGTGCGCGCCTCGTCCACCAGGATCGAGTCGACCTCGTCGACGATGGCGTAGTTGAATTCGCGCTGCACCACGTCGGTCAGGCGGCGCTTCATGTTGTCGCGCAGGTAGTCGAAGCCGTACTCGTTGTTGGTGCCGTAGGTCACATCGGCGGCATAGGCCTCGCGCCGCTGCAGATCGTTCAGGCCGTGCACGATGCAGCCGACGGTGAGGCCGAGGAAACGATAGATCTGCCCCATCCACTCGCTGTCGCGGCGGGCCAGATAGTCGTTCACCGTGACGACGTGGACGCCCTTGCCTTGTAGCGCGTTGAGATAGACCGCGAGCGTGGCGACCAGCGTCTTGCCTTCGCCGGTCTTCATCTCCGCGATCATGCCCTTGTGCAGCACGATGCCGCCCAGCAGCTGCACGTCGAAGTGGCGCTGCCCCAGGGTGCGGCGGGCCGCCTCGCGCACCGTGGCGAAGGCTTCGACCAGCAGGTCGTCCAGCGCCGCGCCATCGGCCAGCTGCTGCCGGAAAGCCGCGGTGCGGGCGGCCAGGTCGGTGTCGCTCAGCGCCTGCAGCGACGGCTCCAGGGCGTTCATCGCCTCGACCTGCTGCCGCAGGCCCTTGATAAAGCGATCATTGGCGGAACCGAATATCCGCTTGGCGAATTTTGCGAGCATCTGTCTGGGGCCTTCAGGAACGCGGGGGCAGCGGCGCCGACGGGGACCATGGGGACCGCGTCGCGTCACAGGCGCAACAAGGCGGCCCCCGCAAACCCCTAGGCCGCGAAAGACTTGGGGTAGATAAGCGGTGACCCCCTCGCTGTCAATTCAAGGTGGCGTGGGCGGCACCAAGCACGGCGCCGGTTTTGTCGCCCGCGAGGCTGGCCCCGGGCGCAAGCTTTGGCTAGTCTCGGCGGCGTCTTCACCCGCCACGAAGAGGCCCCCCAGGATGCTTCGTCTGACCACCGTGCTGCGCTGCCTGCTGCTGCTGGCGCTGCTGGCCGGCGCCACGGCGGGCGGGCCCGGGCCAGCCGCCGCCCAGGCCCTGCCGGAACCGCTGCGCCAGTCCCTGCGTGACGACAATCCGGTGGTCGCCGTGGTCAATGGCAGCAAGATCTACTGGAACGACGTGGTGCTCTCGGCGCTCGACCTGCCGGCCGAGTACCAGACCCAGGTGCAGGCGCTGTTCCCGGCGCTGCTGGGCCGCCTGATCGACATGCAGCTGATTGCCGACAAGGCGCGCTCCGAGGGCGTCGACAAGCGCAAGGAGTTCCAGGCCCGCCTGCGGCAGGCGGAGAACGAGCTGCTGCGCGAGGCCTACCTGACCGACTTCCTGGGCAGCAAGATCACCGAGGCCGAGGTGCAGAAGCGGGTCGAGGTGCTGTCGTTCGGCGGCAAGCGCGAGGAGGTGCGGATCTCCATCATCGTCACGGTGACCGAGGAGCAGGCGCGCGCCGCGCTGCGCCGCCTGAACGCCGGCGAGAAGTTCGCGCTGGTGGCCAGCGCCATCTCGATCGACCGTTCGGCCTCCAACGGCGGCGACCTGGGCTTCTTCGCCCAGGCCGAGCTGCAGCCGCCGGAGGTCGCCACCGAGGCCTTCAGCCTGAAGCCCGGCTTCTATTCGCCAATTCCGCTGAAGACGGCGGCCGGCTGGGCCGTGGTCAAGGTCACCGAGCGCCGCATGGCCGAGCCGCTATCGAAGGCCGAGGTCGCCATCCGCATCCGCCGCGAGCTGACCCGCCTGGCGCTCGACCAGCTGCTGGTCGAGCTGCGCGGCAAGGCCACCATCGACCTTTTCCCCTGATCACCGCGCACCATCACGAAACGAGACCCAGATCATGAGCCTGAAGCCCTCGCCGCTTGCCCCCGCGGCCCTGCCGCGCCTCGCCCCGATCCGCGGCGTGCGTATCGCCGCTACGGAGAGCGGGCTGCGCTACAAGAACCGCCCCGACCTTTGCCTCTTCGAGCTGGCGCCTGGCAGCGTGGTGGCCGGCGTGCTGACCCGCTCGCTCACCGCCTCGGCCTCGGTCGAGTGGTGCAAGGCCGCCCTGGCGTCTGGCGGCAAGGGCCGCGCCATCCTAGTCAACGCCGGCAACGCCAATGCCTTCACCGGTAAGCTCGGCATGGCCGCGGTGAAGACCCTGGGCGGCGCCATCGGCAAGCTGTTGGGCGCGCCGGCGAAGCAGGTGTTCCAGTCCTCCACCGGCGTCATCGGCGTACCGCTGCCGGCCGACCGCCTGACGCCGTTGCTGCCCGGCCTGGTACAGGGCCTCAAGGCCGATGCCTGGGACCAGGCGGCGCGCGCCATCATGACCACCGACACCTATCCAAAGGGCGCCAGCGTGGTGACCGAGATCGCCGGCACGCCGGTCACCCTTACCGGCATCTGCAAGGGCAGCGGCATGATCGCCCCCGACATGGCGACTATGCTGGCCTATGTCGCCACCGACGCGGCGCTGCCGCAGCCGGTGCTGCAGGCTATCCTGGCGCCGGCCGCCGATGCCTCGTTCAACGCCATCACGGTGGACGGCGACACCTCGACCAGTGACACGCTGCTGCTGGTCGCCACCGGCCAGGCCGGCAATCCCAAGGTCGAGCGCGCCGGCGATCCGCGCCTCAAGTGCTTCAAGGCCGCGCTGCAGGCGCTGCTGATCGACCTGGCGCAGCAGGTGGTGAAGGACGGCGAGGGGGCGGAGAAGTTCGTCACCGTCACGGTGACCGGCGCGGCCTCCAAGGGCGCCGCCAAGCGCATCGGCCTGGCGATCGCCAACTCGCCGCTGGTGAAGACCGCGATTGCCGGCGCCGACGCCAACTGGGGCCGCATCGTCATGGCGGTCGGCAAGTCGGGCCAGAAGGCCGACCGCGACCGCCTGGGCATCAAGATCGGCGGCGTGCTGGTGGCCGCCAAGGGCGCCGTGGTGCCGGGCTATGACGAGACGCCGGTGGCCGCCCACATGAAGGGGCGCGATATCGTGATCGAGGTCGACGTTGCGGTCGGCACGGGCAGCGCCACGGTCTGGACCTGCGACCTGACGCACGGCTATATCGACATCAACGCCGACTATCGGAGCTGAAACGGCGCCTCTGCCGCCGTGCCGCGGGATCGGCTATAGTCACCACACGTTGTCCCTAGCTGGATGAGCCCGTCATGCCTGCCCGTCGCCTGCTCGCCCTCGTCGCCGCACTGTTCCTGGTCAGTGGACTCGCCGCCTGCAGCGGCTGCTCCGGCGGCGGCGGCACCTCCGGCAGCTCCGGCATGTGCAAGGGCACGATCTTCAAGTTCTGAGGGTTAACTTCTAGATAACACAGGCACTTGCCTGGCCCCGGCGCGCCGGACGGCCATGCGCTGCCGGGCGCTTGACGCACCGCAGCATGGACAGGGACAGTAGCCCTCATGTCCCAGACCACGCCGCCGGCCGCCACGCCGCCCGGGGCCCGGCGGCGACTCGGCCGGGTCGGCCTGTTGCTGATGCTGGGCGCGCTCACCTCCTTCGGCCCGCTGTCGATCGACATGTACCTGCCGGCGCTGCCGCGCCTGGGTGTGGTCTACCGGGTTGATCCAGCGGCGGTGCAGCTGACGCTGGCCACCTTCTTCGTCGGCTACTCGCTGGGGCAGACGCTGTGGGGGCCAATCACCGACCGCTACGGGCGCAAACCGCCGCTCTATTTCTCGCTGATCGTCTTCTCGCTGGCCTCGGCCGGCTGCGCGCTGGCGCCCAGTGTGGAGATCCTGGCGGCCTGGCGCCTGCTGCAGGCGCTGGGCGTCGCCGCCGGCGTGGTGATCTCGCGCGCCATGGTGCGCGACCTCTTCCCGCCGGCCGAGATGGCGCATGTCTTCTCGACCCTGATGATGGTGATCGGCGTGGCGCCGATCCTGGCGCCGCTGATCGGCGGCTATCTGCTGACCTGGTTCGACTGGCAGGCGATCTTCTGGCTGCTGACCGCGCTTGGCCTGCTCTGCCTGCTGGCGGTGATCTTGCGGCTGGAGGAGACGCACCGGCCGGCGGTGAAGCCCTCGCTGCGCCTCGGCGCCGTGCTGCGCGGCTATGGCAGCCTGCTGGCCGACCGCCAGTTCATGGGCTTCGCGCTCTGCGGCGGCCTGTCGCTCGGCGGCATGTTCGCCTACATCGCCGGCTCGCCCTTCGTGCTGATCGAGCTGCACCAGGTGCCGGCCGCGGCCTATGGCTGGATCTTCGGCGCCAACGCGGTGGGCTTCGTCGCCGCCTCGCAGGTGAACCGCCGGCTGCTGAAGCGCCACGGCTCGCTGGCGCTGATCCACGACGCAACGCTGGCGCAGGCGCTGGCCGGGCTGGCGCTGCTGGCGGCGACGGCGGCCGGCGGCGGGCTCTGGACGCTGCTGCCGCCGCTCTTCATCTATGTCACCTGCATCGGCTTTATCCTGCCCAACACCTCGGCCCTGGCGATGGGGCCGCAGGGCCACCGCGCCGGCGTGGCTGCCGCCCTGCTAGGCTCGCTGCAGTTCGCCATGGCAGCGATAGCGGCGCTGAGCGTCGGCGCGCTGCAGGATGGCAGCGGCCTGCCGATGGGCATCGTCGTCGCGGCCGGCAGCTGTGGCGCCTTCCTGATGCGGCGCTTCCTGGTCGGCCTGCCGCGCAAGGGCTAGCGAATCGCGCCTGGCCTAGAACACCTGCTGGAAGCCGCCCTCCCGCAGCGCCTTGTGCCGACGTTCTTCCCAGGCCGCTTTCCAGTCTTCGGGATTCTCCGCCTGCAGCGCCGTCCAGGCGGCGGCCAGCGCTTCCTGGCGGGCGACCAGACCGTCGTGGTGCGCCTGGGCCTCAGCGGTCCACACGCCCAGCTCGCGTAGGTAGGCGACGGTGCCTTCATGGTAGGGCACGAACCAGAGCAGTTCCTGCTCGCCGACGTGCCAGCCCTCGATGCCGAAGGCCTTGCCCTGGTACAGCGGGAACAGCTCCACCAGCGCCTTCGTCATGTTGTAGACGAGGTCGGCGTCGGTATCCCCCATGGCGACGAGGATCGGGAAGGGATAGTGCGCGCCATGGTGCTCGGCGTTGTCGGAGGCATCGTGCGGCACGAAGTAGGGCGCGACCGCCTCCATCCGCTGCATCGCCGCGGTGTCGGTCGGATCGATGCGCGGCCAGACCAGCCCGCGCCCACCCGCGTCAACGTGGTAGGCACCGTCGGCGCTGGTGGCGGCGAAGGCGGCGTCCAGTTTCCCTTCGTGCAGGGCCTGCAGCGCGGCGTCGAAGAAGCCCGCGACCTCCACCCGCTGCACATCGTTCCAGGTGAGGCCGCCATAGGCGAGATAGGCCTCGGTGTTGACGTTGACGATGGGGAAGTTGCTGTACCAGGCGACGCGCCTGCCCTTCAGGCCGGCGTAGCTCTCGATGCCCAGATCGCCGGCGATGGCGATCGCATAGTTGAACCGCTCGCCGGTGCTGGCGAGGACCATGCGCACCTTCTGCGGGCCCCAGTCCTTGCTGGCGAAATCGAACACGCCTTCCTGCGCCGCGACCGAGCCACCCACCGCGGTGGCCGCGAACTCGACCGCGCCGCTGCGCAGCAGTTCCGCACGCGCCAGATCGCTGTCGGCGGGCTGGACGCGTAGCTCGACGCCCGCCGCCGACCGCAGCGCCTCCCCGATGGCGACTGCCTGCTCAAAGCCAAGATGGGCGTAGGTCGTCCAGCTCACTTGGTCCGGCAGATGGAAATCGGCCGCCGGCGCCGGGCCGGAGAGCAGGCAGGTGACGACGAAAGCGCTCGCAAGGCTTCGCATGGGGCAACTCTCTCCATTAAAGATTCTGAAAGATGATGCTGTCGCCGGATTGGGCGAGCAACCGGAAGTTATTCAGCCCTGGCATTCAGGCGCTGATGTTCATGCCGCGGTCACAAACGGACGGTCCGCCCAGTTCGCAAGAACCTTCAAGACCCCGCGCCCTGGTCGCGCGCAGGCTGCCGCGATGCACGACCTTGCCGCCTTCCTGCTCGCCGGACTGGCGCTGACCGGCAGCCCCGGGCCGGCCAACCTCAGCCTCGCGGCCATGGGCGCCAGCTTCGGGGCGCGGCGCAGCCGGGCCTATCAGGCCGGCGCGGTGCTTGGCATGCTGCTGATCATGCTGGTCACCGCCAGCGGCCTGGCAGCGCTGCTGTTGACACTGCCCGGCGTCAGGCTGGCGGCCGGCCTGCTGGGCTGCGGTTATATCCTGTGGCTGGCCTGGCGCATCGCCACGGCGCCGCCGCGCAGCGCGGCGCCGGCGGCCAGCCGGCCGCCCTCCCTGCCCGGCGGGCTGCTGCTGCAGCTGGCCAATCCCAAGGCCTACGCGGCGATGGCGGCGCTGTTCTCCGGTTTCACGCTGCGACCCGAGGCACCGCTGCAGGACGCCGGCTGGAAGATCTGCCTGCTGTTGGCCGAGATCGCGCTGGTGACCACGCTCTGGCTGCAGCTCGGCGCGCAGCTTGCCCGCCTGGCGGCGCGGCCCGGAATCGACCGGGCGATCAAGCTCTGCTTCGCGCTGTCGCTGGTGGCGGCGACCGCTCTGGCACTGCTGCTCTAGTCGACAGCGGGCCGGGACTTGCCTTGACTTGCAGGCGCCGGGCCCCTTTATTGCCCGGCCTCTGTTCATGGACGAAACAACATGCCGGTCATCACCCTGCCCGATGGCGCCCAGCGCGCTTTCGACCAGCCCGTCTCGGGCGCCCAGCTTGCCGCCGCCATCGGCCCCGGCCTGGCCAAGGCCGCGCTCGCCATCCGGGTCGATGGCACGCTGCGCGACCTCAGCCACCTGCTGGACCACGACGCCAAGGTGGAGATCGTCACCACCCGGCATCCCGCCGCGCTGGAGATCTTGCGCCACGACGCCGCCCACGTGCTGGCCGAGGCGGCGAAGGAGCTCTATCCCGACGTGCAGGTAACCTTCGGCCCGGCGACCGACGACGGCTTCTATTACGATTTCGCGCGCGAGGCGCCCTTCACCCCGGACGACCTGGCGAAGCTCGAGCAGCGCATGCACGAGATCGTCGACCGCGACGAGCCTATCAGCCGCGAGGTGTGGAGCCGCGACGACGCCATCCGCTATTTCCAGGACATCGGCGAGAAGTACAAGGCCGAGCACATCGAGAGCCTGCCGCGCGACGAGGAGATCTCGATCTATCGCCAGGGCGACTGGCTCGACCTCTGCCTGGGGCCACACCTGCCCTCGACCGCCAAGCTGGGCCATGCCTTCAAGCTGCTGCGCATCTCTGGCGCCTACTGGCGCGGCGACAGCCGGAACCAGCAGCTGCAGCGCGTCTATGGCACCGCCTGGGAAGACGACAAGCGCCTCAAGGCCTACCTGACCCAGCTGGAGGAAGCCGGCAAGCGCGACCACCGCCGCCTGGGCCGCGAGCTCGACCTGTTCCACCAGCAGGAGGAGGCCGTTGGCTCGACCTTCTGGCACCCGGCCGGCTGGACCCTGTGGCGCGCCGTGGAGGCCTACATGCGCCGGCGGCTGGAAGCCGGCGGCTATGTCGAGGTCAAGACCCCGCAGCTCTACGACCGCTCGCTCTGGGAAGCCTCGGGCCACTGGGAGAAGTTCCACGAGCACATGTTCATCGCCGAGTCCGAGGACCGGGTGCTGGCGGTGAAGCCGATGAACTGCCCGGGCCACATCCAGGTCTTCAAGCAGGGCATCAAGTCCTACCGCGACCTGCCGCTGCGCATGGCCGAGTTCGGCTCCTGCCACCGCAACGAGCCTTCGGGCGCGCTGCACGGGCTGATGCGGGTGCGCGCCTTCACCCAGGACGACGCCCACATCTTCTGCACCGAGGAACAGATCGTCAGCGAGACCAAGCGCTTCTGCGACCTGCTGCTGTCGATCTATCGCGACTTCGGCTTCCCCGAGGTGCGGGTGAAGTTCTCCGACCGGCCGGCCAAGCGCGCCGGCAGCGACGCCACTTGGGACAAGGCCGAGGCGGCGCTGATGGAGGCGACCCGCGCCGCCGGCCTGGAGTTCACCCTGAACCCCGGCGAAGGTGCCTTCTATGGCCCCAAGCTGGAGTTCGTATTGCAGGACGCCATCGGCCGCGATTGGCAGTGCGGCACCCTGCAGGTCGATTTCGTCATGCCGGAACGCCTCGACGCTACCTATATTGGGGAGGACGGCGCCAAGCACCGGCCGGTCATGCTGCACCGGGCGATCCTTGGCTCCTTCGAGCGTTTCTTGGCCATCCTGATCGAGAACTTTGCCGGCAAGTTCCCGCTCTGGCTGGCGCCGCGACAGGTCGCGGTGGCCACCATCACCAACGACGCCGACGACTACGCGCGCGAAGTGGTGGCCGCCCTGAAGGCCGCCGGCCTGCGGGCGGAGGCCGATCTGCGCAGCGAGAAGATCAACGCCAAGGTGCGCGACCTGTCGCTCGCCAAGGTGCCGGTCATCGCCGTGGTCGGCCGCAAGGAAGGCGAAAGCCGCAGCGTCGCGTTGCGGCGGCTGGGCGGCGAGGCGCAGGAGATACTTGCGCTGGACGAAGCCGTCACTAGACTGCAGGCAGAGGCACGGCCGCCGGCCTAGAGACGGCGGACGGGTCCATTGCCGATCACCAGACAACGTTGACAGGAGAGCACTATAGCTAGGTTTCCCGGTGGCGAGGCGCCGTCCAAGGACGGTCCCCGAATCAATGGCGACATCCGCGTCCCGCGGGTCCGCCTGATCGACGAAGAAGGCGAGAACCAGGGCGTGGTCAGCACGGCCGAGGCCCTGCACATGGCCTACATGGCCGGCCTGGACCTGGTGGAGATCGCCGCGCAGGCCGATCCGCCGGTGGCCAAGATCATCGACTTCGGGCGCTTCAAGTACGAGGCGCAGAAGAAGGCGAACGAGGCCCGCAAGAACCAGAAGGTCATCGAGGTCAAGGAGATCAAGATGCGCCCCGGCATCGACATCCACGACTACGAGGTGAAGATGCGGGCGATCAAGGAATTCCTCGGCGAGGGCGACAAGGTGAAGATCACCCTGCGCTTTCGCGGCCGCGAGATGGCGCACCAGGACCTCGGCGTGAAGGTGCTGGACCGCGTGCGCGAGGAGACCTCCGAGCTGGCCAAGGTGGAATCCTGGCCGCGCCTGGAAGGCCGCCAGATGGTCATGGTGATCTCGCCGAAGTAGGCGGGATCGCCGGCCGGTGCTCCCTGGCCCATCCTTCGAGACGCCTTGCTGCGCAAGGCTCCTCAGGATGAGGTCGGTTCAACTACAGGCAAGACCTCGGACCTCATCCTGAGGAGCGGCGAAGCCGCGTCTCGAAGGATGGGCCACGCGCTCCTGCGCCCTATGCGCTAAATGCACTGGGTTGGTGTGTGACTTAGCGGCAGGATGACTGCAACCGCAGGAGCCCGCCGATGAACACGCAAGTTGCCGATCCCGCCCTCAGCCTGCGCCAGGCGCGCATCGACCTGGCGGCGCTGCACCGCATCGCTGCCGGGCTGGGCTGGAGCGAGTCTGTCGTCAACCACATGACCTTCATGCCGCCGGGGGCCGACGACCGCTTCCTGGTGATCCGCTATGGCACCCACTGGGCCGAGGCGCGGGCCAGCGACTTCCTGCTGGTCGACCTGGACGGCAAGATCCTGGAGGGCGAGGGCGAGACCGAGATGTCGGCCATCGCCATCCACGGACCGATCCACCGCCTGGCGCCGCAGGCCCGCTGCATCCTGCACACCCATCAGCCCAGCATCACGCCGCTGACCGCGATCAAGGGCATGCGGATCGAGATGGTGCACCAGGACGCCGCGCTGTTCCACGGCATCACCAACTACGACGAGGCCTATGGCGACGTGCCGACCGGCGCCAGCGTCGGCGTGGCGCTGGCCAAGGAACTGGGCAGCGCCCAGGTGCTGATGATGGCGAGCCATGGGCCGCTGATCGCCAGCGAGTCCATCCCGCGCGCCTTCGCCCTGCTCTATTACCTCGACCGCATCTGCGCCCTGCAGCTGGGGGCGCTGCAGACCGGGCTGCCGCTGCAGACCCTGACGCCGGAGCAGGCCGCCAAGATGGCGCCGCTGGTCCAGAGCATCTACCTGGGGCGCGAGGCCGAGCTGCACTTCAACGCCCGCAAGCGGCTGCTCGACCGCGCCGGCGAGGATTACGCCCAATAGCATGCGCATCGCGGTCATCGGCGGCGGGCTGATCGGCGTCGCCACGGCCTACGCGCTGGCAAAGCGCGGTCAGTCCGTCGTGCTGTTCGAGCGCCACCCCGACTTGGCCGGGGAGGCCAGTCATGCCAACGGCGGCCTGCTGACGCCGAGCCAGGGCGACCCCTGGAACGCGCCCGGCATCCTGGGCGTGCTGCTGCGCTCGCTGGGGCGCGAGGATTCGGCGGTCCTGCTGCGACTACGCGCGGTGCCGCGCCTGGCGCGCTGGGGCCTCAGGTTCCTGCGCAATGCGACGCCGGCGATCTATCGCGCCACCACTGAGTCGCAGACCCGCCTGGCGGTTTACAGCCACCAGCGCCTGCAGGCGCTGACCGCCGAACTGGGCCTGGCCTTCGACCAGTCGAGCGTCGGCACCCTGAAGATCTACCGCGATGCCGCCTCGCTTGACCGCGCCACCGCCCTGGCCGAGCAGGTGCGGCCGCTGGGCGTGCCCTTCCGCCGACTGACAGCCAGCCAGCTGACCGAGGTCGAACCGGCGCTGGGCTTCGCCGCCAGCGGCCTGGTCGGCGGCCTGCACTTCCCCGACGACATGGCCGGCGACGCCCGGCTGTTCAGCCTGCGCCTGGGCGAGGCCGCGGTGGCGGCCGGCGTGGACCTGCGACTGGGCACCGCCGTCACCGGCTTCGAGCGGCAGGGCGGCCGCGTCAGCGCGGTGCTGACCGCCGCCGGGCGTGAAGCGGTGGAGGGCGTGGTGCTCTGCGGCGGCGTCGGCAGCCCGGCGCTGGCGCGGCGGCTCGGTGTCCGCCTGCCGATCGCCCCGGTGAAGGGCTATTCCATCACCTTCGACGTCCCTTCATCCCGATGGGGCCAGGCGGGCCTGCCGACCCAGCCGGTGGTGGATGATGGGCGCCACATCGCAGTGACCCCACTGGGCCGCCGCCTGCGCTTCGTCGGCACCGCCGAGTTCACCGGCGAGGACCGCTCGATCAACCTGGCCCGCATCGCCAACCTGGTGCGCACCGCCGAGGGGCTCTATCCGCAGCTCAAGGAGGCGCTGAAGGGCCAGGAGGGTTTCCCCTGGGCCTGCCTGCGACCCATGACGCCCGACTGCCTGCCGATCCTGGGCGCCAGCCCGGTCGCCAACCTCTGGATCAACAGCGGCCACAGCTACCTGGGGTGGACCACCGGGGCGGGCGCCGCCGAGGCGGTGGCCGACCTGGTGTCGGGGGAGCGGCCGGCAGTGGAGCTGGGGGCTTACAGCCTGCGGCGCTTTAGCTAGGTTCCCTTCTCCCCCAGCGGGAGAAGGTGGCGGCGCAGCCGCCGGATGAGGGGGATCTATGCGACTGGACAGGGCGGCATAGCCCCCCTCACCCGGCACGCATCGCTCCGCTCGCGCGCCACCCTCTCCCGCTGAGGGGGAGAGGGGGATACAGCTTGCCTTTCCCCCGGCGCCCCCCTATAAACCCGCCCCTTGCCGTCCTTCTGGAGCGGTCGCCGGGCTTTGGCATGCCTGGGTGGCCCTTGGATGGTGGACCCTCTTTCGAAAGGACATGAAATGCCAAAGATGAAGACCAAAAGTGGCGCCAAGAAGCGCTTCAAGATCACCGGTACCGGCAAGGTCATGGCCGCCGCGGCGCACAAGCGCCACCGTCTCATCAGCAAGCCCAAGCAGATGAAGCGCAAGGCGCGCGGCACCTTCGTGCTGTTCGAGGGCGACGCGCGCGTCGTCCGCAAGTACTTCCTGCCGAACGGCTGAGCTAGGAGACACCGCACATGGCACGCGTCAAGCGGGGCGTCACTTCGCACGCCCGCCACAAGAAGATCCTGGGTCTGGCCAAGGGCTACCGGGGTCGTTCCTCCACCAACATCCGGCCGGCGATCGAGCGCGTCGAAAAGGCGCTGCGCTACGCCTACCGCGACCGTCGCGTCCGCAAGCGCAACTTCCGCGCCCTGTGGATCCAGCGCATCAACGCCGGCGTGCGCGAGCACGGCCTGACCTATTCCCGCTTCATCGACGGTCTGAAGAAGGCCGGCATCGAGCTGGACCGCAAGGTCATGTCGGACATCGCCACGCACGAGCCGGCGTCGTTTAAGGCCTTGGTCGAGCGGGCTCAGGCGGCCCTGGCCAAGTAGTCTTTTCCGGCTAACGCTGCCTTAGTCCCGCGCCGCGCCCGCCAGGCGGCGAGGGCGGTGCTGTCGTCACGCACCAGGGAAGTCCGATGCAGGATCTGGCGGAACTCAAGACGAGCCTTCTGGCCGAGGTCGCCCAGGCGGGCGACCTCGCGGCGCTCGACGCCGTGCGCGTCGCCGCGCTGGGCAAGAAGGGCCGCGTCACCGAGACGCTGAAGACCCTGGGCAGCCTGGCGCCGGACGAGCGCAAGGCCGCCGGCCAGGCGATCAACGAGGTCAAGGGCGCGGTCGAGGCCGCGCTGGAGGCCCGCAAGGCCGACCTGGCCGAAGCGGCGCTGACCGCCCGGCTGGAAGCCGAGCGCCTCGACGTCTCGCTGCCGGCCCGGCCCTTCGCCGTCGGCCACCTGCACCCGATCAGCCAGACCATCGAAGAACTGATCGCCATCTTCGGCGAGATGGGCTTCCGCTGGGCCGAGGGGCCGCACATCGAGGACGACTTCAACAACTTCACGGCGTTGAACATCCCCGAGGACCACCCGGCCCGCCAGGACCACGACACCTTCTACCTGCGTCCCGATGCCGAGGGCCGCAGGAAGGTGCTGCGCACCCACACCTCGCCGGTGCAGATCCGCACCATGCTGGCCGAGAAGCCGCCGATCCGCATCATCTGCCCCGGCCGCACCTTCCGCAGCGACCACGACGCCACCCACAGCCCGATGTTCAACCAGGTCGAGGGGCTGGTGATCGACGAGGCGACGCACATGGGCCACCTGAAGGGCGCGCTGATCGACTTCCTGCGCGCCTTCTTCGGCGTCGAGGACCTGCCGGTGCGCTTCCGCCCCAGCTATTTCCCCTTCACCGAGCCCTCGGCCGAGGTCGACATCGGCTGCTCCAAGGAGGGCGGCCAGCTGAAGATCGGCGGCGGCAAGGACTGGCTGGAGATCCTGGGCTGCGGCATGGTCCACCCCAAGGTGCTGATCAACTGCGGCATCGATCCGACCAAGTACCAGGGCTTCGCCTTCGGCATGGGGATCGAGCGCATCGCCATGCTGAAGTACGGCATGCCGGACCTCAGGCCCTTCTACGAGAGCGACCTGCGCTGGCTGAAGCACTACGGCTTCCTGCCGCTCGACGTGCCCTCGATGGTGCGGGGGCTCTGAGATGAAATTCACGCTCTCCTGGCTGAAGGATCACCTTGAGACCAGCGCCACGCTGGAGCAGATCGTCGCCAAGCTCTCGCTCATCGGCCTGGAGGTCGAGGGGGTCGAGGACCCGGCGGCGAAGCTGCTGCCCTTCACCGTCGCCCGTGTCATCGAGGCCAAGCAGCATCCCAATGCCGATCGCCTGCGGGTCTGCCGCGTCGAGACGGCGCAAGGCGAGGTGCAGGTGGTCTGCGGCGCGCCCAACGCGCGCACCGGCATGTGGGCGGTCTTCGCGCCAGCCGGCAGCTTCATTCCCGGCGCCGGCATCACCCTGACGCCGGGCGTAATTCGTGGCGAGCAGTCGAACGGCATGCTGGTCTCGGAGCGCGAGATGGGGCTGTCGGACGAGCACGACGGCATCATTGACCTGCAGGAACCGGCACCGATCGGCACGCCGCTGGCGGACATCCTCGGGCTGAACGACCCGGTGATCGAGGTCGCCATCACGCCGAACCACGCCGAGGCGCTGGGCGTGCGCGCCATCGCCCGCGACCTGGCCGCCGCCGGCCTGGGCACCCTGAAGCCGCTCGACACCAGCGCCATCGCCGGCAGCTACGACAGCCCGCTCAGGTGGCGCATCGAGTCCGGCGCGGCCGAGACCTACTGCCCCTATGTCGCCGGGCGGCACTTCCGCGGCGTCAAGAACGGCCCCAGCCCGAAGTGGCTGCAGGACCGACTGCGCGCCATCGGGCTGCGCCCCATCTCGGCGCTGGTCGACATCACCAACTACGTGACCTTCGACCTGAACCGGCCGCTGCACGTTTTCGACGCCAGCAAGGTGAGCGGCGACCCCACCATGCGCCTGGCCCGCGACGGCGAGCAGGTTCTGGCGCTGGACGGCAAGACCTATCGCCTCGACCCCTCGATCCTGGTGATCGCCGACGAGCGCGCGCCGGAAGCCATCGCCGGCATCATGGGCGGCGAGGAGACCGGCTGCACCGAGGCCACCACCGAGGTCTTCCTGGAGGTCGCTTACTTCGACCCCATCCTGGTGCAGCGCGCCGGCCGCAAGCTGGGCGTCACCTCGGACGCGCGCTATCGCTTCGAACGTGGCCTGGACCCGGAGTCCTGCCGCTGGGGCGTGGAGATCGCCGCCCGGCTGATCCTTGAGCTCTGCGGCGGTGAGGCCAGCCGCCCGGTAGCGGCCGGCACCCTGCCCCGCCCGGAGAAGCGCGTGACCCTGCGGCCGGAGCGCGTCGCCACGCTGGGCGGCGTCGCCGTGCCGGCGGCCGAGCAGCAGGCCATCCTGGAGCGCCTGGGCTTCGTCGTGACGCAGCGCGACGCGCTGCTGGAGGCCCTGGTGCCGAGCTGGCGCCCCGACATCGACGGCGAGGCCGACCTGGTGGAGGAGGTGCTGCGCATCAAGGGCTACGCGGCCATCCCGGCGGTCTCCCTGCCGCGCGGCCACGCCCTGCCCGAGGCGGTGCTGACCGAGACCCAGCGGCGCCGCACGCAGATCCGCCAGACCCTGGCCTGGCGCGGCCTGGAGGAGGTAGTGACCTTCTCCTTCATGGACGGCCGTGTCGCTGCCAATTTCGGCGGCGTGCCCGACAAGCTGACCTTGGACAACCCCATCTCGGCCGAACTCGACGTCATGCGCCCGACGATCCTGGGCAACCTGGCAGAAGCCGCCGCGCGCAACGCCGATCGCGGCTTCCCCGACGCGGCGCTGTTCGAGCTGGGCTCGATCTACCGCGACGACACGCCCGACGGCGAGATCCTGACCGCGACCGGCCTGCGGGCCGGTGCTGGCAGCCCGCGCCACTGGGCCGGCGGCGCCCGCCCGGTCGATGCCTTCGACGCCAAGGGCGACGTGCTGGCGGCGCTGCAGATGCTCGGCGCGCCGGTGGACAACCTGGTGGTTTCGACCGACGCGCCGGCCTGGTACCACCCCGGCCGCAGTGGCGCGCTGCGCCTGGGGCCGACCGTGGTGGCCTGGTTCGGCGAGTTGCACCCGCGCGTTGCCCGGGCGCTGGACCTGAAGGGTCCGATCGCCGCCTTCGAGCTGTTCGTCGAGGCCATCCCGAAGCCCAAGGCCAGCAAGCAGGGCAAGCTGAAGCCGCCGCCGAAGCTGCCGCCCTTCCAGCCGCTGGTGCGCGACTTCGCCTTCCTGGTGGAGGCCGCGGTCCCGGCCGAGAAGCTGCTGCGCGCCGCCAAGGGCGCCGACCGAGCGCTGATCGTGGGCGTCGAGGTCTTCGACCTCTACCAGGGCCAGGGCGTGCCGGCCGGGCAGAAGTCGCTGGCGCTCGCGGTCACCCTGCAGCCGGCCGCGGCGACCTTGACCGACAAGGAGATCGAGGCCGTGGCGGCGAAGATCGTCGCCGCCGTGACCAAGGCGACCGGCGCGACGCTCAGGGGCTAGGTTGGCAGCGCACTGGATTTCCGCGTCACCCTCGGGCTTGTCCCGAGGGTCCATGCCACGAAGCAAGAACCCGCGCCCGCCAAAAGAAAACCCGTCCGCGCACGAGAGGGGTCAAGGGCGCGGACGGGTCCGAGGCACTGCCTTGGGTCATGCGGAACGCGCGTGGTTTGGGGGCCGTTGCGCGTTCCATGACCCTTTACGCGGGTGGCGCGGCGGCGGATCACCGGCCCGCGGCGTTTTTTTGCCGGCCGGCTTTTTTGCCCCAGCCGGCCGCGCGGCATTGCGGGACGCGCCCCGCGCCCCTAGATTGCGGCGCCTTTCCAGCAGCCCCTGGCCGAAGCAGACCTTGAGTAGTCGATGACCGAGCTATCGCTGATCCGCAACTTTTCCATCATTGCCCACATCGACCACGGCAAGTCGACGCTGGCCGACCGCATCATCCAGCACTGCGGTGGCTTGACCCTGCGCGAGATGAAGGAGCAGGTGCTGGACTCGATGGACCTGGAGCGCGAGCGCGGCATCACCATCAAGGCCCAGGCCGTGCGCCTGGAGTACAAGGCCAAGGACGGCCAGGACTATGTCCTGCACCTGATCGACACCCCCGGCCACGTCGACTTCGCCTACGAGGTCAGCCGCTCGCTGGCGGCCTGCGAGGGCTCCATCCTGCTGGTCGACGCCAGCCAGGGTGTCGAGGCGCAGACCCTGGCCAACGTCTACCAGGCGATCGAGGCCAACCACGAGATCGTCGTGGTGTTGAACAAGATCGACCTGCCGGCGGCCGAGCCGGAGCGCGTCAAGCAGCAGATCGAGGAGGTCATCGGCCTGGACGCCGGCGACGCCCTGGCGATCAGTGCCAAGACCGGCCTGGGCGTGCCCGAGGTCATCGAGGCGCTGGTGCACCGCCTGCCGGCGCCCAAGGGCGACCGCGCCGGCGCGCTGCGCGCGCTGCTGATGGACAGCTGGTACGACAGCTACCTGGGCGTGGTCATGCTGGTGCGCGTGGTCGACGGCGTGCTGAAGCCCGGCCAGAAGGCCCGCTTCATGGCCACCGGCGCGGCGCACGAGGTGCAGGAGGTCGGCTTCTTCACCCCGCGCAAGACCAAGCGGGCGGAGCTGGGGCCGGGCGAGATCGGCTACATGATCGCCGGCGTCAAGACCATCCAGGACACCAAGGTCGGCGACACCATCACCGAGGACCGCAAGCCGGCGACCAAGGCGCTGCCCGGCTTCAAGCCCTCGATCCCAGTGGTGTTCTGCGGCCTCTTCCCGGTCGACGCGGCGAACTATGAGGAGCTGCGCGATTCGCTCGCCAAGCTGGCACTGAACGACGCCTCCTTCCACTTCGAGCCGGAGACCTCGGCCGCGCTGGGCTTTGGCTTCCGCTGCGGCTTCCTCGGCCTGCTGCACCTGGAGATCATCCAGGAGCGGCTGGAGCGCGAGTTCAACCTCGACCTCATCACCACCGCGCCTTCCGTGGTCTACAAGATCCACATGACCGACGGCAGCACGATCAGCCTGCACAACCCGTCGGACATGCCCGACGTGGTGAAGATCGAGTCGATGGAAGAGCCCTGGATCCGCGCCACCATCCTGGTGCCCGACACCTACCTGGGCGCCATCCTCAAGCTCTGCCAGGACCGCCGCGGCGAGCAGGTCGAGCTGACCTATGTCGGCAGCCGCGCCATGGTGATCTACAAGCTGCCGCTGAACGAGGTGGTGTTCGACTTCTACGACCGCCTGAAGTCGGTGTCGCGCGGCTATGCCTCCTTCGACTATCAGGTCGAGGACTACCGCGAGGGCGACCTGGTGAAGGTGTCGATCCTGGTGAACGCCGAGCCGGTCGACGCGCTCTCCATCATCGTGCACAAGGCCCAGGCCGAGCCGCGCGGCCGCGTGCTCTGCGAGCGGCTGAAGGAACTGATCCCGCGCCAGCTCTTCAAGATCGCCATCCAGGCCGCCATCGGCGGCAAGGTGATCGCGCGCGAGACGGTCTCCGCCATGCGCAAGGACGTCACCGCCAAGTGCTACGGCGGCGACATCAGCCGCAAGCGCAAGCTGCTCGACAAGCAGAAGGAGGGCAAGAAGCGCATGCGCCAGTTCGGCAGCGTGGAAATCCCGCAGTCCGCCTTCATCGCCGCCTTGAAGATGAAGGACGACTGAGGGAACCGCCTCAGTCGCCGTCACCCTCGGGCTTGTCCCGAGGGTCCACCTCTCCGTCGAAGCCAACGTCCGCATGGATGCTCGGAACAAGTCCGAGCATGACGGAGTGCTATTGGCGTGGGAATGCGTACTGGTGCCTGTAGCTACCTTCCTCGAACCGCCCGAAGCCCTGCCGCCAGGTCTTGCCCGGCCAGATGTAGTCCACCACACCCTCGGCCGGGCGATAGACGGCGCTGTAGAGCGTGACGAAGCGGTGTTCGAAATCCAGGTTGTAGAGCGGCGGCCGCAGGAAGCCCTGCGCCATGGCGTCGAGTGACGGCGCTTCGTCCAGTAGCCGCGCCACCGCGGCCTGGCGTTCCACTGTGCAGCCAGCCGTGTCGGCGGCGGGCCAGACCGGCGCCTCCTGGTGATTGGTCACGGCGCGGGCGGTGCTCACCGCCGGCGCGCGGTCGGCGCCGAGGTAGAGCGTGGCGTGCCTGCCCGCGGCGTCCAGCAGCGTCACGTTCTGCGCCATGGTGATGGGCACGCGGGTCAGCACCGCCACCGCCTCGTCCAGCGAGGCGCAGGTTTCCAGCACATAGCGCAGCACCAGCAGCACCGGGAAGCCGATACCCTGGGCGGGGCGGCCGCCGAAGGTCAGGCTGGCGACCAGGCCGTCCTCGTTCATGCCATCCAGGCAGCCCCAGGCGGCGTCGGACATGACGATGCAGCGGCGGCCGAACCAGGCGCTCATCTCAATCCGGCCATCGCAGATCGCGGGATCGAAGTCGTAGTTGCGCACCAGCGCCGGGCCGCTGGCCCCCAGCCAAACCCCCTGGCTGCAGCCGACGATCACCGGCGGCGGGTTCCACAGCGTCAGGCAGCGTCGCGCGACCGGGTCGTCACCGGCGAACGCCGTCACGCGCTCGTAGACGGGCAGCAGCTCGGGCATCCAGCGGGCGAGCTGGGCGCGGCCTTCCGCCTCGCTCGGCCGCGCCTCCAGGCCCTGCTTCAGGTACCAGTCCCGGGTCGCTGGCCAGCTGGACTGGAAGGCGGCTTGCCAGGCGGGACCAGGCAGGGCTTCGGCGGTGGCGGTGAAGGTCTTGGCGCAGGTCATGGCCCCAGGCTGCCGAATTTACGGCTAGTCTGCCAAGCGTCGTGGTGCTGGCGCGGGCGACTATCCAGAAAGTTGATAGCGCTGCGATGGGACTCGATAACGATCTTTTGATCGAAACTATCCAGGAGGTTGAGAGAATGAGCGGCGAGGCGCAAGAAGGCTGCTGGCAGGCGGGTGAGCGGGCCGAAAAGCCCCCGCAGAAGGTGGTCCTGGTGGTGGCCGCGGCCCTGATCGACGTCGACGGCCGGGTGCTGCTGGCGCGACGTCCAGCGGGCAAGCCCATGGCCGGTTTGTGGGAGTTCCCAGGCGGCAAGATACAGTCAGGAGAGACCCCAGAGCTGGCGCTGATTCGTGAGCTTTCTGAAGAGCTTGGCATAGATACACGGGCCAGCTGCCTGGCCCCTCTGGGCTTCGCTTCGCACAGCTACGAGGACTTCCATCTGCTGATGCCACTCTATGCCTGCCGCACCTGGAAAGGCCGTCCCGAACCGCGCGAGGGGCAGGAGCTCGCCTGGGTGGCGAAACAGAATTTTGATCATTTCCTTATGCCACCGGCGGATGTACCATTGATCCCACTGCTGCGCGAATGGCTATGACTCGTCGCGCCGCACATTGCACCTAAGGCTTTGATCTAGCTAAGAAGTAGAAAATCATTACCCATAGTTGATAACTCTCTTGCCTAATTAGCCTATTTGGTGATATTGATCAAATTATGGGATCGAGCATCTTCCAAACACGCAACATCAATCTGAACGGACGGCGTACCTCCGTTCGCCTCGAGCGCGAGTTGTGGGAGGCGGTGGGCGAGCTTTGTTCCCGGGAGAATCTCTCCGTGCATCAGCTCTGCGAGAATGTGCAGCGCATGCGGCATGGCATGGGTTTGACCGGCGCACTGCGGCTGCACCTCTTCCGCTACTACCGTGCCGCAGCCGCCGAGGAGGGCCATCGACGGGCCGGCCACGGCGCCCGCCTGGGGCGAGTGGGGGTAGCCGCCATCGCTTAGCCGCCCTGGCGGGGGTGGCCGCCCCGGCGGGGGTGGCCGATCCGGAGGGGGCGACTGCGGCCGGCTGACGCGCGGCGATCGCTAACGCGGTCGTATGGGGGCGCGCTCGCCGGCCGGTTGCTCCTGGCCATCCAGGGCGGTGGCCAGGCGATGGGCGGCCGAACCAGGCGACAGCGGGCGCTGCTGCGAGACGTGCGGCGCCCAGGCGGTCAGATAGACGATCTCAAAATCCGCCACCACCCGGCCGTCGGCCCGCCGCGGATAGCGCTCCGCCGCGGCCAGCAGCGTGCCGCTGCCGGTGAAGTGGCGCGGCCGCTCCACCAGCACGTTGGCCTCGCCCATGCGCGCCAGATCGCGCATCAGGCTCAGGGGATCCGGCCAGTCGACCGGGATGCGGTCGCCATCGGCCACCGGCAGGGCGAAACCGGCGCGTTGCAGCAGGGCGCCGGCGTCGCGCAGCTCGACAAAGGGCGGCACCCGCGGGCTGACGCCGCCGCGCACCGCGCTCTCGCCCTCCAGCAGCGCCTGGCGCAGCTTGCCCAGGGTGCCGCCGCCGAACAGCGCCGCCAGGAACAGCCCGTCCGGCTTCAGCGCATAACGTATCTGCGCCAGCGTGCCTGGCAGGTCGTTGACCCAGTGCAGGTTGAGACAACTCACCACCAGGTCGAGGCTGCCCGGCCCGAAGGGCAGCTGCTCCTCGTCGCCGACCAGCACCGGACCCGCCGCGCGCGCGGCCGCGGCCATGCCGGGCGAGAGGTCGAGCTGTAGCAGCGTCTCGATGCCGCCGCGCCCGGCCAGCACCGAGGCCATGAGGCCATCGCGGCAGCCGAGGTCGAGCGCCAGGGGAAAGCGCCGCCGCACATCGCTCAGGCGGTCGGCCAGGCGGTCCGCCACCTCGCGCACCAGGAAGTCGTGCGCCGCGAAGCCGCTGACGCGGCGGTCGCGGTGGCGTGCCAGCGCGGCACGGTCGAACAGGCGGGGCGGGCTATCGCTCATGGCGCGGCATCTTGGCCCTGCGCGGCGGCTTGGCAAGGGGTGAAGGGGCTTGCCAGGGCGCCGCCGGACGCCGACCCTGCGCGTCATGCCGCCGCTTGTCGCCACCAGGCGGGCCGCCCGCGGCCTGCTGGACCTGGTCCTGCCGCCACGCTGCCTGGCCTGTGGCGGGCTGGTGGCCGACCCCGGCACGCTCTGCGCCGGCTGCTGGCGCGGTCTGGCGTTCCACGGCCCGCCGGCCTGCGCCTGCTGCGGCCTGCCCTTCGACCACGCGGCTGGCGAGGCAGCGCGCTGCGCCGCCTGCCTGGCGGCGCCGCCGGCCTACGACCGGGCGCGCGCCGTGCTGCGCTACGACGACGGCAGCAAGGGGCTGATCCTGGCCTTCAAGCACGCCGACCGGACCGACGCGGCACCGGCCTTCGCCCGCTGGCTGGCGCGCGCCGGGCAGGAGCTGCTGGCCGACTGCGATCTCATCGCCCCGGTACCGCTGCACTGGCGCCGGCTGTTCCGCCGCCGCTACAACCAGGCGGCGCTGCTGGCCCTGGCGCTGGCCAAGCTGTCCGGCCGCCCGGCGGCGCCAGACCTGCTGCGGCGCCGGCGGGACACCAGGCCGCAGGGCCACCTGTCGCGCGGCCAGCGCCAGCGTAACGTCGCCGGCGCCTTCGCGCTGGCGCCGGCCTGGCGGCCGCGCATCGCCGGCCGGCGCGTGCTGCTGCTGGACGACGTCATGACCACCGGCGCCACCGTGGAAGCCGCGGCACAGGTGCTGACCCGCGCCGGCGCCGCCGGCGTCGACGTGCTGACCCTTGCCCGCGTCGTCCTGGCACCGACATAATCAACAGACGCCCAACACCGGCACTCCCGTCGGGCGGAGGATTCATGGCCAAGATCGAAATCTACACCTCGATGCTCTGTGGCTACTGCTACCGGGCAAAGAAGCTGCTGGAGCAGAAGGGCGCCGCCTTCACCGAGATCGACGTGATGGCGCAGCCCGGCCGCCGGCCCGAAATGGTCGAACGCGCCGGACGCACCTCGGTACCGCAGATCTTCATCGACGGCCGCCACATCGGCGGCTGCGACGACCTCTATGCGCTGGATGCGCGCGGCCAGCTCGACCCCCTGCTCGCCGCCTAGGAAAGGCTCAAAGCCCATGACGCAGCGTTTCGTCGCCGGCCTGGTACAGATGACCGCGGGAACCGAGATCGCCGACAACGTGCGCGTCGCCAGCGCGCTGATCCGCGAAGCCAAGGGGCGTGGCGCACAGTTGGTGATGACTCCGGAGAACACCACGCAGATCGAGCCCGACAAGGCCCGCGTGCTGGCCGAGACCCAGCCAGAGGAGACGCATCCCGCCATCCCGCCGTTCCGCCGCCTGGCGCAGGAGCTCAACATCTGGCTGCTGATCGGCTCGCTGACGGTGAAGGCATCCGACGGCAAGTGCTGGAACCGCAGCTATCTATTCGGCCCCGACGGCGCCATCGCCGCGCGCTATGACAAGATCCACATGTTCGACGTGCAGGTCGGCGACGGCCAGAGCTACCGTGAGAGCAGCACCTTCGAGCCGGGCCAGCAGGCGATCCTGGCCGACCTGCCCTGGGCGCGCGTCGGCCTGACCATCTGCTACGATATCCGCTTCCCCTATCTCTACCGCTCGCTGGCGCACGCCGGCGCCGAGATCCTGACCGCGCCCGCCGCCTTTACCGAGGTCACCGGCCAGGCGCACTGGCACATCCTGCAGCGCGCCCGCGCCATCGAGACCGGCTGCTACGTGCTGGCGGCGGCGCAGTGCGGCACCCACGCCAAGGGCCGCCGCACCTATGGCCACTCGCTGATCGTGGCACCCTGGGGCGAGGTGCTGGCCGACGGCGGCAAGGAGCCCGGCGTGGTGACGCACGAAATCGACCTGGCCGCCGTGGCCGCCGCGCGCCATCGCATCCCCTCGCTGACGCACGACCGCCCGGTTGAGGCACCGGTGGTGGCCAACGCGCTGAAGCTGGCGGGCGAGTAGCGCCTAGCTGTCGCGCTTGGCCGCGATGCGTTGGCGCGCCGCCGGGCGCGGTTCGCTTTCGACCATGTCCTCGTAGGCGATCACGCGCAGCTGGCTGGCGACGGCGTCCAGCAACTCCTGCGGCCGCAGCAGGTAGTCGGGATTGCTCGGCCGGCCGAAGCGTTCGTTGCCCAGCGCAAAGGTCTCGTAGAGCAAGGCGCCGCCGGGGGCGACCGCGGCGATCAGCGCCGGCAGCAGCGGTCGATAGAGATAGTTGGTTACCACCACGCCGGCGAAGCGCCGCCCCGCCAGCGGGAAGGCCGTGCCGTCCTCTAGATCGGCTTGCAGCAGCTCGATCCCGGCCTGGCCGCGCAGGTCCTCGACACCGGGCAGGTCGCGATCCAGCGCCAGCACCGGATGGCCAAGACCGTGAAACAGCCTGGCGTGGCGTCCACCACCGCAGGCCAGATCCAGCACCGGGCCGCCGGCCGGCACCAGCCAGGCGAAGCGGCGGATCCAGGGCGACGGCGGGTCCTGCCGGGGATCGGGAAAGCCCTGATGGGGCGGCGGCTGCGGCGGGGGCCGGTCGCTCATGCGACGGACGCGGGCGCGGAGCGGCTTGTCGAAAGCCGACGGCAAGGCCATCTTAGCAGCATGATCAAGTTCGACCTCAAGTGCCGGAGGGACCACGTCTTTGAGGCGTGGTTCCGCGATTCCGCCGCCTACGAGGAGCAGGTGGACGCGAACCGGATCGTCTGCCCGGAGTGCGGCGCGCGCAAGGTGGAGAAGGCGGTCATGGCGCCACGCGTCGCCAAGAACACCGAGAAGGCGCTGGAGATGCGCCGCGCGCTGCAGGCCCTGCGCAGCAAGGTCGAGGCCGACTGCGACTACGTCGGTCCGCAGTTTGCCGAGGAGGCCCGCAAGATCCACTACGGCGAGACCGAGGCGCGCGGCATCTATGGCGAGACCTCGACGGAAGAGGCCGAGGCCCTGGCAGAGGAAGGCGTGCCTTTCGCCCGCGTCCCCTGGTTGCCCAAGGAAAGTGCCTGAGGCTGCCGCGGACTTGCGCAGCGCCGGCTGACGGATACGGTTGTTCCGTCCATATTATCATATTAATATCATAGTCTTGCGAGGTGCCGGGTCGGTCGGTGGCGGCTGCCTGCATGGCAAGCAGGCAGCGTTCTGCTTTCCTATTGAAAAACGTATAGTTTCCCAATGGCGCCAAAGCCTTGCGGGGCCTAGTATGGTGCGACGTTCGGGGGGGGGGGGATACTATGCGACTACCCGTTGCACGCACGTCGCTGGCGGCACTCACCCTGGGGCTGCTGCTCGCTGCGGTGCAGCCCGCCGCGCCGGCCTACGCACAGGCGGCACAGCCGACCAGCGCGGAGCTGCAGACGGAACGCGACCGGCTGTTCGCCGAGATCCTGAAGGATCCCTCGAACCTCGACCTGCTCTACGCCTATGCCCAGGTGACCATCGCGCTCGGCGACTACGACGCGGCAATCGCCAGCTACGAGCGCATGCTGATCTTCAACCCCGACCTGCCGCGCATC
Source organism: Rhodospirillales bacterium (assembly GCA_038363005.1). Lineage (GTDB taxonomy): Bacteria > Pseudomonadota > Alphaproteobacteria > Kiloniellales > JACOMY01 > JAKOWB01. Next base: position 26,810 of record JBBQBI010000030.1, read on the forward strand.
CACCTCGAGCTGGGGGTGCTCTACTTCCGCGCCGGCTCCAACCAGGTGGCGCGCTATCATCTGGAGCTGGCGCGGAACGACGCCTCCGCCACGCCGCAGGTGAAGGCCCGGGTCGACGAGTACCTGGCCAAGCTGGACGAGGCCGGCAACTCCAGCCAGTTCGACGGCTCGGTCTTCGCCGGGCTGCGCTACCAGACCAACGCCAATGCCGGGCCGCCGGCCGGCACGCGGGTGCAGATCGGCAACCTGCCGGGCTTCGCCGAACTGGACGAGGGCACCCAGCAGTCGGACTACAACGCCGTGGTCTCCGGCACGCTGAACCACAGTTACGACTTCGGCAACCAGACCTACGACTCCTGGGACAGCAGCATCTTCGCCTACGGCGCGGCTTTCGCCGAGCAAGAGCAGCTCAACCTCGCCACCACGGAGCTGAAGACCGGGCCGCAGTTCAACCACGTGCTGTTCCGTGATTTCAGCGTCAGGCCCTACGCAGCGATCAACTGGGTGGGGCTGGAGGACAGCACCTACTTTTGGAGCTGGGGTGGCGGCGTGGGGCTGGAGTACAGCTTTTCCCCCAGCCTCAGCGGTGCGCTCGACCTGCAGTGGCGCGATCGACGCTACAGCGCGGACTACGAGGACCGAACGGGCAGCCAGTACCTGGCGCAGCCCAGCCTGCGCTGGCTGCTCGGCACGCGAGACATGATCACGCTGGGCGGCGCGCTGGTGCGCACCAATGCCAAGAGCGACTGGCGCGCCTATGTCGAGGCCGGCGGCACGCTGGCCTACACCCACCTCTTCCCGGCCAGCGAGTTCATCGGCCTGCCGCTGGCGACAACGCTCTATGCCGGCGGGCGCTACACCGATTACGACGGACCGGACCCGCTGATCCAGCCCGATACCGAGCGCGCCGACCGCGAGCTCAGGGTCGGCGGCAGCCTGGTGATGTCGCTCGACAGCGACGTCAGCCTGGTGGCCACCGCCGAATACCGTGACGTCAAGTCCAACATCGATTTCTACAGCTTCGACAATCTCGCCATCACCGTCGGCCTGCTGTTCCGCTTCTAGGGGCTCGTCTCCGACAGCCCTTGCCCGCCGACCGTTCCTGAGGAGGTCGCCATGTCCACCCGTCGCAATCTGGCCCTCGCCACCGTGTTGCTGCCCTTTGCCGCGATCAGCGCCATCAACGCCCTGGCTGAGGATGCCGGCATCACCGGCGCGGTGAACACCGACGTGACTGGCACGCCGCCGGGCGGCAGCGTCAGCAACCTCGCGGTCGGCCGGATCGTGGTGCGCGACGAGCACATCCTTTCGAACGCCGACGGCCTGGCGCAGCTGCTGTTCCTTGACCAGACCACGCTGACCGTGGGGCCCAACTCCGACGTCGTGATCGACGAGTTCGTCTACGATCCCGCGACCAAGGACGGCAAGCTGCTGATGGAGGCCTCGGTCGGGCTGTTCCGCGTGATCGGCGGCGAAAGCGCGACCAGCGGCGGCATTACCGTCGCCACGCCCTTTGCCACCATGGGCATCCGCGGCTCCAACGTGGTGATCGAGATCTCACCCAACGGCAAGACGCGCGTCACCTGCACCTATTGCGAACGGGTCGAGATCCGCCTGCTGAACGACCCCGACAATCTGGTGACCATTTTCGGCAGCGACCGCTTCCGCACCATCGAGATCGGACCCGACGGCTTCTCCGCCCCCTTCGAGCTGACGCCGGAGGAGGTTGCCCAGCTGCAGGACCTGCTGACCAGCAAGCCAGGCCGCCATGGTGGCATCGCCAAGATTCCCAGCGAACCCGAGGTCTCCGAACAGGCCGACGGCAGCAACAACTCGAACATCCCGCCGAAGGAGAACGATCCGCATCGCACCCCGCCGGTGCAGCAGGGCTACAACGACCAGGTCATCGGCAACCCGAGGGAAGAGACCGAGGCCGCGCAGGACCAGAACGAAATGTCCGCTACCGGCGAGACCGGCACGCTGCCGCCCCTGCTGCTGTTTTCCGGCGGCGGCTTCATCTCCACGCCGGGAGTCGTTTCCTTCGCGGTCGACACCGCGGGTTGGTCGGGTGACCTGGACGATCCGAACCACACGCAGGCCATCGCCTCGGCCACGCAGAGCGGCAGCCAGTTGACCCTGCAGCTGGCCGGGGGCGGTGCCTTCAACCTGCCTTGGCAGGCTGGCAGCTTCAACTTTACGGGCGGCAGCACGCCCGGCGGCAGCGCTTCGGGCAGCGGCTTCGTGTCGCCGAACGGCGAGTTCTTCGCCTACAGCCTCTTCGAGAGCGGGACCGGCAACGCCGACTTCCTGTTCGGCGGGCAGGAGATCGACCCGGCGGAGCACTTCCAGCAGTACATGGCCTGGGACCTGCAGCCCGACGTGCTGGGTGGCGAGCTACCCTTCCTGAATGCCGACATGACCGTGGGCATCGACCCCAGCAACATCACCAGGTCGCCGCTCTACTTCGTCTCGGCGCAACCGGATGGCGGCACCCACTACGGCACCTATGGCATGGCGGCCCTGGGCTTCCAGGGCACCGGGCCGGAGCAGTCGAGCGTCTTCATGTACGCGGTGCTGGAGGGCCAGGCAGGGGACGAGAACTTCTCCTACGGCACGCTCCATGGCCAGGCCGGCGGCTTCGCCAGCCAGCCACTGGGCGCCAGCGTCGGCAACGCCGCCACGGGGACGCGCCTCGCCCAGGGCGACACCGCGGCGGTGGCTGGCGGCAATGGCAATCCCTTCTTCGGCGGACAGGACGGCGTCTATTTCGTCTTGGGCAGCGGCAAGTGGGACAGCTTCGACAATGACGACGTCTTCGTCGACGTCGACCTGACCCCACCCACGGCGCAGGAGACGCTGTATGAGCCGCTGCACGTCGCGGCGCCGTCCAGCACGCCGCTGCCCGGCGACTTCGGCCAGGATTCGGAGGGCTTCTACCACCGCGGTTACGCCGCCGGCGCCGCCGATCTCCACGGCGGCGACGGCTTCATGTCGCTGCACGGCACGCTGGAGATGGCCTTCAACACCGAGGCCGACAACTTCGCCGTCATGAACCTGGACACCCAAGGGACCGAGACGGTGTCGCCGCCCGTCCCCAACATGGAGCTTGGCTTCGCCGACGGCCTTTTCATCGACCGCCAGCGCATCCTGCTACAGGGCGACTACTACGCCTTCTTTACCAACACCGGCAGCGTCTCCAACGCTGGCTTCATCTCCCACGAGCTGGTGCTGCAGCCGGGCGACAGCCTGCCGGGCGGCGCGACTGCCTGCGCCTGCACCTTCATGGAGTGGGGCTTCTGGGCGGCCGACGTCAACCGCACCTCTGGCCCCGCGGTCACCGCGACGATTCCGATCGGCACCTGGATCGCCGGCGACCAGATCGAGAACGATATCGAGCTGCCTGACAGCGGCGTCGCCAGCTACGAAGGGCACGCCATCGCCAATATCCTGAGCGCGGTCGACGGCGCCACGGCGTCTTACGTCGCCTCCGGCGCGCTGTCGGTGCAGGTCGATTTCGGCAGCCGGGACCTCAACGGCAGCATCAGCAACCTGGACAACCGCGACTATACCTTCAGCGCCGACTACACTGGCTTCAGCGGTGCCACCTTCAACGCCAGCGGCCAATCCACCGACAGCCTGATCGAGCTGGATATGAACGGCGGCTTCTTCCGCGGGCCGCAGAGCGCGGCGCAGGGCATCGGCGGCGCCTTCACGCTGGCGCCGAGCGAGATCAATCCTGAAGACTACTCCGGCACCGGTACCTTTATCGGCGAGCAGGTCCCGCAGTAGCCTCGCTAGGCGTCCTTGCCATCGGGCGCCACGTCCTGTGGCGGCGGGAAGCGGGTCTCGGCCTCCAGCACGTTGAGGTCGAGGTGGTTGCGCATGTACTTCAGGCTGGCGGGATCCGGCGGCTGCCAATCCCATGAGGTGTGGCGCCCGGTCATGCTGGCCTGATGCACCGCGCGGCGGCGCGCCTGGCTGGCCAGGACCGTGGTCGTCAGCGCCGCCATATCCCAGCGCGCCTTGGCCTCGGCATCGAAGCGCGCGACAACGGCGGCGTGGGACGCTGCGCCGGCCAGGTTCACCAGCTCCAGCGGATCGGCGGCCAGGTCGAAGAGCTGGTCGGGATGGCCCGGCTGGCGCACGAACTTCAGGTCGCCCTGGCGCAGCATGACCAGCGGCGCCGCCGTGCCCTCGCCGAAGTAGTCGCCGGCGATCATGCGCGCGGTCGCCGCCCGGGGATCGTTCGCCACCGCCAGCAGGTCGTCGCCGTCGATCGCCTCGGCCAGGTCGAAGCCCTTGCCGTCGGTGGCCAGCGCACCAAAGGTCGGCAGCAGGTCCAGCAGGGTCACCGGCGCCGCCACTCGCTTGGCCGCGATCTGGCCTGGGAAGGCGACGATCAGCGGCACGCGCGCCGCCATCTCGTACCAGCACATTTTGTACCAGAGGCCGCGTTCGCCCAGCATGTCGCCATGGTCGCCAGTGAAGACCACCACGGTGTCCTGCGCGCGCCCCGTTTCCTCCAGCACGCGCAGCAGCGCACCCAGGCGGTCGTCGATATAGGCGATGGAGCCGTAGTAGGCGTGGCGCGCGTTGCGCACCCGCGCGTCATTCAGATCGTAGCGGTCCATGTCGCTGACGATGCGCAGGCGCCGGCTGTGCGGGTCCAGCTGCTCCGGCGTCAGCACCACCTTGGGCAGCTCGATGTCGTCGTGGCGGAAGCGGTCCCAGTGCTGCTGCCGGCAGGCATAGGGATCGTGCGGATGGGTGAAGGAGGCGCAGAGGAAGAAGGGCTGCTCCTCGGCGGTGCGCGCCAGCTGCCACAGCTTGCGCTCGGCCTGGAAGGCGGTCTCGTCGTCGAACAGCAGCTGGTTGCTCTGCTCGGCCACGCCGGCCTGCACCACCGAGAGCATGTTGTGGAACCACCAGTCGATGCGCTCCTCCGGGTGGCGCCAGTCGGGCACCCAGCCGAAGTCGGCGGGATAGATGTCAGTGGTCACGCGCTCCTCGAAGCCGTGCAGCTGGTCGGCGCCGACGAAGTGCATCTTGCCGGCCAGGCAGGTGCGATAGCCGGCGTTGCGCAGATAGTGCGCGAGAGTCGGGATCTCGCTGCGGAACTCGGCGGCGTTGTCGAAGGCGCCGATGCGGCCGGCGCGCTGCCCAGCCATCATCGAAAAGCGCGCCGGGGCACACAGGGGACTGGCGGTGTAGGCGGCATCGAACAGCAGCCCGCGGTCGGCCAAGGCTTCCAGATGCGGCGCCTTGGCGACCCTGCCGCCGTGGAACGGCAGCACCGGCGCCGCCATCTGGTCGGTCATCACCATCAGGATATTGGGTCGGCGCATCTGGTCCTCCGCTGCTGTGCCAGCATCGCGCCGGCGAGGCGGCGACAACAAACGCGTTTCTCCGGGCCTGAGGCCAAGCTAAGCTTGTCCTAGCCCAAAGGTCGCTTGCCCATGACGCTGCCGCAGCTCCCGCTCGACCAGCTCGCCGTCTTCGAGGCAGCGGCGCGGCACGAGTCCTTCGCCCGCGCCGCGGCGGAGCTGGGGGTCACCGCCTCGGCGGTGTCGCAGCGCGTGCGCCTGCTGGAACAGCGCCTGGGCCGGCCGCTGTTCCGCCGGCTGCCGCGCGCGCTGCTGCTGACGCCGGAGGGTCGCGCGCTGCTGGGCGTGGTGGGCGACGCGCTGCGCCGTCTGCAGCAGGGCACCGGCGCGCTCTTCCCGCCGCCGGGGCGGGCGCGCGTGGCGCTGAAGGCGACCCTGGGCTACGCGCAGCTGGTCCTGCTGCCGGCGCTGGGCGCGCTGCTGGCGGCCGAACCTGACCTCGACCTTTCGCTCTCTACCGCGATCTGGGCCGGGCCGGGGCTGGAGCCGGGCCTGGACCTGGAGATCCGCGCCGGCGAGGGCGCCTGGCCCGGCCTGCTGGCCGAGCGCCTGACGCGCGAACAGGTCTTCCCGGTCGCCGCCCCGGCGCTGGCCCGGCGATTGCGCCAGCCGGCGGCGCTGGCGCGCCAGCGCCTGCTGCAGGTGCCGGGCTTCCGCGAGGCCTGGCCGGCCTGGTTCGCCGCCGCCGGCCTGCCCTGGCCGTCGCCACCACCGCGCCTGCTGAGCTTCGACACCGCCGCCATGAGCCTGGCCGCCGCCGAAGCCGGCCTCGGCGTCGCCCTGGCGCGCAGCGCGCTGGCGGCGGGGGGGCTGCAGGCACGGCGCCTGGTGCGGCTGTTCCAAGTGACGCTGCCGGCGGCGGAATCCTTCTGGCTGCTGCAGGCCGCCGACCGCCCGCTGAGCCCGGCGGCGGAGCGGGTCCGGGGCTGGCTGCTCAGCGGGTGAGGGCGGGGCCTGTGGCCATCCTTCGAGACACGATGCTTCGCATCGCTCCTCAGGATGAGGTCGATGCGAAGCCAGACAAGAAACACCTACCTCATCCTGAGGAGCCTCGCGACGCGAGGCATCTCGAAGGATGGGCCACAGGCACTGCTCCCGCCATTTTCGCCAGCGGCCCATGCAGCGGCGGCGCTGGTGGCGCGGCGGGCGCCGCCCTAGCGTCGCGCCCCATGTCCGCCCTCGTGCAGCCTCCGCTGGTCCCGGCGCGTCCCGTCAAGCTCCGGGTCGGGCTCGGGCTGCTGCTGGTCAGCGGCACGCTTTGGGGCATCACCTTTCCGCTGTCGAAAATCGGCATCCAGGGCGGCATCCCGCCTTTCGCCTATGGCTGCTGGGCGGCCGGCCTCTCGGCCGTGGCGCTGCTGGTGATCCTGCGCCTGCGTGGCCAGCGCCTGCCGCTGAGCTGGGCGCACATTCGGCTCTACCTGATCGTTGGCGTCTTCGGCCAGGCGCTGCCCAACATCGCCTACTACTTCTACATCCCGCACATGCCGGCGGGGCTGGCGGCGGTGATCATCACCACCGCGCCGCTGGTGACCCTGGTGCTGGCGCTGCTGCTGGCGATCGAGCGCTTCGACCTGCTGCGCGCCTGCGGCGTGGCGTTGGGCTTCGGCGGCGCGCTGATGCTGGTACTGCCGGGCTCGGCCCTGCCCTCGCCCGACACGCTGCCCTGGGTGCTGCTGGCCTTCTCCACGCCTTTCTTCTACGCCAGCTCCAACATCGCCATGGCGCGCCTCAGGCCGCGCGACCTCGGCGCCTTGGCCATGGCGGCCGGCATGTTCCTCGCCTCCAGCCTCTGCCAGCTGCCCGCCGTGGCGATCTCCGGCCAGTGGCGCCTGGTGCTGCCGCCGGTGGAGCCGGCCGAGTGGGCCCTGCTGGCCCAGGTCGCCTGCTCCTGCAGCGCGCACCTCATCTACCTGACCCTGATGCCGCGCCTCGGCCCGGTCTACATGAGCCAGGTCGGTTACATCGTCACCCTGGCCGGTATCCTCTGGGGCCTGGTCTTCTTCGGCGAGAGCCTCAGCCCCTGGGCCTACGGGGCCGCCGCGGTGATCCTCTGCGGCGTGGCGCTGGTAAACCTGGGCGGCTACCGGCGGCGGCGAGCGGCGCCCTAGAAGCCCTACGCCGCCTTCTCCGCCGCCAGCAGGTAGTTCACGTCCAGGTCACGGGCGGAGAGGCGCCAGCCCTGGTCCAGCGGGTTGAAGACCAGGCCGGTGAGCTCGGCCAGGGTGAAACCCTGGGCGCGCAGCAGGGCCGTGACCTCAGAAGGTTTCAGGAAGCGCTTCCAGTCGTGCGTGCCGCGCGGCAGCCAGCGCAGCAGCCACTCGGCGCCGACGATGGCCAGCAGGAAGGACTTCGAGGTGCGGTTGAGGGTGGAGAGGATGAGCTGCCCGCCCGGCTTCACCAGGCGCGCTACGTCAGCCAGGAAGGCGGCCGGGTCGGCGACATGCTCGATGATCTCCAGCGCCAGCACGGCGTCGAAGCGTTCGCCGGCGGCGACCAGCGCCTCGGCCGTGGTGGCGCGATAGTCGATGGCGAGGTCCTGGCCGGCGGCATGGGCCTGGGCGGCGGCGATGTTCTCCGCCGTGGCGTCGGCGCCGACCACCGTGGCGCCGAGGCGGGCCAAGGGCTCGCTGACCAGCCCGGCGCCACAGCCGAGGTCGAGCAGGCGGAGGCCCGCCAGCGGCTTAGGGTCGGTGGCGCTGCGGCCGGCCTGCGCGGCCAGGCGGTCGCGCAGGAAGCCGAGCCGCGCCGGGTTCAGGCGGTGCAGCGGCTTCATCGGGCCAGCGGGGTCCCACCAGCGCTCCGCCATGGCGGCGAACTTGGCGATCTCGGCCGGGTCGACGCTGCTGATCTCCGGGCTGACGGCCGGGCTTTCTGTCGCGCTCGTCATGGGAAAAGTGCCTGACCCTTGCCTTGCTTCGCGGTTGCAGGGTGAGTATGGATAGCCGACGCCCACCCAGGCAAGCAGCCGTGGCCGGCGCCGGCCTTCCCCTGGGGAGCGGACGGCGCCCGCGCCAGGGCCTTGGCACGCCTTGGGAGACTGTTCCGCGGGCGGTTGTGGTGTGGAGCCCCGAGCGGGCCCTGGGGAGCTTGGCGCGCCGATGGCACGCATCGTGATGAAGTTCGGCGGTACCTCGGTCGGCGACGTGCCGCGCATCCAGAATGTCGCGCGCCGGGTCAAGGCCGAGGTCGGGCGCGGCAACCAGGTCGCCGTCGTGGTCTCGGCCATGTCGGGCGTGACCAACCAGCTGGTCGACTATGTGCAGAAGACCGCGTCCATCGCCGACCTGCGCGAATACGACACCGCGGTGGCCACCGGCGAGCAGGTGACCGTGGCGCTGCTGGCCATCGCGCTGCAGGAGATCGGCGTCTCGGCGCGCTCCTGGCTCGGCTGGCAACTGCCGATCCGCACCAGCGACGCGCACGGCTCGGCACGCATCGAGTCGATCGACACGACGATCATCGAGGAGCGTTTCAAGGAGGGCCAGGTGGCGGTGGTCGCCGGCTTCCAGGGGCTGTCGGCCAACAACCGCATTACCACCCTGGGGCGCGGCGGCAGCGACACCTCGGCGGTCGCCCTGGCGGCGGCGCTGAAGGCCGAGCGCTGCGACATCTATACCGACGTCGACGGCGTCTATACCTGCGATCCCAGGATCGTGACCAAGGCGCGCAAGCTCGACAAGATCACCTATGAGGAAATGCTGGAGATGGCCTCGCAGGGGGCCAAGGTGCTGCAGACCCGCTCGGTCGAGATGGCGATGAACCATCGCGTGCGGGTCCAGGTGCTCTCCAGTTTCGAGGACAAGCCCGGTACCCTGGTGGTGGACGAGGAAGAGATCGTGGAACAGGCAGTCGTCAGCGGCATCGCCTACTCGCGGGACGAGGCGAAGGTCACGCTCATCAGGGTCCCGGACCGCCCCGGCGTCGCCGCCGGCATCTTCGGCCCGCTGGCCGCGGCGGCGATCAACGTCGACATGATCGTGCAGAACATCTCGTTGGACGGCGAGACCACGGACATGACCTTCACCGTCGGCCGCGCCGAGCTGAAGCGCGCGCTGGCGACGCTGGAGCAGCATGCCGCGGCGCTGGGCAGTCCCAGGATCGTGCACGACGCCACGGTGGCGAAGATCTCGGTCATCGGCGTCGGCATGCGCAGCCACACCGGCGTGGCGCAGCAGATGTTCAAGTCGCTATCGGAGAAGGGCATCAACATCCAGGTCATCACCACCAGCGAGATCAAGATCTCGGTGCTGATCGACGAGGCCTATACCGAGCTGGCGCTGCGCACGCTGCATACCGCCTACGGCCTCGACGCCGGCTGATCCCATGACCCACGGCTGACCAGAGGGACCGGGGGCGATGGCAAGGGCACCCGGATGGGTCGGCGCTCGCCGCCTGCTAAAGCAGCTGCGAGACACGCTGCAGCAGGGTGGCGCGGTCGGCCATCGCCTGGACCAGGTCACCACCCTGATCGCCAACGACATGGTGGCCGAGGTCTGCTCGCTCTACGTGATGCGCGCCGGCGAGGTGCTGGAGCTTTTCGCCACCAAGGGCCTGAAGCCGGAAGCCGTGCACCAGACCCGGCTGCGCACCGGCGAGGGCCTGGTCGGCCTGATCGCCGCGCAGGCCCGACCGCTGGTGCTGGACGACGCGCAGAACCATCCCAACTTCGCCTACCGCCCGGAGACCGGCGAGGAAATCTTCCAGTCCTGGATGGGCGTGCCGATCCTGCGCGAGGGCCGCGTGCTGGGCGTGCTGGTCATCCAGAACAAGACGCGGCGACTCTATGCCGAGGAAGAGGTCGAGACGCTGGAGACCGTCTCGATGGTGCTGGCGGAGATGTTGGCCTCGGGCTCGGTGCTGGACCCGGAGGAGCAGCGCCTGGCCGAAGGGTCATCGCTGCTGCCGGCGCGCCTGGCCGGCATCGTGCTGCAGGAGGGGCTGGCGATCGGCACCGCGGTGCCGCACCACCGCGGCCTGGTGATCCGCCGCCTGGTGGCGGAGAACCCAGCCGAGGAGCGCCAGCACTTGGCGGCGGCGATGCAGCAGCTCGCCGCCACCCTGGAGACGCTGTTCGAGCAGAGCGAACTGCAGCAGGCCGGCGAGCATCGCGACGTGCTGGAGACCTATCGCATGTTCGCCGAGGATCGCGGCTGGCTTGGCCGCATCGAGGAGGTCATCGCCTCGGGCCTGACCGCCGAAGCGGCGGTGCAAAAGGTACAGAACGACACCCAGGCGCGCATGGCGCAGGTCAGCGATCCCTACCTGCGCGAACGACTGTACGATCTCGACGACCTGGCCAACCGCCTGCTGCACATCCTGGTTGGTGGCGAGGCAACCGCGGCCTCGCTGCCGGACGACGCCATCCTGATCGCCCGCTCGCTGGGCCCGGCGGAGCTGCTCGACTACGACCGCACGAAGCTGAAGGGCGTGGTGCTGGCCGAGGGGAGCCCGACGGCGCACGTCGCCATCGTCGCCCGCGCGCTCGACATCCCCATGGTAGGCCGCTGCCCCGAGGCGCTGACCCGCATCCGCCCTGGCGACAACGTTATCGTCGATGGCAACAGCGGGCAGGTGCTGCTGCGCCCGCGCGAGAACGTGCGTGCCTCCTTCCGCGAGGCGATCGAGCACCGCGAGCGGCGGCGCCGCGTCTTCGCCGCCACGCGCGACCTGCCGGCGGTCAGCCGCGACGGCGTGCGCGTCACGCTGGGCATCAATGCCGGTCTGCTGATCGACATGCCGCAGCTGCACGAGGCCGGCGCCGACTACGTCGGGCTCTATCGCACCGAAGTGCCCTTCATGGTGCGCGACTCCTTCCCCAGCGTGGCCGAACAGCGCGAGCTCTATGCCCGCGTGCTGGAGGTCGCGGCCGGCAAGCCGGTGACCTTTCGCACGCTCGACATCGGCGGCGACAAGGCGCTGCCCTACTGGTCCGGCGCGGTGGAGGAGAATCCCGCCATGGGCTGGCGGGCGATCCGCATCGGCCTGGACCGCCCGGCACTGCTGCGCCAGCAGCTGCGCGCGCTGGTGCAGGCCGCCGGCGGCGAACGTCTGATCGTGATGTTCCCGATGGTGACCGAGGTGGCGGAGTTCCACGCCGCCAAGGCGCTGCTGCTGCGCGAGGTGGCGGCGGCGACGCGGCCGCCGACCAGCGTCGTCAGCGGCGTGATGCTGGAGGTGCCGGCGCTGCTGTTCCAGCTCGACGCGCTGTTCGCCGCGGTCGACTTCGTCTCGGTCGGATCGAACGACCTGCTGCAGTTCCTCTTCGCCGCGGACCGCGGCAATCCGGCGCTGGCGCGGCGCTACGATGCGACCTCGACCACCGTGGTGCGGCTGATGAGCGGCTTGGCGGCGCGCGCCGCGGCGGCCGGCGTGCCGCTGGCGCTGTGCGGCGAGACCGCGGCCTCGCCACTGGAAGCCATGATGCTGGTGGGCTGCGGCCTGCGGCAGCTGTCGATGCCGCCGGCGGCGGTGGCGCCGGTCAAGACCATGATCCGCAGCCTCGAGGTCGACCGCCTGGCGCGCTTCCTGGCCGACTGCCAAAGCGGCGAGTCAGCGTCGCTGCGGCCCCTCCTAACCGCATATGCGCGCGATCACGGCGTCGAGTTTTGATGCCCGCGGGCTTGAATTGTTTGCGGTGCACGGCCGTACTTTGCTAAAAGACACAAGGTTTTGGCGGGTGGGGGCCTCGCCGGACCCGGGGTTTTGTCCACTGCAGGCCCGCGAAGGACTCGACTTTGGTCGAGCGAGGCAAGGTGAGCGTGCTCAGACCGGTACCCAAGGAGCACCGCGGCGACTTCGCGCAGGACGCGACGCCGGACAGCGGGATGCAGGACGAAACCGCGGCTCACGACGAGCCTGAGGCGGCGACAGCGCCGCCGGCCGCCGCGCCCGCCGGGCAACAGATCAACAGCGATTTTGAGCCGGTCTTGCCGCCGACCACGGTGGGCGGGGTGCTGACCGTCACCCGCATGAAGTTCGGCCAGGAGCTGCGCCAGGTGTCGCAGGCCCTGCGCATCCGCCAGCCCTACCTCGAGGCGATCGAACAGGACCGCCATGCCGAGCTGCCGGGCTTGGCCTATGCCGTGGGCTTCGTGCGCAGCTACGCCGACTATCTGGGCCTCGACGGTAAGGCCCTGGTGCAGCGCTACAAGGACGAGGCGCAGGGCATCAACCGCAAGCCCACCCTGGTGTTTCCCTCGCCGGTGCAGGAAGGCAAGGTGCCGACCGGCGCCATCATCCTGGTGTCGGTGATCCTGCTCGGCCTGGCCTATGCCGGCTGGACCTACTTCTCGCGCGAGACACAGCCGCCGCCGGCCACCGTCGCGGCGCCGCCGACCAGCAGCGCGGTCAAGGCGGCCGACACGACACCGCTGCCGACGCCCAGCGCGGTCGACGCCAATGCCAGCGAGGCCGCACCGGCTTCGGAGGCACCGGTGGCTGGCACTGCTGGCAGCAGCAGCCCGGCCGCGGGCGGCAGCCTGGGTGGCCCGCTGACGGCGCCGCTGCAACCGCCGCCCGGCGGCGGCGACACCGACATGGCCGTCGCCCCGGCGCCGGTCGATACCGCCGGCACCCTGCCCGCCAGTGGCGGTGGCGGCCCCTCGACCATCCCGGCCGCGCCGCTGGCACCGTCCGGCGCCGCACCGGCGACGCAGGAAGCTGCCCTGCCGCCGGCCGAACCGGCGGCCCGCGTGGTGATTCGCGCCCGGCAGGATTCCTGGGTGCAGATCCGCGACGCCAAGGACCAGGCCATCCTGACGCGCGTGCTGCGCGAGGGCGAAAGCTTCGACGTGCCGGACCAGCCCGGTCTGGTGCTGCTGACCGGCAACGCTGGCGGCCTGGTGATCACCGTCGACGGCAAGGCCCTGCCGCCGCTGGGCGCCGTCGGCGCGGTGAAGCGCAACCTGGCACTGGACCCCGACAAACTGCTGCCGGCGCAGTAGCAGTCGCCACGGTCACAGGTGCTTGCCGGTGTCCAGGATCACCGCGGTGTAGTCGCGGTAGCTCATCCCCAGTTCCTCGGCGCGCGCCAGGCGGCGCAGCGCGATCTCGCGCGGTGGGGTCTTCCAGGCCGCCTGCGACGCCTTCTTCCAGCAGAACAGGCGCCAGCCGGCATCCGGCTGCGGCTCGAGCGGCGGGCCGCCGTTGTGGCCTGGCCCGGCGTGACTTGGCCCAGCAGGGGTCTCCTCGACCATGCGCCTGCTCCCAGCGGTGGATAGCCTGAAGCATATCTATTATAATAGATAAATGTCCACGATGCTTGACGATCCCGCCGTCGCCCAGAGTGTCGACACCCAGCTGGCCCAGCGCCTGAAGCAGGAGCGCGAGGGGCGCGGCTGGTCGCTGGCCGACCTGGCCCAGCGCTCCGGTGTCAGCCGCGCCATGATCAGCCGCATCGAGCGCGGCGAGGCCAGCCCGACGGCGACGCTGCTGGGCCGGCTGTCGGCCGCTTTCGGCCTGACGCTGTCACAGCTTTTCGCCCGCGCCGAGGGCGGCGGCCAGCTGGCCCGCCTGGACGCGCAGCCGACCTGGCGCGACCCGGCCACCGGTTTCCGCCGCCGCTCGCTGTCGCCACCGGGCGCCGGCCGGCTGGAGCTGGTCTGGGGCGAGCTGCCGCCGCGGGCCGAGATCGGCTACCCGGCGGCTGCCCTGGCCTTCACCGAGACCCACCAGGTGGTGCTGCTTGAGGGGCTGCTGGAGATCGGGCTGGGCGACCAGGTCTTCCGCCTGGCGCCGGGCGACTGCCTGCATTTCGGTCCGCCGGCGGCGACGCTGTATCGCAACCCCGGTGACACACTGGCGCGCTATATAGTCGCCCTGGTGCGTGCCGCGCACTGAGCGCCCGCGCTTGCGCTTTGCGACCTCCGCGCGCATCTTCCGGCAGAGCAACCGGCCCCCGCCCAGCGACCCGAAAGGCCCGTTCCTGGCATGAGTGACCACACCGCAGTCCGACCCTGGCGCCAGATCCAGCGCCGCAAAAGCCGCACCATCCACGTCGGCAAGGTACCGGTGGGCGGCGACGCGCCGATCACCGTGCAGTCGATGACCAACACCCGCACCCACGACGTCAAGGCGACGATCGAGCAGATTCTGGCCCTGGAGGCCGCCGGCGCCGACATCGTGCGGGTCTCCTGCCCGGACGAGGCCTCCTCGGCGGCGCTGAAGCAGATCGTGCCGAACGTCAACGTGCCGCTCGTCGCCGACATCCACTTTCACTACAAGCGCGGCATCGAGGCGGCAAAGAACGGCGCCGCCTGCCTGCGCATCAATCCGGGCAACATCGGCGGCCGCGACCGGGTCAAGGAAGTGGTCAAGGCGGCGCGCGACAACAACCTGTCGATCCGCATCGGCGTCAACGCCGGCTCGCTGGAAAAGGACCTGCTGGACAAGTACGGCGAGCCCTGCCCCGACGCCATGGTCGAGAGCGCGCTGAACCACATGAAGTTCCTGCAGGACGAGGACTTCCACGAGTTCAAGATTTCCTGCAAGGCCTCCGACGTCTTCCTGGCGGTAGCCGCCTACCAGCAGCTGGCCGAGGCCTGCGACTACCCGCTGCACATGGGCATCACCGAGGCCGGCGGCCTGCGCAGCGGCACCATCAAGTCGGCCATCGGCATGGGCTCGCTGCTGTGGGCCGGTATCGGCGACACCATCCGCGTCTCGCTGTCGGCCGAACCGGTGGAAGAGATCAAGGCCGGCTTCGATATCCTGAAGTCGCTGGGGTTGCGCCATCGCGGCGTCAACGTCATCTCCTGCCCCTCCTGCGCGCGCCAGCAGTACGACGTGATCCGCACCGTCGAGGAGCTGGAGCGCCGCATCGCCCACATCACCACGCCGATGACCGTCTCGGTGATCGGCTGCGTGGTGAACGGCCCGGGCGAGGCCACCATGACCGACATCGGCTTCACCGGCGGCGGCAAGGGCACGCACCAGGTCTACCTGGCCGGGGTGCCGCATCACCGCCTGAAGGAGGAAGGCATCGTCGATCACCTGGTCGGCCTGATCGAGACCAAGGCGCAGGAGATCGAGGCCAAGAAGGCGGCCGAGGCGGAACTGAGCGCGGCCGAGTAGTGCGCGCGGCCGGCGCCGCCCCAGCCCGGCCCACGGGCCGGCTGCGCCGCGCCGTCGAGCGCCAGCTGCTCTATCGCCTGATCCGCTGGCTGCAGCCCTGGCCCCAGGCCTTCTTTCGGCTGGTCCCCATCCTGTTGCCGCAGGCCCAACGCCGGATCTTCCGCGCCCGCGCCGTGGCGCCCGACAGCGACCTGGTGGTCGAGGGCGCGCAGCGCAGCGCCAACACCTACCTGGCGGCCTGCTTCGCCGTCGCCGCCGCCGCGGCCGGCCAGCCGCCGCTGCGCATTGCCCAGCACCTGCACGCCGCCCCGCAGTTCGCCCGCGCCGCGCGCTGGCAGCTGCCGGCGGTGCTGCTGCTGCGGTCACCTGAGGACTGCGCGCGCTCAACGGTATTGCTGCATCCGGCGCTGTCGCCGGCCCAGGTGCTGAAAAGCTGGGTCGCCTTTCACCGCGCCGCCTGGCGCTGGCGGGACGCCTTGCTGGTGGTGCCCTTCGAGCGGGCGGCTCAGGACCCCGGCAGCGTCATCGCCGCCACCAACCGCCGCTTCGGCCGCGGTTTTCCCGCCTGGCCGGGAACGCCGCTGGCCCGGGCCGACGTGCTGCACCGGCTACAGGCCGCCGGGCCGGAGGCGCTGACCGCCTTCCTGCCGAGCGATGCGAAGGAGGTCGCCAAGCGCCGCGTCGACCTGAGCGGCTGCGCTGGCCTGCTGGCGCGGGCCGCGGCGGAGCACCGGCGCTGGCTGCGGCTCGCCGAGGCTTCCTTTGCCGCGGCGGAGCGGCTAGACAGGCCGACTGCGTCACCCTGACGCCCAGCCTAAGGAGCCTTGTCCCGTGTCCACGCTGCAGCCCGTCCGCGGAACCCATGACCTGTTGCCGGCCGAGATGCGCCGGCACCGTCATGTGACCGAGACGGCGCGCGCTGTGGCCGAGCGCTATGGCTATCTGCTGATGTCGACGCCGATCTTCGAGTTCACCGAGGTCTTCAAGCGCACGCTTGGCGAAGCCACCGACATCGTCACCAAGGAGATGTACACCTTCGAGATGCGCGACGGCGAAAGCATCACCTTGAGGCCGGAGAATACCGCCAGCGTCTGCCGCGCCTTCATGTCGAACGGCC
This sequence comes from Rhodospirillales bacterium, assembly GCA_038363005.1. GTDB lineage: Bacteria > Pseudomonadota > Alphaproteobacteria > Kiloniellales > JACOMY01 > JAKOWB01. The sequence continues at coordinate 43,385 of JBBQBI010000030.1, forward strand.
TGCAGCAGGAGCTGCCGCTGAAGTTCTTCTACGCCGGCCCGATGTTCCGCCACGAGCGGCCGCAGAAGGGCCGCCAGCGCCAGTTCCACCAGATCGGCATCGAGCTGTTCGGCGTGCCGGAGCCGGCCGGCGACGTCGAAATCATCGCCTGCGGCCAGCGCATCCTGGACGACCTCGGCCTGGCCGACCGCATCACGCTGGAGCTCAACACCCTGGGCGATCCGGAGAGCCGCAGCGCCTACCGCGCCGCGCTGGTGGCTTTTTTCCGCGACCACCTGGGCGCTTTGTCCGAGGACAGCCGCGAGCGGCTGGAGCGCAATCCCCTGCGTATCCTGGATTCCAAGGATGCGGGCGACCGCCAGGTGGTCGCCAAGGCCCCGGCCTTCGGCGACTACCTGACCCCGGCGGCCAGCGAGTTCTTCGCCACGGTGAAGGCCGGCCTGGACCAGCTCGGCATCGCCTATCAGCTCAACCCGCGCCTGGTGCGCGGCCTCGACTACTACTGTCACACCGCCTTCGAGTTCACCACCGAGCACCTGGGCGCCCAGGGCACGGTGATGGGCGGCGGACGCTATGACTACCTGGTGGAGACCATGGGCGGGCCGGCCACCGCCGGTGTCGGCTGGGCCGCCGGTGTCGAGCGCCTGGCCATGATGCTGCTGGCCGAGCCGCCGGCGCCGCGACCCTTCGCGCTGGTGCCGATCGGCCCGGCCGCCGAGGCCATGGCGCCAAAGCTGGCCGAGACACTGCGTCGTGCCGGCCTGGCAGTCGACCTGGGCTTCTCCGGCAAGACGGGCAAGCGCATGAAGCGCGCCGACAAGCTGGGCGCCGCCGCCGCCATCCTGCTGGGCGACGACGAGCTCGCCGCCGGCGAGGCCACGGTCAAGGACCTCGCCAGCGGCACCCAGCAGCGCGTCGCGCTGGACCGCCTGGCGGAGCATCTCAAGACGCTGGGCTAGCCCGCGCCGCGTGCCTGCGGCGACGGCCCGCATCTTGCGCTAGACTGGCGGCCGCACTCTCAAGGGTATCCAAAGGCCTTGGTCCAACCCGCGTCCGAATCCTGGCGTCAGCTCTTCACCGTCGGCGTGACCTTCCGCACGGCGCCGGCCGGCGTGCGCGACCGCCTGCTGGTGCCGGAGACGGCCGAGGTGGCGCTCTACGAGGCGCTGCGTGCCCAGGGGCTGGGCGAGGCGATCCTGCTCTCGACCTGCGACCGGGTCGAGGTCGTCGGCCTGGCCGGCGACGCGGCGCTGGGCGCCGAGCGCGCGCTGGCGGTGCTGGCGGCGCGCGCGGACGTGGAGGCCGCCGACCTGGCCACGCTGGCGGTGCAGCACGCCGGGATGGACGCGGTGCGCCATCTCTTCGCCATCGCCGCCGGGCTGGACAGCCAGGTGCTGGGCGAGCCACAGGTGCTGGGCCAGGTGAAGGACAGCGAGGGGCGTGCCCGCCAGCTCGGCCGCGCTGGCGGCGAGACGCTGGCGCTGGGCGGTGCCGGGCCACGGCTGGGCAGCCTTTTCGCCGCCGCCTTCCAGGCCGCCAAGCGGGTGCGCAGCGAGACCCGGCTGGGCGAGCACCCGGTCTCGCTGGCCGCCGCCGCCATCCGCGTCGCCCGCACCCTGCATGGCGAGCTGGGCGCCAGCCGCCTGCTGCTCTGCGGCCTGGGCGAGATGGGCGAGCTGCTGGCCGGTGACTTCCGCGATGCCGGCCTGGGCCAGGTGACGGTGCTGCACGAACGCCTGGAGCGCGCCGAGGCCGCGGCGCTGCGCCTGGGCGGCCAGGCGCGGCCCTGGGACGCGCTGGCAGAGGCGCTGGTGGAGGCCGATATCGTGGTGACGGCGCGCGGCTCCGGCAGCCTGCTGCTGACCCAGCCGCTGCTGCGCCAGGCACTGAAGGCGCGGCGCTTCCGCCCGATCCTGCTGCTCGACGTGGCGCTGCCGGCGGACGCCGATCCGTCGATCGACAAGCTGGACGCCGCCTTTCGCTACACCCTGGCCGACCTGGAGCGCCTGGCCAACGAGGGCAAGACCACGCGCGAGGGCAGCGCGGTGGCCGCCTGGCGCGTGCTGGGCGAGGAACTGCTGGCCTTCCAGCGCGCCCAGGCCGAGCGCGGCGGCGCCGAGGGGGTGGTGGCGCTGCGCCGCCATGCCGAGGGGCTGCGCCGCGCCGTGCTGCGCGACACGCGCCTCGACGCCGAGGCCGCCACCGCGCTATTGCTCAAGCGGCTGCTGCACCAGCCCAGCGAGGCGCTGCGCCTGGCCGCCGCCAGCGGGCCGGTCGAGCAGGCCGAGCTGGAGGCTGCGCTGCGGCGGCTCTTCCCGCTCGACGACAAGGACAAGACGTGAGTCTGGATCAGAAACTTGCCACCGTGGTGGCGCGCCATGCCGAGCTGTCGCAGCTCATCGCGCACCATAGCCAGCCGGGCGGCGAGGACTATCGCCGCAAGATGAAGGAATATGCCGACCTGACGCCGGTCGCCGAGTCGATCGGCGCGCTGGACAGCGCGCGCCGGGAGCTGGCCGACCTGGAGAGCCTGAAGGACTCCGGCGACGCCGAGATGCGCGAGATGGCCGAGGCCGAGTTCTACGACCTGCGCGACCGCCTGCCGGAGCTGGAGCGCCAGGTGCGCGTCATGCTGCTGCCGAAGGATATGGCGGACGAGAAGAACGCCGTGGTCGAGCTGCGCCCCGGCACCGGCGGTGAGGAGGCGGCGCTCTTCGCCGTCGAGCTGTTCCGCATGTACCAGCGCTTTGCCGAGCTACAGGGCTGGCGCACCGAGGTGCTGGAGTTCGACGAGACCGACCTGGGCGGCCTCAGCGCCGGCAGCCTGCTGGTCACCGGAACCGGCGCCTTCGCCGCCTTGAAGTACGAGTCGGGCGTACATCGCGTACAGCGCGTACCGGTGACCGAGGGTGGCGGACGCATCCACACCTCGGCCGCCACGGTGGCGGTGCTGCCCGAGGCCGAGGAGGTCGACGTCGTCATCGAGGACAAGGACCTGCGGATCGACACCTTCCGCGCCTCGGGCGCCGGCGGCCAGCACGTCAACAAGACCGACAGCGCGATCCGCATCACCCATCTGCCGAGCGGCCTGGTGGTGCAGTGCCAGGACCAGAAGTCGCAGCACAAGAACAAGGCCAAGGCGCTGAAGGTACTGCGCGCCCGACTGTTCGACCAACAGCGCCAGTCGCAGCAGCAGGCCGAGTCGGCCGAGCGCAAGAGCCAGATCGGCAGCGGCGACCGGTCGGAGCGCATCCGCACCTACAACTACCCGCAGAACCGCGTCACGGATCATCGCATCAACCTGACGCTCTACAAGCTTGAGCAGGTGCTGTCGGGCCAGGCGCTGGGCGAGATCATCGACGCGCTGCGCGCCGAGGACGAAGCGGCCAAGCTCGCCGCCTTCGCGGCGTGAGGGCAAGGGACCTCGCCCCATTCCCTTTTCCCTTCTCCCCCAGCGGGAGAAGGTGGCGGCGCAGCCGCCGGATGAGGGGGGTCGGTCGGTGCGAATCCCGGCAGTCGTACCCACCCCCCACACCCGGCACGCATCGCTGCGCTCGCGTGCCACCCTCTCCCGCAAGGGGAGAGGGGAAGGACCCTAGGGAGAGGGGCTCATGACCGCCCTCGCCGCTTTCCTCGACCGCGCCACCGCGGCGCTCGCAGCCGCCGGCATCGCCGACGCGCGGCAGGAGGCGCGCTGGCTAGTCGACGCCCTGCTGGGTGAGCGGCGGCTCGACGGCGCGCGGGTCTTGAGCGAGGCGGAAACGCAGCGCCTGTCCGCCGCCCTCGCCCGCCGCGCGGCGCGTGAGCCGCTGGACCGCATCCTGGGCGAGCGCGACTTCTGGAGCCTGACTTTCAGGCTGTCGCCAGCCACGCTGTCGCCACGTCCGGACAGCGAGACCTTGGTCGAGGCGGCGCTGGGCCTGCTGCCCGACCGCGCGGCGCCCTGGCGGCTGCTCGACCTCGGCACCGGCAGCGGCTGCCTGCTGCTGGCGCTCTTGAGCGAACTGCCGGCGGCGACCGGCCTTGGCATCGACCTCTCGGCCGAGGCGGTGGCCACCGCGGGCGGGAACGCCCGGCGCCTGGGGCTGGCGGAGCGCGCGCACTTCCTGGTCGACGACTGGGCGCAGGGCCAGGCCGGCCCCTTCGACCTAGTGATCAGCAATCCGCCCTACATCGACAGCGGCCTGCTGCCGGCGCTGGAGCCGGAGGTGCGGCGCTTCGATCCGGCGCTGGCGCTGGATGGCGGCGCCGACGGCCTGGCGGCCTTTCGCGCGCTGCTGCCGGCGGCGCGGCGCCTGCTGGTGCCCGGCGGCTGGCTGGTGCTGGAACTGGGCCAGGGTCAGGCCCCGGCGGTGGGGAACCTTGTCCGGGCCGCCGGCCTTACCCATCTGTCCACCCGCGACGACCTGTCCGGCATTGCCCGCGCCCTGATGGCGCGGCAGCCGCCGGCCGATGCAGGGGATAAAAAAACGCTTGGAAGCGCGGGGCCAGCCGGCTAGGGTCTTTGCCAGGGGAGCGCGATGGCGGCTCCCCGGGCCCGCGTGAAGTGGGCAGGCGAACCAACCCCCGACAGGTCACGCAGCGAACCGGTTCGATCGCAGGGCGCGCGTGCATCCCGTTCGGAGAGCGCCTCGATAGAGCAGCTAGATTCCGACCAACAGTCAAAGAGCTCACATGAGACAGGGCAATAATGGGCGGCGTCCGCGCGGCGGACGGCCCAATCGGCGTCCCGGCCCCTTGAAGGCACAGACCTTCGATTCGAACGGCCCCGACGTACGCATCCGCGGCAACGCGCATCAGGTCTATGAGAAGTACCTGACCTTGGCGCGCGACGCTGGCGTGGCGGGCGACCGCGTGCTGGGCGAGAGCTACTACCAGTACGCCGAGCACTACTACCGCATCATCCATGAATCGACCGATCCGGACTCGCCCGGCAGCCACCGGCCGCACTTCCGCGACCCACGCTACGACGACCGCGACTGGCAGGGCCGTGACTGGGACGCCACCGGCGAGGACGAGGGCTACCAGGGCCAGGATGGCCAGCCGCAGGGCGGTCAGCCACAGGATGGCCAACCCCAAGGTGGGCAGCCCCAGGGTGGGCAGGGTTATGGCGGCCAGGGCGGCGGTTACCAGGGTGGCGGCCAGCAGGGTGGTGGCCAGCAGGGCAACTACCAGGGCGGCCAGCGCAACCAGCGGCACGACAACCAGCGCAACGATGGCCAGCGCAACGAGGGCCAGCGCAATGACGGCCAGCGCGGCCAGCGCTATGAAGGCCAACGCAACGATAGCCAGCGCAACGATAGCCAACGCAACGATGGCCAGCGCAACGATGGCCAGCGTAATGAAGGCCAGCGCAACGAGGGCCAACGTCACGAGGGCCAGCGCAACGAAGGTCAGCGCCATGAAGGCCAGCGCAACGACGCCCCGCGCGCTGACGCGCCGCGCAACGACACCCAGCGGGCTGAAGCCCCGCGCGGCGAACGCAACGAGGCGCAGGTCGAGCGCCGCCAGCCACGCCAGCCACAGCCGGCAGAACCCGTCGCCGAGCGGGTCGACGAGGACGATCGCTCCGGTCTGGAGCGCGCGCTCGGTGGCCGCGCCCCGGTGACCGCCGAGCCCGAGCTTGAGGTCGCCGCCGAGATCGTGGCGCCGCAGCCGGAGCGGCCGGCGCCACGCGGTCGCAGTCGCCTGCGTCGACGCGCGGGCCAGGACGATGCCGTCGAGCCGGCCGGTCCGGCGCGCCGCGCCTTTCCGCCACGCGCCGATGACGACGAGACCCCCGCCGCTGTGGCTGAAGAGCCGGCGGGCGACGACAAGTAGCCGTTCCACCGGGCCGGCCGACAGCCGGACCCCGGGGAGCTTTCGAGGTCAGGAGCCGCGCACGCCTGCGCCCGCCGCCGGTGTCAGCCGGCAGCAGGAGTGCCGCGCATGCCCGATAGCCTGAACGACAGCTTCACGCCGCTGTTTCCGCTGGGTCCCGACACCACGCCCTACAAGCGGCTGGGCGACGGCGGCGTCACCACCGTCGACTTCGACGGCCAGGAGATCATCAGGGTCCCGGCGGAATCGCTGCGCCTGCTGGCCGAGCAGGCCTTCATGGACATCAACCACCTGCTGCGCCCCGGGCACCTGCAGCAGCTGGCGGCGATCCTCGAGGACCCCGAGGCCTCGCCGAACGACCGCTTCGTCGCCTTCGACCTGCTGAAGAACGCCAACATCGCGGCCGGCGGCTTGCTACCCATGTGCCAGGACACCGGCACCGCCATCATCATGGGCAAGAAGGGCCGCCGCATCTTCACCCGGGGCGGCGACGAGGCCGCGCTCTCCGCCGGCGTGCTCGATGCCTACAACAAGAAGAACCTGCGCTACAGCCAGCTGGCGCCGCTCTCCATGTTCGAGGAGAAGAACACGCGCAACAACCTGCCGGCGCAGATCGACCTCTATGCCGAG
>JBBQBI010000031.1:0-45776 GCA_038363005.1 Rhodospirillales bacterium
GGCATGTGGTGCAGGACCGGCCAAAGCACGCCATTGGCATAGCCGGTGTAGAAGCCGGCGAAATCCTCCGGGTCGAGGTCCAGCGTCTTGAATTCGATCAGGTCGCGCCGCGTGGTGTGGGTCGGCGTTGCGTAACCGGGGCTGAACTCGCCGCTCCAGCCGAACCAGACGCCACCGACGCGTGACAGGTGTTCGCGCACCGCGACAACCAGTCCACCCGACTGCGACTCCAGTGTCGCCGGGTCGGGGACGCGGTTGGAAACGATGACGATGCGTGGCGACGCCGGATCGGGCGCCGCCTGACGTCCCATTTGTGAATCTGGCATTGGCTGTTCCATACCTTTCTGACTGCGCAGCGAGCTGGACCCGCGGGCTGCGCCCTTGACCTGGCCAGGCACCGTGAGACCGGCGCCCGATGGTGTCCCTCCGTCTTGGTTCATGTCCGACGTCGCGTCATGCCGGTCCGGCCTTGGCACCCTGGTGAGTCCAACGAGCTAAGTCGTTGCCGGTTGCGGTGGCGTTTGCGTCAGCGGTGATCACCGCGCGTTTCTTGGGCAGGGCTCCCGGATAGGTCTGCTGCAGCCAGTCGAGCATCTTCTCGCGTATCTCGCAGCGCAGGTCCCAGGCGCGGGGCGAGTTGGTGGCGCTCATCAGCGCGCGCAGTTCCACGGTGTCTTGCTTGATGTCGGTGACCTGCAGGTTGGCGACCTTGCCGTCCCACTTGTCGGCCTGTTTCAGCAGCACAGTCAGCTGCGTGCGGACGGCTTCCACCGGCACGCTGTAGTCGACATAGAAGAAGACCGAGCCGATCAGGCTGGCGCTCTCGCGCGTCCAGTTCTGGAAGGGATGCTCGATGAAATAGGACAGCGGCACGATCAGCCGGCGCAGATCCCAGATGCGGATTACGACGTAGGTGCCGCGGATGTCCTCGATCCAGCCCCATTCGCCCTCGACGACCACCGCGTCATCCAGGCGGATTGGCTGTGTCAGCGCGATCTGCACGCCGGCGATCAGGTTGGACAGCACCGGGCGGGCAGCGAAACCCAGCACGATGCCGGCGACGCCAGCCGAGGCGAACAGGCTGACGCCCAACTCGCGGACGCTGGGGATGGTCATCACCGCGGTCGCCGCGGTCACCAGGGCCAGGGTAACGGTTGAGATGCGTCGCAGCAGGCGGATCTGGGTTAGGCGCTTGCGCGCCGCCAGATTGTCTTCCTCGTCGATCTTCAGGTCGCGGCTGGCAAGGTCAAAATAGGTGTTCATCGCCACCACCAGCGTCCAGCCCACCAGGACGATGAGGCCGGCGCCCATCGCGTTGGACACCCAGATCGCCAGCGCCGGCGCCGAATGCAGCGCCGGCGCGATCAGCCACGCGCCCAGCATGGCGAAGGCCAGCCGGACTAGCCATTTGGTGCGGTCCAGCAGACGCTGGGCGAACTCTCGGTGCACCAGGCGCCGCAGCACCATCCGCAGCAGACCCTGCACGAGGAGACCGAGCGCAATGGCGATGGCCAGCTTGATCGACGCCTTGACCGGAAACTCAATACCCTCGAACAGCCCATAGAATCTTTGGAGAAACTCGTCCATTACGTCCAATCAATCACTGGTACAGGCAAACCTCGACTCTGTCGCAACGCCACAATAGCGCAATGGTTCCGTAGGATTACCCATTGATCTGGACAGGATCTTTGCCTCAGGCCCGGTCTGCCGCAGGCGCTCAGTGAGCGCTTGCCACCGCGCTGCGCTCCGCCAGCGGGAAGGCCAGGCTGACCCGCGTACCACCGCCTGGCACGTTGGTCACCTCAACCGTGCCGCCCAGCTGCTGGGCAAAGGCCGACATCAAGCGGCCGCCGGTGCCGCCGTTTCCGTTCTGGACCGCGCCGCCAATGCCGTTGTCCTCGATGCTCAGCAGCGCGCGACCCGCCGGATGCTCGAGCAGCCTGACGACCACGCGAATCGGCTGGTCCCCGCCAGGATTGGTTGGAAAGGCATGCTTGTAGACGTTGGTCAGGGCCTCGACCAGGAACAGGGCCAGGGGCGTTGCCTGTTCGCTGGGTAGCTGCAGCGCTTGCACGTCAACCTGCAGGCTGACGTTGCCGTCCTCGTCCGTCATGCCGTCGTGCAGCTGATGCGCCAGGCTGGGCAGCAGATGGCGGGTGTCCACCAGCTCTATGTCCTCGACGTTGTGCAGGATGTTGTGCACCAGGGCCAGGGCGTTCACGCGCGCGCGCGCCTGCTCCAGCGCCGACCGTTCCGACGCGGTGCCCAGGCGGCTGGCCTGCAGCGTCAGGAGGCTCATGACGATCTGCAGGTTGTTCTTCACCCGGTGGTGAATCTCGCGGATCGCCGCGGCCTTGTAGTCAAGTGCCTCGCGCAGCTTCCGGTCGCGTTCTCGTATGGCTTCGCCCATAGCGAAGAAAGACTCGCCAAGCTGTTGGAGTTCCTGGGGCGCCTGGCGCAGGTCGACGCGGGCGGCGTAGTGGCCGGCGGCGTAGACCTTGGCCACCCGCCGCAGCGTGTGGACCCAGCGTAGCACCAGGCTATGGCTGGACCCCCAGATGGCGAGGCAGGACAAGCCGATCATCGCCAGCGGCAGCACCAGGTAGATACCGAAATCCACATAGCGCCAGCCAAACAGTTCGGCCTTGCGCATGGCGAAGGCGACGAAGATGTCCTCGCGAACCAGCGGGGCGATGGCATAGGTCCAGGTCTCGCCGTTCGGCCCCTTTGCGGCGGGCAGGTCTTCCTCTGTCTCGCCGGAGATGTCGGCGGTCAGAATGGCACGTGCTACCTCGTCATTCGTCGAGGCAATGATGCGGCGCGACTTGTCGAGCAGCGCGACGACACTGTCGTTCGGCAGGCGCTGGCTCTGCACCAGGTAGTCAAGCCAGGCCACGTCGATCGCCACGGTCATCGCGCCGTCGAACTGGTTGGCCCTGTTGAACAGTGGCAAGGCCGCGATCACGACCCACTTCTGCGAAACAGTACCGAACAGTTTCTCCGTCAGGGAGAAGGTGGAGGGCGCGCTGCCGTCGGCGAAGTCGCGCCACCACTTGGACTGGGCGATTGACCATTCGTCCGGCGGCGGAATGGCGGCGCAGAGGATCTTCCCGCTGCGATCGACGCGCGCGATATTGGTGTAGTAGGGCAAATCTGAAATGGCCTCGGCCAGGACGCGGGTACAGTCCTCGCCGCCGTTCTGCACTTCGGTCTGCAGCGCCAGGGACCGCAGCAGATGCTCGGCGCCGGCAATTACGTTGCGTTCCTCGGTGGCGGTGGCCAGGGCGCTTTGCTGCAACTGGCGCTGCGCGTCGCGCTCATCGCGCGATAGTTTCATCAGGCCATGGGCAAGCCCCAGCGCCAGGGCCGGAAGCAGGGCCCAGATGACGGCGGTGATCAGCGAGGCGCGGAGCGAGCGGCGCTTCATGCCGCTCGTCACACGCGTTCGCCGGCCTTGAGCGCGTTGCTGTCCGAGTCAGTGGTACCCATCGTGGCCTCCGTCTGGCCGGCGGCCTCCGTATCATGGCCCGCCGAGCCGCTGCGTTCTTCGCCCAGCAGGGCGGCCAGGGCGCGGCGCGCGCGCGCCACCCGGCTCTTGATCGTACCGACCGCGCAACCGCACAGCGCCGCCGCCTCATGGTAGGCAAAGCCACCGGCGCCAACCAGGATCAGCGCTTCCCTCTGCTCTTCCGGCAGCTTGCGCAGCGCGGCCTGCACGTCACTCATCTCGACGGCGGCCTCCTGGTTCTGCGGCGACGGCAGGACTACGTCATCGACATTGGTGTCGGTGCGCCAGGTCGCCGCGCGCCGGCGCTCCGAAATATGCTGGTTGCGCAGGATGGTATAAAGCCAGGCCCGCAGGTTGGTGCCCGCCATGTAGGAGCGACGCGCCCGCCAGGCGTTCATCATGGCGGTCTGTGCCAGGTCGTCGGCTTCGGCGCGGTTACGGCACAGCGAGCGTGCGAAAGCGCGCATCGACGGCAGCAGGGCCACGAACTCGTCGCGAAAACTCTCCTCGTCCGCCCGCGCCTGTTCGGGCGAAGGCGGCTTTGCGTCGGCCTTGGCGCTGTTCATTTGCGGTTTTTCTCGGCCCCGTTCTTGGGCTCGTCCTGCGGGCCGCCGCCCGTGTCTTGATCCTCGTCGATCTGCTTCAGCAGATCCTGAAAGGCATCAGGAAGCGGCTCGTTCACGACGTCGCTGAACAGCCGACGAAGCTCACGCCCGATAAGATCCTGTCTGCCTTTGCTGCGATTGGACTGCCGGAATGGCTTCCGTACGACAGCTGCAGATCGCGGCGAATCCTGCGAATCCTTTGACATGTTCAAAGACTGCCAGTCCCCCCCTTCAGGAGTAAAGTCACGATCAGTCGGCATCTCGCGTCCTTGACGGGGTTCTGATGTTGCGTATCCATTGCACTACAAATGCGCGACCCCCAAATAAGGTTCCAGAAACTTTTTGGGGCTCGGTGCGTTATGCATCCGTTCTGGCCCTTCGGAGGGATAGCCCATGACCAAAACTCAAGCTCTGGTACCGCACCTGCCGTTCCTGCGCCGCTACGCCCGGGCCCTGACCGGAAGCCAGCGCAGTGGCGACGCCTATGTGCGCGCCACGCTTGAAGCCGTCTTGGGCGGGCAGCTCGACCTGGACGGCAGCGCTTCGGTGCGGGTCGATCTCTATCGCCTGTTCCAGGCCATCTGGACCAGCAGCAGCGGCATCGAACCCCGCGGGGTCGACGCGATCGATCAGGCTGCTTCGCCGGACGAACGGCTGCAGGCCCTGCCGCCGCTGAGTCGGGTCGCCCTACTGCTGACCGCGGTGGAGCGCTTTTCGATCAGCGAAGTCGGCGAGATTCTGGGCCTCGACGAGGCCGAGGTGGAACGTCTGTTGGATGAGGCGCAGCAGCAGATCGAACAGGCCCTGGCGACCCGGGTCCTCATCGTCGAGGACGAGGTGGTCATCGCGCTCGATCTCAAGGTCCTGGTGGAGCAGCTCGGCCACGAAGTGGTGGGCATTGCCGCGACGCGCAGCGAGGCTGTGGCACTGGCCGGCGAGCACAGCCCGGGCCTGATTCTGGCCGACGTGCAGCTGGCCGACGGCAGCTCGGGCATCGACGCCGTGCACGACATCCTGCCCTCAGCCAATGTCCCGGTGATCTTCATCACCGCCTTTCCGGAGCGCCTGCTGACCGGGGAGCGGGCGGAGCCTGCCTACCTGATCGCCAAGCCCTTCCTGCCGGAGACCGTGGTGGCGACGATCAGCCAAGCATTGTTCTTCCACAGCGAGCAGCACCAGGTCGCCTGACGACCAAACCGATTGCGCGTGGCGTCGACGCCCGGCCTATGACCAAGGCCGGGCGTTGGCCGTTCTAGTCGCCACCTTGCTTGCTCGCCGGGTGCGACGCCTTCGCCGAGGAGTGGTCGATGCCCAGCTCGGTGCGGCAGTTCTTCACGTCCTGCAGCAGCTTGCCGGTATCGCCCGGCAGACTGCTGGTCATCGCCTCGTCGGAGGCCACCTGCATGTCACGCAGGTCGTACTCCCACTGCTGCAGCAGCCGGTCCTTCTGCTGCGGCGAAAGCTCCGCCGTCATAATGGCGCGCGGCGTGCGGAAGGCCTTGGAAACATCCTGTAGCGCCCTATCGAAGTCGATCATGCGACGCTCCTGTCATTAGTTCCCCCCGACCCCCGGCCCGTCGGGTCCGGCAGTCGCGGCTACAAGGCAACGGCGAGGTTAGGCCCCGGTTCCGGTCTATCGCAGCGCCGCAATGCCGCGCCGCGGCTGATGAAGAAAAGGCGACAGCCACCCGGGTGTGGCCGCCGCCTCTTCGGGAGTTCAGCTGCCGGCCGGGTGGGGCTCGTGCCTGCAGGGTGGAACTGGTTGCTGTGGGCGACCGGATCCGGAACTCCAGAGAAGGAACGGCGCTCTCCCACGAAAGTTCCAGGCAACCTTGGCGGCGGTGAATCGTTGCCTTGGAAGACCCCACAGAAACGACGGGAGACCGCATGACCGAACCCCAGGACTCGGGCCGCAACAAAGCGGCTACCGACATCACCGTCCCGCAGGCACGACAAGGGACTACGCCCCACATCGTGCGCTACGTGCTTGGGTGTCGGACTGGTGCTCGCTGTCCTGGCGCTGGGGCTGACGTTGGCCCTGCAGGGCGGTTGATCGGTGGAACGCCACGCCGGCTCGCCCGTTGACTCAATTACTCGCTCATTCCCGAAATGAAGGAGATCGCAATGAACTGGGACACCGTCAAAGGCAACTGGATGCAGGCCAAGGGTCGCGTGAAGGAGAAGTGGGGCAAGCTCACCGACGACGATCTGACCCGCATCGAAGGCAACCGTGACCAGCTGCTGGGCAAGATCCAGGAGCGCTATGGCATGGCGAAGGATGCGGCAGAGCGCGAAGTGAAGGCCTGGGAGTCCAGTGCCAACTAACGCTTGGCGGCAAGACACGGCAACGGCGGCTTCCTTGCGGAAGCCGCCGTTCGCTTTTCCGCAGTAGGCGCCAGGCGCGACTGCGGAGACAGGTCAGTAGTGGACGCGAGGCACCGCCGCCGGGGGAACCCTTTCGTCGGAGTCCTGGGACTGGTCCAACAGTGATTCGCGTGGCGTTCGACCGGGAATTTCCTGTGGCGTGCGGCCCGGGGGTATCTCGTCGGGCGTCGGCATCGGCTGCGGCGAATCCGGTTCCGGGGTCGGCGGGCGCGGCGTCGCGCGGGCAAGGGCTAACAGTGTCAGCATTTCGGGCGCCTCCTGCTTTAGACACGAAAACGTTGGCGCGCGGCCATCGTTCCCGGCCGCGCGCCAATGTCGTCGCAGGTCTACGCCGGCCGGTCGCTAGATGCGTCCGGCTACCAGCAGTACGACCAGGATAATCAGGACGATGGAGAGGGCGCCGGTGGGTGCGTAGCCCCAGCTTCTGCTGTGCGGCCATGCCGGCAGCACGCCGATCAGCAGCAGGACGACGACGACGATGAGAATGGTGCTGAGCATGGGAAGCTGTCTCCCGATCTTCCGTTCCGTTGCTTGCACGACAACGCCTCGGACCAGCGTCTGTTCCAGAAAATCTTTGTCCCGGCTTTCCGGAACCAGCGGCTGTGCGATGCATTTCCAGGGGTATCGCAGCGGCATCAAGCCGCCGCCCCACGAAAGCCTTGGAGGCCAGCAAGAAATGAGAAAGACACTCCTGATCGGCACCGCCCTCGTCGCCCTCTCCGGGGCCCCGATGCTGGCGACTGCCAGCTTCGCCGCCGACACCACCAATACCGCCACCACGCAGATGCAGACCCAGGTCGACGCACAGACTCTGATCGGCATGGATGCGGTGAATGCCGAGGGTGAGAACATCGGCGAAGTGGAGAACGTGGTGATCGATGCCGACGGCAGGGTGCGCCATGTCATTGTCGGCGTCGGCGGATTCCTCGGGATCGGCGAGAAGGACGTTGCCGTTGCCTGGACCGACCTGGTGGTCGCGCCTGATGGCGGCAGCGTCACCGTGCCCTTTACGAAGGACCAGCTCGCCGCTTTGCCGGCGCATGTTTATCCCGACAGTGTTGGGCGCGGCACGGTCTACACCTTTGACGACGACGTGAAGGTGAACGGCTACCTCGCCAGCGAGCGGCAGGCGACGGCCGAGGCCGCGCAGCAGACCGGTGAAGCCGTCGCGGAGACGGCGGCTGGGGTCACCACCAACGCCGCGGTCAGCGCCACGGCGCAGAACGGCACTATCATGGTCGCTAACGCGGCGCGCATTCAGGCCAGCGACCTGCTGGGCGCGGATGTGCAGACCGCTAACGGTGAAAGCGTTGGCGACATCGACGAGATCTGGCTCGACGCCAACGGCCAGGTGGCCGGTGTGGTGGTCGATGTCGGTGGCTACCTCGGCATCGGCGCCGATCCGGTACTGCTGGCCTGGAGCGACCTGCAGATTCGCCAGGACGGCGACGACGTGATGGCCGTGACGCAGCTCTCGCGCGACCAGCTCGAGGGACTGACCAGCATCCAGAAGTCCAGCAACTGAACCACTGGCATCGCCAGAAACAACAGGAGAACAGATAGATGCAAACGCAAACAACGCAGAATGGCACGACGCCGCCGGCCACCGGCCACCTGATCGCCGCTGATCGGGTCGAGGGAACGTCGGTGTACAACCGCGCGGGCGAGAGCCTCGGTTCGGTCGACGACATCATGATCGACAAGATCACCGGCAAGGTAGCCTATGCGGTCATGTCCTTCGGCGGCTTCCTGGGCATGGGCGAGCGGCATCATCCGCTGCCCTGGGGTGTCCTGACCTATGACACCAACCTGGGTGGCTATGTGGTCGACCTGGACAAGGAGACCCTGCAGAAGGCCCCGAGCTACGCCAAGGACGAGCGCTATGACTTCGAGCAGCGTCAGGCAGCGCAGAAGCTGCACGACTACTATCGGATTCCGCCCTACTGGGTGTAATCGCGAATGCTTAGTTTAAGGTCGGGGGCCGCGCCGCAAGGCGCGGCCCCTTTCCCATGGGGCTTGCGCGCTGTCGCCGCGGGGGACATGAATTGTCGGCGCAGGACGAACAGTGGCTGGACGGATACGTATGAAGCTGGCACGGGGCGACAGCCGAATCTACGAGAAGATCCTGGCCCACATGCGCGACGGCGTGGTCACCATCGATCTGCAAGGCCGCATCATCACCTTCAACGAGGCTGCCGGGCAGATCCTGGGCCAGGACCCCTGGGCCGCCGTGGGACAGCCCTACGCCGAAATTTTCCTGGGCGAAGAGGCCTTCGATGCTTTCAACGAGGTGGTGCTGAAGGCGATCTACGAGGCGGAGACGACGCACAGCCAGGAAGTCACCATCCAGCGCGGCGACCAGCGGGCCGACCTCTACGTCAGCTCCAGCTTTCTCAAGCTGGGCGATCACGCCGGCGACGACCGCTCCGGCGTGATTGTCGTCTTCACCGACGTCTCCGAACAGCGCAAGCGGCGCAAGATCAAGCGGCTGTTCGGCGAGTACGTCGATCCGCGCATCGTCGACCAGATTCTGGCGCGCGCCGGCGGCGTGGAGGAGAAGGGGCGGCGCGAGGTGATGACCGTCGCCTTCACCGACATGCGCAACTTCACCGGCTGGAGCGAGGCGCTGTCACCGGACGCGCTGATCGCCATGCTCAACCGCTTCCTCGGCGAGATGACGCAGCCGATATCGGCGGCTGGCGGCATCACCGACAAGTTCATCGGCGACGCCATCATGGCCTGCTGGGGGCCACCCTACAGCGAGGCCGGCCGCCATGCCGCCGATGCCTGCCACGCCATGCTGGAGCAACGCCGGCGCCTGCCGCAGCTCCGCACGGCGCTGGCGGTCATGGGCTTCGACTTCGCCTCCCGCATCGATGCCGCCGCCGGCGTCGCCACCGGCGAGGTGGTGGCGGGTGACATCGGCGTCGAGGGCAGCCGCAACTTCACGGTGATCGGCAACACCGTCAATGTCGCCGCCCGCCTGCAGGGCGCCGCCAAGGTCTATGGCGCCCCCATCGTGGTGTCGGAAGCCACTGCCGCCGCGGCCGGCGCCGCCTTCGTTTTCCGTGAACTCGACATGCTGCGGCTGAAGGGCAAGCAGACGCCGGAGCGGATCTTCGCTCTGCTGGAGGAACCCGCCGCCGTGTCGGCGGCTCAGCGCCGCCTGATTGAGCGCTACGATGCCGCCCTGGCGCCCTATCGTGCCGGCGACTGGGGCGCCGCCGAGAGCAGCTTTGCCGCCTGCCTGGAGCTGCAGCCGGAAGACCGCGCCGCCACGGTGATGCGGCGGCGCTGCCAGGCCCTGGCGCAGAATCCGCCGGCCGCATGGGACGGCATCTGGGGCGCGGCCGAAGAGCAGGGCTGAGCCGGCGCTTTAGTTCGCCAATTTCAGCAGCTTCAGCACCACGCAGGTGACATCGTCGGTCTGCGGATGGCCGCGCTCGAAGGCGTGTACCGCTTCGACCAGGGCGCCGGCCGCGGTGGCCGGGCCGGCGGCCACCGGGGCGTTGGACCAGGCGGCCGCCAGGCGGTCGTCGCCATAGAGCTCGCCTTCGGGATTGAAGGCCTCGGTGATGCCGTCGGTATAGAGCAGCAGCGCATCGCCAGGTTGCATCTGCGCCGTGCGCTCGTGATAGGCAGCGTCCTCGACCACGGCCAGCGCCACGTCGCCGGTGGTGGGCAAGGCGATGACGCGGCCGTCGCTGTGCCGCAGCAGGGCCGGGTTGTGCCCGGCGCAGGCATAGCTGAAGCGGCCATTGCGTAGGTCCAGCACGCCATAGAGCAGCGTGACGAACATCATCTGGTCGTTCTCCGCTGCCAGGAAGGCGTTGAGCCGCTCCAAACAGGCGGCCGGCGAGGGGGTGAACAGCGTGGTGGCCTTCAGCAGGGTACGGGTGATGGCCATGAAGAGCGCCGCCGGCACCCCCTTGCCCGAGACGTCGGCGACCACGACAGCCAGCCGCGTGTCGTCGAGGAAGAAGAAGTCATAGAAGTCGCCGCCGACCTCCTTGGCCGGCAGCATGATGCCGTGCACGTCGACGTCGTCGCGCGGCGGCAGCGGTCGCGGCAGGATCGAGTACTGCAGCTGCTTGGCAATCTCCAGCTCCTGCTGCAGGCCCGCCAGCTTGGCGCGGGTGACGATGGCCTCGCGCAGTTCGGCCACCAGTTCAGTCAGGCGATGGTGCTGGTCGGCGATGCGCGCCGACATGCGCTGCAGCAGGGCGGCCAGCATGCCGAGCTGCTCGTCCTGCTGCTCGACCTCGCTGGCCACCGCGCCGGCGCTTTCGATCTTGCGCTGCACGATCTCCTTCAGGTCTTCCATCACCTGGGCGCGACCATCGTCCTCCAAAGTCTGCGCCAGGCGTTCCATCTGCCGGCGGATCAGGCGTTCCTGCCGCGATCGCAGCCGCGCCTGGTGCTGCCGGTGCTCTTCCAGCTGCACGGCGTTGCGGCGGAACACCGCCACCGCGTCGGCGATGCGGCGGATCTCGCCCGACCCGGACTCTTCCAGCCTGACCTTGGTGTTGCCCTGCGACAGGGCGCGCAGCACGGAGATCGCTCCCTCCAACGGGCGGAAGCCGCGCTTCAGGTAGAGGTAGAGCCCGGTCAGGATCGCCAGCACGAGGCCGCCGACCAACAGCAGCGCGGTGGAGGCCAGGTCGCGCATCGCCGCCAGGCTCTGTGTCGAGTCGCGCAGCGTCACCAGCGTGCCGGCGGTGCCACCGGAGAAGTCCGGTATCGGTACGCCGGTCACGGAATAGAGCCGGCCCTCGCCCTCGGCGACACCGAAGCTGGGTTCACGCGGCGGCACCTCGGGATTGTTGGCCAGCTGCCAGACCCCATCGTCGGTGGCGCGCACCAGCCGGCCGCGCAGGCTGATCAGGTAGCTGGGTGCGCCGAAGGCGGCGCTGAAGCGGCGCAGCACCTTGATGGCGTCGATCGCCAGGATGGCCACGGCGGTGGTGCGGCCCTGCGCCACGATCGGCAGGGCGACCAGGATGACATAGCGGTCGGGGCGGTCCTGCCGCACGCCGGCGATGCTGCCACCGTCGGCCATCAGGCGGTCGAGCGAACCGGCGTCGAGCATCGGCCGTTCCTCGGCCCGCGGCTCGCTCGAATAGAGCAGCAGGCCGTCTGGCTGCACCAGCTGGATCAGATCGGCCTGGTCGCTGGCGACCAGCGCACCGGCCACGCGCTGCGCGGCGATACGCAGGGCCGTGGCACCCAGGGCATTGGCGAACTCCGGCGCCGCGACCAGGGCCTCGCCAGCGTCCTGCAGTTCGGCGGCCTGCTCCTCGACCAGCTGGGCCCAGAGCGACAGCTGGCCGGCGATGGCCACCTCGGCGAAGCGTTCATCCATCAGCTGCTCGCGCCGCGAGCCCGCGAACACCAGCAGCGCGACGACCACCAGGAAGGCAAGCGACAGGATCAGGGTCAGGCGGGTGCGCAGCAACATGGCTCAGCGCCTCTGGCCGGTTTGCGGTAGCAGCAGGAGCACGGCCGCCGCCAGGCCGATTCCCGTCAGGGCGGCACCGGCCGGTAGGGCCAGCCCCCTCTCCAGCGCCGCGACAGCCGGTCCGGCGCCTTGCCCGACCAGCAGCGCCAGCGCCGCGGCCGGCGTGGCGATGCGCGCGCCGCGCCACAGGAAGCCCAGGCCCAGACCGGCGGTCAGCGCGCCGCCGATCAGCAGGGGCAGGTCGCTGCCCAACAGTCCCAGTGCCGGTCCGGCCGCCGCCAGCAACACGGCCGCGGCCGCCGGTAGGCCCCGGCGCGGCAAGGCGGCCAGCGCGGCGGCAACGCCGGCGACGGTCAGCAGCAGGGCCATCAGTGCATAGTCGTAGCGCAGCGGAAAGGCCGCCAGCTCGCCGAACAGCCAGCCGTTGACAACCAGGGCCGCGACGCCCAGCGCCACCGCCGGACGACGACCGATCGCCGGGCCGTTCCACGGCGCCTGCGCGGTGCTTCGCCTGGTCAGGGCGAGGCCCAATCCCAGCAGCAGCAGCGCCCCGCCCAGGGTGACGTAGGCCAGGCGGCGGCCCAGCAGCTCGCCCAGAAGGCTGCCCAGCGGCGGCCCGCAGCCGAGTATTGCCACCAAGCTGGCCAGCCCAAGCCAGGGGCGCCGCAAGCGAACGCCGGCGGACAGGGCCAGGGTGCCGGCGCCAAGCGTCAGGGACAGGGCAGCGACGGCGCGGCTGACCAGGAACAGCCCACCGCTGTACTGCCATTCCACGGACAGCGTGGCGAGGCCGCAGATCGCCAGGGCAAAGCCGCTCAGCACCGGACCGCCGCGCAGCCGCCAGGCCAGGACCAGGCCGAACGCCCCGGCCGCCGCCTGTGCCAGGAACACCAGGGCTACGCGCCCAGGCTCCGCGGCGGCGCCGGGCGCGCGGTCGGCGGCGAAGCCGCCCACCAGGGGCCGCACCGCCTCGCCCAGCAGCAGCGCCGCCACCAGCCACCAGCCTGACCAGCTCTGCACCCGCCTGGAGCGATCGCCGCCGACGAAGCTGTAGGTCGAGGACAGCAGATCCAGCGCCCCCTCCAGGCGCGGCTGCGCCGCGTGGTCCAGGTCGACGGCGGTGATCTCGCGTGCCGCCACCAGCAGCTGCCGATGCCCGTGCCGCAGCGGCACGATCACCCGTGTGGCCGCCTGTGCCAGCAGCTTCACCGGGCCGCGCCGCTCGTGCGCCGTGAAGTCGCTGAAGCGGCCACGGCCGATCGCGCGCAGGCTGGCCAGCAGGCGGGCCAGCGGCAGGTCGGTGCCCTCGAGCAGCAGCAGGCGCAACAGCAGCGCGGCCAGCAGGCCCGCGATGCCGGCCGACGAGAGCAGGATGAGCAGCCGGTCGCGCGCCGCATGGAGCGTCAGGCTGTTGGTCGAGGCCACCTTGATGCCCGCCAGCACCTGGCCGTCGACGATGACCGGCAGTTCGATTCCTGGATCCTGCTCCGGCAGCGCGCCGCCGATGGCAAGGATTTGGCCTGCGGCGTCCAGCAGAGCGACGCCTGCCACCTCGTTGTTGGCCGCCACCACGGCCGACAGATAGGGCTCGACGCCATAGAGATCGGCCAGGGGAATGCCGTAGCCCAGGGCACGCCCAACGTCGCTGGCGACGGTTTCGGCAACCGAGGCGAGCAGCTGTTCAGTGGCGGCCCTGATTTCCCCGGTTCGCTCCTCTTCGATTAGCTGGCGGCCCACCAATCCGGTGAGCAATATAAGCGCCATGACGATGACGCCGCCCGCCAGCGCCAGACGGTCACTGCGACGGAACTCGCGCCTAGCGTTCATGGTCGATCCGTTCCAGCTCGGCCCGCGTGGCGCTCAAGGCGGCCCCGGCGGCGGATGCACTGGCCAGGGCAGCGACTGTCGCCCGGGCCAGGGTATCCCCCCGGTCGGCATAGGGCGTCTGCTGGTCGATGAGGCTCGCGGTCAGGCGGCGCAGCTGCCGGTGCCGCAGCGTGACCAGCCAGCTGATCGCCACGCCACCCAGCAGGGCCGCCCCGATGGCCAGGGGCAAGTTGCGCAGCAGGGCGCCCAGGGCGTCGCTGAGCGGCCGCCAGGACTGCGGCGCCGCCCGTACCAGCACCACGTGGCCGACGGTACGCCCGATGTCGGAGACGATGGGCAGGCCGAATGCCAGCTCGCCGCGGTCCTGCGCCCGCCACAGGTCGCCCTCGCGCCGCTCGTTCATCGCCGACACCCAGGGCGAGGGGGCCGGCTCGCCCTCGGCGCCGCGGTCGCTGCTGAACAGGGCGATACCGTTATCGTCGACCACGTCGATCGCGCGCAACCCTGGCTGGCTAGCCATGGTGCGCTCCAGCTGCTCCTGGATCTGCCGCAAGCTGGGCAGCGGCAGCCCGAAATCGAGGTTGGCCTGGATGGTGCCCACGAGCGAAGCGAGAACCAGTCGCAGGCGCGCCTCGCCCAGGTCGGACACGTTGCGTTCCAGCGAGCGCTCGGTTTGGGCAATGACCAGCAAAACGGATATGGCCACGAGGGCCACCGTCATGGTCAGATGCCGCAACACAAAGCGCATGGGGAGCTCCAAACCCTTGATTCGCCGCTTCACCTTGCAAACTGCGGCGGGATTAAATACACGGATAATCGTCGGGGCATGCTAACGGGGGCAGCGCCGATTCACCACGCGGCAAGCGAAGGGTTCGCGTGTCGGATCGGCGGGAGGTCGTGGGGCGGGGTTCGATGACTAAGGTCACAACTGCACTTGCCCTTACCGTGGCGCTCGTGGCCGCGGCCGCGATAGCCTTGAGCGCCTTTCTGAACTATGGCGCGGTGCGCGTCAGCTACAAAGAGTCCCTGGCGCAACGCTTCACCATCGTTACCGAGCGGGTCGGCGAAATCATCGAGAAGGCCCTGTCCCTGGGCCTGCCGATGGCCGGACAGGATACACTGGCAGCCCTGCTGCCGCGCGAGCAGGCGGACGATCCGCTGGTCATCTCGCTGGATGTCGTCAACGACCGCGGCCAGGTGCTGTTCAGCAGCGATTCCAGCCGTGTCGGCAAATTGGTGCCGGTTGATGAGCCCTCGGTCCCGCATTATCGGCGCGATATCGCCACCGACTTCGGTGTCGGCGCCGGCGCGGTGATCCTGCGGGCTTCGGGCAAGGCGATCGACGGCGGTCTGGAGCAGGTCGCTGGCGAGCTGCGTCAGACGGCCTTGCTGGCCTCGCTCGCCGCCATGCTGCTGGCCTTCTGGGGGGTCCCCTGGCTGATCCGTGGCTTGAACCGGTCGGTCATTCCGGTCGATCCCGCACCGGGTGATGAACGCCCCGCGTTGCCGCCTGAACTGGCAGCCGAACTGGACGAGATCGAGCGTCAGCAGGCGCGCATCGCCCAGCGGCCCGGTCTGGCCCTCAGCGCGGAGGGATAGCAGCATGCGCCGCGTCGACCTTCGCCTGCTGCTGGTTCTGATCCTGGTGCTGGTGACGGCGTTGGCCCTGTTGTCGTGGCGCACCATCGATCGCGCCGAAGGCCTGCTGCTGCCGGAACTGAACCGCAAGGCCGAGGTCGTCGGCAAGTCGGTCGCCGACCTGGTGCAGCAGGCGGTCGGCTACGGCATGCAGCTGAACGAGCTGGTCGGCGTCGATACCGTGCTGGAGCGGGCGCTGGCCCGCGGCCCGGAATTTGGCTACGTGGCGCTCAGCGATGCCTACGGCAACATCATTGCCCTGGCGGAACGCGATGCCGGCGAGGCGCGCGCCGTCATGCCGACGGTGACTGTGCCGGTGGTTCTTGATGGCGAAACCCTGGCCGAGGTCGTCGTCGGCGTGCCACAGGCGGTGGCGCGCACTCTTGTCGAGGATCTCTGGCTCGACATCGCGGTGGTGCTGCTGGTGTCCGTTCTGGTGACCGTCGAGCTGCTGTCCTTTGCCTTCGGCATGGAGGGCGGCCAGGCGCTGCGTGGCGCCGCTCGGCGCATCGACGCTTTCCGCCGCGGCGACCTGCGCAGCCACCCGCGCGTCGAGGGCCGCGGCGCGCTGGCCGGCTTCGTGCGCTCCTATGACGAACGCGTCGAGTCCATAACGCTCGAGCAGTCGCGGCTGATCGAACGTGCCGAGGCGGTCGGCGATACCGAGGCGCTGCGTGACCTCTCGGCTCTCGAACTGCGCTACCGCATGACCGAGTCGCGCGGTGAGCTGCCGCTGCGCGTCGCCGCCATTCGCACGCCGCTGTTCCTGTTCTTCTTTGCCGAAGAGATGACGCGGCCTTTCCTGCCCGGTTTCATCTCCCAGCTGGCGCGGCCCATCGCCGGGCTGTCGATCGAGCTGGTGATCTCGCTACCCATCGTCCTGTTCATGGCCATCGTTGCCTTGACCCAGCCCTTCCTGGGCGGCCTGACGGAGGCGCTGGGACGTGGCCGCTGCCTGCGGGCCGGCTCGGCCCTGGCCGTGGTCGGCTTTGTTGGCACGGCCTATGCCGGCGACATGATCGAGCTGCTGGCCTTCCGATCGGTGACGGCCTTCGGCTATGCCGCGGTCTTTGTCGCCGCGCAGGGCCACATCATCGATCTGACGGGCGCCACCAGTCGGGCCAGGGGGCTTGCCGTCCTGGTCACCGCGATCATGGTGGCCAGCCTCTGTGGGCCGCCCATCGGCGGCATACTGGCCGATCGCCTGGGCGATCGCTCGACCTTCCTGGTCGCCGGCGCGCTGAGCCTGGCGGCGCTGGCCTGCGCTTACCTCTCGCTGCCGACGGAGCGGCCCCGCGGCGAGGGCCGCCGCCCGACCTTGGGCCTGGGCGCCATCTGGCAGGTCATGCGCCGCCCGGCCCTGGCCATTCTTCTGGTCGGCTGCGCCCTGCCGGCCAAGATGTTGCTGGTCGGCCTGGTGTTCTATCTGGTGCCGCTGGAGCTGACGCGGGCCGGTTTCGAGCAGGCCACCATCGGCCGTGTCCTGATGCTCTATGCCCTGGCCATGCTGGTGGTGGTGCCGATCGTTGCGCGCCGCAGTGACGGCGCCGGCCGCCGGCCGCGCTATATCCTGATCGGCGGCGCCTTGAGTTCGATCTCGGTGGTGCACCTGCTGCTGTGGCCGGCGCCCTGGGGCGCTACCGTCGCGGTCCTCCACCTCGGCATCGCGCAGGCCCTGTCGATCACGCCACAGTCGGCCCTGGTCGGCGAGTATGGACGGGTACTAGCGCCGCAGGTGCCAGAGAGTCTACTTTATGGTGTGTTCCGTCTGGTCGAGCGTCTCGGCAACGCGATCGGCCCGGCCCTGGCTGCATGGTTGCTCGGTGTCTACGGTCCACAGACCGCAGCCATCGTGATCGGTGGCTTGGCAATGGTGGGAACGACGTGTTTTGGCCTGCTGGTCTGGACGCAGCGGCGGCGTCTGGCCAACGATACGCACGCGACGACGGGAGCCGCTTTATGACCCTTCGCCTGCCACGCCGGCGCTTTCTGGCCGCTTCGACCGGATTCGTCGGCGCCCTCAGTCTGCCGCGCCGCACGCGCGCGGCCGACCCCTTCAAGATCTTTATGATCACCTTCCGCGGCGAGACCGACGTGGAGCGCGGCTATCGCGACTACCTGGCGCAGCGCCGCATCGCCGTCGATATCACGCTGCGCGACGCCGAGCGCGACGCCAAGAAGGTCGCCGCCTTCGTCGAGGAGATCCGGGCGATGCAGCCCGATCTAGTCTACACCTGGGGTACGCCGGTCACGCTGGCGACCGTGGGAACCTACGATGGCTTCGATCCGGCGAAGAACATCACCGACATTCCGGTGGTCTTCACCATGGTCGCGGCGCCGGTGAAGGCCAAGGTGGTACCGGATCTGGCCTCGTCGGGCCGCAATGTCACCGGCTCCTTCCACGTGGTGCCGACCGATGCGCAGCTGCGTGCCATGCAGTCCTATCGCGAGTTCAGCAAGCTGGGCGTGCTCTATACCCCGTCCGAGCCCAATTCGGTGGCGCTGGTCGAGGAGCTGCGCCAGCTGGCGGCGGCGCAGGGCTTCGAGCTCATCGAGCGCGCCTTCCAGCTCGATGCCTCCGGCAAGCCGATGGCCGAGGGCGTTGAGACCCTGGTGCGCGAGATCAAGGAGGCCGGTGCCAGCTGGTTCTACCTGCTGCCCGATACCTTCCTGGGCACCATCCTGAACCGCGTCACGCCCTATGCCCGCGATATCGGCCTCGCCACCTTCGGCGCGACCGAACTGGCGGTCCGCGAAGGCGGGGCGCTGGCCGGGCTGATCTGCCGCTACTACTCGGTCGGCCAGCTGGCGGCGGTGAAGAGCGAGCAGATCCTGGTCGACCATACGCCGCCCGCCACGATCCCGATCGAGACGCTGCGTCGCTTCTCGCTGATCGTGAATATGGAGGTGGCGCGCTCCCTGCATCTCTATCCGCCACTCGCCATGCTGAACTACGCCGAGGTCATCCGTGCCTGACGAGGCCGATTTCGCCCCGTTGGGGCTCTCGTCGCTGGATGCGATCGAGGCACTGCATCGCCTGTCGCTCTCGACCTTCACCGACCAGGGGCTGGTGAAGCCAGAGAAGCGCAGCTTCTTCGAGGCCATCTTGCAGCGGCGCGGTTGCATCCTGGGCTTTCAGCACGAAGGGCGCCTGCTGGCCTATGGCGTGCTGATGCATGAGCTGCCGGACGGCGATACCACGCACCAGCTGCTGGGCCTGGCCCCGAAAACGCCGCTGCTCAAGCTGGCCGGCGCCGCGGTCGATCCCGCCTGGCGCGGCAAGGGCCTGCAGCGCTCGGCCATCCGCGCCCGTCTCGCCCGGCTGCGGGCGAGCCAGGTGCGCTACGGCTTCGCCACGGCGGCGCCCGGCAATGTCGCGAGCTGGAGCAACCTGCTGAGCGAGGGCTTCCGCGTCGTGTCGCTGGTCTATGCCTACGGCACGCTGCTGCGCTACCTGCTGGTCTGGGAAGACGGTCGCGCGGCGCGCCCGGCTGCCTTGGAATGGCGCGGCTGGCAGGAAACCGACTGGCAGCAGGCGCACCTGGCCAACGGTTGGCAGGGTATTGCCTGGCGTGAAGGGCCGCGGGGCCGCGAGATCGCTTTCGCACCGGAGCCGGTCGCGTGACTGCTGTCCTGCAGCGCCTGTCCGGTGCCGGCATGGTGACGCCCGAGCCGGCAGCTGATTTGGCCGATGGCCTGGCCGCCTGGATCGAGCTCGATCTCGATCTACTGGCGGACAACTGGCACCGGGTCCTGCAGCACTTCAAGGGCGGGCGCCTGGGGGCCGTGGTCAAGGCTGACGCCTATGGCCTGGGCCTCGAAGCCGTGGTGCGCCGACTCCATGCCGAGGGTTGCCGGCTGTTCTGGGTCGGCGGCCTGGAGGAGGGGCGCCGCGTGCGGCGCGTCCTGCCGGCGGTCGAGATCTTTACACTGAACGGCCTGGGGCCGGAGGCGCCTTCGCTCTATCGCGACGACCGCATCGTCCCCGTCCTGGGTTCGCTGGAAGATCTGCGCCGCGCCGCGGCGGCAGGCGGCGAGGCGCCGCTGCCGGTCGCCCTGCTGCTGGACTGCGGCCTGACGCGGCTTGGCCTGGACGAACCCGAGGTCGCCAGTCTCCGCACCGAACCAGCCATCTGGCAGCGCCTTTCCGTTCAGGCCTGGCTGACCCAGCTGGCGCGCTTCGAGTTTCCCGACGATCCGGAGAACCGCGCCCAGGTGGAGCGCTTTCGCAGCCTGCTGCAGGATCTGCCGCCGGCGCCCTGGAGCCTGGCCTGCTCGGCGGCGATCTTCATGGACAGTGCCTTTCACGGCGTGCTCGCTCGGGTCGGCAGCGCGCTCTATGGCGTGCAGGGCACGCCGGGGCGCCACCAGCCGCTGCTGCGGCCAGTATCGGCCCATGCCAGGGTCATGCGCGTGGTCTGGGTCGAGGCCGGTACGCCAGTCGGCTACAGCGGCAGCTTCGTCACCGCGCGCCGCTCGCGCATCGCCACGCTGGCGGCGGGCTACGCCCAGGGGCTGCCGATGGCGCTGTCGAACAGTGGCCTGGTGGCCTTTGCCGGCCAGACCGCGCCGCTGGTCGGCCGGATCTCCATGAGCCTCTCCACCGTCGACGTGACCGACCTGCCGGAGACGCTGGTGCAGGTCGGCTCGCCGGCGGAGCTGGTGGGACAGACCATCCTGCTGGAAGAACAGGCGGCGCGCGCCGGCACCGTCTCGAACGAGTTGCTGATCGCCCTGGGGCGGGGACTGCCGCGGGTCTACCGCGGTGACCCGGGTGGCGACGCCGCGGCCTGAGCCTCAGCCGTTGTGAGCCTCAGCCGTCGATAGCCGCCGCGGCGCTGGCGCGGTCCGGATGCACGGCGAAGATGGTGATGAAGCCGCTGATGGCGAAGACCTCGCGAATCTGCTGGTTGAGTTCGCAGAGCGCCAGCTTGCCGCCGGCGGCCTTCAGCTTCTTGCCCGCCAGCAGCACGACGCGCAGGCCGGCGCTGCTGATGTAGTCGAGCTTGGCGAAGTCCAGCACCATCTTGTTGGTGCCTTCGCCGATGTGCTTCAGCAACTGGGCTTCGAAGCCGCCGGCCGTCACGCTGTCCAACCGGCCAGCCGGGCTGACCACGAGTACTCCGCCCTCTTGGGCCTCCGTCACGTCAAGGCTCACGCCATCGTCTCCTCAAACATCGTCTAGTGCTGGACCGCCGCCCCCGGGCGATTCGCCCGGGCCGGCCAGCGACAGGCTGAACGTCAGGATATTGCGACCATCCTGGCGACGATAGGCCATTTCGTCCACCAGCGTGCGCACCAGATGCACGCCCAGGCCACCGATGTGCCGATCCTCAATGTCCTCGCCGGTGTCCACCGTCGGCGCCGCGGTCGGATCGAAGGCGGTGCCGCCGTCCTCGATGCGCGCCAGCACTTGCTCGCCCTCGCGCCGCAGCTCGACCTTCATGTGCTCACCCGCCGGATCGCGCCCGGCATAGCCATGGTTGATCACGTTGGTCAGCAGCTCCTCGAAGGCCAGCGACAGGGCGTAGCTCTGCCGTGGCGGCAGGTCCTCGGCTTCGCAAAAGCCCTCCACGGCCGCGGCCACCTGTTCCAGGGCGGTCGGCGTGGGGGGCAGGGTCAAGGCAAAGGCGGACGACACCGGTGGTGGATTCCCGACAGCCATACTGGAGAGCACAGTACCGGTCCGATGGAGTCTGCGGAAGCCGCCGATGCGGGCAAGCGACGCGCCGCCCCGCCCCTTGCCGCCGCCCCGGTCGCCGCGCCATAGTGGGGTTACTTTGGATGACCGTCCAAAACTGCGTCCGGACCAACCGGGCACGCCCGCGGGGAGGAACTGGCCGCATGACAACTGACCTGGTCGAAGTTGCCGCGCGCGGTGGCGTGCTTGAGATCACGCTGAACCGCCCCAAGGTCAACGCCATCAACGGCGCGCTCAGCCACGCGATCCACGACGCGGTGCAGCGCCTGGAGCACGATCCCGACCTCCGCGTCGGCATCATTACCGCCAAGGGCACGCGCGTTTTCTCCGCCGGCTGGGATTTCAACGAGCCGATCGCCGCCGCCGCCAGCGGCGGCGGCGTCTTCGCCGGCAGCGAGGAACAGCGCCACGGGCCTGGCGGCTTCGCCGGTGTTTCGCGCGCCTTCGAGCGGACCAAACCGCTGATCGCCGCGGTCAACGGCGCCGCCGTCGGCGGTGGCTTCGAAATGGCGCTGGCCTGCGAAGTGATCGTGGCGGCCGACACCGCTTACTTCGAGCTGCCCGAGATGCAGCGCGGCTTCCTGCCCGAGGCCGGCGGCATGCAGCGCCTGCCGCGCCTGGTGCCCTACAACGTGGCACTGGAGATGCTGCTGTCCGGCCGCCGTATGGAGGCAGCCGAGGCAGCTGGCTGGGGCCTGGTGCACAAGCTGCTGCCTGCGGCCGAGCTGCTGGCCTACGCGCATGACCTGGCGGCGCGCATTGCCCGCGGTGCCCCACTGGCGCTGATGGCTCTGCTGGAGGGCATGCGGGCCATCGATGGCATGCGCCTGCCCGAGGCGATGCGCTTCTTTCACGAAGGTAATCCCGCCCTGCCGCAGTATCGCCGCATGGCCCAAAGCGAGGACGCCGTCGAAGGCCCCCGCGCCTACCTGGAGAAGCGCCCGCCGGTCTGGCGCGGCCGCTGATCAGTCACCGATCCACCCCGCAGGAGTCTCCGATGGCCCCCGAACTCTCCAACGGCCAGTACCTTATGCGCCCGCACCCGTCGCCGAGCAGTCGCTTTGCAAACGTCGTGCTGCTGTTGGATTTGGACGATCAACAAAATTCACCCGAGCCGACACCCATTGATGCTGCCGCTGTTCCCGATCCCGCCGCTGCTGTCGCACCTGCGCCAGCATCGTCGGCCGCGCTGAACCGCCCTAAGAAGGAAGTCCCATGTCGAACGTCGTGGAAGTCGAAGATCGCGGCGCCGTCCGCCTGATCGCCATCAACCGGCCGGAGGCGCGCAACGCCATCAACACCGAGGTGCTGATCCGGCTGCGCAAGGCGGTGCGCGAGGCCGGCAAGGCCGAGCACTTGCGCGCGCTGGTCTTCACCGGCCGCGGTGGCGCCTTCTCCGGCGGTGCCGACGTCAAGGAATGGTCCGACAAGCTGCAGGGTATCGATCCCTGGCCGGACCACTCCTGGATCGACGAGGCCCTGTGGCTGGTCCAGGAGGTGCACAGCTTCCCCAAGCCCACCGTCGCCATGATGGAGGGCCCGGCGGTTGGCGCCGGTCTGGACTTGGCGCTGGCCTGCGACTTCCGCGTGGTCAGCGAGAAGGCGCGCTTCATCTGTGCCTACACCCGCGTCGGCTATCCGCCGGATGCCGGCGGCTCCTGGCTGCTGCCGCGCCTAGTCGGATTGGAGAACGCCAAGATGTTCGTCTACACCGGCGACTCCTGGGATGCCGCCAGGGCCAAGGCCACCGGCATGGTGACCGAGGTGGTGCCGCCGGAAGATCTGGAGGCACGTGCCTTCGCCCTGGCCGACAAGCTGGCGTCGGGCCCGACTGTCGCCCAGGGCCTGGCCAAGCAGCTGCTGGAGAACGCGCATCGCCGCACCTTCGCCGAGCAGCTGGCCGAAGAGGCGCGCTTCGGCAAGATCTGCGCCACGACCGAGGACCATGCGGAGGGCCTGCGCGCCGCCACCGAACGCCGCGCCCCCAAGTTCGTCGGCCGCTAAGCAACCCTGGACCTGGAGCAACGCCCGTGGATTTTTCCCTCACTTTCGAGCAGCAGGCCCTGGTCGATTCCCTCACCGCGTTCGTCGAGACGGAGCTCTACCCGCACGAAGACCTGGTCGAGCGCGAACGCGCCGTGCCGAAGGAGATCGCCGACGAGATCAAGCGCAAGGCGCGCGAGGCCGGCTTCATCGCCATGAACATGCCCGAGGAGCTGGGCGGCGCCGGGCTGGACTACCAGACCATGGTGCAGGTCGAGCGGGTAATGGGAAAACCCTCCACCGCGCTCTCCATCCTGGTGAAGCGGCCGACGCAGATCCTGCTGGGCTGCAAGGGTGAGCAGGTGGAGAAGTACCTGATGCCCTGCATCCGCGGCGAGAAGGTCGACTGCTTCGCCCTGACCGAACCGCACGCCGGCTCCGACGCCCGCGCCATCAAGACCGCGGCGGTGCGGGAAAACGGCAAGTGGGTGCTGAACGGCGTCAAGCAGTTCATCTCCTACGCCGACATGGCGGACTTCGTGATCCTGTTCGCCGTGACCGGGATGGACCAGACGCCGAAGGGCCCGCGCAAGCGCTTCACCGCCTTCCTGATCGACAAGGGCACGCCGGGCATGACGATCAAGCCCATGCCGTCGATCTGCACGCGCGGCTACAACCCCAACATGATCTACCTGGACAACGTCACGCTGGACGACGGGCAGATCCTGGGCGAGGAGGGCAAGGGCTTCGACTTCGCCAACGACTGGCTCTATGCCGGCCGCATCTCGCTGGCGGCGCACTGTGTCGGCCGGGCCGAGCGCGTGTTCCAGATGGCCTGCGAGTGGGCGGCGACGCGCAAGGCCTTCGGCAAGACCATCGGCGAGTTTCAGGGCACCGGCTTCAAGATCGCCGATAGCGCCATGGATATCCGCACCGCCTGGCTGATGGTGCTGGAGTGCGCCTGGAAGGTGGACCAGGGCACGGTCACCCGGGCCGAGGCCTCGATGTGCAACCTCTTCGCGTCGGAGATGATCGGCCGGGTCACTGACAACGCCGTGCAGATCTTCGGCGGCATGGGCATGATGGAGGAGTTTCCGATCCAGCGCTTCTGGCGCGATGCACGCATCGAGCGCATCTGGGAAGGTACCTCGGAGATCCATCGCGACGTAATCGCCCGTGATCTGCTGAAGGAATTCCGGAGCTAGGCCCATGGCCGTCGCCGCCAAACGCACCAAGACCATCCTTGCCCGGCGCCAGGATCTGATTCGCGGCACGATCCAGTCGATCGCGCGTCGCGGCTTCGCCAACTCCACGGTGCAGACCATCTGCGATGAGGCAGGGCTGTCGCGCGGCCTGATCGGCCACTACTTCAAGGGCAAGGACGAGCTGCTGCTCGAGGCCTTCCGCAGCCTGGTGTCCGAGGCCGACGAGGACACTCGCCGCGCCATCCGCGACGTGGGCGACGATCCGCTGCAGCAGCTCCTGGCCGCCACCGTTGTCGCCTTCCAACGCTCCGAGCAGCGCGAGAAGTCCACCGTCTGGTTGGCCTTCTGGGGTGTGGCGCGCTGGGATCCCGAGATGCAGCGGCTGAACCACCATCTCTACAGTCGCTATCGTCGTTGGGTGCAGCGCCAGCTGGCCGCCGCCGCGGCGCAGCGCGGGGTGGAGATCGATACGCGCCGCGCCGCGCTGATGTACGCGCAGATGATCGACGGCTTCGCACTGGGGCTGATCATGGACAAGGACGCCTACACGCCGCAGGAAGCCTCGGACATCGTCTGCGACTGGCTGCGCGATCTGTTCGACGAGCGACCGCGGCGCGGCGGCAAGCGCAATGGCGATGCCCGACCGCGCCGCGGCAAGGACGACTAGACAGCCAACACGAGGGACCTTCCGTCGATGCAGAGTCTGCAGGCCGCGCGGCGCGCCAATCTGGCGCGCCTTCTGAACCCCCGCCACATCGCCTTCCTGGGCGGCGAGCGCGCCGGCGCCGCGGTGCGCGCCTGCCGCGAGGCCGGCTATCAGGGACAGATGCTGATGGTGCACCCCCGGCGGGCGGAGATCGAGGGCGTGGCCTGCGTGCCCAGCCTGGCCGACCTGCCGCTGGCACCCGACGCAGTCTTTCTTGGCGTGCCGGCGGCGGCGACAGTGGACAGCCTGCGGACGCTGGGTGCGATGGGGGCGGGCGGCGCCGTCTGCTATGCCTCGGGCTTTGCCGAGATGGGGGCGCAGGGGGCCGCGATGAACACCGCCCTGCTGGAAGCCAGCGGCGAGCTGGCAGTGGTCGGGCCCAACTGCTTCGGCATCATCAACTACGTGAACCACGGCAGCGTCTGGTCGGTGCCCTATCCGGTCGGCCAGTCGGGCGGGCGCGGCGCCGCGGTGATCGGCCAGAGCGGCAACGTCTGCATCAACCTGTCGATGAACCAGCGCGAGGTGCCCTTCTCCTGGATCATTTCCGCTGGCAACCAGGCGGTGCTCGGCTTCGAGGACTACATCGACCACCTGGCCGACGATCCCAACGTCACCTGCATCGGCCTGTTCATGGAGGGCATTCGCGACGTCCCGGCCTTTTCCGCCGCCTGCCTGAAGGCCTTGGCCAAGGGCATCCCCGTGGTCGCCTTCCGCGTCGGCGTGTCCGAGCTGGGCGCCCAGTTGGCGGCCAGCCACACCTCGTCGCTGGCCGGGCAGAACGAACTCTACGACGCCTTGTTCGACCGCCTGGGGGTGTTGAACACCGCCTCGGTGCCGCAGTTTCTCGAGCTGCTGAAGACCGCCAGCGTCGCGCCGCTGCCGCGGGGCCGGCGCCTCACGGTGTTCTCCAGCTCGGGCGGCGACAACGGCATGGCGGCGGACTATGCCAGCGCCGCCGGCCTGGAGCTGCCGCAGCCAAACGAGCGGCAGCGCGCGGCGGTCAAGGCCCTGCTGCCGGACTATGGCCAGGTCTCCAACCCGCTGGACTTCACCGCCGGCTATTGGGGTGCCGAGAAGCTGCTGACCTCGATGTTCACCGACATGCTGGCCGAGGGCAGCGACTTCGGCCTGCTGGTGATCGATCATCCGCGCCCCGAACTCGGCGCCGAGGTTGGCAAGCCACTGCACGCCATGAGCCGTGCCTTGGCCACTGCGAGCAGGGCCACCGGGATTCCCGGTGCCGTCGCCTGCGTGAATCCCGAATCGCAGCCGGAATTCATGCGCCAGTACCTGTTGCAGATGGGTTTGCTGCCGCTGCAAGGACTGCACGATTCCGGCGTCGTCCTGGGGCGCTGGGCCGACTATGCGGCCCGCCGCCGGGCGATCGCCGCCGAGGGTCTGCCGGTACAACCCCTGGCGCTGGCGCCGCTGCCGCCCGGCAGCGCCACAACCCTCGACGAGGTGGACAGCAAGGCGCGCCTGGCCGCCTTCGGCCTGCCGGTGCCAGCAGGTCGCGTCGTCGACTTCGACGGCCTGGCGGCGGCGGCTGCGGCCATGCCCGGCCCGCTGGCGCTGAAGGCCGTGAGCCGCGCGCTGCCGCACAAGACCGAGGCCGGCGCCGTGGCGCTGAACCTGCGGCAGGCCACCGAGGTGGTGGCTGCCGCCAAGGCCATGCAGCAGAGCGTGGCAGCCTACCAGCCAGGCCTGACGGTGGAGCGCTTCCTGCTCGAACCCATGGCGCCCAAGCCGGTGGCGGAGCTGCTTGTCGGCGCGAAGCGCGACCCGCTCTTCGGTCTAGTTCTCGTCATTGCCTCGGGTGGCGTGCTGGTCGAACTGCTGCAGGATGCTGAGAGGTTGCTGCTGCCGGCCGGCGAGGCGGAGATCGAGGCGGCCTTGCGGCGACTGAAGGTCTGGGCGCTGCTCGAAGGCTTCCGCGGCCGCCCGGCCGGGGATGTGGCGGCCGCCGTCGCCGCGATCCGCGCCGTCGCTGCCTATGCCGAGGCCCATGCCGACCGCCTACTGGAACTGGACGTCAATCCATTGCTGGTGCTGCCGGTGGGGCAGGGGGCGGTCGCTGTCGACGCCTTGATCGTTGAGCAAGGTTGATCCGTGACGGCGATGCACTCGCTCTGCGTGCCGGACTGTGCTAACCGGGCGCCGTGAAAATTGCCGTGCCACCAAACGCGACCGCCACTCCGGCGCGACAGCCGATGCCGTTCGGTCGCCGCGTGCTGCTGGGCGCTGCGCTGGGGAGCCTTGTGCTGCCGCAAAGGGTTCTGGCGGAAGGGAACTTCCTGGGTGGCCAGAGCGTGCGGATGATCGTCTCCACCGGCGCCGGCGGCACCGGTGAGCAGACGGCGCGGCTCTTCGTCAAGTATTTGGAGCGACGCCTGCCCGACACGCGCTTCGTGGTCGAGCTGATCAACCGTGCGAACGGCCGGGTCGCCGCGCTCACGCTGTGGGAGGCGGAGCCCGATGGCCTGACGCTGGCCTTCCTCAATTCCAACCTGATCTATGCGCAGCTTCTGGGCGAGGAGGATCTGCCGTTCGATTTGCTGCGCTTCGACTGGCTCGGCAGCCTGACGCAGGATCGCCGTGTGCTGGTTGTGGCGGAGCGGACGGGGTTGACCGATATCGCGGCGGTGCTGGCGCGCAAGGAGCCATTGCTGGCCGCGTCGGTGGCAACGACTTCGGGCCATACGATCGATGCCCTGGTCCTGAATGGCGCGCTGGGACTTTGGATCCAGTCGGTGCCCGGCTACTCCGGTGGGCAGCGGTCCCTGGCCCTGATATCCGGCGAAACCGATTGTATGCTCGGCACCTTCACGTCGGTGTTTCCGCTGCTGGAGGATGGCACCGCCAGGATGGTGCTGCGCCTCAACGGCGCGCCCCTGCCGCCGCCCTACGATCAGGTGCCGACCTTGGCCAGCTTGCTGCCGCCGTCGCGCCGCTGGGTGGTCGAACTGATCGAAGCGCAATGCCAGTTGGGCCGGGGGATCGCCGCGCCGCCGGGGATGCCAGCGGATCGCCTGGAGCGGCTGCGCGCCCTGTTCGACGCGGTGGCCGCGGATCCGGATTTCGTCGCCGAAGCGCGGTCCGTGGGGCTGGAGGTCGACACTTCGCCGGGCGCCGGCATCGCCGCTACCATCCAGGACCTGCTGGTCGACCGCAGCTCCTTGTCCAGCGATCTCCAGGCACTGCTAGCCTGCGGCCGCAGCCGCGCTGAGAGCGGCACTGCCTGTTGAGAACTTGTTGCAGTCGCTCGCGTGACACACCTCGCTATGCTACGGTCCCCTGGGGTGATGATTGCCGAGGGGTGGAGTATGGGGCAGACGCACGTTAGACGGGCGTCTTCGGTCTGTGGTCGGCGTAGCTTCATGACGGGGCTGTTGTTTTCCGGGCTGTTGGGCCGGCGCGCGCACGCCGACTTCCTGGCCGGCGAGACCTTGCGGCTGCTCGTTGCGACCGGGCCGGGCAGCGCCGACGACACCATGAACCGTCTGTTCGCCCGCCATCTAGCCGGACATCTTCCGGGCACCAGCGTCCAGCCGGAAACCATGCCAAAGGCCAATGCGCCCTTGATGGCGTGCCGGTTATGGGATGCGGAAGCCGATGGGCTGACGCTTGGTTTTCCCAGCCAGGGGTTGCTGTTCGGGGCGCTGCGTGGCGACGACGCCATGCCCTTCGACTACCTGCGCTTCCAGTGGATCGGCAGTCTCGCCGAAGAGAGCCGCGTCCTGCTGGTAAGCGAGTCCTCGGGCATTCGCACCTTGGAAGATCTCTTGTCGCATGGTCCCTTGCTGGCCGCGGCCAGCTCGGTGAACTCCAGCCACTACTACGAGGCACTGATCCTCAACGCGGTGCTGGGGAGCAGGATCAAGTCCATTCCTGGCTATACTGGAAGTGGCCGTTCCATGGCTGTGATCGGGGGCGAGGTCGAGGCCTTCATCGGTAGCCTGGAATCGGCGAGTACCATCGCCGAGGCCGGCGCCGGCCGCGTCGTCTTGCGCCTGGCCGGGCCGCTGCTGCCGCCGCCTTACGACCAGGTGCCCCTGCTGTCCGATCTCCCGATCGACGCCGATCGCGGCTGGGCGGTGGAATTGATGGAAGCCGAGGCGCGCATCGGCCGCGTGCTGGCGGGCCCGCCAAGCCTGCCGGCGGACCGGCTACGGCGGTTGCGATGGGCCTTCCAGGAAACCGCCACCGATCCAGCCTTCATCGCCGAGGCTGCCACGCTCGGGTTGCAGGTCGCGGCCATTCCAGGCGACGAGATCCAGGGGCGCCTCGACGAGCTGCTGCCTTACGGTGCCGATGGCGGGAAGGCCTTCAAGGCCTTGCTGGCCTGTGGCGAGCGTCGTGCCGAGGGCAAGTCGTGCTGATACGTGGAGCGAGCGGGCGCCGCGCTTTCCTCACCGGTGGTCTGGCGCTGGCCAGCAGCCTGGCCTTTCGCCCCGCGCAGGCCGACGACTTTCTTGCCGATGCGACCCTGCGTATCCTCATACCCAACTCGGCCGGGTCGGGCCAGGACATCGCCGCCCGCCTTTTCGCCAAGCATCTCCAGGCGCGACTGCCGCTGACCCGGATCAGCGTGGAGAACCACACCAAGGCCAACGGCCGCGTTGCCGCGCTGATGGTCTGGCAGGCAGACCCAGACGGCCTGACCCTGGGGTTCCTCAACTCCAACCTGCTCTATGCCGAAATCCTCGAGGCCGAGGAGCTGCCCTTCTCGATGACCGATTTTGCCTGGCTCGGCAGCCTGTCGCTCGACCGCCGGGTCATGGTGGTGGGCAATCACACCGGGGTCACCGACGTGGCGACACTGATGGCGCGCCAGGCGCCGCTGCTGCAGGCGGCGGACGCCGCCAACTCCAGCCACTATCAGGCGGGTATCCTGGTGAACGCCTTGATCGGTGCCTGGATCCGGCCGGTCACCGGCTACAACTCCAGCGCCCGCGCGCTGGCCTTGATCCGTGGCGAGGTCGATTGCCTGCTGGGCACCTGGGACAACATGACTCCGGTGCTTGAGGCCGAGGCCGGCCGGGTGCTGCTGCGGCTGAACGACTGCGACCTGCCGCCGGGCTTCGGGCAGGTACCCTGGCTCGGCGCGCTGGAGCTGCGCCCCGGCGGCCAGGCAGTGCTGGACCTGATCGACGGCCAGTCGCAGATCGGCCGCGCCGTGGCCACCACGCCGGGCACGCCGGTTGATCGCCTGGAGTTGTTGCGCGCACTGTTTCTCGACGTGGCGTCCGACGCGACATTCGTCGAGGAAGCCACGGCCAATGGCTTGCTGGTGCGCCCCAGCGCGGGTGCGTCGCTGGCCGCCCTGCTGACACGCCTGCTGGCCGACAAGCCCGCCGCGGCGGCCGCCTTCCAGGCCGCCCTGACCTGCGGTCAGCTGCGCGCTGACACCGGCCAGGCCTGCTGACCTTGCCGCCAGGGAGGCCCCCCGCTGTTCGATAGCCTTGCCACACTGCTGACCGGACAGGCCGCCCTGCTGGCGCTGGTCGGCGGCACGCTCAGCGGCCTCCTGGTCGGCCTGATGCCCGGCCTCAGCGGCCGCGTCGGCCTGATTCTCTTCATGCCGCTGGCCTTGACCCTGGACCCGCTGGTCGGCGCGGTCTTCCTGATCGCCATGCACTCGGTGGTGCACACCTCGGGCTCGATCCCGGCCATACTGTTCGGCGTGCCGACCTCGGCCTCGGAATCGGCCACCGTGGTCGATGGATTTCCCATGATGCGCCAGGGTCGTGGCGGCGAAGCGGTGGGTGCCACTATCGCCGCCTCCGCCGTTGGCGGCGTGCTGGGCGCCGTGGCGCTGATCGCCTTCGTCCCCCTGGCGCGGCCGATCATCGAGATCTTCGGCTCGGCCGAAGTGGCGGTGATGGGGGTGATCGGTATCGCCTCGATCGCCGCGCTGGCCGGCAAGAGCCTGGCCCGTGGACTGGCGGTGGCGGCGCTCGGCGTGCTGGCCTCGACAGTGGGCGTCGATCACATGACGGCGACCCAGCGCTTCACCTTCCACCGGCTGGAGCTGTGGGACGGCCTGACCCTGGCGGCGGCGGTCACCGGTCTTTTCGTGGTGCCGGAGATGCTGCTGGGCCGCGGCGGCCCGCCGCTGTCGGCTGGCGGTGTCCAGGTCCGCCTGCGCCATGTCCTGGCAGGCTGCCGGGAAACCTTCCGGCATGGCTGGCTGCTGGTCCGCGCCTCGGCCATCGGGATCTTCGTCGGCTTTGTGCCCGGCGTGGGCGCCAGTGTCGCCGTGTGGCTGGCCTATGGCCATGCGGTGCAGACCGTGCGCTCGAAGGTGCCCTTCGGCGAGGGCGCGGTGGCCGGCGTGATCGCCGCCGAGGCCGCCAACAACAGCAAGGAGGGTGGCTCGCTGGCGCCGACGCTGCTGTTCGGCGTGCCCGGCACCTCCGGTATGGGCATCCTGCTCGGCGCCTTCCTGATGATGGGCATCCAGGTCGGGCCGCGCATGGCGACGGTACAGTCGGGCTTCGTCGACACCATGGCCTTCACCATTCTGCTGGCCAATCTGCTGGCGGTGCCACTCTGCCTGGCGCTGACGCCCAGCATGACGCGCTTCGCCGCGGTACG
The DNA here is from genome assembly GCA_038363005.1 of Rhodospirillales bacterium. Classification (GTDB taxonomy): domain Bacteria; phylum Pseudomonadota; class Alphaproteobacteria; order Kiloniellales; family JACOMY01; genus JAKOWB01. Next base: position 31,617 of record JBBQBI010000031.1, read on the forward strand.
GCGCGAGGTGGTGCTGCCTTTCGCCTTGGTGGCCGCGGTGCTGGCCACGCTTGCGACGCAGCCCAGCGTCTCGACGCTGTGCGAGATCGCGCTGTTCGGCTGCCTGGGCTTGGGGTTGACCGCAGCGGGCTGGCCGCGCGCGCCCTTCGTGCTCGGCTTCGTCATGGGGCCGCTGCTGGAATCGGCGCTGTCGCGCGCGGTCGCGGTCTATGGCTGGAGCCTGTTCGAGCGGCCCGGCGTGCTGGCGCTGCTGGCCATCGCCGTGATCGTGGTGTGGTACGCCCAACATCGCCTGCGCCGCGCGGATCGCAAGCTGCCGGCCGGCACCGGGCCGGCGCTGCCATTGACGCTGCCGCTGCTGCTGCTCTTCGCCGTGGCCCTGGTGACCGCCATTGCATTTCCCTGGCAGGCGGCACTGCTGCCGCTGGTAGCCAGTGCGGTTGGGCTGCTGGCCCTGGCAGGGGTGCTGCTGGGCAGCCTGCGCCGCGTGCCGGTCCGCCGTGGCGAGCCGCCGCGCATGGCCTGGAATCTCGCCGCCGCGCTGGTGGGATTCTTCCTGCTGACGCCGCTGCTGGGCGTGCCGCTGGCCGCCGCCTGCTATGCCGCGGTCATGATGCGGCTGCAGGCGCGACTCTCCTGGCTCAAGGTCGCGCTGGCGGCGGTCCTGGCTTTTCTTTTCGCCGGCTACCTGGTCGGCGAGGGGCTTGGCCTCATCCGTCCGTTCGACGCCATCGAGCGGATCTTGGCGAGCGTGCCAGCCAGCGTCCTGCGATGAACAGGCGCAAGCTGGCGCGCGTGCCGCGTGGCAGCTGTTCCTGCACCGGCTGCGGCACCGCGTAGCGGACCCAGCCGCGTGTCGCCAGCGGCGTATCGAGCGCCAGCATCCAGTCGAGGAACTTGCCCCGCACGATGGCGCGGCGCTCACCGCGGTCCTGGCGGCGGGGCGTCTTGGGCATGACCGGGTTGGTGTTGATTTCGTAGAAGCGGACGACACCGTCGATCAAGGTGTAGTCCGCCCGGCCATAGTCGATGCCGGCCAGGTCGAAGGCCTGGCGCACGACCGCGCCATGCGGGTCGTCCTGCACGAAGGCCAGCTCTTCGGCATGGTCGGCACCGTCGAGGTCCCAGGTGTCGCGCTTGACCATCCAGTTATCCGCCACCTGCAGGTGGTAGGGCATGATGTGCTGACCGATGCGAAAGGCCCCGTACTTGCGGAAGCGCCCGCGGGCGTCGGCCTGGGCGCGATACTCGACCCACAGGCGCCCCTTCAGCGGCTTGTTCGCTGCCGCCAGCGCCGCCAGCGCCCGGTCGAAGGCGGCGACGTCGTGCAGCAGCTCGGTCTCCGGCCCCTGGGCGTCGTCTTCGCGGCGCAGGAACACCGGGAAGCGGGTTGGTCGCTGGCCTTCGTCCAGCCGCCCGACCGCGAAGTCGTTGAGTCCCGCTCGCTGCAGGGTGAGCAGCAGCTCGTAGCGTTCCTTCACCCGCAGCGGGTGGTTCAGGATCCGCGCCTCCGGCGCCACGCTGGCCAGGGCGGCGGCCATGTTGGCGGCGACCTCGCGCTCAAAGGGTGTCAGGCGGTCGAAGTCGGTGAAGATGGTATGCCCCACCGGCAGTGCATGGGCACGAAAGGCCTGCTCGTAGGTCAACACCTGGAAGCGGCCGGCCAACCGCTCGCGGAAACCGGCGATGAAGGCGTCCGCGGTGTAGCGATGCAGTTCACGGCAGAGATAGGTGATCATCGGCGGTCCGGCATGCTCGATGGCTCAGCCCTGGTGTGCCGCGCGCGCCGTGATGTAGTGACCGCTGAAGCGCGGCCGCGTTGCTTCGTCGGCTTCGTGGGCAGGGCGCTTGTCTTGCCCTTCGGTCTTCCGCTCGATCGCCAACCCGGCCGCTTCGAACAACGTCTGCAGTTCCTCGTCGGTGTCGTACTGTTTCACCCGGATCTGCCTGGCGGCGGCGTGCTCGCGCAGGTGGCGATCGAAGATTTCCCGCTCCGGCGGCAGAGCGATGCCCTGCTGCGCCAGGTCACGTTCGATCTTGTCGATGAAGCGGTGCGCATAGATGGCCCGATCCTCGCCGAAGCGCGTGTCGCGCCAACTGCGCCAGGCGCGATTCCGCACCGCCATGTAGAGCCGGCCGCCCGGCGCCAGGGTCAGCGCCGAACGCCGCAGCATGGCCAGGCGCTTGTCCGCCGCGACGAAGGGCAGCACGTGGTGACCCACCACCAGGTCAAAGGCCCCCGGCAAGTCGAAGGTCGCCAGGTCATCCTGCAGCGAGCGCACCCGATGCCCATGGCGCGCCGCCAGCTCGTGGATCAGCACCAGGGGTGCGGCGCAGCGGTCCAGCACCGTGACCGCGACCGGCTGGCCACGCGCGGCGCTCAGCACCAGCGAGGCGATGCCGAAATCACCGGCGCCGATGATCAGCACCCGGCGCCGCCCGGCAGCGATCAGCGCCGCCAGCTCGGCCTCCATTTTGTCCCAGTCGGTGCGCACCCCCGCGGTTTCCTTGCTCAGCCGCAGATAGGGGCGCAAGGCGTGGTATTGCTGACAGTCTATGCAGAGCCGCAACGCCAGTGCGAAGGCGTGCGGCGCGCTTTCGACCAGATGCTCGTCGATGCTGTCGGCGGCCTGCGGCTGCTGGTCCATCAGATCGGCAGCCTGTAGCGCAGGCGCAGGCCATAGCCTTCACTGTTCACGCCCTTCTCCTCCAAGGCCTCCCAGGCACCCGACAGGCTGAGGCGCGACTTGCCGAAGCGCCATTCATGGCCGACGTCGAAGGTCAGGATGTGATCGGTCCGGTCGTCGCCGTCGTCGGCCTTGATCTTGATGCCGGCGACCACGCCGGAGACGAAGAAGCCCTGCCACGACAGCTCGGCGCCAAGCGTGCCATAGGTGGCATCGTCCAGGCTGTCCTCGTAGTCGCGGAAATGCGCGACCTCGCCCATCATGTAGAGCCCCCAGTCGGCATCCAGCTCGATCTTCTGCGTCAGGCCCAGGGCGAAACCCCACTCGTTGCCCTCGTCACCCAGGCCGGGCGCGCGGTGCAGGACGCCCACGTGATAGCCGAAACCCGGCGTCAGGCTGCCGTTGCCGCCCTCCAACGCCAGGGTGAAGGACTTGGGCCAGCGCGTGTTGGCCGGGCCGCCCTCCTCGTAGCGCGGAATGTGACGCTCGGCGAAGACGGTGCCCGCCAGGGCACTGCGGTCGGTGATGAAGGTGCTGCCGGAAAACACGCCGTTGCCCAACAACGGGGTGTCGGAAAAGAGCTCGACCGCGAAGCCAACGCCCCACTGCTTCTCGATCTCATAGTCCTTGCCGAAGTCGTCGCCGAAGTAGCCCGGTGCGGCGTCGTAGGCGATGCCGAAGGTGGAGTGGATCTTGCCGGCCTCCACCATCCAGCCGTCGCCGCGATAGCGCAGGCCAACCTCTTCAAGCAGGATACCCATATCCTTGAAATAGCGCTGCTCGCCCGGCTCCAGCTTCTCATAGGGCTTGAAGTCGATGGTGTTGAAGAATTCCAACCCGCCGCCGAAATGGAGAGTCGTGGCGCTGTTGATTCGTGGGTAGACGTCGCGCGTCTCTTCGTCCGGATCGTCCGAGCGATAGATCTCCTCGGCCTCGACGCGGAACACGATGCGGCCCTCGACAAAGGGCTCCTCTTCCGCGGTGGCGGCGCAGGCGCCCCAAAGCACGGTGGCAGCAACCGCTTGCGCGGCAGCTTTTCCAATCGATCGGCGCAACATGAATCCTCGACCCCTCATCCCCGGCGGAAACAATAGCGCCTTGAACAACGACGACAACAGAGCGTTGAGCCCAGCCGGCGGGAACGATAGCCTTGCGCGCCAAGGCTTGATCCGGATGGACGGAGGGAGGCTCGGCGATGTGGCAGGGGCGTGCGGTGACGTCGGTGTTGGTGCTGGCGCTGCTGGTTGGCTGCGGCGGTTCGGAGCCGAAACCGATCAAGGTCCGCAAGATTGAGGACACCGTCCGCTACGACTGCGATAACGGGCGCAGCCTTGAGGCGCAGTATCGCGTCGGCGAGGCGGCGGTGACGCTGCTGTTCGGCAACCAGACCCTGGTGCTGCCGCAGGTGTCGGCAGCCAGTGGGGTGGCCTATTCCGACGGCCAGGTGACCTTCCATCTGCTGGAGGGGACGGCCTTTACCGAGGGCCTGCCGGGCGGCGACTATACGGCCTGTGTCGGAAATTCCTGACACCTGACAGGAAAGGGATCGGGTCCATGCCGTCCGCAAATAGGGAGACGCTTGCCAAGGCATACCACCTTTGGTCGGAAAGCAAGGGTGGCGGCATCGATCATTGGCTGTCGATCATCGCCGAGGAGATCGACTTCCGCTCCCTGGTCGACGACATGCCGCTGATCCCCTTCGGCAAGCGGCCGAGGGATAGCAGCGGCGTGCGCCACTACCTCGAGGGTCTGACGGCGGACTGGGAAATGATCTACTTCCGCGTCGACCGCTACATCGAACAGGGCGACGAGATTGCCGTGGTGGGCGCCACCGCCTGGCGCAATAAGGCGACCGGCAAGGTGGCCGAGACCGCGCTGGTCAATCTCTGGCGTTTCCAGGACGGCAAGGCGGTGGGCTTCTTCGAATTCGTCAATACCCACCTGCTGGCCAGCTGCTACGTCGCGGATTAGCCCGGGCCAAGTTTAGGGCAACGGCTCAGGCCTCCGGCGCCCCCTTTGCCGGGGCGGCTGGCGGCGTGGTGCCATCCAGTCGCTTGACCAGGCCCTGTGCCAGGGCGCCTGCCGCTTCGCCAGGCTTCAGGCCCAGTTCCTGCAGCAACTCGTCGACCACCGGTGACTGCAGGCGATAGCGCATCAGCGCATCGACCAGTCCGTCGACGGCGCCGGCGGAACCCGCCGTACTGTTGCCGCCGCCCTGGCCGGGCAGGCCGACGGCACCGCCCAGGTCGAGGATACGGATGTCCTTGATCTTCTCGACCGGCTTCATCGAGGCCTCGAGAATCTCCGGCAGCGCCTTGATCAGTGCCAGCTTGAGGTCGAGGCGGATCATCTCCTCCTGCAGCACGTTGCGCGCCTTGTTGATCGCTTCCTGGCCCTTGGCCTCGACCTCCAGGCGCAGGCGGTCGGCCTCGGCCTGGATCTTGATCGCGTCGGCGCGGGCCTGGGCCTCGATCGTCACTGCCTGGGCACGGTCCTCGGCGGCGGCGCGCTCGGCCTCGGCGGCGACGGTCACGCCCACTGCCTGGCGCTCGGCTTCCTGCTTGGCGTGCACGGTGGTGATCTGGCGGTCGCGTTCGGCCTCGGCGACCTGCGCCACGGTCTTCACGGCTTCCTGCGCCGTCACCGCCTCGGCACGTGCCAGGTCAGCCTCGGCGTCAGCCTTGGACTGCTCCTTCGACTTCTCGGCCACCGCGATGGCCTTCTGCTGCGCGGCAAGCTGCAGGTCGCGCTCGGCGGCGATGCGGCGCTCGGCGGCGTCACGGTCGGAGTCGATCTGCCGTTGCTGCACGGCGAGCTGGGCCTGGATCTTGGCCTCCTGTTCGGCGCGGTGCGCCTCGGACTCCATCTGCGCCGTCTCGGCCTTGGTCTTGGCCGAGCGGCTGGCGACGTCGCGCTCGGTGTCGAGTCGGACGTAGTCCTCCTCGCGCTTGATCTCCAGCGAGCGCTTGGCGGCGGAAAGATTGCGCTCCTCGATGGCGATGCGGGTTTCCTGCTCGATCTCGTTGCGCTCGCGCTTCTTCTCTTCGGTGATCTGCGTCAGTCGGGTCAGGCCCTGCGCGTCGAAGGCATTCTGCGGATTGAAGAACTCCGACGAGGTCTGATCCAGCGCGGTCAGCGAGACCGATTCCAGTTCCAGGCCGTTCTGCTCCAGGTCGGCGGCCACCGCGTTCTGCACCTTCTGCACGAAATCCGGCCGCTTCTCGTGCAAGTCGTCCAGTGGCATCTGCGCCGCCACGCCGCGCAGCGCGTCGACGAACTTGGCCTCGACCAGGTCGCGCAGCTGCTCGCTGTCCATGGTGCGCTCGCCGAGAGTCTGCGCCGCCAGGGCAATCGACTCGGCATTCGGTTTCACGCGCACGTAGAACTCGACGCCGATGTCGACGCGCATGCGGTCCAGCGTGATCATCGCCTGCTCACGCTTGCGCTCGACCTCCAGGCGCAGCGTGCGCAGGTTGACCCAGGAGGTGTCGTGGAAGATCGGGAATTTCAGTGCGCCGCCGTCCAGCACGACCTTGGCGCCGCCCAGGCCGGTGCGCACGAAGGCCACGTCCTTCGGCGCGCGGACGTAGAGGCGGGCGATGATCAGGCCGATGCCCAGCAGGGCGGCGACGATGATACCGGCAAGGATCAGGGTGTCGTTCATCGGGGCTACTCCCTCTTGAGCGGCTGGGACATGCCGTCCGGCACGGCGGTGATCAGGAACAGGCCGTCCTGGCGGGTCGCCAGCAACACGCTGGCGCCGGATTCGAAGCGCTGTCCGGCACTGCCGGCCAGGACGCGCACGTTGTGGCGGTTGCCGTTGGCGTCGGTCACCAGGGCGCGACCGGCCGTGGCCTGGTCGACCGGGCCGATGGACAGGCGGGCGATGCTGCCGATCAGCTCGTCCGGCCGGATGGCATAGCTCTCTTCCCGCGGCACAAGGCGGGCGATGCGTCCGCCCAGCCAGTGGCTGGTCAGGCCGGCGCCGATCAGCGCCGGCAGCGCCATGACCCAGGGCGAGACCAGCGCGCCGCCGGCTTGCAAGGCCAGACCCTGGAGTCCGATGCCGAAACAGGCGAAGCCGCCGAACAGCAGGATGATGACGACCAGCGTGGGCAGCCGGCCGATGTTCAGCCAGGCCAGCGCGTCGCCCAGGCTGCTGCCGTGGTCCAGGTCCGCGGGATTGTCCAGACCGGCGGTATCCGCCGCGGCGTCATGGTGCAAGCCAAACCAGTTGTCCAGCGTGGCGCCCAGCGAGGTGCCGGCGAGCAACAGCCCGCCCAGCTCCACGACCAGCAGCAGCAGGATGACGACGGCCGCGACGCTAAAGGGCTGCACCGCGGGATCGCCGAGAAAGTCGAAGAGGGTCATGGCTGGCAGCAGTCGTGCGCGATCTCAGGCAAGAACCCGGCCACTGGGACCGGCGGCTCGGGCAAGACCGCGACTCCTCCTTCCGTTGCAACCCAATATGGAAAATGCTGTCGTCCTGGAGGCAAAACAAGTGGCAAAGCGGGACAATCGCTTTGATGTTCACAGCCCCAGGCTGCTGCACAGGAGCAGCCGCGCCGCCGGGCGGCGTATCCTCTGCCCTGGCGTGCGTCGCATCAGGCAGTCACCTGCCAGTGATCGGCGCACGAGCGCGCCGCGGCGGGTTGCCGCTATCGGCCGCCTCGGCGCCCAGCAGCGCGGTCGAGGCGATGTCCTGCTGCACCGCCTGCTCGGCCGCCTCGGCGTCGCGTGTCCGCAGCGCGCGGATCATCCGGTGGTGTAGTGTGCGGGCGCTCTTCGCCTGGCGATCGCCGGACAGGAATTTTTCGGCATAGAGCATCAGGAAGGGGCCGTTCTGCATCCACTGCCCCTCGATCAGCTGGAACAGCGCCGGGGCACGCGCCGCACGGTAGATGGCGAAGTGGAACTCGCGGTTGGTGGCGATCGAGCGACGCATGTCGCCGTCTGCCAGCGCCTGCATCATGGTCTCGTTGCAGATCTCGATCTCGTCGATCTCGCCTGGCATGGCCAGCCGCGCGGCGCGGCGCAGGGCCAGGCCTTCCAGCGACTGGCGGATCTCGCGGGCTTCGTCGCGCTGGGCGCGATCCATCAGGCGGACGCGCATCAGGCCGTTGGGCAGCATCTCCAGCGCGCCCTCGGCCACCAGGCGGCGCATGGCGTCGCGCACCGGCATGGGGCTGGTGCCGGCCAGTTCGGTCACGGCGCGAACCGTCAGCGACTGGCCGGGCGTGAATTCCCCCGACATCAGCGCCAGCTTCAGGGATTCGTAGACGTTCTCCTGCAGCGTTCGGCGGCCGGTGATCTTCAAGGTCGGCAGCATCACCATCCTGGGCTCCTTTGGCACCCCTGGTCGCGTACCGCTGCGGCACTGCCCAGCCCGTTATGCTGGGTAGCAGGCCGCGTCGGCCCACGCGGCAGAGTAGCAGACCAAACGAGCGAATTAATTTATATTTGATCAAAGATATTGACCAGCCGATTTGTCGGACCCTAGGCTGGCCCGAAGCAACCCAATTGGGAGAGGCACGCCCGTGGCCGAGAAACGTAAAGTCATCATCACCTGCGCGGTGACCGGATCGGTGCACACGCCGACCATGACGCCCTACCTGCCGATCACCCCCGACCAGATCGCCCAGGAATCCATCGCCGCGGCGGAAGCCGGCGCCGCCATCATCCACCTGCACGCGCGCAATCCGGTGGACGGCAGCCCGACGCCGGACCCCAAGGTCTTCATGGAATTCCTGCCGCGCATCAAGCAGAACACCGACGCGGTCATCAACATCACCACCGGCGGCTCGCTGGGCATGTCGCTGGAAGACCGCCTGGCGGCGCCGCTGCTGGCTAAGCCGGAGCTCTGCTCGCTGAACATGGGCTCGATGAACTTCGCGCTGTTCCACGTTGCCGAGAAGTTCGACAAGTGGAAGTTCCCCTGGGAGAAGACCTACTTCGAGAAGACCAAGGAGATCATCATCTCCAACACCTTCGCCCAGATCGAGCGGGTGATCCGCGAACTGGGCCATGCCCACGGCACCCGCTTCGAGTGCGAGTGCTACGACGTCGGGCACCTCTACACCTTGGCCCACTTCCTCGACACCAAGCTGCTGGAGCCGCCGCTCTTCGTGCAGACCATCTTTGGCATCATGGGCGGCATTGGCGCGCATCCGGAGGACTTGGCGCACATGCGGCGCACTGCCGACCGGCTGTTCGGCAGCGACTACCAGTGGTCGATCCTGGCGGCTGGCCGCCACCAGATGAGCCTCGCCACCATCGGCGCGGCGCAGGGCGCCAACGTGCGCGTCGGCCTGGAGGACTCGATCTATCTGGGCAAGGGCGAGCTGGCCAAGTCGAACGCCGACCAGGTGACGAAGATCCGCGGCATCCTGGAAAGCCTGTCGCTGGACATCGCCACGCCAGACGAGGCCCGCGCCATGCTGAAGCTCAAGGGCGGCGACCAGGTCGCCTTCTAGCATGGCAATCGTCACCCACCTGGGCGTGGTCTACCCCTGGCTTTGCGATTCCATGGGGCACATGAACACGCAGCACTATGCCGGCATGTACGATGCCGCGACCTTCCACTTCCTCTCGGCGCTGGCACCCTATGCCGCGATGGAGGAGGCGGGTCGCGGCTGGGCCGACGTGCGCCAGACCGTCGAATACAAGCAGGAGGCCCGGGCCGGCGCGCTGGTGACCATCACCACCACGCCGATCCGGGTCGGCGGCAAGTCGGTCACCTTCCTGCACGAGATGCGCGGCACCGAGACCCAGGTGCTGCACTCGACCTGCGAGAACGTGACGGTGCTGTTCGACCTCAAGGCGCGCAAGGCAATCCCGCTGGACGAGGCGGTACACGCCGCGGCGCGTCGGCTGGGACTGGCCGAGGGCTAACCCTCCAGGCGGGTGCGCTGCACCAGCGCCAGCAGCGCGCCGATGTCGCGCGCCGCCGCCGCTGCCTTGTCGTCCAGGCGCAGGTCGGTGGCTTCCTCCACCACCATGACCAGGCGCACGAAGTCGAGCGAGTCGACCCCCAGGTCATCGGCGAAGCGCAGCTCCGGACGCAGCGCCTCGAGCGGTCGGCCGAGTTCCGTGGCCAGCGCGGCCAGCACGCGCCCCTCGTCGTCGCCAGTCACGCCCTTGCTTCCAGCAAGGCGCGGCGTTCCGCGGCCGAAAGGTGGAGGCTGTCGAGCGTGTCGGCGCCCTGATCCAGCAGTTCGACCAGCAGGCTGGCGCGGCCAACCGCCTTGGCCGGATTGCCGGCGATGACACTGTTTTCAGCAAAGCGACCGCGCACCACGGCGCCGGCGGCGACGATCGATCCGGCACCGATGACCGTGCCCGGCAGCAGCAGTGCATTCTCGCCGATATAGCAGTCATCACCCACCTGGATGCGGCCGAAGACCTGCGCCATGGGGCGCCGCGCACGCAGCATCCAGGCGGCGCCGTCATGCGTCAGGAACTTGACGCCGCCGGAAACGCCGACGCGGTTGCCCAGGGTCACCAGATAGGGCTCGGTCGAGAAGGCGCGGCTGTAGATCACGCAGCCTTCGCCGATGGACACCCCCTGGGCGCGTAACGCGGCATTGGTCTGCTCGGTCGACTGCAGGTCAGTGGGCCGCGGTGGCGCGGGGGCCCTCGTCGTGGATTTGCGCAGGCGGCGCAGGGCGCGTCGAATGACTCGCAGCATGGCGTCGGGCCCATCCTCCGGTGCGTGGGAAGCGATTGCCGCGCTGAGTTTAGGCCCTGCCGGTCGCGCGGCTCCAGGGCCTGCGAACAGGGGTGGTCATGCGGTTGCGGCTTCGTTTAGCATCGCCTCGCTTACCGTCGTTCAGCAACGAGATGTCCCATGCGCTTGCCCGTCCGCTTCCTGCAGGCCCTGTTGCTCGCGCTCTGCTGTGCGCTACCGGCGCGGGCCGACGATGGCAAGACCATCCTGGTGTTCGATGCCTCGGGCTCCATGTGGGGTCAGGTGCAGGGCGAGGCCAAGATCACCATTGCCCAGCGCGTGCTGGGCGAGCTGCTCGACAGCCTGCCGGCGGACCAGCAGCTGGGCCTCATGGCCTATGGCCATCGCCGCAAGGGCGACTGCAGTGACATCGAGCTGCTGGTGCCGGCCGGTCTCGGCACGCGTGAGCAGATTCGCGCCGCCGTCGCCGGCATCAGCCCCAAGGGCAAGACGCCGCTGTCGCAGGCGGTGATCGACGCCGCCAAGGCGCTGAAGTACGAGGAGGAGACCGCCACCGTCATCCTGCTGACCGATGGCATCGAGACCTGCGACATGGATCCCTGCGCGGTCGGTCGCCAGCTGGAGGCGGCGGGGGTCAACTTCACTGCTCACGTCATCGGCTTCGATGTCGCTGACAAGAAGGACCAGGAGCAGCTGCGCTGCCTGGCGGAGAATACCGGCGGCAAGTTCCTGCCGGCTGCCAATGCCGCCGAGCTGGCCGAGGCGCTGCAGCAGGTCAGCGTCGAGCCGCCCGCCGCGCCGGCCGCGCTCCAGGTCCTGTTCCGCGCCACCGACGGCGACCCCGGACCGCAGGTCGACGAGCCGCTGATCTGGACTGTCACCGCCGCGGCCGACGGCAGTGCCGTGGCAGACCACGAGTCCAGCGCGACGCTGGAACTCACGCTGCCGCCCGGCACCTACCAGGTTGAGGTGCTGCGCCCGAGCGACGAGGCGACCGCCAGCAAGGCAGTGACGCTGGAGGCCGGGCAGGCACAGCTGGTGGTGACGCTGGTGCTCGACTCGCCGCTGCCCAAGGCGACGCTGCAGGCGCCCGACACCGCGCCGGCGGGCTCGCGCATCGCGGTCGTCTGGACCGGACCGGGCGGCAAGGGCGACTACCTCAACGTCAGCGCCCCCGGGTCCGCTGACAGCGCGCGGATCAACTACACCACCATCGATCCCAAGCAGACTACGACGCAGCTGCTGCTGCCGACCGTCGCCGGCCCCTATGAGCTGCGCTATGTCGATGGCCGCGGCCGCGTATTGGCGCGCCGGCCGATCGAGGCGACGGAGATCCAGGCGACGCTGTCGCTGCCGGCGACGGTGCCGGCCGGCGCCGTCGTGCCGATCGACTGGACCGGGCCTGGTTACCAGGGCGACTACATCTCGGTGGTCGAGCCGGAGAAGCCGGGCAGCGCCTATATCAACTATGCCCGCTTGACCGACAAGCCCAGCACCACCTTGCTGATGCCGGTCGTGCCGGGTACCTACGAGGTGCGCTACGTGCTGGGACAGGACCATCGCATCCTGGCCAGCCAGCAGGTCGCCGTCGAAGCCGTGGCAGCGACGCTCGCCGCGCCCGACAGCGCGCCGGCCGGCAGCCTCGTCGCCGTCGACTGGACCGGGCCTGGCTACCAGGGCGACTTCATCTCGGTGTCGACGCCAGAAGAACCGGACGGCGGCTACATCAACTATTCCCGCAGCGCGGAAGGTTCGCCGGTCAAGCTGCTGCTGCCATCGGACCCCGGCACCTATGAGATTCGCTACGTGGTGAACCAGGACCGCACGGTGCTGGCGCGGCGCAGCATCGTCGCCACGGCGGTCGGCGCCACGCTGACCCTGCCGGCCACCGCGCCGGTGGCCTCGCGGCTGCAGGTCGCCTGGACCGGGCCGGGCTACGAGGGCGACTACATCTCCATCAGCCGGCCGGAGGAACCCGATGGCGGCTATCTGCTCTATGCCGACGTGCGCGGCGGTTCGCCCAGCGAGCTGCAACTGCCGGCCGAGCCGGGCCGCTACGAGATCCGCTATGTGGTGAACCAGGACCGGACGGTGCTGGCCCGCGCCACCATCGAGCTGACTGCCGTCGCCGCCAGCCTGATGGCGCCGGCGGCCGCGCCGGCCGGGTCAAGCGTGAAGTTGGGCTTCAGCGGCCCGGGATACGACGGCGACTACATCACCATCGTGCCGCGCAGTGCCGAGCCGGGCACCTACACCAACTATGAGCGCGTGGCGCCCGGGCAGGATTCGGTCACGCTGCTGATGCTGCCGGACCCGGGCGACTACGAGATCCGCTACGTGCTGGGCCAGGAGGCCAAGGTCCTGGCCAGCGCGCCGATCACCCTGACCGCGGTCAGCGCGACGCTTGCCGCGCCGCCCAGCGGCAAGGCCGGCGGCGAGATCGAGGTGACTTGGAGCGGCCCGAACTATGACGGCGACTACATCAGCGTCGCGCGGCCTGACGATGGCGACGGCAGCTATATCGAGTACGCCAACGCCCGTGACGGCAGCCCGCTACGGCTCCGCCTGCCGGCCGAACCCGGTCGCTACGAGCTGCGCTACGTCATGGGGCAGGGTAGCCGATTGCTGGCCCGCATTCCGGTGACCGTGGAGTAGCCGCCCGGGACGGTCGCGGCGCCTAGATCGCCACGACCTTGCCGGGGTTCATCAGGTTGCGCGGATCGAAGGCGCGCTTGATGGTTCGCTGCAGTTCGATGTCCAGCGCCGGCTTGGTGCGGGCGTTTTCCGCTACCTTGATGCGGCCGATGCCGTGCTCGGCGGAGATCGAGCCGCCCAGGCGCCGCACCAGGTCATGCACCGCGTGGTGCACGCGTTCGCCCTGCGCCAGGAAGGCGGCGTCCGCCATGCCCTCTGGCTTGGTCAGGTTGAAGTGCAGGTTGCCGTCGCCGACGTGACCGAAGGGCACCGGACGGATGCCCGGCACCAGGCGCGCCACCAGCGGCAGGCCCTCGGCCAGGAAGGCCGGCACGGCGGCCACCGGGACGGCGATGTCGTGCTTCAGCGAGGCACCCTCGGGCCGCTGCGCCCAGACGATGGCCTCGCGCAGCTTCCAGAAGCTGCTGGCCTGCTGCTCGTTCTGCGCCACCACGGCGTCGCTCGCCAGGCCCTGCTCCAGCGCCGTGGCCAGGATCGACTCCAGGCGCTCGACGATGCCCTCGTCGGCGACGCCGGCGGAGAGCTCCAGGATCAGCGTCCAGGGTGGCTCGCCGGCCAGCGGCCGCGCCGCGTCCGGGACATGGCGATAGACGAATGCCAGGCCCTGCCAGCCCATCAGCTCGATGGCGGTAACCCGGTCGCCGCTCTCGGCGCGGGCCAGGCTCAGTAGGGCGATGGCGTCTTCCGGCTTGTCCAGCGCCACCAGCGCTACGGCCTGCGCCCGCGGGCGCGAGAAGAGCTTCAGGCTGGCGGCGGTGATGATGCCCAGCGTGCCCTCGGCGCCGATGAAGAGCTGCTTCAGGTCGTAACCGGTGTTGTCCTTGCGGAGCGTCCGCAGCCCGTCCCAGACCTCGCCGGAGGGCAGTACCACCTCAAGGCCAAGGGCCATGTCGCGGGCCATGCCGTAGGCGAGAACGCCGGTGCCGCCAGCATTGGTGGAGAGCGCGCCACCGATCTCGGCGGTCTCCCCCGAGGCCAGCGCCAGCCCGCAAAGGCGGTCGGCCCCCGCGGCCGCCGCCTCCGCCGCGGCGAGGGTCACGCCGGCTTCGAGAATGATCGTGTTGGTGGTCG
>JBBQBI010000032.1:0-39822 GCA_038363005.1 Rhodospirillales bacterium
CGAAGGACCCGACGGCAAGCTGATCGGCAAGCATCGCGCCACCGGTATCGGCCATCCGCGCTTCTGGGACCGCGCCCGATACTACGGCGAGGAGAAGAAACTCGCCGCCGCCCTTGCCGTTGTCGGTACCGAGCCGGTCTGAGCGACCAGATGGACCTTTTCACCCTGATGACCTTCGTCCTCGGCGCCTCCTGCGTCGGCGGCGTCGTGCTCGCAGCACTCTATCCCCGTCTCGTCCCCTCGCCGCTCAACCGCCGCATCGAGCGCATCGCCGGTGTTGCGGCGCGCCCGGCTGAAACCGCCAATGCCAGCCGGCGCAAGCGGACCGTGGAAGCGACGGTCGAGGAGGTCGAGGAACTGCAGAGCGTGAAGGCGAAGAAGCGGTACAAGCCGTCGCTTCTCATGCGCCTGCGCCAGGCCAATCTCGCCTGGAGCAAGAACACCTATTACCTGATTTGCCTTGCCGCTGGCGCCACGACCTTTCTCGCCTGCCTGCTGGGCCTCCGCATCGGCCTTCCCTGGGCGGCCGGCGGCGCCATCGTCGGCGGACTGGCCTTTCCCCACCTATATATCGGCTTCAAGCGCCGCCGCCGCCTCAAGCGCTTCCGCGCAGAATTCGCCAACGCAATCGACGTCATCGTGCGCGGCATCAAATCCGGCCTGCCGGTCGGCGATTGCCTCAGGATCGTCGCCGCCGAGACGCAAGAGCCGGTCAAGGGCGAATTCAAGACCCTGATTGAGGATCAGACGCTCGGCCTCACGCTCGCCGAGGCCGTGCAGCGCCTGCCCGATCGCATGCCGCTCGCCGAGGCGAGCTTCTTCGCCATCGCCATCACCGTCCAGAGCACCTCGGGCGGCAACCTGGCAGAGGCGCTCGGCAACCTCTCGAAGGTCCTGCGCGAGCGCAAAAAAATGGAAGGCAAGATCGCGGCGATGAGCGCCGAGGCCAAGGCCTCCGGCGGCATCATCGGATCGCTGCCGATCATCGTCGCCTGCGTGCTTTATCTCACCAGCCCGGCCTACATCGAAATCCTCTTCACGACGCTGACCGGCAACATCGTGCTGGCCGTCTGCGCCGTCTGGATGATGCTCGGCATCATCACGATGCGGCAAATGATCAACTTCGACTTCTGAAGAGCAACAGATGTTTTCCGGCATCCCCGAGACGCAAGCCAACCTGATCGTGGCACTGTTCGCGGCCACTTCGGTGTTCGCCGCCATCCTCGCCGCGGCGTGGCCCAAGCTCATGCCCAATCCCTTCGGCGACCGGCTGCGCCAGGTCGCGTCCGAAGCCGGCCGTGGCGGCCGCGCGACCGGCGATCGCCGGCTGGCGCTCATCACCCGTCCCAGGCAGCTGCTGCAGGACATCTTCGACAAGATGAACCTCTCGAGCCAGGCCGAGAACGGTGAGCTGGCAAAGCGGCTCCGGATGGCGGGCTATCGCGGCGAGGGCCCGGTGGTGACGTACCTGGTGATCAGGCTGCTGGCGCCGCCGATATTCTTCGCCGTCACCCTGTTCTACGTCTTTGTCGTCCTGCAACTGTCGCACCCGTTTTTCGTCAAGTTCGGCATTGCCACGGCTGCCGCGTGCCTCGGCTATTTCCTGCCCGCGCTGCTGGTTCGCAACATGATCATCAAGCGCCAGAAGGCGATTCGCCGCGCCTGGCCGGATGCGCTCGATCTCATCCTGATCTGCGTCGAGTCGGGCATGAGCATCGAGCGCGCCTTCCAGAAAGTGGCGGAGGAAGTCGGCATGCAATCGGCCGTGATGGCCGAGGAACTCGACCTGACGACGGCCGAGCTGGCGCATTTTCCCGAACGCCGAAAGGCCTACGAGAACCTCGCCCTGCGCACCGGGGTCGACGGCGTCAGGTCGGTGGTAACCGCCCTTATCCAGGCCGAGAAGTACGGATCCGGCATCGGCCAGGCGCTACGTGTGCTGGCTCAGGAGAGCCGTGACACGCGCATGGCCGAAGCCGAGAAGAAGGCGGCCGCACTGCCGCCCAAGCTCACCGTTCCGATGATCATATTTTTTCTGCCGGTCCTCTTTGCCGTGGTCGTGACGCCCGCGGCGATCCAGATCGCCAGCGTCCTCTAGTCGCCAAAAGGAGCCCTGCGAATGCCCTCCGTCATCCTGCTCATCGAAGACGACCAAGCGCTGCGCGAGGAGATGCTCGACTTCCTGGTCCATCGCAAGCACAGCGTCACCGGCTGCGCCACGCTGGCCGAGGCGACAACCGCGCTCCTGACGGTGACGCCCGACGCCATCCTCTCGGACGTCAATCTGCCCGATGGCGACGGCGTTACCTTCTGCATGCACAATGCGGCGCGCTTCCCCGACGCGCTCTGGCTGCTGATGTCGGGCAACGACGATCTCGTCCGTCTCGGCAACCAATTCAAGACCAAGAGCGGCGACAGCCACGCCTTTGCGATGGTCGAAAAGCCCGTCCCCATGCGCCTGCTCGAACGCTTCATCGCCGGCGCGGCCAAGAATGCCGGCGAGCGCGCGGCGGGTGCAGGCAAAGGCACCGTCATCGACATCGCGACCCGGCGTTCGCTGAGCGCCTAGGTTCCCTGCACGGACCGCGCGTCAACACCGTAATTTTTTACCGATCAGCAACCTGCCGAAAGGCCGGGGCGTTGCTTCGGTATGGTGATCAAAACCCTCATTGTGACGATCCTGCTGGCCGCCGTGGTGCCGCACGCCGTCACCATCAGCCAGCCCACGACGCCGGTTCTATCGCCGGCACCGCCCTCGCCTGAGTGCAGGGTCGTCTATATCGACAACGAGCCCGACCATTGCATTCTGCTGCCGGCGGAGAACGAGGGGTAGGGCTGCGGACCGCGGGCGTCCCGCCCGCTCACGCTTCTTCTCTTGAGGCGGGCGGGACGCCCGCGGTCCGCAGAGTTTACTCCGCCGCGACGGTCAGGCGATTGAGCCGGCGGTACACCAGATCCACGATATCGGCCACGATGGCGTTCAGTTCAAAGTCCTTGGGCGTATAGACCCGCGCCACGCCCGCGGCCTCGAGCGCCGCCGCGTCGGCCGCCGGAATGATGCCACCCACGACCACGGGGATATGCTCCAGGCCGGCGGCCTTGAGGCGCTCGAGCACCAGGCCGACCAGCGCCATGTGGCTGCCCGACAGGACGCTGAGGCCGATGACATGCACGCCCTCGGCCGCCGCCGTATCGACGATCTGTTCGGGCGTGAGGCGGATGCCGTCGTAGATCACCGTCAGGCCGGCGTCGCTTGCACGCACCGCGATCTGCTCGGCGCCGTTGGAATGGCCGTCGAGGCCGGGCTTCCCGATCAGCATCTTGACCGGAACGCCCAGCTGCTCGCCCAGCGCTTGCACGCGCGCCTTCAGCGCATCGAGTGCTGCATCGCGCGAGCGCGCGACACCCGCGACGCCAGTCGGCGCGCGGTACTGGCCGAATACGCCACGCAAGGTCTCGCCCCATTCGCCGGTGGTCACGCCGGCACGGGCGCAGTCGATCGACGGCGCCATGACGTTCAGCCCCTGGCGCGCCGCGGTCTCCAGCGCCGCCAGCGTGCGGGCAACGGCGGCTGTGTCGCGGGCGCGCCGCCAGGCCTGCAGAGCCGCGATCTGCGCCGCCTCGGTCGCCGGATCGATCGCCTGGACGAGATCGCCTGATGCGGTGAGCGGCGAGGGCGCCGACTCGGCGAAGCGGTTCACGCCCACCACCACCTGCTCGCCGCGCTCGATCGCCGCCACGCGACGCGCGTTGGATGAGACGAGGCGGCCCTTCATATAGCCGTTCTCGACCGCGGCGATGGCGCCGCCCATCTCGGCGATGCGCGCCAGTTCGGCCAGGGCCTCGGTCTTGAGCGCCGCGACCTTGGCCGCGATGGCGGGATTGCCGTCGAAGATATCCTCGTATTCCAGGATGTCGGTTTCGTGCGCCACGATCTGCTGCAGGCGCAGGCTCCATTGCTGGTCCCAGGGCCGCGGCAGGCCGAGCGCCTCGTTCCACGCCGGCAGCTGCACGGCGCGGGCGCGCGCGCCCTTGGACAGCACCACCGCCAGCATCTCGAGCAGGATGCGATAGACGTTGTTCTCGGGTTGCGCCTCGGTGAGGCCGAGCGAGTTCACCTGCACGCCGTAGCGGAAGCGCCGCAGCTTCTCGTCGGCCACGCCATAGCGCTCGCGGCCGAGCTCGTCCCACAGTTCGGTGAAGGCCCGCATCTTGCAGATCTCGGTGATGAACCGCACGCCTGCGTTGACGAAGAAGCTGACGCGCCCGAACACCAGCGGCAGGTCGGCCGCCGGCACCAGTCCCTGCGCCTTCACCTCGTCGAGCACGGCGATGGCGGTGGCCAGCGCAAAGGCCAGCTCCTCTACAGGCGTCGCGCCCGCTTCCTGCAAGTGATAGGAGCAGACGTTGATCGGGTTCCACTTCGGCGCCTCGCGATAGGTGAAGCTCACCGTGTCGGCGATCAGCTTCAGCGACGGGCCGGGCGGGAAGATGTGCGTGCCGCGCGAGAGATACTCCTTGATGATGTCGTTCTGCACCGTGCCGCTCAGCGACGCGCGCGGCGTGCCGCGCTCGTCGGCCAGCGCGATGTAGAGCGCCAGCAGCCACGGCGCCGTGGCATTGATCGTCATCGAGGTGTTCATGCGGTCGAGCGGAATTGAATCGAATAGCGCGCGCATGTCGCCCAGATGCATGACCGGCACGCCGACGCGGCCGACCTCGCCCTCAGCCAGCGGATGGTCGGCGTCGTAGCCGGTCTGCGTCGGCAGATCGAAGGCGATAGAGAGGCCGGTCTGGCCGCGCGCGAGATTGGTGCGGTAAAGCGCATTGGATGCCGCGGCCGAGCTATGGCCGGCATAGGTCCGCATCACCCAGGGCTGTTCTTTCGCCGCCGCCATCCTCAATCTCCTTTGCCTGCCGCATAGCACCGAAATTGCTGCGGCGCAAAATTACACACGATACGGGAAGATTTACACCTAAGTTTTGCAAGTAAATGATCATTCATGCCGCCTAAATTTGCATTTGTTGCAAATTCTGATATTGCAGTGCAGCAAGTGTCAGGGCAAGCTCCGGCGAATTTAGGAGACGTGAACATGTCGAATATTGCGGCCAACCTGGCGCTCGGCGAGCTGCCGCCGATGACCGGCGCTTCGCCAAAGGACCTCTACGAGATCGGCGAGATCCCGCCACTCGGCCATATCCCGGCGCGGATGTACGCTTGGGCGATCCGCCGCGAACGGCACGGGCCGCCGGAACAGTCCATGCAGCAGGAGATCGTGGCCGTGCCGGAGATCGATCCCGACGAGGTGCTGATCCTGGTGATGGCGGCGGGCGTCAATTTCAACGGCGTATGGGCCGGACTCGGCACGCCGATCTCGCCCTTCGACGTGCACAAGGCGCCCTATCACATCGCCGGCTCCGACGCGGTCGGCGTGATCTACAAGGTCGGCAGCCGTGTGAAGCGCTGGAAGCTGGGCGACGAGGTCGTGGTCCATTGCAACCAGGACGATGGCGACGACGAGGAGTGCAATGGCGGCGATCCGATGTTCTCGCCGTCGCAGCGCATCTGGGGCTACGAGACGCCCGACGGTTCCTTCGCGCAATTCGCCAAGGTGCAGGCGCGCCAGCTCATGGCGCGGCCACGCCATCTCACCTGGGAGGAGAGCGCCTGCTATACGCTGACGCTCGCCACCGCCTACCGCATGCTGTTCGGCCACCGCCCGCATATCCTGCGGCCGGGCCAGAACGTGCTGGTCTGGGGCGCCTCGGGTGGTCTCGGCTCGATGGCGGTGCAGCTCATTGCCGTGGCCGGCGCCAATGCCATCGGCGTGATCTCGGACAATTCCAAGCGCGACTATGTCATGTCGCTCGGCGCCAAGGGCGTGATCAACCGCAGCGACTTCGACTGCTGGGGCCAGCTGCCGCCGGTTGAGGATGCCAAGGGCTACGGCGAGTACATGAAAAAGGTCCGCGCCTTCGGCAAGGCGATCTGGGACATCACCGGCAAGGGCAACGATGTCGACTTCGTCTTCGAGCATCCCGGCGAGGCGACCTTCCCGGTCTCGTGCTTCGTTGTGAAGCGCGGCGGCATGGTGGTCTTCTGCGCCGGCACCACCGGCTACAACCTGACCTTCGACGCCCGCTTCGTCTGGATGCGGCAAAAGCGCATCCAGGGCAGCCACTTCGCCAACCTGCTGCAGGCCGCCCAGGCCAACCACCTGGTGGTGGAACGCCGCATCGACCCCTGCATGAGCGAGGTCTTTTCCTTCCACGACATCCCGCGGGCCCACACCAAGATGTGGAAGAACCAGCATAAGCCCGGCAACATGGCCGTGCTGGTGCAGGCCAAGCGTCCCGGCCTGCGCACGCTGGAGGATGCGATCGACGCTTAACGCGCGTGATCGTTGTCCGCCTTACAGGTTGATCAGGGCCGCTGGAGCACTTTCATGCGCTGCACCGCGGCCCTGATTTTTGGCATGCTGCTGCTCGCCGGCTGCGCGGCGAGCGAGCCGCCGCCGCCGGTGGTGGCGGAACCGCCGCCGCCACCGCCGCCGAAGTATTGTGCCAATCCCAACCTGGAGAGCTCGCCCGGGGGACCGATGATCAGCTTCTCGACGCCGCTCGTGCAGGGCCAGGCGGTGACCATCGCCGCGGTCGGCGACGTGCTGATGCACGATCCGCTGCAGGCCTTCGCCGCCGAACAACCGGACGGCTTCCGCAGCCAGCTGGCGCGCGTCGCCGACCTGCTGCGCGGCGCCGACCTGACCTTCGCCAACCTGGAGGGACCGGTCGCACTTAACGTCTACAACACCGGACGCGAGGCCAAGCAGCCGGCGGCGCGCTACGACGGCCGCGTCTACAGCGGCTATCCCATGTTCAACTACCACCCCTCGCTGGTCGGCGACCTCAAGGACGCCGGCATCGACGTGCTGCTGACGGCGAACAACCACGCCATGGACCGCCAGTCACTGGGCGTCGACCGCACCATCGAGGCGATCAAGGCGGCCGGCCTGCCCTTCACCGGCACGCGGCATCGCGACGACATGACGGCGCCCTGGTACGCCATCACGCCGACCACGGTGGGCGGCGTCACCTATAACGTCGCCTGGCTCGGCTGCACCTACGGCACCAACGAGATCCCCGACCGCCATCATCAGGTGCTGTTCTGCTACGAGCAGCAGGACGAGGTGCTGGCGACTATCCGCGAACTGGCGGCGCGGCCCGACATCGCCGCCGTCTTCCTGGTGCCGCACTGGGGCCGCGAGTATCGCCACGACCCCAACCCGCCGCAGCGCAAGCTGGCGGTCGCCGCGCTGGAGGCCGGCGCCACCGGCGTGATTGGCACTCACCCGCACGTGCTGGAGCCTTTCGAGACCTATCGCACCAGTGACGGGCGCGAGACCTTCGTCGCCTACAGCCTGGGCAACTTCATCTCCGGCCAGTCCTCGCTGGCGCGCAGCACCTCGGTCATCCTGCTGCTGGCGCTGATGCCCGATGGCAAGGGCAAGCTGGCCATGAGCGACCTGCGCTTCATCCCGACCCGCGTGGTGCCCGAGGGCGGCGGCTACTTCGTCGAGGCCCTCGACCGCAGCAGCGGCGGCGACAAGAACCGCGCCCTGGCGCTGCAGTTCCTGCCCGCCGGCAACCTGCACCCGCCGAGCGCGCCCTACTGGACCGGCGCCGCCTGCGCGGCCGACGGCACCTCGTGAGTCGAGCGGGCGCAGCCACCGCGGTCCCCCCTCTCCCGCTTCTGGCGGGAGAGGGCCGGGGTGAGAGCGATCGGTCGGTGCGGCTGGCCAGAATCGCACCGAACACCCTCACCCGGCTCGCGAACGCTCGCCACCCTCTCCCGCCAGAAGCGGGAGAGGGGCGCCGACACCGAGGATTGCCATGATGCAGACCACCCTCCTCACCCAGGCTCGCGAGGCCCTTGCCGCCGTCGAGCGCTATGCCGAGGCGGCGCGGCAGAGCGTGCGCGTCCTCGTGGCGCCGGCCGGCAAGCTCGACCCCGCGCTGCTGGAGCAGCAGCAGGTGGCAGCGCATGGCGTCGCCTGGGTGATGACCTACGCCACCGCGCTGCGCGAGCTGCTGGCCTGGGCCGAGCGACTGGAGAGCCTGGGCGAGCGCGAGGCGCTGATCCTGCGGATCGGCTTCGGCGAGTATCTGGCGCAGCTGCGGGGCGGCCTGCCGATGAGCCAGGGCGAGATCGTCCGGCCCGGCGACATGGGCCTGGACGGCGGGCCGGAGGGCGAGGCCGTCCAGGCACTGATCACCGCCGGTGGCACGGCCGCGCGCCTCAAGCTGGCCGCGCTGCTGCCCGAGGGCCTGGGCGAGGCGCACTATGGCGACGAGACGCTGACCCTGATCCGCGACCAGTTCCGCAAGTTCGCCGATGAGCATGCCGAGGCGGCGCACGAGTGGCACCGCAAGGATGTGCTGATCCCGCTGGAGGTGGTGATCGAGCTGGCGGCGCTCGGCGTCTTCGGCCTGACCATCCCGGAGGAGTACGGCGGCAGCGGCCTGGGCAAGCTGGCCATGTGCGTGGTGACCGAAGAGCTGTCGCGCGGCTACATCGGCCTTGGCTCGCTCGGCACCCGCAACGAGATCGCCGGCGAGCTGATCCGCAGCGGCGGCACGCCAGAGCAGAAGGAAAACTACCTGCCGCGCCTGGCCAGCGGCGAGATCCTGCCGACCGCGGTCTTCACCGAGCCCGGCACCGGCAGCGACTTGGGCGCGCTGAAGACCCGCGCGGTAAAGGACGGCGATACCTATCGCGTCACCGGCAACAAGACCTGGATCACCCACGCCAGCCGCAGCGACCTCATGACCCTGCTGGTGCGCACCGATCCGGCCAGCAAGGACTATCGCGGCCTGTCGATGCTGCTGGCCGAGAAGCCGCGCGGCACCGAGGCCGATCCCTTCCCGGCGCAGGGCATGACCGGCGGCGAGATCCGCGTGCTGGGCTATCGCGGCATGAAGGAATACGAGCTGGCCTTCGACGGCTTCGCGGTGCCGGCCGGGAACCTGTTGGGCGCGCTGGAGGGCGAGGGCTTCAAGCAGCTCATGGCGACCTTCGAATCGGCGCGCATCCAGACCGCGGCACGCGCCGTCGGCGTGGCGCAGAACGCGCTGGAGCTGGGCTTGGCCTATGCGCAGGAGCGCGTGCAGTTCGGCAAGCCGCTGCTCGCCTTCCCGCGCGTCGCCGGCAAGCTGGCCATGATGGCGGTGGAGACCATGATCGCCCGCCAGCTCACCTGGTTCGCCGCGCGCGAGAAGGACCTGGAGCGGCGCTGCGACATCGAGGCCGGCTACGCCAAGCTGCTGGCCGCGCGCGTCGCCTGGGCCAACGCCGACAACGCGCTGCAGATCCACGGCGGCAACGGCTACGCCGAGGAGTACCGCATCAGCCGGGTGCTCTGCGACGCCCGCATCCTCAACATCTTCGAGGGCGCGGCGGAGATCCAGGCGCAGGTGATCGCGCGCGGACTGTTGGGTGGCGGGCGGAACTAGGCTGCCTGCAATCCTCTGCTCCCTGCCGCAGTCCTCCCTCTCCCGCTTGGCGGGAGAGGGTCGGGGTGAGGGCGTTCGGTCGGTGCGATCATCCACCAGCCGCACCAAAGTCCCTCATCCGGCCGCTGCGCGGCCACCTTCCCCCAAGGGGGAAGGGACTTGGCGGCGGCGCCAGGACCCGGTCATTCTGGCGTCCATGAATCGCCCCAGCCTCATCATCTTCGACTGCGACGGCGTGCTGGTGGACAGCGAGGCGATCGGCGGCCGCGTGTTCGCCGAGCAGCTGCGGGCGAATGGCTTCGCCTGCGAACAGGCCAGCGTGCACCGGCGCTTCGTCGGGCAGAATCTGCCGACGATCCTGCGCATCCTGGCGGCAGAGGACGGCTGGATCGCGCCGGCCGGATTCCCGACGCAGGTGCGCGAAGCGACGCTGGCGGCGCTCAGGGCCGAGGGCGTGCTGCCGATCCCCGGCATCGTCGCGGTGCTGGACGCCATCGCGGCCGCCGGCCTTGCCACCTGCGTCGCCTCCTCCGGCCGCTTCGAGAAGATGCGGACGACCCTGGGCCTCACCGGCCTGCTGCCGCGCTTCGAGGGGCGGCTGTTCAGCGCCCATCAGGTGGCCGAGGGCAAGCCGGCGCCGGATCTCTTCCTCTTCGCCGCCGCCACTATGGGCGTGGCGCCGGCGGACTGCCTGGTGGTGGAGGACGCGCCCGCCGGGCTGCAGGCCGCGAAGGCCGCTGGCATGCCGGCTGTCGCCTATGCCGCCGGAGCGGCCGAACAGGAGCTGCTGGCCGGCCTCGGCGACTGGACGCTTGACGACATGGCGGGACTGCCGGCGTTGCTGGGACTCTAGGCCGACCAGAAGAAGCCGGCGGCCGCCACTGCGACGATGGCGAGGCCGAGCCAGCGGGCGCGCCGCAACCAGGGGCGCAGCCGCTCCCGCGCCAGCTGCTCGGCCGCGCGCTCGCTGCGCGTGGCGGCCTGCTGCGCCGCCAGCTGCTTGGTGTAGAGATCGGGGGCGAAGCTGTTGCTGGCGACGCCGCCCTGGTCCAGTTCAACCCGCACGCAGGCCAGCAGGATGACCACGCCGACGATGCCGAGCCCGACGAAGCCCAGGTACCAGGCCAGGGCGGCCACCGCGGCCACCATCAGGAGCGCGGCCAGGGTCTGCAGCAGCAGGTGGGACAGCGGCATGGCACGGCCTTTCGTTGCCGCCAGCATAGCGCGGCCGCGCTGACCGGTGCGCACTTGTCGCATGACCCGGCGGCGCGGCGGCGGCAGGATAGGGCGGCATGAACCCCACCCCACCCCCGCCCTCGCCCTTCCAGTCAGTCGCCGTCGAGGCGATCTTCCCCACGCCGCTCTGGCTGGTCGACCTGGCGCCGGCGGTGGCCGCGCCGCTGAACCAGCGCCTGGCCGCCGACATCCTGCGGCTGATCGAGCCGCGACGGACCCTGCCGCCCGGCGCCAACTGGCAGACGGATCCCATCATCCATCGCCGGCCGGAGTTCACCGAGCTCTGCGCCCTGGTGCTGCAGGCGGCCAAGGGCGCGCAGTCGTTCCTCAAGGTGGCGACCGGCACGCTGGCCATCACCGGCGCTTGGGCCAACGTCAATCCGCCGGGCGGCCTGAACTCGTCGCACGGCCATCCCAACAACTGGTTGAGCGCGGTCTACTACGTGCAGGTTCCCGCCGGCACCGGGGCCATCCGCTTCGCCGATCCCCGGCCGCAGGCGCAGGTGCTAATGCCGCCGGTCAGCGAGCGCACCAGCTTCACCGCCAACGACATAACGGTGGAGGCGAAGCCCGGCCGCCTGGTGCTGTTCCCCGGCTGGCTGCAGCATTCCGTGCCGGTGAACCGCAGCCAGGAGGAGCGCATCTCGGTCGCCTTCAACCTGATGTTCCGCGACTTCACCGAACAGATGGCGCCGCCGCTGTGGCAGGGCACCGCGCCGCTGAAGCCTTAGGCCGCGTCACACCGCCAACGGGATCGGCTGCTTGGCGCGGAGCTGCTGCTGGTTCAGCAGGAACTTGGCGTCCCACAACGCCGCGCCGGCATCGACGCGGCGATCGAAGTGCACCGGGTCGGTCGGCGAGAACTTGGCGCCCCAGCGCAGGCCCAGGCCCATGGCGTGGGCGGCGAAGTCCTTCGCCGCCGGCGTCCACTTGCCGGCGATCTGCAGCGCGGAGTTGTTCACCACCCGCCCGTCCATCAGGTTGAGGTCGAGGGCATGGCCGATCAGATGCTGCGAGCGCGTCGAGGGCGGCACGATGGCGCCCGACACCGCGTCGCCCTGGCGGCGGAACACCTGGTTCACCAGGATGATCAGGCCGCGCGCCGCCGCCGCGCCGTCAAGCGCCCGCAGGTCGGGCAGGAAAGCGGCATCCAGCACCAGCTCGCCCTTGGCCACATCGGGATGCGGCAGGCGGTCGAAGCCGGCGCCGGTGCGGGTCGCCGCCAGCGCCGCCACCGGCTGGCGCAGCAGCCAGCCGGTCAACACCGCGCCGGCGTCGATCAGGCGGCCCAGGGCGGCGGTGGTGACCGCGTCCAGCACGCCGTCCTGGCGCGCCGCCAGCGGCTCCTCGGCACGCCGCTCGCCGGTCGGCCCTTGCAGCTGGGCGCCCAGGCGCAGTGCCGCCTGCAGCACCGCCAGGATCCGCTGCGTGCCGCCGCCGAAGGCGCCGTCGGGCGTGCCGACCGACAGCCCGACCTGCGCCAGGTCGCGCTGCAGATCGGCCACTGGGTTGCCCTGGACATCGCGGCGCATCGCACCGCCGAAGCGCCGCTTCAGATCGTGATCGCCATGACGCAAGGTGAGACCGGCATAGGAAACAGCCATGAACCTGTCCTCCCAACCGCGGTTGTCGCTGGACAACGATAGGCTGCGAGGCGACGGGCGGGCAATCCTGCGCGCGGGACGTCAGCCTTTATCGCGCTTCCAGGCCTCGTACTCCGCCTGGAGTGCCTCGCCCGGCGGATAGGTGCCGACCAGCCCTCGTCCCTCGCGCAGCTTTTCCAGGATGAAGGGCTCCTTGGCGGCCTGCTCCAGTGCGGCCTCGGCGACCTCGGCGGCGACCGCGCGCGGCACTACGATGGCGCCGTCACCGTCGCAGACCATGATGTCGCCCGGCACCACCGTCACGCCGCCGCAGCCGATGGCGAGGCCGTGGTCCAGGTAGTGCAGGCCGTGAATCGAGGCCGGTGCCGCCAGGCCGCAGCTGAACACCGGTAGGCCGACCGCCCTGAGGCCTTCGCCGTCGCGCACCGGCGTGTCGGTTACGAAGCCGGCGGCGCCCAGCACCTGCAGGCGCGTGGCGTACATGTCGCCGATCATGCCCATGGACTGGCAGCCGCGCCCGTCGGCCACCACCACGGCGCCGGCCGGCACCGCCTCCAGCGCCTCACGCAGCGATCCCGGCGCCTGGTAGCTCTCGGCCGTCGCCAGGTCTTCGCGCGCCGGCGTAAAGCGCAGGGTGAAGGCGGGCCCGGCGCAGCGGTAACTCGGCGCCAGCGGCGTCACGCCCTGCAGCCAGCAGCGCCAAAGGCCGCGGCGGTTGAGCTGCCAGGTGACCGTGGCGGTGCCGGCGGCCAGCAATGCCGCGGCGATTTCCTGCGTGTCGTCGCTCATGGTGTCTCTCCTCCCAGGGCCGCGGCACGGGCCAGCAGCGTCTCGGCGTTGCGCAGGGTAGGCACCTCCAGCAGGTGGCCGTCGAGCTCCGCCCGCCCCTCGCCGCGCGCCCGGGCAGCGGTGAAGGCGGTAACGATGCGGCGCGCCTGCTCGACCGCCTTGGCTGAGGGCGTGAAGGCGGCGTTGATCGCCGGCGCATGGCCGGGATCGACCAGCGACTTGGCGGTCATGCCCAGCGCCGCCGCGCCGGCCGCCTGTTCGCCGGCGCCCGCGGCATCGGCGAAGGTATAGGGGAAGTCGATCGACAGCTTGCCGGCGGCGACGCAAGCGGCATGGAAGAAGCCGCGGGCGAAGGCCAGCTCCGCGGCGGCACGGGTGCGCGGCGCGCCCAGGTCGGTCGCCAGGTCCTCGCTGGCCAGCAGGCAGGCGACGACGCGTGGGCTGGCGGTGGCGATGGCCTGAGTCTGGAACAGCGCGGCGGCGCTTTCGATGTTGGGCACCAGGCGCGTGCTGCCCTGCTCGATACCGAGGCGCCGCTCCTCGGCGCTGACCGCTTGGTCCAGCACCAGGATGTCGTCGGGGCTGCGCACCTTGGGCAGCAGCACCGCCGCCGGGCGGCCGGGCATCACGGCGGCCAGGTCGGCGCGCCCGTCGCCGGCCAGCGGATTGACTCTGGCGGTGGGCACGATGCCGGCGGCGCGCCAGGACCGCAGGATGCCGACGGCGGCGGCGCGCGCCGCCGGGCGTTCGGGCGGCGCGGTGAAGTCTTCGAACTCCAGGATCGCGGCATCGCTGCCGCTGCCGGGAATGCGGGCCAGGCGGGGCGCATCGGTGCCGCCGACGAAGAGCCAGGTGCGACAGAGGGTCAAGGGCAGCATGGCGCCGAGACTAGGCCGCCGTGCTGGAGCCTGTCACCCGCAAGCGGTAAGGTCCCGCCTGGAGACAGCGAAGGACAGGACTCATGGCAGACGCCAGCTACGACGTGATCGTGATCGGGGCCGGCCCCGGCGGCTATGTCTGCGCCATCCGCGCCGCGCAGCTTGGCCTCAAGGTGGCCTGCGTGGAGGATCGCGCCACCCTGGGCGGCACCTGCCTGAACATCGGCTGCATCCCGTCGAAGGCGCTGCTGCAGGCCTCGGAAAAGTTCGAGGAGGCACGGCACGGCCTGGCCGGCTTCGGCGTCAAGGTCGACAAGGTCGAACTCGATCTGCCGACCATGATGGGCCACAAGGACAAGGTCGTGGAGTCCAACGTCAAGGGCGTCGAGTTCCTGTTCAAGAAGCACAAGATCGACTGGCTGAAGGGCCGCGGCGCGATCAAGGCGGCCGGCACCGTGACGGTGGCCGGCAAGGAATACACGACCAAGCAGATCGTCATCGCCACCGGCTCGTCGCACGTCGACCTGCCGAACGTGCCGGTGGACGAGAAGACCATCGTCTCCTCGACCGGCGCGCTGACCCTGGCCAGCGTGCCGAAGTCCCTGGTGGTAATCGGCGGCGGCTATATCGGGCTGGAGATGGGCTCGGTCTGGCAGCGCCTGGGCAGCAAGGTCACGGTGGTGGAGTTCCTCGACCGCCTGGTGCCCGGCATGGATGCCGAGCTGGCGCGCTTCTTCCAGCGCACCCTGACCAAGCAGGGCATGGCCTTCAAGCTGGGCAGCAAGGTGACCAAGGCAGTGCCCAGCAAGGACGGCGTGACCCTGACGCTCGAGCCCGCGAAAGGCGGTGAGGCCAGCGAGCTCAAAGCCGACGTCGTGCTGGTCGCGGTCGGCCGCAAGCCGATGACCGAGGGGCTGGGGCTGAAGGAAGCCGGCGTGGCATTGGACGAGCGCGGCCGGGTCACGGTCGACGGCCACTACCAGACCAACGTGCCCGGCATCTACGCCATCGGCGACGTCATCATCGGCCCCATGCTGGCGCACAAGGCCGAGGAAGAGGGCATCGCCATCGCCGAGATCCTGGCCGGGCAGCATGGCCACGTGAACTACGAGACGGTGCCTGGCATCGTCTACACCTGGCCCGAAGTCGCCACGGTCGGCCGCACCGAGGAGCAGCTGAAGGAAGCCGGCGTCGACTACAAGGTCGGCAAGTTCCCCTTTACCGCCAACGCCCGCGCGCGCGCCATGCTCTCGACCGACGGCTTCGTGAAGATTCTGGCCGACGCCAAGACCGACCGCATCCTGGGTGCCCACATCCTGGGCCCCGAGGCCGGCACGCTGATCCACGAGGTCGTCGTCGCCATGGAGTTCGGCGGCTCCGCCGAGGACCTGGCGCGCAGCTTCCACGGCCACCCGACCTTGAACGAAGCGGTAAAGGAAGCCGCCCTCGCGGTCGGCGGACGGGCGATTCACATCTGAGGGTGGGCCGTCCTTCCCGGCGCGTGCCACGGCGTTGTTGTCATCCCGGCCGCAGCGCAGCGGAGAGCCGGGACCCAGGGGCCAAAGGCGCGCCGTATCGAGGCCAGTCCCCTGGGTCCCGGATCGTCGGCGGCTGCGCCGCCTAGTCCGGGATGACAAGGGAGAGCGAGGCTCTAAGTGATCGCGCCTTGACACCTTACCCATCGAGGTATAGACCCCCGACCCATGAGCAGCACCACCGCCCGCGTCGTCCCCCGTCCGACCGCCGACTATGGCGACCGGGCCTATTGGGCCGGCACCATCAAGATGAGCCTGTCGAAGCTCTTCATCCTGGCGGCGCTGCACGAGAAGTCGCTGCACGGCTACGACATCGCCCGCGCGGTCGAGCGTTCGACCAAGGGCTGCTGCTCGCCGACCGAGGGCACGATCTATCCGGCCATGCGGGAATTCGAGGCCGGCGGCTATGTCACGGTCGAGGAGAGCGTGGTGCAGGGCCGCGGCCGCAAGACCTACACGCTGACCGACCAGGGCCGCCAGGCCTTCAAGGTCGGCATGGAAGCCTGGGCCGACGCGACGCGAGCGCTGAGCGACACCGCTGCCGCCGTGGAGCAGCGTGGCTGGGGTTGCTGCGGGTAGTTTTTTTGCCCCCATACCTCGATGAACGATGCATCGAGGGTCACGAAGGAGTGGATGGATGTCCTGTTGTGGTCCCAAGGCCGGCGCGCTGCCGGCCGCAAGCTGCCCGGCGCCCAAGGCCGAGGAGCTGCCGGTGGTGGTGATCGGCGCCGGCCCGGTGGGCCTGGCCGCCGCGGTGGAGCTGCGGGCGCGCGGCCTGACGCCACTGGTGCTGGAGGCCGGCCCCAGCGTCGGCACGCACCTGCGCGACTGGGGCCACGTGCAGTTTTTCTCGCCCTGGGGTTTTTCGCTGCACCGACCCTCGGTGGCGCTGCTGCGCGCCAGCGGCTGGCAGGCGCCCGACGCCACGGCCTTTCCGACCGGCGAGGCGCTGGTCGCGGACTACCTGGCGCCGCTGGCGGCGCTGCCCGCGCTCCTGCCGCTGCTGCGCTTCGGCCAGCGTGTCACCGCGGTGGCGCGCCTGGGCAACGGCAAGCTGCGCGACGCCGGGCGCGAGGCGCAGCCCTTCGAGGTGCGCACGCGGGACACCGAGGGCCATGAGCAGCGCATCCTGGCGCGCGCGGTGATCGATGCCAGCGGCACCTGGAGCCGCCCCAACCCCGCCGGCGCCAGCGGCCTGCCGGCGCTGGGCGAGGGCGCCCATGCGGCGCAAATCAGCTACGCCATGCCCGATGTGCTGGGGCGCGAGCGGGCGCGCTTTGCCGGCCGCCGCGTCGCCGTGCTGGGTGGCGGGCATTCCGCCGCCGGCACCTTGCTCGACCTGGCGCGCCTGGCCGAACAGGTGCCGGGCACCGAGATCGTCTGGATCCTGCGGCGGCGCGATTTCTCCACGGTGTTCGGCAGCGCCAACGACCAGCTCTCCGAACGCGGCGCGCTGGGCCAGCGGCTGAAGGCGCTGAGCGAGAGCGGCCGGCTGCGACTGGTCGCGCCCTTCGCGCTCGACAGCATCGAGCGACAGGAGGGCCGCCTGCTGCTGCGCGACGCCGGCAGCCTGCAGACCGTGGTGGCCGACGAGCTGGTGGTGGCCACCGGCTTCCGTCCCGACCTCGCCATCCTGGGCGAGCTGCGCCTCGACCTCGATCCGGCACTGGACTGCCCGCGCGTGCTGGGGCCGCTGATCGATCCCAACATCCATAGCTGCGGCACGGTGCGCCCGCACGGCGCGCGCGAACTGCAGCAGCCAGAGGCCGGGTTTTTCCTGGCCGGCATGAAGTCCTATGGCCGGGCGCCGACCTTCCTGCTGATGACCGGCTACGAGCAGGTGCGCTCCATCGCCGCCTGGATCGCCGGCGACCAGGCCGCCGCCGACCGCGTCGAGCTGGAGCTGCCGGAAACCGGTGTCTGTAGCGGACCGGCGGAAGCCGAGACCGCGGCCGCTTGCTGCGCGCCCGCCGCAGGGAAGACCTGCGACGGAGCCGAGAGCCGGATCGTCGCGACCGTGGAATGATCGGCCGCCGATCTCTCCGCACCTCTCCGCTCTCCCCATCGCGGGAGAGGGTGGCGGCGAAGCCGCCGGGTGAGGGGGGTCGGTGCGACTGCCGGGACCTGCGCCGGCTGCGAGGACTCCCGCTACCTTGAACGCCACAAGCGCCGTCACCGAACCCCCTCACCCCAACCCTCTCCCGCCAGGGGAGAGGGGGGAAACTGTTGGGGGAGCTGGGCGAAGCGGCCGCGCCGCCGCGCGTCGGCGCTTCGGTGTCGTCGCGCTGCTGGGTCTCATGACCATCCTGGCCTATGGCAGCAGCTACTACCTGCTGACGGTGCTGGCACCGGCCATCGTGGCGGAGACCGGCTGGCCGCTGGCGCTGGTGGTCGGCGGGCTGTCGCTGGGGCTGCTGGTGTCCGGCCTGGCCGCGCCCTGGGTCGGGCGACGCATCGAGTCTTTCGGCGGCCGCGCCGTGCTACCCGTCGGCTGTGCTGTGCTGGCTGCCGGACTGGCGCTGCTGGGCGCGGCAGGCGCGCTCTGGCTCTATGCCCTGGCCTGGATGCTGCTGGGCCTCGGCATGGCGGCAACGTTCTATGACGCGGCCTTCGCCTCGCTTGGCCGGCAGTATGGCCTGCAGGCCCGCGCGCTCATCACGCTGCTGACGCTGTTCGGTGGCTTTGCCTCGACGATCTGTTGGCCGGTGAGCGCGCTGCTGGTCGAGGCGCTGGACTGGCGCGGCGCCTGCTTCGTCTATGCCGGCCTGCTGCTGGCGCTGGCCCTGCCGCTGCGGCTCTGCCTGGCGCCACCACCGCCGCATATCGAGCCGCCGCTCACGCCCGGCGCGACAGCATCACCGACAAGGCTCCAGCGCAGCCGTGTCTGGTTGCTGGTCGTGCTGGGCTTCTGCTTCGCGCTCTCGGCCACCATCAGCACGGTGCTCTCGGTGCATCTTGTGGCGCTGCTCGGCGCGCGCGAGGTTGCGCTGGCCGGCGCCGTGGCCTTCGGCACCTTGATCGGGCCCAGCCAGGTCGGTGGACGCCTGCTGGAATACCTGGTCGGGCGGCGCCTGAATCCGCTCTGGACCCTGCTGGCCTCGACCCTGCCGATGGCGCTTGGGCTCGGCCTGCTGGCGACCGGCTGGGGCTGGATCGCGCTGTCGCTGGTGCTCTACGGCGGCGGTGTCGGGGTGAAGTCGATCGCCGCCGGCACCGTGCCGCTGGTCCTGGTCGGCCCGCGCGGCTACGCCATCGTCATGGGTCGCCTGGCGGCGCCCAGCCTGGTGGTGCAGGCGCTGGCGCCGATCGGCGCGGCGCAGTTCCTGGAAGGAAACACCAGCGGTGGCAACGCGCTGCTGTGGATCCTCGCCGGCGCGGCGCTGCTCAACCTGCTACTGTCGGTGGGTGTGGTGGTGGCGGGGTTGAGAGGGAGGCGCTAGCCCTTCAAACCGTCGAAGAAGTCCTTCACGCGGGCGAAGAAGCTGGCGCTTTCCGGGCTGTTGCCCTCGGGGTCGCCGGCGGCCTCGAACTGCTTCAGCAGGTCCTTCTGCTTCTTGCTGAGCTTGACCGGCGTTTCCACCGCCACCTCGACATAGAGGTCGCCGCGGTCGCGCGCCCGCAGCACGCTCATGCCCTTGCCGCGCAGGCGGAAGCGGTGGCCCGACTGCGTGCCCTCGGGGATGGTGATCTTCACCCGCCCGCCGTCGATCGCCGGCACCTCGATGGCACCGGCCAGCACCGCCGTCACCATGGCGATCGGCACCTGGCAGTAGAGGTCGGCGCCCTCGCGCTGGAACAGGCGGTGCGGCTGCACCGACAGGAAGATGTAGAGATCGCCCGGCGGCGCGCCGCGCAGCCCGGCCTCGCCCTCGGCCGCCAAGCGGATGCGGGTGCCGTCTTCGACGCCGGCCGGGATGTTGACCTGCAGGGTCTTTTCCTTGTGCACCCGGCCCTCGCCGCGGCAGGCGCGGCAGGGCTTGTCGATGGTGCGGCCCTGGCCGGCGCAGGTCGGGCAGGCGCGCTCCACGGTGAAGAAGCCCTGGC
The DNA here is from genome assembly GCA_038363005.1 of Rhodospirillales bacterium. Classification (GTDB taxonomy): domain Bacteria; phylum Pseudomonadota; class Alphaproteobacteria; order Kiloniellales; family JACOMY01; genus JAKOWB01. The sequence continues at coordinate 19,597 of JBBQBI010000032.1, forward strand.
TGGAGCGCACGCGGCCACGGCCGCTGCAGGTCGGACAGGTGACCGGGCTGGAGCCGGGCTCGGCGCCGCTGCCGTGGCAGGTATCGCAGGCCGCGGTGCCGGGCACGCGGATCGTCGCCTGCTTGCCGGCGAAGGCCTCTTCCAGGCTGATGGTCATGTTGTAGCGCAGGTCGCTGCCGTGCGCCTCGGTGCGGCCGCCGGCACGGCCGGACACATCGCCGAACATCTGGTCGAAGATGTCGGCGAAGGCGCCGAAGCCGGCTCCGCCGCCGCGCGCCCGCTGGCCGGCCCCGCCACCGGCGCCGTTCTCGAAGGCCTGCGCGCCGAAGCGGTCGTACATGGCGCGCTTCTCGGCGTCCTTCAGGATGTCGTAGGCGTGGTTGATTTCCTTGAAGCGGTGCTCGGCCTCGGCATTGCCGGGATTGCGGTCGGGATGCAGCTCGAGCGCGAGCTTGCGATAAGCCTTCTTCATATCCTCGGGCGAGGCGTCCCGAGCGACGCCGAGGAGCTGGTAAAAATCTTTAGCCATGAGGTGCCCCGATCAGCCTTCGGGCCGCAGCATGGCAGAACCCCGAAGGTCCCGACAGCCGCGGCCCGAATGCCGATTTAAACTAGTTCTTCTTCTTGTCGTCGTCGACTTCCTCGAAGTCGGCGTCGACCACCTTGTCGTCCGACTGGCCACCGCCCGGCTGGCCGGCGTCGCCGCCCGGCTGCTGGGCCTCGGCCTGGCTCTTGTAGAGCTGCTCGCCGAGTTTCATCGACAGCTGCACCAGCGACTGTGTCTTGGCCTCAATGTCGCTCTTGTCGTCGCCTTTCAGCGACTCGCGCAGCGCAGCGATGGCGGCCTCGACACCCTGGCGGTCGGCATCGGTTGCCTTCTCGCCCAGGTCGGTCAGGGTCTTCTCGGTCTGGTGGATCAGCGCTTCGCCCTGGTTCTTGGCCTCGATCAGCGCACGCTTTGCCTTGTCCTCGTCGGCGTGCTCCTCGGCCTCCTTCACCATGCGCTTGATGTCGGCGTCGCTCAGGCCACCCGACGCCTGGATGCGGATCTGCTGCTCCTTGCCGGTCGCCTTGTCCTTGGCCTGGACGTTGACGATGCCGTTGGCGTCGATGTCGAAGGTGACCTCCACCTGCGGCACGCCGCGCGGCGCCGAGGCGATACCCATCAGGTCGAACTGGCCGAGCATCTTGTTGTCGGCCGCCATCTCGCGCTCGCCCTGGAACACGCGGATGGTGACCGCGGTCTGGTTGTCCTCGGCGGTGGAGAAGGTCTGGCTCTTCTTGGTGGGGATCGTGGTGTTGCGCTCGATCAGCTTGGTCATCACGCCACCCAGCGTCTCGATGCCGAGCGACAGCGGCGTCACGTCAAGCAGCAGGACGTCCTTGACCTCGCCCTTCAGCACGCCGCCCTGGATGGCGGCGCCGATGGCGACCACCTCGTCCGGGTTGACGCTGCGGTTCGGCTCCTTGCCGAAGAAGCCCTTCACCGTGTCGAAGACCTTGGGCATGCGGGTCATGCCGCCGACCAGGATCACCTCGTTGATCTCGCCAGCGGAGACGCCGGCATCCTTCAGCGCCTGCTTCACTGGGCCCATGGTGCGGTCGATCAGGTCACCCACCAGCGCCTCGAGCTTGGCGCGGGTCAGCTTCATGGTCAGGTGCTTGGGGCCGGAGGCATCGGCGGTGATGAAGGGCAGGTTGACCTCGGTCTCCTTGGAGCTGGAGAGCTCGATCTTCGCCTTTTCGGCGGCTTCCTTCAGGCGCTGCAAGGCCAGCTTGTCCTTGCGCAGGTCGATGCCCTGCTCCTTCTGGAACTCGGCCGCCAGATAGTCGATGACCCGCGCGTCGAAGTCCTCGCCGCCCAGGAAGGTATCGCCGTTGGTCGACTTCACCTCGAAGACGCCGTCGCCGATCTCCAGGATCGAGATGTCGAAGGTGCCGCCGCCCAGGTCGTAGACCGCGATGGTGCCGGCGCCCTTCTTGTCGAAGCCATACGCCAGCGCGGCCGCGGTCGGCTCGTTGATGATGCGCAGCACGTTGAGGCCGGCGATCTTGCCGGCGTCCTTGGTGGCCTGGCGCTGGGCGTCGTTGAAGTAGGCCGGGACGGTGATGACCGCCTCGGTGACGGTCTCGCCAAGGTAGCCCTCGGCGGTTTCCTTCATCTTCTGCAGGATGAAGGCGGAGATCTGCGAGGGCGAGTAGGTCTCGCCGCGCGAATCGACCCAGGCGTCACCGTTTGCCGCCTTGATGATCTTGTAGGGCACCAGGCCCATGTCCTTCTTCGTCATCGGATCTTCGAAGCGCCGACCGATCAGGCGCTTGATGGCGAAGAGGGTGTTTTCCGGGTTGGTCACCGCTTGGCGCTTGGCCGACTGGCCGACCAGACGCTCGCTCGAGGCAGTAAAGGCCACCTGCGAGGGCGTGGTGCGGGCACCTTCCGCGTTTTCGATGACCTTCGCCTGGGCGCCTTCCATGACGGCGACGCAGGAATTGGTGGTGCCGAGATCGATACCAATGACTTTGCTCATGCCTTAGCTCCTTCTTGGGCAGCCCGTCTTGCCGGCCTTCGGAAAGCACCGGACCCAGGGCCCCGTGATGACGGATTGACGCCACCCGCCAGGATTCAGGGGGGAAAGCGTCGGTCCGAGTGGCTATATAAGCAACCAGGGGCCGGCTGCAAGCCGCGACATAGCCGGCCAGCCCCCCAAAAGTCGCCTTTCAGGACCGCTTTTTCTGGATTCCGGGTCGCTTCGGGCCAAACCGCGTCAGGACGCTGCCATGCCGCTCTATCGCCAGACCCCGCCCTTGCCGGACGAGCCGATCTTCCGCTGGATTCTCTATGTGCTGGTGGGCAGCACCGTGATGGCGACCTTCATCGCCATCGGCGCCGACTACGCCTGGGGCCAGCCGCTGCTGGCCCGGGTGGCCGGCTGGTCGGCCATCACCACGGGCCTGCTCTACCTGGTGTTCCGCTGGCTGGGCGCGCGCGAGGCGGCAAAGCGGGCGGGAGCGGCGCCCCCGCCCGGTGACGAAGACGCCGCCTAGCCGGAGATGGCCCAGAAATCGAGGCCCTGCAGGTCCTCGGGGTGATCAGTGCGGATCAGCATGACGCGCTCGAAGGACTCGCCGTTGGCCCGGCCGTCGTGGTCGACCTCGACCGAGGCGAAGGACTGCCCGTTGATCACCACCGCGGTGGTCTGCAGGTAGCCGTAGCCCACCAGGTCCTCGACATTCACCTTGCCCAGGTCGGCGGTCAGGTCGATGCGGTCGCCTTCCATGAAGTTGAAGTCCATCACCCGGTCGACGCCCTGGGCGTACTGCCCGTCGGCGACGAAGCTGTCGCGTCCGGCACCGCCGTAGAGGCGGTCGATGCCGGCGCCGCCGATCAGCACGTCCTCGCCATTGCCGCCATAGAGCCAGTCGGTGCTGCTGCCGCCAGAGAGCACATCGTTGCCGTCGTCGCCGCGCATATAGTCGCTGCCGGACCCGCCCTCCAGGCGATCGCGCCCGGCACCGCCGGCCACATCGTCATCGCCCAGGCCGCCATAGCCAAAGTCGTCGCCGGCACCGCCACGGATCACATCGTCACCAACGTCGCCGTTGAGGTACTGGGTGCCGGCGCCGCCCTGCAGGTCGTCGTTGCCGGCGCCGCCGAAGAGGTAGCCTTCGCCCTCGAGCGCCAGGTGGTCGTCACCGTTGCCGCCGGACAGAAAGCCGCCGAGTGGGCCGTCAGTGGGGGCCACGATGGCCGCCAAGTCGTCGTTGCCGCTGCCGCCGAAGAGATAGACGCCGCCATGCAGGTCGGACATTCCGGACAGGTCAACCCGCGCGACATCATCGCCGGCGTTGCCATAGAAGGTCGTCTCGAAGAACTCGCCCCCGCCCCCCGGAAAGGACGGGGCGATCTCCAGGCGGTCATTGCCGTCACCGCCCCGGGCCGCGATGCCGCCGTTGTGGTTGACGATGATATCGTCGCCGGCGTCGCCGTAAACCTGGACCGAGGGCTGGCCCAGTGTGATTCCAGCGCCATCGCCGACCACCTCGATACGGTCGTCGCCTGCGCCGCCATCCAGCACGGCCCGTCCGCCGCCGCCCTGCAGCAGATCCTGCCCATTGCCGCCATAGAGCAGGTCGCCTGTCTGTCCGATCAGTGTGTCGTCGCCGTCGAGACCGTAGAGCGTCTCGATCACCGCGAGCTGGGTGGCGATGAGGATGTCGTCGCCCTCGCTGCCGATGATCACCGGGCTGCCCGCGGCCTTGTCACTGCCAATGGTGGCGACGCTGTCCTGCTGAGCCGGCTCCTGCTGGACTGGATCGGCGACGGCGCTGACAGTCACCAGGTCGACAGTCGCTGCGGCATTGCGCGCCGGACCGCCGTTGGTACCGTCCAGAGAGCCATCGAGTCCGCTCGTGAGCACACGGTTCTTCGCCATTGCCGTCCCCCGATTTCCAATTGCACTCCGTGAGGCAAACAGTCCCGACCGTTGCTGTGGTCGTTCATCCGCCAAAGCCAGGCGATCTTCTTCCCCAGGTCAGGATGTCGACGGCAGGAGGAGGTGTCGCCCCTATATTCTTAGGCAGCGATCAGGCCGGACGGCGCGGCGCCGCCACGGGCCTCAGAGTCAGGGGCCTCGGAGTCAGGTGTAGTCGAAGAGCTCGTAGCCGCTGAGGCAGGCGACCGTCTGGCCGTGTAAGATCAGCAGGCGCTCGTACTCGTCGCCGCCACCGTTGGCATCGATCTCGACCGCCACCGCCGACTCACCGTTTTCCATGGTGATATCGACCAGACGCGCGAAGCCCTCGGCGAAGGGATCCTTAGCGACCTGCTGGTTGGTGACCAAGGCGATATCGATGAAGTCGCCATCGGCGGTCGACAAATCGAGCCAATGGTCGGCGTCGCCTTTCGGATCGGTCAGCACGGCAACGTCGTGATCCGCGCCGCCGACGAAACTGTCGATGCCGGTTGAGTTCCAAAAATGGTCGGTGCCGTCACCGCCGTAGTAGAGATCGTCCTGGCCGCCGCCGATGAAGATATCGTGACCGCTGCCACCGTAGGCGAGCTGTTTGGCATCTACATTGTGGTATCCGCCAATGTGGTCGTTGCCAGATCCGCCGTAGCTCTCCAGCAGGCCGACCGCTCCAGCGTCGCTCCCAATATGGTCCTCGCCATCGCCGCCGAAGAACAGGTCATTGCCGCCGCCCCGCATGACGAGAACGTCATCGCCGTCCTCGCCGAAGGCCGTGTCGTTGCCATCGCCCGTCACAATGGCATCCCTGCCGCTGCCGCCCCAGCTCACGTCATCGCCACCGCCATCCGCCAGATAGTCGGCCCCTGTGCCCCCATAGAGTAGGTCGCGCCCCGCGCCGCCGGTGAGATCGTCATCGCCTATTCCGCCTTGGGCGACGCCACCACCAGCCCCCAGCAAGAGTGCGTCGTCACCGGCGCCGCCCTCCAGGCGGACGTGCAGCTGGCCGCTGCCACGCGCATCGATCAGATTGTCCAGATCGTTGCCAATGACATGGTTGGTCTTGCCGGCCAGGATCGCTTCTTCGATACCCCCCGCCATCCGGTAGGCCACGTCGGGCAGCGGGCCACCGCCAACGCCGTTGCTTTCCTGCAAGTTGACGATGACCCGGTCGTAACCTTCCCCAGCGGCCTCGCGAATCACGTCACCGATGGTATCGACGACATAGGTGTCGTTGCCCCGACCGCCAGCCATGAAGTCGGATCCGGCGCCACCATCGAGCCAATCGGCGCCATCCCCGGCATAGAGCCAATCGTTGCCGCCGAGACCCATGAGGCTGTCGGCGCCGCTGCTGCCCACCAGCGTGTCGCTGGCACTGGTGCCGACCAGCGTTTATATCGTGCTGCGAAACCGCGCCTTCAGTTCACTTGCCATGGCCGCCGAGCCTCCTGACACTATGAGCCGGCGATCACTGTAGCTTCGGGACTTCGACGGCCGACAGTAAAAATCAATGAAAACAATATCTTATGCAGGTTCTCCAACCGCGCAAGCGACTCCCTCGGGCTTGGCGCTGCATCCGGGCCAGCTGTCGCCCAGGCTGCAAGGCGAATTGGTACAAACGGTTCTCGACTGTCTGGTCGCGGCGCCGCTGTTCCGGCCCTGCATGCCAGGTGACGGACGCCCCTTCAGCGTGCGCATGACCAACTGTGGTCCGCTCGGCTGGGTCAGCGACCGCGACGGCTATCGCTACCAGGCAGGCCACCCGGAAACCGGCCGGCCCTGGCCGCCGATTCCACCGGCGCTGCTGGCGCTGTGGGACAGCCTGACCGGCTATCCGGCGCCACCGGAGGCCTGCCTGGTGAACCACTACGAAGCCACCGCGCGCATGGGCCTGCACCAGGACCGCGACGAGGCCGCGCTGGACGCGCCGGTGCTGTCGGTCTCGCTCGGCGACACCGCGGTGTTTCGCGTCGGCGGCACCCGGCGGCGCGACCCCACGCGCTCGCTGCGCCTGGCCAGCGGCGACGTGGTGCTGCTGGCCGGCGCCGCGCGCCTGGCCTTCCACGGCATCGACCGCATCCTGACAGGCAGCAGCCGGCTGCTGGACGGCACACCGCTGGGCGGCGGCCGGCTGAACCTGACATTGCGCCGGGTCACCCGTCCGGCCGTCTGAGCGCGGCGGGTCAAAGTCGCCGGCCGGCTTTGTCGCGCCTGCCGGGGAGGAATGGCGCCGCGCCGCGCTATCACCCGGCAGGACGCTCTCCGCCATCGGGTGCGTCGACCACAGCCGCGAGGCATTGCGCCCATGTCTGCTTCCCAGTCCCCGCCGCGTCGGCGACACGCAGCCCTGCTGCTCTGCGGGTTCCTGCTGGCCGGCTGCGGCCCCACCGTCACCAACGTGCCGCTGCGGGTCGAGAACCAGGGTAGTGAGGGCCAAGACGCCCACATGACCATCACCGAGGACGCCAACGGCGTGCGCGCCACGGCGGCGGTGAAGGGCCAGTACTACAGCGGCCGCATCGTGCAGGAGAGCCACCAGCAGTCCTATCCGGTGCAGGAGCTGGTGACCTACAGGGACAAGGACGGCAAGAAGCGCCAGCGCCTGGTCGAGCACCTGGAGACGCGGCAGGTCTACGAGGCCACGGCCTATGGCCTGCTGACGTCCGGCAGCTCGGGCGAGGTGCTGCGCTGCACCTTCCGCCTGGCGCAGCCGCAGCGGGGCTTCAGCCACGGTGGCATCGCCGATTGTGACCTCAGCGACGGCAGCAGCGTGGTGGCCAGCTTCTAGACCCGCCGGCCACCGGCTAGGCGGCTGTTGTAACAGGACAAGTCGGCGCTTGCCGCGGCCCGCCTGGTGGCGCTTTCTAGCCTGGTCGGAGCCGCCCAGGAGGAGGCGCCACCATGCAGATCGATTTCCCCTGGCTGCTGTCGGCCGCTACCTTCTCGCTCGTCATGTCGGCGACCCCGGGGCCGAACAACGCCATGGTAGCGGCGTCCGGCGCCACCTTCGGCATTCGCCGCACCTGGTGGCACATGCTGGGCATTGCCGTCGGCTTTCCGGTGATGATGGTCGCCGTCGCGCTGGGCGCCGGCACGCTGCTGGACCACAATCCGGCGATCCACGAGATCATGCGCTGGGTCGGCGCCGCCTACATGCTCTGGCTGGCCTGGCACATCGCCAGTGCCACCCCCAGCACGGCGACGGCGACCGGCGAGGGCGCGCCGCCCGGCGGCCGACGCGGCCGACCGCTGCGCTTCCACGAGGCGGCGCTGTTCCAATGGATCAATCCCAAGGCCTGGATCATCGTGGTCGGCGCGCTGGCGACCTATACCGAAGCGGCGGGCGAAAACCTGCTGGGTCAGGTCCTCATCCTGGCTGTCATCTTCTTCCTGGTCTGCATCCCCTCGGTCCTGCTGTGGACTGCGATCGGCGCCGGCGTCGCGCACTTCTTCAAGAGCCTGCGCGCGGTGCGGATCTTCAACTGGACCATGGCGGCGCTGCTGATCGCCTCGCTGGCGCCGCTGTTCTGGGAAGGCTAGGCGGCGGCCGCCGCCAGCTCGGCGCGCAGGCCGGCCACCAGCTCGAAGGAGCGCACGCGGGCGGCGTGGTCGTGGATCGGGCCGCTGATCATCAGCTCATCCACGCCGGTCCTGGCGATGAAGTCCTGCAGCCCGGTCGCCACCTGCGGCGGGGTGCCGACGTAGGCATACTTCAGCGTGCGCTGCAGCGAGTCGCGCTCCAGCGGCGTGGTGACCTGGGTCAGGTCGTCGACCGGCGCGGGAAAGGCCCCGGGCATGCCGCGCCGCAGGTTGACGAAGGCCTGCTGCTGCGAGGTGAAGAGCCGCCGGGCCTCGGCCTCCTCCGGCGCCGCCACCACGGTGACCGCCGCCATGGCATAGGGCCGGTCGAGTTGGTCGGAGGGCTCGAAGCGCTCGCGGTAGATCTCCAGCGCCTGCTCCAGCCCGTCGGGCGCGAAGTGCGAGGCGAAGGCATAGGGCAGCCCCAGCATGGCGGCCAGCTGGGCGCCGTAGAGGCTGGAGCCGAGAATCCACAGCGGCACCGCGAGGCCGGCGCCGGGCACGGCGCGCACCTTCTGCCCCGGCTGCACCGGCTGGAAGTAGCCCTTCAGCTCCAGCACATCATTGGGGAAGCTGTCGGCGTTGCTCATCAGGTCGCGACGCAGCGCCCGCGCGGTCAGGCCATCGGTGCCGGGGGCGCGGCCGAGTCCCAGGTCGATGCGCCCGGGGAACAGCGCCGCCAGCGTGCCGAACTGCTCCGCAATCACCAGCGGCGCGTGGTTCGGCAGCATGATGCCGCCGGAGCCGACGCGAATCGTCTTGGTGCCGCCGGCGACATGGGCGATCACCACCGCCGTCGCCGCGCTGGCGATGCCCGGCATGTTGTGGTGTTCGGCCAGCCAGTAGCGGCCATAGCCAAGCCGTTCGGCCTGGCGTGCCAGGTCGAGGCTATTGCGCAGCGCGTCCGACGCAGTCTGTCCAGCGGGAATCGGCGAGAGGTCGAGAACGGAGAAGGGAGTCATGCTCCGGGAACTCCTGTTCGGCGCCTCGCCGAATACCGTCGGGTCAGCCGCTCCGCCAGTGGCTGGTCTGCCGGCAACGCTTGCAGACCCGCTCGCCCGACCAGGCCGACAGGAACTTGTCCTGGCAGACCAGGCAGCGGCGTTCCTTCACCTGCGGGGTCACGGGCTTGTCTTCAGTTAAGAGATCGAGATCATCTTCCATGACGCTTCATATGGGCCTTCTTGCTGCCGGGCGGTACCCAGATTCAGTGCATAACACCGCTGCCAAGAGGTCGCAGGGGGGATCAAAACCTTGTCCTATAAGGGTTTTGTCCCCGAGTCAGGGGACCGTCGCCGGCACCAGGACGGCCGGCAGCGGTCGCCGCCGCAGCACAACCAAGGCGATACCACCCAGCACAACCAGGCCGCCGGCCAGCGTGGTCCAGGCAAAGGGCTCGCCGAAGCCCAGCACGCCGATCGTCACGCCGACCACCGGCATCAGCAGCACGAAGGGCATCAGGCGGTCCATGCGCTGGCGGATCAGCAGGCCGTACCAGATGAGATAGGAGGCGACGTAGCCCAGCAACACCACCCCGGCCAGCGTTGCCCAGTTGAGCCAGGTGGCGCTGGCGATGGAGTCGAGCTGGCCCTGCTCGATGGCGAAGGAGCCGGCCAAGCCGAGCGGCAGGGAGCAGGTAGCAATGCGAATCGACATCTGCGTGCCGCTGTCGCGGTTCCATTTGCGCACCAGCACCTGCCCCAGGCCCCAGCAGAGCGCGCCGGTCAGCACCAGCAGTGCCGAGTGCAGGTCCGGCGCCTCGGTCGGCAGGCCCAGGATCAGCAGAATCCCGCCCAGCGCGACCAGCGTGCCGACGACGGAGGACAGCCCCGGCCGCTCGCCCAGCAGCGGCCAGGCCACCAGCATGGCCAGCGGCACCTGGAGCTGCGCCAGCAGCACCGCGGTCGAAGCCGGCAGGCCCTGCAGCCCGTGGAACAGCAGGCCCGACTGCAGCGGCCCGATGAATATGGCGATCAGCAGCACCTGCCACAGCGGCGTGTGGCACCGGCGCAGGCGCCAGCTCATCAGCAGCACCATGGCCAGGTAGCAGAAGGAGACCATGAAGATCGGCGGGAAATGGTGCCCCGCCGGCTTGGCCAGGGAGAAGCCCACGCCCCACAGCAGCGGCACGATGACGGCAAGCAGGATGTCGCGCAGCGGCACGGGCAAAGGCCTTGGATGGCAAAGAACAGTACAAGCGTACGGGACAGCCTTGCTGACCGATAGTCATGCCATGCGATGGCTCGCATGCAGGATTGCCGGGCGCGCCCCTGCCGCCGGGTCTGGCGGCGCGCTAGCATGGCCAGGCCCCAACCGTCAGGACCTGCCATGCCCCTGCAGCCGCGTCAGATCGACAATTTCCGGCGCGACGGTTTCCTGGCGCCGGTTCCCGTGCTGTCCGGGTCCGAGGCGGCAGCCTGCCGGGCCGAGCTGGAGGCGCTGGAAGCGCTGCATGGCCCGCTGAACTACAAGCTGAAGCCGCACCTCTTCACCACCCTGGCGGCCCGCCTGGTGCGCCATCCGGCGATCCTGGACGCGCTGGAGGCCCTGGTCGGGCCCGACCTGCTGCTGTTCGACAGCGCCTTCATCATCAAGGAGCCAGGCGACGGCAAGCGGGTCTCCTGGCACCAGGACCTGACCTACTGGGGGCTGGAGCCGGCCGAGGTCACCTCGATCTGGCTGGCGCTCTCGCCGGCGAACGCCGAAAGCGGCGCCATGCGCATGCTGCCCGGCAGTCACCGCCAGGGCGCCTTGCAACATCACGAGACCTTCGCCGCCGACAACCTGCTGTCGCGCGGCCAGACCATCCAGTTCGGCATCGACGAGGCGGCGGCGGTGCAGACCGTCCTGCGCCCCGGCCAGATGTCGATCCACGACGGCTGGACCTGCCACGATTCCGGCCCCAACCGCTCCGCCGACCGCCGCATCGGCTTCAACATGAACGTGGTGCGACCCAGCGCGCGGCAGATCCGCTTCGACGGCGACAGCGGCCTGCTGCTGCGCGGCCAGGATCGCTTCGGCCACTGGCGGCCGGAACCGCTGCCCACGGCCGACTATGGCGCCGAGGGTCTGGCGTTCCAGGCCGAGATCGCCCGACTGCGCGGCCAGTCGGTCAACCTGGACCGGACCGGGCGGCTGGCGGGCAGCGCCGGGCCGGCCTGAAGCGGCGAGGCACGCGCCCTAGGCGCCGCCCGTCCGGTCCCGCGGATCCGCTGCCCCATCTTGACTACGTGAGTACGCCAGCCCGTAATTAATCGATCGGGGTGTGCGATCCAGGAATTCGGCTGGAGCGCGCAGAAGACAGGGGAAGATCGGACATCATGCGTGCAGTGCTTGGCGCAGCCTTGCTGCTCCTCATGCTGTGTGTCGCCGGCCCGGCCGCGCGCGCGGCAGACGCCGCCACCGGGCCTTTCGTCCACCTGGAGGGCTCCCTGGGGCTGGATAGCTTCCAACCCTTCGGCAACGGCTCCCTGGTCAAGGGCGACCCGGCGCAGCTCTGGCGCAATCCGGGCAACCGCAACTCCTTCGCTTGGGGCGGGCGGGGAGAGGCCGGCTGGGACCTGGGCGGCGACGGCACAATCTTTCGCTTGGGCGTGATCGTCTCCGGCTGGCGCTCGCAGCAGCAGGACGACGATCCGATCGAGGGCGGCGTGGTTCTAGAACCCAACCCGATGGGCGGCAAACCCTATGGCGAGATCGCAATCTGTGACGAGGGCGAGCCCTGCTACGCTTACGACCAGGAGATCCGCCGCAGCTACTGGGAGGTGATGCCCGAGCTGGCGGTCGGCTTCCCGGGCGCCGAAGGCGCGCTCTACTGGATCGGCCTGCAGCCCTTCTATGGCGAACTTGTCCAGGACAGCCACAGCTACTTCGATTTCTCCGGCCCGGCGCAGCCGGCCCAGTGGGGCGGCGTGGAGAACCGGATCGACAGCAAGGCCTATGGCGCGCTGCTGACAGCGACGGCGGAGACCTGGCTGAGCCAGAGCCTGAAGCTGGTCGTCAGCGGCGGCGTCGGCCCCTATGTGCTGAAGGCGGACTCGGTCAGCCGGGGCCGCCGGTTCGGCGCCGAGGTCAAGGACAGCGCCACCCTGGTCGGGGTGCGTGGCCAGCTCAGCCTGGCCGGCGAGGTGACCCTGGCCGACAACCTTAGCCTCGGCCTGGTCGGCCGCGCCGACTTCTGGAGTGACCAGCCCTTTGTCGAGGGCATCAACGGCGACTTCGGCGGCCAGGCGCCCTGCGCTCACAAACCCAACGGCGATCTGGTCTGCGAGCCGCCCAGCGCGGTCGGTGACTACAACATCTTCTCCGACACGCGGCTCAACCTGTTTGTCGGCCTGGGGATGACCTACCGCTTCTGAGCGGGAGCACGTACCAGACCGCTCAGACCATATTCAATCGCTCGAAGCATTGGTCGAGTTGCTGTCGGCCAGATCGCCGCTATGCGGCTCAATGCCGGCATTGTTCAACAAGTGAACGTCGATCGCTGCCGACGGAACGTCGCTTCGCCGTTGCCTGCGCCCTGGGCGGCTACCACCCCAGCCGAGGCAGATGACCATCACGAGCAGCACGCCGCACAATATCGCCATGGCGAGGTACCGCACGCCTAACCCCGCGTCCGACATCGCGCGCCCAACATCACCTCAGCTCTTCTCCGCCTGCTTCTTCTTCCGCGCCTTGCGCTGCGCGATCAGGGTGCCGGCGGCGCCGAACGCGATCGACAGCATCATCAGGCCCTTGATCCAGTCGGGGCCAGGGCTTTCCGAAGCGCTGCCAGCGCCCGCGGGATCGTTCAGCTGGATCAGGTCGTGCGCCAGGGCCTGCACCTCGGCGACCTGCGGCGCCAGGGTGATGGGCTCGGCCGTCAGCAGAATCGACAGCGTGACGATGCCGTAGCCCTTGACCAGGGTCATGCCGTAGGCCGAGCCGGCGTCAAAGTCGCCGTTGTCGTTTACCTGGGCATAGGCAAAGACCGCGGGGTCGCTGTCATCAATCAGCAAGTCCTTGATCTTCTCGGCCGCCTTCTGCTCCGCCGTCTTGTCCAGGATCTTGTGCATCACCTTGGCGAAGGCGGCGACATGCTCGAGGCGGCTTTGGTCGATGTGGGATGGCTTGCCGTCGCGGGCCTCCACGGCCCAGCCGATCGCGCGCATCGTCTTCACGGCGGCGACCTTGTCCGCCTGCAGAAGCTTCAGCGAGTCACAGTCCACCAGCAGCAGCGTGAGCTGCAGCGAGCCGTCTGAGCCGAAGTCGGCGCGGATCGCCTGATAGACCAGCTTCTCGCCAGCGGTGCCCGCGGGGTCCAGCCGGCAGAAGCCCGCCGGGTCGCTGTAGGTGAGCGACACCTCCGGATTGATGACGATCTCGCCGGCGGCGGCCTGGCCGAGCGTTGCGAGCAGCAGACAGAACACCCCCACCATCTGTTTCATGGCTGTCTCCTATCCCCATGCCGGCGCCATCCGCCGGTAGCTCAGTACCTCAGCGATGTGCAGGCGGCGGCGACAGGTGCCATTGCCCTGCGCTGCGTGACCTTACCCTTTGTCTGCCTTCACCTGCTTCTTCTTCCGGCGCTGCCGCAGGTAGGTCAGGCCGACGCTGACCGCGATCAGCAGGTAGAGCAGGCCCTTGACCAGGGGGTTGGCGAAGAAGCCCAGGATGCCGCCTTCGCCGCTGCCGGCACCCTCCGGATCGTTCAGCGCGATGACGTCGTGCGCCAGGTCGCGGACCTGGGCGACCAGGGGCGCCAGGCCGCTGCCATCGGCCGGTGTGTGCAGCACCACCGTCATCAGGCCATAGCCCTTGATCAGGGTCATGGCGTAGGCGGAATCGACCTCGACATCCCCATTCCCGACCGTCTCGCCATAGGCGAAGACCGCGGGGTCGCTGTCCTCGATCAGCAGGTCCTTGAGATGCGCGGCCGCCTGCTGCTCCGGCGACTTGGCCAGGATCTTCTGCATCACCTTGGTCAGGGCGGCGACATAGTCGGCGCGGCTGTCGCCGTTGTGGGCGGGCTGGCCATCGCGCAGCTCCAGCGCCCAGCCGATGGCGCGCAGCTCGACGACCGAGTCGAGGGTCCCCGCCTGCGCGGCCCGCCGCGCGTCGCAGTCGACCAGCAGGGTCAGGAACCTGATCTTGTCATCGGCGCCGAAGTTGGCCTGCATCGCCGCATACAGCTGCTTCTCGCCGTCGGAGCCGGCGGGATCCACCGGGCAGTAGCCCGGCGGGTCGCTGTAGGTGATGGTGACCTCCGGCCCGACGACCAGCTCGCCGGCGCGCGCCGGGGCCAGCGCCGCCAACAGCAGTCCGCAGGCAACCAGGCTCCACTTCATCATCGAACGCTCCTATCCCCGTGCCCGATCCACGTGCCGGCGCGATGATAGCCGCGCGCCGAAAGGCGCAGACGCAGTCGCGCACACGGGCAGCCCGGCGCCGCGTCGTCCAGGTGGCGGCGGCGACAGGAGTCCATCGCGCTTCGCAAGCTGACGTTAGCCATGGTCCGCCTTCGCCCGCATTTTCTTCCGGCGCTGCCGCAGGTAGATCAGGGCGACGCTGGCGCCGATCAGCAGGTAGAGCAGGACCTTGACCACGGGTTTGCCGAAGAATCCCAGAATACCGCACTCGCCGCTGCCGGCACCCTCCGGATCGTTCAGCGCAATCAGGTCGTGCGCCAAGGCCCGCACCTCGGCGACCTGTGGCGACAGACCGGCCGGGTCCAGTGGCGTGCGCAACGACAGCGGAAGGATGCCGTAGCCTTTCACCAGGGTGACAGCGAAGGTAACGCCGATTTCGCCGTCGATTTCGCCGTGGGTGGCGTCGTGGATGGACACGCCGACGACGAAGGCGTCGGGATCGCTATCATCGACCACCTGGTCCTTCACGTCCTTGGGATCGATGTTGCGCTGCTTCGCCGAGGCCTCGATGGCGGCAAGCAGGTTCTTCTTCAACAGCTTGGCGCGGGCATCGACAAAGTCGGCGCGGCTGTCGCTGCTGCGGTAGGGCTGGCCATCGCGGATCTCGATAGCGTAGGCGATGGCGCTGAACGTAGTCGGCTCTGCGGCGCCGGTGGTCTGCAGCGCCCGCAGCGTCTGGCAGTCGATCAGCAAGAGTTCCAGTCGCACCGTGGTGTTTGGGCCCATGGCTGACAGCGTCAAGTCGAACAGGCTCTTTTCCCCGCTCGAGCGCGCCGGATCTATCAGGCAATAGCCCGCCGGATCGCTGTAGGTGAGGGACACCTCCGGACTGACGACGAGTTCGCCGGCGGTCGCCTGGCCAAGCGCTGCGAGCAGCAGACAGAACACCCCCACCATCCGCTTCATGGCTGTCTCCTATCCCCGTGCCGGCGCGATCCGTCGGTAGCTCAGCGCCTCGGCGATGTGCAGGCGGCGGACGGCATCGCTGCCGCCGAGATCCGCCAAGGTGCGCGCCACGCGCAGCACGCGATGATAGCCGCGCGCCGAGAGGCGCAGGCGCTCGGCCGCCTCGGTCAGCAGTGCGCGGCCGGCCGCGTCGGGTGCGGCGACCTGTTCCAGCAACTCGCCGTCGGCCTCCGCATTGGTCGCCAGCGCCGTACCCTTGCCCAGGCCGGCGTAGCGCGCGCGCTGCACCTCCCGCGCGACGGCGACGCGCGCGGCGACCTCGGCACTGCCTTCGGCAGGCGGCGGCAGCGAAAGGTCGGCGGCCTTCACCGCCGGCACCTCGACGTGCAGGTCGATGCGGTCGAACAGCGGACCGGAGATGCGCTGCTGATAGTCGCCGGCGCAGCGCGGCGCGCGCGAACAAGCCTGCGCCGCGTCGTCCAGATGGCCGCAGCGGCAGGGGTTCATCGCCGCGACCAGCTGCACGCGCGCCGGATAGGTTATGTGCGCATTGGCGCGGGCCACGGCGATCTGCCCGCTCTCCAGCGGCTGGCGCAGCGTCTCTAGCGCGCCGCGCTGGAACTCCGGCAGCTCGTCAAGGAACAGCACGCCGAGGTGGGCGAGGGAAATCTCCCCCGGCCGGGCGCGCAGCCCGCCGCCGGCCAGCGCCGCCAGCGAGGCCGAGTGGTGCGGGTCGCGAAAGGGCCGCTGACGCCGGAGCTTGCCGAGCGACAGCTGGCCGGCGACCGAATGGATCATCGAGACCTCGAGCGCCTCGGCCGGTGCCAGCGGCGGCAGCAGGCCGGGCAGGCGCTTGGCCAGCATCGACTTGCCGCTGCCCGGCGGGCCGATCATCAGCAGGTTGTGGCCGCCGGCCGCCGCCACCTCGAGCGCGCGCTTGGCGCTCTCCTGGCCCTTGATGTCCTTCAGGTCGGGGCCAGCCGCTTCCGCCAGGCTCTCGGCCTGCGGCTGCGGCGGGCTCAGCACCTGGCTGCCCTTCAGGTGGTTGATCAGCGCCATGAGGTCGGGCGGCGCAATGACCTCGACCCCGGCGGCCCAGGCCGCCTCGCCGCCCTGCGCCGCCGGGCAGATCAGGCCCATCTCGCTGGCCGCGGCATGCAGCGCGGCGGGCAGCACGCCGGCCACCGGCAGGATGCGACCGTCCAGCGCCAGTTCGCCGAGCGCCAAGTAGCCCTCGATCTCGGCACCCGGCAGCACCTCCATGGCACCCAGCAGCGCCAGCGCGATCGGCAAGTCGAAGTGGCTGCCTTCCTTGCCCAGGTCGGCCGGCGCCAGGTTGACCGTGATGCGGCGCGGCGGCAGCGCCAAGCCGAGGGCGGAGAGCGCGGCGCGCACCCGCTCGCGGCTCTCGGCCACCGCCTTGTCGGGCAGCCCGACCACGGCGAAGCCCGGCAGGCCGCCGGCGATCTGCACCTGCACGTCGACCGGCACCACCTCGATGCCCTGGAAGGCGACCGTCGAGACCCGTGCGACCATCCAGTCCCCCAAACCGGAAGCAACCCTCGATGGCGCCGAGCCTGCGGGAGGCAAGCCGAAAGGGCAAGGGCCGGCTGGACTAGGTGCCGCGCTGCTCCGCCTGGAATCGCTCTATCCAGGCGCGATTGATGCCATCGGACAGCTTCCGGACGCCGACAGCGACGCCGCTGGCCGCGTCTTCGTTCAGACCCAGGCCACGGAGCACACGCCCCAGCGCCGCGCGCGGATCGGCCGAGAGCTCGTCGTAGGTCAGGCGCAGCGGACGGATGCCCTCGCGGTCAAACCAATCGAGCCACTGCCGGTCCATGGCCAGCATCTCCTCGTAGTGCCGACGGATGGCCGCGCCGTCGTAGGTCGGGTCCCGGTGCGCCTTCAGCCGTTCCAGCTCGGTACCGTCCGGCGCCACGTGCCAGAGGCCCGTCTGCTCGGCCTTCACGCGGGAGACCGCCTGCTCGAGCTTGTCGACCCGCGTGAGGTGGATGAAGCAGGTTTGGCCGAAGGCAGCGCGTAGGCGGTCGAGCTCACGCACCGGAGCGGGATGCAGCAATGCCAGCTGCGCCATGAAGAAGTCGAAGCTGTGCCGCTGCAGGCGGAGCCCGAAGAGGCCAGTGCCGCTGGTGCCCTCGGTGATGGCCGCCTGCACGACGGCCCGCAGGTAGTCGCGCCCGTCGCCCTTACGCTCCGGCGGCAGGGACAACTCGGCCGCCCAGCTTTCGACCACGGGCTCGTGGAAATAGGACTTGGGATCGCCGGCGATACCCGTGGCGGCGAGCAGGCTGCAAAGCAGCGTGCTGCCGCTGCGCGGCGAGGTGCAGATGACGTAGGAATTATAGGGCTCGCCGGAGCCCCGGTCGGCCTGCATCAGGACACTCCTCCCGCGGAGCACACAAGGGCGACAGCCAGCAAGGCCGCGGCCTGGATCGCCGCCCCGACGCAACCGCCGATGGCGCCGAGCCTGCGGCAGGCGAGACGAAAGGACAAGACCCGGGGGCCGTCGCGGCGCCGCTTGGCGGCACCTGAATACTGCGCGACACTCGCGCTGTCCGGGACGCGGCCGCGTTCCCCGGGGCGACTTGGCGCAAGGCGGCAGGGCACGGGGTCGGGGGCGACGGATGACGGCGGTTTCGGTCGGGCTTTCGGCCAACAAGCTGCAGGACCTCGCGTACCTCGCGGCCGCCGGGTACAACGACAACTTCACCGCCCAGGGCGCAACCTTGGAAGCGCGCTTGGCCGCCTCGGGCTGGACCCTGCTCACCAGCCCCAGCCTGACGCCCGCCTCCGGCCAGTTCGCCACCAGCGGCGCTGACCAGGGCTACTACCTCCACAGCAACGCCGCCGGCTACGTCGCCGTGAAGGACGGCGTACTCGCCATCGTCTTCCGCGGCAGCGATGACAACGCCGACTTTATCGACGCGGTCTTCAACCAGGACGGCCACTACGCGCTGCTGGAGCCGCTGGTGCTGGCGGCCCTGGACTACGCCCAGGCGGAGGGAATCGAGACGGTCTATGTCGCCGGGCACAGCCTCGGCGGTTCCATGGCAGAGTGGCTGGCGGCCGAGGCCGGCGCCTATGCCGATAGCGCCGGCATCGACTTCGTCGTCGCCACCTTCGGCTCGCCGGGCAGCAAGGGGGCGCCGACGCCGGCTTCCGCGCTCGCCTATGAAGCGGTCGATTTCCAGCACAGCGAAGACCCGATCCCCGGGCTGAACTACCTGCACTATGGCCATGTGATCACGGTCGAGCGTGATGGCAGCGACCAGCACAGCTCGATCCTCTACTACGACACGCTGTCGCGCATCGCCCAGTCGTCGCTGGGCGATCGCTTCGCGGCGAACCCAGGCGGCTACTACGTCGCCCTGGGCAACGCCGGCGCCAACCGCTTCCCGCTGGACCTGGCGCACCAGGACACGTCGCGCGCGCTCTTCGCCCTGGGGCTGAGCGGCAGCGACAGCCTGGTCGGCACCAGCGGCAGTGACCTGCTCGACGGCGGCTCGGGCGACGACCGGCTGCAGGGCGGCCCGGGCAGCGATTTCCTCGATGGCGGTGCCGGCCTCGACCGCGCCGTCTTCGAGGCCAGCCGGGCGAGTTACACGCCCACCTGGGACCCGGACGGCACGCTGCGGCTCGCCGGCGGCGGCAGCACTGACAGCCTGCGCAACGTGGAGCTCCTCAGCTTCAGCGATTGGTCCGGCTCCGCCGCCGACTACCGCACCTGGTGGGAGAATCGCCCAGCGACCTCGGTCGTCAGTGTCACCCCCCTCGCCGCCACCGCGAAGGAAGGCGCCAGCGGCAGCGTCCTGCTTACCTTCTCGGTCCTGCTCGACAGCGCGGCCGCCGCCACGCAGACGGTGCACTATGCCGTCACCGGCAGCGGCGGCAGTCCCGCCACCGGCGGCGACTTTGCCGGCGGCCTGCTGCCGTCCGGCAGCGTCACCTTCGCGCCCGGCGAGCTCAGCAAGACCATCACCGTGGCGGTCGCCGGCGACGGCACCTATGAGCCCGACGAGACCTTCGTCGTCACGCTGCTCAACCCCAGCGATGGCCTGGTGA
Organism: Rhodospirillales bacterium; assembly: GCA_038363005.1. Taxonomy (GTDB): domain Bacteria; phylum Pseudomonadota; class Alphaproteobacteria; order Kiloniellales; family JACOMY01; genus JAKOWB01. The sequence continues at coordinate 39,041 of JBBQBI010000032.1, forward strand.
TCGGCCAGGCCACAGCGCTCGGCACCATCGTCAACGACGACGCCCTGCTGCTGAAGGCGGGCAACGACACCTGGAGCGGCGGCGGCGCCGACGACTGGGTGCGCGCGCTCAGCGGCAACGACCGCCTGCAGGGCAATGGTGGCCACGACCTGTTGGACGGCGGCGCGAACAATGACTTGCTGTTCGGCAACTCCGGCAACGACACGCTGAACGGCGGCTCAGGCATAGACAGCCTGTACGGCGGTTCGGGCAACGACCTCTATTTCGTCGACACCGCGACCGACAAGGTGAGCGACATCGCCGGCGGCGGTTATGACACCGTGCAGGCCAGCCTGAGCTTTACCTTGGGCAACGAGATCGAGGCCCTGATCCTGGGCGGCAGCGGCGCCATCAACGGCTTCGGCAACGGCATCGCCAACTACATCCAGGGCAACGGCGCCAACAACACGCTGGACGGCAAGGGCGGCGCCGACACCCTGGCCGGTGGCTCGGGCAACGACGTCTACTACGCCGACAACCTGGGCGACACGGTGGTCGAGGCGCCGGGCGGCGGGATCGACATCCTGCGGGCGCAGATCAACGGCCTGTCGCTGGCGGCCAATGTCGAGGTGCTGCAGCTGCAGGCCGGCGTGCTTTGGGGCAACGGCTCCGCGGCCAACGATTCGCTCTATGGCAACGCCAGCGCCAATACGCTGTTCGGCGGTTCCGGCGCCGACTTCCTCGATGGCGGCTCGGGCGGCGACAGCCTGTTCGGCGGCTCGGGCGACGACACCTTCGTGATC
>JBBQBI010000033.1:0-39585 GCA_038363005.1 Rhodospirillales bacterium
ACTAAACAACCGGGATGCTCCTCGCCCGGTCTCCAAACACAGCACCTCACGCGGGGTGGAGCAGCCCGGTAGCTCGTCAGGCTCATAACCTGAAGGTCGCAGGTTCAAATCCTGCCCCCGCAACCAAACATCCAGAACAACAACACCGCTCAAACGCCAAAGGCCCGCCCTCAAAAAGGCGGGCCTTGGGCGTTTGTTGGCGGATGACGGATCGGAGCCGCGACCAGCGGGCGCCGATCCAGGGACTCAGTTCGGCAGCGCCTCGCCCATCGGCCCGAGGAGGCCCTGGACCAGCGGGTTCGGATATTTGCGCCGCATCACCACCGCGAAGAAGGTCTCGCGAATGCCCGGCAGGTGGTCGGCATCGACGAGCATGCCGCTGGCGAGTTCGTCCCGCACGACGATCGGTGGGATGACCGCCAGGCCCACGCCTTCGCGCGCCAGCAGGCGCACCATTGCCATGTCGTCAACCTCGGCGGCGATTCTTGGCCTGACGCCCAGTCGGCTGACCAGGGCATCGAAGTCCGACCTTGGCCCACTGCTGCTTGCCGGCAGCACCAGCGGGGCGGTCGCCAGGCGTTCGGCCAGCGGCAGGCCAGGGGGGCACAGCGCCGGAACGCCGATGAGGCCCACGGGCTGCTCGGCGAGGCGATGAACGACAAAAGGCGTCAGCGCGTCGCTGTCAGGCGGCCGATTGGTCAGAACCAGGTCGAGCTGCAGCATGGTGAGCGCTTCGAACAGCTCCGTCCGGCTTCCGGACCGCAAGACCACCTCGACGTCATCGCGCCCCAGCACCGGCTTGAGGAAGGCCAACTGGAAGTTCCGGGACAGCGTGGCGATGGCACCGATCCGCAGGGGCCGTCGTGTTTGGGCCTGGGCCGTCAAGATCGAAACCAGCTCACGCCCGGTCGCGAAGATTGCGTCGGCGTGGTCGAGCGCGATGCGCCCGGCCTCGGTCAGATGCAACGCGCGCCCTCGCCGTTCGAACAGCGCCTGGCCCAGCCGCTCCTCCAGCTGCCGGATCTGCGCGGACAGCGCTGACTGGGAGACGTTGAGGCGGGCGGCGGCGCGGGTCAGGTGGCCCTCGTGGGCCACGACCTGGAAGTAGCGCAGGTGGTGAAAGTTGAGCGCCTGCATATCGTTCTTTTTAAACGATCGATAACGATCAAACTATCTATTTTTGTTCAGATTAAGCGCCGGCTAGTCATCTCCGCCTCGATGGAGGCGAATTGGGAGATGGTTCTATGTCACTGTTTTCATTAACACTGCTCCCACCCCTCATACTCCTCGCGGCCGCTGGCGTCGCCTTTGCCCGGCCAGGACGCCGGTCGGGCAGCAGGACCGCCGTCGCGCCGTTTGCCGGCCTTGCCGCGCTGTTCGGCGCGCTGGCCGCGGCGGCCTGGCTCGTCCGGGTGGGGCCGGGCAGCGCCACGCTCGCCGGACCAGCCGGGGTCGCTGTCCTCGTCCGCCTCGACATGGTCAGCGCCGCGATGCTGGTCCTGGTCACCTTTGTCGGCTGGATCGTCCTGCGCTATGCCGCGACCTATCTCGACGGCGAGCGGCGCCAGGGCGCGTTCATGGGTTGGCTTGCCCTGACGCTGGCGGCCGTGTTGCTGCTTGTGCAGGCGGGGGACCTGGTCAGCTTCGTCGTCGCCTGGATCTGCACCAGTCTTTGCCTGCATCGCCTGCTGCTGTTCTATCCGGACCGCGTGCAGGCGCGGCGAGCGGCGCGCAAGAAGTTCATCGTCGCGCGAATCGGGGACGTGGCGCTGCTGGCCGCGACCTTCCTGCTGGCCGTCGGCTACGGCACGAGCGACATCGCCGCCATCCAGCAACGCGCCGCGGCTGGCGAAGTACCGTCCGGCGTACCGATTGCGGCCGGTCTGCTGGCCATCGCCGCCCTGCTCAAGTCGGCGCAGTTCCCGACGCACGGCTGGCTCACCGAAGTCATGGAGGCGCCGACACCGGTCTCCGCCCTGCTGCACGCCGGTGTCATCAATGCCGGCGGCTTCCTGCTGATCCGCTTCGCCGAGGTGATGCTGCTCTCGCCGGTCGTGCTCGCCGCCCTGCTCATGATCGGCGGCTTCACCGCGCTGTTCGGCGGTCTCGTCATGCTGGCGCAGCCCGCGGTCAAGACATCGCTCGCCTGGTCCACCATCGCGCAGATGGGATTCATGATCATGCAGTGCGGCCTCGGCCTGTTTCCCCTGGCGTTGCTCCACATCGTGGCCCACTCGCTCTACAAGGCGCATGCCTTCCTCTCTTCCGGCGGCGCGGTCGAGAGTGTCGCCGCGATCGCTCGACCGGGGCCGGTCGCGGTCCCCGACATGGGGGCGGTGCTGCGCGCCTTCGCCGCGGCCCTGGTGATCTACGTCGCTATCGGCCTGACCTTCGGCTTCGCCGGGAAGTCGCCGCAGGCGCTGGCCCTGGGGGCCATCCTCATCTTCGGCGTCGCCTATCTCATCGCGCAAGGACTGGCCGACACGGCACCGCGCGCGCTGACCCGGCGCACCGCGCTCTACGCAGTCGCGGCCTCGGTCAGTTACTTCGCGCTGCAGACCGGTGCCGATTGGCTGACCGCCGGTGCACTGCCGGCCACGCCCGCCCCAGGCCCCTTGGAATGGGCCCTGCTGGCGCTAGCCATTCTCAGCTTCGGCTTCGTCGCCGTCGCCCAGGCGACCTTCCCGCTCTGGGCGACGCACCCGGCGGCGGCTGGGCTCAGGGTTCACCTGGCAAACGGGCTCTATGCCAACGCGCTGTTCGACCGGCTGATCGGCAACTGGTCGATCAGACGCAGCCACTGAGTGCCCAGCAGACAGCAGACAGGAGACAGGCAGCATGACCTCACCCCACACCAACGCTCCCCCAGCACCCGAAGTCCTCGCCGCGGCGGCGGAGGCCGCGGGCCGGCAGATTCCGCCGCTCTGGCCGCTGGCATCGCAGGTCGCGGTCAACCCCTATCTCGGCCAGGTGGGGCAACCGCTGGCAGAGGTCGCCGCAAGGTTGGGGCGCATCGGTGCCGGGCCGGTCACCATGCCGCGGGAGTGGTATCGCAAGCGCCTCGACGAGAGCGCCATCGCCGATGGCGATCTCGACGCGGCGCTGGCAGCGTCGCCCTATCGCGCGAAGCCGGCGACACTGGCAGCCCTGAAGCAAGCCGCCCGGCAGGGGCAATCTCGGCCCGCGTCCCTGCCGACGCTGGCCGATCTGGCGGCGAAGGCGAGCGAGGTCGACTGGCCGGGCCTGGTCCGTGACCGCATCGGGCACTGGGCGGCGAGCTGTTTCGACGCCGGGCAGGCCTTGTGGATCGCATCGCAGGGGGCTTCGGCCTGGTCGAGCTACCGGGCGCACGCGGCGCACGACATCACGCCGGAAATCATGGGCCTCAAGGGCTTCGCCATGTTCGTCGTCGAGGCGCCGCCGACAGCCATCGCGTCGATCGCCCGCTCCGTGCAGCGGCTCGGACTCGAAGAAGCGGCGCTGGTATCCTATTTCCACCAGCTTCTCCACTCGATGGGCGGATGGGCGCAGTCCGCCCGTTACCGGCTCTGGCAGGCCGAGCTGCAGGGCCAGTCGGATTCGACACTGGCCGAGCTGCTGGCGATCCGGCTGCTGTGGGAAGAGGCGCTCTATGTCAGGTACGAAGGAGCCGTGGCGGCGCCCTGGGCGACCGCGCGCGCGGAGCATGGCGCGCCGCCGTCACCCAGCGCGGACGACATCCTCGACGAGATCCTGCAGGAGGCTGCCGAGCGCGCCGCCCAACGTGCCCTGGCCGACCAGCTGGCGGCGCCGGCGGCTACGGCTGACGGGGAGCGTCCGGTGCTGCAGGCCGCCTTCTGCATCGACGTGCGGTCTGAAGTCCTCCGGCGGGCGCTTGAAGCCACCGATCCCCGCATCCGCACACTGGGGTTCGCAGGCTTCTTCGGCATCTTCGCGCGGCATCGCCGCTTTGCGTCGGACGTCGAGGAGCGGCACCTGCCGGTGCTGTTCAAGCCGACGGTGAACTCCTGCGCGACGCCGCCCGGCGAGGCGGCCGCCGACCTGCGGGCCCGTTTCAGGGCCCGCGCGCGACGGGCCTGGGGCCGCTTCAAGCTGGCGGCGGTCTCCTCCTTTGCATTCGTGGAGGCGATGGGGCCGGTCTACGGCGCAAAGCTGCTGCGCGACACCTTCGCGCTGAACCCGGGCCGAAGGCCGGACGAGCCGAAGCCCCGCTTCGATCCGCCGCTCGACCTGGCGCACGGCGTCCGGACGGCGGAAAGCGTGTTGCGCGGGATGTCGCTGACCGGCGGCTTCGCGCGGATCGTCCTGCTGGCCGGTCATGGGGCAGCCGTCGTCAACAACCCACACGCCAGTGCCTTGCATTGCGGCGCCTGCGGCGGCTATCCGGGCGAGGTCAACGCGCGGCTGCTGGCCAGCCTGCTGAACGACCACGAGGTGCGCGGGGCGCTTGCCCTGCGCGGCCTGCCGATACCCGACGACACGCTCTTCATCGCGGCGCTGCATGACACGGTGACCGACACGGTGGCGCTGTACGACCGTGATGTCGATGCCACCGCTCACGCGGCCGAGCTCGGCCGGGTGCGCGCCTGGCTCTCGACCGCGGGGGCCGCCGCCCGTACCGAACGGGCGCGGCGGCTGCCCCGCGCCAACCGTGCCGCGGACATCCCCGGCCGTGCACGGGACTGGGCGGAGGTGCGCCCGGAATGGGGCCTTGCCGGCTGTCGTGCCTTCATTGCCGCGCCGCGCCGGCGCACCGCGGGGCGCGATCTGGCCGGGCGCTGCTTCCTGCACGACTACGACTGGCAGCAGGATCGGGCCAACGGCTTCGCCGTCCTTGAGCTGATCATGACCGCGCCGGTGGTGGTGGCGAGCTGGATCAGCCTGCAGTACTACGGCTCGACGGTCGCTCCCGACGCCTTCGGGGCGGGCAACAAGCTGCTGCACAATGTGGTCGGCGGTATCGGCGTGCTCGAGGGCAATGGTGGCCTGCTACGCGGCGGCCTGCCGTGGCAGTCGGTCCACGACGGCGAGCGGTACGTTCACGAGCCGCTGCGCCTCTCGGTCTGTATCGAAGCGCCGCGCGAGGCAGTGACCGAGATCCTCAGGCGTCACGACGCTGTGCGCGCGCTGTTTGATAATCGCTGGCTGCATCTCTTCGCGCTCGACGAGACAGGACGAATGGCCTGGCGCTATGCGGGCGATCTCGCCTGGCAGGCGCTCGACCCGACGGCCCTCGCGCCGGCGAGGAGCCAGGCCCTGACGGTGGCATGATGCAAGACCATCTTGCCGCCCTCGAGAGCGAGGGCATCTACATCCTGCGTGAGGCCTTCAGCAGGATCGACCGGCTGGCCATGCTGTGGTCGCTCGGCAAGGACTCCAACGTGATGATCTGGCTGGCGCGGAAGGCCTTCTTCGGCCGCGTGCCCTTTCCCGTGGTGCACCTGGATACCCAGGCGGAGTTTGCCGAGGCCTACGCGTTCCGCGACCGCTATGCCAGGGAGTGGGGACTGACGCTCATCGCGGATCCCTGCCCGCCGCTCGACACCGTCGATCCAAGCCTGCCGCCGGCCGCGCGCTTCGCGGCCCGCAAGAGCGAAGGCCTGAAGCATTGCATCGCAAGCTACGGCTTCCGGGGACTGATCGCCGGCATCCGGCGGGACGAACAGTCGATCCGCGCCAAGGAGCGCGCCTTCAGCCCGCGGGGGCAGGACTCCGGTTGGGACTTCCGCGATCAGCCGCCAGAGTTCTGGCACCAGTACAACACCGAACTGGCACCCGGCGCGCACCTGCGTGTTCATCCACTGCTGTCCTGGACCGAGATCGACATCTGGCGCTACATCGCGCGCGAAGGCATACCGGTCGTTCCGCTCTACTTCGCCCGGGACGGCTATCGCTACCGTTCGCTGGGTGAGGTCGGAACCACCGTGCCGATCGCCTCGCAGGCCACCACGGTGCAGGAGATCGTCGACGAGATCGCCGCCACGCGGACGGAAGAGCGCAGCGGCAGGCTGATGGACCACGAGGCCGAGGACGTGTTCGAACGGCTTCGCGCCAACGGATACCTTTGACGGCTGTCAGTGGGGGCGCTTGCCATGAGAACGCGGTGCGACCGCGTTTCCACCCCTTCCGCATCCGCCCCGCTTCGCGCGGGTCCCTGCGTGGTCGGCAGGCCGCGAGCGAGCGATTGCCAAGGGCGCCGCGAGGCGATCTCATGCGCGTCCACGGCTGATAGCGAGGCAAAGGGGACGATATGGCGCTGTTGGGACGGGCCGCGCTGGCCATGTGGTGGGACATGGCGCCGGCGCTGCGGGCCGAGTTCGAGCAGTGGCACACGCAAGAGCACTTTCCCGAACGGTTGGCCATTCCCGGCTTCCTGCGCGCCTCGCGCTGGTCGAGCAGCGAGGGTGGCGAGGGTTTCTTCGTGCTCTACGACCTGGCCGACTACGAGACCTTCACCGCGCCGGCCTATCGCGAGCGGCTGAACAATCCGACGCCCTGGTCGCTGAAGATGATGCCGGCGCATCGCAACATGGTGCGCAGCCAGTGCCGCGTGCTGGCGAGCGTCGGCAGCACGCTGGCCCGCCATCTGGCGACCTGGCGCTTCTCGCCCCAACCGGGAGCGGACGCCGCTGTGCCGGACGCACTGCGTCCGCTGCTCGAGGCCGTGGTGCGCCAGCCGGGAATCGCTGGGGCGCACCTGCTGCGGACCGACACGCCGGCCGCGGCGCAGACCGCCGAACAACGCCTGCGCGGCGGCCAGGATGCCGCCGCCGATTGGGTCCTGCTGGTCGCCGGCTACGCGCTGGATGCGCTGCGCACTGAAGTGACCGGCAGGCTCGGGGCGGCGGCGCTGACGGCCGCCGGGGCGCAGCCCGATCCGACGCTGTCGCTGTTCCAGCTCTGCCACGCGGCGACACCGGCCGATTTCTAGCGCCGCGTGGGCAGGGTATCTGGGCGCTGGATCGGCCTTCGCGTCGCAAACGGGGTGACAGCCCCGCCCGGGTAACGCAGCATGGCGCCTGGACAGCCCGTCACGTCGCGGCGCGGAACCCACAGGAGGACACTATGGGCAGCATCTACGACAGCATCGTCGCCGCGGTCATGGAACCGGCGAAGGCAGTGGCCGCCGGCAACGCGCCGGCGCCGGCACCCGCCGCAAAGGCTCCAGCAGCCCCGGCGGCTGCAGCGCGCCCTGGCCACGAGGCCGCGTCGCGTCCGGCCGCCAGCGTCGCCGCCGCCGTCAGCGCGGCGGTCACCGGCGCCGCGACGCCGTCACCGGCATCGGCGCCAGCCCCGGCGCCGACCGCTGCCCCGGCACCCGCCGCGGCCAAGCCGAAGTCGCCGGCCGAGGTCGAGGCCATGATCGCCGCCATCGCCGCCAGCCGGCCGGGCACCTACAACTGGAAGCAATCGATCGTCGACCTGATGAAGCTGCTGCAGCTCGACAGCAGCCTGGGTGCCCGCAAGCAGCTGGCGCAGGAGCTGGGCTACAGCGGTGCGCTCGACGGCTCGGCCGAGATGAACATCTGGCTGCACAAGCAGGTCATGCAGCGCCTGGCGACCGGTCAGGCCTAGCCGGCCGGCGGGCCCCGGCGACGCAATCCGAAGGGGCCCGCATGAGCCGCCTGTTCCAGGAACTCGACAACCGGCCGACGCCGATCGGCCGCCTCAGCCTGCGTCGGCGGCGCGAGCTGTCGCTGGATATCGACGTCTACGAGATCAAGCTGGGCGAGGAGTACCTCATGTCCAGCCTCTTCACCGCGTCGGAGATCGCGCTGGCACGTCTCGGCCTGGCCGAATTGGCGGACCGCGCCGACCTGCAGGTGGTGGTCGGCGGCCTGGGCCTGGGCTACACGGCGCAGGCGGTGCTGGAACAGGCGACGGTGGCCTCGCTGCTGGTGGTGGAGCTGCTCGACGCCGTCATCGGCTGGCACCGCGAGGGGCTGCTGCCGCTAGGCCCAGGGCTGACCGCCGACCCACGCTGCGGCTTCGTGCAGGGTGACTTCTTCGCGCTGGCGACGGCGCCGCAGGGCTTCGATCCGGCGCGGCCGGGGCGGCGCTTCGATGCCATCCTGCTCGATATCGACCACACGCCGGACTTCCTGCTGGCGCCGCAGAACGCCGCCTTCTACCAGCCAGCCGGCCTGCGCCGGCTGGCGGCGCAGCTGCGCCCGGGCGGGGTCTTCGGGCTCTGGTCCAACGCGCCACCCGACGCCGCCTTCGTAGCCAGGCTCGGCGAGGTCTTCGCCACGGCGCGGGCCGAGCCGGTGACCTTCCGCCACCCAGTGCAGGACCTGAGCTTCACGCAGACCGTCTACCTGGCCCGCAGCGCGGCCTAGTGCCGGCCTCTTGCCGGCGGGGCTGGAAGGCGTCGACACTGCGCCGGTCTTCGGGAGAGGTGATGCGCAGCATGGACCAGGCAAGAGCGACCGGATACGTCGAGGACCTATGGAACCGCGAGGTGGTGCCGCGGCTGGTCGACTACATCCGGATTCCCAACAAGTCGCCGGCCTTCGATCCCGACTGGCAGGCGCACGGCTACATGGAGCAGGCGGTGGAGCTGCTGGCCGGCTGGGCGCGGCAGCGGCTGGCCGCCCTGCCGGGCGCAACGCTGGACATCGTCCGTCTGCCGGCCCGCACGCCGGTGATCCTGATCGAGGTGCCGGCCAGCGACGGGGCCGGCGACGAGACCGTCCTGCTCTATGGCCACCTCGACAAGCAGCCGGAGATGGTCGGCTGGGCCGAGGGCCTGGGCCCCTGGGAGCCGGTGCTGCGGGACGACAAGCTCTATGGCCGCGGCGGCGCCGACGACGGCTACGCCCTCTTCGCTGCCTTGACCGCGATCGGCGCGCTGCACGACCAGGGCATCGCGCACGCCCGCTGCGTCGTGTTGATCGAGGCCAGCGAGGAGTCGGGCAGCGAGGACCTGCCGGCCTATATCGAACACCTGGCGCCGCGCCTGGGCGCGCCCGCGCTGGTGGTCTGCCTGGATTCCGGCTGCGGCAACTATGACCAGCTCTGGGTGACGACGTCGTTGCGCGGCCTCTGCTCCGGCGTGCTGACGGTGCGGGTGCTGGAGGAGGGCGTCCATTCCGGCGACGCCTCGGGCATCGTGCCCTCCAGCTTCCGCATTCTGCGCCAGCTGCTGTCGCGCCTGGAGGATGAGACCAGCGGCGCGGTCCTGCCGCCCGCGCTCTACGCCCAGATCCCGCCCGAACGCATCCAGCAGGCGCGCGACGCCGCCGCCGCGCTGGGCGAGCAGGTGCATGCCAAGTTTCCCTTCGCCCCCGGGGTGCAGCCGATGGGCAGCGACGGTGTGGAGCGCGTGCTGAACCGCACCTGGCGGCCGCAGCTCGCCATCATCGGCATGGACGGCCTGCCCGACCCAGCCGCCGCCGGCAACGTGCTGCTGCCCTTCAGCAGCGCCGGCGTCAGCCTGCGCCTGCCGCCGACCTTGCCGGGCGAAGAAGCCGCCGGGATCCTCGAGCGCCTGCTGCTGGAGACGCCGCCCGAGGGCGCCGCGGTCACCTTCATGACACGCAGCAGCGCCAGCGGCTGGAACGCGCCAGCGCTCGCCCCCTGGCTGGAGAAGAGCCTGGCGGCGGCATCGCAGGCGACTTTCGGCCGGCCGCCGGCCTACATGGGCGAGGGCGGCTCGATCCCCTTCATGGCCATGCTGGGCGCGCTGTTCCCGGCGGCACAGTTCGTCGTGACCGGCGTGCTGGGCCCGCACTCCAATGCCCATGGGCCGAACGAGTTCCTGCACATTCCCACCGCCAAGCGCATCGCCGCCACGGTTGCCCGGGTGCTGGCCGACCACGCGGCGCGCTAGCGAGGCGCCAACTTGACGCTGCCGCGTCACCACCGGCAGGCTGGCCGCCCGGCCTGCGGGTGGCCCGCCAACTGACGAGGAGTCAGCAATCTTGTTCGGCATTTCTCCATCGGCGCGCCTGCGGCCCTCGCCCTTTTTCGAAGCGACCCGAGCGGAGGGTGTGACGGCCTTCACCACCTACAACCACATGCTGATGCCGACCAGTTACGGCCATCCCGAGGCCGAGTACTGGCGGCTGATGAACGGCGTCTCGCAATGGGATGTGGCCGTGGAGCGCCAGGTGCAGCTGCTGGGGCCGGATGCAGGGCGCCTGGCGCAGATCCTCGCCGTGCGCGACCTGACGAAGTGCAAGGTCGGCCAGGGCAAGTACGTGCCGATCTGCAACCATGTCGGCACGCTCATCAACGACCCCATCCTGCTGAAGCTGGACGACGACCGCTACTGGCTGTCGATCGCCGATTCGAACATCTGGTTCTGGGCCCGCGCCATCGCCGCCGAGCGCGGCCTGCGGGTCGAGGTCAGCGAGCCCGATGCCTCGCCCATGGCGATCCAGGGCCCCAAGGCGGAGGAGGTGGTCGCCGCCGTCTTCGGCGACTGGGTGCGCGGGCTGAAGTACTTCTGGTTCCGCGAGACCAGCATCGAGGGCATTCCCGTCGCGGTCGCGCGCTCCGGCTGGTCGAAGCAGGGCGGCTTCGAGATCTATCTGCTGGATGGCCGGCAGGGCACCAAGCTCTGGAACCTCGTCAAGGAGGCCGGACGGCCCTGGGACATCGGCCCCGGCAATCCGAATTTCTGCGAGCGGGTGGAAAGCGGCCTGCTGTCCTATGGCGGTGACACTGACGACAAGACCAATCCCTTTGAGGTGCGGATGGGTTCCTACGTCGACCTGACCGTGCCGGACGAGGTGATCGGCGTCCAGGCGCTGCGCCGCATCCATGCCGAGGGGCCCAGGCGCCACCAGCTGGGCGTGATCCTGGACGGCGACCAGCCGACGGAGCTGGGCTTCTTCTGGCACGAGATCCGCCAGGGCAACCGCAAGATCGGCGACATGACCAACTGCGTCTGGTCCTACCGCCTCAAGAAGAACATCGGCTTTGCCCTGGTCGCGGTCGACAGCCAGCCGGGCGACGCGGTGCAGGTGGTCAAGGAAGGCCAGGTCCTGAAAGGCACCCTGGCGGCGCTCCCGTTCCTCTGACGGCGCTGGTCGCACCGACGGCCCGCTGTTGGCTTCCCACCTACAGCCATCCCGCCGCGATGACCGTGCCCCAGAGGGCGGCCGCGGTGAAGGCGATCGAGGCGAAGGCCAAGACCAGCGACAGCGCCAGCAGCAGTCCGTCGGCCTCCAGGTAGGCAAAGGCGATCAGGATCACTACCAGATTCGGAATGATCTGGCTGAACGGCAGCGGCGACTGCAGGCTCAGCGCCAGCAGCAGCACGACGATGCCGACCGCCCGCTTGGTCGCCTTGAACGGCGTCGGCCACCGCGGGTAGCTGAAGCGCTCCAAGCGGAGCAGCAGCGGCGTGATCCTGGCGACCAGGCGCGCGATGCCACGCGCGGACAGGCTGCGCCGCTCGATGAACGGCGGAAAGATCGGATAGTCGCGGGCGCGGATCATCTGGTAGGCCGGAATCAGCATCACCAGCCCGGTGAAGGTCGCCACCGTCGGCAGCATGCCGACCAGCGCCAGCAGCAGCAGGACGATACCGAACGAGCGTTCGCGCAGGCGGTCGATCAGCCAGGCCAGCGTCACCCGCTCCGGCGACGCCTCGTCCAGCAACCCCTTGAGGATCACTGATGTTGGCTGGTGCGGTGCCTGCTCCGCGGTCATCCGGCCTTCCCTGCTAGTCGCGCGAACCAGGCGCCAGGGTGCCGGCTTTTTGTCCCCTCGCGAAGGGCGCTTCGTCGCACGGGCTGCCTTGGCGGGATGGCATGGGGCCCTGCGCCTCGTGACCCTTGCGGTGCCGGCTGGCAGGCGCAGAATCGGGCAGCCCGCGCCGACGTTCGGCGGCGGGCCTGATCGGGGCAGGAGGCGCAGCGTGACCTTTCGCAAGATTCTGGTCGCCGTCGACGATGGGCCGGTGGCACGGCACGCCGCCGAGGTTGCCGCCGCGCTGGCTGGCAAGCTGGCGGCGGCGATGGCCTTCGTGCATGTCGTCGACTCGGCGTCGGACTATGCCGCCGACGTCGGCCTGGCGCGCACCGATCTGGACCAGGCCGCCCGGCAGGCGGCGGAGGGCCTGATCGAAGCGGTCCGCAAACAGCTTTCCCCGCCGGTCGAAGGCTTGGCCTTCACCCCCGTCGGCGGCGCGGCGAGCGAGATCGCCCGCACCGCCAAGGACTGGCCGGCCGACCTGATCGTCATCGGCAGCCACGGCCGCTCCGGTGTGCAGCGCGCCCTGCTGGGCAGCGTGGCCGAGGGCGTCATGCGGCACGCGCCCTGCGCCGTTCTGGTGGTGCGGCTGGCGACCTGAGGCGCGTACCCTAGTCGGCCGGCGCCAGGCTGGCGCGGATCTTCACCTCGCTGGTCAGCGTGCGGTGCACCGGGCAGCGCTCGGCGATCTCGAAGATGCGCGCGCGCTGCTCGGCGTCCAGCGCCCCCTCCAGCGTGATTTCGCACTGGAACTCGTCGACCCGGCCCTCACGTGTCTCGCAGTCGGCGCAGTCGGCGGCATGGATCTTGCCGTGCCGTACCGTGACGCGGGCGCGCTGCAGCGGCCAGCCCTTGCGCTCGGCATAGAGCCGCATGGTCATGGACTTGCAGGTGCCCAGCGCGGCCGCCAGCAGATCATAGGGATTGGGCCCCGACCCAAGCCCGCCGACCGCCACCGGCTCGTCCGCCAGGAAACTGTGCTGGCCAACCTGGACGCGCACCTGCAGCTTGCCGGCGCCGGTCTCCTCGACCAGCACCGTGCCCTCCGGCGGTGCCTCGTTTGCTTCCGGCTTGGCCGCGGCGGGCAGATAGCGTTCGGCCCAGGCGGCGATGACACCGGCGGCATAGTCGCCGTCGGACGGGCGGCTCAACAGATGGTCGGCATCGGCCAGCGAGACGAAGGACTTGGGGTGCTTGGCGGCGGTGAAGATGCGGGTCGCGTTCTCGATGCCGACCACGGCGTCGCTCGGCGCGTGCAGCACCAGCAGGGCACGGCGCAGCTGCGCGATATGCTCGTTCTGCCGCTGCGCCTTCACGTCCTCGAGGAATTCTCGGCGGATGGTGAAGTGCCGGCCGCCCAGCGTCACCTCGGCGGCTCCCTCCTGCTCGATCTCCGGCAGCACGGCGTGGAAATTGTGCAGCACATGGTCGGCATCGGCCGGCGCGGCGATGGTGGCCACCGCCTTGCATTCGGCCACCGCGCCGGCGGCGGCCAGGATCGCCGCGCCGCCCAGCGAATGGCCGATCAGCAGCGCCGGCGCCCGGTGTTCGCGGCGCAGCCAGTCAGCCGCCGCCACCAGGTCGCCGACATTGGCTGAGAAGTGCGTGTTGGCGAAATCGCCGCCGCTGCCGCCCAGGCCGGTGAAGTCGAAGCGCAGCGTGGCGATACCCCGCGCCGCCAGAGCCCGGGCGATGGTCACCGCGGCGCGCGAGTCCTTGCCGCAGGTGAAGCAGTGGGCAAAGAGCGCATAGGCGCGCGGCGTCCCCTCCGGCAGCTCCAGCCGCGCCGCCAACTCGGCCCCGGCGGCGCCGGGGAAGGTGATCTTCAGGCTTTCCATCGAGGTCGCTCCCTGTTGCTGGCTGGAGCCTAGGACCTGGGCCGTCGGCACGGAAGGACGGCGACACGGCCAGGCCTGCCCGTGGCCCAGCGGCCGCGCTATGCTGAGGCAGTCGGCGATCCGCCCTTCGCCTCGGAGACCAATTCATGCAGTCCACCTATCGTCTTTTCGGCGCGGCCCTGGCTGCGCTCATCCTGCTGCTGGCGCCCGCCAGTCAGGCCGCCCCCGACAGCCGCTTTGCCGAGCTGCCGAACGGCGTGCGCCTGCACTACCTCATCGCCGGCCCAGCGCCGGCGGCCGGTGGCACCGCCATCGTGCTGCTGCACGGCTATACCGAGACCAGCCACATGTGGTTGCCACTGATCGCGGCGCTGCCGGGCGACCTCACGGTGATCGCGCCCGATCTGCGCGGCATCGGCGAGTCCTCCAAGCCGGCTGGCCACTACACCAAGGCCATGGAGGCCGAGGACATCTGGCAGCTGACGCAGGCCCTGGGTCTCGCCCACATCCGCATCGTCGGCCACGACATCGGCCTGATGGTGGCCTACGCCTTCGCCGCGCAGCACCCGGCGGCGGTCGAGCGTATCGCGCTGCTGGATGCCTTCCTGCCCGGCGTTGGCGACTGGCAGAAGGTCTGGCTGCTGCGTGACCTCTGGCACTTCCACTTCTACGGCGAAACGCCGCTGGCGCTGGTCGAGGGCCGCGAGCGCCTCTACCTCGACCACTTCTGGAACGACTTCGCCGCCGACCGCAACAAGTCGCTGTCGGAGGCCGACCGGCAGTACTACAGCGCGCTCTATGCCCAGCCGGACGCCATGCGCTCGGGCATGGAGAACTTCATCGCCTTCGAGCAGGACGCTGAGGACTTCGCCGGCTTCGCCAAGACCAAGTTGACCATGCCCATGCTGGTGCTGGGCGGCGAGAAGTCCGGCGGCGGCTTCCTGATCGCCCAGGCCGGGCTGGTCGCCGATCACGTCGAGGGTGTGATCGTGCCCGGCTCCGGCCACTGGCTGATGGAGGAGGCGCCAGGCTTCGTCATTCCGAAGTTGGTGGACTTCCTGAAGTAGCCGGCACCTGGACGCAGTTCCTCTGTCATCCCGGACAAGGCGGCGCAGCCACCGCCGATCCGGGACCCAGGGGACCGGGTGCGTTCCAGCGAGGCCAGCTCCCTGGGGTCAGCCTGCGGCCGGAGATGGCTACCAGAGCTGGTCGGCCGCCTTTGGCGTCGTGTCCTCGCTGATGCCGTGCAGCAGTCGCGTGCGGACCTCGAGGCTGGCGGCCAGCGTCTCGGTCAGCGCCAGGGCGCGATCCAGCTCGGTGCCGCAGAAGTAGGTCAGGATGTCGGCTGCCAGCGCCGCGTCGCCGGCGTCGAGCGCCAGCGCGGCGGCGCGCGCTGCCTGCGCCTGCACCGGGACCAGCCGGCGCTCCAGCGCGGTAAAGGCGGCGGTGACCTCGGGCAGGAACTCCTGCCGCTGCAGCAGCAGGTAGAGCAATCGCTTGTGGCTGGCGCTGGCCGAGCGGGTGGATTCGATGCCCTGCGGCACGCTGGAGACCGCATCGCCATGGCGGCTGTCGAGGAAGCGGGCGTCCTCGCCGCTCGTCAGGTAGCGGTGCTGGCGATACTCCTCCGGCACGCTGGCGATGCCGAGGAACAGCGGCACGAAAGGCGCTGCCAGCGCACCGACCTGGGCGTGCCACAACAGGCGCAAGGCGTCATGGCCCGGATGTACCAGCGGCACGATCTGGCCGTAGCCGGCGGTGTCCCCGGTGATGCGTGGCGTGCGCAGTGCCCAGACGAGGTCTTCGAAGCCGAGCTTCCCCGGCCGCGCGGCGCGGGCCGCCAGCTCCTCCTCCATCCAGGAAAGCCCGGCCCAGCGACCCATGCCGTCGCCGTAGATGGCATTGACGTCGAAGGGCGTGCCGGGCCGCCACCAGCCCTGCGCCTCGGCGAAGGCGTGGAAATTCGGTGAAGCCAGAAAGCGGTCGCCCAGTTCCTCCGGCGGCAGGAGGCCGATGTAGCCGGGGCGCGAGACGCGGATGGAGCGCGGGCCCAGGCGCTCGGCGGCCCAGAGTCCCTGGCCGCCGGCGAACTCGATCACCACCCAACCCTCGTCCGGGTCGGCGATGAGGTGCGAGTTGCCGCCATAGGTGGAATAGCCGTGCCGGGCGATCAGCGCGCCGATGATCTCCACGCCCTCGCGCGCGGTACCTGCGCGCTCCAGCACCGTCCGCGCCAAGTCGCTGTAGTTGGGACCGCGCTGATCCTTGGGTGTCATCTCGATCAGGTCGGCACGCGAGGTCGACCAGATGTCGCGTACCGCCACGCCCTGTTCGTTGAGGCCGCCGTTGGTCAGGGGCGTCGGGACGCCGCGATAGTGGCTGTAGCTGACGCGCAGGTGGCGCAGCGTCTCGGCCACCTGCGGGATCTCCGACAGCAGGCCGGGCATCTTCGCCTCCGGCGTCACGCCGACGGTCATCGTCGCGCCCGGCGGGTACTGCCGTCGCGGCACCACCTCGAGCCAATGGCTCGAGGGTTCGTCGCCGTAGCCGGCCAGGTAGGCGATGCCCTCGGCCGTATGGTCGCGGCCGACGTAGATGCCGTAGCTCACGGGGGACTCCTCACAATAGGGCCGGATCCAAGGTGTAGAGGTCCTGCGCCCGGCCGACGCCGCGCAGGGCATAGCGCCCGACGGAGACCAGCTTCGCGCGCTCCTCGGGCGGCGCGGCGGCGGCGAAGGCCTCGGAGATCAGCAGGTGGCGGTCGACCGAGCGGCAGAGCGTGGCGACGCGGCTGACCTCGTTCACCGCGGCGCCGACCACGGTGAAGTCCAGCCGCTCCTCGCTGCCGATATTGCCGTAGTAGACGTCGCCGATGTGCAGGCCGAGGTAGAGCGCCGTGGCGGGCCGGTTCGCCGCGCGGCGCCGGGTCTTCAACGCCTTCAGGCGCTGGCGCAGGTCGGCCTCGGCGGCTAGCGCGGCGCGACAGGCTTCGGCCGGGTTGGGCGCGGTGAAGATCGCCAGGGTGCCGTCGCCCATCAGCTTCAGCACGTCGCCGCCGGCCTGGTGGATGGCGCCGATCGACGCTTCGGCATAGTCGTTCAGCAGCGGCATGATCTCCTCGGCTGGCGCGGTGTCGGTGATGCCGGTGTAGCCACGCAGGTCGGAGAACCACAGCACCGCGTTGATCCGCTCCGGCACGCCGCGCTGGATCAGGCCGCCCAGCACCCGCTGGCCGGGGTCGCGGCCCAGGTAGGTCTCCGCCAGGGTGGTGGCGATGCGGCCTAGCGCGGCGCACTTGATGGCCAATGCGATAGCCGGGAAGAGGCGGCGCAGCGCCGCCAGCTGCGCCTCCGTGAAGCCGGCCGCCTCGCGCGTCATCCAGTGCGAATAGGTGCAGTCCATGCCGCCCAGCGTGCCCTCGGCGGCGAAGCGGTGGGTCAGCGCCAGGTAGTCGCGGATACCCTGGTCGCGGAATTGGCCGAGAATCGGGAAGTCCGGCGTGGCCTCCGGCGCCAGGCGGCGGCGCAGCTCGTCGATGCCGTTCGTTTCCATGTGGAAGAAGGGGCTGCGCCGCCAGCTGGCCAGCGCCTCGCCCTCGGTGCTGCGGCCGTATTCGATCAGCGCCGACTCCTCGACGCCGTCGTTGCGCCAGCGGAAGGCGCGCCCCTCGTAGATCGGGTGCAGCGTGTCGATGAAGATATTGGCGCGGGTCAGCGGCAGGCCCAGCGCGCAGCAGCGCTCGCAGACCTTGCGCAAAAGCTCGGTCTCGGCGATCCCGGTCAGGCCGCGGGTCACCACCCAGGCGGCAAGTTCTTCGAGGTCCTGCTGCTGCATGGCGCCGATCTTGGCGCGGGCGGCGCCGGCTGGCTAGTTCAGCAGCTTGCGCCGGCGGATCGGCAGCCCGCGACGCCGACGCCAGGCGTGCCAGGCGCTGGGCACGTCATGTTCCCAGGCCGGCAGCAGCAGGGCGATGGCCAGGCAGTCGAGCTGCGCCACCAGGCCGACCGCCAGCAGCAGGTCGAAGGACCAGCCGGTGACACCGAGGGCCAGCAGCCTCGCCAGCGCCAGGGTCAGGACCAGGCCCCAGAGCTTGGCCGACCAGGCGTGGGTCGACATCTCGCGGCCAAAGCGGCGCCAGGCGACCAGGTAGATCAGCAGCTCCAGCCCCAGCAGCGCCGCCAAGGTTGGCCACTCGGACAGCACGGCGGCGGGGAACAGGTGCCAGCCGGCCCAGAGCGCCCCCAGCCAGAAGGCCAGGTCGGCCTGGCTGTCGAGGCGGCGCAGCGTGGCGGTGGCGACGCCAAGCTGCCGGGCGATGATGCCGTCGTAGACGTCGCTCAGCACGCCCAGCACCACCAGCATGGCCAGCCACTCCCCAGCCGCCGGCCCGCAGGCCAGCGCCAGGCCGACCAGCGCCGGCGCCAGCAGCAATCGGAACAGCACCAGCAGCAGGGGAATGCGCAGCAGCAGCGCGCGACCGAGGGTGAGGGCCATGGCAGGTCTCCCGTCCGTGGAGTGCCAAGGGGAGCGCTACTTTATGGAGAATTTGCGGCAGGGCAGCCACCCGCCGCGGCCTTGCCGGTGGAACCCGGCTGGCAGCCGTCGAATTGGGAGCAGAGCGGCCGTCGCGCCTGGGTCAGGATCGGGCCAACCCGTCCACCCCACAGGTGAGTTCCCCTGCCATGACCAAGGTCACCCCCGTCCTCAGTGGCGCCAGCCTCGACGCCAGCGCCGACGCCTTCCCGACCCACGCCCGCGCCGTCGTCATCGGCGGCGGGCTGGTCGGCTGCTCGGTGCTCTATCACCTGGCCAAGCTGGGCTGGAAGGACCTGGTGCTGCTGGAGCGCGACGAGCTGACCTCGGGCTCCACCTGGCACGCGGCGGCCGGCATCCACGGGCTGCACGACAACAACAACATCTCCAAGATCCAGTACTACACCATGAAGCTCTACAAGGAGCTGGAGGCGGAGACCGAACAGGGCTGCGGCATCTTCCAACCAGGCTCGCTCTACATGGCGCAGACCAAGGACCGCGAGCACCAGCTGCGCATCCAGGCGGCCAAGGCACGCTACTTCAAGGTCGAGTTCCACGAGCTGTCGATCAAGGAAGCCGCCGAGAAGCACCCGCTGGTCGACTTCGAGGGCATCCGCTGCGTGATGTTCGAGCCGGACGGCGGCAACGTCGATCCCTCAGGCGTGACCTATGCCTATGCCAAGGGCGCCAAGGCGCGCGGTGCCAAGATCATCCGCTTCACCCCGGTCACGGCGACGACGCAGCTGCCCGACGGCCGCTGGGACGTGGCCACGCCCAAGGGCACGATCCGCGCCGACGTGGTAGTGAACTGCGCCGGCCTCTGGGCGCGCGAGGTGGCCAAGCTGGCCGGCTTCGAGCTGCCGCTGATGACCATGGAGCATCAGTACTTCGTCACCGAGGAGATCCCGGAGATCGCCGCGCTGGGCCGCCGCCTGCCTTCGGTCGCCGACCGCGACGGCGAGTACTACCTGCGCCAGGAAGGCAAGGGCCTGCTGGTCGGCGCCTACGAGAAGGACGGCCGCTTCTGGATGGAGAACGGCACGCCGCTCGACTTCGGCCACGAGCTGCTGCCCGATGACCTGGACCGAATCTCCGACAACATCATGCGGGCCTGCGCCCGCATCCCGGCGCTGGCCAACGCCGGCATCAAGCGGGTAATCAACGGCCCGATGATCTGGTCGCCCGACAGCGCCGCGCTGTTCGGCCCTGTGCCGGAGCTGAAGAACTACTACTGCTGCAACGGCATCATCCCAGGCTTCAGCCAGTCCGGCGGCCTTGGCCTGCTGCTGGCGCAGTGGATGGTCGAGGGCGAGCCGGAGCTCGACATGTTCCCCTGGGACCTGGCGCGCTATGGCACCGCCTGGGCGACCAAGGCCTTCACCAAGGCCCGCGCGCTGGACTGCTACGCCAACCGCTTCAAGATCCACTTCCCCTACGAGGAGCGCGAGGCCGGCCGGCCGATCCGCGTGCGCCCGGTCTACCAGCGGCAGAAGGAGAAGGGCGGCGTCTTCGGCCTCAACGCCGGCTGGGAGCACCCGCTGTGGTACGCCGGCGAGGGCGTGCCGGCAGTCGACGAGTACGGCTTCGAGCGGCAGTCCTGGTTCAAGCCCATCGCCGCGGAGTGCGCCGCGCTGCGCAGCGGCGTCGGCGTGCTCGACGTCTCGAACTACGCCAAGTACATCGTCGAGGGGCCGGGGGCGGGCGGCTGGCTCGACCGCGTCGTCGCCAACAAGGTGCCGACTGAGATCGGCCGCTCCTGCCTGACGCCGCTGATCGGCCTGCGCGGCGGCATCGCCGGCGACTTCACCATTACCAAGACCGGCGAGGACCAGTTCCTCATGGTCGGCTCGGCGCTGGCCGAGCGCTATCACGCACGCTTCTTCAACATGGTGGAGAAGCCAGCGGGCGTCACCATGCGCTCGGTCACCGACTCCTGGACCGGCTTCAACGTCGCCGGGCCAAAGTCGCGCCAGCTGCTGCAGCGCCTGACCAACGAGGACCTGTCGAACGAGGCCTTCCCCTTCATGCGTTCGCGCCGCATCGCGGTGGCCGGCATCGACGCCATCGCGTTGCGCGTCTCCTTCACCGGCGACCTGGGGTGGGAGCTCTATGTGCCCGAGCACGACCAGCTCGCGCTCTATGATGCCGTCTTCAAGGCGGGCGAGGACCTGGGCGTGCGCCCGATCGGCGGGCGTTCCATGCTCTCGATGCGCGTGGAGAAGGGCTACGGTTCCTGGAGCCGCGAATACTCGCCGGAATACTGGCCGCACGAGGTCGGGCTGGAGCGCCTGATCAAGCTCGACAAGCCGGAGTTCATCGGCCGCGAGGCCTACCTGAAGATCAAGGACCAGGCGCCGCGCGAGAAGCTGGTCTACCTGACGGTCGACGTCAGCACCGCCGACGCCGTGGGCGGCGAGCCGATCTTCACGCCCGACGGCGAGCCGGTTGGGCGTGTCTCCTCCGGCGCCTATGGCCACTCGATCGGCCAGTCGGTGGCGCTGTCCTTCATCCGGACGCCCTATGTGCAGGATGGCGCGGAATTCGATGTCGCCATCCTGGGTAAGCCGCACCGCGCCAGGCTGCACGCCCAGCCGCTGTTCGACCCCAAGGGCCAGCGCCTGCGCGGATAGGAGATATTCAGCCGGCGATTGCGGGCTGAGGCGGGGGCTAATCTTTTCGTGGCGACCGCGCCGCGATTGGGCATACTGTTGTATTGCGCGCTGGCTTGGCCGCCGGGCCGCGCCGATGCCGGATTGCGCGAGTCGAGAGAGGGGGGCGGCTGTTACCCGCCATGAGCAAGGTCAGCGACGCGAATCCCCCGTCACAGCCGTCGGACCTGTCTGACGAGTTGCCGGGCAGCGCCGCGCACTTTCGCCTGCTGTTCCAGAAGAATCCCAATCCCATGTGGCTCTACGACCGCAAGACGCTGGCCTTTATCGAGGTCAACGAAGCGATGCTCGAGCGCTATGGCTGGAGCGCTGAAGAGTTCGCCAGCATGACCCTGGTCGACATCCGGCCGCCGGAAGAGGTGCCGCGCCTGCTGCGCAGCCTGTCAGGCGCGCAATCGAGCCTGCACAAGGGTGAATGGCGGCACCGCACCAAGGACGGCAAGCCGCTGGACGTGATGATCGCCAGCTATGCTGTCCAGTTGGGCGGCCGCGAGGCGGCGCTGGTGGTCGCGACCGATATCGGCAACCTGAAGCGCGCCGAGCGTGCCCTGCAGGACAGCGAGGCGCGCCTGCGTCAGGCGCAGCGCTTGGCGAGTATCGGCGACTGGGTCTGGTGGCCAGCGGCGGTGCAGACGGACTGGCAGAATGGCATTTCGGAATATTCCGAAGAGGCCGCGGCGCTCTTTGGAGTCTCGCCACAAGAGATGGCGGGCGACACCAATAACTACCTGGCGCGCTTCGTCCATCCCGACGACCGGGACAAGGCGGCGGCGATCTTCGGCGATCTCGTGCAGCCGAGCAGCGACGGCTACAAAGTGAAGTATCGCATCCTGCGCGCCGACGGGGCGGTGCGCACGATCCAGGAGATTGCCGAGAACGTCTTCGAGCGCGACGGCTCGCTGCGGCTGACCCGCGGCACCATCCAGGATATCACCGAGCAGGAGCTGCTGGAGGCGCAGCTGCACCAGGCGCAGAAGATGGAGGCACTAGGCAAGCTGACCGGCGGCGTGGCGCACGACTTCAACAACCTGCTGACCGTGATCATGGGCAACGTCGAGATGATGCGCGAGCAGCTGACGGCGGACCGCCCCGAACTGGCGGCTCTGGGCGAGGTGGCACTGACCGCCGCGCAGCGGGCCGCGGCATTGACCACGCGGCTGCTGAGCTTCGCCCGGCAGACCGTGCTGCAGGCCGAAAGCATCGACCTGACACGGCTCAGCGGCGAGATCGAGCCGCTGCTGCGCCAGATTCTAGGCCCGCAGCAGGAGCTAGTCATCCGACTGGCGCCTGACTTGCCGCCGGTGCTGGCCGATCGCAGCCAGCTGGAGAATGCGATCATCAACCTGGTGGTCAATGCCCGCGATGCCATGACCGACGGTGGCCGGCTGTGTATCGAGGCGCGGCGCTTCGACACCGACAGCGGCGATACCGCCAATCTGCCCGACGTGCGGCCCGGCAACTACGTGCGCTTGGCGGTGGCTGACAACGGTGCCGGCATGTCCCGCGAGGTGACCGAACGGGCTTTTGAGCCCTTCTTCTCGACCAAGGGCCTGGGCAAGGGCAGTGGCCTGGGTCTCAGCATGGTTTATGGCTTCGTCAGGCAGTCCGGTGGCTTTGCCGCGATCGACAGCGCGCTGGGGCAAGGCACCACCGTCTCGCTCTATCTGCCCGTGGCGCAGCCGGTGGTGGAGACGGCGCTGGCGGCGCAGCCGGTGGCGGCGCCGGCGGCCGAAGGAAAGGTTGTGCTGTTGGTAGAGGACGACCCAGGCATCCGGCGCCTGGCATTGTCGCAGCTCGACCGCCTGGGCTATCGCACGCTGGAGGCCGCGAACGGACAGGCTGCGGAGGCTATCCTGCGCGGATCGGAGCATATCGACCTGCTGTTCAGCGATGTCGTCATGCCAGGCGGGCAGGGCGGGCTTGAGCTGGCGCGGCTAGCGACCGCCTTGCGGCCGGCGCTAAAGTGCCTGCTGATGTCCGGCTATGCCGATGATGCCTTCGCCAGCGATACCGCCGGCGCCGCGACGCTGCCGTTCCTGGCCAAGCCTTTCCGGCGCCAGGAATTGGCTGCGGCGGTGCGCGCGGCGCTCGTCGGCCCGACACCTGACGGCCTGTCGCCGCCGGGGACCTGAGGAGCCCTTCGCCCATGCCTGATACCCGCCACGTCGGCTACCAGCCGAAGATCAACCCTGGCCAGCGCCCGGACAATACGCCCGACGACGATGACCGGGTGGAGATCGGACCTACCGCCCTGGCGTTTCGCGAATGGGCGGCGGCGGGGATCGAGTGCCCCGACCTGCAGGCGCTGCGGCGCTTCCGCCTGGACCGCCTGGTGGCACAGCTCCGCCAGCGCGACCTGGCCGGCGTGCTGCTGTTCGACCCGCTGTCGGTGCGCTATGCCACCGACACCAGCAACATGCAGGTCTGGTGCACGCACAATCCCTGCCGCGCCTGCCTGGTATTGGCCGACGGCCATATGGTGCTGTGGGAATATTCCGGCCTGAAGTACATGTCGGCCTACAACCCGCTGATCAGCGAGGTCCGGGGCGGCGCCTCCTTCTTCTACTTCGCCACCGGCGCCCGTACCGAGGAGAAGGCCGAGGCCTTCGCCCGGCAGATCGACGAGCTGGTGCGCGGCCACGCCGGCGCCAACCGCCGCCTGGCGGTGGACAAGATCCAGATTGCCGGGCTGCGCGCGCTTGACCACCTCGGCCTCGTGGTGGAGGACGGCGAGGAGCTGCTGGAGAAGACCCGGGCGATCAAGGGGCCGGACGAGATCAAGGCGATGCGCTGCGCGCTCTGGGCCTGCGAGGCCGCCATTGCCGAGATGCGGCTGACGGCGGTGCCCGGCGTCACCGAGAACGACGTCTGGGCCGAGCTGCACAAGGGCAACATCCGGCGCGGCGGCGAATGGATCGAGACCCGCATCCTGGCGTCGGGTCCGCGCACCAATCCCTGGTTCCAGGAATGCGGCCCGCGGGTGCTGAAGAACAACGAGATCCTGTCCTTCGATACCGACCTGATCGGCTGCTACGGCATGTGCGCCGACATCTCGCGCGCCTGGTTCATCGGCGATGGCCAACCGACCCAGCGGCAGCGCGACATGCACGCCGTGGCGCTGGACCAGTTGCGCTACAACATGGCGCAAATCCGCCCTGGCATCAGCTTCAAGGAACTCAGCCAGGCCTGCCGCCCGCTGCCCGAGGCCTATGTGGCGCAGCGTTATGGCTCGCCGTTCCACGGCGTCGGCCTGTGCGACGAATGGCCGGCGATCAAGTACGCCGTCGACTGGGAACAGCGCGGCTACGACGGCGTGGTGGAGCCCGGCATGATGCTCTGCGTCGAGGCCTATATCGGCGAGGTCGGCGGTCCCGACGGCTTGAAGCTGGAGGACCAGGTGCTGGTGACGGAAGACGGGGTCGAGAACATGACGCACTGCCCCTTCGATCCGCTGCTGCTGGGCTAGGTGACCCCGCGCGCGCGGGGGGCTTCACACGCTTTGCGCCGGCCGGCGACTATCTCTAGGATCGTCCCGCGCCGGGCAACGTCCCGGTGCGACAGTGATACCAAGGGGCGGAGCCGCGCAGCGGCAAGGCCGCCCGCAGCGGAGAGGGGTCCAGGACAGATCATGAGGATTCAACATGCGGTATGAAGCGCCGGAGACGCTGGACGCGGCCGTCAGCCTGCTGGTGCGGGCCGGTGGCGCGACCAAGGTGCTGGCCGGTGGGACCGACCTGCTGGTGCAGATGAAGGCCGGCACGCAGGAGCCCGACCTGATCGTCGACATCAAGCGCATCCCCGAGATGCGGCAAATCACTGCCGAAAAGGGCGGCTTCCGTATCGGCGCCGCCGTGCCCTCGGCCGAGCTGGGCGAGCACAAGGCGCTGGTCGCCGCCTGGCCCGGCGTGGTGGAGGCCGCGCGCCTCATCGGCTCGACCCAGGTGCAGGGCCGCGCCACCATCGTCGGCAACCTGTGCAACGCCTCGCCGGCCGCCGATTCGGTGCCGGCCATGATGGCGGCCGATGCCGTGGCCCGCATCGTCGGGCCGAACGGCACCCGCGAGGTGCCGGTGGGCGAGATCGCCACGGCGCCGGGCAAGACCACCCTGGCCAAGGGCGAGCTGGTGGCTTCGGTCTTCCTGCCGGCCCGCCCGGCACATGCTGGCGACGCCTACCTGCGCTTCATCCCGCGTACCGAGATGGACATCGCGGTGGTGAGCTGCGGCATCAGCCTGGCACTCGACGGCGGCAAGGTCGCCAGCGCCCGTGTGGCGCTGGGCGCGGTTGCCGCCCGCGCGCTGCTGGTGGAAGAAGCCGCCAAGGCCATCCTCGGCTCCAGCTTGGACGAGGCGGCGCTGGACCGCCTGGCGGCGGCCTGCTCGGCCGCGGCCAAGCCGATCGACGACAAGCGCGGGACCAAGGCGTTCCGCATCCAGGTTGCCGGCGTGCTCGCGCGCCGTGCCGCCGGCATCGCGCTGAAGCGCGCCCAGGCGAAGTGAGGTCATCCATGTCCGGAGTTCACGTATCCACCACGGTCAACGGCGACGCGCTGGAGTTCGTCTGCGACGCTGACGAAACCCTGCTCGACGCCCTGCGCAACCGCCTGGGCCTGACCGGCGCCAAGGAAGGTTGCGGCACCGGGGACTGCGGTGCCTGCAGCGTCATGCTGGACGGCCGCCTGGTCTGCTCCTGCCTGGTGCTGGGGGCCGAGGCCGAGGGCCGCAAGGTCGAGACCATCGAGGGCATGGCCGACGGCGAGGCGCTGCACCCGCTGCAGCAGAAGTTCCTGGAGCACGCCGCCCTGCAGTGCGGCATCTGCACCCCGGGCTTCCTGGTGGCGGCCAAGTCGCTGCTGGAACGCAACGCCGACCCCAGTGAGCACGAGGTGCGCTTCTGGCTCGCCGGCAACCTCTGCCGCTGCACCGGTTACGACAAGATCGTGCGCGCCGTCCTGGACGCCGCCGCCGAGATGAGGAAGGGCTGACCCCATGCCGCTCGACAATCCCCCCGCCAAGCGTTCCTTCAAGACCGTTGGCACCCGTCCGCTGCGCCCCGATGGCCTGGACAAGGTGACCGGCCGCGCCCGCTTCGGCGCCGACGCCACCGCCCCCGGCCTGCTGGTCGGGCGCATCCTGCGCAGCCCGCATGCGCATGCGAAGATCAAGTCCATCGACATCTCCAAGGCGCTGGCGCTGCAGGGCGTCAAGGCCGTGGTGACCAGCGCCGACTTCGCTGACCGCACCGATGGCCTGCGCGACGTGCTGGTCAACGTCATGGCACGCGACAAGGCGCTCTACGAGGGCCACGCCGTGGCGGCGGTCGCCGCCTCGACCGCCGAGGTGGCGCGCAAGGCGCTGAAACTGATCAAGGTCGACTACGAGGTGCTGCCGCACGTCACCGATGTCGACGAGGCGATGAAGCCCGGCGCGCCGGTGCTGCACGACGACATGTTCACCAAGGGCGTCGAGCCGGCACCGACCAAGGCCAGCAACATCGCGCTGCGTTGCGAATTCGGCCACGGCGACGTCGAGGCCGGCTTCAAGCAGGCCGCGGTGATCCTGGAGGACTCCTTCAAGACCGAGGCGACGCACCAGGGCTATATCGAGCCGCACGCCTGCCTGGCCAACATCGCGGCCGATGGGCAGGGCGAGCTGTGGTGCTGCACCCAGGGCCACTTCATGGTGCGCGACACCTGCGCCCAGCTGCTCGGTATCGAGGTTTCCAAGCTGCGGGTGACGGCGTCGGAGATCGGCGGCGGCTTCGGCGGCAAGACCACGGTCTTCATCGAGCCGGTGGCCTGCGCGCTGTCGAAGAAGGCCGGCCGACCGGTGAAGATCGTGATGACCCGCGACGAGGTCTTCAAGGCCTCGGGCCCCACCTCCTCGGCCTCGATGGACGTGAAGATCGGTGTCAGCAAGGACGGCCGCATCACCGCGGCCTCGGCCACGCTGCGCTACCAGGGCGGCGCCTTCGCCGGCTCTCCGGTGGAGATGGGCGCCATGTGCGCCTTCGCCTGCTACGACCTGGAGAACGTCAAGGTCGTCGGCTACGACGTGGTCTGCAACCGCCCGAAGCAGGCGGCCTATCGCGCCCCCGGCGCACCCATGGCGGCCTTCGCGGTGGAGTCTATCATGGACTCGCTGGCCAAGAAGATCGGCCTGGACCCGATCGACTTCCGCCTGAAGAACGCGGCCAAGGAGGGCACCAAGTCCTCCTATGGCCCGACCTTCGGGCCGATCGGCCTGGTCGAGACGCTGCAGGCCTGCAAAGCGCACAAGAACTACGCCGCCAAGCTGGGCAAGAACCAGGGCCGCGGCGTGTCCTCCGGCTTCTGGTTCAACTTCGGCGGCCAGACCTGCGTCTCGCTGAACGTCAACATCGACGGCACCGTCGGCCTGTCGGTCGGCACGCCGGACATCGGCGGCTCGCGCGCCTCCATGTCGCTGATGGCGGCGGAGGAACTGGGCATCGCCTACGAGCAGGTGAAGACCATCATCGCCGACACCGCCTCGCTCGGTTACAACGACGTCACCGACGGCAGCCGCGTCACCTTCGCCAGCGGCCTGGCGACGATCCATGCCGCGCGTGACGCCATCAAGAAGCTCTGCGCCCGCGCCGCCAAGACCTGGGGTATCCCCGAGGACGCGGTGGTGTGGGAGGCCGGTCACGCCAAGCCCGCCGGCAAGAACGCCGGCGAGTTCGAGCCCCTGAGCCTGGCCGAGATCGCCGCCACCGTCGGCAACACCGGCGGCCCGGTCGCCGGTCACTGCGAGTTCAATGCCGAGAACGCCGGCCCGGCCTTTGCCAGCCACGTCGTCGACGTCGAGGTCGACCCGGCGACAGGCCGCACCACGGTGCTGCGCTACCTGATCGCGCAGGACGCCGGCAAGGCGATCCACCCGACCTATGTCGAGGGGCAGTTCCAGGGCGGCGCCGCGCAGGGCGTCGGCTGGGCGCTGAACGAGGAGTACATCTACGGCGCCGACGGCAAGCTGCAGAACGCCGGCTTCCTGGACTACCGCGTGCCGGTCTGCTCGGACCTGCCGATGATCGACACGGTGATCGTGGAGGTGCCGAACCCCGGCCACCCCTACGGCGTGCGCGGCGTCGGCGAGGCCTCGATCGTGCCGCCGCTGGCCGCCGTGGCCAACGCGGTCTCCGACGCGGTGGGCATCCGCCTGCCACAGGTACCGCTGTCGCCGCCGCGGGTGCTGGCTGCCCTGACCAAGGACGGCCGGAACGCGAAGAGCTGACCTTGGCCCAGCTGACCGTCCAGCTCGGCGGCACGCTGCAGTCCTACGCCGGCGGGCAGAAGACCTTCCAGGTCGAGGCGAGCAACATCCGCGAGATGTTGACCCGCCTCGGCCAGCAGGTCCCGGCGCTGAAGGCGGTGCTGGATCGCGGTGTCGCGGTGGCCGTCGACGGCCAGATTATCCGCGAGGCCTGGTTCCACCCGCTGACGGCGGGAAACGAGATTTTTCTGCTGCCCAAGCTGGCAGGTGGTTGAAGGCAGCGGGACAAGGAGGCAGGCGAGATGGACCGGCAGGCGTTCCTGAAGCAGATCGCGCTGTTCCGCGCGCTGCCCGACGATGCGCTGCAGGCGCTGGCCGAGGCGACGGAGCCGGCCAACTATCGTGCTGGCGAGACGGTGATCGACGACGGCACGATCGGGGACACGCTCTACTTCGTGGTCGAAGGCCAGGTGGCGGTGCGCAAGGGCAGCCGGACCTTGGCGGTGCTGGGGCCCGCCGACTACTTCGGCGAGATGGCACTGATCGACGACGCGCCGCGCGCCGCTGCCGTGGCGGCGGTGACCGACGTCCGCCTGCTGTGCCTCAGCCGTATCGTCTTCCAGAGCCTCACCCAGGACCATCCCTCCGTGCTGGCCGAGCTCTGCCATCTCTTCGTTCGGCGGCTGCGGCTGGCGCAGCAGATGGCCAGCGCCGCCAGGGCCGATGCCGCTGCCTGGATGGCCGCCCAAGGCGCCGATGCGCCGCCGGTAGACGGCTGAGGGTTCAGGACTTCCGCCGCGGCTACATCGTCGCCGGCATGGACTTCAAGGGGCCGATCAGGTCTCGCAGCAGACCGCCCGAGGCGGTAGCTTGAGCTCCGCCGTCACAGCAGCGGCGGGGTGCAGGCGCAGACGACGATAGCGGTCTCGCGCCCTGGATTGCGCAGGCGATAGGCGGTCCGCCCGAGCAGCTGGAAGCCGCCGCCTTGGCCGATGCGGCGCTCCTGGCCGTCGACCTCCAGCAGCACGCTGCCCTGCACCACGACCGCCGCGGTCTCGCCCTCGTGGACAATCGGCTCCTCGCCGGTACTGGCGCCGGGGGCGTAGCGTTCGAAGAAGAGCTGCAGGCGCTTGTCGCGCCGCTCGCTGCCCAGGACGCGCAGGTCGGCACCGCCGCGCGTCACCACCGCAAGGTCTTCGGCCTGGTAGAACAGGGCGTTGTCGCGCGTGACCGGCAGGGCGAAGAACTCAGCCATGCTGATGGGCAGCGCGCTGAGGATGCGATGCAGCGATGCCAGCGAGGGCGCGTGGCGCTCCTGCTCGATCAGCGAGATGGTGCCGTTGGTCACGCCGGCGCGGCGCGCCAGTTCGCGCTGCGACAGGCCGGCGGTTTCGCGCACCGCCTTCAGGCGCGCGCCGACGCCCAGCGCCGAGGCTTCGCTTTCCTGCTCCACCGGGCTGCGGCTGCGCGCCTTGGGCGCCGTCGTCGGGCGCGGCTTGGCGGCGGCGCGGCGGGGTTTGCTCTGGCTGGCTGTGGTCACGGCGGGCGGCGAACTCTCTGGCTGCGGTGCCCGCCGTCGGCGGACGGGATCGATGATGCTGGTGTCCTAACACGCCTGGCGGTTTCGCCAGAAGCCTGCTGGCCAGCTGACTGAAGATGGGCTTGCGCGCCAAAAATTTCCATGACAATAATCAAAAAATATTAAACACGATGCAGCGCCGCACCGGGCGAGGGAGTAGGCAGGCCATGGCAGCACTCGAGGATTTCAAGCGCCTCTCTGGGAAGCTCTTCATCGAGGGCGGCCTGGTGGCCAGCCAGTCGACGCAGCGCCTGCCGGTGATCGACCCGGCAACCGAGGAGAAGGTGGGCGAGATCGCCGATGCCACCGACCAGGAGGTCGACCAGGCTATCGCCATCGCCAACCGCGCGCGCAAGACCTGGTGGGCGCTGGACACCCGCAGCCGCGCCGTGGCGCTGCACGAAGTGGCGGCCCGCATCCGCCGCGACAAGGCGCTCTATGCCGAATGCCTGACGCGCGAGGAGGGCAAGCCCTTCAAGGAATCGGTGGACGAGGTTTCCTGGTGCGCCACCGCCATCGACTACTACGCCGAGCTGGCACGGCACGAGGCCGGGCGCTTCGCCGGCGCCACGGTGCCGGGGCAGATCCACTTTAGCATCAAGGAGCCGCTGGGCACCATCGCCATCATCCTGCCCTTCAACTATCCCTTGGTGCTGCTCTGCTGGGAGGCCTCGGCGGCGCTGGCGGCGGGCAACGCGGTGATCGTCAAGCCGCACGAGCAGACCAGCCTGACCACGCTGAAGTTCATGGAGCTGTTCGACACGCTGACCCCAGGGCTGATCCAGGTGGTTACCGGCGGCGGACGCGTTGGCCAGCGGCTGGTTGCCAGCCCGGGCACGCACGGCGTGGCTTACACCGGCTCGGTCGCCGTCGGCCAGGCGGTGGCGCGGACCTGCGCCGAGACCTTCAAGCCCTGCCTGATCGAAGCTTCGGGCAATGACCCCTTCATCGTCATGCCCTCGGCACCGCTGGAGATCGCGGCGCGCGGCGCCGCCTTCGCCGCCTACCTGAACTGCGGCCAGGTCTGCACCTCGGCCGAGCGCTTCTATGTGCACGAGGCGATCCACGATGCCTTCGCCGAGCGCCTGGCCGAGGAGGCGCGCAAGCTGCGCGTCGGCAATGGCCTGGAGACCGTCGACATGGGGCCGCTGGCGACCCTGAAGCAGCGCGAGCGCTTCGAAGGGATGATGGCGCGCGCCCGCCAGCAGGGCGCCCGCGCGCTGGCCGGCGGCGGTCGCCCGGCCGGCCTGAACCGCGGCTGGTTCGTCGAGCCGACGGTGCTGACCGGCTGCACGCCCGACATGGAGATCCTGAACGAGGAGCCCTTCGGCCCGGTGGCGCCGCTCTGCCGCGTCGAGTCCTTCGACCAGGCCATCGAGCTGGCCAACCGCTCGCGCTACGGCCTGGGCTCCAACGTCTACACGCTGGACATGGACGAGGCCTTCCGCGCGGTGCACGAGCTCGAGGTCGGCATCGTCTGGGTCAACGCGCCGCTGCTCGACAACGACGCGCTGCCCTTCGGTGGACGCAAGCTGTCCGGCAGCGGCCGGCAGCTTGGTCCCGAGGGGCTGGAGCAGTTCCGCAACACCAAGTTCGCCATGCTCGACCCCAAGGCGAGCAACCAGGACTTCTGGTGGTTCCCCTATGCCAAGGACGAATCCTTCAAGGGAGGCAAGTGATGGCCACGCAGCTTGATCCGGAGCTGGAGCGTCGCATCGCGTTGATGGAGGGCGGCGCCGAACAGGGTGCCGGCTTCACCGGTATCGACGTTTTTTGGCTGCTGCTGACCGGCGTCGTCGGTCCCATTGTCCTGCTGGCCTGGGGGTGGCTGTCATGAGTGCCACGACGGATCTCGACCAGCGGGCCGCTTGGCCGCTGCTGCAGAGCGAGCGCACCTGGGGCCAGTCGCGCCTCTTCATGGTGCTGCTGGTCGCCGCCTGCGCCACCTGGTGCTACATCATCGGCGAATACGTCGGCTACTACCTGAACTTCAAGATGGGCTTCGCGGCGATCACCGCTGGCTCGATGATCGGCATGCTGCTGGTCACCCTGGCGGTGGTGCCGACGGCAACGCGCTATGGCGTCGATTCCATCGCCGCCGCGCGGCCGCAGTTCGGCAGCCGCGGTTGGATCATCACGGTCTTCCTGCAGTACGGCTCGATCATCGGCTGGAATGCGCTGCTGCTGATCTTCTTCGGCAAGTCGACGGCGCAGCTGCTGGGGCTGTTGGGCGTGGTGGGCGAGGGCGCGGAAAGCTGGGTGGTGCCGTTGGCCACGCTGGTCGCCTGCGCCGTAGTCTTCGCCGTGCTGCTGCGCGGCGCGACCGGGGTCGAGCGCATCTCGGTCCTGCTGTTCTTCTTCATCGTCGGCGTCGGCGTCTGGATGATCTGGCTGCTGCTCGACCGCGAAGGCACAGCGGTGACCGCCGCGGTGCCGGCCTATGCCTCGGGCGACCTGCAGTGGGACTACGTCACCGGCGTGGAGCTGGGCATTGCCAGCCTGCTGTCCTGGTGGCCCTACATCGGTGCCATGGTGCGCCAGGCGCCGAACGCGCACACCGCGACCTTGCCCTCGATGCTGGGCATGGGGCTGCCGGTGCCGCTGCTCAGCGTCATCGGATTGGCCGCCATCCTGGTGCTGCAGGTCTCCGATCCCTCGGCCTGGATGGTGGAACTCGGCGGGCCGATCTATGGCGCCATCGCACTGGTCTTCGTCATCGCCGCCAACCTGGGTACCGCGGTGGCTGGCGTCTATGCCACCACCGTGGGGCTGAAGCAGGTGCCGGGGCTGGCCAAGGTCTCGTGGCGCTGGCTGCTGCTGGCCGCGATCCTGCCGGTGGCGGTGGTGGGGGTCGCCATTCCGGACCTCTTCTTCGCGAACTTCGGCACCTTCCTGGCCTTCATCGGCGTGGCCTTCGGGCCGGTCTGCGCCATCCAGATCGTCGACACCCTGATCCTGCGGCGTGGCCGCATCGCGGTGCGCGGTCTCTACGAGGGTGGCCCCGGCAGCGCCTACTACTACTGGGGCGGCATCAACCCGGCGGCCCTCCTGGCGATGGCGGCCGGCTGTGCCACCTACCTCTGGCTGCTGGACCCCATCACCTACGAGAGCGCCGGACCCTATGCCTACCTGACCGCCAGCCTGCCGACCGTGGTGGTGGCCGGCCTGGTCTACCTGTTGGCGACCGTTCTTCTGGTCATTCCGAGTGGGCGCGGCGACTATCGTCGCTAGCGCGCCGCAGGGCACTGCTGGTCTGGGCTGCGCGCCGGGGGCTTGGCCCGCGGCGCGCAGTCGTTAGACTCGGGCGTCCTCGCTTACCCCCGTTCCCGCAAGGTCGCCCATGCCCGGTCCCAGCTTCCCCCATGTCTTCCAGCCGCTGACGATTCGCGGCCATACGATCCGCAACCGCATCTTCTCCACCGGGCACGACACCAAGATGCCGGAGAACTTCGCGGTCTCCGACCAGCTGGTGGCCTATCACCTGGCGCGCGCCAGGGGCGGCGCGGGGCTGATCATCGCCCAGGTGGCCGGCGTGCACCGCACGGCGATGTACACGACCTACATGCTGATGGCGACCAGCGACGCCTGCATCCCCGGCTACCGCAAGCTGGCCGAGGCGCTGCACGCCGAAGACACCTGCGTCTATGGCCAGCTGTTCCATCCCGGCCGCGAGATCATGGAAAGCCAGGACGGCGCGCTGCCGGTGGCCTACGCGCCCTCGGCGGTGCCGAACGAGCGCTTCCACGTCATGCCGCGGCCGCTCAGCAAGCGCCTGATCCGGGAAATCATCCAGGGCTACGCCGATGCCGCGCGACGCCTGACGACCGCCGGACTGGACGGCGTGGAGATCGTCGGCAGCCACGGCTACCTGCCCTCGCAGTTTCTCAACCCGCGGGTCAACCTGCGCCAAGACCGCTACGGCGGCAGCGAGCGCAACCGCTTGCGCTTCCTGGAGGAGGTGCTGGACGCGGTGCGCGCCGCCGTCGGCCCCGACAAGGCGGTGGGCCTGCGGCTGTCGGGCGACGAGGCCGACAGCGAGGGCCTGACCGAGGTGGAATCGCTGGCCGCCATCGTCGCGCTGGAATCGCGCCTCGACTTCATCAACGTCATCGCCGGCACCTCGGCCTCGCTGGGGGGCGCCGTGCATATCGCCCCGCCCATGGCGGTGGCCAATGCCTATGTCGCGCCCTATGCCGCGACGGTGAAGGCCAGGGTGAAAATCCCGGTTTTCGTCGCCGGCCGCATCAACCAGCCACAGCAGGCTGAACAGGTGATCGCCGGCGGCCAGGCCGACATGTGCGGCATGACCCGCGCGCTGATCGCCGACCCGGAGATGCCGAACAAGGCGCGCGAAGGGCGGCCGGACGACATTCGCGCCTGCATCGCCTGCAACCAGGCCTGCATCGGTCACTTCCACCTCGGCTATCCAATCTCCTGCATTCAGCACCCGGAGACCGGGCGCGAGCTGACCTATCCCGAGCGTGAGGGCAAGCGGGCACCGGCCGCCACGCGCCGCAAGGTCATGGTGGTGGGCGGCGGCCCGGGCGGCATGAAGGCCGCCGCCGTGGCGGCGGAGCGCGGGCATGACGTCACGCTCTACGAGGCTGGCCCGCGCCTCGGCGGCCAGGCGCTGCTGGCGCAGCTGCTGCCCGGCCGCGCCGAATTCGGCGGCTTGATCACCAACCTGGAGCGCGAGCTTGAGCGCGCTGGCGTCACCGTGGTCAAAAACAGCAAGGTCGACCGTGCCCTGGTCGAGCGCGAGGCGCCCGACGCCGTGATCATGGCGACCGGTGGCAAGCCGCGCTGGCCGGTGATCGAGGGCGCCGAGAGCGGCCACCTGGTCGATGCCTGGCAGCTGCTGAGGGGCGAGGCCAACATCGGCGCCTCTGTCGTCGTGGCCGACTGGCGCTGCGACTGGATCGGCATGGGGCTGGCCGAGAAGCTGGCCCGCGACGGCTGCCGCGTGCGCCTGGCGGTCGCCGGCCTGGTGCCGGGCCAGACCATCCCGCAGTACGTGCGCGACAACTGGGCGGGCACCTTGCACAAGCTGGGGGTCGAGGTAATTCCCTACGCACGCCTCTACGGCGTCGATGGGGAGACCGCCTATTTCCAGCACATCGCCTCCGGCGAGCCGCTGATCCTGGAGGGCATCGACACCCTGGTGCTGGCGCAGGGCCAGGAACAGGTCGACGAACTGGCCGACGAGCTGCGCGGCCTTCCCATCGACCTGCAGCTGATCGGCGACTGCCTGGCCCCGCGCTCCGCCGAGGAGGCCGTGCTGGAGGGCCTGCGCGCGGCGATGGCGCTGTAAAGCCCCTGCACGGAGTGGCGAAAGAACGCACACTTCGGCTAGGGTGGCGCTGGCGTTGTTCCTTCGGGCGGGGGGAAGGTGGCGCGCGCCGAGACCTTCACCTGGATCGTGCGCAGCCTCCATCCTAACCGCGTGCAGATCGAGTTCTATTCGCAGCTCGACCACGGCTCCTGGCCGGGCGACGACGACGCCTATGTGCTGGACGACAACTCGTTCCACCAGTTCGTGCTGGGCTGCGACTCCGGCGACCGCGCGGACTGCAAATCGTGCTGCTCGGTCTGCGACGGCGGCAAACGAGAGATCACGCTCAAACCCTGAGGGGCCCAGCCCCCTGCGTTGGCGCCGACGCCAGCGGCAGCGCCAGGATTGCCTCGAAGCCCTCATCGCTGCCGCGCGCCGGCGAATGCAGCGTCAGGCTGCCGCCGGATTGCTGGGCGATGGCCTCGACGATGGCCAGGCCGAGGCCGCTGCCGGGACCGCGCGCCTGGCCCCGGGTGAAGCGGGCGGTCAGGCGGGCCATCAGCTCCGGCGGCACAACGGGCCCGCCGTTGGCGATGCTGAGCGCGCCACCGGGCAGCAAGCGGACCAGCACCTCGCCAGTGCCATGTGCCAGTGCATTGTCCAGCAGGTTCTGCACCGCGATGCCCCAGGCATCGATATCGCCATCGAGCCACAGCGCCGCCGGTCCGCCGGCCTCAAAGCGCAGCCTGTCTGCCACCTCCGGCCGGCGCTTGGCCTCGTCCAGCAGCAGGCGCAGTACCGGTAGCGCGTCGAAGGGCTCACGCGCCAGCGCGGCGCCGGACTCGGCGCGGGCCAGTTGCAGCAGCTTCTCCACCAGGCGGGCTAGGCGCTGCAGCGAGACAACCAGTGAGGCGGCGCGCGCTGCCTGCTGGCCGCTGGCCAGTTGACCGGCCAGCAGCTGGGCCTGCGCCAGCGCGGCGGCGATCGGCGTGCGCAGTTCGTGCGCCGAGTTGGCGGCGAAGGCGCGCTCGCCGGCCAGCGCGCGCTCCAGGCGGGCGAGCAGCAGGTTGACGTCCTGCGCCACCGGCGCCAGCTCGTCCGGCAGACCGGCCTCGGGCAGCGGTGTCAGGTTGCCGCCATGACGCTCGCCCAGCTGGGCCTGCAGCGCCAGGATCG
This sequence comes from Rhodospirillales bacterium, assembly GCA_038363005.1. Classification (GTDB taxonomy): domain Bacteria; phylum Pseudomonadota; class Alphaproteobacteria; order Kiloniellales; family JACOMY01; genus JAKOWB01. Next base: position 36,003 of record JBBQBI010000033.1, read on the forward strand.
GCCGGGTCGCCTGCCGCAGGGTCCACCACAGCGCCAGCGCTGCCAGCGGCAGCAGCGCCAGCAGCGGCGCCAGCAGCCAGAGGAGGCTGCCGTAGAGCGCTTCGTCGCGGTGCTCCTGCCGGTCGGCCACCTCGATGGCTAGGCCGGAATCAGAGAGTGCGGTGTAGATGCGAAAGGGCCCGCTGTCGGCAAAGCCAGCCTGCGGCGGCAGAACGAAAGCCTGGGCCGGCGCCTGGTGCGAGCGCAGCAGCAACCGCCCGCTGGCATCGAGCACCTGGTAGAGCAGGTATTCCTCGTCGGCCGGGTCGCCGATCTCCTCGACCCCCACGGCGCCGTCGCGCAGCAAGGTCAGGTGCGCCTCGGCCAGCGGCAGCAGGCGCTCGGCAGCTTCCTGCAGCGCGCCGTCGAACAGCTCGCCGGTTTCGTAGCGCATGTTGAAGGTGGTCGCGGCAACGGCCAGCAGCCAGAGCGCGCCGAGCACCAGGCCGATCAGGGCACCCAGGCGGCGGGCGATGCTCCAGCGGCTCATGTCGATCCGGCCTCGCCGCTGCCCAGGCGATAGCCCAGGCCGCGCTGGGTAACGACAAAGTCGCGACCCAGCTTCTTGCGCAGGCGGCTGACGTGGACCTCGACCGCGTTGCTCTCCACCTCGGCGCCAAAGGCATAGAGCGTGTCCTCGAGTTGCGATTTGGTCACCACCGCGTCGGGGCGCCGCAGCAGCGCCTCGACCAGCGCCCATTCGCGCGCCGTCAGCTCGACCCGCTCGCCGGCCAGGCTGGCGCGGTGGCTGGCCAGGTCGAGCGTGACCGGGCCGACGTGGCGCAGCGGGCTGGGGTCGCCGGCATAGCGCCTGGCCACGGCGCCCAGCCGCGCGCTGAGCTCTGCCAGGTCGAAGGGCTTCACCAGATAGTCGTCGGCGCCGGCGTCGAGGCCGGCGATGCGATCGCGCACCTGATCGCGCGCCGTCAGGATGATCACCGGCCGCCGGTCGCCGGCGCGGCGCAGGCGGCGCAGCAGCTCCAGCCCCTGGCCGTCGGGCAGCTGCAGGTCGAGCAGCAGCAGGCCGTAGTCCACTGCCGACAGCGCCGCCGCGGCGTCGTCCAGCCGCGCCACGCAATCGACGGCATGACCTTCGCCGCGGATGTGCTCGGCAACCGCCTCGGCCAGCGTGTCCTCGTCTTCGACCAGCAGGATCCGCACCGGCAACCCTTTCCGCCGGACCTCTCCTCCGAGGCCGGACCGATTAGCTCTCGCGCGGCGAGCTTACCGCAACCTGACCGCCGTCGGCCCGCCCCGTCAGCAAGGCGTCAGCTTGCCCCGCTACTGCTGTTCGCCACGGCAACCCCTCCAAGGAGCTACCCAACATGAAAACCGTAACTCTCGCCGCCCTGCTCTTCGCCCTCGCCGGTGCCGGTGCCGCCAGCGCCAAGGACATCTGCAGCGTGCCCGAGGCCGAGTGGCAGCCCAAGGAAACGCTGCAGGCGAAGCTCGAGTCCGAAGGCTGGTCGGTGAAGACCATCAAGGTCGACGACGGCTGCTACGAGGCCTACGGCAAGGACGCCAACGGCAAGCGGCAGGAGGTCTACTTCGATCCCAAGACCTTCGAGGCCGTGCTGTCGAAGTAGGCGGGCCAAGATCATGACGACGACGACGCTCGACCGGACGGTCGCCTCGACCCGCGTGTGGGACTTGGCGGTCCGCATCTTCCACTGGTCGCTGGTGGCGAGCTTCGCCACCGCGTGGATCAGCGCGGAGGACTGGGGCGACCTGCATCTCTGGGCTGGTTACGCGGCGGCGGCCCTGGTCGCCTTCCGCCTGGTCTGGGGACTGGCCGGCACGCGCTATGCGCGCTTCCGGCAGTTCATCCGCCGGCCGCGCGTCGTCGTCGGTTACCTGCGTGACATCCTGACCGGGCGCGAGGCGCGCTACCTCGGCCACAACCCGGCGGGCGGCTTCATGATCCTGGCGCTGCTGCTGGTCATGGCCGGCCTTTGCCTATCCGGCTGGATGCAGACCACCGATGCCTACTGGGGCGAGGCGTGGGTGGAGGAGACCCACGAACTTCTGGCCAATCTGCTGCTGGGCCTGGTCGGGCTGCACGTTCTGGGCGTGCTGTTGGCCAGCCTGCGGCATCGTGAAAACCTGGTGCGCGCCATGCTCACCGGTCGCAAGCGGCCGGCCGGACAGGGCGACGTGGCCTGAAGCCCTTCCTCATGTTCGGCAGCGCGGGCGGCGCTGCCGGCATCCAGGGCCCTGGGGGTCGGCCTGCCGCACGCAGGCCGTGCTTCCAGGGCCCGGGGTGAGGTGGCGGTTCAGGCCGCCGGCCGCTCTCCCAGCGACTGGCAGAAGCGCAGCAGATAGCCGTCGGGGTCCTGCACCAGGAACTGGCGCTGGCCATGTTCCAGGGGGCCTACGCGGTACCAGCGTTCTTCCAGGGGACGGAACAGCGGCCAGCCGGCGCCCTGTAGCGCCGTCTCGATGGTGGCCAGCAGGCTCACCTCCAGCTGCAGATTGATCCCGCGGCCGAAGGGCGGCTCCAGCGGCGCGGTGATCCAGGAGTCGGGCGCGATAACCTCCAGCATCACCTGCAGCCGCTCGCGCTCCAGGTAGGCGAAGCCCTGCTCCGGCCGGCCATAGGCGACGTGGAAGCCGCAGAGCCCGCACCAGAAAGCCAGGCTGCGCGCCAGGTCCGTGACGTTCAGCTCCGGCACCAAGGCCGCCCATTGGGTGGGCGCGTTGCCTGTGGATGGCATTTCAGGTCTCTCCCACCTTGAACGACTGACGCGGCAGGAGACCTCAGGCCAAGCCGTGCCTCTGCCGCCAGTCCACCGGGTGCAGGGCGTAGCAGACCACGGCCTTGTCGCCCTGGTAGACGATGGGGGTCTTCTCCGGGATCCAGATCACGTCGCCGGGGTGGGCGACGATGTCCTTGCCCGCCACGCCCAGGCGGAACACGCCCTCCAGCACCACGATCATCTCATCGTAGAGCACGGTCCATTCCACCGCGCAGCCGTCGAAGCTGGCCAGGCCGATGCCCATGGTGCGGCTGACCTCCGGGCCGACCAGACGCGCGATCGATGCCGTCCCCGGCGGGCCGCCGAAGGGGACGAATTGAACCTCCTGGCGCTTGAAGTGCAGGGTGTCTGACAAGGGGGGCCTCCTGGCTGCGTCGTGGCGCGACCGCCATGATGCACGCTTGCCCGTGAGTGCGGAAAGCCGGCGCGTCGACCGCTTGCAGCTTGACACAGCGGGTCCAGCGGCCCATTTGCAGGGCAGCATCCTTTTGGCACTCGCCAATTGTGAGTGCTAACAAGGTCGTCAAGCGAACAATTGACAGCGAAAAGCCTTGCCATTCTGGGAGGTTGCTACAGCTATGAAATTTCGTCCCCTACATGACCGCGTGGTCATTCGTCGCCTGGAAGAGAGCGAGCGCACCAGTGGCGGCATCATCATTCCCGATACCGCCAAGGAAAAGCCGATGCAGGGCCACGTGGTCGCCGTTGGCGCCGGTGCCCGCAACGAGAAGGGCGAGATCGTCGCCCTCGACGTCAAGGCTGGCGACACCGTGCTGTTCGGCAAGTGG
>JBBQBI010000034.1:0-37787 GCA_038363005.1 Rhodospirillales bacterium
CGAAGATCTACACTACACTGGAACCAGCGATTTTACCGGGACCGGCAACGCCGGGGAGAACCTTATTCAAGGTGATCTCGGCAACGACTATCTGATCGGCCTCGACGGCAAAGACACCCTCAATGGCGGGGGCGGATTCGCTGACACCCTGCAGGGCGGCAGGGGAGACGATACCTATATCTTCGAAAATTCCAACGACACGCTGGTGGAGTTCGCCAATGAAGGCCACGACACCGTTCTGACCACACTGACGCAAGTGACGCTGCTGACGAACTTCGAAGATTTGCGATATTTCGGCACGGCCAACTTCACCGGGACCGGTAACGGTGTCGCCAACTTCATCCAGGGCAATGCCGGCAACGATCATCTGATCGGGCTCGGCGGCGACGACGAGCTCGACGGAGGTGCCAACGACGATGTTTACGATTACAGGGGCGCTTTCGGCTCGCTATTCGGAAATGATCGCATATCCGACGACAGCGGCGCGGACACGATCGCGGTCGACCGTTTTTCGGACGTGCAGACCCAACGCTCCGGCAACGACCTTGTGCTGACGTTGCCGGGCGGCACCATTCGGATCGTCGATCATTTCAACGGACATCCGGTCGAAACCCTCATCGATGCCGGCGGCAACTCGATGGTGATCGCAACCGGCCTGATTGGCGGCAGCGTGCCGGGCATCATCACCGGAACCAGCGGTGACGATCTCATGGACGGCAAGGGCGGCGACGATATCCTGTTCGGCAACAACGGCAACGATCGGCTGATCGGAGGTGACGGCAACGACCGCCTGACCGGGGGCAAGGGCAGCGACACCTTCGTGTTCGGGCCCGGGTCCGGCCACGACGTGGTCACCGATTTCAATCCCGCCAGCCACGGCCCGTTCGACGGATTCGGGTTTTTCAATTTTCCGGGGCTCGGAAGAGGGACCGAGCTATTCGGCATCGACTACGATTTTGCCAAAGGCGATCAGATCGAGTTCGACGGCGGCGTATTCCACGATTTCCGGCAGGTCCTGGCGGCCAGCCATCAGGTCGGCCACGACACCATCATTACAATCGATCAAAACGACTCCATAACGCTCCAGGGCGTTGCGATGCAAAGCTTGCACGGTAGCGATTTTATGTTTGTCTGAACCTCTCGACCCGCGAAGCGTCCGCGATCGACGGCTAACGTCCGCAATGCCTGGCAAAGCGGACGCCCGTCCACGCATGGACTTGTGAGCTTGCGCGCAAAAGTCGTCGCCTCACGCCGTCACCTTCTTCGGCAGCAATTCCGCGATCTGGATCGCGTTCAGCGCCGCGCCCTTCAACAGCTGATCCGCCGCCACGAACATCGAGATCGAATGGCCGGTGGGATCGCTGAGATCCTTGCGGATGCGGCCGATCAGGACGTCATCCTGGCCTGAGGCATCGACCGGCATCGGGAAGTAATTCCGTACCCGATCATCGACGATCTTCACACCCGGCGCGTTCGACAGGATTTTGCGCACCTCATGCTCCGTGATCGGCCTCTCGCATTCAAAAGTGATCGCCTCGCAATGCGCGCGCAGCACCGGCACCCGCACGCAGGTGACGCCGACGGCAATGCGGTCGTCCTCAAAAATCTTGCGAGTCTCCTTGATGACCTTGGTCTCCTCGTCGTTGTAGCCGGTCGCCGGGTCGATCGTCGTGTTGTGGCTGAAGAGGTTGAAGGCATAGGGATGCGGCAGCACCTTGGGGGCGTAGGGCTGCCCATCCAGATAAGCGCGGGTGGAATCGCGCAGCTCCTCCATCGCCGCGGCGCCGGCGCCGCTGGCGGCCTGGTAGGTCGCCAGGATCAGGCGCTTGATGCGGTTCATCCGGTGGATCGGCCAGAGCGGCACCAGCGCGGTGATCGCCGCGCAGTTCGGATTGGCGATGATGCCCTGGTGGTCCCGGATGCGCCGGGCATTGACCTCGGGAATCACCAGCGGCACGCCCGCCTGCATGCGGAAGGCGGAGGAGTTGTCGACCACCACGGCACCGGCCTTGACCGCCAGTGGGGCGAAGCGGCGCGAGATCTCGCCGCCAGCCGAGAAGAGGGCGATGTCGACGCCCTCGAACGAGGCTTCGGTCAGCGCCTCGATCGGCACTGCCTGGCCGCGGAAATCCAGCGTCCGGCCGGCCGAGCGCGGGCTGGCCAGCGCCTTCAGCCGGCCGACGGGAAAGGCGCGCTTGTCCAGGGTGGCGATGAACTCGGCGCCGACGGCGCCGGTGACGCCGACGATGGCCACGGTGGGATTGCTCTGCACGGCTGGTGCCCCTCCTTCGGGCAACAAAAAAGCCCCGTACTTGGCGGTACGGGGCTGCGGGATCAGGCGATGTGGTGGTGGTTACCTACACGCGCGCGCTGTCCTTCGCCCCAAGGGGCGTTTTCGTGGTCGCGGCGCGGGTGACAAGCTGGCTCATCGGCGCGGAATTTAGGGGCCGGCCAACCGCCGGTCAATGCCCCGGAAGCTGGCCAGCCCGGCGCCGCCGTGGGCCTCTGCTGCCTTGCCCTGCCACGGCGGCACAGCCAAACTCCGGCCATGCCGACACCCATGCTGCGCAACCTCGATCCGCGCTACTACGTCGACCCGGCGGTCCATGCCGCCGAGCGCCAGGCCATCTTCAAGCGGACCTGGCAGGTCCTGGGACCTGCCGGCCAGGTGGCCGAACCGGGCCAGTATCTGGCGGTCGAGCTGGCTGGCTGGAAGCTCTTCGTGCTGCGTGGCAAGGACGGCGTGCTGCGCGCCTTCCACAACGTCTGCCGCCATCGCGGCGCGCGGCTGCTGGAAGAAGGCAACGGTCGCTGCGAGCTGCTTCGCTGCCCCTATCACCTCTGGCTCTACGACCAGGAAGGCCGCCTGAAAAAGGCGCCCTGGTTCGGCGAGGACCCAGGCTTCGACACCGCCGACTGGTCGCTGGAGCCGATCCAGCTCGAGACCTGGCGCGGCCTGCTGTTCGTCGCCATCGAACCAGCGGAAAGCCTGCTGGCGCAGCTGGGCGACCTGCCGGAAGAGATCGCGGACTACCCTATCGAGTCCTTCACGGCCGTCGGCGGCGAGCGCTTTGTCATGCGCAGCAACTGGAAGACCTATACCGACAACTTTGTCGAGGGCTACCACATCCCCGGCATCCATCCGGCCTTCCACAAGGTGATCGATTTCGCCGGCTTCGAGGCGGTGGCGCGGCGCGGCCTGGTCAGCATGACGGCGCCGCAGAAGGGCGGCTCGATCTATGGCGGCAAGTGGCTGTGGATGTGGCCGGGCTGGACGCTGTCGGTGTTCCAGGGCGGCATGAACACCAGCCGCATCAACCCGCTGGCGGTCGACGAGACCGAGCTGGTCTACCACTTCTATTTCGCCGACCTCTCGGAGGCCGCGGCGCCGCAGCGCCAGCGCACCATCGACACCAACATCGCCATCGTGCGCGAGGACTTCGGCATCTGCGAGCACACGCAGAAGAACTACGCCAGCGGCGCCTACCGCCCCGGCCCGCTGTCGCCGCGGCACGAGCAGTCGGTGGCCTATTTCCAGGGCAAGGTGCTGGACGCCCTGGAACCGCGCCGCGCGGCGGCCGAGTAGGCCGGCGAGGAGCGTTGGTCGTCAGCGCGGATGTGAAGTCGCAAAAGCGACCGTTCACAACAGCGGCGAGAGCGATCCTTGCAGCGGTATCTGCTATTGGTCCACGCGGCGACTGCGCCTAGCTGGCTTGGGGCGCTCGGCGAATACCAGTCGTTCGGCCCTTTCCGCCCGCTCAGCGCGTTCCGCCCGTTCAGCACGTTCCGCCCGCTCAGCGCGCTCAATACGTTCAGCGCGCTCTGCCCTATATGCGGGGTCGGGCCTGCTGAGTCGATCTACGCGATCGGCGCTTGATGCTCTTCGCAAAGTACCCGGCAGGAACGCGGCAGCTAAGTCATCATAAATTGCTGGCATGTTCGAGCGCTTCCGCTAAAAAAGGTTAACTCTGCTCGCTACTTCTTCAGTTTCTCGCGGAAACCGTCTGCGACGGTCTGCGCGGCGAAGCCCGTCGCAAAGAACTTCCCCAATTCAAACCCCGGCGACGCGTTCTCCGTCTTGCCACTGAGTCCGAAGTAACCAAAGACAGAAGCTGCATCCTCAGTACAAACTTTGGGAACTTTCTCGCTCGCAGCCCCTGAGTCGCCGGCACCTTCATTTGCGAACTTGCAGTCCTTAGTCGCCGTAGCCAGCCTACTGTGATCGCCCGGTGTGACGAGAGGCATGATCGCTATGTCTAGATCCTCGTAGCCAAGGCTGATGCTGCCGCCCTGCTGCGGTGCGCTCGCGCTGATGGACAAGCCAACCTTGTGGGTCTGCCCGAAGATGAGCTGCGTATTGTTGCTGGTGTCGCAGCCACCGGCCAACAGCGCTACGGCGGAAGTCGCCCAAATGCTCAAGAAGGTGCGCATTGTTTCCCCCTCTATTGTGATTCGACCAAGCAGACGTTCGGATAGTCTTCGACCAGAAGTCGCGCAGCCTGCATCTGCTCCCGGTCGCTTACGAACAGAACCAATCGGCAGGTGTCGTCCAGATAGGCTATCTCTTGGCTGGCGTAGCCCAGGACGAAGCCATCGCCACTCGGCCCCGCCCCGTAAACTCGAGTCCTTACGAGCTGGGCACCATGGCCGTCGGACGCCTCGGGTAGATCCAGGCCAATGACGGCAAGCTCGCGCTGCACCTCAACTGACCCATCGGCATGATGAACCTCCACGACCGTGCATCCGCAGAGACCCATGACGACGACGAGCGCCGCCGCTTTGCTATGAAACCCGGACATAGTCGCCATAGACCCACCCCGTGAGATCCGGCGCGCCGTCTTTCGAGAGCTCGACGTAGAGCCACTTGCCCTCGCTGCCTTGCAGGGTGAGCTTCGTGCCAGCCTTCAACGGCGTGTCGCGCAGCTTAGCGAAGTGAGCCCCTGGGCCGCTGCGGATGTTGAGGCCGGTGGTGACGGTCCCAATCCTAGGCGAGTCCTCGCGACGCCCCAGCGCGGCGGAGCGGACACTCTCCATGGGGAACGCCGGACCCGGGTCCTTCTTGCGCGACGGGGCTATGTCGTCGTGACCAATGACGTCCAGTAGCCCGTAGTGCTCGACGAGGGCTGCCGCGGTGGCGACTGCCGAACGCAGCTGCGGTTCGGTGTAGATATGCCAACCACGTTCCACAGTATCGAACTTGTGCTTCGCGACGAGCACCTCGTGCGCTGGATAGCTTCCGCCGAACCAGGCCTTCCAGCTGCCATCGCCGATGGGATCGAGGACACCTGCGTTGTCGATCTCGATGCCCAACGCGTAGTTGTTGAGACCAACCAATCCTTGCCAGCGGCTCTCGCCGGCATGCCAGGCGACGCGATTGAATTCGACCAGCTGAGTTATCTCCCCGTCACGACCGATCAGGAGATGCGCCGAAGCGCGAGCGGCCGGATCGCACAACCAGGCAAGCGAACTCTCCGCGCTGCGCCCGGCCGTGTAGTGCATCACCAGGTAGCGAGGCTTCTTGAGCTCCGCTCCTTGGTTAGGTGAGCGTTGGAATGCGACGGCCGTGCCGTCCTCATTCAGAAGTCGATTCCCCTCCACTCGCATAGAACAACCCTCCAGCGGGACGCAGCATCGCGTGCACTATTGAGTTATGGGAACATAACTCCAATCTTTACGAGCAAGAGTCAAGATAAAAGAATCGCATTGGTGGTTTCTTCTGCCATGAGCGCACCGCGCGCTGCTTGTCCGAAGCGCCGTCTCGCAACCGGGCTTGGTGCCTAGGCCAAGCGCGCCCACCTGCGGGCACTCGGTTCCTGCCCGTGCGCAGTTCGCTATTGTCGACGCAAATCACATGCAGCACTTTGCCATGCCAGCCGTGGAGCGCCCCAAATGCGCGAGATCTACTACTACTATTCGATCCGCAGCGACTTCACCTACCTGGGCGCGGCGCGCATCGCCGCGCTGGCCGAGCAGCACGGGCGCCGCCTGGTGCACCGGCCGATCAAGCTGTCGGTCACCATGGGGCCGATCGGCGGCATTCCCTTCGACCAGCGCCCGCCGCTGCGCACCGCCTATTCGCACCGCGACGCGGCGCGCTGGGCCGAGCACCTGGGCATCCCCTGCCTGGAGGACCCGATCCACCACGACGGACCGATGGAGCTGCCGTCGGGCGCGGTGATCGCGGCGCAGCGCGCGGTGGCGCGCGGCGAGGCCGGCGACCTGGACGAATTGCACCGTCTGATCCTCGAGGCGCTGTGGCGCGACGACCGCGACATCGCGCACCAGCGGGTGATGGCCGAGCTGATGACCCAGGCTGGCTTCGAGCCATCGCGCCTGATCCCGGCGGCGCTGAGCGACGAGGTGCAGCTGGAGCTGGCGCGCAACTGCCGCGAGGCCATCGTGCGCGGCGTGCTGGGCGCCCCGACCTATCTGGTCGACGGCGAGAACTTCTTTGGCCAGGACCGCCTGGATTTCGTCGCGCGCTGGCTGGCCAAGGCCGGCTGAGCCGCACCGCTGTCCGCGATGCAGCGTCCCGCCACCAGCTTCGACGCCGCCGAGTTCGTCGCCCTGCGTGGGCTTGCCGCGCCTGGCCTGCGACTACAGGCCGAGGCGCTGACCGGCGGCTACTGGAACCAGGTGGCGCGGGTGCAGGGCCGCGGCCTGGACCTGGTAGTGAAGCGCTTCCACAGCGGGCGCGGGCCGCGGCGCTTTCCCAACCTGCCGGCGGCGGAGGCGGCGGCGCTGCGCACATTGGCGCCATCCGGCTGCGTCCCGGCGGTCCGCGGCTTCTTTGACCAGGAGGCCGACGGCCAGCCGATCCTGGTCTACGACTTCGTCGCCGGCCGTGTCGGCGAAGGGCGGCCCGAGGCGGTGGGCGCCGCGCTGAAGGCGATCCACGCGCTGACCCTGCCGGCGGATCCGCACCCCTTCCGCCGCCTGGCCTATCGCGCCGCCTCGATGCGGCTGGAGACCGAGCGGCTCTATGCCGAGACGCCAGGCCTGGCGGAAAGCCCGCGCGGCCAGGCGCTGCTGGCGGTGGCGCCGGCCGACGCGACCCTGCCCCGCCCGCCGGCGCTCTCGGTCATTCACAGCGATTGCGGGCCCGGCAACCTGGTGGAGCGCGCCGACGGCAGCGTGGTGGTGATCGACTGGCAGTGCTGCGGCGCCGGCGACCCGGCGGAGGACCTCTATGCCTACCTGTCGCCGGCCTTCCAGACGCTGTCGCAGCGCCTGCCGCTGCACTCCGGCGAACGCGCGCGCTTCCTGGTGGCGCAGGGCGACAGCGGCGCCGAGGCCCGCCTGGCCGTGCTCTGGCCGCACTATTCCTGGCGCATGCTGGCCTATTGCGCGGCGCGGCACCTGACGCTGGCCGACAGCGATCCGCCGGCCAGCCAGCGTTATGCCCGCGCCTTCGACCTCGAGTTCCGGGAGTCCTTCCAGCGATGAGCCAGCCCATCGAGAGCGACCCCATCGAGAGCGACCCCATCGAGATCGACCTGGCGATCCACAGCTATTCCTTCGTGCAGCACTTTCAGCACGCGCCGGGCTTCGGCGTCTTCGACTTCCTGCGCCACGCGGTCGAGCGCGGCTTCACCGGTGTGAACATCAACCTGAACCGCGCTGACTGGCGCCACCTGACCGGCCGCTCGCCGGAACATCTGGCCCGCGTGCGCCGCGTGGTGCGCGAGCTCGGCCTGACGCTGGAGATCGACACCAGCGGCACCGACCCGGCGCACCTGAAGGTCATGCTGCAGGTGGCGCGCGCGCTGGGCGCCGGCAACCTGCGCACCTATACGCGCCACAGCGGCACCCCAGACGAGGTCTGGGACCGCACCCTGGCCGACCTGCGGCTGGCGGTGGGCCACGCCGAAGCCTGCGGCGTGCCGCTGGTGCTGGAGAACCACGAGGAGTTCACCGGCCCGCAGCTCGCCGCCCTGGTCGCCGCGGTCGGCAGTCCTTGGCTGCGCGTGCTCTACGACTACGGCAACTCGCAAATGCTGCTGGAAGACCCGGTTGACTGCCTGGAAGCGCTACTGCCCTACGTGCTGACCATGCACCTGAAGGACCACCTGATGCTGCGCCCGGAGCAGTCGCCCGACGGCCGCCTGTCGGTGCTGGGCGTCGCCATGGGACAGGGCGCGCTGCCGATCGTCGCGCTGTCCCGGCGTCTGCTGGCCGCCGGCCACCGCCGCATCGTCTTCGAAAGCGTCTGGGCCTATCGCGCGCCGGTGCACCGCGTGGCCAGCGACGTGCGCCCGGTCACCCTGGGCGAGGGCGCCTTTCGCTACGCCGAGCCTCCCTTCGATGGTGTCCGCCTGGTGCCGGATGCGGCAGCGCTGGCGGCGCGTGATCCCGCCGCGCTGCTGGCCGGCGAGGTCCAGGCGGTGGACGTGGGCCTGGCCTGGCTGCGCCAGGCCTTCGCCGCCGAGGGCTGGCGGTTCAAGGCGGCGTGAGGCAGGCTGCCGCCCCATGCTGACCCGCGCGCCCGACTACGAGACGCTCTACCGCTCGTTCCGCTGGGACCTGCCGGATCGCTACAACATCGGCGTCGACTGCTGCGACAAGTGGGCGGCGCGGGAACCCGGCCGCCTGGCGCTGATCCACCTGCTGGGCGATGGCACGACCGACGAGTATTCCTTCGGCCGCCTGAAGGCGCTGAGCGACCGCGCCGCCAATGTCTTCCGCGCGCTGGGCGTCAGGCGCGGCGATCGCCTCGCCATCCTGCTGCCGCAGGCACCGGAGACGGCGGTCACGCATCTGGCGGCCTACAAGCTGGGCGCCATCGCGGTGCCGCTCTTCGCGCTGTTCGGCGCCGAGGCGCTGGAGTTCCGGCTACAGAACAGCAGCGCCACGCTGCTGGTCACCAACCAGGAGGGCGCGGCCAAGGTCGCGGCGCTGGCCGACCAGCTGCCGGCGCTGCGCCACGTCGTCACCATCGATGGCGGCGCCAAGGATTTCCACGCCCTGCTCGCCCAGGCCAGCGAGCGCTTCGCGCCGGAGGACACCGGCCCGGACGACCCGGCCCTCATCGTCTACACCAGCGGCACCACGGGACCGCCGAAGGGTGCGCTGCACGGCCATCGCGTGCTGCTGGGCCACCTGCCCGGCGTCGAGCTGCCGCAAGAGTTCTTTCCGCAGCCGGGCGACCGCTTCTGGACGCCGGCCGACTGGGCCTGGGCCGGCGGGCTGCTCGATGTGCTGCTGCCCAGCCTGCACCACGGCGTGCCGGTGCTGTCGCACCGCATGGCAAAGTTCGACCCCGACTTCGCGTTTCGCCTAATGGCGCGTTTCCAGGTGCGCAACTCCTTCCTGCCGCCAACGGCGTTGAAGATGCTGCGCCAGGTACCCAAGGCGCCGCCTGGCGTCGCGCTGCGCTCCATCGGCTCCGGCGGCGAGACACTGGGCATTGAGCTGCTGGACTGGGGCCGCGCCACCTTTGGACTGACGATCAACGAGTTCTATGGCCAGACCGAGTGCAACCTGACGGTCAGCAACTGCGCCAGCCTGATGCCGGTGAAGCCCGGCTCGATGGGCCGCCCGGTGCCGGGCCACGCCGTCGCGGTGATCGATCCCGATGGCCAACCCTTGCCACCTGGCCAGCCCGGCATCATCGCCGTGCGGCGGCCCGACCCGGTGATGTTCCTCGGCTACTGGAACAACCCCGAGGCCACGGCGAAGAAGTTCCTCGGCGACTGGATGCTGACCGGCGACCAGGGCATCGCCGACGACGAGGGCTACCTGGCCTTCTTCGGACGCGACGACGACGTCATCACTTCGGGCAGCTATCGCATCGGCCCGGGCGAAATCGAGGACTGCCTGATCCGCCATCCGGCGGTGGCGCTGGCCGCAGCCGTCGGCGTGCCAGATCCGCTGCGCACCGAGCGGGTGAAGGCCTTCCTGGTGCTGAAGCCGGGCTTCGCCGCCAGCGAGGCCCTGACGCGGGAAATCCAGGACTTCGTGAAGACCCGCTTGGCGGCGCACGAGTACCCGCGCGAGGTCGCCTTCGTCGACAACCTGCCGATGACCACCACCGGCAAGATCATGCGGCGCGAACTGCGGCGCCTGCACATCGAGGGCAAGGCCTGAGGGCGCGAAGCGCCCCTAGCCCGCCGCCGGCGCCTCGCCCGGGTCCGCCTCGGGCGCCGCCAGCTTCGGCTTCCACGCCAGGCTGCGCAGCACGACGTAGAACACCGGGGTCAGGAACAGGCCGAAGAAGGTGACGCCCAGCATGCCGGCGCAGACCGCGGTGCCCAGTGCCTGGCGCATCTCTGCCGCCGGGCCGGTGGCGATGGCCAGCGGCAACACGCCCAGGATGAAGGCGAAGGCAGTCATCAGGATCGGGCGCAGGCGCAGGCGCGCGGCCTCGATCGCCGCCTGCAGGGTGGACTTGCCGGCGGCTTCCTCCTGGCGCGCGAACTCGACGATCAGGATGGCGTTCTTCGCCGCCAGGCCGACCAGCACCACCAGGCCGATCTGCGTCAGGATGTTGTTATCCATGCCGCGCAGGCTGACGCCGACCAGCGCCGAGAAGACGCCGAGCGGCACGATCAGCACGATGGACAGCGGCAGCAGCCAGCTTTCGTACTGCGCCGAGAGCACCAGGAAGACGAAGAGCACCGAGAGCGCGAAGATATAGAGCGCGGTGTCGGCGGTGGCGCGCTCCTGGAAGGCCAGTTCGGTCCACTCGAAACCGACACCGGCCGGCAGGTATTGCGCCGCCAGCTCTTCCATGGCGTCGAGCGCCTGGCCGGAGGAGATGCCCGCCGCGGCGTTACCCTGCAGCGGTACCGAGGTGCGCATGTTGTAGCGCTGCACCAGGTCGGGGCCGGCGCGCAGCTGCACCTCGGCCAGCGTGCCCAGCGGCACCAGCAGGCCGTCGGCCGAGCGGACCTTGAGGCGCAGCACATCGTTCTCGGTCAAGCGGAACTGCTGGTCGGCCTGCACGCGGACCTGGAAGATGCGGCCAAAGGCGTTGAAGTCGTTGGCGTAGGCAGTGCCCAGGTTGACCGCCAGAGTGTCGAAGATCGCCGTCACCGGCACGTTCAGCATGCGTGCCTTGACCCGGTCGATGTCGAGATAGATCTGCGGGCTGGAGGCGCTGAAGGTGGTGAAGACGCCGGCCAGGCGCGGGTCCTGCCGGGCCGCACCCATCATCTGATAGGCGCTGCCCAGCACCCGGCCTACGTTGCTGGAATCGAAGTCCTGGAGCTGCAGCTTGAACCCGCCGCTGTTGCCGATGCCGCGCACCGGCGGCGGCGCGATGGCGATGATGAAGGCTTCCTGCAGCGCCCCCAGGCGCTGCGTGGCGTCGGCCAGTATCTTGTCTGCCGTCAGTCCGGCCGGCACGCGCTCCTCGAAGGGCTGGAAGCCGGTGAAGATCACCGCCGAGTTGGTGGCGTTGGTGAAGGTCGCACCAGAGAAGCCGGCGAAGGCCACGGCATCGCGGATGCCCGGAGTCTCGCGCAGGATCTTGCTGGCCTGCAGCACCACCGCGTCGGTGCGGTTCAGCGAGGCGCCGTCGGGCAGCTGGATCACCACGATGCCATAGCCCTGGTCGAGCGCCGGAATGAAGCCCTGCGGCACCGTCTTGCCCATGTAGACCGTGCCGTAGATCAGTCCGGCAAAGACCAGCAGCGCCAGCAGCCGCATCAGCCTGCCGCCGACCAACCAGCGCACCGCGCCGGCATAGCCCCGGCTGGTGGCGTCGAAGCCGCGGTTGAAGCCGTTGGCCAGCGCCCGGCCGAAGCGGGCCAGGAAGAAGCCCGAGCGATGCGCGTCGTGGCCCTTCAGCAGCAGCGCCGCCAGTGCCGGCGACAGCGTCAGCGAATTGAAGGCCGAGATCGCGGTGGCGGCGGCGATGGTCAGGGCGAACTGGCGATAGAACTGCCCGGCGATGCCGGGCAGGAAGGCGGTCGGCACGAAGACCGCGCAGAGCACCAGCGAGATGGAGATCACCGCGGTACCCACTTCGGTCATGGTGCGGTGCGACGCCTGGCGCGGCGACAGGCCGGCGGCGATATTGCGCTCCACGTTCTCCACCACGACGATGGCGTCGTCGACCACGATGCCGATCGCCAGCACCAGGCCGAACAGCGTCAGCATGTTGAGCGAGAAGCCGAAGCCGGCCATTACCGCCAGGGTGCCGATCAACGATACCGGAATGGCGACGATGGGGATCAGCGCGGTGCGCCAGGACTGCAGGAAGACCAGGATCACCAGCATGACCAGGATCACCGCCTCGCCCAGGGTCTTGTAGACCTCGTCGATCGAGCTGGCGATGAACTCGGTCGGATTGTAGACGATGGCGTAGTCCAGGCCGGGCGGGAAATCCTGCTTCAGCCGCTGCATCGTGGCGATGATCTGCGCCGCGGTTTCCAGCGCGTTGCTGCCCGGCCGCTGGAAGATCGCCAGCGCCACCGCCGGTTTGCCGTTGAGGTAGGAGTTGGTGACGTACTGCCGCGCGCCGAGTTCGACCCGCGCCACGTCGCGCAGGCGGATCACCCGTCCGCCGTCACCGCGCTTCACCACGATCTCGCGGAACTCCTTGGGGTCGCTGAAGCGGCCCTGGGTGGTCACGCTGTACTGGAAGGCGGTGTCGTCCGGCGCCGGCGGCGCGCCGATGGCACCGCCGGAGACCTGCACGTTCTCCTGCTGCAGCGCCGTCACCACGTCGTCGGCCGACAGCCCATAGGTGGCTAGCTTGTCGGGGTCGACCCAGACCCGCATGGCGAATTCGCGCTCGCCAAAGATCGTCAGGTCGCCGATGCCGGACAGGCGCACCAGCTCGTCGCGCACGTGCGAGCGGGCATAGTTAGAGACGTAGAGCTGGTCGTAGGTGTCGTCGGGCGAGAGCATGTGCACGACCATCATCAGGTCGGGCGACGACTTGTTGGTGGTGACGCCAAGGCGCTGCACCTCCTGCGGCAGGCGCGGCAGGGCGATGGCGACGCGGTTCTGCACCAGCACCTGCGACTTGTCGAGGTCGGTGCCCAGCTTGAAGGTGATGGTCAGCGCCATCGAGCCATCGCTGGTGGAGTAGGAGGACATGTAGAGCATGTCCTCGACACCGTTGATCTCCTGCTCCAGCGCGGTCGCCACAGTGGCCGCCACGGTCTCGGCATTGGCGCCGGGATAGGCGGCACGCACCACGATGGTCGGCGGCGCGACCTCCGGGTACTGCACCACCGGCAGGTTCAGGTAGGCGATGGAACCGACGATCAGCAACAGGATCGACAGCACGCTGGCGAAGATCGGCCGATCGACGAAGAAATGGGCGAAGCGCATGGTTCGGGCCCGCTCAGTCGCGCGTCGGCGGCAGTTCGACCTGCTGCGGTGCCACGGTGACCCCGGGACGCACGCGCATCAGGCCGTTGATCACGATGATCTCGTCGCCGGTCAGGCCCTCGCGTACCACCCGGTAGCCGTCGATCCGCGGGCCTGGGCGGATCACGCGCGCCGTCACCTTGCCCTGCTCGTCGACCACATAGACGATGCGGCGTTCCTGGTCGGCCGCGATGGCCTCGTCGGGGATCAGCACGCCGCGGTAGGGCAGCGAGCCCGGCACGTTGATGCGGCCGAACAGGCCGGGCTGCAGCACGCCGTCCGGATTGCGCAGCACGGCACGCACCCGCATGGTGCCGGTGCCCTGGTCCAGCACATTCTGCGCGAAGTCCAACAGCCCCTCATGCGGCGCCTCGTGGGCATCGACCAGCCGCACGGTGACGGGCAGCGAGCCGGCGCCCTGCTGCAGCGTCTCGCCCTTGGTGCGGGCGTCGCGCGCATAGGCCAGGTAGGAGCGCTCGTCGATATCGAAGTAGAAGTAGATCGGGTCCTGCGAGACGATGGTGGTGAGCAGCGTGTCGTTGGCCTTCACCAGGTTGCCGATGGAGACCAGCTTCTCGTCGATGCGGCCGCCGAGCGGCGCGCGGATCTCGGTGTACTCCAGATCCAGCTGGGCGCCGACCAGCACCGACTGGGCGGCGGCGAACTGTGCTTCGGCCACCTGGTAGCTCTGGCGCCGCTCGTCCACCGCCTGCTGCGAGATGTTGCCGCGCCCGGCCAGCGCCACGGCGCGGTCCAGGTCGTCCTTGGTGAAGGTCAGCACCGCCTGGGCGGAGTTCAGCTCGGCCTCGGCCTGCTCGACCTTGGTCTTAAAGGGGCGCTGGTCGATGGTGAAGAGCAGGTCGCCTTCCTTGACCAGCTGGCCATCGGTAAAGTGCACGTCGGCTAGGTAACCGTCGACCCGGGCCCGCAGCTCCACCCGGTCGACCGCCTGGAAGCGGCCGATGAACTCGTCGTCCTCGACGATGTCGCGCACGATGGGCTTGGCGACGTCGACCTTGGGCGGCGGCGGCGGCCCGCCAGCGCCCTGTGGCGCGCCGTCATCGCAAGCGGCGGCCAGCAGCAGCAGTGCAAAGGCGACCGGCAGGCGCCAGGGCCTGTCCGGGAATCTGCATGCGGGGGCGGCCACGCGCATCTCCATCGATGACGGTCATCAGCTTAAGCCGTCAGAGTGGGGACGCGCATAATCGGGGTCAAGTAGATCGCCCGGAGGTGGAAGCGATTGTCCAGGCACAGGACTTTGCCGACACAGGGGGGCCGCCTTAGACCGGACCCAGTCCCAGCGCACCGCGCATCCGGTTCTTCAGAAAGACGCCGTCGCGCGGCGGCAGGATGCGCGGCAGCGGCGCCGGATCGATCGGCAGGCGGGCGAAGAGCGTGGCATTGCCCGGGCTCTGCACGCGCTGAGCCAGGGCCGCCAGCTCCGCCTCGCTGCCCACGGTACGGCTGTCGGCGATGCCGCAGGCGCGCGCCACCGACGGCAGGTCGGTCGGGCCGGAGGTGTGGCTCAGCTGTCCGCCGGTTTCGCCGTAGAGGCCGTTGTCCAGCACCACGATCGAGAGGTTCCCCGGGTTGCGCAGCGCCACGGTGGCAAGACCACCCAGGCCCATCAGCATCTCGCCGTCGCCGGTCACCACCAGCACCGGCAGGCTGGGCTGTGCCAGGGCCAGTCCGAGGCCGACCATGGCGGCGCCGCCCATGGCGCCCCAGAGGTAGAAGTTGCGCTCGTGCTCGCCGGCGGCGGCGACATCATAGGTCGGCGCGCCCAGGCCGGTGACCACCAGCAGGTCGCCGCGACCAGCCAGCAGGCGGGCGACGGCGGGGCGGCGCTGAAAGCGGAAGACGCTCATTTCAGGAACTCCTTGGCGCCGATAAGGCGCTGCGACAGCAGCACCGCCTGTGGCGTGCCGCCCTCGAAGGCCATGCGGCAGGCGGCGTCCACCACCGGCGCCACCTCGTCCGGCGCCTCGGCGCGCTGCACCTGCACGCCCATCAGGTGGAAGGCGGCGGCGGTGGTGGAGCCCATGGGCACCTGCCAGGGATTGAACTCGCCCCACTCGCCCCGCATCGTCACCAGCGCCAGGAAGGGGAAGTTGCAGAGCTTCACCAGCGACAGCAGGTTGACGCAGTTGCCGACGCCGCTGGACTGCATGACCAGCACGCCGCGCTGGCCGCCCAGCCAGGCACCGCCCAGCACGCCGATGCCCTCCTGCTCGCTGGTCAGCAGCACCGGCGTCATGGCGGCATCGCCATGCACCAGCTGCAGCAGCTCGGTATGGCCGCCGTCGGGGACATAGGCCACCTGCCGCACGTCATAGGCCTTCAGCGCGGCATGGATACGCGCCGGCCAGGACAGAGCGTCAGCCATGGTCAGGCCTTTCCCTTGAGCCGCGGCTTCGGGGCGCCGGACACGCTGCAGAACCAGTCGACGATGGCGGAGAAATCGTTGCCGCCGTGGCCAGCCTGGCGCGCCATGGTGAAGGCGTCGCGCGCCGCCGCGGCCACCGGCAGGGCGACCTTCTCGGCCTGCGCCGCGGCGATGATCAACGACAGGTCCTTGTGCGCCAGGTCGATGGTGAAGCCCGGCGCGGTGTCGTCGATCAGCACCTTGCTGGCCCAGTTGACCTTGAGCTGGCCGTTGGTCGCGGTGGTGCCGTGGATCACCTCCAGCGTCTTTTCCAGGTCGAGCCCGAAGCGCTGCGACAGCGCCAAGGCCTCGGCGTTGAGCTGGCAGGAGACGACGGCCAGGTAGTTGTTCACCAGCTTGGTGCGCATGCCGGTGCCGGGCAGACCGCAGTGGTGGATCGTCGTGCCCATGGCCTGCAGCAGCGGCAGCACTTTCTGGAAGTCAGCATCGCTGGCGCCGACCATGAAGAGCGACTCGCCACGGTCGGCGTGGCTCGCCAGGCGGCCCACCGGCGCGTCGACGAAACCCAGGCCCTGCTTCGCGGCGGCGGCGGCCAGGCGATCGGTCACCTGTGGCTCGACCGTGCTCATGTCCATCACCACCTGGCCGGGCTTGGCGTGGGCGAAGATGCCGTCGGCGCCGGCGACGATGGCCTCCACCTCGACGCCGCTGGGCAGCATGGTGACGATCACGTCGCTGCCCTCGACCACGCCCGGCACGCCGTTGGCTGCCTGCGCGCCGGCCTCGGCCAGCGTGCGCACGGCGGCGGCGTTGATGTCCCAGGCCGCCAGGCCGAAGCCCTTCTTCACCAGGTTGGTGGCCATCGGGCGCCCCATGCGCCCCAGACCGATGAATCCCACGCGCTGCATAGCTGCTCTCCTTCGCTTCGGCGGGCAGGACTATAGCGGGGCCCGGGGCCGTGGGCGCAAGACCGGCCAGCGCCGGTCAGCCAGACCGACGCGACCTTGCACCCCGGTACCGGTGCAGGCGCGGCCTCTCAGCTCTCGGGTGGTTCGGGGGGCGCCACGCTCTCCAGTACCCCGGCATAGGCGCGGCGCAGATGCGCGCGCATCGCCGCCTCGGCGGCGTCGGGATCGCGGCGGGCGATGGCCTCGGCAATGCGAACATGGTCGCGCTGCAGCGCGCGGGTCTCGCTGGCGTTGTAGCGCCGGAGCGCTCGCGCGCTGGAAAAGAGGTCGCGGTAGTCGTTGACCAACCGCTCGACGCGCGGCGCCCGGCCGGCGGTCGCCACGGCCAGGTGGAAGTCGCGGTTCGACCTGGCACGCGCCTCGACGTCGGCGGGATCGAGACGGCGGCTGGCCGCCGCCGCCGCCGCGATGGCCCGAATCTCCGCCGGACTCGCCCGCATCGCCGCCAGCCTGGCGGCGCAGCCCTCGATGGCCTCGCGGATGAAATAGATGTCCAGCAGCTCCTGCCCCGGATCGGCCACCGCGAAACCGGCGCCGCTGCCGCGGCGCACCAGCCCGTCCTTGGCCAGGCGGGCAAAGGCCTCGCGCACCGGGGTGCGGCTGACGCCCAGCAGCGCGGCCACCGCCGTCTCGGTCAGCCGCTCGCCGGGCTGGAACTCGCCATCGATGATGGCGCGCCGCAGCCGGTCATAGGCCAGCGCCGCCGCGCGCTTCGGTGGCTCGATCTGCCAGGCGGCCGGCTGTTCTTGCCCGGGAGTCGCGCCCGGCGCGCTGCTCGTTGTTGTCATGGCATCTACCATACCGTATCCTGTATACATATTGAAGCCGAAACATGGCGCCAGTACGGACGCCGCCGCTACATGAGACCCTCGGACCCAATGCTTCCCACCTGGCACGAACCCGCGCAGCCCCTCGATCCCGCTCACTTTGCTGGCGTGCGGCGGCCCTTGCTGGAGGCCGACACGCTGCCGACCTGGGCCTACACCTCGCCCGGCTTCTACCGGGCCGAGGTCGAGCGGATCTTCGGCAAGGTCTGGAACTTCGTCGGCCACGTCGACCAGCTGCCTGAGCCCGGCAGCTACGTCGCCCTCGACCTCGTCGGCGTGCCGGTGATCCTGGCGCGCGGCAAGGATGGCGTGATCCGCGCCTTCGCCAACTCCTGCCGTCATCGTGGCGCCAAGCTGCTGGAGGGCCGGGGCGTCGCGGCGGCCATCCGCTGCCCCTATCACAGCTGGACCTACGACCTGGAGGGCAAGCTGCGCGGCGCCGCGCAGATGGAGGACACGGTCGGCTTCGACCGCGCCAACTTCGGCCTCGACGAATTCCGCGTCGGCCTCTGGGGCGGCTTCATCTTCCTCTGCTTGGATCCCGCCGCGCCGCCG
Organism: Rhodospirillales bacterium; assembly: GCA_038363005.1. Lineage (GTDB taxonomy): Bacteria > Pseudomonadota > Alphaproteobacteria > Kiloniellales > JACOMY01 > JAKOWB01. The sequence continues at coordinate 18,060 of JBBQBI010000034.1, forward strand.
CTGGCAGAGTTCCTCGGCGAGTTGCCGGAGCTGCTGGCGCCCTACAACCTCGACGACATGGGGCTGGCCCGCCTAAGGACCTGGGAGGTCGGCTGCAACTGGAAGATCTATGTCGAGAACGCGATGGAGTCCTATCACGTCCCGACGGTGCACTCGAAGACCATCCAGCTGCAGAAGCGCGACATCAATCCGCCGCTGTTCGGCGCGACCGGCCAGTGGTGCGGCCTCTACACCCGGCACAGCGGCAGCCGCGCGCTGGAAGCCGGCGACACCGGCTTCCCCTACATCCCCTCGCTGACCGGCGACAGCGCCGAGGGCACCTACTACATCCTGCTCTATCCCGGCACGATGCTGGCGCTGACCTTTGACTGCATGTGGTGGCTGGAGGTCTATCCCACCGGGCCGCAGACCATGCAGCTGCGCTCCGGCGCGCTGTTCCCCAAAAGCACCCTGGCGCGGGCCGACTTCCAGGATATCCTGCCGCGCTACTGCAAGCGCTGGGACCGCACGATCCCCGAAGACAATGTCGTCTCGGAGCTGCAGCAGCAGGGCATCCAGTCGCCCTTCGCCCGCACCGGCCGCTTCTCCGTCATGGAGCCGCTGGTGCACTCCATCGCCAACTGGGTGCTCGACCGCGTCGTCGAGCAGCCGCGCCAGACGGTGACCGCATGACCGAGCCGCTCCGCCTGATGATCGCCCGCGCGCCGCAGCAGGGCGAGCTGTTCCGCGTCGGCCGCGAGCAGCTCGATGCCGCGCTGAGCCGTTGCAGCCTGCCGCTGCCGCCGATCGACATCGCGGTGCGCGAGACCACGGACCCCGATTTCGCCGAGGTGCTGGAGCACAGCTTCGCGCTGGTCGGCTTCCGCTTCCCGACCGAGCTGATCCAGCAGACCCGGGGCGCACTGCGCCTGATCCAGCTGACCGGCGCCGGCTGCGAGCATCTGCTGCCCTTGACCTGGCTGCCGCAGCGGGTGGCCCTGGCCAACGCCAGCGGCATCCACACTGCCAAGGTCGAGGAATCGGCCATGATGGTGCTGCTGATGCTGCATGGTCACCTGCCCTACTTCGCCACGGCGCAGCGGGCGCACAGCTGGTCGCAGAAGCACAGCGGCGCGATCGCCGGCAAGACAGCGCTGATCTTCGGCGTCGGCGGCATCGGCCGTGGGCTGGCCCGCGCCGCCAAGCGCCTGGGCCTCGAGGTGACCGGCGTGCGCCGCTCCGCCGGCACAGCCGAGTCCTTCGACCGCGTGGTCGACCTGCAGGAGGGTCTCGGGCTGCTCGGCACCGCCGACTTCGTGCTGCTGGCCATGCCGCTGACGGCGGAGACCAGGGGCCTGTTCGGCGCCGCGGAGTTCGCCCGCATGCGGCCCGACGCCGGCTTCGCCAACTTCGGCCGCGGCGGACTGGTCGACCAGGAGGCCTTGATCCAGGCGCTGCAGTCCGGCCACCTGGGCGGCGCAGTACTTGATGTGACCACGCCGGAGCCGCTGCCACCCGAGGCGCCACTGTGGGACGCCCCGCGCCTGCTGATCACGCCGCACGTCTCCGCCGACGATCCCGACACCTATATCGCCGACGCGCTGGATCTCTTCCTCGACAACGTGCACCGCCGGCTGCAGGACCAGCCGCTGCGCAACGAGATCAATCGGGCGCTGGGGTACTGAGCGGGCGCTTCAACCCATTCTCCCGTCATGCTCGGGCTCGTCCCGAGCATCCATGTCGGGGCCAACGCAAGCGGCGGGATGGACCCTCGGGACAAGCCCGAGGGTGACGGTCGGGAGATAGCCGTCGGCCCCGGAAGCTTTGACGGACCAAGCGAGGCGCTTGCCAGGGTAGCGTACAGAGAACTGCAGGTGGCTCCGCTACACCCACCGCCCCAGCAGCTCTTCCTCGAAAGGATAGGTCGTCAGCAGCTCGTAGCCGGTCTCGGTGACCAGCACCTGCTGCTCCAGCTTCACGCCCTCCAGGCCGCCGACCTCGCCGACGTAGGACTCACAGCAGAGCACCATGCCGGGCAGCACCGTGCCGTCCAGGCCGCTGTCCGGCTTGTACCAGCCGGGGCCGACGATGGTCGGCCATTGGCCGTAGAGGCCGACGCCGTGCCAGGTCATCGGCATCTGCTGGGCATAGAATTCCTCCGGCAGCTTGAAGCCCTTCTCCGACATCTCGCGGAAGGCGGCGCCCGGCTTGATCAGGGCCAAGTTGTGTTGCAGCTGCTCGAAGGCGACGCCGTAGAGCCGGCGCTGCTGGCTCGACGGCCGGCCCGGGCCGCAGAAGAAGGCGCGGGAGATGTCGGCGTCATAGCCGAAGGGGCCGATCATGTCGGTGTCGAAGGTCATCAACTCGCCCGGCCGCACGCGGCGGTCCGTCGCCTCCTGGTACCAGGGGTTGGTGCGCCCGCCCGACGACAGCAGGCGGGTGTCGGAATAGTCGCCGCCCAGCGCGATGTTCTCGGCATTCAGCACGGCCCAGAGCTGGTTCTCGCTGACGCCGGGCTGTAGCGCTGCCTGCATCTTGGCGATGCCGGATTCGGTGGCGGCGATGGAGACGGTGATGCAGTGGATCTCGTCCAGCGACTTGATGGCCTGGGCCTGGCCCATGGCCGGGCCGCCAGGCACCAGCGTCAGGCCCTGGTCGGCCAGCGCCAGGGCGACGAAGTGGCCGATCATGCGGTCGATGGCGAGGCGCTTGGAGCCCTGCGCGCGGACGAGGTCGGCGATCTGCTTCGCCCAGGCGATCACCGCCGGGTCCTGCTCGCCCTCCGGCCCGCGCTTGGCGCCGGCGCGATAGGTGCCGCCGCCGGACCTGACCTCGCCCACGGTTTCCAGCGTGTTGGCCAGATGCTCGGAGCCGCCGTACTCGAAGCAGACCGCCTTGCCCTGGGTCGGCACGAAGGCGGTGCGGATCAGCGAATGCAGCGACCAGGCCTGCATGTTCCGGACGCCGGTGGCGTAGCGGATGTTGACCGCGTCGCCCAGCAGGATGCCGGCGACGTCGAGCTTGCGCAGCTCGGCCTGCAGCCGGCCGAGGCGATAGCCGCGCAGACCGACCATGTCGAGTTGGCCGCTGCCGGTGTCGGCGACGCCGGTGCCCAGCACCTTGCGGGCATGGCGGGTCAGGACGTAGTCGCGGTCGGCCGGGTTGGTCTCTGGCGACAGGGGGCGTTGGTCGGGCATGGGTATTCCTCCAGGGGTCAGGCGACGCGGAAGCGCTGGACCCAGTCTTCGTTAATCTCCACGCCCCAGCCGGGTCGCTCCGACAGCTGCACCTTGCCGTCCTTCAGCATCAGGTAGTCGTCGAAGAGGTGGCCCCAGGTGGGGTCGCTGTTCTCGCGGTAGTATTCGATGATGTGGCCGTTCGGCACCGCGCAGGCGAGCTGCGCGTGGATCTCGGCGTTGCCGTGCGTGGCGATCGGGATGTCATGCGCCTGGGCCAGCGCGCAGGCCTTCATGAACTCGGTCACGCCGCCCATGCGCTGCGCGTCGGGGCAGAGGTACTGCGCCGCCTGGTGCTCGATCAGGTCGCGGAAGCCATAGCGCGTGTACTCATTCTCGCCGGTCGCGATGGGGATGCGCGTGGTGCGCTGCAGCTCGGCATGGCCGCGGTAGTTGTCGGCGCCCAGCGGGTCCTCGAACCAGTAGGGCTCCAGCTCCTCGATGCGGCGGGCGAACTCGATGGCCTCAGGCAGGCTGTGTGCCGAGTTGCTGTCGACCATGACCTTGACGTCGGGCCCCACCGCCTCGCGCACGGCGCGCACCCGCGCCACGTCCTCCTTGATCGGCAGGCGGCCGATTTTCATCTTCACGCCGGTCGCGCCGAACTTCAGATGGCTTTCCATCTCGGCCGCGAGCTCCTTCAGCCCCTTGCCCTCGGCGTAGTAGCCGCCGGCGACATAGGCCGGGATCGAGCTGCGGAAGCCGCCGAGCAGGCGCCACAGCGGCTGGCCCAGCGCCTTGCCCTTGATGTCGTGCAGCGCCAGGTCGACCGCGCCGACGATGCGCGTGGTCAAGCTGCGCCGCCCCATCATCGAGGGCCGGTAGAGATTGGCGTAGTGCCGCTCGGTGTCGAAGGGGTGCTGGCCCAGCAGCAGCGGCTCCAGCCCGGCGGTGAAGGCGGTGATGGTTTCCGCCCCGCCCGGCAGGTTCGAGGCATAGAGCAGGCCGAAGCCGGTGATGCCGGCGTCCGTCGCCACACGGACGATGGAGAAGTTCATCTCGGCATAGGAGTTGTCGCCGGTGCCCATCGGCACCGGCTGCTTGCAGAGATAGGACTCGGCCCAGACCCTGGTGATCTTCATGCACGCTCCCCTGCCTCATGCCACGCTGCGGACAGCTGCCGACCGTCCGCAGGCAGTGGGCTGCGACGGCCGCCAGGGGCAAGCCCGGCGGCCGTCAGTTCACACAGTCTAGGGCAGAACGCCCGGCTCAGGCGTCGAGCCAGACCTTGTGCCAAAGGTGATAGGCCGTCGGATGCGCACCGAAGCCTTGCACCTTCTTGTGCGCTGCCGTGGTGACAGCGCGCCACAGCGGCTGGATGATCACGCCCTCGCCCTGCAGGTAGGACTGCACCTTCTCCATCTGCTGTCGGCGCTGGTTGACGTCGAGGATCGCCGAGGCTTCGTCCAGCAGCTTGTCGAAGTCCGGGCTGGCGAAACCCGACTCGTTCCACGGTACGCCCGAGCGATAGGCCAGGTTCAGCACCATTACGCCGAGCGGCCGATGGGTCCAGGTGGTCATGCCGAACGGGGTCTTGGTCCAGAGGTCCCAGTACTGCGCGCCCGGCATGACGTTCAGCGTCAGCTTGATGCCGGCCGGGGCCAGCTGCTCCTTCAGGGCCTCTGCCGCCGTGACTTCCCACTGCGCGCCGTTGTTGCAGTCGAGCGACAGCTCGATGCCGTTGGGATAGCCCGCCGCGACCATCAGCTCCTTGGCCTTGGCATAGTCCTGCTTGCGCGCCGGCAGGGCGAAGTATTCCGGGTGGATCGGCGCGACGTGGTGATCCTCGCCCGGCTTACCGACGCCCTGGTGGGCGATCTGCAGCAGCTTCTCGTGATCGACACAGGCCTGCATTGCCAGGCGCAGGTTCTTATTGTCGAAGGGCGCCAGGTTGACCTTGAAGCGGGCCACTGCCGTCTGCGCCGTGTCGGCGGTATAGAGCTGCACGTCCTTGAGGGCGCCGGCACGCTCGACCAGCGTGACCGGCACTTCGTAGACTTGGTCTACCTGGCCCGATTCCAGCGCGTTAATCGCGGCGGAGGGATCGTCGCCCAGGTCGGTGTAGACAATCTCGTCGAGATAGACGTCACCGCCCCAGTAGGCGTCGCCGCGGCGTTTCAGCTGGCACTTTTCGCCGACCACGAAGTCGCCCAGCGCATAGGGGCCGGTGCCGACCGGCTTGGCAGAAAGGCTGCGCCCCTCGTCGTCGAAGCGCTTGTTGACGATCGCGGTCGGGAAGTTGAACAGGTTCTCCGGGATCGACAGCACGGCGCGGCCGAGGTGCAGACGCACGGTGTGGTCGTCGACCTTCTCCACCGCGCCGGCCTTCATCTTCTTGCCCATCTTGGGCGTGCCGTCGTCCTTCTTTGTGCCGGTGTCGTACTCCTCGGTCATGGCCGAGAAGAGACCCAGGTTCGACGAACCGATGGCGGGATCCAGCCAGCGGGTGAAGTTGTGCACCACGTCGTCGGCGCCGAAGTCATCGCCATTCGACCACTTGATCCCTTGCTTCAGGTTGAAGGTCCAGGTCTTGAGGTCGTCGGACGCCTCCCAGCTCTCGGCCAGGAAGGGACGGGTCACGTTGTCGTTGCCGGTCTCGACCAGGTACTCGACCATGTGGCGGCTCTGGTTCGCCTTGGTCGACCAGTCATAGGTCGCCGGGTCGTCCATCGACTGCACGCGCATGGAGGCGCGCAGCGTGCCGCCCATCTTCGGGGTAGCCGCCTTCGCCGGGCTGGCGATAAAGCCCTCGCCGGTGATCGTGCCAGCCGCGGCATAGGCCGCCGCCGCCGAGACGCCAAGCAGCGTCGTAGTGCGCAGGAACTCACGACGGTCGATCTGTCCCTTGCGCAGCTGTTCAACCAGCTCCGGCACATAGGGATGCACTCGCTTGCCAGCGGCGTCCTTCACCAGCTTTGCCATGTTCGCCAACCCCTTCGCATGTTGAAAGATTCTGGAAATTGGCCGCCTCAGGCGGCAGCTAAGCGTAGATTGACAGGAAGTACTCTCATAATGAGAATTCGGCACGAAATCTTAACTTTTTGTAAAGATTACGTCCCAAGGAGACCGTCATGCCCGTCCGCGCTGCCTCGCTCACCGCGCTGCGCGCCTTCGAGGCGGTGGGGCGCCTCGGCTCGCTCACCCGCGCCGCGGAAGCGCTCAATGTCACGCCGGCCGCGATCAGCCACCGTATTGCCGACCTGGAGGCACGCGTCGGGACCCGGCTCTTCACCCGGCGCGGCAAGCGCTATGAGCTGACCGCCGTGGGCTGGGCCGGCTTCCGCGCGCTGGGCGACGCCTTTGACCGCATCAGCCGGGCGGTCGACGCCATGGACCGCGCCGGCGGCGGCGAGGAGATCGCGCTGGCGGCCGTCAGCTCGCTGGCCGGGCGCTGGCTGCTGCCGCGCCTCGGCGCCTTCGAGGCGGCGCACCCCGGCGTCACGGTCTACCTCGAGGCCTCGGACGATCCGCTGGTGCCGCGCGAGTACCACGCCGACCTGATGGTCGCGCACGGCGAGCGGCCGGACGGGCGCGACTGGCAGGCGCTGCCGCTGGATCGCCTGCTGGTGCTGGCGTCGCCGGCGCGGCTGGCGGCCGACCCGCCGCTGCGCGGGGCGCAGGATCTGCTGCGCCGTCCGATGATTCACATCGACTGGCGCGCCAACGAGCGCCTGACCGGGCCAAGCTGGCGCCGCTGGTTCGCCGCGTTGGGGGTGGATCCCGGTCGCCTGCCGCGCGGCATCCACGTCAACCAGGCGGCGCTGGCGCTCGACATCGCCATTGCCGGGCGCGGCTACGCGCTGGTCGGGCACATGATCGCCGAAGCCGACCTCGACGCCGGGCGTCTCGCCATCGCGCTCGCCCCGCCCGTCCCCACCATGCCCTACTGGCTGCTGGCGCCGGGCGATCCCGGCGAAGGCAGCGCGACGCCGCTGCTGGCCGCCTGGCTGCGGGAGGAAGCCGCGCGCAGCCTCACTGCCCTGGATCGCCGCCTGGCGGCTGCCGGCCAGGGTTAGGCTAGGCCGGCGGCAGCAGCATGTAGTGCACCGGCCGCGGCGTGCGGTCGCCGCCGTTCACCGGGCTGACGTCCATCGGACAAGCTGAGAAGACGACGACCACATCGGCCAGGGCGCGCAGCACCACAAAATCGCCTGGCCGGCTTTCCGGTGGGCAGAGGTCAAGGCGGGCGTTGTCCATCACCGGGACGTTCATCCAGAGGTTCAAGGGATTCGGCACCAGCGTCGCATCGAAGCCGGCGGCGAAGAGGGCACCGCGGTAGTTGTCACGGCAGTTCCGGTGCCCGGGCGGGCAGCCGTAGTGCTGGTAGAGCCAGGGGTCGCAACAGGCCAGCAGCATGTCGTGCCGGCCGCCGCCGCTGTCCGCCTCCAGGCAGAGCAGCTGGTTGCGGCGGTTGGACCAGAGCAGGTCCCCCTGCCGCGGGAAGAGGTTGAAGAGCATCCGCCGGGTCTGTTCGACCGAGAGGTACTCGCTGGTGTCGTTGCGGTTGAGCGCCCAGGCGTCGACGGTCTGTGTGCCGTGGGTGTTGACCAGCTTCACCGCCTGCCCGGCCGGCAGCACAAAGGCCTTGCCCTCGCCGCCTGGAATCTCGATTTGGTCCATGGAGTCCTCCCCGAGAAGTACGCGCGGCCCTGGAGCTTCCGGAGGGCCGTGGGATTCGGCAAGGGCCCGGCGTTGGCTGGCTAGCTGGTCGACGCGGCCGACACCGACTTCAGTCTGGCCCAGCTACATCCTGCGTCGTGGCGACGGACAAGGGGGGCGGGTCAGGGCTCCGCGCCCTCTTTCGGAATGGGATCGGTCTTTTCGCTGTAGATGAAGGCGCCGGCGCGGAAACGGCCGGCCTGGTCCGCACCCTTGGCATCTGCCTCCTGCAGGCGCAGTGCTTCGGCATCGAGGCGCGCCAGCACCACGCCCGTCAGGTTCCGCGCCAGGCGGTCCAGGGCGGCCAGGGATTCAGCGCTCAGTCGGTTGTGCCGCACCGCGCGATCGAAGAATGGGGGCGTCGCAGATTGCAGGTTCGCCGCCGCTGCGGCGGCGTGGTCGCCGAGATTTGCCCCCAGAGTCCGCAGCCGCGGCGCCTCGTCGGGTGCCACGCCGCCGGGCGCGGTGGCGGTCAGTGCAACCCGCTCCGCCTCCTTGTCATAGATCACGCTCTGCTCGGACAGGAGCTGGTCCAGGATCGTGCGCGGGTGGAGGTCGCGACTGACCTCCGCCACCAGGCTGTCGAAGGAGCCCGGGCCGCGGCGTGGCAGCACCAGCGGCGCGCCTTCCGGGTCGCACCAAGCCTCGCCGCGCCAGCGCCCCAGAACCCGGCGCAGCTGCCCGGCGCGGACGCGCGGTACGGCGCCGTCCCCGGCCGTCCGCAGTACGTGCACGTCGCGACGCTGCAGACCCGTCAGCAAACTGATCCGACTGTCGGTTAGACGCCGCCCGGCAAGCGGGAACTCTGCCTCGGCGACCTCGACATAGACAGCCTTCAATAGAGTGGCGAACGCTGGATAGCCAAGCCGCCTGGCGATGGCCAGGCGAACCAGGGGGCGCAGGATCTGGCGGAGCGCAGTTTGCACAGAGCTAGTCATTAATGGGCAACTTGCACATGGGCTGTGCGCGCCACCAGTCCTGTTTTGAAGCGCTTCTCGTGTCTAAATGGGCTTTTTACCCATTTCTTGAATGTGGCTACACCTTGAACCGAAGCGCGATGCCGGGGCTGCCGTCGGCCAACGGCTCCGGCGCCTCGCGCACCCGGCCGGGGGCGGCTTCTTCGGTAAACTGGCGCCAGAAGGCCAGGGCGCGGGCGTTGGCCGGGATGATCTCGATGCGCCAGGCGCCGGGGAAGCGGGCCAGCACTTGGTGGAACAGGCGGCGGCCGTTGCCCCGGCGCTGGTGCGGCGCGGTGACGAAGAACTGCTCCATGTTCCAGCCGCCTTCGGGCTCAGCCTTCACCACGACGAAGCCGGCAAGCACGGCGCCGGCGCGCAGCAGGAAGGGGTGGCAGCTCGGATCGCCGAAGTAGGGGCGAAAGTCGATGCACTCCCACAGGCCATCTTCCGGACAGTCCCAGCCGGGCAGGTCGCCACAGTGGCGGGCCATGTCATAGACGTAGAAGCGCGCCAGGTTCTGCAGCAGGGGATGATCGGCCAGGGCGGCCGGCACCAGGCGCGGGTCAGCCGGCATGCGCGACCTCCCGCGCGGCCGGCTCCCGCGCGGCCGGCGGTCGCCAGGCGCAGTCGGCCAGCGTGCTGGCGTCGAGTTCGCAGAAGAAGGCCTCGCGCGCGGCGGCCAGCCGGCCCTTCAGGCGGCAACCCGGGGTGAGGCTGCAGGCGCCACCGTCGGCACGGAAGCATTCGACCAGGTCGGGCGCGGACTCCAGCCGCCGCACGATCTCGCCCAGCGTGACCGACTCGGCTGGGCGGGCCAGGCGCACGCCGCCACCGGCGCCGCGCTGGCTGACGATCAGACCAGCAGCGGTGAGTTCGCGCAGCACCTTGGCCAGGTGGTGACGGGAGACGCCGAACTCTCGCGCCAGGCCGTCGGCGGTGAAGTCCTGCTCGGGCGCACCGGCCAGGCGCATCAGGGCTCTGAGGCCATAATCGGTGAAACTCGTCAGGCGCATGGCAGCCGCTCGCTTTCCTGGCTTGGTGACACAGCTTAGCCCAGCTTAAATAGGTAACTGAAATGCTTATTTAAGAGAGACGCCATGTGCGAAAACACCCGCCGGGCCGCCAACATCGCCGAGAGCCAGCGGCGAACCGACATCGACGAGGCGCTGATCGAACGCCTGGTGCGTACTTTCTACACGTACGTACAGGCCGATCCGCTGCTCGGCCCGGTTTTCACTGCCCGCATCAGCGACTGGGAGCCGCACCTGCAGCGCATGATGGCCTTCTGGTCGTCGGTCACGCTGCTGTCGGGACGCTATCGCGGCCAGCCGATGGAGAAGCACAGCGCCCTGCCGGTGGACGCGCAGCACTTCGACCGCTGGCTGGCGCTCTTCGCCGCGACGGCGCGCGAGGTCTGCCCGCCGGCCGCGACGGCGCACTTCATCGAGTGCGCCGGGCGCATCGCCGAAAGCCTGGAGCTGGGCATCGCCGCCGGCCAGGGCCAGCTGCTGGCGCGCGGCCAGCGCTATCACCGCGCCGCCTGAGGGGGGAGATCCGGCATGGGCGACGACGACGAGGTCCCGGCCGGATTCACTTCGCCACCCTGCCTGCTGCACGAACTGGACCCGGCCTTCCGCAATCCGGGACCCGACCCGCAGCGGCGCGCCGACGTGCTGCGCTGGCGCAAGGCCGAGCGGCAGTGGCTGATCGAGCAGCGCCTGGCTGTTCCGCCAGCCGCGCGTAAGGCGAAGAGCGAGGTCATCGCACAGCGGCTGGACGCACTGCTCGGCGATCCGGCCGGCCGCGTGGTCAGCGCCTACTTTCCCTTCCGCGGCGAGCCGGAGCTGCGGTCCTGGCTGGAGTCCATCGCGCTCCGCGGCGGGCGCGGCGCGCTGCCGGTGGTGGTGCGGAAGCAGGCGCCGATGGTCTTTCGCGGCTGGCGGCGCGGCGAGGCACTGGTGCCCGGCGTCTGGAACATCCCGATCCCGGCGGCCGGAGAGGAAGTGATCCCCGACGTGGTGATCGCGCCGCTGGTCGGCTTCGATCGCCAGGGTTACCGCCTGGGCTACGGCGGCGGCTTCTTCGACCGCACCCTGGCCGCCCTGCCCCGGCGACCGCTGGTGATCGGCGTCGGCTATGCCTCGCAGGAGATCGCCACGCTCTATCCCTTGCCACACGATATCGCCATGAGCGCTATCGTCACCGAGGACGAGACCTTCTCCGCGCCGCCGGCATGAGCGCCACTCTGGCCGCCAGCCTGGGCGCCGCACTGCTGCGGGGTCCCGACGCGGTGATCTTCGCCGACCGCGCCGGCCTGATCGGCTTCTGGAACGAGGCCGCGACTCAGCTCTTCGGCTTTACGGCCGAAGAGGCGCTCGGCCGTTCGCTCGACATCATCATTCCCCAGCGTCTGCGTCAGCGGCACTGGGCCGGCTATCACGCCATGATGGCCGGCGTGCCGGGCCGCCACGGCGCCGCGGCAATGCTATCGGTGCCGGCGGTGACCAAGGCCGGCACGCCGCTATCGATCCAGTTCACCGTGACACCGGTGGCCGGCGCCGACGGCGCGCTGCTGGGCATCGTCGCGCTGCTGCGCGACGTCACCGCGACCTGGCAGGAGCTGAAGCGCCTGCGCACCGCGGCGGGCTGAAGGCGGCAGCGTCGCGGCGGCGAGGTCGATGAAGCGGCGCGCGAACCGGCGGAGCAGGAACCAAACACGCGGTCCGTCGTTAGGGAAAATGAGCCAGCTTCCTCGCAACGCTTGCCTGCCTTCGGTGCCGGTTTTCTGGCCGGGACCGCAGTCTTGCCGGCGATCCCGGAATCTCGCGAAAGAACTGCAAACACCTGCCTGTTCGCAATTCTTGTCGAGGTGTCCGAATCCGGCACCGACGTCTCAGGGCGCCAGCACGCAGCGGCGGAAAGCGCAACATGTCGACCATCGACAGCGACGACAGCACCTCCACTCAGGACACCGGCGGGGCGCGGAACCTCGGCGTCGGCGCGCTGACCGCCGTCGTCATCGGCTCGATGATCGGCTCCGGCGTTTTCAGCCTGCCGCAGAACATGGCCGCCAGCGCCGCGCCGCTCGCCATCCTCATCGGCTGGGGCATCACCGGTGTCGGCATCCTGGCCCTCGCCCTCGTCTACCAGGGACTGGCCGCGCGCAAGCCCCGCCTGGACTCCGGTCCCTATGCCTATGCCAAGGCCGGCTTCGGCGCCTTCATCGGCTTCAACAGCGCCTGGGGCTACTGGCTGTCCGCCTGGATCGGCAACGTGTCCTACGCCGTGGTGATGTTCGGCGCGCTGTCCTACTTCTTCCCCGCCTTCGGCGATGGAAACACTTGGCAGGCGGTGCTCGGCGCCTCGGTCGTGCTCTGGCTGATCCACGCTCTGATCTTGCGCGGCGTGCAACTGGCGGCCTTCGTCAACCTGGTAACGACCGTCGCCAAGGTGGCGCCAATCATCCTCTTCATCGGCGTGGCGGTGGTGGCCTTCAAGGTCGACATCTTCACCCTGGATTTCAGCGGCGCGGGGAACATCGACCTCGGCTCGGTGCTGACGCAGGTGAAGACCACGATGCTGGTCACTCTCTGGGTCTTCATCGGCATCGAGGGCGCCAGCGTCGTCTCGGCCCGGGCCAAGCGCCGCAAGGATATCGGCATCGCCACCATCGCCGGCTTCTTCACCGCGCTGGCGATCTACGCGCTGGTCTCGCTGCTGTCGCTCGGCATCCTCAATCAGCCCGAGCTGGCGGCCTTGAAGAACCCCTCGATGGCGGGCGTGCTGGAACACGTCGTCGGCACCTGGGGTGCCGTGCTGATCAACATCGCCCTGGTGGTCTCAGTACTCGGCGCCTTCCTGAGCTGGACCCTGCTGGCCGCCGAGGTGCCGCATGTCGCCGCCCGCGACGGCACCATGCCGCGCTTCTTCGGCCGTGAGAACGGCCGTGGCGCGCCGGCGACCTCGTTGTGGATCACCAACGGCATGGTGCAGCTCTTCCTGCTGGTCACGCTGTTCGCCAACAGCACCTACCTGGCGCTGTTCTACATCGCCTCGACGGCGATCCTGATCCCCTACGTCTTCTCCGGCGCCTATGCGGCCAAGCTCGCCATCACCGGCGAAAGCTACAAGCCCGGGGAGCGGCGGACGCGCGACCTGATCGCCGGGTCGGTGGCCACGATCTACGGCATCTGGCTGGTCTATGCCGCCGGCCCGACCTACCTGCTGATGGTGGCGATGCTCTACGCGCCGGGCCTGATCTTCTATGTCATGGCGCGCCGTGAGAATGGCGAGAAGAGCTTCACCGTGGTCGAGGCGCTGCTCGCCATCGGCCTGCTGATCGCCGCCATCCTTGCCGCCTACCTCATCTGGAACGGGAGCATCAGCCCGCTATGAACAGCGTCGTGACCCAAGCCCAACTTGGCGCCTACTCAGAGGTCGGGCGGCTGCGCGAGGTGCTGGTGCATCGCCCGGACCTCAGCCTGCAGCGGCTGACGCCGGACAATTGCAAGGCGCTGCTGTTCGACGACGTCCTGTGGGTCAAGAAGGCGCGCCAGGAACACGACGCCTTCGTCGACGCCCTGCGCGAGCGCGGCGTCACCGTCCACGACTTCGGCGCCCTGCTGGGTGAGACGCTCGCCCTGGCCGACGCGCGGCAATGGCTGCTCGACCGGCGCGTCAGCGCCACCGCGGTCGGCGAGGATCTGGTCGGCGAGATGCGCGGCTGGCTGGACGAGATGCCAGCTGTGGAGCTGGCCCGCTACATGGTCGGCGGCATCGCCCGCGCCGAGCTGCCCTTCGCCCCGGCCGGCCTAGCCGGCCGCACCATGGAGCCGCAGGACTTCGTGCTGCCGCCGCTGCCCAACCAGCTCTTCACCCGCGACAGCTCCTGCTGGATCTATGGCGGCGTGACTGTCAATCCGATGTACTGGCCGGCACGCCGGCCGGAGGCGGCCAACCTGGCCGCCGTCTACCGCTTTCACCCGCGCTTCGCAGAGGCCACCTTCGAAACCTGGTGGGGCGACGTCGACGCGGTGCCCGGCATCGCCACCCTGGAGGGCGGCGACGTCATGCCGCTGGCCGAAGGCCTGGTGCTGATCGGCATGGGCGAGCGCACCACGCCGCAGGCCGTGGCGACCCTGGCCGCGCGCCTCTTCGCCAAGGGCGCGGCGCAGCGGGTGATCGCCGCGCTGATGCCACGCGATCGCTCCTTCATGCATCTCGATACGGTCTTCACCTTCTGCGACCGCGACCTGATCACCATCTACCCGCCGATCGTCGAACGCATCCGCACCTTCTCGCTGCGTCCCGGCGACGGGCCGACCGGCCTCGACATCACCGCCGAGAGCGCACCCTTCACCGAGGTGGTGCAGCAGGCGCTGGGCCTGGAGCGACTGCGCATCGTCGCCACCGGCGGCGACAGCTACGAGGCCGAGCGCGAGCAGTGGGACGACGGCAACAACGTCATCGCGGTCGAGCCCGGCGTGGTCATCGGCTACGACCGCAACGTCTATACCAACACGCTGCTGCGCCGTGCCGGCATCGATGTCGTCACCATCGGCGGATCGGAGCTGGGACGCGGCCGCGGCGGCGGCCACTGCATGACCTGCCCCATCGCGCGCGACCCCATCTGAGGCCAAGGAGGCCAATCCATGCCCATCAACCTGCGCGGCCGCAGCCTGCTGACGCTCGACACCTACACCCCGGCTGAGATCCGCTTCCTGCTGCGCCTTTCGAGCGAGCTCAAGGCAGCCAAGGAGACAGGCAGCGAGCAGCCGCAGCTGCTGCGGCGGAATATCGCGCTGATCTTCGAGAAGAGCTCGACCCGTACCCGCAGCGGCTTCGAGGTCGCGGCTTATGACCAGGGCGCCCATGTCACCTACCTCGGCCCCAGCGGCAGCCACATCGGCCACAAGGAATCGATGAAGGACACCGCCCGCGTGCTGGGCCGCATGTTCGACGCCATCGAGTATCGCGGCTTTAGCCAGGCGTCGGCCGAGACGCTCGCCGAATTCGCCGGAGTGCCGGTCTACAACGGCCTGACCGACGATACCCACCCGACCCAGACGCTGGCCGATTTCATGACCATGCGCGAGTTCACCCACAAGCACCTGTCGGCCCTGGCGGTGACCTTCCTGGGCGACGGGCGGGACAACGTCGCCCGCTCGCTGGCCATCGGCGCGGCCAAGGTCGGCATGGACATGCGCATCGCCGCGCCGCGCCACCTGTGGCCCGATCCGGCCCTGGTCGAACATCTGCGCACGATCGGCCAGCAGACCGGCGGCCGCCTGACCGTCACCGACGACGTTGAGGCGGCGGTCAAAGATGCCGACTTCCTCTACACCGATGTCTGGCTGTCGATGGGCGAGGACGAGGCCGCCTGGCCGAAGCGTATCGCCGACCTGACGCCCTATCGCATCACCGCTGCGGTGATGGCGGCGACCGGCAATCCGCATGCCAAGTTCATGCACTGCCTGCCGGCCTTCCACAACACCGACACCGAGGTCGGCGCCGATATCGCCAAGCGTTTCGGCATCGACTGCATGGAGGTCACCGACGAGGTCTTCGAATCCGCCGCCTCAATCGTCTTCGACCAGGCGGAGAACCGCATGCATACGATCAAGGCGATCCTTGTCGCCACCATCGCGGGCTGAGCGCCATGCGCCTGGTGGTCGCCCTGGGCGGCAATGCGCTGCTGAAGCGCGGCGAGGCCATGACCGCCGCGGCGCAGCGGGCCAACGTGCAGCGCGCCGCGGTTTCCCTCGCCGCGCTGATCGCCGCCGGTCATCAACTTGTGATCACCCACGGCAACGGACCGCAGGTCGGCCTGCTGGCACTGCAGTCCGCGGCCGGGCCGAAGGACGGTGCCAACTATCCGCTCGACATCCTGGGCGCCGAGAGCGAGGGGATGATCGGCTACCTGATCGAGCAGGAGCTCGACAATCTGCTGCCGGCGGACGCCCAGCTGGCGACGCTGCTGACGCAGATCCGCGTCGACGCTGCCGACCCGGCCTTCCGCCACCCGACCAAGCCCATCGGCCCGGTCTATGACGAGGCAACCGCCAAGCGGTTGGCATCCGAACGCGGCTGGAGCGTGGCGCCCGACGGCGACAAGTGGCGGCGGGTGGTGGCCTCGCCCGAGCCGCTGGAGATCCTGGAGCTCCAGGTGATCAAGCTGCTGGTCGAGCAGGGCGTGGTGGTGATCTGCGCCGGTGGCGGCGGCATCCCGGTGGTGGCGCTGGACGGTGGCGGGCTGGCCGGTGTCGAGGCAGTCATCGACAAGGACCGCGCCAGCGCGCTGCTCGCCCGCCAGCTCGACGCCGACCGGCTGCTGCTGCTGACCGACGTTGACGCGGTCTATCTCGACTACGGCAAGCCCGGCGCCCGGGCCATCGCGCGCGCCGGTACCGCCGCGCTTGATGCTGATCAATTCGCCGCAGGCTCGATGCGTCCTAAAATCGCCGCGGCGACGCTGTTCGCCACAGCCACCGGCAGGCCAGCCGCCATCGGACGTCTGGAAGATGCCGTTGCCATTCTGCAGGGCGACGCCGGAACGCTGATCGATGGCGCCGGCACGGCGATCGCCATGCGTCGCTAGACTCGCAGCGAAGGGCAGAGACCGACATGGACAGCAGGGAGCAGTCGTTGAATCTCGGCACTGTCGTCTCGGTGCGCGGCAGTGTCGTGGACGCTGCCTTCGACCAACAGCTGCCGCCGATCTACACTCTGCTGCGCGCGGGGGGCGACCGGGAAATTGTCATCGAGGTGCTGGCGCACATCGACGCGCAGCGCGTGCGCGGCATCGCCCTGACGCCAACCCAGGGCCTGGCCCGCGGCATGGCGATCGAAGACAGCGGCGGACCGCTGAAGGCGCCGGTGGGCAAGGGCATTCTGTCGCGCATGTTCGATGTCTTCGGCAACACCATCGACCGCCAGGGGCCCCTGTCCGACGTGCAGTGGCGCCCGGTGCATAGCGCGCCGCCGCCGCTGGCCCGGCGGGCCACGACCTCCGAGGTCTTCGAGACCGGCATCAAGCTGATCGACGTGCTGGTGCCGCTGGAGCGCGGCGGCAAGGCGGGGCTGTTCGGCGGCGCCGGCGTGGGCAAGACGGTGCTGCTGACCGAGATGATCCACAACATGATCGGGCACCACGACGGCGTCAGCATCTTCTGCGGCATCGGCGAACGCTGCCGCGAGGGCGAGGAGCTCTATCGCGAGATGAGCGACGCCGGCGTGCTGGACAGCATGGTGATGCTGTTCGGCCAGATGAACGAGCCGCCGGGCAGCCGCTTCCGGGTCGGCCACGCGGCGCTGACCATGGCCGAGTACTTCCGCGACGACGAGCATCACGACGTGCTGCTGCTGATCGACAACATCTTTCGCTTCATCCAGGCCGGCGCCGAGGTGTCCGGGCTGATGGGACAGATGCCCTCGCGCCTGGGCTACCAGCCGACCATGGGCACCGAGCTGTCGGGGCTGGAGGAGCGCATCGCCAACACCGACACCGGGGCCATCACCTCGATCCAGGCGGTCTATGTGCCGGCCGACGACTTCACCGATCCGGCGGCGGTGCACACCTTCTCGCACCTCTCCGCCTCCATCGTGCTGTCGCGCAAGCGGGCCAGCGAGGGGCTGTTCCCGGCGATCGATCCGCTGCAGTCCAACTCGAAGATGGCGACGCCGGGCATTGTCGGCCAGCGGCACTATGCCCTGGCGCAGGAAATCCGCCGAACGCTGGCGCAGTACGCCGAGCTCAAGGACATCATCGCCATGCTGGGGCTGGAGCAGCTGTCGCCCGACGACCGCAAGGTGGTGGCCCGGGCGCGCCGGCTGGAGCGCTTCCTGACCCAGCCCTTCTTCACCACCGAGCAGTTCACCGACATCAAGGGCAAGCTGGTCCCGCTGAAAGACTCGCTGGACGGCTGCGAACGGATCCTCAGCGACGAGTTCAAGGACGTCCCCGAAAGCGCGCTCTACATGATCGGCGCCATCGACGAGGCGAAGCTTAAGGACAAGAGCAAGGGCGAGGACAAGGACGAGGACGAAGGCAACGTCGACCCGACGCCAGCCGCGAAGGAGGCAGCCCTTGATGAGTCTTAAGGTACTGCTGCCCTTCCAGGTCTTCGTGACGGAGAGCGAGGTGTTGCGCATCGTCGCCGAGACGGCGGCCGGCTCCTTCGGCCTGTTGCCGCATCGCCTGGACTGCGTGGCGGCGCTGGCGCCCGGCATCCTGGTCTATGAGACGCCAAGCGAGGGTGAGGTCTACCTGGCGGTGGACGAGGGCGTGCTGGTCAAGACCGGACCCGCCGTCCTGGTGTCGGTGCGCCGCGCGGTCGGCGGCACCGATTTGGAGCAGCTGCACAGCACCGTGGCGCAGGAGTTCCTGGCTCTCGACGAGTCGGAACAGGATCTGCGTCGTGTCTCGGCCAAGCTGGAAACCGGCTTCCTGCGCCGCTTCGCGAGCTTTGAGCATGACTGACCGGCCCAAGGAGAAGCCCGCGGCCAAGCCGCCGAGCTTCGCCGACCAAATCGGCAGCAAGGCCGCGCGCAAGCTGCGGGCGCGGCGCAACCCGGCGCCGGGTGTCTGGTTCGGCCTCGGCATGCTTGGCCTGATCGGCTGGTCGGTAGCACTGCCGGCACTGCTGGGCGCCGGACTTGGCCTCTGGCTGGACGCCAAGCACCCGGGCTCGCACTCCTGGACCCTGGCGCTGCTGGTGGCGGGGCTGGCCATCGGCTGCTTCAACGCCTGGCACTGGGTCGCCAAGGAGGAACGCGCGATGCGGCAGGAGCAGGAGCCTGGCGATGACTGAGGCGCTGCCACTCCTCTGGGCCGGCGCGGCCGGCGTGCTGCTGGGGCTGCTGTTCTTCGGCGGCCTCTGGTGGACGCTCCGCCGGGGCTTGGCGTCGCAGCGTGCGGCGCTCTGGTTCTTCGGCAGCCTGGTGCTGCGCACCGGCTTGGTCCTGGCGGGTTTCTACCTGGTCTTCGACGGCCAGTGGCAGCGGCTGCTCGCCTGCGTCCTGGGCTTTACCCTGGCTCGGCTGCTGGTGACGCGCCTGACCCGGCCGCCAGCGGCAAGCCAGTCACGGACGGGGAGCGCCAGCCATGCGCCTTAGCCCCGACGAGATGATCTTTTGGCAACAGGGCTTCCTGAAGCTCAACGGCACCATCGTCTTCACCTGGGCCCTGATGGCCGTGCTGGTGGTCGGCGCCTGGCTGATCACGCGCCGGCTCTCCACCGGCCTGAAGCGCTCGCGCTGGCAGAACCTGCTGGAGATCGTGGTCACCGCGATCGAACAGCAGATCAAGGAGGTCGGCCTGGCAGAACCGCGGCAGTACCTGGGCTTCATCGGCACGCTGTTCCTCTTCGTCGCCGCCGCCGCCCTCTGCACCGTGATTCCAGGCTATGAACCGCCAACCGGCTCGCTGTCGACCACCATCGCGCTGGCGCTCTGCGTCTTCATCGCCGTGCCGCTGTTCGGCATCGAGGAGAAGGGTCTGCTCGGCTACCTGAAGTCCTACATCGAACCGACCTTCATCATGCTGCCCTTTAACATCATCAGCGAGGTCTCGCGCACCCTGGCGCTGGCCGTGCGGCTGTTCGGCAACATGATGAGCGGGGCCATGATCATCGCCATCCTGGTCACCATCACGCCCTTCATCTTTCCCATCGTCATGACCGCGCTCGGTCTGCTGACCGGCATGGTGCAGGCCTACATCTTCAGCATCCTCGCCGCGGTCTACATCGCCGCGGCCACGAGAGTTCGCAAGCCCAAGGCCGAGGAAGCCTCACAAGCCGCAGAAGCCACAGGGTCTTGACGACGGGCGACGGCCTCACAAGGAGACGCAATGGACAGCATGACGATTATTGCCGTGGCATCGATTGTCATCGCCGGTA
>JBBQBI010000035.1:0-35128 GCA_038363005.1 Rhodospirillales bacterium
GGTAAAGACCGGCGATGGTATCTACCCGGTGCCGGCCTGGTCCGCGCGCGGCTGAGTGGTCGGCGGGGCGGGGGCGGGGGGGGGGGGCCCCCGCCGCCCCCCCCGGGGGGGGGGGGGGGCGGGTCCCCTCCCCGGCCCCCCGCCCCCCGACCACTCAGCCGCGCGCGGACCAGGCCGGCACCGGGTAGATACCATCGCCGGTCTTTACCGCGTCCGGCGCCAGCACGACATAGTTCGGGTCACTGCCCTGCCACTGCAGCGCCGGGGCACCGGCACCAGAGTTGCGGCCCTTCTCGTTGAAGGCCAGCGGGCCGAACACCGTCTCGGTCTTCAGCGCGAGCAGCGCCGCGCGCATCGCATCCGCGTCGAAGGGATTGTCGCCCTTGGCGTCGGCCAGCACCAACTCGTAGGCGACGCAGGCCGTATAGGCCATCGCGGCATGGTAGGTCGGCGCGTAGCCCTTGGCCGCCTTGAACTTCTCCGAGAAATCGGCCGGACCGGCGAAGTGCGGGTCCTTCCACTTCAGGGTCGGCAGCCACAGCGTCACGCCATAGACACCCTCCAGGTCCTTGCCCAGCGTCTCCTTCACCACCGGATTGGTGGTCAGGTGCCCGCCGACCAGGGCGCCAACGTTCACGTCCAGCGCCTTCATCTCCTGCACCAGCTTGATGCAGATGAGGTCCCAGCCGGTGTTGTAGAGGATGTCGATGTCACCCGCGTTCTTCAGCTTCAGCGCGGTCGGCCGCAGGTCGATGTCACCCTTGGAGGGCAGCACCTCCTCGAACACCACTTCCATGCCGTTCGCGGCACAGCGGTCGCGGACGCCCTGCGCCATCTCCTGGTAGAC
Organism: Rhodospirillales bacterium; assembly: GCA_038363005.1. Classification (GTDB taxonomy): domain Bacteria; phylum Pseudomonadota; class Alphaproteobacteria; order Kiloniellales; family JACOMY01; genus JAKOWB01. The sequence goes on from JBBQBI010000035.1 coordinate 848, forward strand.
CGCGTCGTCCATGATGATGATGCCAACACGCTTCGGCTTCGGCTCACGCGTGGCCAGGTAGTCCATCGCAGTCGCCGGATAGACCTTGGCACCGCCGACAATGGTGAAGGTGGTGCTGCCGCCGATCTCGTCGTCGACGCGGCTGGACGCGGCACCGGCCTGCACCGTGATGCGGCCGTACTTCTTGGCGATAGCGCCCTGCGCCAGCACGGTGTCGGTGCCATAGGTGCCGACGATCAAGTCGACCTTGTCGTCGTTGATCAGCTTTTCGGTGAGCTGCGCCGTGCGCGGCGCCTGGTTCTCGTCATCATAGATCGTCCACTCGATGGGCATTTCCGTGCCGCCGACGTTCAGCTTGCCGCCGACCGTCTCGGTCCAGAACTCATAGGCGTCGCGATAGATCTTCGAGACCTTCTCGTAGGTGCCGGTCAGCGGCAGCGAGGCACCGATCTTCGCCGTACCGTTCGCCGCCCAGGCCGGTCGTGACAGGCCGAGGCCACTCACGATGGCTGGCATGGCCAGGACCCCGGCACCCACCGCCGCACCCTGCAGCAACCGGCGGCGCGAGACCTCGAGCCGTGAATGAGAACCCTTCGATGTCGTGGAGCTCATGACGTCCCAATCTCCCTAGCATGTAGGCCGCGTGTCATGTCGGCGAAGTGCCGACAGCCGAGCCTGTTGAGTAGCGGCACGATAGGTGCCGGTTTTGCGCTCCGTCAAGAGAAAACGAACGACTGTTTTGTTTAGAGCACGAGCTGAGGCCGCTCACTCCACAGCTGCTCCAGTCCACTCGACCGCGTACTTGCCGCCGCTGATCAGCGTCGTCATCTCGGGCGGCACGGTCGTGCTCGCCGGCGGCATCCGCGACGGACGCGGTCTTGCTGCCGTGCTCGCGCTGGGGGCCGACGCGGTCGCGATGGGAACGCGATTCGTCGCCAGCCACGACAACATTGATTGGAGCCCGGACTATGCGCAGCGGATCATCGCTGCCGAGGAAGGCGATGACGTGGTGTTTTCGGCGATCTATGGCCCCTCGAGGGTGCTGCTAAGCGCAGGTCTGGCCGAACTGCTTCGCCTGATGGACGCCGGCGAGACGGATGAGAACAGTCTAACGAAACTCAAGGACGAGATGCTGACTTTGGGTCAGCGAGACGGCGACATGCGTAGAGGGCTCCTGCCCGCAGGCCACGTATCTGGCGCAATCGGCGATCTCGTCAGTGTGGCCCAGTTCGTTCCAGGAGTTGTGGCGGAGGCCATCGCAATCCTAGAGAGGATGCGACGCAACGTTGTCCGGTAGGCAGCCCGGTGGAACTTGCTCTTTGCCTCGTCAGCGGCGCGCGCCTGCGCCAGCGACCTGCGCGCCGGCCTGGGACCCCATGGTGAGACGCATTTCCCTTGCTTCCAGCCGCCCGACAGCGTGTCGAAGATGGCGCCAAGAGTGCTGGCGTCGGGCTGGTAGAACAGCACCGCGGCGATGGGATCGAAGGCGTCGGTACCACCAGCCTGCTGGATCGCATTGAACGCGTTGCCGACCGCGGTCTCGTTCTGCGTCAGGCTGCCGGGCGAGTAGTCGATCACCACCTTCAGCACGATGTCGGTTGGGTTGGGATAGATGATGCTGTAGGCCGCAGCAGTTCTCAGGCCGGCTCTCCAGTATGGCGCCTGACGAAGTTCAGCAGCGTGGTGGCGGCCAAGGCTCCACCGCTCAGCACGAGGCCGTGGGTGTGGCCCGGAAACCAGGCCACTTCGTTCAGGGCGACGCGGGCGGCCAGCATGCGCGCCAGATCGGTCGACACGAAGTGGCTGGCGAAGGGCGCCATGATCAGGGTCGGCGCGACAATGCCGGCAAGCCGCTGCTCGATGGTCTCCGAGACGATGTACTCGCAGATTGAGATCATCGAGCCCTCGTCGCTGCCGCGGGTCGAGTCCTCCGACCAAGCGCGCAGGGCTTCGTTACCGTGCGAGCGGTTGACCGAGACCTCGGCCGCCCAGCCTGCCAGCCCCTTGGCGCGGATATCGCGAGCGAAACTCCGGGCGTTGACGATGGCGGTGCCGTCATAGGCGGTGGAAACCACTGCCAGCGAACGGACCCGCTTGCCGAGGCGGCTTGCCAAGGCCAGGGACATGGTGCCGCCCCAGGACTCGCCCAGCAGGTGGCAGGGCCCGATGCCCTCGGCATCCAGCACGGCCTCCATGTCGTCGAGCATCTGATCGGTGGTCCAGGCCTTCCCGGCCGGCATGGGAGCAGAGGCACCATGACCGCGCCAATCGGGGCGGATGACGCGAAAGCCAGCCCCCAGCAGCGTGGGCATCCAGCCCGCCCAGGCCGCGGCCCGGAAGCCCAGCCCGTGCTGCACCAGTATCACCGGCCGGGGGGTGCCGCCGGGTGCGTCCTCGCCATCGACCCGGTAGGCCAGGCGGGTGCCGTCAGCGGCGACCACGTTCCTCGACACCGTCATACTCTTAGTCCTCCCTCACCCACCGTCCAGAAGCGCCGCGCGTGGTGCACCAGGCCGGCACCAGGCTCGCCAGCCAGTGTCACGCCCCGCACCGCGCAGAGCAAAATAGTATGGTCGCCGCCCGGCAGCGCGGACTGTAGCCGGCAGTCCAGCACCGCCGCCGCCTCGCGCACCACTGGCAGGCCACCGGGGCCGTCGGCCATGTGCTCGCCAGCGAACTTGTCGGCGCCGCGGGTAGCGAAGCGCAGCGCCACGGCATCCTGCCCTGGCGCCAGGATCGAGATGGCCAGCCGCTCGGCCGCGGCAAACGCAACGTGGCACTCTGCATCACGACCGAGGCATACCAGCACCAGCGGCGGATCCAGCGAGACCGAGCAGAAGGCGCTGGCGGTAAAGCCGCGCGACACCTTATTGGCATCGAGGGTGGTCGCCACCACGACCCCGCTGGGAAAGCGCGCCATGGCGGCGCGGAATGCGGCAGCCCCGGTGTCGAGCGGCGCCCCGGCGTTCAAGCCTGCATCTCCGGGTCGTCCGCCCAGGTGCAGTCGCGCTCTTCCATCTCGGCTGCCTCGATCAAGGACTGAATGCCCATGATCTCGAAGAGCGTCTTGCCGGCCTTCAGCTTGGCGCGAATCTCAATCTCCTTGGCGGCCCGGACACGCGCGCCCGCCACTGCGCCGGCCAGCAGATGGCGTGGAATCGCCAGCACGCCGTCGCCGTCGGCGCAGATCACGTCGCCGGGCTTGATCGAAACCCCGGAGCAGACGATCGGCACGTTGACCGCCGCCGGCCCGCGCTTCTCGTCGTGCGCCGAGTTGATCGCGGTCGACCAGACCGGGAAGCGCATTTCCCGCAGCGCATCGGTATCCCGGATCGCACCTTCGATGATGATGCCAGCGATACCCTTGGCGCGGGCATAGGTCGCCAGGAGGTCGCCCAGCATTGCGCCGTCGGTGCCGCCGCCACAGGTCACCACCACCACCTGCCCGGCCTCGGCCAGTTGGATCGCCTTGTGCACCCCCAGCGCATCGCCAGGAAAATTCTGCGCCGTCACCGCCTGCCCAGCGACACGCAATCCAGGGTTCAGCGCTTTCATTTCCGGCTTCAGCAGCGCCATGCGCCCGGGGATCACCGCCATGCACTCGTGCAGGTCGGCGACGCCGTAGCGGGCGGCTTCGCGCACCAGGGCCTGGTCGCAAGGCGGGATGCGGCGGTAGATGATCGAGGCTGCCATGGCGCTCAGGTCTCCAGCAGGTTATCGCGGAAGGTCTTGCCGCTGTACTCGCGACGATAGATGCCGCGCGCCTGCAGGATCGGCACGACATGGTCGACGAAGTCGGTCACGTAGTCCGGCGTCACCGAGGGCGTGATGTTGAAGCCGTGGCAGCCAGTCTCGCGCCACAGGTCCTCCAGCGTCTGCGCGACCTGCTCCGGCGTGCCAATGATCGGCGGGCAACCGGCGGCTACGGCCCAGCGCAGCGAGGCTTCGCGCAGCGTGGCCCGGCCGTCGCCGGTCATCGCTGTCATGGCCGAGCGCATGAGGCCGTGCGAGGACTCGGTCGGCATCTCTTCCAGCGGCTGGTCGAGATCGAACTTGTCGAAGTCGACGCCCAGCGAGCCCGACAGGCGGGTCAGCGCCGCCTCGATCGGGATACGATCGACCAGCTCGCGGTACTTGCGCTGCGCCTCGGCCTCGGTGCCGCCCAGCACCACGTGCAGGCCGTAGGTCATGCGCACCGGGGCAGCGCCCTTGGCGACCGCCTCGAACTGGGCACTCAGCTTCTTCATCGATTGGGCGTTGGGCTGGATGGCAAAGACCACGTCGGCGTGCTTCACCGCGAAGGCTTGGCCGCGGCCCGAAGAGCCGGCCTGGAACAGCACCGGACGCCCCTGCGGCGAGGGCAAGGTCGGCGTCGCCGTGTTGCTCTTGAAGTACTTCCCCTCGTGCTTCACCAGCGTGATCTTGTCGGGATCGGCGAAGCGGCGCCCGGGTCCGTCGGCCAGGATGGCGTCCGGCGGCACGCCATCCCAGAAGGCCTGGCAGAGCGCCATGTACTCCTCGGCCCGCTCATAGCGCTCGTCGTGTTCCATCTGCTCCAGGCCCAGCGCCCGGTGCTCGCCACGCAGGTTGCCGGTGACGATGTTCCAGCCGATGCGGCCGTTGGTCAGGTTGTCCAGCGTGCCGAAGGTGCGCACCGCCAGGTAGGGGTGCGTGCCGGCCAGCGACAGCGTGGTCGCCAGGCCGAGATGCTTAGTGGCCGCCGCCATCGGGCCCATCAGCGTCATAGGATCGTGCGTCGGCCACCAGACGGCATACTCCAGCGCCTCGCGGAAGCGGCCACGGTAGTGCTCGAAGCCACCCAGCACGTCGGCGAAGAAGGCGCCATCGAAGCAGCCACGCTCCAAAGTGCGCGCGAGGTCCATCCAGTAGTCCAGCGAACGCAAGCCGCCCAGGCGCTGGTCGGCCGGATCGGCCCAACTGAGCGTCGTGTGGTTGATCGGGCTATGGGTCAGGAAGCTCAGCAGATGCAGCTGCTTGGACATGTTCAGTCACCTCGTGGGTCGGCCGCGGTCGCGCGCCGAACCGCGCGCGACCGGACGACGCGTCACCGCGACCGTGACCGGCTGGCCAGGTGATGGGAATTGGCAAAGTCTTGATGAAAACCATCGGTTGAGGTGATGCTGCGAGCCCGAGGCCGTTTCCAGGCCGGTCAGCTCCCGGTGGGCACCAGGCGGACGGGTATGCCCTCGCCCTGCTGCATCACGGTGCCCTGGGCTTCCAGCCGCGCCAGCTGCCGACGCCACTCGGCGACCAGCCAGCGCCCGGCCTTGCCCGGTGGACGACTGCGCGAAAAAGCAACATAGAGCGCCATGGAGAGGTGCCGGCCCTCGTGCGACTGGATGTCCAGTCGCTTCAGCGTCCCGGCCTTCAGGTGCTCTTCGAGCATGTGGATCGGCGCGTAGGTCCAGCCGAAGCCGGCCAGCGCATACTGCAGGCGCGCGTGTTGGTCGGCGAAGCGCCAGGCCCGCGCGCTGCGCGCCGCCCCGCCGCTCTGGCCGGAAACGCGGCCGGCACGGTCGGCCAGCACCAACTGCACGTGGCGGTCCAGTTCGTCCTGGGTGATGGGCTTGGCCTCAGCTGCCAGCGGGTGATCGGCGGCAGCGACCGGCAGGATCGGGATCGAGGCGAGGAACTGCGTTTCGACACCGGTCGGGTCCATCGCCAGGGGCGAATAGACCGCCAGCCGCGCCAAGCCGTCGCGCAGCTGCTGCTCTGGCGCGCCCAGGCCCTCGGTGAACAGCGTCACCGGCAGGGTGGGGAAGGCTTTGCTCAGCGCCCGCAGGCTGTCCATCAGCACGGCGTTGGGGAAGACCTGCTCGACCGCCAGGTGCAGTTCCGACTCGACGTCGTGGGCGATGGATTCGGCGCGCGCCTTCAGCTCGTCCACGCCGCGGATCAGGTGGCGCGCCTCGGCCAGTACGGTGCGTCCCGCTTCGGTCAGGGTGGGCACGCGGGCGGCGCGGTCGAACAGCTTGATGCCCAGCTCGCGCTCCAGCGTGCGGATCGACTGGCTGATCGCCGACTGCACGCGGCGCAGCTTGCGGGCGGCGGCGGAAAAGCTGCCGCAGTCCACCACCGCTATCAGGATCCGCATCTGGTCGAGGGTCAGGCGATCGAGCATCGTGGATCACCTCAACTGCTGGCTGGCATCAGAATTAGAGGGGTTCTGGGCAGGCGCCGAATGGCCCAGCATCAGCCCGCTCTGCCCCTGTCCGGGGGCGTTGCACGGTCGCGCGTGTCAACCGCACTGTCAAAACAACAAGCCGCCCGCCGGGGGAATACAGCCATGCGCGTAGATGACGCCATCAACATCGACGACCTGCGCCTGGCGGCCAAGCAGCGCCTGCCGAAGCTGGCCTTCGACTTCATCGAGGGCGGCGTCGAGGGCGAGACCGGCCTGGCGCGCAATGAGCAGGCCTTCCGGCGCTACCGCCTGATGCCGCGCTACCTGGTCGACATCGCCAAGCGCAGCCAGGCCACCACGCTCTTCGGCCGCACCTGGGCCAGCCCCTTCGGCCTCTGCCCAACCGGCATGGCCGGGCTGTGGCGGCCCGGTACCGACCTGCTGCTGGCAAAGGCCGCGGCCAAGGCCGACATCCCTTCGCTGATGTCCTGCGCCAGCAACCTCGCCATCGAGAAGGCCGTGGCGGTGGCGCCTCGGAACATGTGGTTCCAGATCTACTGCGGGCGGGAGCGCCGCTATACCGACGAGTTCCTGAAGCGCGTCGCCGGGCTCGGCATCGAGACCGTGGTCATCACCATCGATGTACCGGTGTCGCCCAAGCGCGAGCGCAATCTCCGCAATCGCTTCAGCCGCCCGCTGCGGCTAACGGGCAAGAGCCTGACCGACGTGATGACGCACCCGCGCTGGCTGTGGAACTTCTGGCGCAATGGCGGCATCCCCTCGATGGAGAACTGGGAGGGCTTCCTGGAGCCAGGCCAAGCCAAGGGCAAGTCGACCGACCTCTACTCCAGCCAGACACCGGCCGGCGATCAGACCTGGCGGGACCTCGAGCATATCCGCCGCAACTGGTCCGGCAACCTCGTGCTGAAGGGCGTGCTGGATCCCGCGGACGCCCTGCTGGCGCGCGAAGCAGGGGTCGACGGCGTGATCGTCTCCAACCACGGCGGACGCCAGCTCGATTGGGCGCCGGCCTCGCTGGAGGCACTGCCGGCCGTGCGGGCCGCGGTCGGCCCGGAGATGACAGTGATGCTGGATAGCGGCATCCGCCGAGGCTCCGATATCCTGCTGGCACTGGGCCTCGGCGCCTCTTTCTGCTTCGTCGGGCGCGCTGCGCTCTACGGCGCCGCCGCCTTCGGCCAGGCGGGTGCCGACAAGGCCGTGCAGATCCTGCGCAAGGAGGTCGACCTCAACATGGCCCAGATGGGCACCACCAGCCTGGATCAGCTCGGCCCCGAACGGCTGCGCCGCGAGGGACCGCGGGGCCTGGAACCCTTGGAGGCCAGGAATTGAGTGGCCCGGTCCTTGGCGGCAAGGTCGCGCTGGTCACCGGCGCGGCGCGCGGCATCGGCGCGGCCATCGCCCGCCTGTTCCATGCCGAGGGGGCCTATGTACTGCTGGCCGATCTCGACGAAACTGGTGGCGCGGTGCTGGCGGTGGAGCTTGGCGAGCGGGCCGCCTTCCAGCGCCTCGACGTCACCCAAGAGGGCGACTGGGCCGCGGCGCTCGCGGTCACCCTTGCCCGCTGGGGGCACCTGGACGTGCTGGTCAATAACGCCGGCATCATCGGTCGCAAGACGCTGCTGGAGACTGAGGTCGCCGACATGGAGGCTCACTTCCGCGTCAACCAGCTGGGCGTCTTCCTTGGCATGAAGGCTGCCGCCCCGGCGCTGGAGCGCGCGGGCGGCGGCGCCATCGTGAACCTGTCCTCCACCGCCGGGCTGGTGGCACGGCCGGGCACCTTCGCCTACAGCGCCACCAAGTGGGCGGTGCGCGGCATGACCAAGGCGGCGGCGGCCGAGCTGGGCCCGCTGGGCATCCGCGTCAACTCGATCCACCCCGGCATCATCGAGACCGCGATGACCGCCGACTATAGCGAGGAGAGCAAGCGCGCCGCGCTGGCCGGCATCCCGCTGAAGCGCATGGGCAGCGTCGAGGATGTGGCGCGCCTGGCGCTGCACCTGGCCTCGGCGGCAAGCAGCTATTCCACCGGCTGCGAGTTCATCGTCGACGGCGGCCTGACGGTACTGTGAGGGGTGCCATGGCGCGACCGGTGATCCGCACCAACGAAGCAGGTCCGCGGCAGCGGATGAGCGACCCGGGCTTCGCCCTGCCGGCCGGCGCCTGTGACAGCCACATTCATGTGCTGGGCCCCTATGACCGCCACCCCCTGCTGGTGACAAAAAGCCTGACGCCGCCGGCCGCCCCGGTCGCGGACTACCAGGCCACGGTCATGCCGCTGGGCATCGCCCGCGCCGTCGTGGTGCAGCCCAGCGTCTACGGCAGCGACAATGGCTGTACGCTGGCGGCGGTCGCCACGCTGGGCTCTGCCGCCCGCGGCATCGCGGTGATCGAGCCCGGGCTGCCGGAGGCCAACCTGCTGGCGCTGCACCGCGGCGGCATCCGTGGCGCGCGGCTGCAAGCCGTGGCAGCGGGCGGCCAGAGCCCGGACCTCTATGCCGCCGTGGCCCGCCGCATCAAGCCGCTGGGCTGGCACCTGCAGCTTTTCATCGATGCGCGCGACCTGCCACCGATCCTGCCGCTGCTGCGTGGCCTTGGCGTGCCGCTGGTATTCGACCACATGGCGCAGATCGACAGTGCCAGCGGCGAGGACGAGCCCGGCTTCGCCGCGCTGCTGGAACTGCTGCGCGACGGCCTGGCCTGGGTGAAGCTCAGCAACTCCTTTTTCCTGCCCAGCCCGGCGCGCGCCCGCGCGCTCTTCGCCGCCAATCCGGCGCGCAGCCTGTGGGGCAGCGACTGGCCGCACATGGCCGTGATGGAGCCCACGGTGCCGGACGAGGGCCAGCTCCTCGCCCGCCTGGCCGCCTGGTTCCCAGACCCGGCAGCGCGGCGGGCCATCCTGGCCGACAACCCCGAGGCACTCTACTTCCGATGACCAGCGCGACCGCCCTGTTCCGCACCAACCTGGCCGGCTACCGGCGCACGCTTGCGGCGCCGGGTTTCCCACTGCCGGCGGGAAGCTGCGACTGCCATATCCATGTGCTGGGCCCCTATGACCAGCACCCGCTGCTGGAGACCCGCACGGTCAACCCGCCGGAGGCGCCGCTGGAGGCCTATCGGCGCCTCGTCATGCCACTGGGCGTCGAGCGGGTCGTGGTGGTGCAGCCCTCCATGTACGTCTTCGACAATCGCGCCACGCTGCAGGCCGTGGCCGCGCTGGGCGCGCAGGCCCGCGCCGTCGTGGTGATCGATCCGGAGCTGCCGGAGCAGGCGTTGCAGGTGCTGCACCGCCAGGGCGCGCGCGGCGTACGACTGCAGAAGGTGGCGGCTGGCGGCCTGGGCTTCGAGCACCTGGAACAGGTGGCGGCGCGCATCGCGCCGCTGGGCTGGCACCTGCAGTTCTGGATCGACGCGCGCGAGCTGCCCGACCTGCTGCCGCGGCTGCGGAACCTGCCGGTGCCGCTGGTGTTCGACCATGCCGCCAAGATCCTGCCGGACAGCGGCGAGGACGAGCCGGGCTTCCATGCGCTGCTGGACCTGCTGGGGCGCGGCCAGGCCTGGGTGAAGCTGGGCAATCCGCTGCACGAGGTCGGCGCCACCCGTGCCCAGGCGCTGTACCGCGCTAATCCCGGTCGGGTGGTCTGGGGCAGCGACTGGCCGCACGTCGCCGATCGCCCGGTCATCGCCGACGAGGGGCGCCTGCTGGCCGACATTGCCGCCTGGTTCCCCGAGCCGGCCGACCGCCAGGCCATCCTGGCCGACAATCCAGCGCGGCTCTACTTCGGCTGAAGTCTCAGAACATCTGCCGCGGCAGCCACAGCGCAATGTCGGGGAAGGCGATCAGCAGCGCCACGCCGGCCAGCAGCAGCAGCACGAAGGGAAAGGCGCCGAGCGACACCTCCTTCATCGCCACCCGGCCCGGCTGCAACGCCTGGATGGTGTAGAGGTTGAGGCCCACCGGCGGCGTTATCAGGCCGATTTCCAGCAGGAGGACCAGCACCACGCCAAACCAGATCGGGTCGTAGTGCAGCTGCAGGATGATGGGATAGAGGATCGACAGCGTCATGATCATGATCGAGAGCGCGTCGATGAACATGCCGAGCACCAGATAGATCAGCAGGATGATCATCAGGATGGCGAGCGGCGGATAGTCCAGCCCGCCTATCCAGCGCCCCATCTCGCCGGTGATGCCCCAGGAGAAGACCGCGAAGGAGAACACCTGCGCACCGAAGATGACGAACATCAACATCGAGGTGAAGCGAATGGCAGAGACCAGGGAATCCCGCAGCATGGCCCAGCGCAGGCGCCCCTGTACCAGCGCCATCAGGCAGGTCACCAGCGTGCCAGAGGCCGCCGCCTCGGTGGTCGTGGTCCAGCCGAGGTAGATGCCACCCAGGATCACCACCACCACCAGCAGCAGCGGCGCCATTTGCCCCAGCGAGGTGAGGCGCTGCGCCAGCGTCGGGCCGGGACCTGTGGCGCGTGGCGCCAGGCCGGGTCGCAGCAGCACCTTGATGGCGATGTAGAGCGAGAAGATCAGCGCCATGACAATGCCCGGCAACAGTGCAGCCATGAAAAGTTTGCCGACCGAGGTCTCGACCAGCGCGCCATAGACGATGAGCGGGATGGAGGGCGGGATCAGGATGCCCAGCGTGCCACCGGCGGCGAGCGAACCCAGCGTCATGCGACGGTCGTAGTTCAGCCGCTCCAGGTTGGGCAGCGCCACCATGCCGATGGTGGCCGCCGTGGCAACGCTGGAGCCGCTGACCGCCGAGAAGACGCTGGTGGCCGCGATGTTGGCGTGGAACAGCCCACCGGGCAGCCGGCGCAGCCAGAGCGAGACCGCGTCGTAGAAGCGGCTGGCCAGGCCCGAGCGCTGCACCAGCTCGCCCATCAGGATGAACAGCGGCACCGAGGTCAGGACCTCGCTGGTGGCCCCGTTCCAGATCGAATGCCCGACCCCGCGCAGGTAGTTGGGATCGAGCGCGATCAACCAGATCAGGCCGGAGCCGCCAAGCGCGACGGCGATGGGAATCCCCACCAGCAGCGGCACCAGAAGCGTCAGCGTCATCCACAGCATGACGATCATGGCCGGGCGCCCCGGTCCGCCGCGCGGAACAGGTCGCGGGTCTCGCCCAACAGCACGATCACGCTGCTGATCCACATCAGCAAGAGACCCAGCACCATGCCGAGCTGCGGCCAGACCACCGGCGTGCGCAGGATGCCCTGGGTGCGGATGTTGTTGTTCCAGCTCTGCAGCGTCAGCTTGGCGCAGAAATAGAGCAGCGCCGCGACATAGATCACCATGATCAACGCGCCCAGCCAGCTGATCACCGCCCGCCCGCGGTGGCCCAGCATGGCGTTGAAGAAATCGACGACCAGGTGCTGGCGCGCCCGCGTCACCACCGGCAGGGCGAAGAAGATCAGCCAGCCCATCAGCATGCTGTTGTATTCGCCGCCGACGTAGACCTGGATCCCCAGCGGCCGGGCCGCGATCTCCGCCAGGGTGAAGAGCAGCAGCAGGACGCAGGAAGCCATGGCGATCCAGAAGGACGCCCGCTCAAACCAGGCAAAGCGCGGGTCCGCCTTGGCTTCAACCGATTCCATCCACCCTCCCCCGGGTCCTCGATGCCGCTTCCCAATGGCATGCCCTTGGCGCGGTGAACAGCAGCTTAGGCCTCGCCCCGCGGACAAGCGACAGCCGGGGCGGATTGCGCCGCCCCGGCTGCCGTCGGCAACAGGCCTACTTCGCCAAGGCTTCGTCGATCTGCAGCAGGATGGTGTCGGCCTGTGCGCCGACACGCTCCTTCCAGGCCGGCCAGACCTTGGTCTTGGCCATCTCGCGGAACTTCAGATAGTCCTCGTCGCTCGCCTGGGTGATGGTCACGCCCGAGGCCGCCAGATCGTCGAGCGCCGCCTGGTCGCTTTCCGGTGTCCAGGCCAGGATCTCCTCGCCGACCTTGGTCAGCTCCTCGACCACGATGGCCTGGAGGTCGTCCGGCAGCTCGGCCAACGCCTCCTTGGAGATCACCATGCGCGCGCTGATCAGCGTGATGTTGGCGATGTAGCCGGCGGTCAACACCTCGTTCCACTTCGAGCCCTTGACGTTGCCCGAGCCGGTGATGACGCCGTCGATGACGTTGGTCTGCAGTGACGTATAGACCTCGGTGTTAGGAATGTTCATCGGCGTGCCGCCCAGCTGCTCGAGCAGCGAGCCCTGTTCCGGCGTGATCACCCGCACCCGCTGGTCCTTGAAGTCCGCGACCTTGGCCAGCGGCTTGGACGACCAGAAGTTCATCGGCTGGTAGAAGTAGCGTCCCAGCACGCGGGCGCCGTGATCGGCCATCACGGTGTCCATCGCCTCGGCGACGATCGGCGAATCCCAGGCGCGGCCGACGGCGACCTGCAGGTTGGCGGCCGTGTCCTTGTGCGCCGCGACGAAGGGCAGCTCTGGCGCGGCCAGGATGGGATAGGTGCCGACGCCGTTGGCGGGCAGCCATTCGGTGATCTGCACCAAGCCATCGCGGATCAGCGTCAAGGATTCGGCCGGCTTGTAGGGTGTCTCGGCGATGTAGCTGTACTGAATCTCCACCCGCCCGCCGCTGCGCTCCTTGATGCGCTCCAACCCGGCGACGATCTTCTTGGAGAATTCATGGGTGGTCGGCAGCATGCCGAAGAACTGCCAGCGATAGTCAGCGGCCTGCGCGGCGTTGGTCAACGCTGCACCTACGACGACTACCACAGCTGAAAGTATTACTGAGAACTTTTTCATAGTTCCTCCCCTTAGGTGTAGGATTCGTTGACGCGGTCCACGAACTTGTGATCGTCAATCGTTGACGCGAGTTAGCTTTATTCTGATAATGAAGTCAATTATCAGTCATTTTGATTGTATCCATCAGTTTTTGTTGGATTGCCGACTGGTGGCTTCTCCCGGAACGTGCGGAGAAAATCTTGCGGGAGTGAAGCGCCAATGATCCTCGTCCAGCCGCCCGAGATGCAGCTGCGGCCGCCACGCCTGATGGCGCCGGCAGGCAGCACCGACTGCCACTTCCACATCTTCGGGCCAGAGGATCGCTACCCCTATGTGCCGGTGCGTCGCTTCACCCCGCCCACGGTCAGCGTCGCGCAATTCGAAGACGTCTGCCGCCAGCTCGGCATCCAGCGCGCCGTGCTGGTGCAGCCCAGCGGCTATGGCTTCGACAACAGCCGGGCGCTGGACGCCGCGGCGGAGATGACGTTGGAGACGCGTCTGGTCGTGGTGCTGCCGCTGGACGCCCCCGACGCGGAGTGGGCGCGCCACCACGCAGCCGGGGCCCGCGGCCTGCGCATGATCGCCACGCAGCCCGGTGGCCTGGGGCTGGCGGAATTGGAACGGGCCGGCGCCCGCATGGCCGAACTGGGTTGGCACATCCAACTCCTGGTGAACCCGGACCAGCTGCTGGAGGCCGAACCCCGGCTGGCCAAGCTGCCTTGTCCGGTGGTGCTCGACCACATGGCGCATTGCCCGGCCGATGGCGGCACGGCGCAGGCGCCTTTCCAGTCCATCTTGCGGCTGCTGCGCGGTGGCCGGACCTGGGTAAAGCTGTCGGCCGGCTATCACCTGTCGAAACAGCCGGCGCCCTATCGGGACCTGCTGCCGATGGTTCACGCACTGGTGGCAGCCGCGCCTGACCGGCTGGTCTGGGCCAGCGACTGGCCGCATGTCACCATGAGCAACATGAAGCTCAGCAGCACCGACCTCTTCGACCTGCTACTCGACTGGGTGCCGGACGAAGCGGCGCGGCACAGCGTGTTGGTGGGGAACCCCACGCAGCTTTACGGCTTCGCGCCGCGCGCCTAAGCAGCAAAGGGAGGCCCACCATGCGGTTCCGCTTCAAGCAGCGTCTGGGTGAAGGCAGGCCACAGCGCGGCACCTTCATCTTCAGCTGCGATCCGGCAATGACCGAGATCGCCGGCGGCGCCGGCTTCGACTTCGTCATCGTCGACCGCGAGCACACCACGCTGGGTTGGGACGATATCCAGGCCCACGCCCGCGCCGCCCGTGCCGTCGGCATCGCCATGCTGGTGCGGGTGCAGTCGCCCGACGGCATCGAGGTGACGCATGCGCTCGACCTCGGCGCCGACGGCGTGGTCATTCCGCACTTCGGCCTCGATCTAGCCGCCTCGGCCGCCTGCGTTCGCGCGGCGCGCTATGCGCCGGACGGCGAGCGCGGCACCTGCACCGGCATCCGCGCCAACAGCTACAGCCTGGACAGCTTCGCCGAGACCGCGGCCGAAGCCAACCGCGGCGCCGCCGTCGTGGTGCAGATCGAGGATGCCGCCGTGCTGCCCGGCCTCGATGCCCTGCTGGCAGCGGTGCCGGTCGACGCCGTGATGCCGGGCCTGGCCGACCTCTCGACCTCGCTGGGCCATCCCGGTGGCTTCAGCCATCCGGCGGTCCTGGCAGCGGCGGAGCAGATGTTCGCCAGCGTCGCCAAGGCGGAGCTGCCGCTTGGCTTCTACATCGCCAACCCGGCCGAGGTGGCGCGTTGGGCGGCCCGCGCCGCCGCCTTCTACGTCTATTCCATCGACTACAAGGTGGTGGCCGAGGGCTACCGCGCCGCGGCACAGCTGCTGAGCCAGGGCGGCTAGAGCGCGGCCTACGGCAAGAGACAGACTCTAGCGCCCGGTCGCCGTCAGGAAGTCGAAGTCGCAGCCGCGGTCGGCCTGTAGCACCGACTGGCGGTAGAGTCGGGCGTAGCCACGCTCGGGCACCGGCCGGGGCGGCGGCAGCGCCGCCCGCCGTCGAGCCAGCTCAGCCTCCTCCACCAGCAAGTCGAGGCGCCCGGCAGAAACGCTGAGGCGGATGCGGTCGCCGTTGCGCACAAGCGCCAGGGGCCCACCGGCCGCGGCCTCCGGCGTGACGTGCAGCACCACGGTACCGAAGGCCGTGCCGCTCATCCGCGCATCGGAAATCCGCACCATGTCCTTCACCCCGGCCTTCGCCAGCTTGCTGGGGATCGGCAGGTAACCTGCCTCTGGCATGCCGCTGCCGCTGGTCGGGCCGGCGTTCTGCAGCACCAGGAAGTCGTCGGCAGTAACGTCGAGGTCGGGGGAATCGATGCGCGCCGCCAGGTCCTCCAGCGAGCTGAAGACCACCGCCCGGCCCTCACGCTCGAACAGCCTGGCGTCGGCGGCCGAGCGCTTCAGGATGGCGCCGCCCGGCGCCAGCGTGCCGAACAGCGCGATCAGGCCGCCCTGCGGTTCCACCGGGTCGCTCGGCGGCTTGATCACCGTGCGGTCGACCCAGGGCTCGCCGGCGGCTGCCAGGCGCTGGCCCAACGTCTCGCCGGTCACCGTCAGGCAGTCTAGGTTCAGCAGGTCCTTCAAGTCGGCCAGCACGGCACCCAGCCCGCCGGCGGCGAAGAAGTCCTCCATGTAGTGCGTGCCGGTCGGCTTCAGGTTGACCAGCACCGGCGTCGTGGCGCTGAGCGCGTTCAGCTTGGCCAGCGGGATGGCAATGCCGGCACGCCCGGCGATGGCCGTCAGGTGGATGATGGCGTTGGTCGAACCGCCGAGCGCCAGCAGCACGCGCAGGGCGTTCTCCACGCTGCGCTCGGTGACCAGTTGCGAGGGCCGGATCGGCTGCTGCGTCAGTGCCACGGCGGCGGCGCCGGTTGCCTCGCCGGCGCGCAGGCGGTCGGCGTGCACCGCCGGGATCGCCGCCGTACCCGGCAGCATCAGGCCCAGCGCCTCGGCCAGGCAGGCCATGGTGCTGGCGGTCCCCATCACCGCGCAGGTGCCGGCCGTGGTGGCCAACCGCCCCTCGATGCCGTCGATCTCGTCCTTGGTCAGGCCACCGGCACGGTAGCGCGCCCAGAAGCGCCGGCAGTCGGTACAGGCACCCAGCCGCTCGCCCTGGTGGCGCCCGGTCATCATCGGCCCGGCGACCAGCTGGATCGCCGGGACGTCGGCGGAGACCGCCCCCATCAGCTGCGCCGGCACCGTCTTGTCGCAGCCGCCCATCAGCACCACCGCGTCCATCGGCTGGGCGCGGATCATCTCCTCGGTGTCCATCGACATGAGGTTGCGGAACATCAGGCTGGTGGGATGCAGGAAGATCTCGCCCAGCGATACCGTGGGGAACTCCAGCGGCAGGCCGCCGGCCGCCAGCACGCCGCGCTTGGTCGCCTCCAGCAGTTCGGGAAAGGCGCGGTGGCAGTTGTTGAAGCCGCTGGGGGTATAGGCGATGCCCACCACCGGCCGCGCCAGCATCGCGTTCGACAGCCCGGTCGAGCGCGCGAAGGAGCGCCGCAGGTAGAGCGAGAAATCGCGGTCGCCGTAGTTGGTCAGGCCGCGTGCCAATCCTACGGGGGACGGCCCCTTGGCTTCGTCGCTCATGGTCCCTCGCCTGCTGCAGCTGCGCTTGTCAGCCGCCAGGGTGCCGTCTTTCCACCGGCGCGTGAAGTAGGCGGCTAGGTCGCGGCGGCGATCTCACGCAGGAAACGCGCGCGCTCGGTGGCCGCCGCCAGCAGCAGGCCGTGGTCGGCGCCGGCCAGCACGAAGCGCGCACCGAATTTCATGTAGATGGGCGCCAGCTCGCGGTCATAGACACCGCCCATACCAAGCACCAGGTTGTTGCGCTGGCAGGCGGCGGCGACCCGCTCATAGGCTTCGCGCACCTTGGCGTGGCCGAACTGCCCGGGAATGCCCATGGTTGCCGTCAGGTCCTGCGTGCCGATCAGCAGCACGTCGATGCCCTCGACGGCGGCGATTTCGTCCACCGCCGCGACGCCCTCGGGCGTCTCAATCATGGCAATAATCGCAGTCTCGCGATTCAAGGCGGCCTGTGCCTCGGCCGCCGGCGCCGGCCGCAGTCCATAGTGCGGCAGCATCCCGCCCCAGCTGCGCCGACCCTGCGGCGGATAACGCAGTGCCTGCACCACGGCGGCGGCCTGCGCGGCGCTGTCGACGTGCGGCACCACGATGCCCTGCGCGCCGTTGTCGAGGGCGCGCGTCGCCTCGTGCAGCGCATCGGCGCAGACCCGCACGATCGGCGTCACCCCCTGCGCCAGCGCCGCCAGCGCGATCTGGCTCGCCTGGTCCAGCGTCATGGCGCCGTGCTCCATGTCGAGGAACAGCCAGTCATAGTCCGCCGCCTGTGCCAGCAGCGGCACCAGCGAGCCGCGCAGCGCCTGCACGCCCAGGCCCAGGGCCATCTCGCCGGCGCGCAGCCGCTTCAGGGTCAGGTTTTCGCTCAGCGGCATCGGGCTTTCCTCCAAGGCGTGTCCTGCGGTCCGCTCAAGGCGCTCCCCCTCGGAAAGCGCAGGCTCGATGGCCAGGTCACAGGTTAGTATTTCAGATGTGTACTAGAACGCCAAACCCGGAGGAAGCCCCCATGAAGCCAGTCATCTATCGCGAAATTCCACCCATCGCCCCGGCCCTGCTGGAGCGTGCCAAGGGCTTCGCCGTCGCTGACCTGCACGAGGGGCTGGGCGCCATCGCCGGCCGCGCCGGGCTGATGGCGCCGGCCATGCGGCCGATCTTCCCGGGCGCCAAGCTCTGCGGCCAGGCGGTCACCTGCTACAATTACCCGGGCGACAACCTGCTGCTGCACGCGGCGATCAAGCTGGCGCAAGCCGGCCAGATCATCGTCGCCACCAACGGCGGCAGCGCGCAGGGCGCCCTGTGGGGCGAGCTGGTCGCGGTGTACTGTCAGCTAAGGGGCATCGGCGGCGCCGTTGTCGACGGCGCGGCGCGCGACATCGGCCCGATCCGCGAGCTCGGCTTCCCGGTCTTCTCCACCGCCATCTCGGCCTCGCACCCGGAAAAGCGCGGACCCGGCTCGGCCAACGTGCCGGTGGTGATGGCCGGCATCACGGTCAACCCCGGCGACCTGATCCTGGGCGACGACGACGGCGTCCTGGTGGTGCCGCCACGCTACCTTGAAGCGGCGATGGACGCCGCCCAGGCCCGCATGGACAAGGAGGCCGCCTTCCGCCAGAAGCTGGCGTCCGGCGCTACCATGTTCGAGCTGCTGGGCCTGCAGTCCGTCATGGACAAGGCCGGCATCGAGGAGAAGCCCGGCACCTGGCTCGACGACAAGTAGCCCGTCTCAGTCCACCAGGGTCTCGGCGCGGCTGATCGAGACCCCGAAGCCGGACAGCCCAACGAACTCGCGGTCCGGATTGGTGGTCAAGTTGACGATGGAGACGACGCCAAGGTCGCGCAGGATCTGCGCGCCCAGGCCGATCTCGCGCCACTGCTCGCGGCGCCGTACCTCGGCGCTCTCACCCGTGGGTTCGGGCAGCGCCGAAGGCACGCCCGAAGCACCGTCGCGCAGATAGACCAGCACGCCCCGCCCGGCGCGCGCGAAATGCTTCAGGGATTTGTGGATCGCGGTGGCGCCGCCGAAGACGTCGGTGAAGACGTTGCCGCGATGCAGGCGCGTCGGCACCTCGCGCCCGTCGCCCAGGTCGCCGAACACGAAGGCGAACTGCTGCACCCGGTCGAAGGGCGTGACATAGGCATGGCCCTGCAGCGTGCCGATCTCGGTCGCGGCCTCGAAGGAGGAGACGCGCCGCACCAGCTGCTCTCGCGTCTGCCGCCAGGCGATCAGGTCGGCGATAGCGATCAACGGCAGACCATGCGAGGCAGCGAAGGCCGCGACTTCCGGCCCGCGCATCACCGTGCCGTCGTCGTTCACCAGCTCGGCCAGCACGCCGACCGGCGGCAGGCCAGCCAGGATGCAAAGATCGACGCAGGCCTCAGTATGGCCGGAGCGCATCAGCACCCCGCCCTCGTTGGCGATCAGTGGAAAGACGTGCCCGGGCCGTACAAGATCGGTCGGCTGCGCCCCGTCGCTGGCCAGCAGGCGCACCGTGCTGGTGCGCTCGATGGCGGAAATGCCGGTGGTCAGGCCCTGGCGCGCATCGACCGAGACGGTGAAGGCGGTGCCCTGCAGCGCGTCGTTCAGTGACACCATGGGGTCGAGCCGCAGGCGCTTGGCAACGGCAGCGGTCAGCGGCGCGCAGACGATGCCCGAGGTATGGCGCACGATGAAGGCCATCTGCGCCGGGGTGCAGAGGCTGGCGGCGGCGAAGAGATCGCCCTCGTTCTCGCGGTCCTCGTCATCCACCACCACCAGCAGGCGGCCGGCGGCGAAGGCGGCAATGGCTTCGGCGATGCCGGCGCGCGGCGAGTCGGTCATGCTCTTACCCTCACGCGTCGGGTCCGACGGCGTGGAAGCCGCGGCGGAAATGCACCATGGCACGCGCCACCGCGCCCAGGTCGACGTCTTCGACGGCGCCGATCAGGATTGTGTGGTCGCCGCCCGGATGGCGCTGGTCCAAGCGGCAGACGAAGCTCGCCACCGCGTCGACCGCCAGCGGCAAGCCCTGCGGCCCGGCGCGGAAGTGCCCGGCGGTGAACTTCTCCGCGCCGCGCGTCGCCATCAGGCGGGCCAGCGTCTCCTGCTCCGGCGCCAGGACCGAGATGGCGAAGTGCGTTGCCTCCTCGAAGGCTGCATGGCACTCGGCCCGCCGGTCCAGGCTGACCAGCACCAGCGGCGGGCTCAGCGACAGCGAGGTGAAGGAGCCGGCGGTGAAGCCGCGCGGTTGGCCCGCCGCGTCCAGCGTGGTGACCACCACCACGCTGGTCGGGGCCGAGGCCAGGGCATCCTTGAAGCGTTGCAGATCCATCGACGCGCCCATGGGATTACCGGAAGGGATGCAGCGGCATGCCGGCCGCCGGCCACGGCATGACCAGCAGCTGGTAGTTGCCGGAGTCGCAGACATAGAGCTTGCGGTCGGGGCTGATCGCCACGTTGGTGATGAAGCGCGAACGCTTGACCTCGATCACCTGCAGGCACTTGCCGGCCGGCGACCAGACTTGCACCGTGCCGGGCTCGTCCTCCTTCACCCCGACGGCGGCGACAACGCAGTTGCCGTCGGCATCGAAGGCGAAGCCGTCGGGCATGCCGACGGTCATGGTGAAGAGCGTCGTGGCCTTCTCCGGCGAGGGATCCTTGATCGGCACCGAGACCAGTCGGCGCAGGCCGGTGTCGGCAAGGATGATGCGCGAGTCGTCGCCATCGAAGCCGATGCCGTTGGGATACCAGCCGACGTGCAGGATCTGCTCGCACTGCCCGGACTCGGTGTTCAGGCGCCAGACGCGGCCGTCGTCGCGCTCCGGCTTGCGCGTCGGGTCGGTCACGTAGAGCAGCCCGTCGGGCCCGAAGGCCAGGTCATTGGGCGCCACCATGCCGGTCGCGGCATAGCTGACCGTGCCGTCCTTGGCGATCTTCTGCACCCCGGGCTCACGCTTGATGTGATTCAGCGCCGGCCAGACGCCGCCGTTCTGGCACAGGTAGAAGCTGCCGTCGCCAGCCTCCACCAGGCCATTGGGCCCGCCGCCGGTGATCGCCAGCACGCCGGCCTTGCCGCCACGCACGATGGCGATCTCGCCACGGTCGATGGCGGTGGCGGCAATGGCGCCGTCCCGGCAGACGACAGGCCCCTCGGTGAAGCCGAGGTCGTTCTTGAATATCTCCATGGGCGGGTTCCTCCTACTCTTCGGTCAGATTGGCGCGCAGCGTGCTGTGGGCATAGTCGCGGCGCAGCACGCCCTTGCGCTGCAGCAGCGGCACCACCTCCTCGACGAAGTCGCGGATCGAGCCGTCGTTGATCGTCGGCGTCAAGTTGAAGCCGCAGGCGCCGGTCTCGCGCCAGGTCGCTTCCATCTTGTCGGCCACCTGCTCGGGCGTGCCGATGATCGGCATCATGCCGACACCCATGCCCCAGTACTGCGCCACCTCGCGCAGGGTCATGCGCTTGCCGCCGACCATGGCGGTCATGGCCTTCATCATGCCCTGCGAGGCCTGGGTCGACTGCTCCTCAAGTGGGGTGTCCAGCTCGAAGGTGCTGAAGTCGACGCCGAGCGAGCCCGACAGGCGGGCCAGCGCCGCCTCGACCGGCACCCGTGCCAGCAGGTCGTCATAGTGCTTCTGCGCCTCGGCCTCGCTGCCGCCCAGCACCGGCTGCACGCCGAAGGTGACGCGGATCGGCTCCTTGCGGCCTGCCGTCTCCGCGGCCCCCTTGATCTGCGCCATGTAGCGCTTCATGCCCTCGACGTGCGGCTGGATCGAGAACATGACCTCGGCGTGCTTCACCGCGAACTGCTGTCCGCGCCCGGAGGAGCCGGCCTGGAAGATCACCGGATGGCCCTGCGCCGAGGGCAGCGCCGGCGTGACGCCGCGGCACTTGAAGTACTTCCCCTGGTGGTCGATGCGATCGACCTTGTCGGGATCGGCGAAGATGCCGCTGGCGCGATCGGCGATGATGGCGCCGGGATGGATGCCGTTCCACAGCTTGTGGCAAACCTCCATGAACTCGTCGGCGCGGTCGTAGCGCTCGTCATGTTCGAGCTGATCCAACCCCAGCGCGCGATATTCGCCGCGCAGGTGGCCGGTCACCACGTTCCAGCCGACGCGCCCGCCTGTGACATAGTCCAGCGTGGAGAGCGTGCGCACGGCGTTGTAGGGCGGCGTCGCCGAGAGCGAGAGCGTGACCGCCAGGCCCAGGTGCTCCGTCGCCGCGCCCATCGCCGACAGCATCACCGTCGGATCATGCGGCGGCCAGCAGACGCCATAGCGCAGTGTCTCGTCGACACGGTCCTTGAAGCGGTCGAAGACCCCCGGCGTATCGGCGAAGAAGACAGCGTCGAAGCGACCCTTCTCCAGCGTCCGTGCCAGGTCCTGCCAGGCCTTCAGCGAGCCCAGGTTGGCCAGCCGCTCGTCCTTGGCGTCGGCCCACGACAGGATCGTGTGGTTCATCGGACTGTGGATCAGGAAGCTGATCAGGTGCATCTGCTTCGACACTGCTTTGGGTCCTCCCTTCAGGCCGCGGCCTGCGCCGCGTTGTCTTCGGCGATCATCGCTGCCGCCTTCTCACCGATCATGATGCTGGGTGCGTGCATCGAGGCATTGAGCGGCGCCGGCGCGATCGAGGCGTCGGCGACGCGCAGCCCGGCGATACCGTTGAAGCGCAGCCGCGGGTCGACCACCGCCGCCGGGTCGCCGCCCATGCGGCAGGTGCCGCCGTAGTGATAGAAGCTGCTGCCCTTGGCGCGGATCTCGGCTTCCACCGTCGCCGCGTCGTTGGCCGGCGTGGGCAGCGACAGCTCGGCGGCGATGCGCGCCGCGGCGGCCGGCGTGCGTAGCGCTTCGCGCAGGCGCTGCACAATGCGCACCATGGCCGGCATGTCGGCCGGCGCGCTGTAATAGTCGTGCAGGATGCGCGGCGGCGCCAGCGGGTCGGCGCTGCGCAGCGTCACGCGGCCTCTGCTCTGCTGGCGCGCCAGGCTGGCCAGTACGGTGAAGCCGTGGCGCCGGTCGATCACGTCGCTGACCCGCGCGCCCACGGTGCCGCGCTTGATCAGCGCCGGCAGCATCACCACCATGGCGTCGGCCACCTCGATCGCCGGGTCGCTGGCGAAGACGCCGCCGGTGGCGACATAGGATTCGCCCAGCGGCCCACGACGTCCCGCCAGATAGCGCAGCCCCGCCCCGGCCGCGCGCAACGGCGAGAGATAGCGGTAGGCCGAGATCGGCTCCTTCAGCAGATAGGTCAGCGCCAGCGAGGGGTGGTTGTGCAGGTTGCGCCCGACCCCCGGCACGTCCAGCAGCGGCTTTATACCCAGCGCCTGCAGCTCGTCTGCCGGACCGATGCCCGACAGCAGCAGGAGCTGCGGCGTGGTCAAGCCGCCGCAGCAGAGGATGACCTCGCGCGCTGCCCGCACCTCGCCGCCCGCGTGTCGCACACCGACCGCGCGGCCCTGCTCGACCAGGACCTGCGTCGCTTGGGCCTCGGCAATCACCGTCAGGTTCGGGCGCCCGCGCGCCGGGTCCAGGTAGGCGCTGGCACTGCTGTAGCGCTGGCCGTCGCGGATGTTCACGTCCATCCGCCCAAAGCCCTCGCGCGCGCCAGCATTGCTGTCGTCGACGATGGGAAAGCCGGCGTCGCGCGCCGCCTCGAGGAAGAGGTCGCATACCGGCAGCTGCAGCTTCGCCCGTTTGATCCAGACCGGCCCGTCGCCGCCGTGCCAGTCGCTGGCGCCGCGGTCGCTGTGCTCGGCCTTTTTGAAGAAAGGCAGGACGCCGTCGCCGCCCCAGCCGGAACAGCCGAGCTGGCGCCAGTGGTCGTAATCGCGCCCGTGCCCGCGCAGCCACAGCATGCCGTTGATCGAGCTGGAGCCACCGACGATGCGGCCCTGGTTGAGCTGCAGCTGGCGGCCATTAAGCGCCGGCTCAGGCTCGCCAACGAAGGCCCAGTTGGTACGGGCGGCGATGGAGGCCAGGAAGGCGGTGGCCGGAATCCGGGTCATCAGGCCGCGCTTGGCCGGGCCGGCCTCAAGCAGCACGACCCGCGCCGCCGGATCCTCCGACAGGCGGGCCGCCACCACGCAGCCGGCCGCGCCCGCGCCGACGACAAGGTAGTCGCACTCGACGATCGAACTGGGCGAAGCCGCTTGCGCCACCGGCGCTCCCTCACTTGTATACGATGGTTGACTCGGCACCCCATCAAGGTAAACTGGTGTACCACTAGAATACAAGATGGCGTAAGAAACAAACCGAGGGAGGAGGATTGCAAATGCGTGGGGTTATCCGTTCGGCGGCTTGCGCCGCCGCTATCCTGTCAGCCGTCACCGCCTGGGCGCCCAGCGCCTCAGCAGATGACTGGACCTGCTACACCTACAATCCGCAGGAGACGATCTTCAAAGGCTTGGAGGAGATCGGCGCCCGCATCGAAAAGATCACCCAGGGCCGCGTCGACGTGACCTGCCATCCGGCGGGCTCGCTCGGGATCTCCGCCGCTGACATCACCGGCGCGGTGTCCGATGGCGTCGTGACCTTCGCCAGCAACGCTTTCATCACCGGCTCCGTGCCGATGGTCGGCGTGTTCTCCCTGCCCGGCCTCTTCGCCAACGAAGAGGAGCTCTACAAGGGCATGGCGGTCATGAAGCCCTATATCGAAGAGCAGATGAAGCAGCAGGGGCTGGTCTACCTCGGCGCCTACAATTATCCACGCCAGGTGATCTTCTCCACCGACATCATCAAGTCGCTGGCCGACCTCAAGGGTAAGAAGATTCGCGTCGCCTCGGTCGAGCAGGCCGAGTTCGCCACGCGCTTTGGCGGCTCGCCGGTGACCATCGGCACCGCCGACGTGGCACCCGCGCTGCAGCTCGGCACCGTGTCGGTGGTGCTAACCGCGGCCTCCGGCGGCGCCCGCCTGTGGCAGGACCTGCTGAAGTCGAACTACGTGATCGGCCCGAACATCACGGTCTCGCCGGTGATCATGAACCTCGACGCTTGGGAGACCCTGTCGGCCGACGAGCAGCAGCAGGTGCTGGCGGCGGTCGCCGAGGTGACCAAGAACATCACCGACTCGCTGCGCGCCGACAACGCCACCATGGAGGCGCAGTACAAGTCCAAGGGCATGGAGATCAACGCCGGTACGCCCGCGGAAGAGCAGCAGATGATCGACACGCTGAAGGACTACTGGCCGCAGTGGGCCAAGGAGCGTGGCGATGAAGCGCAAAAGGCGCTGGACGAGGTCCGCGCCGCCCTCGGCAAGTAACAGCATCCGGGTCTAGGCTGGAAAGGCCCCGCAAGGGGCCTTTCTTGTCCCGCGACCGGACGGCGGAGGACTCATGGTCCGCTTCATCCTTGGCCTGGGCGTCGTGCTGGGAGGTCTGCTGATCGCCGCGCTCGTCGTCCTGGTGGCCACCGAGGTGGTCATGCGATCGGCCTTCAACGTCTCGCTGATGGTGGCCGACGAGTACTCGGGCTACATCGTGGTGGCGCTGGTGTTCCTCGGCATTCCCTATGCGTTGTTCCACGACGCGCTGCTGCGCGTCGACTTCCTGTTCGAGCGCCTGCGGGGCAAGCGTCGGGTCGCGCTGTCGCTGCTGTTCGACCTCTTCTGCCTGGCGGTCACCGGGGTCCTCGGCTTCTATCTGACACGGATGGTGACCAACACCTTCGATCGCGGCACCTTCTCCTCCACGCCGGCGATGACGCCGCTGTGGTACCCGCAAATTGTCATGCCGCTCGGCCTGCTGCTGACCACCATCATCCTGCTGGCACGCATCGTCGACGGCATCCGCAAGCTGAGCGGCCGCACGCCGCTGCCGGAGAGCGAACACAAGGACCGGGGCGCGTTATGAGCGGTACCTACGGCAGCATCCTCGGCCTGGTCGTCTTCCTTGGTCTGCTGTTTGGCGGCCTGTGGATTCCCTTTGCCATCGCCGCCGCCGGCATGGCCTCGATGGTGGTGACCGGCGGCTGGGTTTCGCTGAAGGCGCTGGGTTTCGTCACCTGGAGCGCGATGAACTCCTCGACGCTGAGTGCGATCCCGCTGTTCATCCTGATGGCCGACATCCTGCTGCGCGCCGGTGTCAGCGACCGCTTCTACAACGGCCTCTCGCTACTGGTGCGCCGCCTGCCGGGCGGCCTGCTGCAGACCAATATCGCCGGCTGCGCTTTGTTCGCCGCCATCAGCGGCTCCAGCGTCGCCACCGCCGCCTCGATCGGCACCGTGGCGATCCCGCAGCTCAAGGCCAAGGGCTATGACCCGGCCATGACCGCCGGCTCGCTCGCTGCCGGCGGCACGCTGGGCATCCTGATCCCGCCGTCGATCGCCATGATCATCTATGGCAGCTTCACCGAGGTATCGGTCGCCAAGCTCTTCCTGGCGGGACTGCTGCCAGGCGTCGTGCTGACCGGCCTCTTCATGCTCTACATCGGGCTGCGCGCCACGCTGCAGCCGGGCATCGCGCCGCGCTCCAGCGAGGATCGCGTCGGCTTGCGCGGGGTGATCGTCGGCTTGCTGCAGCTGCTGCCACTCATCCTGCTGATGCTGCTGGTGATCGGCACAATCTATGCCGGCATCGCCACGCCGACCGAGGCGGCGGCGCTCGGCACCCTCGGCGCGCTGGTGATCGGCAGCGTCTTCGGCACCGTGAACATGAAGGTGCTGCGCGATGCCCTGAAGGCCACGCTCAAGGTGAGCTCGGCGATCCTCTTCATCACCATGGCCGCCTTCATCTTCGCCTATGGCATGGAGAAGGGCGGCGTCGGCCGTTCGCTGACCGAATGGGTGGCCGGCCTCGGCCTCAGCAAGAGCGAGTTCCTCGTGGTGCTGCTGATCGGCTACGCGCTGCTCGGCTGCGTCGTCGATTCCATCGGCATGATCGTGCTGACGATCCCGCTGCTCACGCCCATCCTGGTGGCCATGCAGATCGACCTGATCTGGTTCGGCGTGGCGCTGGTCGTGGTGGTGGAGCTGGGCCAGATCACACCGCCACTGGGCGTCAACCTCTTCGTCATCGAATCCATCGCCAAACGAGGCTTGATGGAGGTGATACGCGGCACGCTGCCCTATCACGGGCTGATGATTCTCTTCCTGCTGCTGCTGGCGATCTTTCCCGAGATTGCCACCTGGCTGCCGCAGCAGATGAGCAACCGCTAGCCCAGTTGGCGGCGGATGCAGACCTCGTTGAAGTCGAACATCGCCTTGGTGGCGGCCAGCACCCCCGCCGCCTCGCCCGAGGCCACGGCGTGTGCCACTACGACATGCAGATCGAGCACGGTCTTCGCCGCCTCGGTGCCGCGGTTTAGCTGCCAGAAGCGCCAGGTCAGCGAATGCACCGGGCGCAGCGTGTCGGTCATGAAGCGGTTGCTGGCACAGAGGTCGATCAGGCCATCGAATTCCCGGTCGATGACGTAGTGCGCCGCCAGGTCGTTGCGCGCGGCGGTTTCTTCCAGCGCCGTGGCCAGCTCCGCGAATCGCCGGCGCTGCGCCGGGCTGCTGCGCTCGGCGGCGCGGGCAAAGAGCGTCGACTCGATGCCGCGCCGGATATCGAGCAGCAGCAGCTGGTCGCGCAGATCGACCTCGGTGACGATGATGCCGCGGCGCGGCATAATGGCGATCAGGTAGTCGCGCTCCAGCCGCTTCAGGGCCTCGCGGATCGGCGTGCGGCTGATGCCCATGGAATCGCCCAGCGTGGTCTCCGACAGCAGGGCGCCGGGCGGCAGGTCCAGGCAGACGATGCGATCGCGCAGGGTGATGTAGGCCTGCTTGGCCAGGCTCTCGATGTCCTCGCCGTTGCTGCTCATCACCGTCAGTGATTTGACCATCCAGGCCTCTCGCCGGCGGCGCCGGCACAACTGCTCGATGCAAGGCAGGGCGCCCGGCGACCGGGGCGTGCCAAAGGCCACCCCCAGGGTTCAGTATACTACCTGTATTATATCAGCAACCGCGACCTTCGGCGGCCCTCAGCGCACCTGCGGCCAGCGCCAGAGAACCAGCAGCAGCAGCAGCAGGCCGCAGGCCGCCATGGCCGCCAGGCCCTGCGAGGCGCCCAGCCAATCGGCCAGCGAGCCAATCAGCAGGAAACCCAGCGGCGCGGTGCCAACGCAGAAGGAAACCAGCCCCATCACCCGGCTGCGCGCCGCTGCCGGCACCGCCAGGTAGACCAGCGTGGTCTGCATCGCCGAGAAGCCGGACACCCCCAGCCCCATGACGAAGAGCGCGGCACCGGCCAGCGGCGCCCAGTCGGCGGCGGCGAAGCACTGGATGGCGACGAAGCAGGTCATCAGCCCGCCCCAGTAGATGCGCCGGAACCAGGCGGCGCGCCCGAACAGGGCGATGCACAGCGAGCCCAGCGTGGCGCCGGCGCCCTCGCAGCTCGACAGCAGGCCGATCCAGACCGGGGACAGCAGCAGCTTGGCCTCGCCGATCACCGGCACCATGCCCGAGGTGGGAAACGAGAAGACGTTGAACAGCACGGTGATCAGCAGTGTGCCGACGATGGCCGGGCTGGCGCGTGCCAGCCGCAGCCCGTCCAGCATGTTGGCGCCGATGCGCCAGCTGTCATGGCTGGGCGGTGGGCTGGGGTCGCGTATCCGCCACACCAGCAGATAGGCCAGCAGGCAGGCGACGAAGCCCAGCAGGAAAGCCCCCGGCAGGCCGAACAGCTGTAGCAGGCCGCCGCCCAGCAGCGGGCCCAGCATGCGGGTCACGTTGTTCATCAAGGTGTCGTAGACCATGGCTTGCGCGACCCGGCCGCTGCCGACGATTTCGCCCAGCAGGATACGGCGCACCGGCATATCGGCCGCCCAATAGGTCCCGGACAGGAAGGCGCCCAGCAACAGGTGCCAGATCTCGATGGCATCCAGCCCGGCCAGCAGCGCCTGCGCGCCGGTGGTGGCGACAGCGCCCAGGGTCATCAGCAGGTAGAGCCGGCGGCGGCCGACCGCGTCGGCCAGGGCCCCGAGGAAGGGCCCGAACAGCGCCATCGGCAGCAGGCGCAGCATCGACACCAGGGCGACCATGAAGGGCGAGCCGCTCTGCTGGAAAACGTAGAGGCCGACCACCAGCAGCTCGAGCCAGCGCATCACCCCGTTCAGGATGCCGGCGCCCCAGACCGCAAGAAAGGCCGGCTGGCGCAGCAGCGCACCGCGTGGGGCCTCGTCTTCCGGCACCGCCTGCTGCATCACCCTGCGTCGAGCCCCCCCGTGCCGCAACGCGGCCCAGCAGGCAGTGTCGACTGTCGTCAGCCAGGCCGGTACTGCGGTTTTCCGGGTTCTGCCATGGCCACCGGGGCGGCGGCCGGCCCTCAGGCCAGCAGGTCGAAGCGGCGGATCTGCTGCCCGGTCACCAGCGTCTTGGCGACGGCCAGGAAGGCCTTGACGTGATCCAGCGCCAGATGGGCCTGGAAGGCCGCCAGATCGTCATAGATCTCGTACAGCAGCACGGTCGGCTCGCCATCGCCCTGCGCAGTCGACACATCGAAGCAGCGGCAGCCCGGCTCGCTCGCCAGCGACTGCCGCGCGTTGGCCTGCACCAGCTCCAGGAAGCGGGCCAGCCGGGCCGCCGGCAGGGTGAACTCCACCAGGATGACCAGGCGCTGCGTCATGCCCATTTCTTCTCGAAGTCCCAGATCCGCGGAAAACCCATCAGGCGGGTGAAGTCCTGGAAGGGATAGAGCGGCGTCGCCAAGGTGTCGCTCGATCCCGCCGCCTTCAGCTCCGCGTACGCCGCCTGCAGCGCCGCCGCCGCCGCCATCAGCCCGGTGACCGGAAAGATCGCCAGACGGAAGCCGAGTTCCTGCAGCCGCGCCGCCGGCAGCACCGGCGTCTTGCCGCCCTCGACCACGTTGATCAACAGCGGCAGGTCGAATTCGCGACCGACCCGCTCCATCTCCGCCTCGCTCTCCAGCGCCTCGAGAAACAGCACGTCGGCGCCGGCCTTGGCGAAGGCCTCGGCTCGGCGCAGCGCCTCGTCCAGGCCCAGCGCGGTACGCGCGTCGGTGCGGGCGACGATAAGAAAATCCTTCGAGCAACGGCTGGCCGCGGCGACCTCGATCTTGCGCGCGGCGTCAGCCATCGGGATGACCCGGCGGCCCGGCGTGTGGCCGCACTTCTTCGGAAACTCCTGGTCTTCCAACTGGATGGCGGCGGCGCCGGCGGCCTCGTAGCCCTGCACCGTGCGCTCGACGTTCAGCAGGCCGCCGAAACCGGTGTCACCGTCGGCGATCAGCGGCACCGTGATGCCACCGACAATGGCCTGCAGGCGCCCGACCATCTCGCTATAGGTCGCCAGGCCGGCATCCGGCAGGCCAAGGTGCGAGGCCACGACGGCGAAGCCGCTCATGTAGAGCGCGTCGAAACCCTGCGCGTCGGCCAGCCTGGCCGACACCAGATCGAATACGCCAGGGGCGGCGATGAGCCGCCCCTGGCGGAGCAGCTCGGGCAGCGACCGGCGGATCGCTGCCTTCCCTGCCGTTCCTGACGGCGCCTCGGTGCTCAAATCATCACCGGTCCGACCGCGTTCTCATGCTCGGCGATCGGCACGCGGCGCAGCACGCGCTTTTCGGCCGGATCGAAGTTGGTGCGGGCGTGCTGCAGGATGCGATTGTCCCAGAACACCAGGTCGTGCTGCTGCCAGACGTGGCGATAAATGACCTTGGGGTCCTCAAGGTAGGGGAAGAGCTCCTCCAGCAGCGCGTCGCCTTCCGCCTGGTCCATGCCCAGGATGCTGGCTGTCATCAGGCGGTTGATCAGCAGCACGGTGCGGCCGGTTTCGGGGTGCGGCCAGGCGATGGGATGCTGGGCCCGCACCGTGAGCGGACTGAGGTTGCTGATGTCGACCCGGCGGTCGCCGCGGTTTGGGCCGTAGTCGTAGACGTTGTCAGTCTTCAGTCCCTGCACCCGCTGCTTCAGGCGCGACGGCAGGTTGTCCCAGGCCAGCCCGGCGTTGGCGAAGAGCGTGTCGCCACCCTGGCTCGGTACCTGCACGGCATAGAGCGCGATCGCCTTCAGCGGGTACTTGAAATAGACCTGATCGGAGTGGAACAGCAGCTCGCCGGTGGGCAGCGCGCCATCCTTGTGGGCGTTGGAGATGTTCATGGTCTTGCCGCCATGCTTCATGTGCTCGCCCATCTTCGACACCGGGCCGAACAGCTCCGACAACCGCACTTCGTCGTCGGTCGAGATCTCCTGGCCGCGGATCAGCAGCAGATGGTGCTCGAGGAAGGCCTGCTTGAGGGCCGCCATGGTTTCCGGCGTATAGGGTTGGCTGGCGTCGAAGCCGATCAGCTCGGCACCCAGCATCGGCGAGATGCGCTTTACCTGGAACGTCATGGTTCCGTCCTCCTAGGCCTGCTTCGCCTGGTCCTGCTGCCAGGTCATGTCGCGAACTTCGGCGCCGGTGGCGGCCACCGCCTTGCCGATGCCGAGAATGTCGAACAGCGTCGCCCCGGCGGCCAGCTTTTGCCGAACGCCTTCTTCCTTGGCGGCCCGCTCGCGCGCGCCATCGACGGCGCGCTTCAGGTGCTCGGGCGGGATCACCAGCACGCCGTCGGCGTCAGCGACGATGATGTCGCCTGGATTGACGATGACGCCACCGGCCACCACCGGCACGTTGACCGCGCCGGGGCCGCGCTTTTCCGGGTGCGAGGCATGGATCGAGGAGGACCAGACCGGGAAGCCCAGCTCCACCAGCTGCGCCGCGTCGCGCACCGAGGCATCGGCCACCAGGCCGGCGATGCCCTTCTCCTGCGCGTAGCGGCCGGCCAGCTCGCCCCATAGCGCGCCCTGGTGCCCGCCGCCGTTGGCCATCACCAGCACCTGGCCCTTGCCGGCCAGATAGAGCGCTTGGTGCATCATCAGGTTGTCGCCGGGATAGTTGAAGGCGGTGACCGCCGGGCCGGCGACCCGCATGGACAGCGCCAACGGCCGCAGCCGCGGATCCATCAGTAGCATGCGCCCGGTGACGGCGCCCAGCGCCTCGTGCAGGTCGGCGACGCCGCAGGCGCCAGCCGCGGCGACCAGAGCCGGGTCGCTGGCGGGAACCTTGGTGTAGATCACGGGTCCGATCATGACTTGCGTTGCTCCCAGAGGTCGGCGTTCAAAAGAGTGGCCGGTTGCTTGCCGGCGAAGACGCTGTCGATCACCTCGGCGACGCTCATGGCCATGCCGCGCAGCGCATCCTCGGTGACCCCGGCGACGTGCGGTGAGAGCACGACATTGTCCAGCTTGAACAGCGGGTTGTCGGCCGCAGGCGGCTCCTGCTCGAAGACATCGAGACCGGCGCCGCCGATTTTCTTTGCCTGCAGCGCGGCGATTAGCGCCGCCTCTTCGATCAGGCCGCCGCGCGAGGTGTTGACGATGATGGCATGCGGCCGCATGGCGGCAATCGCCGCGGCGTTCACCAGGTGCTGCGTCGCCTTGCTCAGCGGCGCATGGACCGAGATGACATCGCTCTGCGCCGCCAGGGCGGCCAGGCTCTCGACCTTGGTGGCGCCAGCCTTGGCCATGTCGGCGGCGGAGACGAAGGGATCGTAGGCCAGCACCTTCATGTTGAAGCCGGTGCCGCAGATGCGCGCGGTCACGCGGGCGATCTGGCCACAGCCGACCAAGCCCAGTGTCTTACCCCAAAGCTCGTGCAAGCTGAGCTTCCAGCGTTCGTTGAAGCGGCCCTCGCGCACGCAGGCGTCCATCGCCCGCACCTGGCGCAGCACCGCCAGCATCAGTGTCACCGCGCCCTCGGCAACCGCCGTCGAGTTGGCGCCACCCGGCGTGTTGCAGACCAGCACGCCATGGCGGCTGGCGGCGGGAATGTCGATGTTGTCGACGCCGGAGCCATGCTTGGCCACCAGCTTCAGTCTTGGCGCGTTGCCCAACAGCGCCTCGTCGATCTTGAACACCCGCACCACGATCGCGTCCGCCGCGGCGATCGCCTGGGCGCGATCCGCCGCCGCATCCATGCCGGGCAGGAAGGCAACCTCGTAACTGGCGCGCAGGCGCTCCAGCCCGGCGGCATGGATCGGATCGGCGACGACAATCGTCGGACGTGGCATGGGACGCAGGACTCCTAGAATACCTTGAGCAGGAAGAGCGACAGCTCCGGCACGTAGGTGATGATCATGAGGGCCACCAGTTCGACCGCGATCAGCGGGATCAATGGCCGCACGATCTTGTCGACCGGGACGCCGCTGACCGCCGAGGCGGTGAACAGCGTGTAGCCCAGCGGCGGATGGGTCAGGCCGACAGCGATGTTCATCACCACGATGATGCCGAAGTGGATCGGATCGACGCCGATGGTGTTGCCGACATGGATCAGGAAGCTGGAGAGGATGATGATGGCCGCCAACTCGTCCATGAAAGAGCCGACGATCAGCAGCAGCACGTTGATCATCAGCAGGATGATCACCGGATCGTCGGACACGCTGAGCAGCATGCGGCCCAGGCGGTCGGGCAGCTGGTTGTAGCCCATGAACCAGCTGAAGGTCGCCGACATGCCGACGATGAAGAGGATCATCGCCGAGGTCTTCATCGAGCGCAGCACGATGGCCGGCAGGTCGCCCAGGCGGATCTCGCGCGACAGCAGCCCAACCAGCATGCCGTAGAACACGCCGACGGCGCCGGCCTCGGTCGGGGTGAAGACGCCGCCGTAGATGCCGCCCAGGATGATGACCGGCGCCAACAGCGCCCACTTGCCCTCGTTCAGCGTGGTCAGCAGCAGGCGGAAGGAGAAGCGCCCGGGATCGACCGGGATGCGCTTGCGCTTGGCGTGCACGTAGCACATCACCATCAGGCCAACGGAGATCAGCAGGCCCGGCACGATGCCGGCGATGAACAGCTTAGTGATCGACTCGTTGGCCACCACGCCCCAGATGATCAGCGGGATCGAGGGCGGGATCAGGATGCCGATCGGCCCGTAGGTGGCAGCCAGCGCGGCGGAAAACTCACGCGAATAGCCGCGCCGCACCATCTCGGGGATCGTCGCCTTGCCGATCGCGGCGGTGGTGGCGTTGGCCGAACCGGTGATGGCACCGAAGGCGGTGGCCGAGGCCACGGCGACGATGGCGGCGCCACCCGGTCGGCGGCCGAGCAGCACCATGGCCACGTTGACCAGCTTGCGCGACAGCCCGCCGGTGAACATCAGGTCGCCGGCCAGGATGAAACAGGGGATCGACAGCAGGGTGTAGAGGCTGATGCCGGAAATCAGGTGCTGCGGTACCACCACCAGGTCGATGCCCTCGACCCACAGCGCCGACAGCGCCGAGATACCGATGGCGAAGGCGAAGGGCGTGCCGATCAGCAGCAGGACACCGAACACCGACAGCAGGACAATCTCGCTCTCGCTCATGCCGCGTCCTTTGCCGCCGCGGCGGGACCGATCAACAGATTGGTAACGGCGTGCAGCACCAGCAGCACGCCGATGACCGGCAGCACGATATAGAGCACCTGCAAGGGGTAGTGCACTGCCGGCGAGAGGTTGCCCCAGACCAGATCCAGGAGGGCGCTGCCGGTAATGACCAGGATGACGCCGAAGCCGGTGATCAGCAGCATGATGAAGATATCGAGGGCACTGGCCAGACGCCTTGGCAACGCATGGATAATGAAGGTGAAGCGCACATGCGTGCGCTCGCGCACGCCGATGGTGGCGAGCAGCAGCATCAGCCAGGCAAAGAAGAAGATCGCCAGCTCGTCGGTCCAGGCCAGCGGTTCGTCCAGCACGTAGCGGAAGAAGACCTGCAGCAGCAGCGAGCCGATGACGCAGACGGTCAGCAGC
>JBBQBI010000036.1:0-29527 GCA_038363005.1 Rhodospirillales bacterium
CACCTCGGCGCCGCGCGGCGCGGCGCGCGCCAGGGCGGTGGCGGCGGCATCGGCGCGGGCGGCATCCGGGGCGGCGACGATCAGCGCCACCAGGCGGCCATAGGGCGGCCAGCCGCCGGCCTGGCGACTGGCCCGCTCGGCCGCCAGGAAGGCGTCGCGGTCGCCGGCCTGCAGCGCCTGCATCACCGGATGCGTCGGGTCGCTGGTCTGGATCAGCACCCGGCCCGGCGCCGCGGCCCGCCCGGCGCGGCCCGATACCTGGGACAGCAGTTGGAAGGTGCGCTCGCCGGCGCGCAGGTCGCCGCCCACCAGCCCCAGGTCGCCGTCGACCACGCCGACCAGCGTCAGGTGCGGAAAATGATGCCCCTTGGCGACGATCTGCGTGCCGATCAGCAGGTCGATCTCGCGCCGCTCGATGCGCTCGATCAGCGCCTGCGCCTGGCTCGGCCCAGCGATCAGATCGCTGGAGAGAATCGCTTGGCGGGCGTCGGGGAACAGCGCCCGCACCTCCTCGGCCAGGCGCTCCACGCCGGGGCCGCAGGGGGCGAAGCTGTCCTCGGCCGCGCAGGCCGGGCAGGCCTTGGGCAGCCGCGCCTGGTAGCCGCAGTGATGGCATTGCAGGCGGCCCTGCAGACGGTGCTCGACCAGCCAGGCGGTGCAGTTGGGGCACTGCAGGCGGTGGCCGCAGGCGCGGCAGAGGGTGAGCGGCGCATAGCCGCGCCGGTTCAGGAACAGCAGCGCTTGCTCTCCCAGCGCCAGGGTTTCGCCCAGCGCTTGGCGCAGCGGCGGCGCCAGCCAGCTCTGCCCCAGGCCGGGCACGCGCGGCGGTGGCTGGCGGCGCAGGTCAATCAGCTCGGTTTCCGGCAGGCTGGCCAGACCATGCCGCTCGGGCAGGTGCAGCAGGCCGTAGCGCCCGGCCTCGACGTTGGCCAGGCTTTCCAGCGACGGCGTGGCGGACACCAGGGCGATGGGGATCTGCCCCAGGTGCGCCCGCACCACCGCCATGTCGCGGGCGTGATAGATGACGCCGTCCTCCTGCTTGAAGGCGGCCTCGTGCTCCTCGTCGACCACGATCAGGCCGAGGTCGCGGTAGGGCAGGAACAGCGCCGAGCGCGCGCCCACCACGACACGCGCCTCGCCGGCGGCGACCTGGCGCCAGGTGCGGCGGCGCAGCAGGCCGCCGATCTCGGAATGCCAGACCGCCGGCGGCGCGCCGAAGCGCTCGGCAAAGCGCCCCAGCCACTGGGCGGAGAGCGCGATCTCCGGCAGCAGCACCAGCACCTGGCGGCCCTGGCGCAGCGTCGCGGCGACCGCCTCCAGATAGACCTCGGTCTTGCCCGAGCCGGTAACGCCGTCGAGCAGCGTGGTGGAAAAGCCGCCGGTCTGCACGCTACCCACCAGCGCGGCGGCCGCCACGCCCTGCGCCGGCGACAATGTCGGACCTGGCGACTCGGGGTCGGGCTGCGGCGGCGGGCGCAGCGGCAGGCGGACCTGCTCCAGCAGCCCGGCCTCCAGCAGGCCCTTGACCACGCCGGGACCGACGCCGGCCTCGCGCGCCAGCTCGCCGGCCGGGCGGGCGAAGCCGTCGGCGGCATAGGCCAGCAGCTTGCGGCGCGCCGCCGTCAGCTTCGCCTCCGGCAGCGGAGAAGCCAGGCGCAGCAGCGGCGGCGGGATCTCCGGCTGCAGCGCCGCCGGTACCGACAGCGCCATGCGCAGCACCGCGCCTGGCGGCGCCAGGGTGTAGCCCGCCACCCAATCGATGAAGCGCCGCGCCAGCTCCGAGATCACCTGCGCTGCCACCACCTCGGCGATGGGTTTCAGGCGGGCGGCGGCAATGCCCTCGCCGGGTCCCCACACCACGCCCAGGGTTTCCCGCCGGCCGAGCGGCACGCGCACCACATCGCCCGGCGCGACCGCCAGGCCCGCCGGCACGGCATAGTCGTAGGTACCGGCCAGCGGCAGCGGCAGTAGCACCGCGACCGAAGTGGCAGCGGTTTCTGTGGTCGAGGACTCGGGCATCGACTAGACTCTAGACGCGGCGACTCGCCTGCGCCATGAGTCGCCGCCCCGTGAGGGGACGGGTCCTGGCACAGCGTGGGGTCTTTCGACTTATGAAGTTCTTCATCGATACCGCCGACGTCGCGGAAATCCGCGACCTGATGACCACTGGCATGGTCGATGGTGTCACCACCAATCCCTCGCTGGTGGCCAAGTCCGGCCGCCCCTTCCTCGAGGTGATCAAGGAAATCTGCGGCATCGTGCCCGGCCCGGTCTCGGCCGAGGTCACGGCGACCGACCACGCCACCATGCTGGCCGAGGGCCGCGCGCTGGCCAAGCTGGCGAAGAACGTCGCAGTCAAGGTGCCGTTGACGGTCGACGGCCTGAAGACCTGCAAGGCCTTGAGCGACGCCGGCACCATGGTCAACGTCACGCTCTGCTTCTCCGCCGCGCAGGCGCTGCTGGCGGCCAAGGCCGGCGCCACTTTCGTGTCGCCCTTCGTCGGCCGACTGGACGACATCGGCATGAGCGGCATGGACCTGATCGCCGACATCGTCGAGATCTACGATGCCTATCCGCATTTCCGCACCGAGGTGCTGGTGGCATCGGTGCGCGGCCCGGCGCATGTGGTGGAAGCCGCCAAGATGGGCGCCGGCGTCGCCACCATCCCGCCATCCGTGTTGCGCCAGCTCTATCAGCACCCGCTGACCGACAAGGGCCTGGCCGCCTTCCTGGCGGACTGGGCCAAGACCGGCCAGAGCATCCTGCCCGCCGGCGGCAGCCCAGCGAAGAAAAAGAAGTAGCGCCCATGGCCCGCGGTCCCCAGGAAACCCCGAAGCGCCCGGCCAGCCGGGCCGCCGCCGCGCCACCGGCCGCCACGCCGAAGCCGGCCGACGAGCCCACGGCGGCGGCGGTCGTCGACTACCTGCGGCGCCATCCCGATCTGCTGCGCCAGCAGCCCGAGCTGCTCGACCGCCTGGAGCTGCCGGCCGGCGACGCCAAGGTGGTCGACCTGCGCGCCGTGCTGGTCGAGCGGCTGCGCGGGCAGCTTGCCGCCATGGCGGCGCTGCGCGACGAGATGGTCACCGCCGGGCGCGGCAACCTGCAGATTCAGGCGCGCACGCACGAGGCCGTGCTAGCGCTGCTGTCGGCACGCTCCTTCGAACAGCTGATCGAGCGCGCCACTGGCGACCTGGCGACCATCCTGGACGTCGACGTCGCCGCGCTGGGGGTCGAGCGGGTCAACCCGCGAACCTCGGAGGGCGCCCTGCCGCCGGTCCGCCTGGGCGGCGTGTTCCAGCTGGAGCCCGGCACGGTCGAAGCGCTGATCGGCACCGGTCGGCAGACCTGCCTGCGCCCCGCCACCAACGGCGACCCGCTGCTCTATGGCGCCGGCGCCGGCCTGGTGCGCTCCGACGCGCTGGTGCGCCTGAGCATCAGCCGCCAGACCCCGGCCGCGCTGCTGGCGCTGGGCGCCCGCGACGAGGGCCACTTCCACCCGGGCCAGGGCACCGAGCTGTTGCAGTTCCTGGGCGCCGTGCTGACCGAGCAGGTGCGCGCCTGGCTCGACCTGCCGGAATGACGACGGCGGCATGACCGCCCTCGACCCCCTGGCCGGCCGCGCCGCGCCGGAGTTGCTGCTGGCGGCGACGCGCTGGTTGGCCTGGCTGGAGAACGAGAAGCGCAGCTCGCCGCACACGCTGGACGCCTATCGCCGCGACCTCGGTTTCTTCCTCGACTTCCAGCGCGGCTATCGCGGCGAGTCGCTGACGCTGGACGACTTGGCGACGCTGAGCACCACCGACTTCCGCGCCTGGCTGTCGGCGCGCGCCGCCGAGGGCAAGGCCAAGGCTTCCACCGCCCGCGCGCTGGCCGTGGTGCGCAGCTTCTTTGCCTGGCTGGAGCGCGAGGAGATCCTGGAGAATCCCCGGCTGCGCCTGATCCGCACGCCGAAGCTGCCGCACGCGGTGCCCAAGGCGCTGGCGACGGACGAGGCGCGGGACCTGCTGGCCGCCGCCGGCGAAGACGACCGGGCGCCTTGGATCGTCGCCCGCGACCTGGCGGTGCTGACGCTGCTCTACGGCGCCGGCCTGCGCATCGGCGAGGCGCTGGGGCTGACGCGGGCCGAAGCACCGCGCCAGGGACAGGATGCGCTGACCGTGCTGGGCAAGGGCCGCAAGAGCCGCGTCGTGCCGCTGCTGCCGGTGGTGGTGCAGGCCATCGCCGACTACCTGGCGCGCTGCCCCTACGATCCCGGCCCAGCCGGCGCGCTGTTCCTCGGCGCGCGCGGCGGCGCCCTCAATCCGCGCAGCGTGCAGCAAAGAATGAGCGACCTGCGCCGCACACTGGGCCTGCCGGAAAGCGCCACGCCGCACGCCCTGCGGCATTCCTTCGCCACCCACCTGCTGGGTGGCGGCGGCGACCTTCGCTCGATCCAGGAGCTGCTGGGCCACGCCTCGCTGTCGACCACGCAGCGCTACACCGCGGTCGACGCGGCCAAGCTGATGTCCACCTACAACGCGGCGCATCCCCGGGCCAGGGGAACCTGAGCCGTGGCCCTATTGCAGGGTGCCGACGACGCCGGTTCCCGCAACTGGCTGCGGGCCTTCAAGCACCATCTGCCCCTGACGGGGCGCCTGCGCCGGCAACGCGATGCCGCGCGGCGGGAGCAGACCCGACTGCGCGCACTGCTGGCGGCGTACGACGGCGGGGCGCCAAGCCGCATCGTTCATGACGGCGACCTGACCCTGCTGCTGGATCGGCAATCCCTGGTCGACCGCGCCATCACCGACTGGCGGGACGGCTGGGAGCGCGATCAGCTGGCGCTCATGATCCAAGCCGCGCGCGCCATGGCCGGCGATGCGCGGCGCAAGGTCTTCCTCGACGTCGGCGCGCACTGGGGCTACTACGCGCTCCAACTGCGCGGGCTCGGCATCTTCGACGAGATCCACTGCTTCGAGCCAGAGCCACACAACTTCGCCCAGCTTGGCGCGCAGCTGTTCCTGAACCGGGCCAGCTATGACATCGCCGCCCACCGCCTGGCGGTGCTGGACCGCCAACAGACGACCTGGATCGGGCGCAGCGTGGATTGCCCGGAGAATCGTGGTCACAGCGTGGTCGTCACGGCGACGGAGGCAGGCTCGCCGGTGGAGGCGGTCGCGCTGGACGAGTTCTTCGACCTGCGGGGCTGCGTCCTGTTCGTAAAGATCGATGTCGAGGGTTGCGAGCGTCTCGTGCTGCAGGGGATGCGGCGGCTGGTCGCCGACAACGAGGTCTACCTGCAGGTCGAAACCTTCCCCGAGACCGAGTCCGCCCTGCCCGGCTGGATCCCGCCACCGCTGCTCAAACGGGCGCAGATGCACTGGGATCACGTCTATTCGACCTTCGACTGGCGGCGCTAGAGGGCGGCGCCGCTCACATCGGCGGGACGAGCTGCACCGGGTCGATCCAGTTGCCCAGCCAGTTGACCCGCCAGTCGAGGTGCGCGCCGGTGACGCGGCCGGATTTGCCGCTGAGCGCCACCACCTGGCCCTGCACCACCACGTCGCCGGTGGCGCACTCCAGCTTCGAGAGGTGCATCAGCGTGGTCTTGAGACCGAGGCCATGGTCGATCATCACCAAGGTGCCCTGGTAGAAGTAGTCCTCGACCGCCAGCACCACCACGCCGTCGGCCGGTGCCTTGACCGGCGTGCCCGCGGGCACCGCGACGTCGACGCCGTAGTGCGGCTGCCGCGCCTCGCCATTGAGAATCCGCTGGCTGCCATAGACGCCGGAGATGCGGCCGGTGGCCGGCCAGGCGAAGCCGCCCGCCCAGTCGGTGGCGATGCGCTGGGACAGGCGCGCGGCGGTCAGGATGTCCTTCTCCTTGACGATGCGGTCGAGCAGCTCCTGCGGCGGCGTCACCTGCTCCGGCGGCAGGCCGTCGATGCGCTGGATGTCATAGTCGCGCGGCTGGACCGCCAGGTGCTGCTCGGCCTGGCTGCCGTCGGCGCCGGTGATCTTGAGCAGCAGGGAAGCCGGCGCGTCGCGGTCGAGACCGATGAGGAAGCGGCCATCCGGTGCCACCGGCACCTTGACCGCGTCCAGCACCACTGCCGCGCCCGGCTGGGTCTGGCCGTAGAGCAGGGTGCCCTGCTTCAACGCGCCGGTCAGGGTGAACTCCACCGCGCCGGCCGGCAGCGGCAGGAGCAGCAGCAGTAAGCCGAGCAGTCGCTTCACAGCAGCGAGCCCTGCGGGCCGGGATCGCGTGGCTTGGCCGGCCGCGACGGCTTGGCGCCCTCGGCCGTGGCCTTCACCTGGCCGTCGTGGAAGTGGATGGCCAGGGTCGCGCCGGGCGCCACCTGGGCGGCGCGGGTGGCAACCTCGCCGTCGGCCTCGACGAAGGCGAACCCGCGCTCCAGCACCTTGGCGTGGGACACCGACTCCAGCAGGCGGGCCTGCGCCTCCAGCGCCTGGCCGCGCTCGGCCAGCAGGCGGCGCAGCGCCTCGTCCATTCGGCGGCCGGCATCCAGGCGATGCCAGGGCTCGGCGGCGCGCTCCAGCGCGCGTGCCATGGCGCGCGGCGCGGCGGTTTCCAGCCGGCCGCCCAGCACCTCCAGCCGCTCGGCGTTCAGCGCCACCACCTGCTTCGGGTGCGGCAGGCGGGCGCCCAGCTCCGCCAACTCGGCGGCGCGGCGCGCCAGCCAGGCACCCAGCGCGTGGCTCAGGCGGGTGACGCGCTCGTCCAGCGTCTGCCAGGCCTGCTCCAGGATGCGGCGCGGCTCCGGCAGGCCGCGCGCCAGGCCGGCGACCTCCGTCGTGCGTTGTTTCAGGCCGCGGTCGATGCCGGCGGCCAGGCGGGCGTCGAGCTGCGTCAGGGTGGCCACCAGTTCGCTGCGCACCGGCACTGCCATCTCGGCGGCGGCGGTCGGCGTCGGCGCCCGGCGGTCCGAGGCGAAGTCGATCAGGGTGGTGTCGGTCTCGTGCCCGACAGCGGAGATCAGCGGGATGGCCGAGGCCGCGGCGGCGCGCACCACGATCTCCTCGTTGAAGGCCCAGAGGTCCTCCAGCGAGCCGCCGCCGCGCGCCACGATGATCAGGTCGGGGCGCGGTACGGCGCCGCCCACCTGCAGCCGGTTGAAGCCCTCGATGGCGGCGGCGACCTCGGCCGCGGCACCGTCGCCCTGCACCCGCACCGGCCACAGCAGCACATGGCGCGGGAAGCGGTCGGCCAGGCGGTGCAGGATGTCGCGGATCACCGCGCCGGTCGGCGAGGTGATGACGCCGATCACTGTGGGCAGGTAGGGGATCGGTTTCTTGCGCGCCGGGTCGAACAGCCCCTCGGCCAGCAGCTTCTTGCGGCGCTCCTCCAGCAGCTTGAGGATGGCGCCCTCGCCGGCCAGCTCCATCTCCTCGACGACGATCTGGTACTTCGAGGAGCCGGGATAGGAGGAGACGCGGCCGGTGACAATGACCTCCATGCCCTGCTCGGCACGCAGCTTCAAGCTCGACACCCGGCCGCGCCAGCAGACCGCGTCGATCACCGCCTGGTCGTCCTTCAACGTGAAGTAGAGATGGCCCGAGGCATGGTAGTTGGGCCGCGAGATCTCGCCCCGCACCCGCACGCGGGCGAAGGCGGTCTCAAGCGTCTTCTTGACCGCGCCGGCAATCTCGGCGACGGAAAGGACGGGCTGGTTCGTAGTCGGCGACTCGGTCATGGACGGGATGCTACAGGCAGGGAGCCTCGTGGCACATCCTTCGAGACGCGGTGCCGCGCACCGCTCCTCAGGATGAGGTTCGTGGGTTGCCACCACCAGTACCGACCTCATCCTGAGGAGGCCGCGCAGCGGCCGTCTCGAAGGATGGGCAACAGGCGTGGGAGGAACGGACATGCGCATCCTGGTCGTCGGTTCGGGCGGGCGCGAGCATGCGCTCTGCTGGGCCATCGCCGCCTCGCCGCTGTGCGACAAGTTGTTCTGCGCGCCGGGCAACGCCGGCATCGCCGCGGTGGCCGAATGCGTGCCGATCGACCAGCTCGACCTCGACGCCCTGGTGCGCTTCGCCGTGGCACAGCAGATCGACTTCGTCGTGGTGGGGCCGGAGGCGCCGCTGGTCGCCGGGCTGGTCGACCGCTTGAGCGAGGCCGGCATCAAGGCCTTCGGGCCCAACGCCGCCGCCGCGGCGCTGGAGGGCTCCAAGGGCTACCTCAAGGATCTCTGCGCCAAGTACGGCATCCCGACCGCCGCGTACCGCCGCTTCACCGACGCCGGCGCGGCGCGCGCCTATCTCTACGAGGTCGGCACGCCGATCGTGATCAAGGCCGACGGCCTGGCCGCCGGCAAGGGCGTCACCGTCGCCATGACGCAGGACGAGGCCGAGGCCGCCATCGCCGCCGCGCTGGAGGAAGGCGCCTTCGGCGCCGCCGGCGCCGAACTGGTGATCGAGGAGTTCATGCAGGGCGAGGAGCTGAGCTTCTTCGTGCTCTGCGACGGCAGCCACGCGCTGCCGCTGGCCTCGGCGCAGGACCACAAGCGGGTCGGCGACGGCGACACCGGGCCCAACACCGGCGGCATGGGGGCCTACTCGCCCTGCCCGCTCGGCACCCCGGCGCTGCACCAGCGGGTGATGGCGGAGATCATCAACCCCACGGTCGCCGCCATGCAGGCCGAGGGCCGCCCCTTCAAGGGCGTGCTCTACGCCGGCCTGATGATCACCGAGGAGGGGCCGAAGCTGATCGAATACAACGTCCGCTTCGGCGACCCCGAGACCCAGGTGCTGCTGCTGCGGTTGAAGAGCGACATCCTGCCGGCGCTGCTCGCCACCGCCGCCGGCGGGCTGGATCACATGGACCTGCGCTGGCGCGACGACAGCGCGCTGCTGGTGGTGATGGCGGCCAACGGCTATCCGGGCAGCTATGAGAAGGGCAGCGAGATTCGCGGGCTGGACGCGGCGGCGAAGCTGCCGGGGGTGGAGATCTTCCACGCCGGCACCAAGCCGGGGCCGCAGGGCGCGGTGCTGAGCTACGGCGGGCGCGTGCTGGGGGTCTGCGGGGTCGGTGCCACAACGGCCGAGGCACAGGCCAGGGCCTATGCCGCGGTGGACACCATCGACTGGCCGGGCGGCTTCTGCCGGCGGGACATCGGCTGGCGGGCGGTCTGATCCCAGACCGCAAACACCGTCCTGTCATCCCGGCCGCAGCGGAGCGAAGCGCAGCGGAGAGCCGGGACCCAGGGGCCACAAGCACGCGACAGCGAGGCCAGTCCCCTGGGTCCCGGGTCGGCGTCGCTCTGCTCCTGGCCCGGGATGACAGTCTTTAACTGAGGCGAATCGCTACCGCCGCTCCTTGAAGAAATCCCTGAGCAGCCGGGCGGCCGCCAGCTCCTGCACGCCGCCTACCACCTCCGGGTGGTGGTGGCAGGTGGGCTGCTGGAAGATCTTGGCGCCGTGCTCGACGCCGCCGCCCTTGGGGTCATAGGCGGCGAAGACCAGCTTCTTCAGGCGGGCGAAGGCGATGGCCTGGGCGCACATCGGGCAGGGCTCCAGCGTGACATAGAGCGTCGCCCGCTCCAGCCGCTTCAGCTCCAGGCTGCGCGCGGCCTCACGGATGACCAGCAGCTCGGCGTGCGCGGTGGGGTCGCGGTCGCGCTCGACGCGGTTCTGCGC
Source organism: Rhodospirillales bacterium (assembly GCA_038363005.1). Lineage (GTDB taxonomy): Bacteria > Pseudomonadota > Alphaproteobacteria > Kiloniellales > JACOMY01 > JAKOWB01. Next base: position 9,640 of record JBBQBI010000036.1, read on the forward strand.
CCGGGCGACGACCTCGCCGCCCAGCACCAGGATGGCGCCGATCGGCACCTCGCCGGCGGCGGCGCCGGCGCGGGCCTCGGCCAGGGCTTCGGTCATGAAGGCTGTCATGAGTGAGCACCGCCGCCGCAGTCCCCCCTCTCCCGCTGTTGGCGGGAGAGGGTCGGGGTGAGGGCCCTTGGTTGCGGCCATAACCGACCGACCGCCCTCACCCGGCTCGCGGGCGCTCGCCACCCTCTCCCGCCAGAAGCGGGAGAGGGGCAGGCGGCGCGGAAGAGGGCTGGTGGCTTCATGGGCCGCGACCCTGCGGCCGCCCCTGCGCAGGGTCAAGCCGCTTGCCGGAGGCAGCGGCGCCGCGTACCCCTTGGCGCATGAGCAAGCTTCCCCTGATCGGCCTGACCCTGGACCACGAGGCCGGCGGCGCCCCCGCCGAGGGCCACTGGACCAGCCGGCCCTACTACGCGCTGCGCGAGAACTACTGCGCGGCGGTGAGCGCAGCCGGCGGCCTGCCGCTGGCGCTGCCGCACGATCCCGCGCAGGCCGCGGCCTATGCCGAACGGCTGGACGGCGTGATCGTCACCGGCGGCGGCTTCGACCTGGACCCGGCGCTCTATGGCGACGCCACGCGGCACCCGACGGTCAGCCTGAAGCAGCGCCGCACGGCCTTCGAATGGGCCCTGGCCGAGGCCATGCTGGCAGCCGACAAGCCGGTCTTCGGCATCTGCGGCGGCGAGCAGCTGCTGGCGGTGCTGCTGGGCGGCAGCCTGATCCAGCACATTCCCGACGAGGTGCCGGGCGCGCTGGCGCATGTGCAGCCCAACCCGCGGCACGAGGCCGGCCACGCCGTGACCCTGGCGGCCGGCACGCGGCTGCGCGCGCTGGCCGGCGCCGAGACGCTACCGGTCAACTCCGCGCATCACCAGGCGGTGCGCCGCGTGGGCGAGGGTTGTGTGGTCGCGGCCACCGCGCCGGACGGCGTGATCGAGGCGCTGGAGGCGCCGGGCCGACGCTTCTGCCTGGGCGTTCAGTGGCACCCGGAGTACGGCGTCAACCCGGCCGACGCGAAGCTCTTCACCGCCTTCGTGGAGGCCGCGCGATGAGCGACGAAAACATCAAGGACACCCCCATCAAGGGCGAGCGGATAGCAAAAGTCATCGCCCGCGCCGGCGTCTGTTCGCGCCGCGAGGCCGAGGTGCTGGTCGAGCAGGGCCGCGTCTCGATCGATGGAAAAATGGTGCGCGAGCCCGGCACCACGGTGACCCCGGCGCAGCGCGTCACCATCGACGGCGAGGCGCTGCCGGCGAGCGAGCCGGCGCGGCTGTTCCGCTTCCACAAGCCGGTCGGCGTGCTGACCACGGCGAAGGACCCGCAGGGGCGCCAGACCTTCTATGACGGCCTGCCCGACGGCCTGCCGCGCCTCATGCCGGTGGGCCGGCTGGACATCAACAGCGAGGGGCTGCTGCTGCTGACCAACGACGGCGGCCTGAAGCGCCACCTGGAGCTGCCGGCGACCGGCTGGCTGCGGCGCTATCGCGTGCGGGTCTATGGCCGGGTCGATACCCGGCAGCTCGACGCGCTGGCCGACGGCGTGACGGTCGAGGGCGTCACCTATGGCCCGATCCAGGCCAAGCTGGACAGCCAGCAGGCCAGCAACGCCTGGCTGACCTTTGCCCTGCAGGAGGGCAAGAACCGCGAGATCCGCCAGGTCTGCCGCCACCTGGGCCTGCAGGTCAGCCGCCTGCTGCGCGTCGCCTATGGCCCCTTCCAGCTGGGCGCGCTGCCCGAGGGCGCCATCGACGAGGTGCCGCAGAAGGCGCTGAAGGAGCAGCTTGGCGCCTTCCTGGCCGGGCTGGGTGGCCCCGCCCCGGCGCTGGAGAAGCGCAAGGGCCACGGCCAGGACCCGGCGCGCGCCGCCGCCAAGTTGACCCTGCAGGCCGGCAAGCCGCCGGCCGCGCCGCGCCGCAAGCGCGAGGCCATCCCGGTGCACCGAAGCCGCCCGCCGCGCGACGACGAGGAGCCCGCCCGCCGCCCCAAGCGCGGCGGCTGGAGCCCGACCGAGCCGGCGGCGCCGGAGCGGGTGCGCGGCAAGGCGAAGACCTGGGGCGAGCGTCCGGCGGCGCCACAGCGCGAGGCCGAGTTCGCCACCGCGCGCACGCCGGGACAGGGACGGGCACGCCCGGGCGGCAAGCCCACGGGCGGAAGACCAGCAGGCGGCAAGCCCACGGGTGGCAAGCCTACGGGCGGCAGGCCATCGGCCGGCAAGCCGTCGGGCGGCAAGCCTTGGGGCGACAAGCCATCCGGCGGCCGGCCATCCGGTGGCAGACCCAGCGGCAAACCTCCAGGAAAGGGACCGGGCGGTGCGCGTCGTCGCGGGTAAGTGGCGCGGGCGCGCCATCGAGGCGCCGCTCGACCGCGCGGTGCGCCCGACCAGCGACCGCGCGCGCGAATCGCTGTTCGACCTGCTGACGCAGGGGCGCGTGGCGGAGGGTGCCAACCCGCTGCTGGATGCCCAGGTGCTCGACGTCTTCGCCGGCACCGGGGCGCTGGGCCTGGAGGCGCTGTCGCGCGGCGCCGCCGCCGTCGTCTTCCTGGAGAACGCGCCCGAGGCCGTGGCGCTGATCCGCCGCAACCTGCGCAGCTTCAATGCCGTGCGCGAGGGCATCGTGATGCAGGCCGACGCCACGCGCCTGCCGCAGGCACGCAGCCAGGCCAGCGTAGCGATGCTCGACCCGCCCTACCAGAGCGGCCTGGCCGCGCCGTCGCTGGCCGCGCTGTTGAAGCAGGGCTGGCTGGCCGCCAACGCCCTGGTCTCCGTCGAGCTGCAGCGCGACGAGGCGCTGGAGGTGCCGAACGGCTTCCGCCAGGTGGACGAGCGCACCTATGGCAAGGCGAAGCTGGTGTTTTTGCGGGTGGGCGAACCGACCGACTGAAAAACGCCCTCACCCTGCCCTCTCCCTGCGGGAGAGGGACCAGAAAACGAGGGCAGGACAAGCCCCTCTCCCTCAGGGAGAGGGGTTGGGGTGAGGGTGTATTTCCCTACCGCCCCGCCTCGACCGCCCCGCCGCCTACCGCTCCACCGCCAGCGCAATCCCCATGCCGCCGCCGATGCAGAGCGTCGCCAGGCCCTTCTTGGCGTCGCGCTTCTGCATCTCGTGCAGCAGGGTGACGAAGATGCGCGCGCCGGAGGCGCCGATCGGGTGGCCCAGCGCGATGGAGCCGCCGTTGACGTTGACCTTGGCCGGGTCCCAGCCGAGGTCCTTGTTCACCGCCAGCGCCTGGGCGGCGAAGGCCTCGTTGGCCTCGATCAGGTCGAGGTCGCCGATCTTCCAGCCGGCCTTTTCCAGCGCCTTGCGCGAGGCCGGGATCGGCCCGGTGCCCATGATCGCCGGATCGACGCCGCAGGTGGCCCAGGCGGCGATGCGCGCCAGCGGCGTCAGGCCGCGCTTGGCGGCGTCGGCGGCGCTCATCAGCACCAGCGCCGCGGCGCCGTCGTTGATGCCCGAGGCATTGCCCGCCGTCACCGTGCCGTCCTTGGAAAAGGCCGGGCGCAGCTTGGCCAGGATCTCGGCCGTGGTGCCGAACTTCGGGTACTCGTCGGTGTCGACCGTCACGTCCCCCTTGCGGGTCGAGATGGTGACCGGGGCGATCTCGTCCTTGAAGCGGCCGGCCTTGATCGCCGCCTCGGCCTTCTGCTGGCTGCCGGCGGCGAAGGCGTCCTGCTCCTCGCGGGTGATCTGGAAGGCCTTGGCCACGTTCTCCGCCGTGGTGCCCATGTGATAGCCGTTGAAGGCGTCCCACAGGCCGTCCTTGATCATGGTGTCGATGAAGGAGAGGTCGCCCATCTTCTGCCCGCCGCGCAGGTGCTGGGCGTGGGTCGACAGGCTCATGGACTCCATGCCGCCGGCCACCACCACGGCGGCGTCGCCGGCCTTGATCGCCTGATAGCCCATGGCGACGGCGCGCAGGCCCGAGCCGCAGACCTGGTTGATCTGGATCGCCGTCTTCTCCTGCGGAATGCCGGCCGCCATCGCCGCCTGGCGCGCCGGGTTCTGCCCCTGCGCCGCGATCAGCACCTGGCCCAGCACCACGTCATCCACCGCGCCGCCCGCGACCCCGGCCTTGGCCAGCGCCGCCTTGATGGCGATGGTGCCGAGCTCCGAGGCCTTCAGCGTGGAGAGGGCACCGTTGAAGGCGCCGACGGGCGTGCGAACGGCGGAGACGATGACGACGTCGGTAGTGGGCATGGGGGTCCTCCGAGGGGTGGCTTCTTGGCTGCGTCGAGCTTAGCACGGCTGGGCGGGTGCGGTGCAGCATTGACCTCAACGGTAGCCACCGCAGATGTACCGATCAATGCGGGTGTAAATTTTCAGGGATTGTCCCCTAGACGCAAGTGGCGTCGGCGGTAGCGCTTGCCCCCGCTGGAACGGCCGCCGTTTCTACAATTTCTACTACCGAACCGGAACGGCAATGCCCATCGTCACGCGCAGGAAATCAAATGGACTAGATCTAAACATGCTGTTGGACGACGGCACTGCACGGGTCGTGCACATTCTGCGCCACGCTGGGAATGAGAGAACCGAATCTCGCCAGGATTCAGAGGGCCACGTTTTCGCGGGGCCGGCCATTCGCTTTCGCGGTGGACCTGGCGAAGGGCTCCACGACTACTCCAGCGCCGTTGTCTACGACCTCACCGTGCAGGGCATCCACCGAGTTTGGACAGCGGACGATGGAGAACTAACGGGGCCGCTCTGGGAAATAGTTTTCCGAGAACAGCCCCGCTGTGCTCAGAGTCGCTTGCAATGATCGCACTTCGGGTGACCGCCAGTCCCCGCTACACGGTTCCGTGATTCGATTGTATTGCCATCGGTGCACATGTCGTTGTCGTGGTAAACGCTTGTGCTCGGCAGTTTAGAATGGAAGGGAGATACTTTAGTCATTTGTTTCTCCTAGTTGGGTGGACCAGAATTCGGCACCATTATATCGAGTCGAGTCAAGAAATCTGATCAACCATATGGTGTGCATCGCAACGTTTGGGCGGCGTTTTGGTCGAGGCGTGTAAGGCTGCCCGCTTGCACAGAGGATCGGTCTGCGGTTGAGTCAGTGCTCATCTGGCAATCGTTAAGGTCGCATGGACATCCCGACATTGTTTGCTCTCCCCAAGGTGATTGTAGCGCCACCGGTCTGGAGGCGTCGGGCGCCTCGGCACCTGACGTTGGTGACGCCGTTGGATGTTGGCGGGATCACAACCGAGGGGCTCATTTTTCGCATACAAGGCTTGCTAGCCATTCCCAATCGGTCGATCACATTCCAATTGGAGGCGGAGGGCTTGAGAGCCAAAACTGCCGCGTTGTCTCGTTTGGAATGGAAGCCGATCAAGCCTCACAACAACAAGGGTCTTGGGCCTGTCGAGTGGAGATTCCGCGATCAGCCCGGAACCCATCTTCATGGGTTCATGATGAATTGGAGCGAGAATGAGAGGTTCGTAAAGAAGCTGAATCTACCCATCGCACTTCCAGTCGCGGCCGAACCTAAATCGTTTGCAGATGCCCTTGCCTTGGCAGGGGAAGAGTTTAGAATCAGCGGGCTAGAGCTTATTGAACCGCCTCAATGGGAGCCCGATTTACTGTTGGGATGGTCGAATGCCCCAGACGCGTGAATCGGTTTTCGAAGACGTTATGGCCGAGGCTGCACGCCAGCTTTGTTCGGTGGAGCATCTTGCGGGTGGCGCTTTCGTGCGTGCCCCGCTCATCTACCCCGGCGGCTCATACGTAGTCGTGAGAGTGACGCAGAATGAGGCTGCGTTTGTCGTCTCTGACTATGGCCTCGGCTACCAGGAGGCAGAACTCCTAGGTGCAACGCCCTCGTACGTACGCCTCGGGCGAATCATTGCCGAGAATGCGGGGGTGGGCTTTGATCAGCATGCCTTCTTTGTGTTGGAGGTCTCCCGAGAGCAATTGGTTGGGGCCGTCGCAACGGTCGCAAACTGCTCTCTAGAAGCCGTGATCCTGGCAGCTCATAAGGTGGCCGAGCGCAAGGCGGCTGTTGACGGCGAACGACTCTACGGCCGTTTGCTCGGCGTGTTCCCTCAGAGCAAAGTGGTCAAGGATGCAACCTATATTGGGGAATCCAATACCGACTGGAATGTATCGACTCTAGTCACCCCGATGCGCGGCAAGCCGACGATATTTGAAACCGTGACTGCGCATCGAAATTCTGTGAGTGCGGCATCAACGAAGTTCACCGATATCAAGCGGCTTCCGAACGCCCCAAATCGAGTTGCGGTTGTCCAAAGCAAGTCGGATATGGGGACTCTGCTCGGGGTGCTTGCTCAATCCGCGCAAGTGATTGAGGAAGCGGCGCCAGACGACTTGATCAGGCGAATTGCGGAGGCGGCATAATAAGTTTGGCAGCCGCAACTCGAGAATAACGCCTGCAAGAATTTATCCGCCAGGAGATTTTCCGAGGCGTTGGTTCCTCGGATTTTGCGGAGATCATGGCCGCTATCGTGGTTCTTGCTAAACTGCCCCTAACAACAGGTCAAACATCACGTTCTGCATCGCGCGGTGGTTCGAGCCGAAGGTGAACTCGCCAAGATACCTGTCCATGTACTTGGCCGAGACGTGAATGTGGGTTGACCCGTACGATCGCCTTGAGCAGCTTCCAGAACACCTCGACTTAGTTGACGTGGAGCGTCACGTCGTGCCGGTAGGCGTAGCCTGCGAACTCCTTGGTGCCGTATTTGACGATGGCCCGCAGTGTGTCCTTTCGCACGTTCGAGAAGACGCCAGCGGCCATGCAGCCGCCGCGCTCCTTCCCGCCGACGGCACCCCGGCCACGCTTCCCGGACCGGTGCCCGTCAACAAAGGCCTCATCGGCCTCAACGTAGCTCTGGAGTAGCTCGGCAAATCAGAGCGCTAGAGCTTCCTGCTTGTTCACCAATTTACCCCACACCTCTCTCTCCGCCTTCCCGCTCACCACCATCCCGATGTGCCCTACTGGCGGCACCTTGAGCTCGCACCCCGGGATCGCCGCGGCCAAAGCCTTCGCGCTGCCCGGCGGGACGATGCGGTCGCTCTGCGGCACCAGGGCCAGGGTCGGCAGGCGCAGCGCCGCCGGGTCCACCACCCGCCCCGCGATGCGCCACTCCCCCCTGGCCGGCGTGTTCTGGCCGTACCACTGCCCGATCGCCTCACGCGCCACGGGGGCGGCGAGGGCGGTGCCGTCGTTCAGCCAGTCCTCCAGGGCGACGAAGGCGCGGGCCTTGGCGCTGTCGGGCGGCATGGCGGCGAAGGTCTGGAACTTGCGCACCGCGGTCATCGGGTCGAGCAGGGTGAAGAGGCTCTGCACCATATCGACCGGCAGCTCGCCCAGGCTGTCCAGCGCCGGCGCCTGCAGCGGCAGGGCGCGGGCCAGGGACTCGGCCTGGCGGCGGGCCGAGCCGGGCTCGTCACCGGCGTGGAAGTCCCAGGGCGTGGCCATGAGGATGAGGCCGCCGAGGTCCCCCTGGCGGCGCAGCGCCAGCGCCAGGGCCAGCAGGCCGCCCATGCAGTAGCCGAGCAGGAGCGGCTTCTGCCCGGTCAACGCCAGCACGCGGTCCAGCGCGGCCTCCAGCCGGCCGCAGACGTAGTCGGTGAGGGTGAAGCGCCGCTCGGCCGGGCCCGGCGCGTCCCAATCGACCAGGAAGGGGCGCAGCGCCGGGGAACCGTCTTTCGGCGTCGCCAGCCAGCGCAGCAGGGATTGCCCCTGCATCAGGTCGAGGATGTAGGCGCGGTTGACCAGCGAGGGCACGCAGAGGATCGGCCGGCCGGCCAAGGCTTCTGCGCTGAGGGCGCCGTAGTCGAGCAGGCGCGTGGTGCCGTCCTGCCAGACGGCGGGCGGGTCGGTCAGGTCGCGGCGATAGGGGTGGCGGCGATAGGCCTCGACACCGTCGAGGAAGCGGTTAGCGCGCCTTGCGAGTTCCCCCGGCAGGGCGCTTTGCAGCGCGCCGGGGGCGAGGCTGGCGGCGGCCTGGCGCAGGCTGGCCAGGCGCTCCTGCAGCGCCGGGCTCGGCGTCGGGATGCTGGCCAGCGAGGCGCTGCTCAAGCTCGGCCACGCGAGCGCGGAGCTGCCCCAGCTCATCGCCGCCAGCAGCAGATGCAGCGGCAGCGGGCGCGGCCCCTGACGCAGCGGCGCTGGCGGAAGCGGATGCTGTGGCGCGGCGCTGTCCATCGGGGCGGGCGCCTCCCTGCTGGCCCGGCGACCCCGGCGGCGCAAAGGGCAGGCCGCCGAAGAACTGCGCCATCATGGCCTCCCAGGGTGGGGGGCCGCCAGGGGGTGTGGCGCCGGGCGTGGCGGTGGCCCCGGCCGGCAGCGCGCCGGCCTTGAGCAGCCGTTGCCAGGTGTCCAGCCACTGCGGGTCCTGCGCCAGGCCCGAGAGCCAGTCCTGCCAGAGGTCGAGCCAGCGGCGCGCCAAAGCGGCGGCCTCGGCGGTGGGGTCGGTCGGGTCGTCAGCCATGACGCTCTCCTCTCACCCTCTGTCAGTCCCCCCTCTCCCGCTTGCGGCGGGAGAGGGCCGGGGTGAGGGCCCTGGGTCGGTGCGACGGCAAGCGACCGCACCGAACGCCCTCACCCGGCTCGCTTCCGCTCGCCACCCTCTCCCGCCAAAAGCGGGCGAGGGATTGTGGCCAGGGGGAGCGGCATGTCAGCCAAGATTGACTCCACCTAGTGCGCCGCACAATATCCCCTGCTGCCGTAGCGAAACGCAGCTGCCGCATGACGGCGCGACAAGAGGAAAACAAGCCTTGGCGGACGCGACCGAAGGATCCAAAGGCCAGCCGGTCATCATCAAGAAATACGCCAACCGGCGGCTCTACAACACCGCGACCTCATCCTACGTGACGCTCGACCACCTGTCGCAGATGGTGCAGGACAACGTCGACTTCACGGTCTACGACGCCAAGACGGGGGAGGACATCACCCGCTCCGTCCTGACCCAGATCATCGTCGAGGAAGAGAGCAAGGGCGGGCAGTCGCTGCTGCCGATCAACTTCCTGCGCCAGCTCATCGGCTTCTATGGCGACAACATGAAGTTCCTGGTGCCGAAGTACCTGGAGCACATGATGGGCGCCTTCTCGACCAACCAGGACAAGTTGCGCTCCACCATGCAGGACGCCATGGGCAAGTTCATGCCCTTCGGCAACCTGGAGGAGGTCGGCAAGCAGAACATGGCGCTGTTCGAGCAGGCGGTGCGCATGTGGTCGCCCTTCGGCCCCGGCGGCATGCCGGGTGCCGGCGGCGACAAGCCGGCCGCCGCGCCGGCTGAAAAGCCACGCGCCAGCGAGGGTGAGAACCTGGACCGCCTGAAGCACCAGATCGACGAACTGAAGGCGCAGCTCGACAGCCTGTCGAAGCGGAAATAAACCCTCTCCCGATGGGAGAGGGTTGGTTGGCCTTCCGCCTTGTCTCCTCCGCGTCGCGCGGCGAGTATCGCGGTCCCGCCCTTCGCGAGAGTCCCCCATGACCCATCCCACCACCTTCTCCACCCTGATCACGGCGCAGGACGCCGACGCGCCGGCCATCCTGGGCGGCGGACGGCCGGCCATGACGTTCGGGCGGCTCAAGGCGCTGCAGGAGGAGACCACGGCGGCGCTGAACGGCTGGGGCATCGGGCGCGGCGAGCGGGTGGCCATCGTGCTGCCGAACGGGCCGGCCATGGCGGCGGCCTTCCTGGCGGTCGGCGCCGGGGCCGTGACCTGTCCGCTGAACCCCGGCTATCGCGCCGACGAGTTCCGCTTCTACCTGGAGGACCTGAAGGCGCGCGCGCTGATCGTCGCGGCGGGCGACCCGACGCCGGCCCGCGCCGTCGCCGCCGAACTGGGCCTGCAGGTGCTGGAGCTGAGCGAACCCGCCGGCTTCCCGGCCGGCGCCTTCACCCTGGCCGGCGGCACGGCCGACGGCAAGGCGGCCAATCCGGGACCGGCGGAGCCCGACGACATCGGCCTGATCCTGCATACCTCGGGCACCACCTCGCGGCCGAAGATCGTGCCGCTGACGCAGACCAACCTGCAGGCCTCGGCCCGTCACATCGGCCGCGTGCTGGCCCTGGGGCCGGCGGATCGCTGCCTCAACATCATGCCGCTGTTCCACATCCACGGGCTGATCGCCGCGACCTTGTCGTCGCTGGCCGCCGGCGCCTCGGTCTGGGCCAGCGAGGGCTTCAACGCGCTGAAGTTCATGGCGCAGCTCGAGGAGGCCAAGCCCAGCTGGTACACGGCGGTGCCGACCATGCACCAGACCATCCTGGCGCGCGGCCAGCGGCAGGAGGCGGCGGCCAAGGCGGCGGGCTTGCGCTTCATCCGCTCCTCCAGCGCCTCGCTGCCGCCGCAGGTGATGACGGCGGTCGAGGCGCTGTTCGCCTGCCCGGTGATCGAGAGCTATGGCATGACCGAGGCGGCGCACCAGATGACCAGCAACCGCCTGCCGCCGGGGCTGCGCAAGCCGGGCTCGGTCGGCAGCGCGGCGGGGCCGGCGGTGGCCATCCTGGGCGAGGACGGCGCGGTGACGACCGATGCCGGCGCGCTGGGCGAGGTGATCATCAGCGGGCCCAACGTGACCCTGGGCTATGAAAGCAACGCCAAGGCCAACGCCGAGTCCTTCATCGCGCGCGAGGGGCAGCCCTATCCCTGGTTCCGCACCGGCGACCAGGGCACGCTGGACGCCGACGGCTTCCTGACCATCACCGGGCGGCTGAAGGAGATCATCAACCGCGGCGGCGAGAAGGTCAGCCCGAAGGAGGTCGACGAGGTGATCATGGATCACCCGGCGGTGGCCCAGGTGGTCACCTTCGCCCTGCCGCACGACAAGCTGGGCGAAGAAGTCGCCTGCGCCGTGGTGCTGCGCGAGGGCATGGCGCTGGAGGAACGCGCGCTGAAGGACTTCCTGGCCACCCGCCTGGCCGACTTCAAGGTGCCGCGCAAGGTGGTCTTCCTGGCCGAGATCCCCAAGGGCGCCACCGGCAAGCTGCAGCGCATCGGCCTGGCGCAGAAGCTGGGGCTGGCGCCATGAAGGTCTGCATCTACGGCGCCGGCGCGATCGGCGGCATGCTGGGCTATCACCTGGCGGCCTCGGGCGCCGAGGTCACGCTGATCGCCCGCGGCCCACACCTGAAGGCGATGCAGGAGAAGGGCCTCACCTACATATCCGGCGATACGGAAGCGACGGTTTCGGTGCGCGCCGTCGCTACGCCTGAGGAAGCGGGTCATCAAGATTACGTGATCCTGACGCTCAAGGCGCCCGGAGTCGCCGGCATCGCCGCGGGCATGGCGCCGCTGCTGGGGCCGGAGACCTGCATCGTGACGGCGCAGAACGGCATTTCCTGGTGGTATTTCCACCGCCACGGCGGGCCCTTCGACGGCCACCGGCTGGAGTCGGTCGACCCCGGCGGCACGCTGTGGCGGCTGCTGCCGCCGGAGCGCTGCCTGGGCTGCGTGGTCTACCCCTCGGCCGAGATCGAGGCGCCCGGCCGGGTGCGCCACGGCTATGGCAACCGCTTCATGCTGGGCGAGCCCGATGGCAGCCAGAGCCCGCGCGCCAAGGCGCTGTCGCAGCTGCTCACCAAGAGCGGCCTGAAGGCGCCGGTGCGCCCGAAGATCCGCGACGATATCTGGGTGAAGCTGTGGGGCAACCTGTCTTTCAACCCGGTCTCGGCGCTGACCGGCGGCACGCTGGGGCAGCTCGCCGAGGACCCCGGCACCCACGCGGTGATCGCCGGCATGATGGCCGAGGCCGAGGCGGTGGGCAGTGCGCTGGGCGTCAGCTTCGGCGTCGACATCGAGACCCGCATCGGCTGGGCCGCCGACCTGGGCGCGCACAAAACCTCGATGCTGCAGGACCTTGAGCTGGGGCGGGTGATGGAGATCGACGCGCTGCTCGGCGTGGTGGTCGAGCTGGGGCGCCTCAGCGGCCGCGCCACGCCGCTGTGCGACGCCGTGCTGGCGCTGCTCGTACAGCGCGCCCGTCTGCAAGGATGCTATAGCTGAAAACGACAAACCGCCCGAGTCACTCGCGCAATGCGCGACATATTCTGTTAGGTACCCAACCTGGGGCTTCGTACCGACGCTTGATTCTTGCGGGACAAGATAGCACACTTAGCCCATGATGTAGGCGTGGTTGACGGCCGGTATCGCGCCGGTGGCACGTGAGCGGATGAGGTCGAGGGCCGTGGTAAAGCGCAACGAGACAGTCTCCATCGAGCGTCATGTCGGGCAGCGGATACGCACCCGGCGGACCATGCTGGGTCTTACCCAGCAGCAGCTCGCCGACCTGATCGGCGTGACCTACCAACAGGCGCACAAGTACGAGCGCGGCATCAACCGGGTGTCCGCCGGACGCCTGTTCGAGCTGGCCAAGGCGCTGGGCGTCGACGTCAGCTACTTCTTCGAGGGCCTGGCTCCGCAGGAGCAGATCGACGCGGCGCCGGAGCGCCAGCGCCTCTGCCTCGACATGGCGCGCAACTTCGCCCGCATCCGCGAGGAACGCCACCAGGAGGCGCTGAGCCAGCTCTGCCGCGCCCTGGCCGAGGAAGCCAACCTGCAGAAGATCGACCTGCTGTCGATGCTGCCGGGCAACAGCGACACCAACTGACAGTCTTTCGGGGCACCTCTCCTCGCCCCACCTCCGAAGGCGCGGTCCGCAAGGCCCGCGCCTTCGTCGTTTGTGGGGCCGGCGTGGCTCGCTCAGCCCCGCCCCTTCAGCGACTCCATGCCCTCCAGCAGTGCCTGGGTGATGCCGGGCTCGAAGGGATGGTGGCCGGCGGTTTCCACCGGCCGATAGCTGGCGCCGCGCCATGCCCGCGTCAGGTCCCAGGCATTCTCGATCGGGCAGACGAAGTCGTCGCGCCCGTGGGCCACCAGGCCCGGCAGCGCTCCCAACTCGCCGGCGCGGCGCAGCAGCTCGCCCTCGGGCAGCCAGATGGCCTCGCTGAAATAGGCCAGCGCGATGCGCGCCCCGGCCAGCAGCACCTCGGCGCTGCCCTCCGGCCGCAGGAATTCGGCCGGCACGCCCTTGATGTTGGCCGTGACCCAGTTGTGGTGCAGCCAGGCCTTCAGCGCCGGCAGGTGTACCGTCGGGTCGGCATCCAGGATGCGCCGGCGATAGGCCGCCATGATGTCGCCCCGCTCGGCCACCGGCAGCGGATCGACCAGGCCGTGCCAAGCCTCGGGATAGAGCTTGCGGCTGGTGAGGTAGTTGAAGTCGTTCTCGCTGGCGAGGCCGAGGTAGATGCCCCAGAGCACCAGGCCGATGCAGCGCTCCGGATGCGCCAAGGCATAGGCCAGCGCCAGCGCCGAGCCCCAGGAGCCGCCGAGCAGCACCCAGCGCTTGATCCCCAGGCTCTCGCGGATGCGCTCCATGTCGGCGATCAGGTGCGCCGTGGTGTTGGCCTCCAGCCGGCCCAGCGGCGTCGAGCGCCAGGCGCCGCGCTGATCGAAGCCGATGAAGCGCCAGTAGGCCGGATCGCAGAAGCGCCGGTTGTGCCCCGACCAAGTGAAGCCCGGCCCGCCGTGCAGGAAGAGCACCGGCACGCCGTCCGGATTGCCGGCTTCCTCGATATAGAGCTCATGGCCCTCGCCAGTCGGGAAGCGGCCGACGCGATAGGGCTCGTAGGGTGGATAGAGCGCAAAGGTCATGGCACCGGTCCCGGTCCTGCGTCGTGCATCCCCACCGCAGGCGGGCGACAAGGCGGCGGAGATTAGCCCGGAAGCGCCTGCAGCTGGAAGGTCACGATCTCGTCGCCGCCGCGGTGCAGCTGCATCTTCAGCAGGCGACCCTGGTCGTCGAACCAGAAGCTGCGTTTCTCGTCGCCCGTCATCTCGAAGCGCGTCGCGTCGAGGCGCTGGCCGCCGATCACCACCTGCTCGGGGCCGACCGTCTTGAGCTGCACCTTCAGCAGCGTGCCGTCCTCGGTGGAGAAAAGATGATCCTGCTCAACCAGCAGCGGATTCCATAGGTGCGTCGACATGGTGCCGGCCGGCAGCTCGCTGCGCGCCTTGTCGTTCAGCACCACCAGCCTGTCGCCTTCCAGCGTCGCCGTCAGCGTGGTGACCTTGTCGCCATAGTCGCTGCGCCGGCTGTAGGACTGCATCACGCCACCCTGCCAGACTTCCTCGATCCGCGTGTCCTCGCGATAGACCGTGATGTAGAAGCGCTCGACTTTGAGGCGCCGGTCGTCGCTGATCAGCCGCTGCTCGCCGTCCGTCTTCACAGTGATCACCTGGGTGCCCAGGCGGCCATGCTCGGAATGCTCGATTCTGTAGCTGTAGGTGCCGTCCGGTGGGCCGGAGGGACTGGAGGCCAGCGCCGCGAGGGGCGCACCGAACAGCAGCGTGAGCAGCAGGACGAGACGCGACATGAGGCCCCTTTCAACCGCCAGGATGAAACAAATCAAGCCTTGTAGACCTTGGCAACCAGGTCATAGGCCTCGGCGCCGGTGATCTCGGCAGTGACGATGTCGCCGACCTGCAGGCTCTTGGCGCCACTCAGCTTGACCACGCCGTCGATCTCCGGTGCGTCGAACTGGGTGCGTGCCGCGGCCTTGCCGCCCTCCAGGTGATCGATGATGACCGGCAGGCGGCGGCCGACCTTGGCCGCCAGGCGGGCCTGGCTGATCGCCTGCTGGGCCTGCATGAAGCGGTGCCAGCGCTCCTCTTTCACCGCCTCCGGCACGGCGCCGGGCAGGTCGTTCGCCTTGGCGCCGGCGACGGCCTCGTACTTGAAGCAGCCGACGCGGTCGAGCTGCGCTTCCGCCAGCCAGTCGAGCAGGAACTGGAAGTCCGCCTCGGTCTCGCCCGGGAAGCCGACGATGAAGGTCGAGCGGATCGCCAGGTCCGGCACCTGGCGGCGCCAGGCGGCCAGGCGCTCCAGCACCCGCACCTGGTTGGCCGGCCGGCGCATCGCCTTCAGCACCGTCGGGCTGGCGTGCTGGAAGGGAATGTCGAGATAGGGCAGCAGGCTGCCCTCGGCCATCAGCGGGATGACCTGATCGACGTGCGGATAGGGATAGACGTAGTGCAGCCGCACCCAGGCGCCGAGCTGCCCCAGCGCCTTGGCCAGGTCGAAGAAGCGCGTCTCCCAGGTCTGGCCCTTCCAGGTCTGCGGCGCGTACTTGATGTCGAGGCCATAGGCGCTGGTGTCCTGCGAGATCACCAGCAGCTCCTTCACCCCGGCCGCGACCAGGCGCTCGGCCTCGGCCAGCACATGGTGGATCGGCCGGCTGACCAGGTCGCCGCGCAGGGTGGGGATGATGCAGAAGGAGCAGCGGTTGTTGCAGCCTTCGGAAATCTTCAGATAGGCGTAGTGCCGCGGCGTCAGCTTGATGCCCTGCGGCGGCACCAAGTCGACGAAGGGCTCGTGCGTCGGCGGCAGGTGCTGGTGCACCGCATCCATCACCTGCTCGTACTGGTGCGGTCCGGTCACCGCCAGCACCGCCGGGTGTTCGGCGCG
Organism: Rhodospirillales bacterium; assembly: GCA_038363005.1. Taxonomy (GTDB): domain Bacteria; phylum Pseudomonadota; class Alphaproteobacteria; order Kiloniellales; family JACOMY01; genus JAKOWB01. The sequence goes on from JBBQBI010000036.1 coordinate 25,114, forward strand.
GATGCGCTCGGCCTCGACACCCAGGCAGCCGGTGACGATGACGCGGCCGTTCTCGGCAATGGCCTCGCCGATGGCGTCGAGCGATTCCTTCTTGGCGCTGTCCAGGAAGCCGCAGGTATTCACCAGCACCACGTCGGCCTGCTCGTAGCTGCCGGTGACGGCATAGCCCTCGCTGCGCAGGCGGGTGAGGATGCGCTCGCTGTCGACCAGCGCCTTGGGGCAGCCGAGCGAGACGATGCCGACCGTGGGCGGCGCCTTGACGGCGCGCGGCGTCTTGCCGGCTGGCGTCTTTCCGGCCGGCGTCTTTCCAGAGGGGGCCGGGGCGGTCTTGCGGTTGGTGGTCGCGGGCTGGGGCATGAGGGCGCCGGGTCTAGCACAGCTGGGCAGGCGCGTACATGGAGCGACCATGGCGCCGTTGCCAGCCCACGCGCGGCAATCCGTCACCTGCGAGCGCTTCGCGTCGGCACGCATTCCAGACCTGCGCCGCTGAGCTACCCGATGGCGATGGCCCGCCCCATACTCCAGCCCGTCATGTCCCGCCCCCCGCAGAGTCCCCAGAGCTTCGCCCAAGAATTGATCGAACGCGGCTACGAGCGGCTGCACGTCGGGCTGTTCGACCTGGACGGTGGCTTCCGCGAGCGGCGCATCGAGACCCGGCGCCTGGCGCAGGTCTTCGGCCCCGGCGGCAGCTTCTGCAACGTCGTGCCGCAGTGGGACGTGGCCGACAGCGTCTATGGCCCCGGCCCCTTCGTCGGCGAGGCGGTGGAGCCCGACCCCGAGTCCCACCGCCCCTGGCCCTTCGAGCCAAAGGCCGGCCTGCTGGTGGCGGAGTTCACCGGGCCGCAGCGCGACCTGCAGCCGCGCCGTCTGCTGGCCCGGCAGGTCGAACGCGCCGCCACGCTGGGCTTCGAGGTGCAGGCCGCCTTCGAGTTCGAGTGGCTGGTCTTCGCCGAGACGGCGGAGAGCCTGCGCGCCAAGCAGTTCACCGCCCTGGCCCCCTGGGCGCCGGACAACCGCTGCTGGGATGGTGTCAGCGCCGCCACCCACGGCACGCTGGTGGCCGACCTCGACCGCATCCTGGCCGAGGGCCGCATCGGCCTGACCGGCCTGGGCATGGAACTGGGCGCCGGCTGCCTGGAGGCAACGCTGGCCGCCACCAAGCCGGTCGCCGCGGCCGACGAGGCGGCCTTCTTCAAGCTCTTCACCAAGGCCTTCTTCCGCCAGCGCGGCCTGGCCGCCTGCTTCATGGCGCAACCCGATGCCGGCGCGCCGGGACTGTCGGGTCATATTCACCTGTCACTCGCGCGCAGCGGCACGCCGGCTTTCCACGACGCCCAGGCGACCGATGGCGCCAGCCAGGCGCTGCGGCACTTCGCCGGCGGCGTGCTGGCGCTGCTGCCGGAGCTCGCAGTGCTGGCGTTGCCGACGGTGAATTCCTGGCGCCGCCTCAGCCCCGGCAACTGGGCGCCGCGCAGCGCCACCTGGTCCTTCGAGAACTACTCCACGGCGCTGCGCGCGGTGACGGCGACCCCGGAGACCACCCGGCTGGAGTTCCGCCTGCCGGGCGCCGACGTCAATCCGCACCTGGGCCTGGCGCTCTTCCTCGCCGCCGGCCTGACCGGCATCGAGGAGGGCATCGAGCCGCCGCCGCCGGTGACCGGCGACGGCCGCACCGAGTTGCCGCCCGGCACACCGGCCCTGCCGCGCGACCTCTGGGCCGCGACCGAGGCCTTTGCCGCCAGCCGGCGCGCCGCGGCGCTGTTCGGCGCCGCCTTCGTCGAGCGCTATGCCCTGTCGCGCCGGCACGAGGTCGCAGCCCTGGCCCGGGCCGTCAGCAGCGCCGAGAAGGCGCGCTATTTCGAGGCGCTCTAGATGCCCGCCGCCGCCCGCGCCTTCATCATCCCGCTGATCATCGCCACCGCGCTCTTCATGGAGAACCTGGACGCCACGGTGATCGCCACGGCGCTGCCCGCCATCGCCAAGTCGCTGAACGAATCGCCGCTGACCTTGAACATGGCGATCACCTGCTACCTGCTGAGCCTGGCGGTCTTCATCCCGGTTTCCGGCTGGGTGGCCGACCGCTTCGGCGCCCGGCGCGTGTTCCAGGGCGCCATCGTCGTCTTCCTGCTGGGCTCCGTCGGCTGCGGCTTCAGCCAGACCCTGTGGCAGATGGTGGCGGCGCGCGTGCTGCAGGGCCTGGGTGGCGCCATGATGGTGCCGGTCGGCCGCCTGGTGATCCTGCGCACGGTGGAGAAGTCGCAGCTGGTCAAGGCCATGGCCTACCTCACCGTGCCGGCGCTGCTGGGCCCGGTGCTGGGCCCGCCGGTCGGCGGCTTCATCACCACCTACTTCAGCTGGCGCTGGATCTTCTGGATCAACGTGCCGATCGGACTGGTTGGGCTCTACCTGGCGCAGCGCGTCATCCCCGACCTCAAGGAGGCCGTGGTTCCCCGGCTCGACCTGCGCGGCTTCGCACTGTCGGGCCTCGGCCTCTCCGGCCTGGTCTTCGGCTTCGAGACGCTGGGGCGCGACGTGCTGCCGGACTGGGCCACCGGCTGCCTGTTGGGCGGCGGCGCCAGCCTGGTGCTGCTCTATTGCCTGCATGCGCGCCGCGTGACCTCGCCGCTGCTCGACCTGACGCTGCTCAAGGTGGCGACCTTCCGCGCCGCGGTGACCGGTGGCCTGCTGTTCCGCATCGGCATGGGCGCCCTGCCCTTCCTGCTGCCGCTGATGCTGCAGCTGGGCTTCGGCCTCAACCCGCTGCAGTCGGGGTTGCTGACGTTTGCTGGCGCGGCCGGTGCGCTGACCATGAAATTCGTCGCCGGGCCGATCCTGCGGCGCTTCGGTTTCCGCCGCGTGCTGCTGGGCAACACCGTGCTCTGCGCCGGCTTCCTGGCGCTGAACGCGCTCTTCACCCCGGCGACGCCGCACTGGCTGATGCTGGGCTGCTTCCTGGTCGGCGGCTTCTTCCGTTCGCTGGAGTTCACCGCGGTCAACGCGCTGGGCTATGCCGACATCGCCAAGGAGCGCCTGAGCCGCGCCAGCGCCTTCGCCTCCATGGCGCAGCAGCTGTCGCTGTCCATCGGCGTCGGGCTGGGCGCCCTGGCGCTGCACTTCACCCTGGCCCATGCCGGCACCACGACGCCCAGCGCCGGTGACTTCGCACCCGCCTTCCTGGTGGTGGCCCTGGTGACGCTGCTGGCGGTGCCGATCTTCCTGACCCTGCCCGACAATGCCGGCAGCGAGGTCAGCGGCCGCCGCCCGGCGCCGCGCCCGGTGGCCGGCGAGTCGCCGGCCGAGTAGCCGCGGTGATCGCCTTCCGCCCCCTGGTCCAAGGCGACCTGCCGCTGGTCCGCCACTGGCTGGGGCAGCCGCATGTCACCGCCTGGTGGGGTCCTGCCGACGGCGAGTTGGCGAAGATCCAGGCCCACCTCGAGCAGCCCGACGGGGTCGAGTGCCATCTCTTCAGCCTCGACGCGCGGCCGGCCGGCTACCTGCAGTGCTACCGCCCGGCCGACTGGCCCGAGGGGCCCTTCGGCCCGCAGCCGCCGGAGGTGCGCGGCCTGGACCTCTTCATCGGCGAGCCCGACCTGCTGGACCAGGGCCTGGGCACCCGCGTCATCGGCCAGTTCCTGCGGCGGCTCTTCGCCGAGGGCGTGCCGCGCGTGCTGATCGACCCCGACCCGGCCAACGCCCGTGCCATCCGCAGCTATGAGAAAACTGGCTTCCGCGCCTTCGGCCAAGTCGCGGTGCACGCCCTGGGGCCGGCGCTGCTGATGGCCTGCGACCGACCTATTGCGACCTGAGTCCGGACTGTGTGGGCCCGAGAACTCCAGGGGCCCGTTACGTGAGCTCCGTCACAGAACGGGGCCGGATGCCGGCCCTTGCCCCGATTTCGTCAAACCTGTGGTTCGGGCTTTGCTGCCGAACCGGGGGGCTGCTGCGTTGATGCTTATGGACCCGGCTGCGTATCATGGCAGGCGAAGGTCCCTGGGCGTTGCCAGGGCCTGATGGCCTTCGCCGTGGAATCATCGGGTACAGGCCAGGGAAGGCAAGCGGCATGAGCGACAACCAGACAACACCCGAACCGACGGAACCCGAGCGCCAGCGCCGCTTTCCGCTGGGCGTCGCCATCGCCTGCGTGGTCGCCGGCATCGCCCTGCTGGTGCTGCTGCTGCCCGAGGTGCTGCTCTATCCCGAGGAGCCGCCGGCACCAAAGCCGCCCGACTACCAGCAGGAGCTGGCGACCCTGCAGGCGCACAACGACGCGCTGCAGGACGAAGTTCAGCGCATGGAGGCGCTGCTCGGCGCCGGCGTATGCCGGGTCGAGGACGGCACCCTGAAGGACCCGGCGGCGCCCGGTGGCACGCAGGGCGGCCAGACCCCCGGCACGGTGCCCACCCCCGGCCAGCCC
>JBBQBI010000037.1:0-27795 GCA_038363005.1 Rhodospirillales bacterium
GTACGCCGTGAAGGTCGCTCCGCCAGTCTCCGCAAGCACCTTCGTGATCGCCGCCGTCAGCGACGTCTTGCCATGGTCAACGTGGCCAATCGTGCCGACGTTGCAGTGCGGCTTGTTCCGTTCAAACTTCGCCTTCGACATCGCTTCCGTTCCTGCCTTGCTCGTCCGGTCCCTGATGTGGTCCCGGGCGCTGCCCGTTGCCACACCGCTTGTTTATCCCGCTCGCCGTCGCTCTTCGCGGTCCGCCGCGCTAGCCGCGCCCCCCGGTCTCCCGGAAGACTGGAGCGGGTGAGGGGAATCGAACCCCCGTCGTAAGCTTGGAAGGCTTCTGCTCTACCATTGAGCTACACCCGCGAAGCCTAGTGCTCGAACCACGCCCAACCGCGACCATCACTGCCCTGGATCAGGCCTCTCTAACTCGTCCCGTTGCACCACCACCGCCGCCCGGCAACTGTCAGCCGGGCGACAGCCAACCGCGGCGGCAAAACCGAAGCGGTTGGTGGAGGGGGAAGGATTCGAACCTTCGAAGGCGTAGCCAACGGATTTACAGTCCGTCCCCTTTGACCGCTCGGGAACCCCTCCGCGTGCAACCAACGCTCTCGAGATATTTGATCCAAAGCCGACAACAAACGTCGCCGCCGGGACGATTTCCTCCCGGCGAACGGCGAGCGCGCACTATGGCGAAAAGCGCCAGCGTGTCAACGGCAAAAGCCAAGCTATCCTCGACCCACTGGTCAAGGCGCCCGGCACCGTCTAGTAACCCCCCCATAGGGTGAGGAGCCTGCGGCAAATGCGCAACAAGAACAAGGGTCCCCGGACACCGGGACATCAGGACCGCGACAGCCGGGGCGGCGCGCCCAGCATGGCGCGTGGCGGCCCCAAGCGGCCGGAGGGCAAAGGCTCGCGCCAGGAGGCTCCCGCCGGCCGTGCGACGCGTGCGCGGCCAGAGCAGGCCCGGCCAACACAACAAGCCAAGCCCGAGCGTTCCCCGCCCTCCACCCGGCAGGGCCGAGGCCAGGGTGAGCACGACCGCCCGTCGCAGGCCCCGCGCCCGCCCGCCGTCGCCGAGTCGGGCGGCGGTCATCGCCGTGGAGCCCGCAGTGAGGGCGCCGACTACTGGCTCTTTGGCCGCCACGCGGTGGAGGCCGCCCTGGCCAACCCGGTCCGCAACCTGCGGCGCCTGCTGCTGGCCGACAGCCCGGACGAGGCCCTGGCCCGCAAGCTGGCGACGCTGCGCCTGCCACTAGGACCTGAGGTGGTGGGCCGCGCCGCGCTGGAGGGCACGCTGCCGCCCGGTGCCGTGCACCAGGGCATGGCGCTGCGCGTCGAGCCGCTGTTCCAGCCCGGCATCCAGGTGTTCCTGAACGAACTGCACGACCGGCCGGCCGTTGTGGTGGCGCTGGACCACGTCACTGACCCGCACAATGTCGGCGCAATCCTGCGTTCGGCCGCCGCCTTCGGTGCCGCCGCCGTGCTGGCCACCACCGACCACGCCCCGGCGGAGAGCGGCGTGCTGGCCAAGACCGCGTCGGGCGGCCTCGAAGTGGTGCCCTATATCCGCGAGACCAATCTGGTCCGCGCCCTGGAGCTGCTGAAGCAGGGCGGCTTCTGGTGCTTCGGCCTGGACGAGGCCGGCGACGGGCTGCTCAACGCCGGCGAGGCCGCGGCCCGCAGCTGCCTGGTGCTGGGCGCCGAGGGCGAGGGGCTGCGTCGCTTGACCCGCGAGCGCTGCGATCGCCTTGTTCGGTTGCCCACCCGTCCGCCGATCGCCGCGCTGAACGTCTCCAACGCCGCCGCGGTGGCGCTCTACGAACTGCTGGGCCGCCCCTCCAGCTAAGGCGGCGCCCGCTCCAGACTCTCCACGCTATGCCGTGGGCGTGGCGGCAATCGTCAGGCGCGCAAAATCCAGCGGCGCCTTGTCGGGTGCCACCCAGACCCGCCGCGCCTCGACCGAAAACAGCGTCTCGCGGCGCCAGTGCTCCAGCGGCAGGTCGTGCGCTGCGAAGGCGCTGGACAGCAGCAGGCCGGCTTGGCGGTGCAGCGGCAGCTCCGCCGGCAGGCGGGCGCGGAAGTTCGCCAGCGCCAGCAGGTAGAACTGCGTAATGGTCTCGTGATAGCCGGCGCTGTCGGTGTTGGTCGTGCCGCTGGCCTGGTTGTAGCGCCAGATGATGCCCGGTAGGTCGCGCCGCAGCTCCAGGTCCGGCCGCTCCTGCATGAGATAGAGCGTCGCCAGCAGATGCGCCTGGTGAGTCCATTCGGCCTTGGGCAGGCTGCGGGCCAGCAGGCCCAGGCCGACGTAGCGGATCGGGGCATCGTCGGCGAAGGGCGGGGCGGCTGTTGGCATGGCCGGCAGACTGCCGGGAATTCTGGTCCTCGGGAAGCGCCCGGCTGGACAGAGCTGCGGTGCCTCCGCACCATGGCCACCAGCGAGCTGGGAGCCGCCCCCTGATTACCACCGACAGCCTGACCGACCCGCGCCTGCGGCCTGGCGGCGACCTGCTCGCCGAGGGCCGCGCCCTGGCCGCCACCTGGCAGGTCGGCCCCTGCCCCTTTCTCAGCGACCGCCGCGTCGCCAGCGAGGCCGCCGCCAAGCGCCAGGCCATGGCCGGCGGCCGGGTGATGACGCACGCGCAGATTGGCTTCCGCGACCAGGACAAAAGCCGCCGCGCCTATGCCGAGATCTGGGAGGCGACGGCCAGGAACGGGCCGGCCGTCGATCGCTACGGTCTCTGCTGCGACTGGGCCATGGGCTATCCCCTGGCGCTGCGCGACAAGTACCCCAAGGGCACCGGCATGATGCTGGCGGGGCCAGAGGATTTCGTCGCGCTGGCCGCCATGGCCCCGGTGGCGCCCCACTTCGGCGACTTCATCATGGGCTTCCCGGCGGCGCTGGTGAATACGCAGTACGCGCTGGCCGCCGGCTCGACCGCGATCGGCAACCTGGGCCAGTACTTCACCTTCCGCCTGCCGCACTGGGACGACGACGTGGCGGCGACCGAAGCCACGGTCCAGGCGCTGGGGCTGATCGCCGCCCAGCCGGTCGAGGTGCTGGTGCACTCCAACCTCGACGACGGCTTTGCCGCGCTCTACAGCGACGTCGCCTGCGCGCTCGGCCAGGTGCTGATCGAGCGGTACATCGTGCAGGAGCTGATCGGCGCGCCGCTGGCGCATTGCTATGGCCACCACTTCTCCGACCCGCTCGGCCGCCTGGCTTTCCAGCGTGCCCTGGCACGTGCCAACCCGACACCCGGCACCATGGTCTACGGCAACACCGTGGCCTATCGCGGCGGCGCGGCGGAGAATTTCGCCAGCCTGGCCGCCTATCTCATGATTGATATTGTTGGCCAGCGCCTGCTGCCGTCGGGCCACGCGGTCAACGCCGTGCCGGTGACCGAGAACAGCCGCATCCCCGACATCGACGAGGTGATCGAGGCACAGCTTTTTGCCCAGCGCCTGATCGAGCGCGGCGAAGGCCTGCCGCCGCTGGTCGACACCGCCGCCGTCGACCGGGTCGTCGAGCTGCTGCTGGCCGGCGCCGAGCGCTTCCGCGACCGCGTGCTGGCCGGCTTCGGCGACAGCGGGATCGATATTCAGGACCCGGCAGCCCTGCTGCTGGCACTGCGCCGCCAAGGCGCCAAGAGGCTGGAAGAGCTCTATGGCCCAGGTGCCGAGGCGCCGGAGGAGCCGCGCCACCGCACCCCGCTGTTGCGCGCCACCACTTTCGTCGAGCTGGCGGCCGATGCCGGACGGCGCCTTGCCGGCGTCGCCCCGGCGACGGTCACCGCGCTACGCCAGGCGGCGCCGCGCCTGCTGGTCGCCACCACCGACGTACACGAGCACGGCAAGCTGCTGCTGGAGCAGGTGTTCCGCGGCCTCGGCGTCGTCGTGCTGGACGGCGGCGTGGCGACCGATGCCGACGACCTGGCCGAGCTGGCACAGTTCGCCGGGGCCGAGGCCATTGCCGTCTCCACCTACAACGGCATCGCCCTGGCCTATGTCGAAGCGCTGCAGGCCGAACTCAAGGCGCGCGGCCTGGCTATCCCGGTGCTGGTCGGCGGCCGCCTGAACCAGGTGCCGGAGGGCACCAACTCCTCGCTGCCGGTGGACGTGACGGCGGAACTGGCCGCCGCCGGCGCCGTTGTGTGTCGCGAGGTCGAGGATGCCCTGCCCGCACTGCTCGCCGCCGCCGCGCGCCGGGTCCCGGCGTGAAAATCGCCTGGCTCGGCGTCGGCCACCTGGCGCGCTACTGCGTTCCGCCGCTGGTAGAGCGCTTCGGCGCCGGCGCCATTGTGCTGTCGCCGCGCGGCGCCGAGGCCAGCGTCGCGCTGGCCGGCGAGCTGAGCCTTCAGGTGGCCAGCGACAACGCCGCGCTGGTGGCGGCTGCCGACCTTGTCATCCTGGCACCCCGCCCGGGGGCTGCCCTGGCGGCGGTCAGCGGCCTGCCGTGGCGCGCCGAGCAGACGGTGGTTTCGCTCTGCGCCGGGCTACCGTTGGCGACCTTGGCGGCTGCCGTGGCACCGGCCCGCCTCTGCCGCGCCATGCCGGTACTGGCCGCGCGCTGGGGCGAGAGCCCGACCCTGCTGTTCCCTGACGCGCCACCGTCCCGGCAGGCGCTGGCCGCCTGGGGGCCGGTGCTGGCCGTCGTCGACGAGGCCAGCTTCGAAGCCGCGTCCTGTGCCGCCGTCTTCTATTCCTGGCTGATGCGGCTGCAGGGCGAGCTGGCGGACACCCTGGCTGGGGCCGGCCTGCCGGCCGAGCTGGCACGTCGCTTGACGGCGCAGACCTTCCGCGCGGCCGGCACAGTCGGGCGCGAGGATCTGGGGCAAAGCCTGCCGGACATTGTCGCCGCGCTCTGCTCGCCCGGCTCCTTCAGCCGGCAGGGCCTGCTGGCCCTGGAGGGCAGCGGTGCCTTTCCGCCCTGGCGTCAGGCGACGCAGGAGATTCTGGAACTCTTGCGAAGAAAGCCGTGAGCCCGGGCAACTCATTGGCGCTTCTCACGTTGTCCATGGAAGGTGCGTAGACACCCAACAATTCGAGGAGCCCCTGACCTATGCGTATTGCTTCCCTGATGCTCGCCTCCGCGATGGTGCTCGGCGCCAGCGGTGCGATGGCCCAGACCAACACCAGCAGCCAGACCATCCCTGTCCTCTGGCCCGAGAATGCCGACAGCAACGCCGACGGCATGATTTCCAAGGACGAGGCCATGGAACTGGCCGAGCGCCGGTTCGACGCCTACGACCATGACAGCAACGGCGACATCTCCCAGGCCGAATGGCGCATGGTGATCGAGACGCACATGGCCGAGGCCATGAAGATGAATGCCAAGGTGAAGGGCCCGACCGATATGGATACCTTCACCATGAACACCTTCAACACCCACGACACCAACCATGACGGCATGATCGAGCGCAGCGAGTGGAACCAGCGGGTGGAGATGCACTTCGCCATGATGGACCACAACGGCGACGGCATGGTCGACGGCGACGAAGTTCAGATGATGCAGAGCCAGAAGAAGGGCAACTAAACCCTCCCACACCACTGGTTTTTGCGAGGCCCGCTTGGCACGCCGCCGGGCGGGCCTTCGACTGTCAGCTGTCGACTTCCGCCTGGTAGAAGCAGCGGCGGAAGCGTTGCTCGCCGTCCGGTGTGTAACCATCGGGCAGCCAGCCCTGGTGACGGTAGAAGCCCGCCGCCCGGGTGCCGGGATCGGTGGAGAGCCAGGCACTGGCAAAGCCCTGCGCCGCCAGCCAGCGCTCCGTCGCCGCCAGCAGCGCCTTGCCCAGGCCGCGCCCCTCCGCTTCCGGCCGCAGGAACAGCGCCCAGAGTGTCGGTCCGCAGCCCAGCGGCTGGCCGCTGGAAGCCATGGCGAATCCCTGGATTCGATCCGCCTCCAGCGCGACGAAACTGCCGCCCTCGGCCAGCACGCCGCGCACCCGCTCCGCCGTCACCAGGTGGCGGTAGGCCGGGTCCAGCCGGTTCTCCCGCACGCCCAGGCGTAGCGCCAGGGTCTCATCGAGATCGGCTTCGGTCATGTGGCGGATCAACGCAGGCATGGCGCTTGATAACCGTCGGCCGAGGGATGGCCAAGGGCGTCGTGGCGTAACAGACTGCAATGCCGTGGCTCTCCCCCTCGCCCGCGGCGCTTCAATGGAGTGCAAGCGACTATGCGCAATGTCCTCTGGTTCCTCGCCGGCGGTGTCGTGATCGGTGGCGCCGTCGCCGCCTTCTTCGTGTTCATGGGCCCGCACCGCGGCGGGCGCGAACATGCCCGCAACGACGAGCCGGTCACCCGCGCCTCGATCGAGGCGAAGCAGGATGCCCGCTTCGTCAAGCTCGACGCCGACGGCGACGGCAACCTCTCGAAGGCCGAATGGAGTGCCCTCGCCCTGTCGCGCTTCGATGCCGCCGACACCAACCATGACGGCACGCTGACCAAGGACGAGATGGAAGCCGCCCGCAAGGCCAACAAGGGCAAGGCGGACGACGACCAGTCCTGATCTTTTGCCGCGATCTCAGAAACTGGGCGGGGTACAGGCGGAGACGATGACCGTCTCATCCCGCCCAGGATTGCGGAAGCGGTGCGGCGCGCGGCTGTCGAAGGCATAGGCGTCGCCGGCCTTCAGCAGGAAGCGTTCCTCGCCCACCGTCAGCTCCAGGGTGCCCTGGATCACCACGCCGCCCTCCTCCGCCTCATGCGTCAAGGGGTGCTCGCCGGAGTCGGCGCCGGGGGCGTAGCGCTCGTGCAGGATCTGCAGTCCCTTGCCGGTCAGGTCGCGGCCAACCTGGCGATAGGAGATCTTGCCGCCGCCGATCTCGGTCAACTCTCCGGCGCGAAACACGATCTGCGCCTTGCCCGGCGCCTCGCCGGCAAAGAACTGCGCCAAGGTCAGCGGGAAGCCGGCCAGCACCTTCTTCAGCATGCCGACCGAGGGGCTGGTGCCGTTCTGCTCGATCAGCGAGATCGCCGCATTCGACACGCCGGCCTGGCGGGCCAGGGCGCGCTGCGACAGGCCGTGGCGTTCGCGCAGGCTGCGCAGGCGCTGGCCGACATCGAAGTCCTCATCCGCGAGGTCGTTAAGTGTGTTGAGCATATTTAACAATCTCTGCCATTTTGCCCCAATCGGCAAGAGCATTGTCAATTATCCTAAGCAGGTGTAGGGTCGCGGCCTCATTGCCGAAAGGGCCCCAGCCATGGATGACAGCTTGCTCGACCAGGGTTTCGACGCCAGCCCGAACAACCTCGAATCCTTCTGGATGCCCTTCACCTGGAACCGCCGCTTCAAGGCGGACCCCATGATGATCGGCAGCGCCAAGGGCATGCACTACTACGACCTGCAGGGGCGCGAGATCCTCGACGCGACCGCCGGACTGTGGTGCGTCAACGCCGGCCACCGCCGGGAAAAGATCGTCAAGGCGGTGCAGAAGGCGGTGGAGGTGCTGGACTACGCGCCGACCTTCAACCTGGGCCATCCCCTGCCGTTCGAGCTGGCCAGCCGCGTCACCAACCTGCTGCCCGGCAGCTTCGACCACGTGTTCTTCTGCAACAGCGGCTCCGAGGCGGTGGACAGCGCGCTGAAGATCGCGCTGGCCTATCACCGCGTGCGCGGCGATGCCGCCCGCACCCGCCTGATCGGGCGCGAACGCGGCTACCACGGTACCGGCTTCGGCGGCATCTCGGTCGGCGGCATCGTCAAGAACCGCATGTTCTGGGGCCCGCTGATCAACGGCGTCGACCACCTGCCGCACACCCACGATCTGGCGCGCAATGCCTATTCCAAGGGCATGCCGGAACATGGTGCCGAGTTCGCCGACGCGCTGGAGCGCATCGTTGCGCTGCACGACGCCTCGACCATCGCCGCGGTGATCGTCGAGCCGGTGGCGGGGTCCACCGGCGTGCTGATCCCGCCCAAGGGCTATCTGGAGCGACTGCGCGCAATCTGCGACAAGCACGGCATCCTGTTGATCTTCGACGAGGTCATCACCGGCTTCGGTCGCCTGGGCAAGCCCTTCGCCACCGAGTACTTCGGCGTCGAGCCGGACCTGATCTCCTGCGCCAAGGGCCTGACCAACGGCACCATCCCAATGGGCGCGGTGATCGCCCGCAAGGGCATATACGACGCCTTCATCGAGTGGGGCGACAAGACCAACCAGACCATCGAGCTGTTCCACGGCTACACCTACAGCGGCCACCCGGTGGCCGCCGCCGCCGGCCTGGCAACGCTGGAGGTTTACAAGGAAGAAGGCCTGTTCGATCGCTGCGCCGCGCTGGCTCCCTACTGGGAAGAAGCGCTGCATTCGCTGAAGGGCAGCCGCCATGTCATCGACATCCGCAACCTGGGCCTGATCGGCGGCATCGAGCTGGAACCGCGGCCCGGCAAGCCCGGCGTGCGTGCCTACGACGCCTTCCGCATGGCCTGGGACAAGGGCCTGCTGATCCGCACCACCGGCGACATCATCGCCATGTCGCCGCCGCTGATCGTCGAGAAGAGCGATATCGACCGCATCGTCGAGACGCTGCAGGACGTCCTGAAAAACCTCGACTAGGCCCCCAGGCCCCGCAGCCCTCTCCCCCCAACAGGGGAGAGGGTTCTTCGGCGTTAATGTGGTAGTTCTGCCGCCATCATGACCAAACCCCTCAATCCCGTCCTCAAGCTGGCGCTGGAGATCGGCCCGCTGGGCGTGTTCTTCATCGTCAACGCGCGGGTCGACATCTTCACCGCCACCGGCGCCTTCATGGCCGCCGTGGTGATCGCGCTGTCGATCAATTATTGGCTGGAGCGGCGCCTGCCGATCATGCCGCTGGTGTCGGGCTTCTTCGTGCTGGTGTTCGGCGCGCTGACCCTGATCCTGAACGACGAGCTTTTCATCAAGCTGAAGCCGACCATCGTCAACGGCCTCTTCGCCGCCATCCTGTTCGGCGGACTGCTGATGGGCCGCGCGCTGCTGAAGCCGCTGCTGGGCACCATGCTGCAGCTCGATCCCGCCGGTTGGCGCAAGCTGACCTTTGCCTGGGCCTGCTTCTTCGTGCTGCTGGCGGTCATCAACGAGATCGTCTGGCGCAACTTCTCGACCGAGTTCTGGGCCGGGTTCAAGCTCTTCGGCATCATGCCGCTGACCCTGGTCTTCTCCGGCGCCGCGCTCTTCGCCGTGCGCCGCCACATGCAGCCCGCGCCCGAAGCGCCCGGCCGCTGATCCAACCGGCGTTTAAGCCAAGAAGGAGTCTGCCGTCATGCTCGTGGGGGTCCCCAAGGAAATCAAGTCGCAGGAGTACCGCGTCGGCATGACGCCGAGCTCGGTGCGCGAACTGACGCACCACGGCCACCAGGTGCTGGTCGAAACCTTGGCCGGCGCCGGCATCGGCTTCGACGACGCGGCCTACGTCGCGGCTGGCGCCACCATCGCCGCCACCGCCAAGGAGATCTTCGCCAAGGCCGACATGGTGGTGAAGGTGAAGGAGCCGCAGGCCAGCGAGTGCGCCATGCTGCGCGACGGCCAGGTGCTCTTCACCTACCTGCACCTGGCGCCCGACCTGCCGCAGACCCAGGGGCTGATCAAGTCCAAGGCCATCGCCATCGCCTATGAGACGGTCACCGACCGCCACGGTCGCCTGCCGCTGCTGGCGCCGATGAGCGAGGTTGCCGGCCGCATGTCGGTGCAGGTCGGCGCGCACTGCCTGGAGAAGTACCAGGGTGGCTCCGGCATGCTGCTGGGCGGCGTGCCCGGCGTCGCCGCCGCCAAGGTGGTGATCATCGGCGGCGGCGTCAGCGGTACCAACGCGGCGCGCATGGCCATGGGCATGGAGGCCCACGTCACCGTGCTCGACCGCTCGCTGGCACAGCTGGCCGAACTCGACATGCGATTCGGCGGCCAACTCAACACCATCTACTCCACCGTCGACGCCATCGAGCATCACGTCGCCAGCGCCGACCTGGTGATCGGCGCCGTGCTGGTGCCCGGCGCCGCGGCGCCCAAGCTGGTGTCCAAGGCACTGGTCAAGCAGATGCGCCCGGGCTCGGTGCTGGTCGACATCGCCATCGACCAGGGCGGCTGCTTCGAGACCTCGCATGCCACCACGCACGAGCACCCGACCTACGTGGTCGACAACGTGGTGCACTACTGCGTCGCCAACATGCCGGGCGCGGTGGCGCGCACCTCGACCATGGCGCTGAACAACGCCACCCTGCCCTTCACCCTGGCGCTGGCCAACAAGGGCTACAAGAAGGCCCTGGTCGAGGACCCGCACCTGATGAACGGCCTGAACGTCGCGCACGGCATGGTGACCTACAAGGCGGTCGCCGAGGCGCACAACATGAAGTACGTCGCGCCACAGCAGGCGCTGGGGCTCTAAACTCAAGATGCTGGTTTGCACGGAAGGGCCGGCAGCGATGCCGGCCCTTTTGTCTTGGCCCTACGCTTCCCAGGTCTCGCCAGCACTCGCCTGAATGCGGAACACGCGGTCCAGCGTGGTCAGGCGCAGCAGGCGCAGCACCTGCGGCGTCGGCGCCGCCAGCCGCAGGTCGCCGCCGGCCTGGCGCGCCGCCTTGAGGCCGCCGACCAGCACACCCAGCCCGGTGCTATCGAGGAACTCGACCGCCGCGAAGTCGACCAGCAGACGGCTCTGCCCCGCCGCCAGGACTGCCGTCACGGCGTCCTTCAGGTCTTGCGCCGAGGCAGCGTCCAGGCGCCCGCTGAGCGTCGCCAACTCGACCCCGTCGGCCCGCGTTTCCCGCAGCAGCTTCATCATGGTCCCTTGAGTGGCCAGAACCGCTCCGCCGCCGTGCCGTCGTCGCCCAGGCTTCGGGCGAAGCGCGTCACCGCCGCCGCCGGGTCGTCGGTGAAGCGGAAGATCACCGGCAGCTGCGAGTGATAGCACGCAATCGCGGCGAGGCGCTGCGGCAAGGTCGCCTCGATGTCGACGACGACGGAATCCTCCAGGTGCGCGCCAACCTCGGTCAGGCGCACCGCAAGCGCGGCCGGCGAGTGGATGACATAGGGGCAGTCCTCGTAGGCGAAGACCGTGACGCCGCTCCCGGCCAGGTGCCGGCCGGCCTCGAAGACCAGCTGGTGGTCGACGTGCGCGCCGACCGCCAGCGGCACGAAGACCCGCGTGCCCGGCCGCCATTCCGGCAGGCCCCGCAGCTCCTCGGCCAGGTGTTCCGCCAGCTCCAGCTCCTCGGCGCGCAGCGGGCCGAAGAGTTCGTCGTCGCTGCTATAGCGCTCGCCGCGATAGATCGCGTCCGGCAGCCCCAGCCAGCGCACCGGGCAGCCCAGGACACCGGCAGCCGCCGCGTCCTCGCCACGCCGCGTCTCCTGCACCGCGTCGACGTCGGTCAGGTTCCAGCGCTCATGCTTCCAGGCGGCGAAGGGACCCACCATCTCGTCCACCAGGCCGCTGGCGAAGACCGTGACGATCTGGGCCTCGCGCCGCGTCGCGTGCAGCGCCACCGTGCCGCCGCAGGACAGCGGGACATCATCGTAGTGCGGCTGGATGAAGAGGCAGGGGCCGGGTGCGGCTGGGTCCATGATGCGGCGAAAACTGTCGGGCCAAAGGCTCCCCCCCACGCTAGGGCGAAGCGGCGCCGACGAATACCCCCGTCGTCACAGGCGGTGTCGTCACAGGCGGCGTGGTTACAGGCGGTCGCGCAACCGGAACCAGGTCATGGCCAGCGCCAGGCTGGGCGCGCGCAGGTACTTGCCGCCCGGGAAGGGCCGGTGCGGGATCTTCGCGAAGAGGTCGAAGCGCTCGCTCTGGCCGCGGATCGCTTCGGCGATGACCTTGCCGGCGATGGCGGTCAGCGCCACGCCCTGGCCGCTGAAGCCCTGTGCGAAGTAGAGGTTGGGCGCCACCCGGCCCAGGTGCGGCGCGCGGTCCTGGGTGATGGCGACGTTGCCGCCCCAGGTGAAGTCCTGCTTCACGTCGGCCAGCTGCGGGAAGACCGTCAGCAGCGTGCGGCGCATGTCGTCCGGCAGGCTGGCCGGCATGCGCGCGGTGTAGCTGACCCCGCCGCCGAACAGCAGGCGGTGGTCGGCCGAGCGGCGGAAGTAGTTCAGTACGAAGTTGGCGTCGCCCACCGCGAGGTTGCCGGGGATCAGGTCCCGGGCGCGGTGCTCGCCCAGCGGCTCGGTCGCCGTCATGTAGGTGGCCACCGGCATGATGCGGCTGCCGAGCTGCGGCACCAGGCCGTCGAGGTAGGCATTGCAGGCCAGCACGGCGAAGTCCGCGGTGACGCTGCCGCCCGCTGTCTCGACCTTGACCTTGGTCCCTGGGGTGACGCGGGTGACGGCGCTGTCCTCGTGCAGCAGCGCGCCGGCGTCGCTTGCCGCCGCCGCCAGACCCAGCGCGAAGTTCAACGGGTGCAGGTGCCCGGCACCCTGGTCCAGCAGCCCGCCGACATAGAGGTCGCTGGCCAGCTGCGCCCGCAAGCCGTCGCGGTCGAGCAGCCGGGCATGGTGATAGCCACCGGCCTCGAACTCCTGCAGTTCGTGCTTGAGCTCCTCCAGCTGCCGCGGCTTCAGCGCGGCGTAGAGGTAGCCCCAGGTCAGGTCGCAGGCGATGCTGTGGCGCTGGATGCGCTCGGCGACGATCGCCTTGGCCTCCTCGGCCAGCTGGAACAGCTTGTCGGCGTCGGCCTTGCCCAGTGCCTTTTCCAGCGATCCCTGGCCACGCGCGTAGCCAGTGCAAAGCTGCCCGCCGTTGCGGCCCGAGGCGCCCCAGCCGATCAAATTGGCCTCCAGCAGCACGACCCTGTAGCCTAGCTCGGCAAGGTTCAGCGCGACGTGGCAGCCGCTATAGCCACCGCCGATAACGCAGACATCGGCAGAAATATTACTATTGAGTGCGGGACGCTTTGGCGCCGAATTGGCCGTCGCAGCGTAGTAAGAAGGGGGATGTGGCAGGGCGGTCATCTTCCCTGTTGAATAGAGGCCCGCCCCCGCCGCCGTCAAGCTGCGCCGATCCTGCCCCCCTTGCCCCTGCGGGGGGCGGCATGCTAGCCAGTTTCTTCAGTTTTTCTTGAGAAGAGATCATGAAACCCGTCGAAGAATTCTTGCGCGAACATAAAATCCAGGAAGTCGAATGCCTGGTGCCCGACATGGCGGGCATCGCGCGCGGCAAGATCCTGCCGGCGGTCAAGTTCCTCAAGGGCATGAAGTCCAACGGGTTGCGCATTCCCGACAGCGTCTTCGTGCAGACCGTCACCGGCGGCTATCCCGAGGAAGACGTCACCAGCGTCGAGGCCGGCGACTGCTACCTGGTGCCCGACGCCAGCACCATCCGCCTGGTGCCCTGGTACAGCGAGCCGACGGCGCAGGTGATCTGCGACGCCTATGATTTCGATGGCGACCCGGTGGCGATCTCCGCCCGCCAGGTGCTGAAGCGCGTGCTGGGGCTCTACGCCGCCGAGGGCTGGACGCCGATCGTCGCGCCGGAGCTGGAGTTCTTCCTGGTCGACGTCAACACCGACCCGGACTATCCGCTGGTGCCGCCGATCGGCCGCTCCGGCCGGCGCGAGACTTCGCGCCAGTCCTATGGCCTGGACGCGGTCAACGAGTTCGATCCGCTGTTCGAGGACGTCTATGACTTCTGCGAGGCTCAGGACATCGACGTCGACACGCTGACGCACGAGGCCGGCGCGGCGCAGATGGAGATGAACTTCAACCACGGCCCGGCGCTGCTGCTGGCCGACCAAGCCTTCCTGTTCAAGCGCACGGTGCGCGAGGCGGCGCTGCGCCACAAGGTCTATGCCACCTTCATGGCCAAGCCGATGCGCGGCGAGCCCGGCAGCTCCATGCACATCCACCAGAGCGTGATCGACAGCGACAGCGGGCAGAACATCTTCGCCACGCCGTCGAACGGCCGCAACACCAAGGCCTTCCTGTCGCACATCGCCGGGCTGCAGAAGTTCCTGCCGCACGTCATGCCGCTGCTGGGGCCCAACGTGAACTCCTATCGCCGCTTCCTGCGCGAAAGCGATGCGCCGATCAACACCCACTGGGGTAACGACAACCGCACCGTCGGGCTGCGCGTGCCGCATTCCGACGCGCAGAACCGCCGCATCGAAAACCGCCTGGCCGGCGCCGACTGCAACCCCTACCTCGGCATCGCCGCCTCGCTGGCCTGCGGCTACCTGGGCATGAAGCTGAAGATGAAGCCGCGCGCCCCGGTCGAGGGCTCGGCCTATCGCCTGGCCCACACCCTGCCCCGCACCCTGCAGGACGCGCTGCACCGCTTCCAGAGCAACCGCCCGATCAAGGAGATCCTCACCCCCACCTTCGTCGAAGCCGTGGTGGCGGTGAAGGAGGCCGAGCTCGACGAGTACCAGCAGGTCATCTCCAGCTGGGAGCGCGAGCACCTGCTGCTGAACGTGTGAGGCGGCAGACCCTCTCCCGCGTTCCTCCCCTCTCCCGCTTTGGCGGGAGAGGGTGGCGAGCATAGCGAGCCGGGTGAGGGCGTTCGGTCGGTGCGAATGGTTGCGTTCGTACCAACCGACCGCCCTCACCCCCACCCTCTCCCGCCAAAAGCGGGAGAGGGGGCTTCTTGAACTCCCCCTTCCCCCCGCCCCTGCTATCCTCCGCCCATGACCGACTCCACCACCCCCGGCATCCTGCCCTACCAGGCCCTGCAGGCCCTGCTGGCCGCCGGCCAGATCGTCGCCGCCGAGCCGCTGCAGCCCGACCAGGTGCAGCCGGCCAGCCTCGACCTGCGCCTTGGCGCCACCGCCTGGCGGGTGCGCGCCTCCTTCCTGCCGGGCCCGCGCAACCAGGTGATGGAGCGGGTGCGCCAGCTCGACGGCTATCCCATCGACCTGACCAACGGCGCGGTGCTGGAGCGCGGCTGCGTCTATGTCGTGCCGCTGCTGGAAAGCCTGGCGCTGGCGCCCGACCTGGCAGCCTTCGCCAACCCCAAGTCGACCACCGGGCGGCTCGACATCCTGACCCGCGTCATCGCCGATCATGGCTTCGTCTTCGACCAGGTGCCGGCCGGCTACCAGGGTCCGCTGTTCGCCGAGATCACGCCGCGCACCTTTTCAGTCGTGGCACGCCCCGGCGACCGCCTGACCCAGCTCCGCGTCCGCCGCGGCCAGCCGGCCCTGGCCGAGGCCGAGGTCACCCGCCTGCTGGCCGAGGGTAGCCTGGTCGGCGGCCCCAGCGAGGCGCTGGCGCCGACCGACCGCGACAAGGGCGTCGCCGTCTCCATCGACCTGGCTGGCAGCGGCCCCGACGCGCTGATCGGCTTCCGCGCCCGCAAGCACACCGACCGCATCGACCTGCGCCGCATCGCCCACTACGACCCGCTGGAGTTCTGGGAGCCGCTGCACGCCGCCCGCCATCCCTCCCTGGTGCTGGACCCCAACGACTTCTACATCCTGGCGACGCAGGAGGCGGTGCGCGTGCCGCCCAACCTGGCGGCGGAGATGGTGGCCTACGACACCGCGGTGGGCGAGTTCCGCGTGCACTACGCCGGCTTCTTCGACCCCGGCTTCGGATGGGGCGCCGGCGCCGAAAGCCGCGCCGTGCTGGAGGTACGCAGCCACGAGGTCCCCTTCATGCTGGAGCACGGCCAGACCATCGGCTGGCTGCGGTATGAGCGCATGGCGGCGGCGCCGGAGCTGCTCTACGGCGCGGGGATGAAGAGCAACTACCAGGGTCAGGCGCTGAAGCTGGCGAAGCAGTTCAGGGCCCTGTGACACCGCTGGCCGAGATTGAGTAGCACCCCCCGTCTCTGCTACCATCCTACCGTCATGATCCGTATCGACTCCCCCCTGACCGGCTATCGCGAAGTGATGCTTCACTGCGCGCGGATCGGCTTTTCCCCGCCGGCGGCCTCCCTCGCCTGAACTCGGCGCACGCGCCGGGACCCGACTGCGGACCTAGCCAATTTCCTCCGAGGGAGTACCCACTCATGAACAGCCCCGTACGCAACACGACCGCCCATTGGAAGTCGCTGGAGCACAAGCATCACCTGGCGCCCTTCACCGACTACAAGGCGCTGCACGCCGAGGGCGACGCGCGCATCATCACCAAGGCCGAGGGCGTCTGGCTGACCGACAGCGAGGGGCAGACCA
Source organism: Rhodospirillales bacterium (assembly GCA_038363005.1). Taxonomy (GTDB): domain Bacteria; phylum Pseudomonadota; class Alphaproteobacteria; order Kiloniellales; family JACOMY01; genus JAKOWB01. The sequence goes on from JBBQBI010000037.1 coordinate 16,065, forward strand.
TGCTCGATGCCATGGCCGGCCTCTGGTGCGTCAACGTCGGCTATGGCCACAAGCGGCTGGCCGACGTGGCCTGGCGGCAGATGCAGGAGCTGCCCTACTACAACACCTTCTTCAAGACCGCCCACCCGCCGGTGGCCGAGCTGTCGGAAAAGCTGGCGCAGATCACCCCGGCCGGGCTAAACCACGCCTTCTACGGCACCTCGGGCTCCGAGGCGAACGACACCATGGTGCGCCTGGTGCGACGCTTCTGGAACGTCATGGGCAAGCCGGAGAAGAAGATCATCATCGGCCGGCAGTACGGCTATCACGGCTCCACCATGGCGGCGGCCTCGCTCAGCGGCTTCACCGCGATGCAGAAGATGAGCGACCTGCCGTTGCCGGGCTTCCTGCACGTCATGCCGCCCTACCAGTGGCAGTTCGGCCAGCCGGGCGAGAGCGAGGCCGACTTCGGCTTGCGCGCCGCCAAGGCGCTGGAGGACAAGATCCTGGAGATGGGGGCCGAGCGCATCGCCGCCTTCATCGGCGAGCCGATTCTGGGCGCCGGCGGCGTCATCATCCCGCCGGAGACCTACTGGCCGGAGATCCAGCGCATCTGCAAGCAGTACGACGTGCTGCTGGTGGCCGACGAGGTGATCTGCGGCTTCGGGCGCACCGGCAAGTGGTTCGGCTGCGATTCCTTCAACATCCAGCCTGACCTGATGCCGACCGCCAAGGGCCTGACCTCGGGCTACCTGCCGCTGTCCGCCCTGATGGTGGGCGACCGCGTCGCCGACGTCATGATCAACGAGGGTGGTGAGTTCTTCCACGGCTACACCTATGACGGCCATCCGGTGAGCTGCGCCGTGGCGCTGGCCAACATCGCGCTGATCGAGGAGCTGGGCCTGGTCGAGCAGGCCGGCAAGGACACCGGCCCCTACCTGCTGGAGTGCCTGCGCCAGGCGCTGGACGGTAACCCGCTGGTCGGCGAGATCCGCGGCATGGGGCTGATCGGCGCCATCGAGCTGGTGACCGACCCGGCGCTGCCCAAGCGCGGCGAACAGGCCGGCAAGCGGGGCAACCTGGTGCGCCAGGAGATGACCAAGCAGGGCGCCATCATGCGCGCCTGCTGGGACACCATGGTCTACTCCCCGCCGCTGATCATCACCCGGGCGGAGATCGACGTCCTGGTCGAGCGCACCAAGGCGGCCTTCACCGCCGCGGCCAAGCTGGCTGGGGTGAAGTAGTTCGTTCTCTTTTTGATCTTGACAACCCATCCAGTTCCCCCAAGCATCGACGCAACCTGACGTCGATGCTTGGGGGCCGCGATGGGCGTGACTGTACGGTTCAGGGAATGGGTGCCGGGCTGCGCTGTCGGGCCCGCAAGCGAGGTCGAGCTGCCCTCGCGAAGAGCGACGCTTCGGTCGCTGATCGAGAGACGCGTGCTGCGTGAGCTTGAGGCGCAGGCTCTGGTTGAGACGGCTCGCCCGCAGGACGGCAAGCGCGCTGTCGCAGCAGCATTGGCGGCGTTCACAGCCGGGAAGCTGCTGGTCCTGACCCCGACCGCGCAGCTTCACGAGCTGGACGCCTGGGTCGAGCTGCGGCCGGGTGACGAACTAACCTTCCTCCAGTTGCGCCCACTCGTTTCCGGATAGCGCAGATGTTGCGCAGGCTGTTCGAACGCCTGGTCGGATCGCAACCCGACCCGAAACAGGAAGCGCGCGACGCCTTCATGTTCCTGCTGACGAATCCTACCGCCGAAGCCGCCGTGGCGGCGCCGCGGCGGCAACTCGTGGCCGCAACCTGGGCCGGCAATGACTGGGACCAGCATGCCGCCTTCGCCGCGCTGCTCGCGCGGTACGTGGAACGAGATCTCTCAGCCTTGCCCTTTGAGGCGTGGGGAGGCATCCGGCAGCGGCTTTGGGCCCTTCCGATCGAAGAGCGGTCGCTTTTCAGTTCTTTGCATCCTCTCCGGGAACACGTGAAGACGCTGCTGGCCCCCAGCCCCGTCAGCTCCGACATCGCGGCAACGACTGGTGAACTCGGTCGACTGCGTTTGCGGGCGGCGCTGGATTGCGAGGCAGCCGTCGAACTCGCCACTTGGATAGCGTGCCTACCGCTTCCGCAGCGTGCCGCTTGGGTGCAATTCTGGCTGGAGGCCCTGCATTGCTGGCCCCCAGGCCGGAGTGGTGGGCCACGCAAGCCCGCGGCTTTCCGGTCGCTGGCAAGGGAACTGGTCGCGCAGATTGGAGGAGAGGCCTTTGTCGATCGGGCGATCTCATTTCTGAACCACCCGGACCTTGCGGCCGAAACCTCTGCCGAGAGCATGGCGGTAGGCATCCTGCTGATAGCGCCGACCCTCGGGCCGAGGCTGATCGTTCCCATCGGACGTCTCGTCGAGCAGTGCTATCGCAACTTCAGCAACGACAGTCTTGGCACCCAGGCGATTGCGTCGCTCATCGCCTTCCCGGATGATCGCGGTCTGCCTGCCCTGGTGAACGCCAGATTGGCCAAGCGAGGGGGCCATCACAGGCGCAGCATGCAATTGCGCAAGCTCAGCCTTGGGCGTGGCGTGCCGCTGGACGACCTGCTCGACGTCGGCTCTCCGGACCTAGGCATGGATGCAAGGTGCGAGCTGCATCGCAGCGTCGGCGACTATACCGCGACAATTGCTCCCCGGACCTCGCGGCAGGCCGCCCTCACCTGGCGCGACCGGCGGGGCAAGAGCCTCAAGGCTACGCCAGTCCTGCTGCGCCAGGAGCATGGCGAGGCCTGCAAGGCCTTGCAGCGGACCACCAAGGGTCTGACGGCCGCCCTCCTCGGCCGCATTGCCCAATTGGAAGCCAGCTATCTCTCGCGTCGCAGTCTCGCGCTGGAGCGGTTCCTGGCCCGCCTGCGCGCGCAACCGATCGAAGCCTACCTGGCACACCGGCTCATCTGGCGGGCGACCTGGGGCGAGGAGAGCTGCAGCTTCATGCTGGGCGAGGAGCTGCGGGACGCCGAAGGTTCACCGCGCAGCCTGCCGCCCGAAAGCCGGATTGCGCTGTGGCATCCCTTGCACGCCGACGCCGGCGAAGCCGCGGCGTGGCGGGATCGCATCCAGCGCCTGGGTACTCCGCAGCCCTTCAAGCAGGCGCATCGGGAGACCTACGTTCTGACCGATGCCGAGCGCGCGACATCCACCTATTCCAACCGCTTCGCCGCCCATTTCCTTCGGCAACATCAGTTCGCCCGACTATTTGCGCAGCTCGGATGGCGCTATGGCCTGCAAGGCGACTACGACTGCTACGACACAGCGGAACTGGACCTTCAGTCCTTCGCTCTGATTGCGCGCCTGCGGCTCGACCCAGTTGAAAGCGAAGGGACAATCGGGACTGGTAATTACCAATATGTCACCACCGATCGAGTCTCGTTCTATCCTAGAAACACACAGCTCGCCGCAGTTCCGCCGGTGGTATTCTCGGAGGTCATGCGACAGGTCGACCTCGCCGTTTCGGTTGCCTCGATCGGCAACGATCCGTCCTGGGTCGATCTCGGCCCCGATGGCTTCGGCGCCGCCTACCGCCAGCAAATGGCCATCGTGCCGCTCGGGGCAGCCGGCGAGGGACGCAAACAGCTTCTCGGCACGCTACTGCCGCGGATGTCAGCGAAGGACCAGCTGAAGTTAGAAGATCGTTGGATCTACGTGCAAGGGACGCGAGCGCGCTACCGCATCCACCTTCAGAGCCTGCAAGTCGAAGTCGGCGACAGCGGCCGACATCTCTGCATCGTCCCACGCGCGCAGGCGTCACATGTGGCCCTTCCCTTTGAAGGCGACGAGGTGCTGGAGCTTCTGCTCAGCAAGACATTCCTGCTGTTGAATGACGACCGGATCGTAGATGCTGGAATCGAGAGGCAGATAGCACAGGCGCTGCACGGCCTATCTACGCATTGACCGGCTGACTCGCCATCACAACTTGCCGAGGGCGCGGCCATTTGCTTTCTATAGCGATGACCGAGCCGTCTCCGCCTAGGCTTGTCGGCCCACCGTCCGCAGGAGCCAGCCCATGCCCCGTACCGTCACCGTCGCCGCCACGCAGATGGCCTGTGGCTGGGATCTGGACGCCAATGTCGCCAAGGCGGAGAAGCTGATCCGCCAGGCGGCCGGCCAGGGCGCGCAGGTCATCCTGATCCAGGAGCTCTTCGAGACCCCCTATTTCTGCCAGGACGAAAAGCAGTCGCTGTTCGAGCTGGCCAAGCCCCGCGAGGGCCATCCGACCATCGCACGCTTCAGCGCGCTGGCGGCGGAGCTGGGCGTGGTGCTGCCCTGCTCCTTCTTCGAGCGCGCCAACAACGCCTTCTACAATTCGCTGGTGGTTCTGGACGCCGACGGCCGGGAGCTCGGCCTCTACCGCAAGAGCCACATCCCTGACGGCCCGGGCTACCAGGAAAAGTTCTACTTCAACCCCGGCGATACCGGCTTCAAGGTCTTCAAGACCCGCCACGCCGCCATCGGCTGCGGCGTCTGCTGGGACCAGTGGTTCCCCGAGACCGCCCGCGCCCTGGCGCTGCAGGGCGCCGAGCTCCTGCTGTTTCCCACCGCGATCGGCTCCGAGGTGATGGACAAGACCTGGGACAGCAAGGACCACTGGCAACGCACCATGCAGGGCCATGCCGCCGCCAACATCACGCCGTTGGTCGCGTCCAACCGTATCGGCCTGGAGACCATGGAGACGTCATCGATCGAGTTCTATGGCTCCTCCTTCATCGCCGACCACAGTGGCGCCAAGGTGGCCGAGGCCGACCGCTCCAGCGAGACGGTGCTGACCGCGACCTTCGACCTCGACGCCATCCGCGCCCGGCGCGCCGCCTGGGGCCTGTTCCGTGACCGCCGGCCCGATCTCTATCGCTCGCTGTTGACCCTGGACGGTGGCCTCGGCACCGGCGGACCGACCGGAGCCTGACCCATGCCGGTGCCGTCGCTCTTCGAGCCGACGCCGTTCTTCACCTGCGCCTCGGTGCGCAACAAGAACTTCACCTTCAACACCCTGGCCGGCAACGCCGTGGTGCTGAGCTTCTTCGGCTCGGCCGGGCATCCGCTGGGGCAACGCCTGGCGCAGGACCTGATGGCGACGGCGGAGCGGCCGGGCAAGAGCACGGTGTTCTGCGGCGTCACCTTCGACCCGGCCGACCGCGACCCCGCCCGGGTCGGCGAGCGGCCGGCCTTCGTGCTGTTCCACGACGAGACCCTGGCGGTCGGCAAGCTGTGGGGCGTGGTGGCGGCCGACGCACAGCCGAGCCAGGGGATGCCCTTCCATCCGGTCAGCTTCGTGCTGGACGAACGCCTCAGGGTCTACGCCGTGCTGCCGGTGGAGGATGCCGCCAGCCACGTCGCTTCGCTGCGCCAGGTGCTGGACAGCATGCCGCGGCCCGGCGGCGCGGCGCAGCAGCAGGCCTGGGCGCCGGTGCTGGCCGTGCCGCGGGTGTTCGAGCCGGACTTCTGCCGCCGCTTGATCGCCTACTACGAATCCACCGGTGGTCAGCCATCCGGCTTCATGCGCGAGCGCGAGGGGCGGACCTTTGGTGTGCTGGACAACGCCTTCAAGCGCCGCTTCGACGCACAGATCCAGGACCCGGAGCTGAAGCAGGCCGGCCGCGCCCGTGTCGCCCGCCGCCTGGTGCCAGAGATCCAGCGCGCCTTCCAGTTCACCACCACGCATATCGAGCGCGACATCATCGCCTGCTATGACGCCAGCGAGGGCGGCTTCTTCCGGTCGCACCGCGACAACACCACCCGTGCGACGGCGCATCGCCGCTTCGCCGTCACCATCAATCTCAATGCGGAGGACTATGACGGCGGCAACCTGCGCTTCCCGGAATTCGGCCAGGCGACCTATCGCGCCGAGACCGGCGGCGCCGTGGTCTTCTCCTGCTCGCTGCTGCACGAGGCGACGCCGATGACGCGCGGCAAGCGCTACTGCTATCTGCCGTTTCTCTACGACGCCGCCGGCGCCGCGCTGCGCAAGGAGAACGAGCAGTTCCTCGACAGCCGCGTGTTGGCGGCCGACGAGAAGACGGTGCTGCACGATCCGAAGGCCGGCGCCCTGTGACCGCCTAGCCGTCGACCACCTTGGTAAAGGCGGTGAAGGTCTGGCTGCCGGCGTCCCACTCGGCCGACCAGACATCGCGCACGTACTGCGGCGGCGGTGTGGAGCTGTTGCCGGCGTCGTTGTTGGCATAGTCGAAGAGGTTGAGGGTCTGCACCGCGCCCTTGGCGAAGGACACCGTGCCACCGGTGTCGAAGGTGATAGTGACGTCGGTCAGGCCGTAGACGATGTTGATCTCGCTGGGGTCGACGCCGTCGTAGACTGGGCCCTGCTCCAGCGCGTCGTTGCCCCAGAAGAGCACCAGGCCTTCGCTGTCGACGATCACGTCGTTGCCTTCGTTGCGACCGATATAGGCGACGTCGTAACCGGCGCCGCCATAGAAGGTGTCGTTGCCGAAGCCGCCGTACATGGCGTCCTCGTTGCCGCCACCGAACAGTGTGTCGTTGCCGCCACCGCCCCAGATGAAGTCGTTGCCGACACCGCCGGAGACGTAGTCGTTGTTGCCCTGGGTGGCGTTGTTGCCGCGCATGGCGATGTAGTCGTTGCCGGTGGCGCCGAACACCGTCACGCCGGCGCCCAGGACCAGGTTGAAGTCGGCTGCCGTGCTGGAGCCCAGGTAGTAGTCGTTGCCGTCGCCCAGGTTGAACATCTCGAAGGCGGCGAAGCTGCCGCCGGCGTGGAAGGCGGCGGCGTTCATCTGCACCGCGTCGGCGCCGCTGGTGGCGACCAGAGTGTCGCGCCCGGCGGCGCCCATGATGGCGCTGTCGGCGGCGTCATAGAAGATCACGTCGTCGCCATTCTCGCCGAACAGCGCGTCGGCGCCGGTGCCGCCGTGCAGTGAATCGCTGCCGGTACCGCCGCGCAGCGTGTTGAACTCCTCGCCCCGCCCGGTCAGCACGTCGTTGCCGCTGGAGCCGCGCAGATGCTCCACCTGGGTGACCACGTCGCCCTGGCCGTCGCCGCCGTAACCGTTGCCGTCGGTCATGTTCAAGGTCACGCCAACGCCGGAGTTGTGCCAGCTGACCCAGTCATTGGCGCCGCCGCCACCGACCATGCGGTCGGCCCCGGCGCCACCGATCAGGGTGTCGTCGTCCTGGCCGCCGTTCAGCGTGTCGTCGCCGCCCAGGCCCAGCAGCGTGTCGAAGCCGGTGCCGCCAAGCAGGAAGTTGCCGTTGCCGTCGCCGGTGATGGTGTCGTTGAACTGACTGCCGGCGATGTTCTCCACCTGGGTGATGAAGTCGCCCTCGGCGGTACCACCCTTCTCGGTCAGATTATCGATGAGGTCGACCGTCACCCCGGCGTCGGAGGTCTGGTAGTCGAGGGTATCCGTGCCCGCGCCGCCGATCAGCGAGTCGGCACCGGTGTCGCCCAGCAGCGTGTCCGAACCGCCGTTGCCGTACAGCGAGTTGACGCCGCTGTTGCCACCCAGCGTGTCGCTGAAGACCGAGCCCAGGACATGCTCCATCTGGGTGAACCAGTCGCCGTTGGCGTGGCCGCCGGCTGCGGCGCCGGTCTTGAGGTTGATGTAGACCGCGGCGTCGGAGTTCAGATAGTTCAACGCGTCCTGGCCAGTACCGCCGACCAGGCTGTCGGCGCCGCCCAGGCCTTCCAGCGTGTCGTTGCCGTCGCCGCCGGCAAGCGTGTTCGCCACAGCGTCGCTGCCGCGGATGATATCGTTGTAGGAAGAGCCGACCGCGTTCTCCATGGCGGTCAGCACATCGTCGGCATCGATGATCGCCAGGGCGTGCGCCACGCCGGCGGTGAGGTCGATCGACACCGCACTGCCGAACTTGCTGTAGTCGGCGGTGTCGATGCCGCCGCCACCCTGCAGGATGTCCGCCCCCAGACCGCCGGCCAGAATGTCATCGCCGGCCGCGCCCTGCAGCACGTTGTCGGAGGCATTGCCAGCGAGATAGTCGTTCAGGTTCGAGCCAAGGATGCGCTCGATCCCGGCCAGCACGTCCCCTTGCGCCTCGCCGCCGGACTGTGGCGTGGCAAGGCTAAGGTCGACGGTGACACCGGCGGTCGACGTGGCATAGCTGATGCGGTCGGTGCCGCTGCCGCCATAGAGCGTGTCGGCGCCGCTGCCACCGACCAGGAAGTCATCACCTGAGTTGCCGATCAAGGTGTTGATGGTGTCGTTCTGCTGCGCCACCAGGGTGTCGGCACCACTGGTGCCGATCAGGTTCTCGATGCCGGTCAGCACGTCGCCGGCGGCGTCACCGCCGCTCTCGGCCAGGTTGTCGCTCAAGTTGACGTTGACCGCGGCGGCCGAGGCCGAATAGTCCGCCGTGTCCAGGCCGGAGCCGCCGTTCAGGTAGTCGGCGCCGCCGAGGCCCGCCAAGAGGTCCGCGCCGCTGTTGCCGACCAGCGAATTGTCGGTCGCCGAACCGGTCAGGCGGTCGGCGCCGAAGCCACCATAGATATGCTCGAAGCCGGTCAGGCTGTCGCCCTGGGCCTCACCACCCAACTCCGTGGCGGCGTCGGACAGATTGACGGTAACGGCGGCGACCGAGGTGAGGTAACTTACCCAATCCTGCCCCGCGCCGCCGTCCAGCGAGTCGGCGCCAGTACCGCCGGACAGCGTGTCGTCGCCCTCCTCGCCAAAGATCAGGTCGTTGCCGTCGTTGCCCGACAGCGTGTCGTTGCCGCCGGAGGAGCCGAAACGCAGCGTCCGGTAGTAGATATCGTGATTGGCACTGCCGGCCTGCTGACCCGACCAGGTGATTACCACGGTGCCGCGGTCGATCTCGTCGGCATGGACCTGCTGCTGGTCGCCCAGCGTGGTGCTGTTGACGACGAACTCGCCGCCGATCTCATTGCCCTGATCATCGAAACGCTGACCGACGATGGCCAGCCCACTACCGTCTTTCGCCAGGCTCTGCCAGAGCAGCACGAAGCCGCCGCCGGAGAGTGCCACAACGGTCGGCTGCTCCTGGGTCGAGCTGGTCGTGGTGTTGCCACGCAGCTCGCCGGTGACGGCCGTGCCATTGTTGTCGTAGACACGGAAGAACACGCCCGCGTTATCGACCTCGCCAATCTGCTCGCCGTTGCCTTGCCAGGTCACCACGAAGCCGCCCGCCGCCAGCGCAGCGGCCACGCCGCCGAGCTGAATCCCCGCCGTCGTCACATTCGCCCGTGTGTCGTTGATGCCCAGCGGCAGCGGGCGCCCGCCGGTACCGCCATCGGGATCGACCAGCCGGAAGTAGATGGAAGTGTCGCCAACCAGCCCGGTCGGGGTGTCGGTCCAGCTCACCAGCATGTTGCCGTTCGACAGCAGCGTGGTGGAGGGCAGCGCCTGGTCGCCCAGGGTCGCGACATTGACCCGGGTGAAGCCGCCGATGCTGACCGGCACCATCGAGCCGAGGCCGTTAAAGGTGAAGCGCTCGGTGTAGATTCCCCAGAAGTCCTGCGAGGTATCGCCGGTGTCGCGATTGAGGTCCTGCCAGGTCACCACCCAGGTGCCATCCGCCAGGGGTATGATCGCGGGCTGGGATTCCGGGTAGTCGTTGACCTGCGAGATCTGGATCGTCGAGCCGAGCTGCGTTCCGCTGGCGTCGTAGCGCGCCATGTAGGCGGAGTGGATGTTGTTTATGTCGGCGGTATCTTCACTGTACCAGACGACGACGAACTGGCCGGCATTGGGGCCCTCAAGGGCCGTCATCTCGACCTCGCCCTTGATGCGACCGGGATGCGCGAGATCGATTTCGATCTGTCCGCCAGCTGGCGTGCCATTGGCACTGTAGCGCTGCATCATGACCCGGGTACCCGCGGCGGCATCGTCGTGGGTCCAGGAGATAGCGAAGCCGCCGTTGCCGTCGGACAGGCGGGTCACGAAAGGATCGGATTCGTCGACCGTGGCGGTTGTCGTGTGGGCCAGCGTTTCGACGCCGTCGAACTGCACCGCAAGGCCGCCGCCATAGATGTGATCGATGCCGCTGCCGCCCTCGACCAGGTCATCGCCGTGGCCACCGAACAGATAGTCGTCATTGTCGCCGCCATAGAGTGAATCGCGTGCCGAGGCACCGAAGAGCGTGTCATTGCCGGCAGCGCCGAAGACCTGATCGCTGCCATCCAGGGCGTCGACCGAATCGACGCCGGCGGTGCCGTTGTAGATATCGGCGAAGCTGGTCAGGGTGGTGACCAGGTTGCTCGGTTCGCCGAACGCCGAGCTGCTCCCGCTGGCAATGCTGGACTGCGCCAACCGGGCCGTCGGCACATCCGCGCCGCTGCCGCTGCTCACCTGATGGTGGCCGAAACGCTGGCTGCCCCAAGCAAGGTCATCCACGCCGGTGCCGCCGATTAGCGTTCCCAGGAGGCCTCGTATGCCTTGCAGCAAGCCGTGCTTGTTAACTCTGGGCATGACGCCCCTCCCCCGCCGCTAGGGCACGTGCCGCGGAAGCCATCCGCGGAACGCAGGTATCGCGGCCTATTGTTAGGGGATACAGTAATAGTCAGCAAATGAAAAACGCCTTATCTTTCAATTACATAGTATATTACTCCGTATTTTTGAATAACATTTCAATCACTCACTGAATAACTGGTAATGCTTTATTCGACACATTTGCCTGATACCGCAAGATACTGTGAGCTCAAGGAACCGCCGCCCAGACCTAGCGCTGCCGCTAGCAGCCTCACGCAGGACCGATGCAAGGGGTTATGTGCGACCACCTAGCCGTCGACCACCTTGGTAAAGGCAGTGAAGGTCTGGCTGCCGGCATCCCACTCGGCCGACCAGATGTCGCGCACGTACTGCGGCGGCGGTGTGGAGCTGTTGCCGGCGTCGTTGTTGGCATAGTCGAAGAGGTTGAGGGTCTGCACCGCGCCCTTGGCAAAGGTGACCGTGCCGCCGGTGTCGAAGGTGATGGTGACGTTGCCGCCGCCGTAGGCGATGTTGATCTCGCTGGGGTCGACGCCGTCGTAGACCGGGCCCTGCTCCAGCGCGTCATTGCCCCAGAACAGCACCAGGCCTTCGCTGTCGACGATCACGTCGTTGCCTTCGTTGCGGCCGATGTAGGCGACGTCGTAGCCGGCGCCGCCGTAGAAGGTGTCGTTGCCGAAGCCGCCATAGATGGCGTCGTCGTTGCCGCCACCGAACAGCGTGTCGTTGCCGCCGCCACCCCAGATGAAGTCGTTGCCGACGCCGCCGGAGATGTAGTCGTTGTTGCCCTGGGTGGCGTTGTTGCCGCGCATCGCGATGTAGTCGTTGCCGGTGGCGCCGAACACCGTCACGCCGGCACCCAGGACCAGGTTGAAGTCGGCTGCCGTGCTGGAGCCCAGGTAGTAGTCGTTGCCGTCGCCCAGGTTGAACAGCTCGAAGGCGGCGAAGCTGCCGCCGGCGTGGAAGGCGGCGGCGTTCATCTGCACCGCGTCGGCGCCGCTGGTGGCGACCAGGGTGTCGCGCCCGGCGGCGCCCATGATGGCGCTGTCGGCGGCGTCATAGAAGATCACGTCGTCGCCATTCTCGCCGAACAGCGCGTCGGCGCCGGTGCCGCCGTGCAGTGAGTCGTTGCCAGTACCGCCGCGCAACGAGTTGAACTCCTCGCCCCGCCCGGTCAGCACGTCGTTGCCGCTGGAGCCGCGCAGATGCTCCACCTGGGTGACCACGTCGCCCTGGCCGTCGCCGCCGTAACCGTTGCCGTCGGTCATGTTCAAGGTCACGCCAACGC
>JBBQBI010000038.1:0-24437 GCA_038363005.1 Rhodospirillales bacterium
ACTAAACAACCGGGATGCTCCTCGCCCGGTCTCCAAACACAGCACCTCACGCGGGGTGGAGCAGCCCGGTAGCTCGTCAGGCTCATAACCTGAAGGTCGCAGGTTCAAATCCTGCCCCCGCAACCAAACATCCAGAACAACCACACCGCTCAAACGCCAAAGGCCCGCCCTCAAAAAGGCGGGCCTTGGGCGTTGTGGGACTGCGACCGTGGCAATGCCGGACCGGCGATCGAAGTGCGGCGGCATGATGTTGACGCCTCGCAAACCATGCCAAAATCCCGCCGGCCTTTCGCATTGCAGGACGCAGCGGTTCCGCTAAGGTGGCCGCTGGCTGCCGGCGGCTTCAGATCAAGGAGATCCAGATGAGGAGTATTCTGATCGTCGGAGCCACCCTGGTGGCGATGACCCTGCCGGCGCTGGCGGAAGACTGCACCGAGGACCTGGCGAACACCAAGGCCGAAGAGCTGTCGAACATCATCCAGGCCGATCCGTCGAAGGGCGAGAAGATGGACGTCTATATCGCCGAGGTGGAAGCGGAATACGGCGGCGAGCCGTCCGCGGCGCAGACCTGCGAAGCGATCGACAAGCTGATCGCCAAGCTGCAGGCTGGCAACTGATCTCGGCCGCGCCGCCGACGTCTCAGGTGAACGCGAAGCCCATGGTGCGGCCGTAGTAGTAGAGGCCGCCGTCCTGCACGATCAGGGCCAGCGCGATGTCGTCATCGGTCACGGCCCTATTGCTGGTCGCATTGCGATGGTCGTGCGCCATGCCGGCCGGCGTCAGCAAGGTCAAATATTCCGTCCAGGGAAAGCGTTTGCCGCCGATGGTTGAGGCGCAGCCGGCCTCGCGCGCCAGCACCAGCACCAGCGCGGCGGCGTTGTGGCGGTTGCGGGCGCTGTGCTTCGCCAGGCCGCACGGCGTTGAGCGTCAGGGTCATCGAGGGAAGGCAGGTGCCCCGGGCCCGCGGTGCGCTGGCTGGCCATGAAGAGCGCGCGTCCTGGCGTATCCGCGTCCAGCGACCGGTCGTAGAGCCGCCGCAGCTCGCCGGCAATATCCTCCGCCCGGTAGTGCGTGGTCTCGATCGGCGCATGGGCGCCCACCTCGGGGCGCAGGCCGGCGAACGCCAGCGCCGGCTCGTCGGTCACCACCCAGAGTACCGCGTCCTCCTGTGCTTGCCGGGAGACATCCTGGCGATGCCGCCCGGCAGCGCCAGGATGTCTCCCGTGCCCCAGTCCAGCGTCTCCTCACCCCGCCGCAATCGGCCGCGTCCGCGCAACACCGCCCAGATCTCGCCGCTGGCGGCGAAGGCGCAGTCGAGCTGGGCGCACCCGAGCATAGCGGGCCAGCATGAAGGGCGTTGTCGCCGGGTAGCCGGTGCCCAGCACCGCGGCGAGGTCGAGCGGTATGAAGCCGGTCGGTGCCGCGTCGGTGAAGGCGCGTGTCATCTCGGCGACAAAGGCCTGCGGCTCGAGCTCCGGGCGCTTGATGTTGGTTGAAGCCCTGCTCGACTGGTATGAAGCGCGCGCGTTCGGCGTAGATCGACATCTGGCCCCCTCGCTCACAACGCCATGAAGCCGCCGTCGGTGCAGAGCACATGGCCGACGACGAATGAAGCCGCATCCGACGCCAGCCAGACCACGGCTTCCGCCACCTCCTCGGGTTGGCCCATGCGGCGCAGCGGCAGGCCGGCGGCGACGGCCCCCATGTCCATGATCTTCGAGGCCAGCATCATGTCGGTGACCACGCGTCCCGGCGCGACGGCATTGATGCGCACGCCCTGCTCGGCGTACTCCATCGCCGCCGAGCGGGTCAGCGAGACCAACGCCGCCTTGGAGGCGGAGTAGAGCGCCAGGCCGGGATTGGGATTGCGCAGCCCGCTGACCGAGGTGTTGACCACGATGGCGCCGCCGCCCTGCTTCGTCATGATGCGGAGCTGTAGCTGCAGCGACAGGTAGACCGAGCGGACATTGGTATCGAACACGCAGTCGTAGAGCGCCGCGTCCTGCTCGGCCAGCGCTGCCCGTGGTTCCTGGTAGCCGGCGTTGTTGAAGGCAACGTCGAGACGACCGAACGCCGCGACAATGCCGTCGTGCAGCCGCGCCAGCTCGGCGGCCTGCGTCACGTCGGTCTGGATGAAGCAGGCACTGGCGCCGATCTCAGCCAGCGCCGCGACCGCCTGTTCGCCTTCGTCCTGCCGGCGCCCGGCGAGCACCAGCTGCGCGCCGCGCCGGGCGAAGGCCAGCGCGGTGGCGCGCCCGATGCCGGTGGCGCCGCCGGTGACCAGGACGACCTTGTCCTTGAAGTCATGCATCCTGCGCTCCCACGGCGGGGGTCATGCGGGCGCGTTCGACGATCGCCCGTTGCTCGAGTCCGGCGGGCAGGCAGCCATAGGCGCCGCCGCCCTCCGCGCCCAGGCGGGTCGCACAAAAGGCGTCGGCCACGGCGGAGGGCGAATGGCGCAGCAGCAGGCTGGCCTGCAGCGCCACGGCCATCATCTCGACGATGCGGCGGGCACGACCCTCCAGCTCCTCCGGGCGGCGCAGCTCGACCTCCAGGCGCTCGATTGCGCGGTCGAGGGAACGGTCGCCACCCTTGGCCAGCCGCAGCTCGTCGAGAAAGGCTGGCACGCTGTCCGGCGATTTCGCCGCCGCGCGCAGCACGTCGAGCGCGATGATGTTGCCGCTGCCCTCCCAGATGCCGTTCAGCGGCGCCTCGCGGTAGAGCCGCGCCATGGGGCCCTCCTCGATGAAGCCGTTGCCGCCGTGGCACTCCAGCGCCTCGTGCACCACGCCGACGGCGCGCTTGCAGTTCCAGTACTTGCCGACCGGCGTGCCGATGCGCACCAGCAGCGCGGCGGACTCGTCGCCGGCCGCCTCGTCGTCGACCGCGCGCGCCAGGCGGACCGCCAGCAGCGTCGCCGCCTCGACCTCGAGCGCCAGGTCGGCCAGTACGTTCTGCATCACCGGCTGATCGACCAGCGCGCGCTGGAAGGCGCGCCGGCCGCTGGTGTGATGGATCGCCTCGGACAGCGCGCGGCGCATCAGCCCGGCCGAGCCGATGGCGAAGTCGAGTCGCGTCAGGTGGGTCATGGCCAGCGCCACCTTGATGCCCTGGCCTTCCTCGCCGACCAGCCAACCGAGCGCGCCGCGATACTCGATCTCGCTGGAGGCGTTCGACTTGTTGCCGCACTTGTCCTTCAGGCGCTGGATCAGCAGGCGGTTGCGCGAGCCGTCGGGCAGCCAGCCGGGCAGCAGGAAGCAGGAGAGGCCACGGTCAGTCCGCGCCAGCGTGACGAAGAGGTCGCTGTGCGGCACCGAGAAGAACCACTTGTGGCCGTCGATCAGATAGGCCTCGCCCGGTCCGCGACGCGCCGTGGCCGGGCGGGCGACGGTCTGGGTGGCGCGCAGGTCCGAGCCGCCCTGCTTTTCGGTCAGGGTCATGCCAACGGTGCCGCCGGTCTTGCGCTGCATCGGCGCCGGCGTCGGATCGTAGCGGTCCGACAGGATGAACGGCTCCCAGAGCGCCGCCAGCTCCGGCTGCAGGCGCAGCGCCGGTATGGCTGAATAGGTCATGCCCAGCGGGCAGCAGATGCCGTTCTCGCCCTGGTTCCAGAGGTAGGACAGCAGGCCGCGCGCCAGGTGCGCGCCGGGTTGCTGGGCGGTCCAGGACAGCGCGTGCGTGCCCTGGCCGACCGCCAGGGCCATCAGCTGGTGCCAAGCCGGGTGGAAGGCGATCTGGTCGACGCGGTGGCCGAAGCGGTCGTGGCTGCGCAGCTCGGGCAGGTGGCGATTGGCGTCGCGCGCCAGGGTGGCGACCTCGGCGCTGGCCACCGTGGCGCCGGCCTCGGTCAGCAGCGGTTTCGCCCAGTCAAGTTTCTCGCGGGCGGCGATCTCGGTCAGCAGGCGGTCGCCGGTGAAGGCGTTGTGCCCGGTCAGCGGCGTCGCCTGGTTCATCACCTCGTGCGTGGCGTAGCCGTCGGGCGGCAAGCTGGGCAAGCGGTCGAAGGGGTCGGCGGCGCTGCGATCGTTCATGGGGTTTCCTCGGGCGTGCCGACGCTGGCGCGCAGGCAGAACTGGGTGATCTGGTCGATGAGGTGGCGGTCGGCGCTGGGCCCGGTGCCCTGGGCCGGAGCCAGGGGGCCGATCAGCGCCTCCATAAAGGCGCCGACGATGCAAGCCGCCGCCACCGCGGGATCGAGGCGCGGAAAGACGCCGCGCATGATGCCTTCGCGCAGGATGCTTTCGAAGCAGTGCGCCAGCTGCGCGCGGTAGTCGAGACGCACGCTCTCCACCTCTGGATCGACCGGCTCGGCGATCAGCGCATAGGCCAGCCGGCGGCCGCGCAGGGCGCGGCTGGCGAAGGTGCGGATGGCGTCCTGCAACCGCGCCGCCGGCGCGCCTTCGGCCTCGGCGATCGCCCGGGTGATGGCGACCTCGCGCGTCGACACCGTGGCGACGATCTCGGCGCAGAGCTCCGCCTTCGAGGACCAATAGCGATAGACCGTGCCGGTCGCTACAGCGGCCCGGGCCGCCACGCTGTCTATCTGGGCGGCGCTCCAGCCGCCATCGGCGACGAGGTCGCGCGCCGCCTTGAGGATGCGCGCGCGCTTGTCGGCCAGCCGCTGGGAAGCGCTTTCGGTCCGCCGGTACGCCATGGAAACGACCCGCTGAAAGGAATGAACCGTTGTTCAGTTCAAAAGAGTGAACATCGGTTCAGTCTTTCCTGTCAAGGGCACCGGCGATCGTCGCAGCACGGCGTTCAACGCCGCTGCTAGGCGGCGGCGACCCGGCAGCGGACGGCGGGCGTATCGTCCAGGTAGACGGCGACCTGGTCGCCAGGCGCCACGGGATAGAGCCCCAGGGGCGTGCCCGCCAGGAGGATGTCCCCCGGCCGAAGCCGGTGGCCAGCGGCGGCGAGATGCTGCGTCATCCAGTCCAGCGAGGCCCGCGGCCCACCGGGCAACGGCCAGAGGTCGCCGCTCTCGACCAGCCTGTCGTTGATGCGCACCGACAGCGCCGCCGGGCGGTCGAGATAGCTGCGGGACTCCAGCCAGGCCGCCGGTGGCAGCACGATGCCGGCCTGGAAACCATTGTTGGCGACCAGCTCTGCCAAGGACTTGCGCGGGGCGCGAAACACGAAATGGTGCAGCTCGATGATGGGGAAGGCGGCCGCGATGCCGCCGTCGTCGCCGATCCTCAAGGCCATCTCGCCCTCGATGGCGAGGTTGGCGAAGGCACCGGGGTCCAGCGTGTCGCCGTCCTGGCGCAGCTCGTCTGCGAAGAGCCGGCCGCGGATCGGCCCCCGCATACCGAACTGCGCGACGGTACCTGGCCCAGTGCAGCCGACCTTGTAGCCGACCACGCGCTCGCCGGCGGCGACCCGCAGGGCCGCGACGGCGTCCTGCAGGTCATAGGCCGCCGCCAGCTCCAGTGCGAAAGCCGGCTCGGCAAAGCAGGTGCCCGGCGTCCGCGCCCGGTAGTCCCGCAGTTGCCGCGCCGCCAGCGCTTCAATCATGCCTGCCATCGGCTGGTCCAGTCAGAGCGCGGCATGATCCTTCACCGCCGCTTCCAGGTCCGTTTTCAGGCCCAGGAAGCGCTGGTCGACGGCAGAGGGGTCGGTGCGATTGAGCTCGATCATCTTGGCCCGCACCTCGCCGCCGCGGATCACCTCGAAGCTGCCGGCCTCCATGCCCGCGACAATCGCCAGCGCGACGGCCGATGCTGGCTCGCGCGCGAAGCCCAGCTCCGGTCCTGCCTTGTTCGAGGTCATCATCGGAGTGTCGGTGGCGCCGGGAAAGGCGGTCAGCACATGGATGCCCTCGCCTTTGAGTTCGCGCCGCATCGCCTCGCCGAAGCGGGCCAGACCGGCCTTGACGGCGGCATAGGTGGCATAGAAGGGCGCGCCGATCAGGGCGATGCCCGAAGCAATGTTCACTACCATCGCGTCGCCGCTCGCTCGCAGGGCCGGCAGCGCCGCGCGCGTCAGCAGGATCGGCGCGACCAGATCGACCGCGACCATTGCCAGGATGTCGGCCTCGGCCGTCTGCTCCAGGCGCCCGGCCCGCACGCCGCCGGCGTTGTTGACCAGGATATCGAGGCCGCCCAGTGCCTCGATCGCCTGGTCGAGAGTCTTGGCGCGGCCGGCTTCCGTCGCCACATCCGCTGCGATGCTCCGCACGACGCGGTTCCCCGTCTTCAGTTCGGCCACGGCGGCGGCGAGAGGTTCGGAACGGCGGCCGGTGATCGCCACCCTGGCGCCCTCGTCCAGCAGCGCGCGGGCCAGGGCCAGGCCGATGCCGCTCGATCCGCCGGTGATGAGGACGCGTTTGCCCTTGAGGTTCATGGCCGTCTCCTTACGCCGCGGGGGGATAGTTGGAGGGGTAGAGGGCGCGGCGGGCGGCCTCGTCCATCTCCTTCTTAAAGGCATGATCCTTGCCGACGGCGCGGGCGCGCGCCGCGGCCGGCCGCCCATCCACTGCGGCGAACCAGCGCTGCAGGTTGGGAAAGCCGGTAAGCGGCGATTCGTCGCCCGGCAGGATCCGGGCAGCGCGGTCGACCCAGCCCCAGCCGGCCATGTCGAGGATCGTGTAGTCCGGGCCCAGGATCCAGTCGCGGCCCTGCAGACGGGCGTCCAGCACGCCATAGTGCCGCTCGACCTCCCGCCGATAGCGGTTGATGGCATAGGGCAGCTTCTCCGGCGCCGCGTGCTGGAAGTGCACCGCCTGGCCGGAAAAAGGGCCGATGCCGCTGGCGATGAAGAAGAGCCAGGAAAGCAACTCGGGCCGGTCCTCTGCCTTGCCCAGGAACTGGCCAGTCTTCTCCGCCAGGTAGAGCAAGATGGCGTTGGAATCGAAGACCCGCGTTTCCCTGCCGCCCGGGCCCTCGGTATCGACGATGGCAGGCACCTTGCCGTTGGGGTTGATGGCGCGGAAGGCGGGGCTGTGCTGTTCGCCCTTGCTGGTGTCGACCGGAAAGGTCTCGTAGGCCAGCCCGGATTCCTCCAGCAGCAGCGCGACCTTGGCCGGGTTGGGCGTGGGGTGGAAATAGAAGCGGATCATACGGCACTCCTCGTCGGTTTCTTGTGGGCTTGCGGCGTTGGGCGCGCGGCGAAGATGACGCCCAGCGCGATGACGGCGATGGCCAGGCTGGCGCCGGTGGTCGGCACCTCGCCCAGGGCCGGAATGGCGATCAGCGTGGCGCTGACCGGGATCAGCGCGATGATGGGCGCGGCGGCCACCGGCCCTAGCAGCGTGACGGCGCGGTTGAAGCTGACCACGGCGACGCAGCTCATCAGGATGCCTTGGTAGAACGCCTGCACGGCCAGCTCCGCCAGCCCGATCTCGCCCAGCCGGGACAGGCCGAGACCAAGATAGAAGGGCAGGTAGAGCGCCGAGGACCAGAGGCAGATGGCGGCTGCCGACTGCAGCGGGGTCAGGCCGCTGCGCCGGAAGCGCAGAGTGTAGATCGCCCACATGCAGGCAGCGCCCATCAGGACGGCAATGCCAAGTGGGCTCACCGCGCCCTCGGCCGTCGGCTTGCTGGCCAACAGCGCCACCAGGCCGGCGACAATCACCGTGAAACCCAACAGGCGCACGCGGCCGGGTGCTTCACGCAGCACGGCCCAGCCGATCAGTCCGGCGAAAACCGGCATGAGGGCCGGGGTGATGGCCGAGGCCTCGCTGGCTGAGCTGAGCTTGAGGCCCAGGGCAATGCAGAGCACGAAGGGCGTGCCCCACAGCAGCGAGAAGAGGAAACCCGCACGCCAGCCGCGCGCCGGCAGGCGCCCGCCGGGTCGCAGCACCAACGGGCCCAGCACCAGGGCGCCGCCCCCAAAGCGCAGCGCCATGATGTCCCAGACGCGCAGGTGCTGCACGACGCTGAACCGCGTCACGACGAACCAGCCGGAGAAGAGCACGACCGACAGCGCCGCCCAGGTGAATCCGAGCACCAAGCGTCGCCGCGCCGTCGGCGCAATCTCCGCCGGACCCGACAGCAGGGCCGGTGAGGAGGTGTTCATGGCGCACCCGCCCTGGGCAACTTTTGCTGTCGCATCGTCGGTGCCTGCTCTTTCGCGTGCTGCCGGAGGGCTATGCTAGGCCGCCAGGAGAAGTGCTTTTCGTTTTGGATCGAGTGATCTAAAATGCACTGCGACACGGGCGATGGCAACAGGCAGCGGCGTTCCGGCAGGGAAAGGGACTTATGGCGCGGCCAAGGGAATTCGACAACGCCGCGGTGCTCGACGCGGCGGTGCAGTGCTTCTGGGCCCGCGGCTACGAGGCGACGTCGGTGCGCGACCTCGCGGCCTCGATGGGCATCGCCAGCGCCAGCCTCTACAACGCCTTCGGCGACAAGCGCGCGCTCTATCGCCAGGCGCTCAGCCGCTATGTCGAGCAGAGCTTCGCCGCGCGCGTCGGGCGGATCGAGGGGAAGCTGCCGCCGCGCCAGGCCATCACGGCCTTCTTCGACGAGATCCTGGCCCGCTCGCTGGGTGACCGGCAGCAAAAGGGCTGCCTTCTGGTCAACGCCGCGCTCGAGCAATCGCCATCGGACCCGGAGTCGCGCGACCTGGTTGCCGACGTTCTGGTCGAGATGGAGGCCTTTTTCCGCCGCTGCGTGATTGCCGGGCAGCGCGATGGCAGTATCGACGCCAGCCAACCGGCGGAGGACCTGGCCCGCCTGCTGTTGGGCGTTCTGCTCGGCCTACGGGTGCTGGCGCGTGCCCGCCCTGAACGCGCTTTGCTGGAAGGCCTGCTGCGCCCGGCGCTGGCGACTCTGGATGGCCCGCAGCGGGCCGAGAAAGGCGGACGAGGATGATCGAGCTCTACTACTGGCCGACGCCGAACGGCCACAAGATCACGATGTTTCTGGAAGAGGTTGGTCTGGCGTACCGGATCCATACGGTCGACATCAGCGCCGGCGATCAGTTCAAGCCGGACTTCCTGGCCTTCTCGCCCAACAACCGCATGCCGGCCATCATCGACCGCGCGCCGACGGACGGCGGTGAGCCGATCACGGTCTTCGAGTCAGGGGCGATCCTGCTCTATCTGGCCGAGAAGGCCGGCCAGTTCCTGCCCAGCGACCAGCGCGGTCGCAAGACGGTCATCGAATGGCTGTTCTGGCAGATGGCCGGCCTGGGGCCCATGGCCGGGCAAAACCATCACTTCGCGACCTATGCGCCGGAGCCGCTGCCCTATGCCATCCAACGCTACGTGAACGAGACCAACCGGCTCTATGGCGTGCTGGATCGCCGGCTGGAGGGCCATGCCTTCCTGGCTGGCGACGACTACAGCATCGCCGACATGGCCTCTTATCCCTGGATCGTGCCCTGGAAGCGGCAGCAGCAGAACCTGGACGACTTCCCCAGCCTGCGGCGCTGGTTCGAGGCCATCCGGGCGCGGCCGGCCACGCAGCGCGCCTATGCCTTGGCCGAACCCTATGCCAGCCGCCCGGCGGTCACCGAGGAGGGCAAGAAGATCCTGTTCGGCCAGACCGCGGCCAGCATCCGGCGCGGCTAGCTGCGATCTTTCAGTTGAGCTGGGAGGCACCGGCGATCGCCGCAGCGTAACAAGTGCTTCGAAATAGCGGCGTTTAGTGATCCGTTTGTTTCAGTGACGGCACCGCGCCGGTGTCGCGCGCGATGGCGGCGACGGCGCGCCGCAACGCCGGCAGCAGGACACGAGTCATGCGGGCCTCGCCGAAGCGTTCGGTCGGCAACGTCAGGCTGAGCGCGGCGACCACCTGGCCCCGACTATCGGTCAGCGGCAGGGCGATGGCGGAGACACCCGGGCGCCATTCGCCGCGGTTGGTGGCATAGCCCTGGCGCCGGACCTTGGCCAGTTCGCGCAACAGCGCGGCGGGTGTGGCCAGCGTGCGCTCGGTAAAGCGGGGCAGGGGCGCCGCCAGCAGCGCCGCCAGGCGCTCCGGCGGCGCGAAGGCCAGCAGCGCCTTGCCGGTGGCCGAGGCGTGCGCCGGTGCGCGCAGCCCCAGATTGGTTTCCACCTTCACCGGCTGGCGGCATTCGCCGCGCTCGACGATGACCACGGCGTCGTCCTGCAGCACGGCCAGGTGTGGACTCTCGTTCACCTCCTCGGCCAGGCGGGCGATCCAGGGGCGCGCCACGCTGGCGACGTCGAAGCGGGCCAGGGCGCGGGCGCCGATCTCCCAGCTCTTCAGGCTCAGGCTGTAGCGCCCGGCCGCCTTCTGCACGAAGCCGCGCTCGACCAGCGTCGCCAGGATGCGGAACAGCGTCGGCGTCGGCAGCTCCAGCGCCTGGGCCAGCTCCGACAGCCCGGCCGCCGCGCGTTCGCTCAAGGCCTCCAGCACGTCGAGGCCCTTGGCCAGCGTGGCGGTGGTGTAACGGGGCGGCGCTGCTTGGCTTGACCGTGGCATGGGCTTGGCGTTAGGACTCTTCTCAGATGATAAAATAGCTTTTCAATTAATGAAAAGCACGAATCGCCGACCGCGACAAGGGAGCAGGGCCATGACCTCGGTATTGAATGACGAACAGCGGCAGGCCTACGCGCGCGACGGCCTGGTCTTCGTGCGCGGCCTGTTCGATGCGGAAGAGACCGGCCTGCTGCGTCGCGCGATGGAGGAGGATCCGGAGATCCAGCGCCATTCGCTGGGCCGGCCCGACGCGCTGGGCGGCACTACGCGCATCAGCCTGTGGAATCGCGCTGGCGACAGCGTCTATGGCCTGGCGGCACGCTCAGCCCGCATGGTCGACACGGCGACCGATTTGATCGGCGAGCCGGTCTATCACTACCAGTCCAAGCTGACCGCCAAGGAGCCCTTCACCGGCGGCGCCTGGGAATGGCACCAGGACTACGGCTACTGGTACTACAACGGCTGCCTGCGGCCTTCGCTGTTCAGCTGCATGATCGCCCTGGACAAGACGGACCGGACCAACGGCTGCCTGCAGATCGTCAAGGGCTCGCACCACCTGGGCCGCATCGACCATGTGCCGATCAGTGAGAAGCAGAACGCCGCCGACCCCAAGCGCATGGAACAGATCCTCAAGCACCACGAGATCACCTATTGCGAGCTGGAGCCGGGCGACGCGGTCTTCTTCCACTGCAATGCGCTGCACCGCTCGGACCAGAACCGCTCGCCCAACCGGCGCTACACGCTGCTGATCTGCTACAACGCTGTCAGCAACGATGCCTACGTGAAGGAAGATGACCGTTTTTGCGTGCCGCTGGAGCGCGTCGACGACGACGCCATCAAGCAGGCCGGCCTGCGCTTCGCCAGCGGCGGCAAGGAACACTTCGCCAGCCAGCCCTACGTACCGGATGTCGGGCGGGGAGCGGGCAGCTAGGGACGGCTGCGCCCGCGCTCGGGCGCTAGTGAATCTCCGGTTCCTCGGTCGGCGCCACGCCGGCTAGGAAGTCGTAGTCGCAGCCCAGGTTCGCCTGGGTGACGCTGTCGAGGTGCAACTTGCCGAGGCCGCGCCGGTAGTGCGGCGGCGGCGGGGTCCAGCGGGCGCGGCGCGTTGCCAGCTCCGCTTCCGATACCTCCAGCGTCAGGCTTCGCGCCGCCACGTCGAGCGCGATCGTGTCGCCGGTCTCGACCAGCGCGAGGGGGCCGCCGACGTGGCTTTCTGGCGCGACGTGCAGCACGCAGGCGCCGTAGCTGGTGCCGCTCATCCGCGCATCGGAGATGCGCAGCATGTCGCGCACCCCGGCGGCGACCAACCGCTTGGGGATCGGCAGCATGCCCCATTCCGGCATGCCAGGGCCGCCCTGCGGGCCGGCGCTCTGCAGCACCAGGACGGACTCGGCAGTGATCGGCAGCGCCGGGTCGTCAAGGCGTGCCGCCAGGTCGTCGTAGTTGCGGAACACCACGGCGGGGCCGCGGTGCTTCAGGAAGCGCTGCTCCATGGCGGCGTGCTTGATGACGGCGCCGTCCGGCGCCAGGTTGCCGCCCAGCACTGCCAGGCCGCCTTCGCTTTGCAGCGGCTTGTCGCGGGGCAGGATCACCTGCTCGTCGTGCACCTGGGCGCCGGCGATGGCCTCGCCCAGGCTGCGGCCCTCGACCGTGGCGCAGCCAAGATCCAGCAGGTCGGCGATACGGCCCAGGAAGGCGCGCAGGCCGCCGGCGTAGTGGAAGTCCTCCATCAGGTACTGCCCGGCCGGCCGCAGGTTGGCCAGCAGCGGCGTGCACCGGGCGATGGCGTCGAAGCGCTCCAGCACGAGCGGCACGCCGGCGCGCCCGGCCATGGCCAGCAAATGCACGATGGCGTTGGTCGAGCCACCCAGGGCGATCACCGTCGTCACCGCGTTGTCGAAGGCGGCCGGGGTGCAGAGGCTGCGCGGCGTGACGTCGTCCCAGACCATCTGCACGCTGCGCCGGCCGGTCGCCGTGGCCAGGCGCTGGTGGCCGCTGTCGGGGGCGGGAATCGAGGAGGCGCCGGCCAGGGTCAGGCCCAGTACCTCGGCCACCGCCGCCATGGTCGAGGCGGTGCCCATGGTCATGCAGGTGCCGGCCGAGCGGGCGATGCCGCCTTCGATGGCGTCCCAGTCGGCGGAGTCGATATTGCCGGCGCGCAGCTCGTCCCAGAACTTCCAGGCGTCGCTGCCGCTGCCCAGGGTGCGCCCGGCCCAGTTGCCGCGCAGCATCGGCCCGGCCGGCAGCACGATGGCCGGCAGGTTGGCCGACAGCGCGCCCATGATCATCGCCGGCAAGGTCTTGTCGCAGCCGCCCAGCAGCACCGCGCCGTCCACCGGGTTGGCGCGCAGCAGCTCCTCGGTCTCCATCGCCAGCAGATTGCGATACAGCATCGAGGTCGGCTTCATGAAGGTCTCGCCGACCGACAGCGCCGGCAGCTCGACCGGGTAGCCGCCGGCCAGCAAGACGCCGCGCTTCACCTCCTCGGCCCGCTGGCGGAAGTGCAGGTGGCAAGGGTTGAGTTCGCTCCAGGTGTTGAGGATGGCGATCACCGGCCGCCCGGCCAGGTCGGCCGGGTCCAGGCCAGCCTGCTTCAGGCGCGAGCGGTGACCGAAGGAGCGCAGGTCGGCCGGGCCAAACCAGCGCCGGCTGCGCAGGGTCTCTGGAGTCTTGCGGGACATGGGGCAGAGCCTAGTTCAGCAGCAGGTTCGGCAGCCAGAGCGAGATCGCCGGCAGGTAGGTGACCGCCAGCAGCACCAGCAGCATCGCCAGGTAGAAGGGCCAGATCTTTGCCATGACCTGCTCGATGGTGACCTTGCCGACGGCGCAGCCGACGAAGAGCACCGAGCCCACTGGCGGCGTCACCAGGCCGATGCCCAGGTTGACCAGCATGATGATGCCGAAATGCACCGGGTCGACGCCGAATTTCGCCACCACCGGCACCAGGATCGGTGCGCAGATCAGGAGCAGCGGCGCCAGGTCCATCAAGGTGCCGAGAATCAGCAGCAGGATGTTGATCAGCAGCAGGATGACGTAGCGGTTGTCCGAGATGGTGAGGAAGAAGTCGGTCACCTGCCGCGGCAGCTGCATCAGCGCCATGATGTAGCCAAAGGCCGAGGCGAAGGCGATCAGCATCATCACCATGGCGACTGTCTTCACCGTGCGGTGCGCCAGCAGCGGCAGGTCGCGC
This sequence comes from Rhodospirillales bacterium, assembly GCA_038363005.1. Classification (GTDB taxonomy): domain Bacteria; phylum Pseudomonadota; class Alphaproteobacteria; order Kiloniellales; family JACOMY01; genus JAKOWB01. The sequence goes on from JBBQBI010000038.1 coordinate 13,576, forward strand.
CAGCGGTAGTCGCGATAGACCAGCATGGTCACCAGGAAGGCGTAGACGCAGGCGACGGACGCCGCCTCGGTGGCGGTGAAGATGCCGCCCAGGATGCCACCCAGGATGATGCCCATGGTGCCGAGGCCCCAGAGCGCGTCGACGATGGTGCGGATCGCCTGGCGCAGCGGGATGACCTGGCCCTTGGGATAGTTCTCGCGCCGCGCCGTGACCAGGCAGAGCACGATCAGCGAACCGCCGAGCAGCAGCCCCGGCAGCATGCCGGCGACGAACAGGTGGGCGATGGAGACGCTGCCGCCCAGCGCCAGGGAATAGATCACCGCGTTGTGGCTGGGCGGGATCAGGATGGCCTGTACCGAGCCGGCAATGGTGACGTTGGTGGCGAAGACGCGCGGATAACCGGCCTTGACCATCTGCGGGATCATCACCGAGCCGATCGAGGAGGTATCGGCCACCGAGGAACCGGAGATACAGCCGAAGAAGCTGGAGGCCAGGATATTGGCCAGTGATAGTCCGCCGCGGATGAAGCCGACGAAGACCAGCGCCAGCGAGACCAGGCGCCGCGCCATGCCGCCCTCGGCCATGATGGCGCCGGCCAGCACGAAGAAGGGAATCGCCAGCAGCGAGAACTTGTTCACGCCGTCGGAGATTTTCAGCATCACCGCTTCCAGCGGGATGTCGATCCAGAAGGCACCGGTGATGGCGGCGGCGCCCAGCGAATAGGCCACCGGCACGCCGAGCGCGACCAGCAGGAACAGCGTGCCGAGCAGGATGAGCGCGTCCAAGCGGGGGATCCTTGCCTAGTCTTCGATCGGTTCGCGGTGGGTGAAGGACTCTGGTCCCGGCGGGCCCAGCCAGAGCTGCTCGACCAGGAAGAACAGCGTGATCGTGCCGCCGACAGGAATCGGCAGGTAGGTGATGCCGACACGCAGGCCGGGAAATTCGCCGACGGTCTGGAACCAGGTGGCGCCGACCAGCCGGCCGCCCCAGATCGCCATGAACAGCGCGATGGCCGCCATCATCAGGTATACGAAGCCGCCGGCCAGCCGCTGCGGCAGGCTGCCCAGGCGGTCGGTCAGGATGCGCACGGCGATGTGCGCGCGGGCGCGATAGACCGCGGCGGCGCCGACGAAAGTAAAGACCAGCATCATCAGGATGGACAGTGGCTCGGGCCAGGAAGCGGCGTCGTTCATCACATAGCGCATGAAGACGCCGTAGGGGATCGCCAGGGTCATCACCAGCAGCGCCAACGAGGCGACGGCGATGCAGGCGATGTAGAGCGCCTCCATGGCGCGGCGGTAGAGCGCTGGCATGGGCGGACCCCTTGCGGTGCAGGAAGACGGCGGCCGGCGCGCTGCTTGGCGCCGGCCGCCGCGGGAAGCGAACGGTTACTGCACCGCCTGGATGCGCGCGATCATCTCGGCATGTTCGGCGCCATACTTCTCCCACACCGGCTTCATCGCCGACTGGAAGGCCGCCTTGTCCTGCACCTCGGTGATGACGACACCCTTTTCCTTCATCGTGGCCAGGGCTTCCTGTTCCCTGGCCTGCCAGAGGGTGCGCTCTTCCTGCTGCGCCTCCTTGGCGAACTTCATGACCAGGGCTTGGTCTTCGGCCGAGAGCGTGTCCCAGATCTTGCGCGAGAAGATCAGCACCTCCGGCAGGATCAGGTGCTCGGTCAGGGCGTAGTACTTGGCATAGAGGTAATGCTGGCCGCTGACGTAGCTGGGATAGTTGTTCTCGGCGCCGTCCACCACGCCGGTTTCCAGCGCGCCGACCAGCTGGTCGTAGCCCATGGCGATGCCGTTGCCGCCCAGGGCGTTCACCATGTCGACGAAGATCGGGTTGCCCATGGTGCGCAGCTTCAGTCCGGCGAAATCGGCGACCGAGTGGATCTCCTTCTTGCCGTTGTAGAAGTTGCGCGCGCCGGCATCCATCCAGGCCAGGCCGATCAGGCCCGAGGTCGGGCTGTTGGTGATGTCGGCCAGCAGCTCGTCGCCGATGGCACCGTCGATGATGGCGTGCATGTGGTCGATGTTGCGGAACACGAAGGGCAGGGCCAGGACGTTCAGTTCCTTGACGATGCCGCCCATCGGGCCGACCGAGACGCGGGACATGGCCAGCGCGCCGAGCTGCGCCTGCTCGATGGCCTCCTTCTCGCCGCCGAGCTGCATCGAGGGGAACATCTCGACGGAGATCCGGCCGTTGGTCGCGGCAGCGAGCTTCTCGCCCATGTGGACGACGGCATCTACCGTGGGATAGCCCAGCGGGTGCACGTCGGACGACTTCAACACCACGTTGTCAGCCGCGTCGGCCGCCGGGGTGGCGGCAAGGGTGAACAGACCGAGCGCCGCGGCGGCGCAGAGTCCCAACAGGTGACGCTTCATCTGGGTTTCCTCCCGGTGTGATGGTGCCGTGGGCCGGTCTGTCGCCGGCCCTTCGGCGCTGGTCGCTCGAACCGCCCGCCAACCCCCTGGTCGGGGCGGGTCTTGCCCTTTGCCTCACGCTGCGCCGCTGTGGTTGACCTGCCGTGACGGCGCATGTTAGTGATCAGGTCATATGATAACCATACAGCCGCGAGGGCGCGTGTCAAGGTCGCAGCCGAAGTCGTCGCCCGATCCCTTCGCGCCGCTGGCTGCGCAGCGCAGCCTTTCGGCCCGATTGATCGAGCGCCTGACGCAGCAGATCGTCAGCGGCTCGCTGCCACCCGGATCACGCCTGCCGACGGAGCAGGAAATGACCGTCTCCATGGGGGTCAGCCGCACCGTGGTGCGCGAGGCGGTGGCGGCGCTGCGGGCCGAGGGCCTGGTGCTGACGCGCCAGGGCGTCGGTGCCTTCGTCGCCAGCGAGATCCAGCCGCGGCCCTTCCGCATCGACCCGGACCAGCTGAAGACCATCCGCGAGGCGATCAACGTCATGGAGCTGCGCACCGGCGTGGAGATCGAGGCCGCCGGACTGGCCGCCGAACGGGGCAGCAACCAGCAGCGCGAGCGGGTGGCGCGTGCCTTCGAGGCCTTCGAGCGGGCGGTCGCGCGCTTCGACTCCGGGGTGGAGGAGGACTTCGCCCTGCACCGTGCCATCGCCGACGCCACCGGCAACCCGCAGTTCCACCATTTCCTCGACTACCTGGGTCGCATCATCATCCCGCGCCAGTCGGTGCGCTACGGCAGCGAGGCAACCGAGCAGCGGCAGGCTTACCTCGCCCGTCTGGTGCGCGAGCATCGCGCCATCGCCGAGGCCGTGGTCGGGCGCCAGGTGGCGGAGGCGCGGGCCGCCATGCGCAGACACCTGATGAATTCCCGCGAACGCTACCGCAAGCTGGCCGAGGAAATGGATCGCCAGGATTCGGCAGGTGCCTAGGAACTGGCGCGACCGGCAAACCGAACGACGGGGTGGGGCATGCGAAGGGTGATGGTGACGGGGGCGGCCGGCGGCGTCGGCGGGATGCTGCGAAAGCTGATGCGCGGACTCTATCCCGAGATCATTTGGAGCGACCAGCGGGCGCTGCCCGACCAGGCGGCGGACGAGACCTTCCAGGCCCTGGACCTGACCGACCTGGACAGCCTGCGACGCGGGCTGGAGGGGGTCGATGGCATTGTCCACCTGGGCGGCGCCTCGATCGAGAAGCCCTGGGACACCATCCTGCAGGCTAACATCATCGGTGCCTATAACCTGTTCGAGGCAGCGCGGCTGCAGGGGGTGAAGCGGATCGTCTTCGCCTCGACCAATCACACCGTGGGGTTCTATCCGCGGTCCCGCCGGATCGGCGTCGACGCGACGCTGCGCCCTGATACGCGCTACGGCGCCAGCAAAGCCTTCGGCGAGGCGCTGGGCGCGCTCTATGCCTACAAGCACGGCATCGGCGTTACCGCGCTGCGCATCGGCAATGTCTCCATGGCACCGGCGAACCGTCGCTTGCTGTCGATATGGCTGCATCCGGAAGACCTGCTGCAGCTTATCCGCATCGGCCTGGAGCATCCCGAGATCCGGCACGAGGTGTTCTATGGCGCTTCCGACAACGAGCGCGGCTGGTGGGACAACGCCGCGGCGCGGCGCTTCGGCTATCGCCCGCGCCATCGGGCCGAGGCGCATCGCGACGCTGCCGAGGCAACACAGGCAGCGCTGCTGCCCGATCCGGTCGGCGACTGGTACCAGGGTGGAGCCTTCTGCAGCCAGGAGTTCGACGCGCCCGGCGAACTCGCCCCCTTCTGACGGAGATCGCCTTGTCCGAGAGCAAACCCACGCTGGTCGCGCCGGCCGGCACCACCGACACCCACATCCACTTCTTCGACCAGCGCTACCCCAAGGCGCCGACCGCGCGGATGGATCCGCCGGATGCCCTGGCGCCGGCCTACCTGGCAATGTGCGCGCGGCTCGGCATCCAGCGCACCGTGGTGGTGCAGTCCTCGATCTATGGCACCGACAACCGCATGGTGACTGACGGCATCGCCGCCATCGGTCGGACCAAGGCGCGCGGCGTTGCCGTGGTCGACGAGACAGCGAGCGAAGCCGAGCTGGAGCGCCTAACCAAAGCCGGCTGCTGCGGCATCCGCTTCCACATGCTGCCCGGCGGCGTGCTCCCCTGGGACAAGGTGGAACGCCTGGCCGCGCGGGTACAGGAGGTCGGCTGGCATTGCCAGCTGCAGCTCGATGGCCGTGACCTGCCGGAGCGTATCGAGTTGATCCGTCGCCTGCCGGGCACTCTGGTGATCGACCACACCGGCAAGTTCCTGGAGCCAGTGGCACCAAGCCACGCTGCCTTTCAGCTGCTACTCGGCCTGGTCAAGGAGGGGCGGACCTATGTGAAGCTCTCCGCCCCCTACGAGACTTCGCGCAGCGGGCCGCCGACCTATGCCGATGTCGGCGCGCTGGCCAAGGCGCTGGTGGCGGCGGCGCCCGACCGCATGCTCTGGGCCAGCAACTGGCCGCACCCGACGCCGGGCCAGGGCGGCAAGCCGGACGACGCGGTGCTGCTCGACGTGCTGATCGACTGGGTGCCCGACGCGGTGACGCGGCAGCGCGTGCTCGTCGACAACCCCGCCCGCGTCTACGGCTTCTGACATGCGCCGTCGTCTCGCCATCGTCGGACTGGGCATGGCGGTGGCGCCGCATGTGCTGAGCCTGCGCGACCTCGCCGACCGCGTAGAGCTGGCGGCCGCCTTCACCCCCAGCCCGCAGCGCCGCGCCGCCGTGCGCGAGCGCTTTCCGGAGCTGCCGCTGGTGGAGAATCTGGCGACGATCCTCGACGACGACAGCATCTCGATCGTGCTGCTGCTGACGCCGCCCAACACACATCTCGAGCTGGGTAGCGCCTGCGCCGCGCGCGGCAAGCACCTGCTGGTGGAGAAGCCGCTGGAGACCACGGTGGCCCGCGCCGAGGCGCTGGTGGCCGCCTGCGCCGCCGCTGGCGTCACTCTGGGCGAGGTGCTGCAGCACCGCTTCCGGCCCGCCGGGCTGCGGCTGCGCGCCTTGATCGAGCAGGGCGACCTTGGCGCGATGAAGGGCTGCTCCTGCGGCCTCAGGCTCTATCGCCCGCAGAGCTACTACGACCAGCCGGGGCGCGGCACCTTGGCGCGCGATGGCGGCGGTGTGCTGCTGACCCAGGGTATCCACACACTGGACCTGATGCTGTCGCTGACCGGCCCGGTGGCCGAGGTGGCGGCCTTCGCCGCCACGGGCGTCCTGCATCGCATGGAGACCGAGGATCTGGTGGCCGGCAGCCTGCGTTTCGCCAATGGGGCGCTCGGCACGCTCGATGCCACGACCGGCGCCTACCCGGGCTTCCCCGAGCGCCTGGACTTCATCTTCGAGCGCGCCACGGCTTCACTGGCCGGCACGGCGCTGGAAGTCTGGCATCACGACGGGCGGCACGAACTCCTGGCCGCTGACGGCAGCGGCGGTGGCACCGGTGCCGACCCCATGGCCTTCCCGCACGATTATCACCGCGCGCTCCTGGCCGACTTCCTCGACGCGCTGGACCAGGGCCGGCCGCCTACCGTCGGCGGGCCAGAGGGCCTGGCGGTGCAGCGCCTGATCGAAGCCATCCTTGCCGCCGCCGCGAGCGGACGGTATCAGCGGCCCGCCGCCGCGACCTGACCGGAGAAAGGTGACTGCCATGGAGCTGCCCCCGAATGCCTTCAAGCGCGGCATGGCCGCCGGTCGGCCGCAGATCGGCCTGTGGTGCAGCCTGTCCTCGCACTACAGCGTCGAGGCGCTGGCCGGCGCCGGTTTCGACTGGTTGCTGCTGGACACCGAGCACTCGCCGAACGACATCGAATCGGTGCTCTGCCAGCTGCAGGCCGCGGCGCCCTATCCGACCTCGGCGGTGGTGCGCATCCCGGTCAACGACACGGTGCTGATCAAGCGCTACCTCGACATTGGCGTGCAGACGCTGCTGATCCCCATGGTCAACACGGTGGAGGAGGCCAGGGCCGCGGTGGCAGCGACGCGCTACCCGCCGGACGGTGTGCGCGGCATCGCCTCGACCACGCGGGCCAACCGCTTTGGCCGGGTGCCGGACTACGCCAAGCGCGCTGCCGCGGAAATCTGCGTGCTGGTGCAGGTGGAAACCCGGCAGGCGCTGGGCAACCTCGACGCCATCGTCGCGGTCGAGGGCGTCGATGGCGTCTTCATCGGCCCGGGCGACCTGCATGCCTCGCTGGGCTATGCCGGCGAGCAGGCCAATCCCGCCGTGCTGCCGATCATCGACCAGGCGCTGACCGACGTGAATCGGGCCGGCAAGGCACCCGGCATCCTGACGGGCAACCAGGAGCTGGCGCGGCGCTGGCTCGCCCTTGGCAGTCTCTTCGTCGCCGTCGGCTCCGACGTGTCGATCCTGGCGCGCGGCGCCGATGCCCTGGCCAAGGGCTTCAAGGGGTAGGGACGCGCTGCTAGGCTGCGGGCATGACCTTCCGCATCCTCCGCCTCGACCACCTGGTGCTGCGCGTCACCGACGTGCCGCGCATGCTCGCTTTCTATCGCGACGTGCTCGGCTGCCCTGTCGAGAAGGTCCAGGACCAGCTCGGCCTCTACCAGCTGCGCGCCGGCGACAGCCTGATCGACCTGGTCGATATCGCCGGGCCGCTGGGCAAGGCCGGCGGGCGGGCGGCGGCGGCCGAGGGACGGAACCTCGATCACCTCTGCCTGCGCATCGAGCCCTTCGACGAGGTGGCGCTGCGCGCCCACCTGGCCGGCCATGGCGTCGCGGTGGGCCAAGCCGGCAGCCGCTATGGCGCCGAGGGCGAGGGTCCCTCGCTCTACCTCGGCGATCCGGAGGGCAACGTGGTCGAACTGAAGGGCCCGCCCTGGCCAGTCCCGGCGGCGACCTAACTCACCAGTCCACCAGCTCCAGCACGCTGCCGGTCAGCGGTGCCGCGGCGAAGGCGCCGTCGGCCGGGTGCAGCACTACCGGCACGGCGTGGCGCGGTGCCATGATGACGGAGATCCAGCGGTCGATGCGGCTGCCGGGCAGGATGGCGGGGCGGAAGCGGCGCAGGATCTGGCGCAGCGATTCCTTCAGCGCCACCTGGGCGAAGAGCGTGCCTATGCAGACCCGCGGCCCGGCGCTAAACACCGGGTTCTCGTAGGCCGTGGGCTCCTGCGCTGCCCAGCGGTCCGGCTTGAAGCGCGCTGCGTCCTGCCAGACCTCCGGCGCCCGGTTGGTCAGGAATATGCTGAGGAAGACACGGCTGCCGGCGGCGATGGGGCCGTCCACCAGGTCGGTGTCGCGGATGGCCTTGCGGATCTGGTATGGCACCGGCGGCAGCAACCGCATGGCCTCGCGGATCACCTGGTTGAGCAGCGGCGGGTCGTCCTCTCGCTGCAGCGCCTCCCACAGGTCGCGGGCTACGGCAGGGTGCTGGTGCAGCAGGAAGAGAATCCAGAACAGCGCGGACTGGCAGGTCTCGTCGCTGGCGCCGAACAGCGTCGGCACGTGGCCGGCGATCAAAGTGTCGTCGGGGGCGGCGCCCAGATGGTCGGGAGTGTTCACCACCAGTGACAGCAGGTCGTCGTCGCGCGGCCGGTCGCGGCGGCGGCCGGCCCAGGCCAACACCGCGCGCTCCGTCACCTCGGCGAAGCGCAGCATGCGGCGATAGGGCGTGCCCGGCAGATTGACCGGGCAGCCTATGACCGCGCGCGAGCCGTTCATCCGGACGTGCTGGTTGATGCACTCGGCTACTTGGCGCGACTGCTCGTCGTAGCCGGTCTCCGGGAACAGCAGAGTCAGGGACAAGCGGTGCAGCAGCCCGCGGCAGAGCCTCCAGAGGTCGACCGACTGGCCGACCGGCCAGCCATCCAGTTCGGCGCTCACGGTCGCCGCTATGGCGGGGGCCAGCGATTCGATCCCGGCGCGGCGCAGCGGCGGCTGTAGCAGCCGGCGATAGTACCGGTGCTGCTCGCCGTTCATCGACACCAGGCCCTTGCGCAGGCGGCGCTGGGCCGAATGGCGCGGTCCCTTGGACACCAGGCCCACGGTCTGGAAGGTCTCAGGGTCGGACAGTACGCGCCGGTGATAGGCCGGGCCGGCCGCCAGGTAGTAAATCTGGTTGTGGCCGATCGGCAGCACCTGGCCGATGCCCACCACCGGCCCGTGCCGCGCCGTCAGCCGCTGCATGCAGGTGATGGCGTCGCGGGCGAACAGCAGATAGGCGCTGAGGGCCGCCGCGCCGCGCAGATGCGGTATGCCGCCTGGCCGCAGGCTCAAGTGGTCGCCTTGCAGCCGTCGGCCTTGACCTTGCGCTGGGTCGAGGCCGGGTGCTTCAGCAGGCGATCGGGCGGGCGAACCGGGCGCCGCACCAGTTCGCCGCCGCAGTTCGGACAGCGACCGGCCAGGACGCCCTCGGCGCAGCCCTGGCAGAAGGTGCACTCGTAGGAACAGATGCGCGCTGCCTGGCTGTCTGGCGGCAGGTCGCCGCCGCAGCACTCGCAACAGGGTCGCAATTCCAGCATGAAACAGTCTCCTGCCAACTCCGCCGGGCACCATATGAGCCCTCTATGGCGGCGCACGGCAACAGGCTATGTTGCCGGCGACGGCGGCGCGATCCTGGTGGGGCGCGACCTCGGGCCGTGGTCGTGCGTGGGGGTCCAACGTGGCCGTTTTGAAGGTCTACAGTGCGCTCGATATTCCGGGCACGCTTGGTTCGGCGAGCAGTAGCGGTACGGTTTCCTCCCGCAGTGCGAACCTCATCATCGTCGACTCCACCTTCGTGCAGATTCGCCTGGGTGGCAGCTTCCACGAGGTGACGCCGGGCGAGCCCTGGGACGGTACGGTCAATTCCATCAGCTTCATCAAGCTGGGATCGGCCTGGTTCGACCTGACCGGGCTCAACCTGCCGCTCAACGAGTTCGAAGGCTTCGCCACGCCCGAACTGCTGATCGCCCATGTGCTGGCGACCGACGACACCATCCTGGGTTCGGCACAGAACGATTCGCTGCTGGCCTACAGCGGCAACGACAGCCTCTATGGCGGCAACGGTGCCGACAAGCTGCAGGGCCTCAGCGGCAACGACTACATCGACGGCGGCAGCGGCGTCGATTCGATGGCCGGCGGCTGGGGCAACGACACCTTCGTGATCGACACCGCCAGCGACGTGGTGATCGAAAGCGCCGGGCAGGGCTTCGACACGGTGCTGGCCGGGCAGTCCTACACCCTGGGCAACAACGTCGAGGCCCTGGTGCTGACCGGCGGTGGCGCGATCAACGGCTTCGGCAACGCGCTGGACAACCTCATCACCGGCAACGGCGGCAACAACACGCTGGATGGCAAGGCTGGCGCCGACACCATGATCGGCGGCTCGGGCAACGACATCTATTACGCCGACAACCCGGGCGATGTGATCGTCGAGGCGCCGGGCGGCGGCTTCGACATCGTCCGCGCCCTGGCCAACGGCGTCACGCTGGGCGCCTTCGCCGAGGTACTGCAACTGCAGGCTGGCGTGATCTGGGGCAACGGCTCCTCGGCCGATGATTCGCTCTACGGCAACGCCAGTGCCAACACGCTGTTCGGCGGCTCGGGCGCCGACCTGCTGGACGGCGGCTCGGGCGGCGACAGCCTGTACGGTGGATCGGGTAACGACACCTTCGTTGTCGACACCGCGACCGACCGTGCCTATGGCGGCGCCGGCATCGACACGGTGCGCACCACGGCCAACACCACGCTGGGCGGTGGCATCGAGAACCTGGTGCTGCTGGGCGTCGCGAAGTTCGGCATCGGCGACGCCGGCGACAACCTCATCACCGGCAACAACCAGGCCAACACGCTGTTCGGCAACTCCGGCAACGACACGCTGAACGGCGGCTCAGGCATCGATAGCCTGTACGGCGGCTCGGGCAACGACCTCTATTTCGTCGACACCGCGACCGACAAGGTGAGCGACATCGCCGGCGGCGGCTACGACACGGTGCAGGCCAGCCTGAGCTTTACCTTGGGCAACGAGATCGAGGCGCTGATCCTGGGCGGTGGTTCGGCGATCAACGGCTTCGGCAACGGCATCGCCAACTACATCCAGGGCAACGGCGCCAACAACACGCTGGACGGCAAGGGCGGCGCCGACACCCTGGCCGGCGGCTCGGGCAACGACGTCTACTACGCCGACAACCTGGGCGACACGGTGGTCGAGGCGCCGGGCGGCGGGATCGACATCCTGCGGGCGCAGATCAACGGCCTGTCGCTGGCGGCCAATGTCGAGGCGCTGCAGCTGCAGGCCGGCGTGCTTTGGGGTAACGGCTCCGCGGCCAACGATTCGCTCTATGGCAACGCCAGCGCCAATACGCTGTTCGGCGGTTCCGGCGCCGACTTCCTCGATGGCGGCTCGGGCGGCGACAGCCTGTTCGGCGGCTCGGGCGACGACACCTTCGTGATC
>JBBQBI010000039.1:0-23920 GCA_038363005.1 Rhodospirillales bacterium
CGGTCACGCCGAGAGGCCGTAGAGCGCCCGACAGAACTGGGTGGAGCCGAGGTCGAGTCGATCGATCGGTTCGGGGATCGCGACGAGTTCGGCCAGCGCGACGGCCATCGCCGGTGGATCGATCGGGGCCCACCGGCCGGCCGGACGGGCCCTTCATGGGCCCGCCCGGCCGCCGCGGGTGGCGCGACCGATACTTGGCTTGAGTCGCACCGGCTTGAGTTGCACCGGGACGACGATCAGCCCGGGATGCCGCCGGCGATCTTGGCGCAGGTGCCGGCCGGCACCTCGACGAAGGAGGCCGGGTCGGCGTCGGTCGTCGACATGCCGGCACAGGCGTGGCTGCCGGCCTTGCAGTCGTTGCCGCCGGCCTTGGCGACGCCGAAGCACTTCTCCATCGCCGCCGCCTGCGGCGCCGGTGTCATGGTCTTGGCGCAGGCGCCGAGCGCCATGGTGAGCGCGACGGCGGAAGCAACGAGCAGGGTGTTCTTCATGATGGGTCCTCCCCAGGAAAATGGACGATCGAGGTGACTAGGTAGCGTCAGCTGCCCGGCGTCAGGCTGCCGCCGACCAGCTTGGTGCAGGTGCCGGCCGGCACCACGATGAAGGAGGCCGGGTCGCGATCGACGGTGGCATGGCCGGCGCAGTCATGGCTGCCGGCCTTGCAGTCGTTGCCGCCGGCCTTGGCGACGCCAAAGCACATCTCGGTATCGGCGGCGGTCGCCGGCAGGCTGGCGGCGGAGAGAGTGGCCGCCATGAGCGCGGCGGCGGCGAGCAGTGTGGTACGCATGGTCTTCCCCTTGCTGAATGGAACGATAGGCTCATGCTCCGCCTCTCCGCGTCGCGCGGGCAGTCCGTGTCACGCAGTCGTTAGCGGCTCTCACGCAGTCGTTAGCCGGCGTGACCGCCAGCGCCATGACTTGCTGCGCTGCGGCATGCCCGAGTAGGCTTGATCGACACCAGGGGTGGGCTTTTCCATGACAGACCTTGCGACCGGCTCCGTCTTCGTCACCGGCGGCAGCACCGGCATCGGTGCGGCTGCGGTACGCGGCTTCGTGCGCGACGGCCGCTATGTCGGCTTCCTGGACAGCAACGAGGCCGCGGGCCGCGCGCTGGAAGCGGAGCTCGATGGCAAGGCGCTGTTCCTGCCAGGCGACGTGCGGCGGGGCGACGAGCAGGCGGCGGCCCTCGACCGGCTGGAGCAGCGCTTCGGCCCGCTCTCGGCGGTCTTTGCCAATGCCGGCATCCACCGCTTCAACTCGGTGCTCGACGTGACCGACGCCGAGCTGGCGCTGGTCCTCGACATCAACCTCATGGGTACGATCAACACGCTGCGCGCGGTAGCGCCGCGCCTGGTGGCCAACGGCGGCGGCGCCATCGTCATCATGGCCTCCGACCAGGCCCTGATCGGCAAGCGCAACTCCTTCGCCTATGGCCTCAGCAAGGGGGCGCTTGGGCAGATGACCAAGAGCCTGGCGCTGGACCTTGGTCCCAAGGGAATCCGCGTCAACGCGGTCTGTCCCGGCACCATCCGCACGCCGCTGACCGAGGCCATCTTCGATCGCCTGGAGGACCCGGCGGCGGCCTGGTCGGCGGAGGGTGCCAACTATCCCCTCGGCCGGGTCGGCACGGCCGAGGAAGTGGCGGCGCTGGTCTGTTTCCTGGCCTCGCCGCGCGCCGGCTTCATCACCGGTAGCCTGCACCCGGTCGACGGCGGGTTGACGGCCGGTTGACGCGACATCGGGGCGGCTTGCCGGGCGGCCTGCTTGGCGCTAATTCCTAGGCCATGCTCGATCACCTGAAAGCCAACAACCGCGCCTGGGCCGCCCGCAAGATCGCCGCCGACGCTGGATTCTTCAAACGCTTGGTAGGCCAGCAGGCGCCGGAATATCTCTGGATCGGCTGTTCCGACAGCCGCGTGCCGGCGAACGAAATCGTCGACCTCGACCCAGGCGAGCTCTTCGTGCATCGCAACGTCGCCAACCTGGCGCCGCCGCAGGACGCCAACTACCTCTCGGTGCTGCAGTTCGCCGTCGACGTCATCAAGGTGAAGCACATCCTGGTGGTCGGGCACTACGGCTGCGGCGGTGTGCGCGCCGCTGTCGACGGCCAGCGCCGCGGCCTGGTCGACCACTGGCTGCATCCGATCCGCGAGGTGCACCACGAGCACCGCCACGAGCTGCAGGACATCGCCGACGAGGTGGCGCGCCACAACCGCCTGTGCGAACTCAACGTCATGCGTCAGGTGCGCAACGTCGCCGCCGACGTCTTCGTGCAGGACGCCTGGGCGCGCGGCCAGGACATCAGCGTCCACGGCTGGGTCTATTCGCTGGACAACGGCCTGGTGAACGACCTCAACGTCACGGTCAGCGGTCCCGAGCCCAGCTAGACCAGCTGCAGGAACAGCCAGTAGAGCCCGCCGGACAGCGCGATCGAAGCCGGCAGCGTGAGAATCCAGGCGATGGCCAGGCTGCGCACCGTGCCCCACTGCAGGCCCGAGCCGTTGGCCGCCATGGTGCCGGCGACACCGGACGACAGCACATGCGTCGTGCTGACCGGCAGGCCCATCAGGTCGGCGCCACCGATGGTGGCCATGGCGACGATCTCCGCCGAAGCGCCCTGCGCATAGGTCAGGTGGCTCTTGCCGATCTTTTCGCCCACTGTCACCACGATGCGCCGCCAGCCCACCATGGTGCCCAGGCCCAGCGCCAGGGCGACGGCGACCTTGACCCAGGTGGGGATGAACTTGGTGGCGCCGTCGATGTCGGCGGCATAGGCCTGCAGGGCTGCTTGGTCGTCCGCCGTGAAGCGCTGCGGGCCATCGCCGCCCTGCAGCCGGCGCAGCGCCTCGCCGCTGAGGAACATGTCGTTGCGCACATTGCCGGCCTGATCGCGCGGCACCTCGGCCAGGCCGCCGTAATCCTGCACCTGCGCGCCGACGCTGCGGATCAGCGCCGCCAACGCCGGCAGCGTCTCGCCGGGCCGCAGCGTGCGGTGCTCCAGGTAGTCCAGCACCACCTGGCGCATCGGCAGCTCCAGGGTCGCCGGGTCCTGTCGTTCCAGCACCTCGGCGGCCTGCTCCGCCGCGGCCACCAGCTCCTGCGTCTGGTCGGCGGTCACCGCGCGATTCAGCGCGAAGGCGGTCGGCACGGTGCCGATCAGCACCAACATGATCAGTCCCATGCCCTTCTGCCCGTCGTTCGAGCCGTGCGCGAAGCTGACCCCGGTCGAGGTCAGGATCAGCAGGCCGCGGATCCACAGCGGCGGCGGCAGCTTGCCGTCAGGCGCGCGATAGAGCCGGGGGCTCGGGATCAGGCGCTTGGCGAGGAGCAGCAGCAGCCCGGCGGCGACGAAGCCGATCATCGGCGAGAACAGCAGCGCCTGCCCGACCTGGCCGGCCTGTGCCCAGTCAACGCCGCTGGTGCCCGAGGCGTCGTCGAGCATGCGGTTCATCACGCCGACACCGATGATCGAGCCGATCAGCGCATGCGAGCTGGAGTTCGGTATCCCCATCCGCCAGGTGCCCAGGTTCCACAGGATCGCCGCGACCAGCAGGGCGAAGACCATGGCGAAGCCGGTGGCGCTGCCGACCTGCAGGATCAGCTCCACCGGCAACAGCGCCACCACGGCATAGGCCACCGCGCCCGAGGAGGTCAGCACACCCAGGAAGTTCCACAGGCCTGACCAGACCACCGCCACCGTCGGCGGCAGGGCATGGGTATAGATCACCGTGGCCACGGCGTTGGCGGTGTCGTGGAAGCCGTTGACGAACTCGAAGCCCAGTGCGATGGCCAGCGCGAAGATCAGCAGGGCATAGGGCAGCGACTCACCCAGGTTGGCGTCGCGCAGCTCCTGCGCCAGGTGCAGCCCGACATAGCCGATGCCGATGGCCAGGATGGTGAAGAACAGCCCCTGGCCCAGGCGGCGCGTCAGGGTTTCGCGCCGCGTCAGGGCGGCCACCGGTTCTGCCATTCCCTTGCTTCCCCCGCCGACGACTCGATCCAGGGCCCATGATGCCAGACGCCGACGCAACCGGGTATGGAGTGAGTCGACTTGGATCGCTTGGCCGAAGCCGGGCCGGCGGCCTATAGAGGGGGCGTGACTCCAGCATCCTCCCTGCGGCCGGCCGAAGCGCCGGCCCACCTGAACGACCCGCCGGCCGGGCTGGCGCAGGCGCGCCGCCTGCTGGCCGAAACCTGGGGCTATGGCGACTTCCGCGATGGTCAGGTCGAGGTGGTGACCGCGATCCTGGCCGGTGAGGACGTGCTAGCGGTGATGCCCACCGGCTCCGGCAAGTCGCTCTGCTTCCAGCTGCCGGCGCTGCTGCTGCCGGGGGTGACCCTGGTGGTCTCGCCGCTGCTGGCGCTGATGCGCGACCAGGTGGCGGCGCTGGAGCGTCTAGGAATCAATGCCGGCTGCCTGAACAGCGAGCAGGACCTGGGCGAGCGGCGCCGGGTGGAGGAGGAACTCGACCGCGGGCGCCTCAAGCTGCTCTACCTCTCGCCCGAGCGTCTGTCGCAGCCGGCGACGCAGGAGCGCCTGGTGCGCGCCGGCGTGGCGCTGCTGGCGATCGACGAGGCGCACTGTGTCTCGCAGTGGGGCCACGATTTCCGCCCGGAGTACCGCCTGCTGGGCGAGATCGCCGCGCGCATTCAGCCACGCAGCCGTGCCGCCTTCACCGCCACCGCCGACCCCACGACACAGGGCGATATCGCCAACCAGCTGTTCGAAACGCCGCCGCGCATGGTGGTGCGGGGCTTCGACCGGCCGAACCTGCGCCTGGCCATGGCGCCGAAGCAGGGCCGCAAGCGCCAGCTGCTGGAGTTCCTTGAGCCGCGCAAGGCTTGGTCGGGCATCGTCTACTGCGCGACCCGCAAGAAGACCGAAGAGATCGCCGCGCTGCTGAAGGCCGAGGGCTTCGGCGCCGAGGCCTACCACGCCGGGCTGGAGACCGCGGTGCGCCGCGCCGTTGAGACCCGCTTCCAGCGCGAGGATGGCCGCGTCGTGGTGGCGACGGTGGCCTTCGGCATGGGTATCGACAAGCCCGACGTGCGCTATGTCGCCCACACCGACCTGCCGAAATCCATCGAATCCTACTACCAGGAGATCGGCCGCGCCGGGCGTGACGGCCTGCCGGCCGAGACGCTGACGCTGTGGGGCCTGGACGACGTCATGCTGCGGCGCCGGCAGATCGACGAGTCCGACGCGCCCGAGCAGGTCAAGCGCATGGAGCGTCATCGCCTGGCCGCGCTGGTGGCGCTCTGCGAGGCGCCGCGCTGCCGCCGCCAGACGCTGCTGGCCTACTTCGGCGAGAAGAGCCCACCCTGCGGCAACTGTGACCTCTGCGCCGGCGGGGTCGAGCTGGTGGAGGCGACCGAGCTGGCGCAGAAGGCGCTCTCCGCCATCCTGCGCACCGAACAGCGCTTCGGGCTGGAGCACCTGGTGGCGGTGCTGCGCGGCGACAAGACCGACCAGGTGCTGCGCTTCGGCCACGATCGCATCAAGACCTTCGGCGTCGGCGCCGACGTCGCGGTCGGCGTCTGGCGCGGCCTGTTCCGCCAGCTCTACGCCGCCGGCCTGGCGGAGATGGACATCGCCCGCTACGGCGCCTGGCAGGTGACCGAGGAGGGCTGGCGCGTGCTGCGCGGCGAAGCTGGCTTCCAGATGCGGCGCGAGACGCTGGAGAGCGGTGGCGGCGGCCGCGCCAAGGCGCGCCGCACCGCGCCGATTGCCGCTGAGCTGGACGATGCGGCGCAGCTCCGCTTCGAGCGTTTGCGCGCCCTGCGGCGTGCCATCGCCGAGGATGAAAAGGTGCCGGCCTACGTGGTGTTCCACGACCGCACGCTGCTGGAGATGGCGCGCACCAACCCGGCCGACAGCCTGGCACTCTCCACCGTGCCTGGGGTCGGCGCGGCCAAGCTGAAGCGCTATGGCGACAGGTTCCTGGCGGAGCTGAGCGCGCGCTAGCGCACGACCATCGATGGTCGGTTAATATTCCCGTCTGCGGTTTGCCCGCGTGGAACGGGATGCCATGGCAAACGACCCCGAACAAGACCAGCGCCCCGCCGTCGCGGTAGCCCACGTCGTGCTGGAAACCAACCAGATGGCGCCGAGCGGCCGCTTCCTCTGAGCCCTCGGCATGCGCGCGATTTTCGAGGGGCCGGAGGTTGCGGTCTATGAGCTGCGCGGCGGAACGCACCTGCTGCTGATGCACAAGCCGGCGGTCGCACCGGGGCCGGCGGCATTTGACCTTATGGTCGATGATCTGCGGGCGGCACACCAACGCTTCACGGCGCTGGGGCCGGCGCCCTCGGCGATCGAATCGCGGCCGGTGATCGGCCACGATATCTTCATCCTCTGCGCGCCGGCCGGGCAGCTGATCTCAGTCTTTTCGAGCCACCACTCGGGCGAACCAGTCTGACGCTGCTCCCGGCTACTGCGGCGCCACCCGCCGTGCCAGTCGATAGCCCAGCATGACTGTCGCCAGGTTGGTATTGGCCGCCACCACCGTCGGCATGATCGAGGCGTCGGCCACCATCAGGCCGGCCAGGCCATGCACCCGGCCCTCGCCGTCGGTCACCGCGCCGGCCGCCGGATCGCGGCCCATGGCGCAGGTCCCGGCCGGATGCCAATAGTGCACATGCGCGTCGCGCACCCAGGCCGCGAGGTCCGCCCCGGGGCCGGGTGCCAGCTCGGCGCCGAGGCCGGGGAGGGCCGCTGCCATGCGCCGCGCCAGCGCCACGCCCTCCAGCAGTGTTGCCTGGTCCTGTCCCGCTGGATCGGTGAAGTGGCGGTGGCGGATGGCAAAGTGCCCGCCGGGTAGTGGCTCGATGCAGCCACGCGCACGGGCCGCCACCAGGGCCACCAGGATTTCCCAGTTCCAGCTGCCGTCTTCCAGCTGCCCGCCGCAGGGCACCAGGTGCAGGTCGATGGCGGTGCTGGCCAGGCTGGAGCGCGCCTTGACGATCAGTCCCTCCTCGTAGGGCACTGCGTGGTGGGCAAAGTCCTGCGTCGCCTGTTCCAGCGCCGGACTGCCGGCGTAGCGCAGCTGGCCGCTGGGATGGTCCTGCAGGTTGCGGCCGACGCCGGGCAAGGCATGGCGCGGGGCGATGCCGGCGGCGGTCAGCAGCGCCGGATCGCCGATGCCCGACGCGAGCAGCAGCATGGGCGAGCCATAGGCGCCGCCGGCCAGCACCACGAGGTCGCCGGTGACCTCGACCGACTGCCCGTGCCGCGCGGCCCGCACGCCGACGGCGCGCCGTCCCTCCAGCAGGATCGACTGCACCTCGGCCTCGGCCAGGATTTCCAGCCGGCCGCTGTCGCGTAGCGGGTCGAGGAAGGCGAAGGCGGCGTTCCAGCGAGTGCTGCCCTGCTTGTTGACCGGGCAGAAGCCGACCGCCGGCCCCTCGTCCAAGTCGTTGAAGCTGCGTGTCTCGGGCAGTCCCAGAGTCATAGCGGCCTGGAAAGCGGCGGCCTGGAAAGGCGAGATCTCGGCTGGCGGATAGTCGCGCAGCCGCAGCGCCTGCTCGATGGCCAGGAAATCCGGCAGCACCGCGTCGGCACGCCAGTGCGCCGCCCCAGTTGCCGCGGCCCAGCTGTCGAAGTCGCCGCGCAGGCCACGCACTGCGCTGCAGCCGTTGTGTGCCGAACAGCCGCCGATCACCTTGGCGCGGCGGAGGGTGTAGCGGCGGCCACCCGGTTGGTCCTGGTTCATCAGGCCCCAGTCGTGTCCCTGCGGCAGGCTGCGGGTCTGCAGCAGCGCCTCAGGCCAGCCGCCGGCGGCGAAGGGGCCGTAGTCGGGCCCGGCCTCCAGCAGCACCACCTGGTGCCGGCCGTCGGCCGCCAGGGTGCCGGCGAAGCTGGCGCCGCCACTGCCGCTGCCGACCACGATCACGCGCATGCCGGATCCCCCAACGCTGGATGGCGCCGACCGGCCGCGCTAATCGGCGACCGGCGTCAGCAGGTAGTAGTAGGCGGTGGGAATCTCCGCCTTCTCGACCCAGAAGGTGCCGGAAAGGCGCAGCGGTGTCAGGTCGTTCTGCGTGTAGCCGTCGAGCAGGCAGACCAGCGTCTGGTCGGGGAAGCCGAGCTTGTCGCCCACCAGGATGTCGACGATGGCGTGCTCGTGCGCCGGATGGCGCAGCGCCAGCTCGTAGCGGCTCTGCAGATTGAAGATGAAGCCCAGGTGCTGCCCGCTACCGCAGTATTCCGCCGTGCCGGCGGGTGCGTCGTCGCCCTGGTATCGGCTGAGCAGGAAGCGCTGGTCCTCGGCGCGCTGCAGGGCCGGGTCCGGCACCAGTGTCAAGTTCAGATGCAGGCGCGCGCGGCTGTTGGCATCGAGCACTGCGAGAAGGGCATCGAAGGCGGCGTTATCCTCGCCTGTCACGGCATAGTCGATGGTCACCTCGAGGTCCGGGATCGCGCGGTCACCGGCGCTGGCCGGGCAGGCACCGCAGACCAGGACCGCCAGGCCCACCAGGACTCTGTACACGAGGCGCCTCCGCTATCGGTCGCGGCCATGGTCGGCGGCGACTCTGCAGGCTAACACGCCGGCGCTTAGGCGAAGCGTTCTGGTGGCCAACGGCCGGGCAGGTCGCGCACCAAGAGCGGCAGGCGGCTGCCGGCGGCCAGCGGATGCTCGGCGAAGTCGTCCGCCGCCTGCGGGGCGTCGGCGGTCAGCAGCAGGCCGTCGAGCGCGCAGTCCCGGGCCGCTGCCAGGGTCGCCGCGTCATAGCTGCCGGGGCCGCCGAAGGGCAGCGCCAGCGCCCGCGACCGTGGCCAGGGCAGCAACTTGAGAGCGGCCAGCCCGGCTTCGATCTCCGACTGCTGCAGCGCGGCTGGCAGGCCGGCCAGCACGGGATGGTTCTCGGTGTGGCTGGCCAGCGTGATGCCGGGCGGCGGCGACGGCCGGAACCCGGTGTGGGTGATAAAGGCGGCCGGCGGCCCGGCGTCCGGCAGGAAGGCGCGCAGCAGCGGGATGATCTCGCTGCTGGCGATACGCGCCGGGTCCTTGCTGTCGCGATAGAAGCGCTCGCCGCGCAGCCTGGCCGCCGCCGGCGAACGGTCGCGGGCAAAATCCAGGAAGGCCTCCACCTGGCCGGTGACCTCGAGGCGATGCACCAGGTCGCGCCAGAAGGGCTGTCCCTGCAGCGGTCCGCCGATCAGGAACCAGGTGGCCGGCAGCGCCATCGAGGCCGCCAGCGGCAGGGCCAGTTCGCCGACCGAGCGATGGTTGTCGTCGAAGGTCAGCGCCGCCAGGCCATCCAGCGGCAGGCTCAGCGCCCGGCGCGCCAGCAGCTCAGCCAGGGGCAGCACGCGATAGTGCCGGCGCAGCCAGGCCAGCTGGCGCTCCAGGGCCGCCAGCGGCAGGGCGTCGCGATAGCCGGTATCGGCCGGCGTGCCGACCGCGTGATAGAGGGCGACGAGCGACCTTGGGCGCATAGCTCCTTCTACCCCGAATGGCATGGCTTGTGGCAGCCGCCGTGTGGCCCCTATAACCGGATAACGCAGAGGCGGGGAAGCTAAGCGCGTGACTATTTTGGTAACCGGCGTGGCGGGGTTTATCGGCGCGGCCGTGGCCGAGGCGCTGCTGGCGCGCGGCGAGACCGTGCTGGGGCTCGACAGTCTGAACAGCTACTACGATGTTGGCCTGAAGCAGGCGCGCCTGGCGCGGCTGCGCGGCCGGCCGGGCTTCCGCTTCCGTCAGCTCGATCTTGCCTTGCATGCCGAGCTGCTGCCGCTGGCCGAGAGCGAGCCGGGCATCGATCGTATCGTGCACCTGGCGGCGCAGGCCGGGGTGCGTCACTCGCTGGTCGATCCTTGGAGCTACCTGAGCAGCAACATCACCGGCCACCTGGCGGTGCTGGAGCTGGCCAAGCGCCTGCCGGGCCTGAAGCACCTGGTCTATGCCTCCTCCTCCTCGGTCTATGGCGGCAACGCCAAGTTGCCGGGCGCCGAGGACGACGCGGTGGAGGAGCCGCTGTCGCTCTATGCCGCCTCGAAGCGGGCGGACGAGCTGATGAGCCGCACCTATGCGCGGCTGTTCGGCACGCCGATGACCGGCCTGCGGTTCTTCACCGTCTACGGCCCCTGGGGGCGGCCCGACATGACGCCCTTCCTGTTCACCCGCGCGGTGTTGGCGGGAGAGACCATCACGCTGTTCGACGGCGGGCGCCTGGAGCGCGACTTCACCGCGATCGAAGACATCGTGCCGGGCGTGTTGGCGGCGCTTGACCGCCCGGCACAGCCGGACGAGCGCGGTGTGCCACACCGGCTCTACAACCTGGGCAGCGACCGGCCGGTCAAGGTGCGTGACTTCCTGGCGGTGATCGAGCGGGCCTGCGGCAAGGCCGCGGTGATTCGCGAGGCGCCAGTCTCCGCGGCCGAGCCCAAGGCCACCTGGGCGGACCTGACCCTGGCGCGCCGTGACCTGGGCTTCCAGCCCAAGGTATCGCTGGAGGAGGGGCTGCCGCGCTTCGTCGCCTGGTTCCGCGACTACTACGGCCTCTAGGCCCAACTCTAGGTCAGGCGGAAGAAGACGCTGCCCAGCCACTGCAGCACGGCCGCGCCCAGCAGCCATTCGGCATAGCGGCGATAGAGGTCCTGCAGGATCAGGCCGATGGTGCTCTGCAAGCGGTCGGCCGGAATGTCGACCTGCTTGTCCAGCAGGATCCAGGTCTCGGTCTTGCGAAAATCCCGCTGCGGCGCGTCGAGTGCGCGGAAGAACAGCAGCACGCAGAGCAGCAGCGTCCCGCCGGCCCCGACCTCGAAGGCCAGCGCCGGTTCCCAGGAGAAGCCCACCACCATGCAGCCGACGCCCAGCAATGCGAAACCAAGTCCGCGCTTGACCGACAGCTCGGCACAGTATTTGACGCGTTCGATGTCCATGGAATGGCAGGCCTCGGACCGCAGGACCTCAGCATGCGTCAGCGGCAGGCTGGGGAGTAGGGGCCTTGCGGGCCGCCGCCGCTCACAGCTGCTTGATCAGGCCCTCGATCGCTGGGACCGACATCAGCAGCGCGGCCGAAAGCCAGATCCACAGGGCGCCGCTGGGGGACAGTTCGCTCTTCAGCACCCGCTCCGCCAGCGCCGCCGGCACGCCGGATACCAGCAGCGTCAGGGTCGAGATGAGCAGCGAGCTGCAATAGAACATCACCTGCGGTTCGAACGGCAGGAAGGCCGGCATCCAGGCCGGCGCGAAGCCGATGGCCAGGAACACCCAGGGCGAGAAGATGCCGTTGAACACCGCCACCAGGACGACGAAGACAAGCAGCTGATCGCGTGACATGGCGGCGCCCCCTACTGCAGCGTCGGCACGAGGCCGTACTGCGCCATGGCCAGGGTGAAGGCGAAGCGCAGGAAGAAGATCCAGATCGCCCCGAACAGCGGCACGAAGATGAAGCTGACCGCCGAGGGGGTGACATAGCGCGTCGCCGCCACCGCCCAGTTGGTGATGCGCAGGAACCACTGCCAGATGTAGTTGGGCCAGTTCGGCGGCACGACGAACTGCAGAAGGAAGCGCGCCAGCAGCGTGTACATGACCGCCGCCGCCAGATAGTTCGGTATCTGGTAGTACCAGTTCGACCAGAAGAAATCGTCCATGCGCGTCGGGGTCCCCCTACCCAGGGCACTCTAGCCGCGCGGACCGGAAAGGAAAGCGGCTCCTTGCCGGCCGGCGTGGGCCCTTGACGCAGAAGGGGCCCGGATCGCTCCGGGCCCCTCCCGTCCAGTCTTAGCAAGTCCGGGTCTTGGCAGTTACGCGTTGGACTCGGCCTCGTCCATCAGGGCGCGGCCCTTCGGCACGCGCACCGAGTCGATGAAGTCCTGCATCTCCTTCGAGGGGGCCGGGGTCAGATAGCTGACCACGACCATCACGATCAGGCCGACCGGAATACCGAACAGGCCGGCGGAGATGTTGGAGACGCCGAACCACTTGGCCGACTTGCCAGCCTCGGTGATGACCGCCTTGTCGGCGGCCTCCAGGGCTGCTGACAGTTCGGTGGTGACGCTGCTGCCCGCGGCGGCCACGGCGTTCATCGCCTCGGTCGCCTTGGCCTGCAGGCCGCCAATCTTCGCCAACGCCTCAGGCGTCGCCGTACCGAACATGTCGATGAAGTCGACCGGGAAGTAGCGCGTCATGACCAGGTAGAAGGCGGTCACGCCGAAGCCAGCGATCATGCCAAGCACGGCGCCCATCGACGTCGTCCGCTTCCACCACACGCCGAGCACCAGGGCCGGGAACAACCCCGCGGCAGCCAGGGAGAAGGCCCAGGCGACCATGGCCAGAATGCCCGACGGTTTGGTCGAGGCGACGTAGGCCGCGAAGACCGCCACGACGACCAGCAACGCGCGGGCGACGATCAGTCGCTTCTTCGTCGAGGCATGCGTGTCGATCATGCGGTAGTAGACGTCGTGGCTGAGGGCGTTGGCGATGGCCAGCAGCAGGCCGTCGGCGGTCGAGAGTGCCGCCGCCAAGCCACCGGCGGCCACCAGGCCGGCGATGACATAGGGCAGACCCGCGATCTCCGGCGTGGCGATGACCAGTGCGTTGCTGTCGATCGAGAACTTCGACAGCGTCAGCACCGTCTGGCCGCCAGCCTGACAGGCCGCGAAGAGCTCGTCAGGCGATGCGAAGCCGGTGACGCCGCACAGCTTGAGCAGGCTCAGCTTGCCATAGATGAACACCCAGTCCGGCAGAGATGTCACCGCCTGGAGTGTGGAGACGTCCTTGCCCAGCACGTTGGAGTAGAGTTCGTACTTCGCGAAGGCGGCGTAGGCCGGCGCCGTGAAGTACAGGATGAAGATGAAGAGCAGCGACCAGCCAACCGACTTCCGCGCCTCACGCACGCTGGGCGTGGTGAAGTAGCGCATCAGCACGTGCGGCAGCGACGCAGTGCCCAGCATCAGGCAGAGGACCAGGGCAAAGAAGTTCAGCATGTTCATCTGCAGGAACGGCGTCGCGTGGGCCTTGACGCCCTCGAGGTAGCCGCCAGCCACGCCATGCAGCTTCTCCAGTGCCGTGATCTTCTGGATGATCTCACCCTGCATGATCTGCGGCACCGGGATGCCGGTGATCTGCGTGGAGAGAATCACCACCGGGACCAGGTAGGCGACGATCAGCACGATGTACTGGGCCACCTGGGTCCAGGTCACCGCGCGCATGCCACCCAGCATCGAGCAGACCAGGATGCCGGCCAGGCCGACGTAGACCGCCGTGCCGAATTCGATATCGAGGAAGCGCGAAGCCACCAGACCGGTGCCGTAGCACTGCGCCACCAGGTAGGTGAAGGTGCAGCAGAACAGCACGATGATACCCATCATGCGGGCCGCGTTGCCGCCGTAGCGGCTACCCAGGAAGTCAGGCACCGTGAAAGCACCGAACTTGCGCAGGTAGGGCGCGATCAGCGTCGCCACCAGCACGTAGCCGCCGGTCCAGCCAAGCACGAAGGCCAGGCCGTCGTAGCCCTGGGCATAGAGCGTGCCGGCCAGACCGATGAACGACGCGGCGCTCATCCAGTCGGCCGCCGTGGCCATGCCGTTGTACATGGCCGGCACCTTGCGGCCCGCCACGTAGTATTCGCTGACCTGCGCGGTACGGCTCAGGAAGCCGATGCCGGCATAGACCGCGATGGTGAAGAACACGAAGAGATAGCCGATGATCTGGTTCGGCACCCCAACCTGCTCGAGGATCGCGAGAAGCACCACGAAGGCGAGGAACCCGCCGGTGTAGATGCCGTAGACGCGACCCAGGTTTGAGACGAAATCACCCTTCATGGTGTCCCCCTATTCCTCGGCCACGCCGCATTCTTCGTCGATCCGGTTCTGCTTCGCAGCGAACCAGAAGATCAGGACGACGAAGACAATGAGCGACCCCTGCGCGGCCATGTAGAAGCCGAGCGGGAAGCCGATGAAGGTAATCTCGTTCAGTTCGGGTGCGAAGAAGTGCACCACGAACGAGAAGATGAACCAGACCGCAAGCGTCACGAACATCAGGCTGCGCGTGCGAGCCCAGTGCCGTTGCGCTTGTTCTGGCGTGATTGAGTTGTCGGACATCGCGATCTACGCCTCCCCTAAAGCATTTCCCCACCAAGATGACGGCCGAACCGCCCCGGCAACAGGGCGGCGACCGTCAGGCACACTTTCGGGAGTCGACGTCTGCGGATACATGGCGGTCACAGGTGACGGGCCACGAACCGAAACGCTACGCTCCCTCCCTAAAGTCTTGTTATGGGCGATCCCCCCGGATGGATTCGGCGCCCTTGTTATGTAACAAGACGCTATCACAGGCGTTGTTGACGCCCAAAGCGCAAAGCAAGGGGAGGCCCGCGTGGCCCTTGGTATCTTTAGTCGTAGAGGCAAGGATAACCGGATCGCCTCCTATGCCGCCTTCCTGGATTTCCTGGATAGCCGCAGCGCCTTCCTGGCGCAGAAATGCATCTATGAATACTGCCGTGCACGCAGCGGCACCAACTGGTCCTACCTGATGAGCGAAGCCGACTTCCAGGCGCACTACGAGGTAAGCCGCTGGGAGGCTTATGGCGCCGCGCTGGCCGACCTGATGGTGTTTCTGGAGGGCCAGCTGCGGCCGTCCGACCCGCGCATGCATGCCCGGTTGGTCGACCGGCTGATCGTCGCCGCCGCCAGCGTGCTGGACCGTCATCCGGCGCCAGCCCACCACACCGACGGCTGGGCAGGAGAGATCACCAAGCTGCGCGAGCGACTGGCCCACACGCAGCTGGGCCAGCCGCTGGCCGCCGCCGACGTGGCCAGGACGGCCGGCCAACGCATCTATGCCAACCTGCCGCTGCACCCGGATATGACCAAGCACGACCGCGTGCTGGTCACCAACTCCGTCCGCTTCAATTTTTGCCGCATCGTCAGCGACCTGGAGCGTGACCTGGTGGTCGACGCGCTGCTGCGCGAATTGCTGGCCGAGTCGCTGCCGAGCGTCGCGGCGGCAGCGCACGCGCACTAGGGCCGGCGTCGTGGCGGCGCGGCGCGGACCCCACACGGCGCGACGCAGTCTCTTCCTAGCGGTCGCGGCGGCGGGCGCCGGCCTGCTGCTGCTGGCCGGCTTGCTGCTGGCGCAGCAGCCGCTGGACCGGATCGGTGTCCTGCAGGTGCTGGCGCTGGGCGGTGCAGTCCTGGCCCTCGCCGGACTGTGGGTCCTGACCACGCTGCTCGATGGACACTTCGATGATCTCGAGCGCCTCACCGGCGACGTGCTGGGCGCGCAGGACGGCGGGTTGCTGCCGGTGCGCTGGAGCGATCCCGCCAGCAGCCCGCTGGAGTACCGGCGCCTGGCGCAGGCGGTCAACCAGCTGCTGGCCCGCCAGACTCTCGGCGGCGACCAGCAGGACGAACGCCTGGCGGCGGTGGTGGCGGCGGTCGGCGAGGGCCTGCTGCTGATCACCGAAAGCGGCCTGGTCAGCCTGGTCAACGGCGCCGCCGCGGCGCTGTTCGAGGCGGCGCCGCAGGTCGGCACCTCGATCTATCGACAGATCCATCGCGACAGCCTGGTGATCGCGGCGGACACCGCGCGCAGCGCCCATGGCCTGGCGACCGTGGCGCTGGACCTGGTCGACGGCGGCACCCTGGCGGCGCATGCCGCCGTGCTGGAAGACCACGGCGGCCTGCTGCTGTCCTTCGCCGGCGTCAGCCGCCTGCCAGTCGCCGGCCTGCAGCACGACCTCAGCCTGCACGACCTGCCACCGGACCTGGTACCGGAGTCGGCGACGCGCCTGATCGACCTGCCCAGCATCGTGCTGGACGGCGAAACCACCGGCCTGGATGTCGGCAACGACCGCCTGGTGTCGATTGCCGGGGTACGGCTGCACGGCGCGCGCGTCTATCGCCACCTGGTGTTCGACCGCCTGGTCAATCCGGGGGTGCCGATTCCGCGCGCCTCGACCGCCGTGCACGGCATTTCCGATCGCATGGTGGAGCAGGCGGACGAAGTCGGGCGGGTGCTGCCGGCGGTTGCCGACTTCATCGGCGACGCCGTGGTGATCGGCCACAACATCGGCTTCGACCTGGCGCTGCTGGCGGCCGAGGCGAAGCGCGCCGGCCTGCTGTGGCGGCAGCCGCGCGCGCTCGACACCGGTCACCTGGCGGCGGCGCTGGATACCGGCCTCACCGACCTCAACCTCGATACCCTGGCGGCGCGCTACGCCATTGTGATCGAGGGGCGCCACACGGCGCTGGGCGACTGCCTGCTGACCGCCGCGGTGTGGCGGCGCCAGCTGCGCGAGCTGGAGGGCGCCGGCATCGTCACGCTGGCCGAGGCCGAGCGCTTCGCCCGCCGTGCCGAGAAGCTGATCCGCCTGCAGCGGCAAGCCGGCTGGGTGGTGGCGGACTGAGCGGAGGGGGCGATGGATCAGGGCCTGCTGGAACGGCTGGACGCCTTTCCCTACCGCCACCGGGTCGGCGACCTGATGCGCGCGCCGGCCTTCGCCCTGCCGGGCGGGACGACGCTGCTGGAGGCAGCGCGGGCGCTGACCGGCGATCACCGCTCCGCCGTCGTATTACTGGATCCCGACGGGCGGCCGGACGGCATTGTCACCGAACAGGACGTGGTGCGCCTGGCCGGGGTCGAGGGTGCGGCGGCGCTGCAGCGGCAGCTTGCCAGCATCGCCACGCGGCCGGTGCAGACGGTGCCGGTGGACGCCTTTCTCTACGTCGCGCTGGGGCGCATGGACCGCCTGGGCGTGCGCCATCTGGTGGTGGTCGATGCCAATGGACGGGCCGTCGGCACGCTGTCGGCGCGCGCCGTGCTGCACAGCCGCACCTCGGCCGCCTTCAGCCTGGGCGACGGCGTCGCCGCGGCCAGCGATGGCGCCGGCCTGCGCGCGGTGCACGAGCGCCTGCCGCGCCTGGCCGATGGGCTGCTCGCCGAGGGTGTCGGCGCCGGCCAGGTGGCCGCGGTGATCAGCGCGGTGAACCGTGACCTGGCGGCGCGCGCCGTGGCGCTGGCCGAGGCCGCGGTGACCGCGACGCGCGGACCGGCGCCGGCGGCCTGGTGCTTCCTGGTGCTGGGCTCTGCCGGGCGCGGCGAGTCGCTGCTGGCGCCCGACCAGGACAACGCCCTGGTGCATGCCGGCGAGGCGGCGCGCGACGACGCTTGGTTCCAGGCCCTGAGCGAGGGCGCCGCCGACCTGCTGAACGAGGCCGGCGTGCCCTACTGCAAGGGCGGCGTGATGGCCGCGAAGCCGGCCTGGCGCCACACGCTGGCCGACTGGGGCCGGCTGATCGACAGCTGGACCACGGCGCCGCAGCCCGAACGTCTGCTATCGATCGATATCTTCTATGACTTCGTGCCGGTTGCCGGCGACCTGGCCCTGGCAAGTGCGCTGGCCGAATTGGCGCGCCGCGCCGCGTTGCAGCCGGCGCTGACCAAGGTCATGGCACTGCAGATCGCCCGGCCAGCGCCGCCGCTGGGCCTGCTCGGCGGCTTCCGCACGCAGGACGGCCGCATCGACCTGAAGCTCAACGGCCTCTATCCCCTGGTCGCCGGAGCCCGCACCCTGGCCCTGGCCGACGGCGTGGCGGCGCGCGGCACACTGCCACGCTTGGCCGCGGCACGGGCCGCCGGACGACTGAACGACAGCGATCACGACCACTGGGTGGACGACCTGCTGCTGTTCCAGGACCTGATCCTGCGGCAGCAGGTAGCCGACCTGGGCGCCGGGCGGGCGCCAGGCAGCCGGGTCGTGGTGGAGGGCCTGGCGCCGGCCCGCCAGGCGGCTTTGAAAGCAGCGCTGAAGCGGGTGACCCAGGTGGCCGAAACCGTCACCGACGCCCTCACCCTCGGCAAGCAGCGGCGCTGACCGCCGATCCCGGAAAAGAAGAAAGGCGGAGGTCGCTTGCGCGTCCTCCGCCTTAGGAAAGAGCAGGAGGGTCTTGCGACCACCCCTGCCGGGGTCACTCGTGGCGGCGCTGCAAGCCGCCGGCTGTCTGTCGCGCCCGGTCGCCGTTTGGCATATCGCTCGGGCCTGTTCGCTTGTCATACTATGGGTGGTAGGGACGTCAGGCGCCCCCTACTTTGGTCGTGATCCGCACTGTATGCAGCGGCGGGTCGCGCCGGGACGCCGTGACCGGGGGGGACGGGAACACCGATGCAGGACTGGCTCCTGCTGCTCATATCGCTGGCCTATATCGGCCTGCTGTTCGCCATCGCCTTTCTCGGCGACCGCCATCCCAAGGGGTGGCCGGGGCTGGCGGGCAAGCCGGCGGTCTATGCCCTGTCGCTGGCCATCTACTGCACCTCCTGGACCTTCTACGGCAGCGTCGGGCGGGCGGCGACCCAGGGTCCCGACTTCATCCTCATCTACATCGGGCCGATCCTGGTGGTGACGCTGGGCTATCCGTTGCTGACCCGCATGGTGGCGTTGGCCAAGCGGCACAACATCACCTCGATCGCCGACTTCGTCGGCTCGCGCTACGGCAAGAGCCGCTCGGTCGCCGGGCTGGTCACGGTGATCAGCGCCATTGGCGTGCTGCCCTACATCGCGCTGCAGCTCAAGGCGATCTCCAGCACCTTCGACGCACTCAGCGGCGGCGTCGGTAACGGCGCGCCGGCCGGCTTTCCCGATAGCGCCTTCGCGCTGGCCATCATGCTGGCGATCTTCACCATCCTGTTCGGCATCCGCGCCGTGCAGGCGACCGAGCAGCACCGCGGCATGATGCTGGCCATCGCCTTCGAGTCGCTGGTCAAGCTGGCCGCCTTCCTGGCCGCCGGCTTCTTCGTCTGGGATGTGGTGCGCACGCCGGGGCAGAGCTTCCTGGCGCAGATCGAGGCCAACCCGGCCGTGGTGGAGCGGCTGGCCGGCGCCAGCCCCGATGCCAACTGGCTGGTGCTGGTGCTGCTGTCGGGCGCCGCCTTCCTCTGCCTGCCGCGCCAGTTCCACGTCGGCGTGGTCGAGCACGACCACGAGAAGAACCTGCGCTGGGCGCGCTGGATGTTCCCGCTCTACCTGGTGGCCATCAACCTCTTCGTCGTGCCGATCGCCGCCGGCGGCCTGCTGCTGGCGCCGGCCGATGCCAACCCGGACCTCTACGTGCTGTCGCTGCCGATGCAGCACGGCGACCACCTGCTGTCGCTGCTGGTCTACATCGGCGGTCTGTCGGCGGCGACCTCAATGGTGATCGTTGCCTGCCTGGCGCTGTCGATCATGATCTCCAACGAGATCGTGGTGCCCTTCTTGTTGCGCGGCCGGCAGCAGGACGGCCAGGACCTGGGCCGCAAGGTGCTGGCGGCACGCCGCGTCGCGGTGGTGGCGATCCTCTTCGCCGCCTATGCCTACAACCGCTCGATCGCCGAGGCGCTGCCGCTGGTCTCGCTCGGCCTGATCTCCTTCGCCGCGGTGGCACAGGTGGCGCCGGCCCTGCTGCTCGGCCTGTTCTGGCGTCGCGCGCATCGCCACGGCGTGGTCGCCGGCCTGATCGGCGGCTTCGCGGTCTGGGCCTGGGCACTGCTGCTGCCCTCGCTGCTGGGCAATCGTGGCGACCTGCTGTCGCAGCTCTGGCCGGCGCTGGGCGCCGGCCTCAATCCGCTGTCGCAGGGCGTGCTCGCCAGCCTGGGGGTGAACCTGCTGCTGCTGGTCGGTGGTTCGCTGCTGGCGCGCGACCGCACCCGCGACCTGGAGCAGGCCCGCACCTTCGTCGCCAGCGGCACGGCGGCCAGCGACCACGGCGCGGTCCGCGGCCGGCCGCTGCTGCCGATCGCCGACCTGAAGCAGGTGGTCGGCCGCTTCATCGGCGGCGAGCAGGCCGAGCGCGCCTTCGCCGGGCAGGAGGAGGGGCCGGCCGCGGCGGCCTTCGCCGAGCGCCTGATCTCCGGCGTCATCGGCGCTGCCTCGGCGCGCATCGTGCTGGCCTCGCTGGGCCCGGCACCGCGGCTTTCGGCGCGCAGCGCGCGGGCCATCATCGACCAGGCCGGCGAGGCCATCGCGCACAACTTCGAACTGCTGCGCACCACGCTGGATCACGTCAGCCAGGGCATTGGCGTGTTCGACGGCGAGGGTCGCCTGGCGACCTGGAACGACCGTTTCTTCGAACTGCTGCGGCTGCCTGCCGAGCTGGCCGCGGTGGGCCAGCCGGGCCAGCGCCTGGCCGCCGCCGGCGCCGCCGAGATTGCCCCGCTGCTGGCCAACCCCGGCGGTGGTCACGCCGCGGTCAGCGAGGTGGATTTCCCCGACGGCGGCGCGCTGGAACTGCGGCTGGATCCGCTGCCCGGCGGTGGGCTGTCGCTCACCGCCACCGACATCACCGAGCGGCGCCAGGCCGAGATGCAGCTGCGCCAGGCCAAGGAAACGCTGGAGCGCAGCGTCGAGGAGCGCACCGCCGACCTGACCAAGCTGGTGGCCGAGCTGGACGGCGCGCGCGCCGCCGCCGAGGCCGCCAACCTGGGCAAGACCCGCTTCATCGCCGCCGCCAGCCACGACCTGCTGCAGCCGCTGCATGCCGCGCGCCTCTTCGCCTCGGCGCTGGCGGAGCGGCAGCGCGACGAACCGCTGGTCGGCAAGATCGACCAGGGGCTGGGCGCGGTCGAAGCGCTGCTCGACACGCTGCTCGACATCTCGCGCCTCGATAGCGGCCAGTGGAAGGCCGAGCCGCGGCCCATGCTGCTGCAGCCGCTGATCGGCTCGCTGGTGACCGCGCTGGCGCCGCTGGCGGCGCGGCGCGGCATCACGCTGGTCGCGGTGCCGACCCGCCTGGCGGTGGCCAGCGATCCGCAGCTGCTGCGCCGCGTGCTGCAGAACCTGCTGTCGAATGCGATCCGCTACAGCGACCCGTCGCGGCCCCGCGCCCGCGTGGTGATCGGCGTGCGCCGGCGCGGGCTGGAGGACTGCGAGCTGCAGGTCTGGGACAGCGGCCCCGGCATTCCTGAGGCCGAGCGCGACCGGGTGTTCGACGAATTCGTGCGCCTGGTGCCGGGCGGCGGCGAGGCCGCCGACCGCGGCCTGGGACTGGGCCTGGCCATCGTGCGGCGCATCTGCCTGCTGCTGGGCCACGGCGTGAACCTGCTGTCCAGGCCGGAGCGCGGCGCGGTCTTCGGTATCCGCCTGCCGCTGGCGCCAGCGCCGGTCGAGGAACGCCGCGAGGCACCGACACCGCGCTGGGGCGAGCACGGCATCGTCGGCGCCCGGGTGCTGGTGGTGGACGATGAGCCGACGGTGCGCGAGGCCTCGACCGCGCTGCTGGCCGGTTGGGGCTGCCAGCCGGCGACCGCGGCCGACGGTGCCACCGCCCTGGCCCTGGCGGCGGGCCGGCCGCCCGACGTGCTGCTGGTCGACCTTGACCTCGGCCCTGGCCCCGACGGCCTGGCGGTGATCGAGGCGCTGCGCCGCGAGGCCGGCTGGAGCGTACCAGCGGCACTGGTCACCGCGGCGCGCGACGAGCGGCTGCGCCGTCGTGCCCGGCAGTCGGGCGTCGAGTTGCTGAGCAAGCCACTGCGGCCTGCGGCACTGCGCGCCTTCCTGGGTCAGGCCTGCCGCATCGCCGACAATCGCCGCCGCCCGGGGCCGGCGGACTCCAGCGCCCTGGCGATCACGGGTCCGGTCGCAGGTCGATGAGCCGGGCGGCGATCACCGCCTGGGTCCGGCTGTTGACCCCCAGCTTGCGCAGGATGGCGGTGACATGCGCCTTCACCGTCGGCTCGCTGACCTGCAGGGCATAGGCGATCTGCTTGTTCGGCAGGCCCTGGGAAATCATCGACAGCACCTTCAGCTGCTGCGGCGTCAGCTCGCGCGCGCGGTCGGCGATCTCGTCCGCCGCCGCGGCCTCGCTTTCGGGCGGCAGCCAGATCTCGCCGTCAAGGATCTGCCGGATCGCCTGGGCGATGACCTCCAGCGGCGCCGACTTGGGCAGGAAGCCGGCGGCGCCGATCTCGATGGCGCGGCGCATCACCGCCGGGTCGCTGGTGGCCGAGACGATGGCCACCGGCAGGGCCGGTTCGGCGGCGCGCAGGGCGGCCAGCCCGGTGAAGCCGTCCATCCCCGGCATGTTGAGATCGAGCAGCACCAAGTCGATCGGCCCGACCTCGCCGATCAGCGCCAGCGCCTCCGGCAGGCTGGCGGCCTCCAGCACGCGGACGCCGGCGATGGCCTGCTGCAGCGCATGGCGCAACGCATCGCGCACTAGCGGATGGTCGTCCGCCACCACGATGGTTACCGCCGCCACCTCGCCCGCTGAGTCCTTCACCCGGTCCATCGTCGCCCAGCCTAGTGTGTTTCGCCGCCTGGCGGAAACCGCCGCCGGCCATCCAGTACCGCGAATCTATCGCAATTCGGGTCGGGCAATCAGGGGCGATGCGGCGTGGGCTCAGTCGGCGACGTTGCGCGCCTCAGGTCTCCGCCCACATGCGCAGCAGGTTCGAATAGGCCTTGAAGGCGAGGTCTGTCTCCGCCGCGTCGGGCGCGGTCTTGTGCAGGAAGGTGCGGATGCTGTCGAGCTCCGCCAGCAGCTCGCGGCGCGACGGGTCGCGGATGTAGGACTCCATCCAGGTCACCGCGGCAATCCGCTCGCCCTGGGTGACCGGGTTGACGCGGTGCAGGGTGGAGGCCGGGTAGATCACCGCCGAGCCGGCCGGCAGCTTGATCT
Source organism: Rhodospirillales bacterium (assembly GCA_038363005.1). GTDB lineage: Bacteria > Pseudomonadota > Alphaproteobacteria > Kiloniellales > JACOMY01 > JAKOWB01. The sequence continues at coordinate 22,597 of JBBQBI010000039.1, forward strand.
CCTGCGCCCCCCAGGGGCTATCGAAGTGCAGCTCGCCGCCCTCGTAGCTGTCCGGTGCGGAGAGGAACAGCGTCATCGCCAGGTCGCTGCGATCCTTGCGGTCACGGCCCATCAGCGGGTCGTCGACATGCATGCCATATTGCATGCCCGGCTTGTAGCGGCTGATCAGGATCGGCCGGATCGACTTGGCGAAGGCGGCGGTGCGGAAGCCGGAATGCTTCTTGATCTGCGCCAGGATCAACTCGCGGTTGGCCGCCAGGCCCGGCGCGTCCTTCTTCATCTGCTCGTTGGCCTTGACCAGCTTGGCGCGATAGCCGGCGGTGCTCTTGCCGTCCTCAAAGCCCTCGTCGGCGATGCGCGCCAGCACGTCGCGCACCTGTGCCTGGCTCAGGACGTTGTCGAGGATGCACAGCATCGAACCCTCCCGGTGACCCCCGTCGCCCGTCAGCCCTTAGTGTTGAGCGGCACCCATTGCCCGTCGCTGGGGCGGCGGCAGGCGGTGAAGACCCGCGCCTCGGCGCCAGCGGGCGTGACAATGGCCTCCTGGTATTCGCGGCAGAAGGTACCAGACTTGATCTTGAAGGTCCGCTGGGGCGTGACGTAGCCGCCGACGCCGCTGGCCGCATTGTGCCAGTGCCGGGTTTCCTGGCTGGGCGCCGTTTCCAGCGCCGTCTGCACGGTGGCTGTGGCACGCGCCTGGTCCTCCACGGCGAGCGTGGCATAGAGCGGATTGCCCCCCGCCCAGGCGGGGGTTGCCAGCAGCAGACAGAGGGTGAGCAGGCAGCGCGGCCGAAGCAGCATGCGGCTGGCTACTCCCAGCCCGAGGAAATGGCCTTGCCCTCTTCCTCCGGCGAGAGGTCGGGGCCTACCGGTTCCAGGTCGCCGAACTCGCCGCCGTCGTCGCCGGACTGGCCGCTCGCGCTGCCATCGTCGCCCGAATCGCTGCTCTCGCTGCTGTCGTCGTCACCGCCTTCGCTGCCGCTGCTACCGCTGCTACCGCTGCTACCGCTCTCGCTGCCGCCATCGTCGCCGCCTTCGCCCGAGCTGCCGGAATCCGAACCGCCCGAACCGGAACCGCCGCCGCCGGAACTGCCGCCCTCGCCGCCAGACCCGCCGCCAGACCCGCCGGACCCGCCGCCAGACCCACCGCCGTCGCCATCTCCGTCGCCATCTCCGTCGCCATCTCAAGAGCTGTCGATCAATGCGCCGAGGCGGACGCCCCCGGGATGAATCCCGGGGCACCGACGGCGTCGTAAGCCCGCGGAGCGGGCTCCTTTGCAGAGCTCGATGGGCATGCGCAGCGTGCGCAACCGGATGGGCTCCG
>JBBQBI010000040.1:0-21310 GCA_038363005.1 Rhodospirillales bacterium
CCCGGGCCCTGTGCTGGGTCGCGCCAGGTCCCCCCCTCCCTCCGCGGGGGGCGGCGCCCGCCCCCGTGGTTGCGGGGGTCCCCCCCGTTTACCCCCCGCCACCCCACCTCGTGGGGCGCGCCCCCCCCGCGTCTCGAAGGATGTGCCACAGGCACTACTCTCAGAATTCGTAGGAGATCGCCAGCCTGACGCTGTGCGCGCTGAGGCTCACCTTGTCGGGATGGTCGAAGTACCAGGCGCTGCCCCAGTCGTCGTAGAGGTACTCGGCGCGCGCCGTGAAGTGGTCGTCGATGGCGTAGTCCAGGCCGCCGCCGAGCGTCCAGCCGACCTGGATCTGCTCATCGTAGGCGTAGCTCTTGTCATAGATGCTCTGGTAGCCGAAGCGCAGCTCGGTCAGCGACAGCCCACCGGCGGCGAACAGCAGCAGGTCACCGCAGGCCCAGCCGACCCGGCCGCGCAGGCGCGCCGACCAGGGCGTTCTGAAGCTGTCGACATAGGAATAAGGTCCGGGCGGATCGGGCGGGTCCAGCGTCACGCTGCCCTTCACCTCGCCGTCGGCTGAGCTGACGCCGACCTCGACCTCCAGTCCGAAGACCAGGCCGCCGCGCTGCAGGTTCCAGCCGGCGAAGCCGCCGCCGGCCACGCCGTCGAGGTCGGTCGAGGCCGGGTGGATGCCGTCGAAGGCGACGTCGAGGTCGCCCAGCGAAAAACCGACAAAGGCGCCGAGGTAGGGCCCGGACCAGTCGTGCGGCGCGCCCTCGCCGGCCTGGACGTCCGTCGCCGCCAGCGCCAGCGTCGCCGCCAGTGCCAAAACAATTCCCACGCAGCGCGTCATGTCCGGGTCCCTCCGACCGCCCCAGTATAGAAAGTCCCGGGTTCGGCGCACACGCGGTTATTTGGTCGGCGAGCCGCTGCGTCGCCTGCAACCCGGCCCTGCTGCGTGGCCTCTTGCCCTCCGCTCCGCCGCTAAGCAGCCTCGACCTGTCGCAGGAGTCGCCATGGGCCAGCCCTTTGCCATCCGTCCCGCCATCGCCACCGATGCCGAGGCGATCTTTGCCATCACCCAGGCGGCGGTCGAGGGGCTGGCGCGCGATCATTACAGCCCGCAGCAGATCGCCGGCTGGATGGGCGACCGCACGCCGGAGACTTACCGGCCGGAGGCCGCCTGCGGCCGCATCAAGGTGGCCGAGCTGGCGGGCCGGGTGGTGGGCTACGTTGACGCCCTGCCGGGGGAGTTGACCCGCCTCTTCCTGCTGCCGGCGGTGGCCGGACAGGGCCTCGGCAAGGCGCTGCTTCGGGTCGGCCTGGCGCAGGCACGCCAGGGGCACCAGGGCCCGCTGCGCCTGGAAGCGACGCTGAACGCCGCCCCCTTCTATGCCCGCAACGGCTTCCGGACGGTCGGCCCGGGGGTCTTCGGCGGCCGCGGGCCGGGGTACCCCGACATCCCGGTGGTTGTCATGGAAGAGACGCCGGCCGGCTAGACGGCCGCCTTGCCAAGCGCCCGGCCGGCCAGCATTCTCCGCCGCATGTCGTCTCCCGCGCCCACGCCTCCTGCGTCGCCCCGCGTCGCCCTCTTCGTCACCTGCCTGGTCGACCTCTTCCGGCCCACCGTCGGCTTCGCCGCGGTCAAGCTGCTGGAGGACGCCGGCTGCCAGGTCGAGGTGCCGTCGGCGCAGTCCTGCTGCGGCCAGCCGGCCTGGAACTCGGGCGACCGCAAGTCCACCGCGGCCGTCGCCCGCGGCGTGATCGAGGCCTTCGCCGGCTACGACTACGTCGTGGTGCCCTCGGGCTCCTGCGGCGGCATGATCGCGCATCACTATCCGGAGCTCTTCAAGGACGACCCGGTCTGGGAACCCCGTGCCAGGGAGCTCGCCGGCCGCACCCACGAGCTGGTTTCCTTCCTGGCCGACGTGCTGAAGATCGAGGGCGTGACGGCCCGCTTCGCCGGCAGCGTCACCTATCAGGACTCCTGCTCCGGCCTACGCGAGCTTGGCATCAAGGCGCAGCCGCGCCGCCTGCTGGCGACGGTCGAGGGACTGGCGCTGAGCGAGCTGAAGGACAGCGAGGTCTGCTGCGGCTTCGGTGGCACCTTCTGCGTCAAGTACCCGGAGATCAGCGACAAGATGGTGAGCGAGAAGCTGGGCTGCGTCGCCGCCAGCGGCGCCACCACGCTGCTGGCCGGCGACCTGGGCTGCCTGCTCAACATGGCCGGCAAGCTGAAGCGCGAGGGTTCGCCGATCCAGGTGCGCCATGTTGCCGAGGTGCTGGCCGACATGAGCGACCAGCCGGCCATCGGCGAGGCGCGGCCGGAGGGCAAGGCCTGATGGAGCCGACCAGCCACGCCTTCAAGAGCAACGTCACCGCCGCGCTGGCCGATCCCAACCTGCAGCGCGCCATGGGCTTCGTGCGCACCGGCTTCATCGACAAGCGGGCGGCGGTGGCTGCCAAGCTACCGGAGTTCGAGGCGCTGCGCGACAGCGCGCGCGACATCAAGGACCACGTGCTGGCCAACCTCGACATTTATCTCGAGCGCTACGAGGCCAAGGTGCTGGAGTCCGGCGGCCAGGTGCACTGGTGCGAGACGGCGGAGGATGCGCGCCAGTGCATCCTGCAGATCTGCCAGCGCGCCGGTGCGCGCACCGTGACCAAGGGCAAGTCGATGATCGGCGAGGAGATCGCCATCAACGACTATCTGGAGGAGAAGGGCATCACCCCGGTCGAGACCGACCTGGGCGAATACATCATCCAGCTGCGTCATGAGCCGCCGAGCCACATCATCGCGCCGGCGGTGCACCTGACCAAGGAGCAGGTCGAGGCCGACTTCCGCCGGGTGCACAGCGAGCTGCCGGCGGGCCGCGACCTGAGCGACGCCGCCCTGCTGGTGGCCGAGGCGCGCGCCATGCTGCGGCAGAAGTTCCTGGCCGCCGACGTCGGCATCACCGGCGCCAACTTCCTGATCGCCGAGACCGGCAGCTCGATCATCGTCACCAACGAGGGCAACGGCGACCTGACGCAGAACCTGCCCAAGGTGCATGTCGTCATCGCGAGCCTGGAAAAGATCGTCCCGACCTTGGAGGACCTGGCGCAGATCCTGCGCGTGCTGGCGCGCTCGGCGACCGGGCAGGAGTTCTCCACCTACACCACGCTCTCCACCGGGCCGCGCCGGCCGGGCGACCTGGACGGGCCCGAGGAGTACCACGTGGTGCTGCTCGACAACGGCCGCAGCGACATGCTGGGTAGCGAGTTCCAGGAGGTGCTGCGCTGCATCCGCTGCGGCGCCTGCATGAACCACTGCCCGGTCTACCACGCCATCGGCGGCCACGCTTACGGCTGGGTCTATCCGGGGCCGATCGGCGCCGTGCTGGACCCGCAGCTCATCGGGTTGAAAGAGGCCGGCAACCTGCCCAACGCTTCGACCTTCTGCGGTCGCTGCGAAAGCGTCTGCCCGATGCGCATCCCGCTGCCCAAGCTGATGCGCCACTGGCGCGAGAAGGAGTTCGAGCGCCACCTGACGCCACGCACCGTGCGCAGCGGCCTCTGGCTCTGGGCTTTCTTCGCCCGCCGCCCGGCGCTCTATCGCCGCATGAGCGGGCTGGGCGCACGGGTGTTGGGAATGCTGGGCGGCAAGCGTGGGCGGCTGTCGCGCCTGCCGCTGGCTGGCGGCTGGACCCGCCATCGCGACCTGCCGGCGCCGGAGGGGCGCAGCTTCCAGGCGCTGTGGCGCCAGCGCCAGAAGGAGCGCGGGGCGTGAGCGCGCGCGACGCCATCCTGGGCAAGCTGAAGATCCGCCTGGCCAAGGACACCCGCCGCGTCGGCGCTGCCGGTGTGACCGAGCGCATCGCCGGCCACGCGCGCGGCCTGGTGCCGGCGCGCGGCCAGGGCGACAGCGCGCACCGCGTGGCGCTGCTGGAGGCGCAGGTCGCCGCGCTGTCCGGCACGACACAGCGGGTGAAGAGCCTCGACCAGGTGCCCGAAGCCATCGCCGATTACCTGCGCCAGCAGAACCTGCCGCCGAAGCTGAAGCGCGCGCCGCATCCTTTGCTGCGCGCCCTGCCTTTCGAGCGCACGCCGCTGCTGGAGATCGCCGAGGGCCGCGCCGAGGGCAGCGACCTGACCTCGCTGACCCCGGTGTTCTGCGCCGTGGCCGAGACCGGCACGCTGGTGCTGCAGTCCAGCCCGCAGACTCCGACCACCCTGGCCTTCCTGCCCGACAACCACATCGCCGTGGTCAAGGCCAGCCAGGTGGTGGCCAGCTACGAGGACGCCTTCGACCTGACGCGCGAGGCGCAGGGCGAGGGCCGCATGCCGCGCTCCTTCAACTTTGTCACCGGCCCGTCGCGCACCGCCGACATCGAGCAGCAGATCCAGCTCGGCGCCCACGGCCCGCGCCGCCTGCACATCATCCTGGTCGAGGATGTCCCGCTCTAAGGTGCCGCCCGCGAAGGCACCGGGGGCTGTGCCCGACGCTGCCTTGTGGGAACAGGCCACCCGGGACGTGAAGCCGCTGCGCAAGCGGGTGCCGCGGCCCGCTGCGCCGAAGCCGACGTTGGCCGCGAAGGATCCGCCGCCTGATCTTCCGACTCACCGGCCGCGCCGGGCCGTCGTAGCCAAGCCGGCGCCGCGCCCCGCTGCGCCGGCCGCGCCGCTGGCGGCCGGCACCATCGCCGGCCTGGACCGCCGCAATGCCGAGCGGCTGCGGCGTGGCCAGCTGCCGATCGAGGCGGTGCTCGACCTGCACGGCATGACGCAGGAGCGTGCGCACCGCGCGCTGGACCGCTTCCTCGCTGGCGCCGCGGCGTCCGGCATTCGCTGCGTGCTGGTCATCACCGGCAAGGGCCGCAGCAAGGAGGAGGGCGGCGTGCTGAAGCGCGAGGTGCCACGCTGGCTCAACGAACCCGGCCTGCGCCCGCTGGTGCTGGCCATCGCCACCGCGCGCCCCAACCACGGTGGCGAGGGCGCGCTCTACCTGCTGCTGAAACGCCGGCGCGAGGTCTAGCTCAGAAGCTCAGCCTGATCCCGGCGCTGCCGCCCAGCGCGCTGTAGTCCTTGCCCAGCGCGGCGTCGGCGGCGAGGTAGCCGCTCCAGCCGCCCTCGAGCTGGAAGATTTCCAGCTCCAGTCGGGCCACGCCCAGCGTGCCGGGCGCCTGGTCCTCGGCGGTGCTGTCGCTGACGCCGGCACCGAACACGCGGGCCTGGTTGTCGCCCAGGAACTCGTGATCGACGCGCAGCGTCAGGGTCGGCTGGATGCCCAGGCCGCCGCTGGCGAAGCTGGCGCCGATGCGCAGCCCCAGCGCGCCGCGCAGCGTGTCGCCGCTGCCGTCGAATTCGGCATTGGCGATGGTGCCGTCGCTCAAATCGCTGTGCGCGTAGGACAGCGCGGCGTTGGGCTCCAGGAAGAGCGTGCCGAGGTCGAAGCGCCAACCGGTTTCCACCCGCCCGCCGTAGGTGTCGAGCTGGGCATCCTCGCCGCCGCTGAGGCCCGGCACGGCATAGTCCAGCGACAGCAGGTCGACCTTCACCAGCCCTTCGGCATAGAAGCCGCCTAGCGCGTAGCTGGCATAGGCGCCGAAGGTCGGGCCGCGATAGTCGGCGGTGGCGCCGCTGTCGAAATCCTGGCGCGAGATCAGCCAGCCGCCCATCACGCCGAACACCGCCGTGCCCTCGACGAAGTGCTCCAGGCTGACGTCGGCGCCGACCAGGAAGCCGCCCAACGCCTGGTCGTAGCTGGCGTCGGCGTTGCTGCCGCCGACCGTGACGCTGGTGTCGCGGCTGACCCAGCGGCCCAGCGCCCGACCCCAGACGCCGAAGCCCGAGGCACCTGGTTCGGCCGGCTGCACCCAGGCCTCCTGGCCCAGGGCGGCGTACTGCGTTTGCCCGGAGGCCTGCTGGCCGGTGCCGCGGCGCTCCTCTAGGCGGGCGCTCGGCAGCGTGCTGCTCTCGCTCCACAGCGTCTGACCGGCGGTCAGCAGCGTTGGCAGCTCGGCCAGGCTGGCGAACAGATGACTGACCAGAAAGAAGCTGCCGGCGGCATAGTCCAGCGAATAGATGTAGGCGCCGGTGACCAGGGCGCCGCCGGCCAGCGTGAAGTCGCCGGCCGACGAGCTGCCGGCCACGTTCACCAGCTCGATGCCGGTGGTGTTGAGTTCGCCCGGCCCCGGGTTGGTGTTGACCAGCGCGATCTGCGTCGTACCAGAGGAGCTGCCGGCGATCACCAGGCGATCGGCCGAGGAATTGCCGTCGCCGGCCAGGAAGGCATCCATCCTGAGGCTGCCGCCGCCCAGGAAATCGCCAGGGAGAGTCAGGCTGTCGTGCGTCGTCGAGCCGTTGCCCGCCGCCTCGTCGCTGAGGTCGATCACGCCGGACCCGAAAAAGATCTCCAGGCCAAGGAAGCTGCTGGCCTCGGCGACGCCCGCGCTGAAGGCGACCCGCACTGTGCCGTCGTTCTGCAAGCTGTCGGCGCCCAGGCCGAAGTCGCTGCTGCCGAGGCTCTCCCACAGCCCGGTGTTCGACAGGCTGTCGGACTCGTCGGTCAGCTGCAGCAGGCCGACGATGTGACCACTGGCCAGGTTGGTCAGGCCGGCACCACGATCCTTTGCGACAATGGCCTGCCCCATGGGATCCAGCAGGGCGTTGCCGACCAGGCCGCCCAGCGTGATGCTGGTCGGGCCGCTGCCCTCGTTGCGGGCATAGATCCCGTTCACGCCGCCGGTAACCGCGCCGGTGCCGGTGATGATGGTGAGCGTGCTGGCGCCGGCCTGATTGTGTGCCGAGATGCCGCTGTAGGTAGTGCCGGTGACCGCGCCGGCGCCAGTGGTCACGCGCAGCAGGCCGCTGCCGGCATTCTCCGCCTTGATGCCGGTTAGGTCGCCGCTGACCGCGCCGCCGGCCGCAATGGTCAGGTCGACGCCGCTGGTGAGCGCATTGATGCCGATGGAGTCGGTGAGGCTGCCGGTCACCGCGCCGCTGCCGGTGGTGATGGCCAACAAACCGCTACCGTCGTTCTGCGCCTTGATGCCGGCCAGGCCACCAGTCACCGCGCCACCGGCGGTGTCGATGGTCAGGCGGGTGCCGGCGTTGTGTGCGCTGACGCCATAGGCGGTGCCACCTGTCACCGCGCCGCCGCCCGTGGTGATCTGGACCGCCCCGCTGCCGAGATTGTCGGCCAGGATCCCGCTCGAGCCACCGCCGACGGCGCCGCCGCGCGTGATGACGGTCAGGTCGCTGCCGTCGTTCTTCGCCTCGATGCCGATGCCGGCGCCGCCGGTGGCGTTGGCGCCGCCGGCGCCGACGTCGATAGTCAGCACTCCGCTGCCATAGTTGCGCGCGAAGATGCCGCGCACCGGGCCGCTGGCGCCACCGCCGCCGGTGGAGACCGACAGGTCGCTGCCGAAGTTGACCGCACTGATGGCGCTGCCGTTTACCGTGGTGACGCTGCTGGCGCCCGTGGTGATGCTCAGCACGCCGCTGCCCTGGTTGTTGGCCAGGATGCCGACGCGATAACCGGCGATGGCGCCACCGGCGTTGACCGTGATCGACCCCGGATTCCCCATGATGATGTTGCCGCTGCTGACAATGAACAGCCCGGCGCTGCCATAGCCGGTGGCGATCAGGTCCGCGGCGTTGGCGTCGGTAAAGCTCAGCGCGCCGGCGCCAGTGATCGTCAGCGCGTTGCCGTCGGCGGTGTGCACGCTGAAGCCCGGCAGTGTCGTCACTGCCGCGTCGTCGGCCGCCACGCTCTGCGCCGTGGTCTCGGCGCCGGAACAGACGAAGCTTGGCGAGGGCATGGGATCGCAGCTGGCGTGGCTGTCGCTCGAATAGCTAGTTATGCAGGCGACGACCACGGAAGCGCTGGCCAACAAGCGCTGGCGCACGGTCGATGACATCTGATCTGCTCCCCCAATGCCGAATAGACGCGCAGGGAGCCCCTTCGAGCCAGCGTGGCTGCCGCGGCAGCCCGGTGCCCGATCCCAGCACGCTTGCAGAGCATGGCATGGAAGCCAAAAAAAATAACAATATTTCAATAAGTTAGACTACCAGCGTATGCATGCGGTCAGTCGCTGAAGGGACCCGCGAGTGCCGCAGACCCCACCTGTCATACCCGCGCTACAAGGCGCGCCTCGGCGGGCGCAGTCTGCCGGCCCATTACGGTTTTGTGACGGCGTCGGCGGAGACTGCTCCTTTGGTTCTCGATCCCCTGGTGTTCGCCTTGGTCTTGCTGGCGGCGGTGATGCACGCCAGCTGGAATGCCATGGTGAAGGCCGGCGAAGACCGGCTGATGCGGCAGACCTTCGTCATCCTGACGCCTACGCTGATCGCCATCCCGGCGCTGTTCTTCCTGCCGCCGCTGGACCTTGCGGCGCTACCCTGGCTGATCGCCTCGGTGATCATCCACTGCGGCTACTACGTGACCTTGCTGGGCGCCTATCGCCACGGTGACCTGTCGAAGGTCTATCCCATCGCCCGCGGTTCGGCGCCGGCGCTGGTCGCCATCGGCGCCTGGCTGATCGCGCACGAGACCACCAGCCTGGTCGAGGTCGGCGCCCTGCTGCTGCTGTCGGCCGGCCTGATCTCGCTGGCCTGGAAGCCAAGCGGCCAGGTGTCGAAGGCTGGCGACGGCTGGGCCGTGGTCTTTGCGCTGCTGACTGGCCTGACCATCGCCGCCTACTCGGTGGCGGACGCCCAGGGGGTGCGGGCGGCCGGCGGCGGCAATGCCCGCTTCAGCTACATCGCCTGGCTCTTCGCCGTGGATTCCTTCCCGCTGGTTGCCTACACGGCCTGGAAGCGGCGCAAGAAGCCGGTGATCCGGCGGCAGGACCTGACCTACGGCCTGCTTGGGGGTGTCATCTCGGCGGCCGCCTACAGCATCGTCATCTGGGCCATGAGCGTGGCGCCCATGACCCACGTGGTGGCGCTGCGCGAGACCTCGGTGCTCTTCGCCGCGCTGATCGGCACGCGGCTGCTGGGGGAGCCCTTCGGCGGCCGCCGCCTGGCGGCTGCCTGCGTCATCGTGCTGGGGGCCGCCATCCTGCAGGTCAGCCGCAGCCTCTAGACGCCGGAAGGGCGGAACGGCCGATTGGCCATCCCGCCCGACCTTTGCGTCAGGCCAGGGCCGGCCGGCCGGCCGGAACCTTGCGGCCAAACAGCGAGACCGGCAGGGCTAGCGCGCCCGGCCCCAGGAGCAGGATGGCCGCCTGCGCCGCGGCCCAGAACAGCGGGTACTCGTAGCCGCCGCCAGCGCCAGTGAAGAGCCAGCCATTGCCGCTGTGCGCCCACACGGCGCCCAGCAGGATGGCGATCAGCCAGGTCGACGCCAGGCGCACGTGGACGCCCAGGATCAGCATGACGCCGCCGGCGATCTCGCCAGCCACCGTCAGCCAGGCGAAGGCGCCGGGCAGGCCGATCGACTCGTAGAAAGCGACGGTGCCGGGCATGGTGAAGATGAAGACCTTGAGATAGAGGCCGTGCAGCAGGAACAGCACGCCGGAGGCAACCCGCAGCAGCAGCGCGCCATAGGCCGCCGTGCGGAGATCGAGGTTGGTGGACATCGCAAGAACTCCCGTCCAATGAAGCGGCGCCACGGCGGCGCTGCGTTGAGGGGAATGTAGGGCCTTGCCATGGTGCAAATCATCGGCGCAGTCTTCCCGAGCTTCATTGCAACTTTGCAAGATCGCCATGTCCATCGCCTGGGATGACCTGCAACTCGTTCTCGCCGTGGCACGGGGCCGCAACCTGGCGGCCTCGGCGCGCGCGCTGGGCGTCGATCCCTCGACCGTCTATCGCCGGCTGGGCGCGCTGGAGGGCCGCATCGGCGCCTCGCTGTTCGAGCGGCTGCCCAGCGGTTATGCGCCGACCGCGCTGGGCAGCGAGCTGGTGGCCACGGCCGAGCGCATGGACCAGGCGGCGGCGCACCTGGAAGAGGGCCTAGCCGACGGCAGTGCCACACATCTCACCGGTACGCTACGGCTGACCGCGCCGGACGACATCGCGCAGTTCCTGATCCTGCCGATCATCGCCGCCTTCCGCGCCGCCAATGGCGAGGTCGAAGTCGAGCTGGTGGTCGACAACCGCAACCTCAACCTGACGCGGCGCGAAGCGGACGTTGCCGTGCGCCCGACGCAGGCGCCGCCGCCGCATCTCTTCGGGCGGCGGGCGGCGACCTTGGCCACCGCGGTCTACGGCCCGCCGGCGCTGGCCGAGCGGCCGCTGGCGGAGCTGCCTTGGATAGGCTGGGAAGAGGGCACCGGGCCGACCAGCTATCTCGAGTGGTTGCTGCGCGCGGTGCCGGGCGCGCGGCGGGTGTTTCGCACCGCCAGCCTGCTGGGCCAGGCGGAGGCCGCGGCGGCCGGCATCGGTGTCGCCGTCATGCCCTGCTTCCTGGGCGAGGCAGTGTCCGGCCTGACACGCCTGTCGCCGCTGTTGCCGGAGCTGGCCAGCGACCTCTGGCTGCTGACGCCGTCGGAGCTGCGCCGCCGCCCGGTGGTGCGCCACTTCCTCGACGTCGCCTTCGCCCAGTTGAAGGCGCAGCGCGGCCGGCTGGCGCCGGCCGCCTGACGGCGTCTAGAAACTGAACTTGGTGCCCAGGATGCCGGCCACGCCATCCACGGTGTAGCCGAACTCGGTGTCGTAGCTGGCCCACATCAGCGTGCCCGACAGCTCGATCCCTGGTCCCAGGTCGTAGGCCAGGCCCAGCGTCGCCGCCTGCACCTTGCTGTCGCCGGTGGTATCGACGCCAATGAAGGCGCTCATGCTGGCGGTGTTGTAGTAGCCCTCGACCTTGGAGTGGAAGTAGGTCGCGCCAACATGCCAGGGGCCGTAGCTGTAGCTGGCGCCGACGTCCCAGGACTGCCCCTCGGTGGTGATCAGGCCGAAGTTGGGCCCCGACATCTGGTTGGCGTAGGAGCCGCCGACCATGAAGCCGCCATAGCTGAGCTGCAGGCCGAAGCACACCATCTGAACGTCTCCGCCATCGATGCCGAGGCCGAGATCCAGGAAGTCGTTGAGGTCCTTCGGCGTCGAGGCGCGGCGATAGCCGGCCGAGGCCGAGACGCCGAAGCCATTGAAGTCCTGCACGTAGTTCAGGCCGACGGCGAAGCCGTTGTAGAAGTCGTCGTTGCGGTCGGCCTCGACCGGGAAATCCTTGCCGTCGCCGGTATCCACCACCGAGGGGCTGTAGGACAGCCCCAGCTGGAAGCCGGCGAAGCGCGGCGTGTAGTAGGAAATGGTGTTCTCGTCGTTGCCGTAGTCCAGATAGGTGGAGACCTGCGGCGTCAGGTAGGAGTTGTAGAGACCGACCGTGCCGGGGATGAATGCAGTGAACCAGCCAGAGTTGATCGGCACGCCGACGAAGGGCGCGGCGACGTGCATCTTGTAGGCGGCGGTGTTGGTCGAGCCGGCCTCGATGCGCCCGAAGTCGCCCTGCACGAAGATGAAACGCTCGTCGATCGTGTCGTCGGAATTGTTGGCGTCGCCGGAAGGACTGCCAGCCTCGAGCTCGACGCGCACGCCAAAGGTGATGCCGTTGTCGGCGGTGTAGCTGCCGCGGAACTGGATCTCACCGTCGGAGAAGACGCCGGTCGAATTGAAGTCGCGCGGGTCCGGTCCGATCAGCGCCAGCGCATCGGCGTTGCCGCCGCCGTTGTCGATGCCGGCGGCCGAGAAGTAGGTGTTGAGGAAGCCGCGGATCTGGATCTCGATGCCATCGGCGGCAGCCTGCCCGCCGCTCAGCCCTAGCAGCGTCGCGGCGGCCAAGGCCGAGCTGCTCAACAGTTTCTGCTTCATGTCGGTCTGCCCCTCGCGAACCGCGCTTCGCCCCGTCGAAGCACGCTGTAGTCGCCAGCTTGGAGCAAGCCGAATCGCCGTGCAAGACCGCGCGTGGCCGGTGCGCGCCCAACGATGCACCGCCGGCAAAGAGAAAGGGGGCGCACCCTGCGGTGCGCCCCCTGTAAGGCGATCCTTGGAAGGTCGGCGGTCTAGAAGCTGAAGCTGATGCCAGCCGCGCCGACGACGCCGGACTGATCGTTGCCTTCTTCAGTGTGGTACTCGCCCCACATGACGCCGCCAGCCAGGGTGATCCCGGGCCCGATCGCGTAGGACACACCAAACTGCGCGGCGCGCATCTGGTCGGTGCTGACCTGTGTAATGTCGCCGCTGATCTCGCCCTGGAAGTAGGTGGCGCCGAAGGTCCAGGGACCGATGCCGTAGGTGATGCCGGCATCCCAGCCCTCGCCCTCGGTCGAGATCGAACCGTCGGTGATGCCGCTGTACTCGTTGGCATAGGAGCCACCGACCGTGAAGCCGGCGTAGCTCAGCTGCGCACCCATGGAGTAGGCACCGTAGTCGTCGGCGCTTGGTACACCGCTCAGGCTGTCGGGCAGCTGCGCATGGCGCCAGCCGCCGGAGACCGCCACGCCGAAGCCATTGAAGTCCTCGACGTAGTTCAGGCCAACCGCGAAGCCGTTGCTGTACTCGGTATTGTTGTCGGCCTCGACCGGGAAGTTCTTGCCGTCGCCGTTCATGACCAGCGAGGGCACGTAGGTGACGCCCAGCTGGAAGCCGAAGAAGCGCGGGGTGTAGTAGGAGATGCCGTTGTCGTCGCCGCCGAAGTCGATGTAGGTCGACAGGCCAGGATGCTCGAAGGCGGTGGAGAACTCGCCATAGGGCACCGGGATGAACACCGTCACCCAGCCGGAGTTGATCGGCAGGCCGGCGTAGGGCGCCGCGTAGTGCATCTGGTAGGCGGCCGAGTTGGTCGAGCCAGCCACGATGCGACCGAAGGAGCCATCGATGGTGATGAAGCGCTCGTCGATGGTGTCGCCGCCGCTGTTGGCGAGACCGAAGTCCTCGAGCTCAACCTGCGCGCCGAAGCTGATGCCGTTGTCGGCGGTGTAGGTGAAGTTGAAGTGGATTTCGCCGTCCGAGAACAGGCCGGTCGAATTGAAGTCAGTCGTCTCGGCCGGGCTCTCGTCGATGCCCGCCACCGAGAAGTAGGTGTTCATGTAGCCGCCGATGCTGGCTTCCCAGCCATCGGCCTGCGCCGGGGCGCTGGCCAGGGCGCCGACCGCGACCAGTGCGGTGCTGCCCAGAATGCTCTTCTTCATAAGGTTTTCCCCTTCCGCTCGTCAGGATCGCCGGACGCCTCTTGCACCGAGCATCACGACCTACGGGCTCTGGGTACCCAGATGCCCCCCACACAGTGGGACTTTGGCAAAGCGCCGGCTGGCTGGTCAAGCCGGCTGCACCTTAACCCCAGGGGGATAAAGCGAATGCGGCTGCTCTGTTGCAAGAATGTCGCAGTACGGTTGCAGGTGGTGACGGTCCAGGGGATCAGGTCGGCGGTGTCCCCTCCTCGCCGCCCAGCTCGCTCATGGCGCCCTGGGCGCTGGCCGGGTTGGTGAAGGGCGGGAAGCCGCCGGACCGCGGCGCCGCGCGATGGTGCCCCAGCGCCCAGCGCACGCTGGGAAAGGCAAGGTCATCCCAGGGGATCTCCGGCCAGGCGAAGAGCCCCACCGCCAAGCTCTCCGGGCCGCAGGACACTGCCGGATGGCGCAGGCGGCCGCGATAGATCAGCTGCACCTGCGACAGCCGCTCGATGCTGTAGACCGCCAGCAGCTGCTCTAGGTCGAGCTCCGCCCGCGCTTCCTCCCAGGCTTCGCGGCGGGCACCCTGCTCGGTGCTCTCGTTCAACTCCAGGTAGCCCGCCGGCAGCGTCCAGAAGCCCTGCCGCGGATTGATCGCGCGTCGACAGAGCAGGATGCGCTCGATGCCGTCGGCCGCCTGCCAGGTGGCCACCGTGCCGACCACCACCTTGGGGTTCTGGTAGTTGATGAAGCCGCAGTCGGCGCACACCAGCCGTGGGCGGTCGTCGCCATCGGGCAGGCGCTGCTCGAAGCGGTGGCTGGGCTTGTCTTCCGGCATGCTGCGTCCGCGTCGGTCCGCTAGATGAAAGGGCTGCGGGAGCTAAGGCTGGGCCCTGCCAGGCGGGCTGGCAACCCCCCACCCAGCCCAGGCTGTCCGCCAGCGACGCCTGCCCACGCGGACGGCGTTGCCTGAGTGGCAGCCCAGGCCTTAGGGTCTGGCGCTGCACCAGCAGGGGAGGTGCCGGAATGGCTTGGGGCAAACTGGGGGCCTGGTTCGCCGGGCAGGGCGGCGGGGGGCGGCGTGGCGGGCCGGCGGACGCCGACGCCGTGGCGCCGGCAAAGGCAGTACCGCCTGGGCGTTTCGCCGAAATCGGCTGGCTGATCGACGCCTCGACACCGAGCTTCCTGTGGGACGAGCCGCGGCCGCTGCCGCGCGGCCAGGCCACCGAGCATCCCAAGGGGGTCAACCGCTGCCCGGCGATCAACGACAGCGAGGCGCGGACCTACGAAGTGGTGGCACCGGTCGACATGCACCTGCGCCTGGGCAAGAACGACAAGGGCGAGCCCTCGCTGGTCAACGTTCCTGGCGCGCAGAGCAGCATCGCGCCCGGCAAGCTGCAGCAGATGATCACCCTGATGCCGCAGGCCCGCTGGCGCGATCAACGCCGGCCGGTGCTGCAGGTCAGCGCGCCCTATCGCTTCATCTGCGACGAGCCCTGCTGGCTGAACCAGCTGCCGCCCTACAATCACTACAAAGCGCCGGCCTGGCCCGGCCTGCTGATCGGCGGCCGCTTCCCGATCCACAACTGGCCGCGCTCGCTGATGTGGGCCTTCGAATGGTGGGACACCGCGCGGGACCTGATCGTCAAGCGCGGCGAGCCCTGGTTCTATGTGCGCTTCGAGACCCTGGACCCGGCGCGGCCGCAGCGCCTGGTGGAAGCCGAGATGACGCCGACCCTGCGCGAGTTCTGCAAGGGGCTGGACGGCATCACCAACTATGTCAACCAGACCTTCCAGATGATGGAGACCGCGGCCGAGCGGCGCCCCGCCCAACTCTTGAAGCGGCGCGACCGGGGCAAGACCACGCCAGCAGCGGCGCCGGCCGGCGAGAGCGAAGGTCCACACGGCGGTTGAATTGGACGCGTGCAGTTCCTAATCGAAGCGTAAAGTAATATCATAATATATTAACCAGCATTTACTTAACGAGAACTTTGCACTACCCAAGATAACTGAGAATTGAACTCCGGTAGCGGGAAGCCGATCGGCATTTGGCCCCCGCTGTCTGGCTGGCATCTTGGGGGCAACATGCTGCGGTTCGGGCTCGGCGGCCTGCCGCTCGGGTTGGCGGGTTTCGCCGACCTCGGCAACAAGTTGGGCTTGGCCCAAGGCGCGACGCGGGGCGCGCTCAGACCAGGCGAGTCGACCGCCGGGGCGGACCTCCTTGGCGCCAGCGCACTTCTGGCTAACACCATCACCGGTACCGACAGCGCCGAGACGCTCTATGGCAGCGACGGCGACGACGTCATCCTTGGCCTTGACGGCATCGATCGGATCTTTGGCTTCGACGGTCGCGACGTCATCTATGGCGGCACCGCGACCGATACGGTGTTTGGCGGCAACGGCGATGACACGCTGTTCGGCGAGCTGGGCAGCGACTCGCTCTATGGCGACGACGGCCAGGACACGCTGTACGGCGCCACCGGAAGCGACCGGCTGATCGGCGGCAGCGGCAATGATACCGCCTGGGGCGGCAGCGGCGCCGATTCGATCGCCGGCTATGACGGCGACGACCTGCTGTCGGGCGGCGCCGGCGCCGACCGCATCTTCGGCGGCACCGGCCAGGACACGCTGGACTACAGCCAGTCGTCCGCCGGAGTCGCTGTACTCCTGAACGATGGCTTTGCGGAAAAGGGCGGCGACGCCGAAGGCGACGTCATCTTCACGGTCGAGCATCTGGTGGGATCGAACCAGGGCGACACGCTGGTCGCCACCGCCGGTGCCGCGGTGGCCAATACCCTCTGGGGCCTCGACGGCGACGACACGCTGAACGGCCTGGGTGGCAATGACTGGTTGTTTGGCGGTACCGGCGCCGACAGCCTGATTGGCGACAGTGGCAACGACTGGCTGTTCGGTGGCGATGGCAACGACCTCTCGTTCGGTGGCGACGGCGACGACACCTTCCAACCGGGAACCGGCATCGATACGGTCTTCGGCGCCGCCGGCAACGACTACTTCTTCGCGTCGGCCGGGGCCGACCGCTATGACGACAGCGACGGCAACGACGTGGTCGACTACTCCGCCTCGCCCGCCGGCGTGGCGATCATCACCACCGGTGATTTCGCCGCCGGCTACGGCGGCTGGGCGACCGGCGACACCTTCACCGGCGACAACGCCAACAACGCGGTGATCGGCTCCAACTTCGACGACACCATCACCGGCTACGACGCTGCCGACTCCACCTTCGCCAATACTTTCCTGGGCGGCTTGGGCGACGACACCCTGATGCCGGGATCCAGCGGCTTCGACACGCTGATCGGCGGTGGCGGCAGCGATTGGGCGAGCTGGGCCAACCTGGCGGCGCCGGTGCAGGCCGACCTCTCGACCGGACAGGGCATCATGGGGGCCGACACCACCACCCTGTCCGAGATCGAGAACCTGATGGGCAGCCAGGCGAACGACCGCCTGATCGGCAATGCGGGGGTGAATGCCCTGCGCGGCCAGGATGGCGACGACAGCCTGCACGGCGGGGCGGGTGCCGACTCGCTGTTCGGCGAGAGCGGCAACGACGTCGTCTTCTACGACGCCGTCGACAGCGCCATCATGGGCGCCGCCGGGCGCGACACCCTGGTCGGCACCAGCGCCGCCGACGCGGTGCAGATGAACGCCGCCGCCTTCCACGCCGGCGGCAGCTTCGCCGCTTTCGAGCTGTTCAACCTGGGCGAGGGCAACGACTACTACCTGGGCTCCAGCACCGCGGCCGACTTCAACCTGATCCTGGGCGCCGGCGTCACGGTGTTCGGCGCTACCGGTAACGACTACATCGCGATGCGCGGCAACAACGCCACCCAGGGCAACAACGACTACGTCTCCGGCGGCGTCGGCAACGACGTCATCTGGGGTGGCGGCGGCAACGACACGCTGTTCGGCGGCGGCAACGAGGACGCCATCTATGGCGGCTTCGGCAACGACACCTTCTACGGCGGTGCCGGCTACGACGTCGCCTACATCGGCCGCAACGAAGGCAACGACGTGATCGTCGACAGCGAAGGCCTGGTGCTCTTCTGGGGCAACGACGCGCTGGAACAAGGCCCGGTCTACGACGGCGTCGACCCCAGCGAGATCAACATCGCCTATGGTGGCGGCAAGGTGATCATCACTTTCGATACTGGCGGCACGGTCTCCTTCGCACTCGGCGCGGTGCAGACCCTCAACCTCTTCGACTACGCCAACAACAATGCCGGCAACAGCTCCGCGCCGCCGCCGACGACGCACCGCGATGTCTGGTCGGCCGAATGGGATGCTGGCAGTCAGACCTTCACTGCCTTCACCAAGGTGGTCGACGGCTAGCGGCTCTCCAGCCCTCCGGTGACTGGCCCAACGCCCCCTGGACGAAGGAATTCCCAGCCGCCGAGGGGATCCTTGCAATCGTCACATCGCGCCCTGCTGCTCACCTGAGACTGTTCTGTGGGTAGGCGCTGTGCGGTTTCCGCCCGGTCAGAGCACGGTGTATATGAATACAATAGTATGCAAATGGCGAGTCAAAGACTATCCAAAATAGCTATATAAAGAACTCTCTATAGTTATCATTTGGTTTATTTCAGTAAAAATATGCCGAGAAAAGCGAAAACGTGGACTGAATACCAAGCCATCCGAGGCAAATGACTCACCTCTGCAGATTCATCATTGTATGTCGTAGCCTTTGATTAATATGCTATGGGCGCGGTCAGGTATTCACCTGCCCACCTGCGGCTTTCGGCGGCTCTGGCGCCGCAGGATCGCTAGCGGTGCTCATGGCAAGGCACTGCTGGCGGGGACGAGCCGAGTGGGGGACGGCCATGGCGAAGGGCAACCTTCCCAAGGGGCTTGTGGGTATACCAGGCTGGTCCGCGGCGGATCTGCTGTCGGGCACCGCGCAGGACGGCGGGTCGCATGGCAGCCTGCGCGGCATTGCTGGCAGCATTGGTGGATTGGACCAACTGCTGCAAAACCTATCGCTGCGCCCGCACATCGTGCAGCAGATAAACCAGCTGGTGGAATCGCTGAGCGGGCGCACCGCGGGCGCGGTGGCGGACACCACAGGCCCAGCAACGCTGTCGGCCAAGAGTCTGACGCTCGGTGGCGGCGGCCCGGTGTCGAATATCGTCGTCCCCGGCACCAGCGCCAGCGAGACGCTGAACGGCACCGATAGCGTCGATACGATCTTCGGCAACTCCGGCGTCGACGTTATCAACGGCTTCGATGCCAGCGATTCGCTCTATGGCGGTAGCAGCGGCGACACCATCTTCGCCGGTACCGGCAACGACACGGCCGAAGGCGGCCTTGGCGACGACGTCATCATCGGCGGCGACGGCAACGACTACCTCTACGACGGCGGCCCGTCGCAAACCTTCCTGTCCGGCGCCGAGACCCTGGTCAGCGTGAACGACCCGGTCCTGGGGCCGCCCAACGCCTTCCCGAAGTCCGCCAACGACGCTGAGAGCCACACCGACCAGCTGGCCTTCGCGTCCGCGCGAACCGACGGCAGCGGCGGCTACATGACGGTCTGGGGCCAGGGCATCGGCTCGCAGCAGGCACCGTCGCAGGCCATGCGCTTGCAGTTTTTCGACGCCCAGGGCAACGCCGTCGGCCCGACTGGCGGCCTTCGCGTCGACCAGTTGCCAAACACGCCGATCAACAACCTGCCGGAGCTCGGCCCCTTCGAGACCAAGGACGAGATCAAGGTCGCCGGGCTGCTCGGCGCGCAGGCTGGCAAGATCGCCATCGTGCTGTCGAGCGAGCTCAACGGCAACAGCTTCGCCCCAAATGAACTGTCGCATGACTACATCCTGCTGCTGAACTCCAGCGGTGGCCTGTTGGGCTATACGACACTGCCGACGAATGCCTCGGGCCAGCCGTCGGCGCAGTCGCAGGTGGCACCCAGCGTCGTCGCGATGTCGGACGGCAGCTTGGTGATTGCCTGGCAGGAGAACATCCGCAGCGGTGGCGCCGGCTCGGTACCGACCGATTCACACGTCTACATTCAGCGCTACACCATCAACGGCTCCAACCAGTTGGTGCCGTCCGGCCTCGGACCGGTCGAGATCGCCTCGAACAGCAACAACAACCAGACGCAGCCCGAAGTGGTGGCGCTGGCCAACGGCAATGTGCTGACCGTCTTCAACACCGGCACCGCCGATTTCGGCACCGTGGGCAACCTGCAGCGCCACGGCGACGACGACGACGGCTCCGACTACGACGTCGCCTTCCGCATCTGGAACCCGGCGACCGGCGCCTTCACCGGCAACCAGGTGATCGTCAACACCACCACGGCCGGCAACCAGTACGTTTTCAACAAGAGCACCACAGTCCTCACCAACGGCAACTTCGTGGTGTCCTGGACCGGCGACCTTGGGGCGGGCCAGCCCTCGCAGGTCTATGCCCGGGTGTACGACCAGACCGGCACCGCCGTCACGGCACAGCTTGCCATCTCGAACGTGGTCAGCTCGGTCAATCCGAACATGGATGCCACGGTGACCGCGCTGGCCGACGGCGGCTTCTTCGTCGTCTGGACGCGCGACAACACCACGACCAACAACAAGGACATCTGGGGTCAGCGCTTCAGCGGCAACGGCACCGAGATCGGCAGCGAGTTCCAGATCAATACCACGGGCGACACGACTGCTGCGCCCAATGCCCTGGCCGAGGATCAGCGGCGGCCCAACGTCACGACCATCGCCAACGGCACCGTGGTGGTGACCTGGGACAGCGGTCGCAGCGCGGCCGAGTTCCCCACCCGCGACGAAGAGGTGATGCAGCGCCTGATCCGCTTCGGCGGCAACAACGGCAACGACTCCATGTCCGGCGGTACCGGGATCGACATGATCTTTGGTGAATCCGGCAACGACAAGCTGTGGGGTGGCGACGCCGACGACACGCTGTACGGCGGCACCGGCGCCGACACCCTGTTCGGCGACAACGGCATCGACCGGCTGTTCGGCGGCCTGGGTAACGACACTCTGTCCGGCGGCGTAGCGGTCGACACGCTGATGGGCGAGTCGGGCAATGACACCCTGGACGGCGGCACCGGCGCCGACACGCTGCTCGGTGGCACCGGCGCGGACTGGGCCAACTACACCAACGCTGTCACCGTCGCGGTGACCATCGACCTGGCGCTGGCCACGGCACAGAACGGCGCCGGCAGCGAAGGCTTCGGCGACGTGCTCAATTCAATCGAGCACATCTTCGGATCCGCCTTTAACGACACGCTGATGGGCGACAACGCCACCGCCAATTCGCTGATCGGCAATGGCGGCGACGACACCTTGATCGGACGGGGCGGCGCCGACTTCCTGGACGGCAGCGGCGGCGTGGACACCGCCGACTACCGCACCTCGGCCGCCGGGGTGCAGATCGTCCTGGGCGATGCCTTCACGGAAAACGGCGGCGACGCGCAGGGCGACACCCTGACCCGGATCGAGGTGGTGCGGGGCAGCAGCCTGGCCGACAGCTTCAGCAGCGTGCTGGGCACCGCGACCTTCTTCGGCAACAGCGGCAAGGACACGCTGGTCGGCGCGGCGGCGGCCGAATCCTTCGACGGCGGCAGCGGCGGCGACATCGTGACCTATGCCGCCTCGGCCGGCGCGGTCAACGTCGACCTGACCACCGGACTGGGCTCCGGCGGCCTGGCGGCCGGCGACTGGTACACCCAGGTCGAGACGGTGATCGGTGGCAGCGGCGCCGACACGCTGCGCGGCAATGCGCTGGCCAACGTGCTGATCGGTGGCTCGCGCGCCGACCTGCTGCGCTTTTCGCTGGGCCAGGACACGCTGATCGGCGGCAGTGGTCTGGACACCGCCAGCTACGACGGTGCCACGGTCGGCATCAATGCCAACCTGACGACCCAGGCGCAGTCCTTCATCGGCCTGGTCGATCCGAACGACACGCTGGTCACCATCGAGAACCTGGTGGGCAGCAGCTTCAACGACATCCTGACCGGCGCGGCGGGGATCAACACGCTGGTCGGCGGCGACGGCAACGACACGCTGGCCGGCCTGGCGGGCGCCGACTCGCTGTTCGGCGGCAGCGGCGTCGACACCGCCGACTACCGGGCTTCGGCTGCCGGGGTCAACGTCATCCTGAACGACGGCCTGGCGGAGACCGGCGGCGATGCCGCCGGCGACGTGCTGAACGCCATCGAGGTGGTGCAGGGCAGCAGCCTGGCCGACAGCTTCAGCAACGCGGCCGGCACCGGCACC
>JBBQBI010000041.1:0-19804 GCA_038363005.1 Rhodospirillales bacterium
CCTCCCCGACCCTCCCCCACTTCGTGGGAGAGGGAGCAAACAGGGCCAGCCTTGCCGCACCCCCGCCACCCCAGCTTCCCACCCCTGCCCGAATCCTCTAGAGCAATTGGCCCATGGCGATTTTCCGGGCCATGGCAACGGTGGGCGGCTGGACGGCGGGGAGCCGCCTGCTGGGATTCCTGCGCGATATCCTGATCGCCCGGGTGCTCGGCGCCGGCGGCGCGGCCGATGCCTTCTTCGTTGCCTTCCGCCTGCCCAACCTGTTCCGCGCGCTGCTGGCCGAGGGCGCCTTCAACGCCTCCTTCGTGCCGCTCTTCGCCCGCCGGCTGGAGGCTGCCGGGCTGGCCGCCGCGGTAATCTTCGCCGAGCAGGCCATGGCGGTGCTGCTGGTCGCCTCGCTGGCGCTTACCCTGGCCGCCATGGCCGGGATGCCCTGGCTCATGCACCTGCTGGCGCCGGGCTTCGGCGACGATCCGGCGCAGTACGCGCTGGCGGTGGAGCTGGCGCGCATCACCTTCCCCTACCTGGTCTTCATGTGCCTGACGGCGCTCTTCGCCGGCATGCTGAATTCGCTGCGGCGCTACACCGCCGCCGCCGCCGCGCCCACCGTGCTGAACGTGGTGATGATCGGCGGCCTGGTGGTGGCACCCTGGGTCGGCGACACGCCGCGCGTGCTGGCCTGGAGCGTCACCCTGGCTGGCCTGGGCCAGTTCCTGGTGCTGCTGCTGGCGGCGCGCAAGGCCGGGATCCGACCGCGCCTGCCGCGCCCGCGCCTGACCCCGCCGGTGCGCCGCCTGCTGACCTTGATGGGGCCGGGGCTGATCGCCGCTGGCGCCATGCAGCTCAACCTCTTCGTCGGCACCATGATCGCCACCCTGCAGGACGGCGCCGCCTCGATCCTCTACTACGCCGACCGGGTCTATCAGCTGCCGCTGGCGCTGTTCGGCATCGCGCTTTCGGTGGTGCTGCTGCCGGAGCTGACGCGCCGCCTGCAGAGCCATGGCGAGGAAGCCGCGCGCGACAGCCTGAACCGTGGCCTGGAGTACGCGCTGCTGCTGACCCTGCCGGCCACCGTGGCGCTGATGACCATTCCGCTGCCGATCGCCCGCGCGCTGTTCGAGCGCGGCGCCTACACCGCGGACGATTCGGTGGCCACCGCGCTGGCGCTCTTCGCCTACGCCGCCGGCCTGCCGGCCTTCGTGCTGACCAAGGTGCTGCAGCCGGCCTTCTTCGCGCGCGAAGATACTGTGACGCCGCTGAAGGCGGCGCTGACCGGCGTGGCCTGCAACCTGGTGCTCGCCATCGGTCTTTTCCTGCTGCTGCGCGACCGCGGCTATGGCTTCCTGGGCTTGGCCAGCGCCACCGCCATCGCCGCCTGGGTGACCTGCGGCATCCTGGCGTGGAAGCTGCGGCGCCGCGGGCTGCTGCGCATCGATGCCCGGCTGGCGGCGCGCCTGCCGCGCCAGCTGCTGGCAGCGGTGGCCATGGGGCTGGCGCTGTGGGGCGGTGCGCAGCTCATCGCTGGCTGGCTGGAGGGGCCGAGCCTGGGCCGCTTCCTCGGCCTTGGCCTGCTGGTGCTGCTGGGCGGGGTGGTCTATTTCGGTGGCGCCTGGCTGCTGGGCGCGGTGAAGCGCGGCGACCTGGGGCAGCTGCGACGCAGGAAACGCACGACATGACGGATTTCCAGCTTCCCGATCCCTGGCCGGCCGGCCAGCGCCTGGCAGCGCCCGACCAGGGCAAGTCCTTCCTGACCACGCAGTTCGACGACCACGCCGCCTATGGCGCGGCGCTGGCCAGCCGGCTGATCGCGCTGGCGCAGCAGGAGCCTTTCCGCCAGCAGTACGGCCGGCACCTGGGGGGCACCAAGCTCTATCACCCGGACAGCTGGGACAACCTGCTAGGGCCCTTCATGAACGCCCGGGCGCTGGCGCTGCACCGCGCGGCGACGCGGCGCGATGACGGCGTCATCGAGATCGGCTGGGCCAACGTCTACCGCGCCGGCGACTACATCGTGCCGCACAGCCATACGCGCGCGGACATGAGCGTGGTCTACATGCTGGACCCCGGCGACAGCGACCCGGCCGATCCCAACTCCGGCCGCTTCTGCTTCGCCGAACCGCGCTGGGCGCTCTGCTGCCAGGTCGAACCCGGTCGCCTGTCCAACACCATTGGCCCCAGCCTGTCCGCCGGATCCATGCTGATCTTCCCGTCGGACGCCGTGCACTTCGTGCATCCCTACCAGGGCACGCGGCCGCGCGTCACGCTGTCGTGGAACATCACCCACGGCCGGCTGCCCCCTGCTTGACGCTGCCGGGGCGAGCCGCGATAACCCGGCGCTTCTGCCAGCCTTCAGCGAAAGACCACCCATGGCCCGCGTGTTCTCCGGCGTCCAGCCGACCGGCAACCTGCATCTCGGCAACTACCTCGGCGCGATCCGCAACTTCGTGCCGCTGCAGGACAGCTACGACTGCCTCTACTGCGTGGTCGACATGCATGCCATCACGGCGTGGCAGGACCCCAAGCAGCTGAAGGCACAGACGCGCGAGGTCACCGCCGCCTACTTGGCCGCCGGCATCGACCCCAAGCGCGCGATCATCTTCAACCAGAGCCAGGTGCCGGCGCATGCCGAGCTGGCCTGGATCTTCAACTGCGTCGCCCGCCTCGGCTGGCTGAACCGCATGACCCAGTTCAAGGACAAGGCCGGCAAGGACCGCGAGAAGGCCTCGACCGGGCTCTACGTCTATCCCAACCTCATGGCCGCCGACATCCTGGTCTACAAGGCGACGCACGTGCCGGTGGGCGAGGACCAGAAGCAGCACCTGGAGCTGGCGCGCGACATCGCGCAGAAGTTCAACCACGACTACGGCGTCGAGCTGTTCCCGCAGATCGAGCCGCTGATCCTGGGCTCGGCGACGCGCGTCATGAGCCTGCGCGACGGTGCCAAGAAGATGTCGAAGTCCGACCCTTCGGACATGAGCCGCATCGTCATGACCGACGATGCCGAAGCGATCGCCAACAAGATCCGCCGGGCGACCACCGATTCCGACCTGCTGCCGGCTGTCGAGCTGCTGGACGCCGACGGCGAGGTGCCGGACGCGGCGCGTGCCCTGCGGCCGGAGGCCTGGAACCTGCTGGGCATCTATGGCGCGCTGGACGGCCGGCCGCTGCGCGACGTCGTCGCGGAGTTCGCCGGCAGCCAGTTCTCCCGCTTCAAGCAGGCGCTGACCGACTTGGCGGTGGCGAAGCTGGGTCCCATCGGCGGCGAGATGAAGCGCCTGATGGGCGACCCGGGCTATGTCGACGCCGTGCTGAAGGATGGCGGCGATCGCGCCCGCGCCCTGGCGCAGCCGGTGCTGGACGAGGTCTACGAGGTAGTCGGCTTCCTGCGGCCCTAGGCTGGCCGACCCCTACATCCCCGCCGGCAGGTAGCCGAAGCGGTCCATGACGGCGCGGTTGGGCTCCACCACCGCGCGCACCTGGGCCGGCGTCAGGGTTTCCTGCCACTGGTCGGCACGCCCGGCGCGGAAGAACACCCGGCTGCTGGTCGGCCGCTCGACGAAACCGCTGGCGGCCTCCTGCGCCTGCAGGCGCTTGAAATCGGCCTGCTCGATGGCCTGCGCCAGCACCTCGGCCGGTGGCTGCAGGCCCAGGTGCGTCGCCAGCTTGCCGAAGCTATCCACCGGGTCCGCCAGCAGGTCCTCGTAGCGCAGCACCAGCAGGCGGGCAGAAGGCGTGCTGGTCCAGGACAGCACATGCTGCCGCCAGGAGCCGTAGTGCTCGTAGGCGCCGGCCTGCTGGTTGAAGGTCTCGTAGCCGTCCTGGTTCAGTTCCGCGATGGCGCGGTCCAGCGGATAGTTCAGGTGCGCTGCCAGCGACGGCACCAGGTCCAGCGGGTTGCGCAGCAGATAGATGGCCGCCGCCGTCGCCTTCATGTTGATGGTCGGCTGGCCCTGCGAGCGGGCGAAGGCGTGGTGCGTCTTTACCGGCACCAGGCCGGGCGCCTGGTCGGCGAAGCGCTGCTGCGCCCGCAGCCGCACCGCCGCCACCTCGGCCTTGGTCGAGCGCTCCAGTGGTTGGCGCAGCAGCCCCTGCCACCAGCCGGGCAGCGCCTCCCAGCTGCTCGACTGGTGCAGGCGGTTGAGGTCCAGCGCGGCCGCGTCGCCACGCAGGCCGGCCAGCAGGTTGTGCAGCACGGCGCGGGTCCAGGTGTTGCCGGAGCGCGGATAGGAGGCCAGCCAGATGATCTTGCCCATTGCCCTCGGTCGCCCGCCTGCCGGATGCCGCTGCCCGGCCGGCCGGCCGGGGCGCGGTCCTGTATAGCCGCCGCGCCGCCCGGCCGGAACCCGCCGGCTGCGCCAGTGTGCCCACAGCAGCAAAAAACCCCGCTTTTGAAGGCTCTGGGCGGTTGCCGCGACGCGGCGGCGGCGCCTAAAGTGTCTGGATGGGCTGAGGGGCCCTGGGGATCGCTCCGGCTGCACCTGGCTGGGGTGGGGAAGCGGATTCCGTCGCCGCGGAGACCATGCAGATCTATCTGCCGATAGCCGAGATTTCTCTCGACGTCTTCGTCTTGCTCGGGATCGGCGGCTTGATTGGCTTCCTGTCCGGGATGTTCGGTGTGGGCGGTGGCTTCCTGATGACGCCGCTGCTGCTGTTCATCGGCGTGCCGCCGGCGGTCGCCGTGGCCACCCAGGCCAACTCGATCATCGCCACCTCGGTCTCCGGCGTGCTGGCGCACTGGGCGCGTGGCAATGTCGACTTCAAGATGGGCTTCGTGCTGCTGGCCGGCGGCTTCGCCGGCTCCACCGTCGGCGTGGCGCTGTTCTCCTTGCTGCGCGGCCTGGGGCAGATCGAGCTGGTGATTTCGCTCACCTACGTCGCCACCCTGGGCACGGTGGGCGGGCTGATGCTGCTGGAATCCAGCCGCACGCTGCTGCGCCGCCGCCGCAAGGTGCCGTCCCGCAAGAAGCTGCACCAGCACCACTGGGTGCATGGCCTGCCGCTGAAGATGCGCTTCCGCCGCTCGCGGCTCTACATCTCCGCGCTGCTGCCCATCGCCATCGGCTTCGCCGTCGGCGTGCTGTCGGCCATCATGGGTGTCGGCGGCGGCTTCGTGCTAGTGCCGGCGATGATCTATCTGCTCGGCATGCCGACCGCCGTGGTGGTGGGCACCTCGCTGTTCCAGATCATCTTCGTCGCCGCCAACGTCACCTTCCTGCAGGCGGCGCAGAACCAGACGGTCGACGTGGTGCTGGCCATGACGCTGCTGCTGGGCAGCGTGGTGGGCGCGCAGTTCGGCACCCGCGTCGGCGCCCGGCTGCAGGGCGATTCGCTGCGCCTGCTGCTGGCGCTGCTGGTGCTGGGTGTCGGCATCAAGCTGCTGTTCGACCTCTTCGCCACGCCGGCCAGCATCTATGTCATCGGGATCAGCGGATGAGCCCGGCCCGGCCCGCGCCCGGTCTGTTGCTGGCGCTGCTGCTGCTCGCCGCCGGGCTGCCCGGCGGTGCCCGCGCGCAGGGCCTGGTGGCCGATGTCTCGGACCACCTGATCGCCATCACCACCGGCTTCGCCGGCACCGACATCCTGGTGTTCGGTGCGCTAGAGGAGCCAGGTGACGTGGTCGTCGTGGTGCGCGGCCCGACGCGGCCGGTGAAGGTCTATCGCAAGTCGCCGGTGCTGGGCGTCTGGCTGAACAGCGCCGCGCTGACCTTCCCGCAGGCGCCCAGCTTCTATGCCGTCGTCGCCTCGGCCCCGCTGGAGGAGATCGCCGACGTGGCTGAGCGCCGGCGCCTGCAGCTCGGTCTGTCGCAGCTCGACCTCCGGGCGCAGAGCCCGGTGTCCGCCAACCTGCTGGCGGAATGGAGCGGCGCGCTGGTGCGCGCGCGGGCTGCTAACGGGCTCTACAAGGATACCGGCGGACGGGTGATCCTGCTGGGCGATCGGCTGTTCCGCGCCTCGATCACGCTGCCGACCAACGTGCCGGTCGGCACCTACCTGGTCGAAGCCTACGTCTTCGAAAAGGGCATCGCGGTCGCCGCGCAGACCATCCCTCTGGTGGTCAGCAAGGTTGGCTTCGAAGCCGACATCTTCAATTTCGCCCAACGGCAGGGTGCGCTCTATGGCATCGTCGCCATCGTCATCGCGCTGGTGGCTGGCTGGGTCGCGCACCTGCTCTTCCGCCGGCACTGACGGCGTGCTAGGAGGCCGCACAGCATGAACGACGACGCGCCCAACCCCTCGGGGCCGAAACCCGCCGACCTGATCCGCGTCTTCCTGGTGGTGGTCGACGACACCGCGGAGATGCGTGTCGCGCTGCGTTTCGCCTGCCGCCGTGCCCGCCACACCGATGGCCGCGTCGCGCTGCTCTATGTCATCGAGCCCAGCGAGTACCGCCACTTCATGGGGGTCGGCGACCTGATGCGCGAGGAGGCCCGCACCGAGGCCGAGATCTTGATGCAGAAGCTGGCGACGCAGGTACAGGAGATGTCCGGCGCCGTGCCGATCGTTCATCTGCGCGAAGGCAATCGTCGTGATGAACTCATCAAGCTGATTAGTGAAGAGCCTAGCATTTCCATTCTAGTTCTCGGCGCCAACACCGAGGCATCTGGTCCCGGTCCACTGGTCTCGGCGATGACCGGCAAGTTCCTCAATCGACTGCGCGTGCCCATGACCATCGTACCGGGCAATCTCGACGACAGCGGGGTCGACGCCATTTCCTGAATCGCCAACACCGCCAACTTCTTGCCACAATGATCTTCAAAAAAGCCATCGGCTCAGGCGGATTTGCTTGCCTGCCGCTGTATGACCAACTATGTACGGCCACCGATTGAAGGTCCGCCCCCGCCCATGTTCATCCAGACAGAGTCCACACCAAACCCGGCGACGTTGAAGTTCCTCCCTGGCCGCGCCGTGTTGGCGAGCGGCACAGCGGACTTCCGCGACCTTGCCGCCGCTGCGCGCTCGCCGCTGGCCGAACGGCTGTTCCAGGTCGACGGCGTGACCGGCGTGTTCCTCGGCAGCGACTTCGTATCAATTACCAAGAGCGATGCGAGCGATTGGTTCCAGCTGAAGCCAGCGCTGCTCGGCATCATCATGGAGCACTTCGCCGCCGGGCGCCCGGTGCTGCTGGAGGAGCGCGCCGACGAAACCACCTTCGACCAGGCCGATGGCGCCGTGGTCGAGCAGATCAGAGATCTTTTGGATACCCGTGTCCGTCCGGCTGTGGCGCAGGACGGCGGGGATATCGTCTTCCGTGGCTTCGAGAAAGGCGTGGTCTACCTGCACATGCAGGGTGCCTGCGCCGGCTGCCCCTCCTCGACAGCGACGCTGAAGATGGGAATCGAGAATATGCTGCGCCACTACATTCCTGAAGTTGTGGAGGTGCGCGCCGTCTCCTAGAGACGGCACCCGTCAGGACCGGCGCCGGCCCCAGGCTCTCATGGTAGGGGCAAGGACAGCGTCCAACGACGGTACCCGCATCCCGCCCCGGGACCTTACAGAGTAGGGGATAGAGCCATGAGGCTTTCCGTACACTTCGCCCAAGCGAGGTTTCTTCAACGTGGCTGGTTCAGCGATGCCCGCAAGGGCTTGACCCTGGTTGCCAGCCTGTCCGCCTTCGCCCTCGCCGCGCTGCTGCCGGCGTCCGCGGCGGCGGACCCCCGGACGAGTCGTACCGATCTCGTCTATCAGCCCGCGGCGGCGATTCCGGTCGTCGCGGTTCAGTTCCTCAACGAAGCCACCGCCGATGCGCTGCTCGAGCGTTTCGCAACGGCGAACTATGACGTCGACGCGGTGCTGGCCGGAACGCAGAGCGTGCCGCGCCTCTACACCTCGGCCTTGCCGCGCGACCTGCGCGCCCTGGACGAGACCGACACCCGCAAGCTGGTCTTCATCGGCACTATGCTGCCGCTGGTGCTGATGGCCAACGAGGAGATCCTCTCGGCCCGGCGCGAGCTGGAGCGCCTGTTGGCCAAGCAGGCCGCCGGCGAGGGGCTGACCGCGGTGGAGCGCGACTGGCTGGAGGACCTGGCGGACTACTATGGCGCCGATGCGGACGACAGCGACGAGCTGCTCTCGAAGGTCGATGCGCTGCCGGTCTCGCTGACCCTGGCGCAGGCGATCCTGGAGTCCGGCTGGGGCACCTCGCGCTATGCGCGCGAAGGCAATGCCCTGTTCGGCCAGCGCACCTGGAGGCAGGACGTGCCGGGCCTGGTGGCACGCAAGGATGGCCAGACGCTGGGCCACAAGGCCCGCGCCTTCGCCGACCTGATGCAGTCGGTGCGCGGCTACATGCAGAACCTCAACAGCAACCGCGCCTTCAAGCAGCTGCGCCGGGAGCGCGCCAAGCTGCGCGATGCCGGCAAGCCGCTCGACGGCGCGCTGCTGGCCGGCTACCTCGGCCACTATGCCGAGGCGGAGACCTATGCCGACCACCTGCGCCGGCTGATCCGCCACAACGACCTCGACAACTTCGAGGGCGCCCGGCTCTCCTCCGGCACGCTCGCCGAGGTGCGCCAGGAAGCGACGAGCTTCGACCCCGGCAGCTGAGGCGCCGGGCAGTTGACCGCAGTGCGGCCGGCGGCCTTGTCATGCCGCCGGCCGCTTGCCACCCTGGGCGCCAGCCGCTTCGACTGGAGACCGCCCGGATGGCCATGCCCACCCTCGACGACCACTGCCTCGACCTGATCTGGCGCCAGGGGCGCACACACAACGTCTGGCTCGACAAGCCGGTGGACCCGGCGCTGCTCCAGCAGGCCTATGACTTGGCGAAGATGGGTCCCACCTCGGCCAACTGCCAGCCGATGCGCCTGGTCTTCGTCAGCAGCCCGGCGGGCAAGGAGAAGCTGAAGCCGGCGCTGTCGTCCGGCAATCGCGACAAGACCATGCTGGCGCCGGTGACGGCCATCGTCGCCCACGACACGCAGTTCTTCGAGCTGCTGCCACGCTTGTTCCACGATCCCGGCGCACGCAGCTGGTTCGCCGGTAAGCCGCACGCCGGCGAGACAGCGCTGCGCAACGGCTCGCTACAGGCCGCCTATTTCCTGCTGGCGCTGCGCGGCCTGGGGCTGGATTGCGGCCCCATGTCGGGCTTCGACAATGCCAAGGTCGACGCCGCCTTCTTCCCCGCCGGTCGCATCAAGTCGAACTTCCTGATCAACATCGGCTACGGCGACCGGGCGACGCTGTTCCCGCGCAACCCGCGCCTGGACTTCGCCGAAGCCTGCAGCACCGCATGAGCCGGCGCCGATGACCGCGGCGGTACCGGCCGGGGGACCGCTGCTGGCGCTGGACGCCGCCGGCCAGGCCTGTTCGGCGGCGGTCTGGTTGCCCGGGCGCGGCGTCGTGTCGCGGCGCTTCGAGCAGCGCGCGCGCGGCCAGTCGGAACGGCTGCTGCCGTTGGTCGAGGCGGTGATGGCCGAAGCCAACCTGGCCTATGCGGCGTTGAGCGCCGTAGCGGTGACCCTGGGCCCCGGCGGCTTCACCGGGGTGCGCATCGGCCTGGCCGCCGCCGAGGGCCTGGCACTGGCCTGGGACCTGCCGATCCTCGGCATCAGCAACTTCGACGTGGTGGCCGCCGCGGTGGACCCGGCGGAGGCCGCCGGGCGCGACCTGCTGGTGCTGATCGATGCCAAGCGCGCGGAGGTCTATGCCCAGCTGCGGCCGCACGACGGCGTGCCGCTGGCGCCGGCGCTGCTGGCGCCGGCGGCCCTGGCCGCCAGCCTGCCGCGACGGCCCTGCCTGCTGGCCGGCGATGCGATGGCGCAGGCCCTGCCGGCACTGTTGGCTGCCGGACATCGGCCGACGCAGGCCAGCGCGGCGGGCGCGGCGGATGCCGCTGTGCTGGCGCTGCTGGCTGCCGGCATGGCACCGCCGCCGCGGCACCAGGCGCCGCAGCCGCTCTATCTGCGCGCCCCGGACACCAGCCTGCCGCGCCGCCCGGCAGCCACAGCGTGAGCGCTCTGGCCGCCGCCAGCCAGCCGCGGCCGCTGCGGGACGCCGACCTGGAGGCCGCGGCGGTGCTGCATGCGGCGGCCTTTCCCGACGAACCCTGGGACGCCCGGCAACTCGCCCTGCTGCTGGCCACGCCGGGCTGCTGGGGCCTGGCGGTCGAGGCCGAGGCGACGCTGGCCGGCTTCCTGCTGCTGCGCCTGGCGGCCGACGAGGCCGAGGTGCTGACCCTGGCTATCGCCGCCGATCGCCAGCGGCGGGGCCTGGCCAGTGGCCTGCTGCGCCACGCCCTGGCGCAGGCCCTGGCCGGCGGCGCCCGGCGGGCCTTCCTCGAGGTTGGCGCCGACAATCCGGCCGCCCTGGCGCTCTATCGCGGGCTGGGCTGGCGGACAATAGGCCGGCGACCCAACTACTACCGCCGGGGCGCCGATGCCCTGTTGCTGCGGCTGGACTTGCCGCTGCTGGAACAACCCTAGGACGAAGAAAGTCCTATCGGAAGAGTAGGGCAATGCAATGTAAGTATTGCATATTGCAATCGACGAACAGCATCTGTATAGCTCGCTTCACATCCAGGGACCCAAGAGGATTCGGCCCATGACCAATGACGGTAATGACAAGGATTTGCTGCAGCTCACCGGCAGCATCGTATCCGCCCATGTAGCGCACAATAACGTCGCCGTGCAGGACCTGCCGGGTTTGATCCGCGAGGTCTATCAGACCCTCGCCAACGTCGGCCAGGTCATCCCGGTTGAACCGGAGCGTCCGGCGCCGGCAGTACCGATCAAGAAGTCGGTGACACCCGACTACATCGTCTGCCTGGAAGACGGCAAGAAGTTGAAGATGCTGAAGCGGCATCTGAAGACCGCCTACAACATGAGCCCGGATGAGTATCGCGACCGTTGGGGCCTGGCCAGCGACTATCCGATGGTGGCGCCGAACTACGCCAAGCAGCGCTCCAAGCTGGCGAAGCAGATCGGGCTCGGCACCAAGCCACGCAAGCGGCCCTGAGAACAAGTCGCATTAACTACGTTGCTTTTCCGTTGTTTAGGGCGCTGTTGGCATAGGCCAGCAGCGCCCTTTCGGTTACTATCGCGCCTGCCTATCCCCTTGGGGCGGTCTTGCGGGGAGGGGGCGCCAAGCCCGAGGAGCGGATGTCGGATCGCTTAGAAAAACTCTGCCTCGACAAAGGGCTGAAGATGACGGAGCAGCGCCGGGTCATTGCCCGGGTGCTGTCGATGTCGTCCGACCATCCCGACGTCGAGCAGCTGCATCGTCGCGCGGTGAAGATTGACCCGCGCATCTCGATCGCCACGGTCTATCGCACCGTGAAGCTCTTCGAGGAAGCCGGGATCCTGGAGCGCCACGACTTCGGCGCCCATGGCCGGGCGCGCTACGAGGAGCGCACCGAGGAACACCACGACCACCTGATCGACGTGAACAGCGGCGAAGTCATCGAGTTCGTCGATCCGGAGGTGGAACGATTGCAGGCCGAGATCGCCCGCCGCCTTGGCTATCGCCTCGTGGGACACAAGATGGAGCTCTATGGCGTGAAGGCCACCGCCGACAAGGGCAAGCTGGACAAGCTGTCGGACAGCCCCGCCGGCAAGGAACACGTCTAGGCGCCACTGCACCTGGATCGGCCGGTCATCCCGGGGGTGCGTTGTGCCCGTGCCACGCGTATAACGTCTCGCAAGCTGCGGGATTGATATCTGCTAGTATGCGAAATTGAGGGCAGGGCGGAACAACCGCTCGCCCGGGTCGACCTAGACCGCAGGGGGCGACATCCGGCTCAGGCCGGAAGGAGCGATACAATGGTTCTGATGGAAGCCAATCGCGGCAAGCCGGTCGACGTCGTCGCCGGTTCACTGCACATCCGGCTGGCCGAGACCGCGGAAGAGGTCCTGGCTTCGCAGCGGCTGCGCTATCGCGTGTTCTGCCAGGAGATGGCGGCGACACCGACGGCACAGCAGCGCCTGGAGCAGCGCGAGTACGACTCTTTCGACGAGTACTGCGACCACCTGCTGGTGTTCGATCGCACCAAGACCGGCCCCGAGGCCGTGGTCGGCAGCTACCGGCTGATGCGCCGCGAACAGGCGGTGCGCCGGGGCCAGTTCTATTCCGTCGACGAATACGATCTTTCGGCACTGGTGGCCTATCCGGGCGAGATCCTGGAGCTCGGCCGCTCCTGCGTCGATGCCGCCTTCCGCACCGGCTCGACCATGCAGCTGCTGTGGCGCGGCATCGCCGAGTATGTGTTCTACTACAACATCGACATCATGTTCGGCTGCGCCAGCTTGCCGTCGGTGGCGCCCGAGCAACTGGCCCTGCCACTCAGCTACCTCTACCACCACCATCTGGCGCCGCCGGCACTGCGGCCGCGTGCGCTGCCCGACCGCTATGTCGAGATGAACAACATCCCGGTCGAGGAGATCAACCTGCGCGAGGCCAAGCGGCTGCTGCCGCCGCTGATCCGCGGCTACCTGCGCCTCGGTGGCTTCGTCGGCGATGGCGCCGTGGTCGACAAGGACTTCGGCACCACCGACGTGGCCATCGTGGTGAAGACCGACTGGGTGACCGAGAAGTACTACCGGCACTACCGCCTGGGCGGCGATTCGGCGCGCGAGTAGGGGCTGGGGGCGGGCGCCATGGTTTCCCGGTTGCGGTCGAGCTGGCGGCTGTTCCTCTATCTGCTGCTCACCGGCTCGACCATCCTGATCCAGGGTTCGGCGCTGATCTTCCACTTGCCATGGCGGGAAAGCTTCCCGCAGTGGTACCACCGCCAGGTCTGCCGCATCGCCGGGATCAAGGTGGAGCGCCGTGGCCGGCAGTCGCGCGAACACCCCACGCTCTACGTCATCAACCACGTCTCCTATCTCGACATCGAGGTCATCGGCTCGTTGATCCGCGGCTCCTTCGTGGCCAAGGCGGAGGTGGCCAAGTGGCCGCTGTTCGGCCTGCTGGCCAAGCTGCAGCGCTCGGTCTTCGTCGAGCGGCGGGCGCCGAAGACGGCGGAGACGCGCGACGAGATGGGCAAGCGGCTGGAAGACGGCGAAAGCCTGATGCTCTTCGCCGAGGGCACCTCCAGCGACGGCAACCGCGTGCTGCCCTTCAAGTCGGCGCTGTTTTCGGTCGCCGAGCGGCAGCCGCACGGCAAGCCGCTGACGGTGCAGGCGGTGTCGGTGGCCTATGCCAAGCTGGATGGCCTGCCGATGGGTCGCTACCTCAGGCCCTACTTCGCCTGGTATGGCGACATGGACCTCTTCTCCCACATCTGGAGCGCCTTTGGCATCGGCAGGGTCTCGGTGGTGGTCGAGTTCCACAAGCCGGTGACCTTTGCCCAGTTCGGCAGCCGCAAGGCCATGGCGGAGTACTGCCAGGCGCAGGTGCGGCGCGGCGTGACCCAGGCGCTGACCGGCCGGCCGCAGCCGCAGCTGCCCTTGCCGACGCCGCCGCTGCGCCCGGTGATCGCCGATCCAGCCGGCCCGGACGCCAGCCCCAGCGTCGCCTGAGCGCCCAACGCCGGCCGGCCGCCGCCTTGACTCTGTTCTGTCCTCGTGATTGTTGGCCGCCCCGCAACCCTGTAGGATGCGGGCATGCGCCGAAGCTCGTCAGTCCCCATCCCCATACCCAGTGCGAGGGCCTGATGCGGACTCCGGGATTCCGCTGCCCCGCGTGCCCACGTCGCCCGCGGTGAGGACCTTGCCCAAGTCGCTCTACATCAAGACCTACGGCTGCCAGATGAACGTCTACGACTCCGCCCGCATGGCGGAGCTGCTGGCGCCCCTGGGCTATGCCCCGGCGGACCGCCCCGACGGCGCCGACATGGTGATCCTCAACACCTGCCACATCCGCGAGAAGGCGGCGGAGAAGGTCTATTCCGAGCTCGGCCGCCTGCGCCTGCTGAAGGCCGACGCCCAGGCCGCCGGCCGGCAGATGCTGGTCACCGTGGCGGGCTGCGTCGCCCAGGCCGAGGGCCAGGAGATGCTGCGCCGCGCCCCGGTGGTCGACGTGCTGGTCGGCCCGCAGGCCTATCACCGCCTGCCGGAGCTGATCGCCCGGGCAACGCGCGAGGCTGGGCGCGTGCTGGATACCGAGTTCCCGCCGGAGTCCAAGTTCGACCACCTGCCGGCGGCGCGCCGGCCCGATGGCCCAGCCGCCTTCCTGGCGATCCAGGAGGGCTGCGACAAGTTCTGCAGCTTCTGCGTGGTGCCCTATACCCGCGGTGCCGAGACCTCGCGCCCGGTCGCCGCGGTGCTGGCCGAGGCACGCCAGCTCGCCGCCGCCGGGGTGCTGGAGCTAACCTTGCTAGGGCAGAACGTCAACGCCTATCACGGCGCGGGACCGGACGGCGCCACCTGGGGCCTCGGCCGCCTGCTGCGCGCGCTGGCCGAGGTGCCAGGCCTGGCGCGACTGCGCTACACCACCTCGCACCCGCGCGACCTGGACGCCGACCTCATCGCCGCGCACCGCGACCTCGAGACGCTGATGCCCTTCCTGCACCTGCCGGTGCAATCGGGCAGCGACCGCATCCTGGAGGCGATGAACCGGCGCCACACGGTGACGGACTATCATCGCTCGGTCGCCCAGCTGCGCCAGGCGCGGCCGGACCTGGCGCTGTCGTCCGACTTCATCGTCGGCTTCCCGGGCGAAAGCGACGCCGATTTCCAGGCGACGCTCGACCTGGTGGCAGAGACCGGCTTCGCCCAGGCCTATTCCTTCAAGTACAGCGCGCGGCCCGGCACCCCGGCCTCGGCGCTGCCGGGGCAGATCCCGGAAGACCTCAAGGACGCCCGCTTGGCGGCGCTGCAGGCGCTGCTGCAGCGCCAGCAGCTGGCCTTCAACCAGCAAAGCCTGGGGCGCCGCATGGCGGTGCTGTTCGACCGCCGCGGCAAGCAGACCGGACAGCTGCTCGGCCGCGGTCCCTGGATGCAATCGGTCTATGCCCAGTTGCCGGACCGCCTGCTCGGCCAGCTGGTCGAGATGGAGATCACCGGCGCCTACGCGGCCTCGCTGGCCGCCCGGCCGGTGCTGCTGGACGACCCCCTGACGGCGGACCAACCCCAGCCGCCGCCGGGCGCTGACTGGCAACCTTCGAGGCCCCTGGCGTGACGCCGCCCAAGACCATCATCGACAGCCCCACCTTCCTGCAGTTCGAGGACAACTCGCTGCTGCCGTCGCTCTATGGCCAGCATGACCAGAACCTGGCGCGCATCGAGCGCCAACTGGGCGTTGCCCTGGCCAGCCGCGGCAACCGCCTGGCGGTGAGCGGCGAGCGCGCCGCCGTGGCCGCCGCGACGGAGGTGCTGCAGTCGCTCTATCGCCGGCTGCAGCGCGGCCTGCCGCTGGGCGAGGCCGAGGTCGATGCCGCGCTGCGCATGGCGGTGGGCGGTGGCGAGGACAAGGCCGGCGCCGCTGTCGGCGCCGGCGGCGAGGGGCCCTCGGTGCGCACTCGCAAGCGCGTGGTCTCGGCCCGCTCGCCCGGGCAGGCCGCCTATATCGAGGCGCTGCGCAACAACGAGCTGACCTTCGGCATCGGCCCGGCCGGCACCGGCAAGACCTATATCGCCGTCGCCGTGGCAGTGGAGATGCTGCTGGCCGGACGGGTGGAACGCATCGTGCTGTCGCGCCCCGCGGTGGAGGCCGGCGAGCGCCTGGGCTTCCTGCCCGGCGACCTGCGCGAGAAGGTGGATCCCTACCTGCGGCCGCTCTACGACGCGCTCTACGACATGATGCCGGGCGACCAGGTGGCCGGCCGCCTGACCTCGGGCGAGATCGAGGTGGCGCCGCTGGCCTTCATGCGCGGCCGCACCCTGGCCAACGCCTTCGTCATCCTGGACGAAGCGCAGAACACCACCATGGTGCAGATGAAGATGTTCCTGACCCGGCTGGGCGAGAACGGCCGCATGGCAGTGACCGGCGACCTGTCGCAGGTCGACCTGCCGCGCGGCGAGCGCAGCGGGTTGAAGGACGCGGCCGAGCTGCTGGCCGGCATCGACGGTGTCTCCTTTGTGCAGTTCACCGATGTCGACGTGGTGCGCCACCGGCTGGTGACGCAGATCGTGCGGGCCTATGCCAAGCGCGATGCCGCCGAAGGCGAGGCGCAAGACCTCTTCGAGCAGCGCCGCTGACCAGACCGTCATGCGACTAGAGCGCGGCCAGGGCGTCGACGAGATCGACATCATCATCGAGACCGAGAGTTGGCAGCAGGCGCTGCCGACGGTCGAGCGGGTGGTGGAGCGCGCCGCCGCCGCGACCTTCAGCCAGGCGACGCGCGGCGGCGGCCACTGGCAGACGGCGATCCTGCTGGCCGACGACGCCACGCTGCGCGACCTTAACCGCCGGTTCCGCGGCCAGGACAAGGCGACCAACGTGCTGGCCTTCCCGGCGCACGAGGACAGCGCGCGCTACGCCGACCCCGCCGTCGAGAGCCCGATCATCGCCGGCGACGAACCGCAGCAATGGGGTGACGTGGCGCTGGCCTTCGAGACGGTGGCGCGCGAAGCGGCGGAGCAGGACAAGAGCCTGGCCGACCACCTGTCGCACCTGGTGACGCATGGCCTGCTGCATCTCTTAGGCCACGATCACCAGGACAGCGCCGCGGCCCTGCGCATGGAGGCGCTGGAGCGCGAGATCCTGTGGCAGATCGGCGTGGCCGATCCCTATGCCGCGGAAGACCGGCCATGAGCGACGACGGCAACGGCGACTCCCGACGCGGCCTGTGGCAGCGCTTCCGCCACCGCATCCGCCCGCGCGGCGGCGAGGGATCGCTGCGCGAGGCGATCGAGGAGATCATCGAGGAGATCGAGGAGAGCGAGGGCGAGGACGGCGAGAGCGCCGGCATCGGCGACCACGAGCGCCTGCTGCTGTCCAACATCCTCAAGCTGCGGCACCTCACCGCCTATGACGTGATGGTGCCGCGCGCCGATATCGTCGCGGTCGAGGTCGGCACCGGTTTCACCGAGATGCTGGCGCTGATCGCGCGCGAGGGCCACTCGCGCATGCCGGTCTATCGCGAGGCGCTGGATGACATCGTCGGCTTCGTCCACATCAAGGACGTGCTGCCCTTCGCCACCGATCCCGGCAACTTCCGCCTGGCCGAGGTGAAGCGCGATGTGCTGATCGTCGCGCCCTCGATGCTGGCGCTCGACCTGCTGCTGGAGATGCGCCGCTCGCGCCGCCACATGGCGCTGGTGGTCGACGAGTACGGCGGCATCGACGGCCTGATCACCATCGAGGACCTGGTCGAGGAGATCGTCGGCGAGATCGAGGACGAGCACGACCTGGTCAGCGCGCCGCTGCTGCAGCCGCGCCCCGACGGCTCGATCCTGGCCGACGCCCGCGTGCCGCTGGAGCAGTTCGAGGACCTGGTCGGCCCGATCCTCAGCAATGAGGAGCGCGAGGACGACCTCGATACGCTGGGCGGCCTGGTGGTCTCGCTGGCCGGCCGGGTGCCGGCGCGCGGCGAGCTGTTCAAGCACCCGGCCTCGGGCATGACGCTGGAGGTGGTGGACGCCGATCCGCGCCGCCTGCGCCGCCTGCGGGTGCGCAACCTGCCGCCGAAACCGACGGAGAAGCCATGACCCCCGACGCCGCCTGTCCCCGGCTGGCGGGCCTGGCCGTCCGGCTGGCCGCGCTGGCCGGTTGGCGGCGCTTCTGGTGCGCGCTGGTACTGGGACTGCTGTCGTCGCTGGCCTTCGCGCCGCTATGGATCCTGCCGGCACTGCTGCCTGCCTTCATGGGGCTAACCTGGATGGCGAGCGGTGCGACCAGCGGTCGCAGGGCCTTCTGGCTCGGCTGGAGCTTCGGCTTCGGCCACTTCCTTGGCGGCTTCTACTGGGTCGGCATCGCCATGACGGTGGATTTCGCCACCTACTGGTGGTTCCTGCCGATCTCGGTCGGTGGACTGGCCGCCGGCATGGCGCTCTATCCGGCGCTGGTGCTCTGGTTGGCGCAACGCACGCGCTTCCGCGGCGCTGCCTGGGTGCTGATCCTGGCGCCGCTCTGGCTGCTGGCGGAGTGGTTGCGCTCCTTCGTGCTGACCGGCTTTCCCTGGAACCAGCTGGGCCAGGTCTGGGCCTTCGCGCCGGAGACGCTGCAGCTGGCCAGCATCACCGGCATCTGGGGTCTCACCTTGCTGACCCTGCTGGCGGCCAGTGCGCCGGCGCTTCTGGGGCTGGTGGGGGTCGGGCGTCGCGCCGCCTGGGGCACCGTCGCCGGCAGCTGGGGCCTGCTGCTGGCGGCGCTGGTCTTCGGCTTCGTCCGGCTTGCCGCGGCGCCGGCCGTGGGCGAGGCCGTGGTGCCCGGTGTCAAGCTGCGGCTGGTGCAGCCCTCCGTCGAGCAGACCTTGAAGTGGCGCAAGGACCTGGCGCAGGAACATCTGCAGCGGCTGATGGACCTGACGCGCAGCCCCGGACTGGCACAGACCACGCTGGTGATCTGGCCGGAAACGGCGGTGCCCTACAATCTGTGGGAGGACGAGGCGCTGCGCCAGGCGCTGGGTGCTATGCTGCCGCCGGGCGGCCTCCTGGTCACCGGCGCGCCGCGGCTGGAACGCGGCGTCGGCGCCTTCAATTCACTCTACGTGCTGAACGATCAGGGCCGGCTGCTCGACACCTTCGACAAGGCGCACCTGGTGCCCTTCGGCGAGTACGTGCCCTTCCCGGAAATCCTCGGCGCCTTCGCCGTCACGGGTGGCGGTTTCACCCCTGGAACGGCACTGCGCAACATCGCGTTGCCAGGCCTGCCGATGGCGGCGCCGCTGATCTGCTACGAGGTGATCTTCTCCGGCCAGGTGGTGGCCAGCGGCACGCCACGGCCGGGCCTGCTGCTCAACATCACCAATGATGCCTGGTTCGGCCAATCCAGCGGCCCCTATCAGCATTTCGCCCAGGCACGGCTGCGCGCGGTGGAGGAAGGCCTGCCGCTGGTGCGCGCCGCGAACAATGGAATCAGCGCCGTGGTCGACCCCTACGGGCGAACCATTGGAACGCTGGGTCTCAACCAGATCGATTTCCTTGACGCTGTATTGCCGCAGGCTCTTGCACGCGTCCCGATCTATGCGAAAGTGGGTGCGCTGGTGCTGGTGCCACTCCTCCTGGTGCCCGCACTCCTCGCTTTGCTGTTGGATCGGCGGACCTGGGCAAGGCACGAACCGGCGGTCACCCTAAACCGTTGACCGCATACCCGCGTATGAATAGAACGCAAACGAGGTCCCGCGAGGGCCGCGCACGAGGGAGAATAACAATATGGTACGGGGTCGCCCGAAGGCGGAATACGGCCGCGGTACCGGCCGCCCGCATCCGGTTGACGTCCACGTCGGTGGTCGAGTCCGGATGCGGAGGACGCTCCTGGGCATGAGCCAGGAGAAGCTGGGCGAGGCCATAGGCCTGACGTTCCAGCAGGTGCAGAAGTACGAACGCGGTACCAACCGTATCGGCTCCAGCCGGCTCTATGATCTCTCGAAGGTTCTGGACGTTCCGATCGGTTTCTTTTTCGAAGAACTAGGCGACTGGCAGAGTGCGAAGGCCAGTGGCAAGACCCGCGCCTTTGCCGAAGAGCAGGCCGACTACGAACTGGACCCCATGGCCAAGCGCGAGACGCTTGAGCTGGTGCGGGCCTACTACCGGATCAAGGATCCGGCAGTTCGCAAGCGGCTGTTCGACATGTGCAAGGCATTGGCCAACGCTGGCGAAGACAGCGTCGACTGATCGGTCGGGGGCCCCCGCCCCCACGCCGGGGCGCCCCAACCAAAATACAAAACACAAAAAAACGGCACTCCCCCCAACCCACCCTACCCCCCAATTAGAGGCCCCGGACCCCCAGAGAGCGCCGCCCCCCCCCCCCCCGGGGCACGCCCAGC
>JBBQBI010000042.1:0-19600 GCA_038363005.1 Rhodospirillales bacterium
CGTCCTGCTGCGCCGACGCGCCGAGCGCCGCCTCTCAGCCGATCCGGTCCCGAAAGAACGCGATCGTCTTGTCGAGCCCTTCCTCTAGCCCGACAACCGGCTCCCAGCCAAGGATGTCGCGGGCGCGCCCGATGTCGGGGCAGCGGCGGCGCGGGTCGTCCTGCGGCAATGGCCGGTACTCGATGCGGGAGGCCGATCCGGTCTTCGCGATGACGAGCTCGGCAATCTCCCTGATGCTGCATTCGCGCGGATTGCCGATGTTGATCGGCCCGGTCACCTCCTTCGGAGTCCCCATCATCGTGATCATCGCCCCGACGAGGTCGTCGACGAAGCAGAAGGAGCGGGTTTGCGAGCCATCGCCGTAAACCGTGATCGGCTCGCCCTTGAGCGCCTGGACGATGAAGTTCGACACCACGCGCCCGTCGTTCTCGTGCATGCGCGGGCCATAGGTGTTGAAGATCCGCACGATCTTGATCGGCAGGTCGTGCTGGCGCTGGTAGTCGAAGAACAGCGTCTCGGCGCAGCGCTTGCCCTCGTCGTAGCAGGCCCGCGGCCCGATCGGATTGACGTTGCCGCGATAGTCCTCGGTCTGCGGGTGCACCGTGGGGTCGCCATAGACCTCGCTGGTGGAGGCTTGCAGGATCTTCGCCCCGGTCCGCTTGGCCAGCCCCAGCATGTTGATGGCGCCGTGCACCGAGGTCTTGGTGGTCTGCACCGGATCGTACTGGTAGTGGATCGGCGAAGCCGGGCAGGCGAGGTTGTAAATCTCGTCGACCTCGACATAGAGCGGGAAGGTGACGTCGTGGCGGATCAGCTCGAACCGCGGCGTGCCCATCAGGTGGGCGATGTTGTCCTTGGTGCCGGTGTAGAAATTGTCGACACAGAGCACGTCGTCGCCCCGCGCCACCAGACGCTCGCAGAGGTGCGAGCCTAGGAAGCCAGCGCCTCCGGTCACCAGAATACGACGGCGTTGCATACTGCCCCCAACAGCACTTCTACCCCGGTCTCACTATAGCGCAATAGCCGGTAACGCAATTGCCAGCCGTCGGTGGCAGCCTTCAGCGACGCGGGCCTGGCCGCAGCAGGCCCCGTAGGCGGTGCGCATTGCGGCCCAGGGCGACACGCCAGTCGGCCGCCAAGGCGAATTCGCGGCGCAGCAGTGCCAGGCCCCCGGGCGCGGTGAAGCGAAGCTCTCGCAAGTCAGCCAGCAGCCGTTCAAAGGTTGGGCCGGCCGGCGCCTCGGGCCAGCCGGGCAGCGGCCGGCCCAGGCGCCGCAGCAGGCCACAGAGCGTGTCCAGCGGCCGGCCGAGCTGG
Source organism: Rhodospirillales bacterium (assembly GCA_038363005.1). Lineage (GTDB taxonomy): Bacteria > Pseudomonadota > Alphaproteobacteria > Kiloniellales > JACOMY01 > JAKOWB01. The sequence continues at coordinate 1,315 of JBBQBI010000042.1, forward strand.
CTGGCCCGGGCACGCGCCGTCAGTGCCGCGGGGTCGGGTGCGTGGCGCTGCAGCAGCCGGGCGGCGTCGATCAGCTTGCGGACGGCAAAGGGGCCGAACTTGTCCTTGCCCAGGTTGCTCACTAGCAGCAGCAGCGAATCGGCCGGCCGCGGTGCCCGCAGCAGCAAGCCTTCGCAAGCGAAGGTCTCGGCGCTGGCAAAGAGCGCCGCCGTGGGCAGCGCCCGCTCCAGCGGCCACTCGTCGGCGGCGCGGTGCAGGTCAAGCTGCGTCGCGCCGTCTGGCGACAGCAGCGGCGCGGCGCTGGCACGGGTGATGGATCCCCAGGCCGGCAGGCGGGACTGTCCGACGCGCCAGCCGGCGCGCTGCAGCAGTGCCAGCGCCGCGGGCCAGTCGGCCGGCCGCAACAGCAGGTCGAGGTCCTCACCGATGCGGTCGAGCGGATCGTCATAGAGCCGGTGGGCGAAATCGAAGCCCTTCAGGACCACGCCTTCGATGTTGTCCGCCGCCAGCAGGCGCAGCGCTGCCAACTGGTGGTGGCGTGCGCGCTTGGCCAACAGCCGGGCCTGTGCCACCTGCTCCGGCGGCAGCAGCTCCAGGCCCCAGGCCGCCCTCGCCGGTGCCAGCGCGGCGGCAGCCTGCGCCGGTCCGACCAGCTGGGCCAGGCGCTGGGCGAAACCCCGCAGGTCGGGCAGCGATGCCGCCGGCGGCGTCGCCGGGTCGAGCAGCAGGCGCCAGCCGGCCAGGCCGCTGCCCGGGGCGAGCGTGGTTGCCTCAGGCCTGGAGGAAGCGCTGCTCATGGCCATCCAGGACCACGGCGGTCAGTTGCCCGCCATAGCAGGCGCCGGTGTCGATGCCGATGCGATTGGCGCGCCGCTCCGGCGCGCCAACCGGCGTGTGGCCATGCACCACGACCTTGCCGTGGCTGGCACGCGACGCCAGGAAGGGATCGCGGATCCACATCAGGTCTTCGTCGACCTGTGCTTCCAAGGCTACACCGGGCCGGATGCCGGCATGGCAGAAGTAGTAGTCGCCCTCGACGTGATGCAGCTGCAGCGCCGCCAGGAAATCGCGGTGCGGCCCTGGCAGGGCCTCGCGCAGCGCCTGCTGCAGCCAGCCCAGCAGGTCGTCGCTGCCGTCCGGCGGCGCCGTCGGCTCGATGCCATAGGAACGGCAGGTGGCATCGCCACCGTTCATCAGCCAGGGCAGGAAGACACTCTTGTCGTCCAGCACCTGCAGCATGAAGTCTTCATGGTTGCCCTTGATGAAGATGCGTTCGAAGCCGTCGGGCGGCGCCTGAGTCAGCGTCTCCAGCACGGCCTTCGACTCCGGTCCGCGATCGACGTAGTCGCCCAGATAGACCAGCAGTCGGCGCGCCGGTGCACCTGCGGCATCGGCCAGGATGGCCGTGTGCAGGCGTTCCAGCTGGGCATGGCAGCCGTGGATGTCACCGATCGCATAGATGCGGGTGTCTGGCGGTGCGGCGGGCGGGTCGGCATCAGCCGCGCGGCGCTGGAAAAGACGCTTCAGGACCATGGCCGCACGCTACGGCATCGGACAGCGGCGGCGCCAGTCGCTCGCCGAGGTTGCCTATACTGCATACGTTATTATGCTGGTCTAGGCGCTCCATTGCCGGCGCGGCAGAAACTTTAGTATCAATCACTTATGGCGCAAGTCGTGATGCCACGGGCGACCGACAAAGAAGCTTTTCTGGCGGGGTTATTGCGGTTCGGCGACGGCGCAGTGGCCGGCTTGGCAGGCTACCTTGCCTTTCATCTATGGCTCGGCGGCTTCGGCCTGCCGTCCTACTATTGGGTGGCGCTGGTGATTGGCGCCCTGCTGACCCTGAACGTCCTGGGCCTGGCCGGCATCTACCGGGTCGATCGGCTGCGGCGGCCGCTGCGGCGCTTCGCCCGCACGCTGGGTGCCTGGGGCGTGTCGATGGCGATCCTGGCGCTGATCTCGGTACTGGTGAAGACCAGTGACCAGTACTCCCGCGTCTGGTTCCTGCTCTGGCTGCTGCTGGGCGCCGCCGGACTGTTCCTGCTGCGCCTGGCGGCAGCCATGCTGGTGGCGCGCTGGCGCGAGACCGGCGAAGCGTTGCAGCGCGTTGCCATCGTCGGCACGACGGCGCGCGCGCTTGGCCTGGCGGCGCAACTGCAGGAGCGTGAAAGCGGCACCATGATGGTGGTCGGTCACATCGGCCCGGCGATGGCGGGTGGGTTCGCCGGGCGCCTGCTGGGTGATATCGACGCCTTGCCGCAACTGGTGGCCAGCGAACGTATCGAAGAGGTCGTGGTGGCGCTGGCGGCCGATGATGCGACCCAGTTCCATCGGCTGGTGCAGTCCTTGCGGCGCCTGCCGATCACCGTGCGCTATGCGCTGGAGCTGCCCCAGCTGGAGCTGCCGGCGCGCGGTGTCAGCGAACTCGCCGGCCTGCCGATGCTCGACATCTGGCATCGGCCGATGTCCGCGTGGGACCGTTTCGTGAAGCTGCTGGAGGACCGCCTGCTGGCGGCGCTGTTCCTGCTGTTCGGGCTGCTGCCCATGCTGCTGATCGCCGTGGCGATCAAGCTCGGCAGCCGCGGCCCAGTGCTGTTTCGCCAGCAGCGCGCAGGCTTCGGCAACAACTCCTTCGAGATGCTGAAGTTCCGCACCATGCGGCAGGCTACTACCAGCGACGATGCCGAGGTGCCGCAGGCCAAGCGGCACGACCCGCGCGTCACCTGGGTTGGCGCCCTGCTGCGTGCCAGCAGCCTGGACGAGCTGCCGCAACTGATCAACGTGCTGCGCGGCGACATGTCCCTGGTGGGGCCGCGGCCGCACGCCCTGGCGCACGACCGCTTCTATGCCGGGCTGATCGACGATTACCTGGCGCGGCAGCGGGTCAAACCGGGCATGACGGGCTGGGCGCAGGTCAACGGTCTGCGTGGCGAGACCGATACGGCGGACAAGATGCGCCGACGCGTGCAATTCGATCTCTATTACATCGACAACTGGTCCGTCTTCTTCGACCTTAAGATACTGTTCCTCACCCTGCTTGTGGGCTTCGTCAACCGCAACGCCTATTGAGCCTCGGCCTCGGGAGTGCCTCTGCGCGTGGAAGCCCTGCTGTTCTGGTGCTTTACCTTGCTGGTCTGCCTCGCGCCGCTGCCGTTCGGCGGCAACGAGCCCTGGGCCTGGAGCCTGCTGGCCCTGCTGCTGGGCCTGCTGGCGCTGCTCTGGGGCCTAAGTGGACTGGTGTCGCGTGGTCTGGTCACGCTGCGCAGCAGCCGCACGCTGCCCTATGCCCTGGCCATGCTGCTGCTGACGGCCTGGTTCTTGCTACAGGCGACCAGCTGGACGCCGGCAGTCTGGCACCATCCGGCCTGGGCGGAGACGACGGCGGTGCTGGGGATCAATCCCAGCGGTGCCCTGTCGCTCACGCCGGACCGGACGCTGACGGCACTGATGCGGCTGCTGAGCTATGGCGCCAGCTTCTGGCTGGCTTTGCATCTGCTGCGCCGCCGCCGCCACGCGCGGCGCTTTCTGTGGGCCCTGGTGGTGATTGGCGTGGCCTATGCGCTCTATGGGCTGAGCGAGCAGTTGAGCGGCAGCCGCATGGTGCTCTGGGTGCACAAGTATTCCTATGCCGAGGCGCTCACCAGCAGCTTCATCAACCGCAACTCCTATGCCGCCTATGCCGGGATGGGGCTGGTGACCGCCACCGGACTGCTGCTCGACCGGCTGAACCAGATCTGGGTGCCGCGCGACCTGGGGTGGCGCGTGCGCCTGGTCACCGCGATCGATGGCCTGGGGCTGGCGGTGTGGCTGCTGGTGGCCGCCTTTCTGCTGCTGCTGACCGCCCTGGTGCTGACCGGCTCGAAGGGCGGCGCGCTGGCCACGCTCGCCGGCCTGGTCGCGGTGGTCCTGCTGGTGGGACGCCGCCGCGGGCTACGCACGCTGCTGGCGCTCGGCCTCATGCTGGGGCTGGGCGGTCTGGTGGTGTTGCAGTCCGGCGTGCTGCTGGGTGACCGTTTGGCCGACGTGCAGCTGGGTGAGCGGGAAGGCCAGGGCGACCGCCTGGCGCTCTATGCCCTGGCGTTGCAGCAGATCGCCGAGCGGCCGCTGGCCGGCAGCGGCCTCGGCAGCTTCGCCGGCGTCTTCCTGGAACAGCGCGGGCCACAGTTCGGCTTGAGCGAGGTGAACCATGTGCGGGTGCACAACAGCTACCTGGAGGTTCTGATGGAGGCCGGCCTGCCGGCCGGGCTGCTGCTGCTGGCGCTGCCGGCGATCGCCTTCTTCCTGCAGCTGCGCGGCCTGTCGCAGCGTGGCGTCGAGCGGCACTTCCCGGCCATCGTCGCCGCCGTCACGGTGCTGCTGGCGGTGCATTCGCTGATGGATTTCAGCCTGCAGATGCCCGCCATCGCCATCACCTATGCCGCGCTGCTTGGCCTGGGGGTCGCCCAGGCCTATCCGCACCGCACGCCGGCGCCCGCCCCGCTGGTCTGATCAACCCGCTGCGCTGCGCCCGGCCCGGCGTCAGCTCCCCTGGCGCGCCGCTTCCACCGCCTGCAGCAGCGCCGGCTGGGCCACAAGGATATCCTGTACCACGCGCCACAGTGACGGCGAGGGCACCGCCGCGGCCAGCGCCTTGGGATTGAGTTCCGCGGCCAGCAGAAGCTGCTCGGCGGCCAGCGCGCGGCCTTCTGTGTCGAGCAGCGTCCAGGCGCGCAGCGCCAAACTGGAGCGCAGCAAGGCCAGGCGCGGCTGATAGCGCGCGCGACGCATGGATTCCACCAGTGCGCCGACCGAGCGGGACGACACCCCCTCCAGCCGCTCCAGCGCGATCGACATCTGTACCCAGGTGTAGGGCTGCGCCGGGTTGCCGGCCACGGCGCGGCGGGCGGCGGCCAGCGCGCGCTCCAGGTAGGCGTGCCCGCCCTCGCTGTCGAAGCCGAGCGACTGCGCCAGCAGGTAGTCGAGTGTCGCCAGATCGGCCGCGGCGTTGGCCTCGTCGTCCCACGCCAGGGCGTCCAGGTAGTCGGCGGCGGCCTGCGCCAGCCGCTGGCCCTCGATCGGATTGCCCTTGATCACGCGCCGCAGGTCGCCGTCATAGGGCGCGGTCAGCAGGCCCGCTATCAGCCGTGGCGTCGCCATGGCGAGCAGCGTCAGGCCCAGCAGGACACCGACCAACGGCGCCCAGGCGGCCGGGCGCCGGGACTGGGCCCGCGCGATGCGGCCGCGCTTCTGCGCCGCGGTAGGGTCGCGTCTACTTGGTATAGTAGTACTTCCTGTAGGCCTTGTTGTAGTAGTGGCCGCTGTCCGCGTAGGTGTACTGCGCGTGCTTCTTCACGTCGACATAGGACAGCACCACGCCGGCAATGCGCGCCCCGGCCTCCAGCGCCGTCTTCAGGCCCAGCTTTGCGGTATCGCGCGGCGTCTTGCCCCAGCGGATCAGGAATATCGTCGCATCGGCTTCGCGCAGCAGCACCAGGGCGTCCGACACCGCCAGCAGCGGCGGCGTATCGAGCACCACCAGGTGATAGGACTGTGCCAGCGCGTTGATCAGGTTCTTCATCCGTGCCGAGCCCAGCAGCTCGACCGGCGGATTGGCCTGGGTGCCGGCACCGATGAAATGCACGCCGGTGCGTTCGTCGACGCCGATGATCTGCGTCAGGTCGGCGGCATTGGCCAGGAAATCGGAGATCCCCAGGTGGTTCGGATGACCGAGGGATTCGTCGACGCTGGCCTGCCGCATGTCGCAGTCCACCACGATGCAGCGCCGCCCGGTCTGCACCGTCTGCGAGGCGATCGATAGCACCGTCGTGGTCTTGCCCTCGTTCGGCATCGACGAGGTCACCAGCACCACGCGCGGCGGCCGGTCTGCATTCGACAGCATGAGATTCGTTCGGACGGTTCTGATCGCCTCGGCAAAGATCGAGCCGTGCCGCGCGGTGGCGAAGTGGTGCGGCAGCCCACCCTTGCCGCCACCCTTCATCGCGATCATCGGCACCATGCCCAGTGTCGGCAGGCCGGACTGCGCCTCGATCTGGCTGAGCGAGCGGAAGCCGGAGTCGAGGAACTCCAGGCCGATGGCCAGCACCAGCCCGAGCACGATGGCTGCCGCCGCCGCCATGCCGATGATCATGTTGCTGCGTGGATAGAAGGGCGCGCCCGGCGCCTGTGCCTGGCTGATCAGCTCGGCATCGGGCTTCTCGTTGGCGCCGGCCTGCACTGCGATCTCGTTGTAGCGATCGAGCATCGCGTCGTACTGCTTGCTCTTGGCCTCGACGTCGGCCTGCAGGGCGGAGAGTTGCACCTGGAACTCCGACAGGTCGGCAACCTCGCCCTTCAGACCGGCAATTGCTTCTTCCAGGTTGGCTACCTGGCCGCGCGCGATCTCCACCTCGTTCTTCAGCATGGCGCCTACCTTGCGCACCTCAGACCAGAGCTTGCTCTGGATCTCCTTCAGGCGAGCCTTGGCCTCGATCATCTTCGGATGGCCGTCGCGGTACTTGGTGGACAGCTCGCTGAGCTCGCGGCCGATCTCGATCTCCTGCGAGCGCAGGGCCTGCACCATGGAGTTGTCGGCTACCGCGGCCGCGGTCTCGGCCGAGCCGCCGCCGCCGTCGAGCATGCGCTTCACCTGGTCATAGCGCACCTCGGCCTCGGTCAGGCGGTTGCGCGCGCCGATCAGATCGCCGTTCAGGCTGACCAGCTGCTGGTTCTGCAGCGATGAGCCGTTGACGTCGGTCAGGCCATGCTCGCTGCGATAGTTGGCCAGCTTGGTGCGGGCCACGGTCAGCTCGGTCTCCAGTTCGGCCAGCTTCTCCTGCACAACGCCGGCGGCACGTGTCGTCTCGCCGCCGATGGCGCTGATTTGGCCCTCGATATAGGAAATCGCCACGGCGTTGGCCGCCAGGGCGGCCAGCTGCGGATCGGTCGAGACGTAGGAGATGATGATCAGCCGCGACCGCTCGGCCAGCACCACCGAGGTGCCACCCATGAAACGACTGATGACAGCCTCGCGCAGCAGGTCCGGGTCGGTGATCTTCGTCGTCGCCGGCGCCGTCACGGCTTCCTCCGGCGGCTTGTCGCGCAACCCGACCAGCACCAGCAGGTCGTTGAACAGGCTACTCAGCGAGAAGCCGTCGTTGGCCTTTGGCGGCGGCGCCAGGTTGGGATTGAAACGGGGGTCCTCGAGCAGCTTCAAGCGCTCCACCGCGCCCAGCGCGACCGCGCGCGAGCTGATCTTGGCGGCTTCTGTCTGCAAGGTCAGGTAGTCGTTCGGCAGGTCGCGCACCACGGCGTCGACGTCCAGCACCTTGGTGCGGTCCGGCTCCACCACGATCGTCGCGCTGGCCTGGTAGAGCGGCGTCAGCTGCGAGGTGTAGAGACTGGCGCCGACCACGGCCAGGGCCAGCAGCCCGAGGATCAGATACTTGCGCCGCCGCAGCACCGACAGCAGGTTGCGCAGGTCCAGCATGTTGCTGCCACCGGCCAGCTCGGTGCTGGCGGCCGAGTAGGCGCCGTAGGGATAGCCAGGCGGCTCGCTGCCGCCGGGCGGCTGCCCGCCGCCGCCGCGCAGCTGCTGCGCCGGGCCACGGTCGCCGCCGCGCAGCGGCCGTGCCTCCTGGGGCATCTCCACCGCGGGCTGTCGTCGCGGATCGGGACTCATGATGTCACCCGCCGCCGGATTCCACCGCACATCTTGCATCCCCCAAAGACCGTGCCGCCAAGCACGAGTCCACTGCCTCGATCACACAAGGGGCTGCCATCGCCCGGTGCGACCACCGCGTCACGAATACCCCGCCAAAAGCAAGCGTTCGGCAAGCCAAAGCCTAGCCGGCTTTTTGCCGCCGGGGGAGGGCACTTCGCCGCCCCGCGGTTCCGGCGGCACCCCTTGGGCAGCCGGTATCACAGGAACCGCCTGTCGATTTCGATCGTGTCACCTGGCAGCACGGCGGTATCTTCGCCGGCTTCGACCTCGATGGTGCCGCTGCCGTCCTGGCGGATGATTGTCATCGACGAGGTCGAGGCGCGGCGGGTGTAGCCGCCGGCCAGTGCCACCGCCTGGCGCACCGTCATGCCCGGCGCATAGGTGAAGCTGCCCGGGGAGTTGACCTGGCCGATGACGAAGATCGGCCGGAAGTTCAGCACCTCGACGCTGATTTTCGGATTGACCAGGTATTCGGCGTCGAGCCGCCGCGTCAGGTCGGCGGCGAAGGCGTCCACCGTCATCCCGCCGGCTTTGATCTGGCCAACCAGCGGAAAGTTCACGTTGCCGGCGGCGTCGACATTGTACTCGCCAGAAATGTCCTCGTTGTCGAACACCCTGATGCGCAGCTGATCGCCCGACGCCAGGCGATAGGCGGTGGTGTCCGCCGCCGCCTGGGGCGGCGATTGCAATACGGCCAGCAGGGTCAGCAGGGTTAGACAAAGGCTACGCAAAAGGGTCGTCATGCCAGAAGCCACCTCACGTACCGCGGGGCCGAACCGCCGATCCGGTTGCCCCGCCGTTCACACCATTGGCCCCCTCACGCGCCCCCACCTGCTATCCGTCCCCGGACGGCAGGGTATCCCCGATGCCAGACTTAAAGCTGAGTATGCAGGGTGATCAACACCGTATTGTCGTTGAAGTCCTCGCCCGGGATGTTCGATTCGCGGGTGGTGAAGGTGTAGTCCGCCCGGGCCGAGAAGTACTCGTTGATCAGCCACACCAAGCCGGCACTGGCCTGCCACACGTCGTCCTTGCGCTCGGTGAAGCCGGGCGCGGCGTCGTACTTGATGTTGGTGTAGATCACATCCGAGGTGAAGATCAGGTTGTCGGCCAGGTCGTAGTCGAAGCCGAGGCCGCCATGCGTGCCGTAGGCACCCGAGGCACCGTCCAGCGTGGTCTCCTGGATCGAGGTGCCGGCATAGGCGCGGATGGTCACCAGATCAGCCGGATTCCAGGTGATGTTGCCATCGACTGCGAAGCCGGCGCTCACGCCGAAGTGATCGTCCTCGTACTTCTGCCGCAGATAACCGGCGCTGACCTCGGCGGCCAGCACACCGGCGGCGTCGTAGGACAGGCCGCCGCGCACTTCCCAGCCCTGGCTGTCACGGTTGTAGCCGAAGTCGTCGACGCTGTCGTCATAGCGGCGCCAGTTGTAGCCACCCTCGACGAACAGCACCACGCCGGGTTGGAACTCGTAGCCCAGCCGCTCCGTCACCGCGTACTTGACGTAGTCGCGGTCGTCCTGGTTGACGCCGTTATCGACGTAGTTGTAGCGGTCGCGCGTTCCTGTCGTGGTCGACTGGAAGTCGCCGGCGTAGGTGGAGAAGCCGACGGTCTGCATGTTCCGCCAGTAGCGCACCAGATTGGTGGTGCCGGGGTTGTTCACATCGTCGCGGCCGTCGGACTGCCGGCCGAAGCTGGCGTTGCCGAAGAGCTGCGAATCCAAGCCGATGTCGAGGAAGCCGGCGGACTTGACCTCGAAGTTGGTGGCGTTGTTCTGGTCGAACTCCTCCCAGCGCACGATGTCGGCCCGGGCCGACAGTGACAGGCCGTGATTGACCCAGTCAGACACCAGGGCCACGCTCGGCGAGATCTTCAGCAAGAAATCGTCATTGCGCGGCGAGTCTTCGCGGAAAACGTTGTCGTCCCAGCCACCGGTGATATCCAGGGCGGGATAGAGAATGAAGGGTGAGCCCGGGTCGGAGGGGCCGGCGAAGAGGTCGATGCCCATCGCATCGTAGCCCGGCCGGGGCCGTCCCAGTACGGAGTCTTCCAGGGCCGATTGCGCCTGCGCCGCCGGCGCAGCCAGTATCCCGGCCGTCGTCCAGGCCGCTGTCATGGCCAGAAGTCCCAGAGCCTTCGCTCCAGTCACGCGGTTAACCATCGATCTTTCTCCCCCATGTCCCGATGGCGCATCCGCCAGGCCGCCGCCGGAACTTGTCGTTCAAGTCACCTAATCCTGGCGCCTTGCCCGCCCCACACGGGCCAGGCGCCCTTCAGCAATTCTCGTTCTAGGTCGCTCCACTCGGGCTCGACCCCGGTGGCTCCTCGATCGGGCAGTCGCCCGGCGAGCAGTTGCCGGTCGGCGGGTCCGGCGGCTTGTGGCCAACACCGCCGCCCTCGCTCAGCAGCGCCAGGATGGCGGCACGCTGCGCGCGGTCCCATTGCAGGCAGTCATCCTCGTCCGGGTCAGTCGACAGGCTCTCGTCGAACAGCACCAGCTCTATGGCGGCGATCGGGAAGCTGCTGGGCAGGCCATCGAAATCGATCGTAACCATGCCGTTGGCGACCCGCGCCGGCAGCGACAGCTTGCCGGCGAAGCCGCCGACTGGCGCGCTGGCCAGCTGCATGCCGGCGCTGACCAGCAGCGGCTGGCCCAGCGGCCAGGAGGCCACCGGCGTCCAGACGATCCAGTGGTCGACGCCGTTCACCGACATGCGGAAGGTCTCGAAGTTGCCGCCAACCGCCGTCAGCATGATCAGGATGTAGCGCCCGTTCGGCGCGAAAGTGGCGATCTTGTCGACGCCGCTGATGGCATCGAACAGCAGGGCGCCGGTGCCGAGCCCCTCGTGCGCCGTCGGCTGCCCGCCGACGAACATCGAGCTCTGCGGCGTGATCAGCGTATAGCCGCTGGCCAGCTGAGAGGCCGGGCCGCCGAAATCGTAGGGGAAGGAGGAGGGGCGCGGCACATAGCCCTCGCCGATCTCGGTGCCGACGAAGTAGGCCGAGCAGACCACTTCGGAGGCGACTTCCAGCAGCATGTTGATCAGCTTGTCGCGGGTCTCCGGTTCGCTGACGGCGCGCCGGCTGTTGATGATGCCGCGGGCCATGGTGACCGCGCGCTTGGCGCGCTCTTCCGGCTTCGGATCGCCGACCGACAGGTATTCCGCCATGGGGCGCTTGGCGTGGTCGGGATCGTCGTAGAGCCCTTCCACGAAGGTGCGCGGTGGCTGCGTGCCGACAGTTGAATCCAGCAGATGCTTGACCAGCGCCTCATCGGCAGCGAAGGGATCGCCGTTCGCCGCCGAGGCATTCTGTGTCTGGGCCTGCTGCAGCAGTGCCGGTGTGCCGGTGGTGGCATCGGCCCGCGCGCTCGCGGCTGCGGACACGCCGAAAACCGCGGCGAGCAGGGCCACGGAAAAATACCTCTGCACGATCAAGGCTCTCATCGCCGATCGTCCCCCCATTGAGACGGGCAGGCTTGCGGCGAAAGTGCCAGTTCCGCCGAGATCTTCCGCGCCTGTCCCGCCGACCTGCGCGCGAAGATCAACCCGACCGTTGACCAGACCCAGACAGCCCTAAACGGATATCCGCCTAAGCGACTAGGCTTCATACACCAGCATGATTTAGACATGGATTGCCACATGCGTCAATTTACTTTCCCGTTTCATCAGAATAGTTTGGTCTCCTGTTGTAGCTTTGCCGCAGCCGACAGGCATGGGGGCCGGTCGGGTGGTGAGGGGTCATCGGTTGGCGTCGCGGAATCGGCCCGTCCCTGACAGGGGGCTAAGTCGAACCGCGGGGTATGATGGGGTGACGGCGGAAAACGAGGCGATGCAGCAGTCCAATTCTTCACGCCCGGATCGAGGCGAGTCCCGGGGCAAAGGCCAGGGTGGCGGCGGCCAGGGTGGCGACGGCCAGGGCGGTACACCCGCGGGCGGGCGGCCCAAGGGGGCGCCGGGCCCGGCAGGCCCGACCGCGGTGGTGCCGCGGCGGCCGGCTGCCGTTCCTGACGTGCTGCCGATCGACAGCCTGCTGCGCTGCCTGGTGCGGATCAGCTACGAATTCGGCCGCCCGGTCAGCGAAGGCGAGGTGCGCGGCGCCGTGCCGCTCGACCTGACCGGCATGACGGTCGACCAGTTCCTGCGCGCCGCCGACCGCCTGAGCTATCAGACCCGGCGCGAGGCCAGGGTCGGCAAGGCCGATCTGGCCGAGATGCCGGCCCCCTATGTGCTGGTCGGCCGCCGCGGCGCGCCGGCGCGTGTCGCCCTGGGCCACGCCCCCGGCGGCCTGCAGCTGTTCGACGGCGGCACCGGCGAGACCATGGAACTGAGCTACGAGATGGCCGCGGCGGTGACCGCCGAGGTCATTTTGATCAAACCCCGCGCGCGGGTGGTGAGCGAGCAGCCCTCCTGGCGCTCGCTGGCTGGCAAGCGGGTGCGTGGCGTGCTGCGCGAGCTGCTGCTGGCCTCGCTGGTGATCAACGTGCTGGCCCTGGCCATGCCGCTCTTCACCATGACGCTGTTCAACAAGGTGGTGGGGCAGCGCGCCCTGGACACCCTGGTGGTGCTGATCATCGGCATGCTGGTGGTCTTCGTCTTCGAAGGCGTGCTGCGGGTGATCCGCGGTTACATCGCCGCGCATACCGGCGCACGCCTGGACTCGCTGATCGGCAGCGAGGCCATGCACAAGTTCCTCTCGCTGCCGATGCAGCGCTTCGAGAACCAGTCGGCCGGCATGATGGTCGAGCGCATCCGCCAGCTCGACACCATCCGCGCCTTCTTCACCAGCCAGATGCCGATGCACGCGGTGGACCTCTGCTTCACGCTGCTGTTCCTGGTGGTGCTGTTCTTCATCCACCCGCTGATGGCGATGGTGACCCTGGCGGCGGCGCCGATCATGTGCGGCGTCGCGCTGCTGCTGCACCACAGGCAGAAGCGCCTGATCAGCCAGACCTTCGAGGCGCAGGCGGCCAAGGCCTCGGCAATGAACGAGGTGATCAACAACGCGCTGACGGTGAAGTCGCTGGCGCTGGAGCCGGAGATGGAGCGGCGCTGGGAAAGCCGCCTCGCCGCCGCGGCCTATACCTCCTATCGCGCCGGCAACCTGGCCAACATTGGCGGCGCCATCGGCCATGTGCTGCAGATGATCGCCTCGCTGTCGATCCTCTCCATCGGCGCCTATTTGGCGATCGAAGGCGAGATGACAGTGGGCGCGCTGATCGCCTGCAACATGCTGGCCAGCCGGGTGCTGGTGCCCTTGAGGGTGATGGCCACCGCCTGGCACCAGATCCAGGAGACCAAGGCCGCCTTCCGCCGCATCGACGAGATCATGGAGGAGCCGTCGGAAAGCCCGCCCGGCACCTCCTCGCCGACCCCCGACCTGAAGGGGCGCATCCAGCTTGAGCGGGTTTCCTTCAGCTTCCAGCCCGACCTGCCGCCGGTGCTGCGCGAGATCGACCTGACGATCGACAAGGGCAGCACCATCGGCATCATCGGCCCCTCGGGCTCCGGCAAGTCGACCTTGGCGAAGCTGCTGCAGGGTCTCTACAAGCCGACCGGCGGGCGGGTCACCATCGACGGCACCGACATCCAGCACATGTCGCTGCCGGCGCTGCGCCAGCAGATCGGCGTGGTGCCGCAGGACTGCCAGCTGTTCGCCGGCACGGTGCGCGAGAACATCGCGCTGGGCGCGCAGCAGCGCGATCCCGAGCGCATTGTCGCGGTGGCCAAGTTCGTCGGCGCGCACGAGTTCATCCAGCGCCTGCCCAGGGGCTACGAGACCCTGGTGGGCGAGCGCGGCCAGGGCCTGTCGAACGGCCAGCGCCAGCTCATCTGCATCGCCCGCGCGCTGATCCGCAACCCGCGCATCCTGGTGCTTGACGAGGCGACCAGCGACCTGGATCCGGTGTCCGAGGACTTCTTCCTGCGCAACCTGCAGCGCGCCTCGCGCGGCCGTACCATCATCATCATCACCCATCGTTTGGCACCGCTGGCTATCGCCGACCGCGTCGCGCTGGTGATCGACGGCCGGGTCGAGCGGGTTGGCGCGCCGGGCGAAGTCATCGCCTTCGCCAAGACCCGCATGGCGGAAGTCGCCATGCCGCGATGAAGCGCCTTTCATGAACAAGCCCGCCAACAAGCCGCTGGTCCCGGTCGCGCCGCAGGACGGCCCGGGCCAGGGCGGCCCAGGACAGGGCGGGCCGGGGCGCGCTGGGCCAGGCCAGCAGGGCCAGCCCCGGCCCAGCCTGCCGGTGCCGGCGCAGCTGTCGGACAAGGCGCGGCGGCGCTATGCCGACTTCCTGCCGGAACACCAGGCGGTGGTCGAGCGGCCGCATTCGCCGGTGGCGCGCACCCTGACCTGGGTGCTGACAGCGCTGGTATTCGTGCTGGTCACCTATATCTCGATCGCCGAGGTCGACCAGGTGGCCAACGCGCCCGGCGTGGTGCGGCCGAACGGCCGGGTCAAGGTGGTGAACCACCCGGAGGGCGGCCGCGTCGCGGCGATCAATGTGCGCGAGGGCGACCACGTGGTGGAGGGCCAGGTGCTGCTGGAGCTCGACCCCGCGATGATGGGCGAGGAGGTCAGCAAGAAGCGCGCGCAGTGGCTGTCGGCCGAGTTCCAGGTGGCGCGCCTGCGGGCCGAGGCGGCCGGCGAAGTGCCGGTCTTCGACCCCGAGCTGGCGGCCGAGCGGCCCGACCTGGTGTCGGCCGAGACCGCGCTCTATCGCGCCCGCAACGACGCCATCACCAGCAAGCGTCAGCAGTCCGACGAGCAGGTGAACCAGCACGCCCAGGACATCAAGACTCTGGAGGGCCGGGTCAAGGTGCAGCAGGCCGGCCTGGAGATCCTGCGCGCCCAGGTCGACTCGCTGCGCAAGCTGAAGGAGCAGGGCTACTTCCCCGAGCTGCGCTACCTCTCGGTGCTGCGCGAGCTGAGCGACGCCGAGGGCCAGCTGGCCGAGGCGGAGTCGCAGCTCGAATCGGCACGCTCCGCCCTGGCCCAGGCGCAGCAGGCGCGCGAGGGCGTCGATCGCGACTGGCAGTCCCAGGTGCAGGCGGAGCTCAGCGACGCGCTGGCCCGCCGCGACCAGGCCAAGGCCAACCTGGCGCAGAGCGACACGGCGCTGCGGAACCTGGTGGTGCTGTCACCGGCCGACGGCGTGGTGCAGGAGCTGAAGATCAACAACCTGGGGCAGGCGGTGGCGCCGAACCAGGAGCTGATGAAGATCGTGCCGGTCGGCGACACGCTGATCATCGAGGCCAAGGTGGCCAACATCGACATCAGCAAGATCGAGATCGGCCTGCCGGCGCGGGTCAAGATCACCACCTACAACTACGTCCGCTATGGCGTGCTGGAGGGCAAGGTGGAGCAGATCTCGCCGGACGCCACCAAGGACGAGCGGACCGGCCAGCTCACCTTCGCCGTCTGGGTCAAGACCGACCGGAACTACCTGGGTGACGACCCCGGCCGCTTCCAGGTCTCGCCCGGCATGACCGCCGAGGTCGACCTGGTGATCGGCCGCCGCACCATCCTGTCCTACCTCACCGACCGCCTGCGCCAGACCGCGATCAGCGCCTTCAGCGAGAACTGAGGGTCCCTGTCACCGGCCGCCAGCTGCTCTTGTCCTCCCTCTCCCCGGGGAGAGGGTCGGGGTGAGGGCGTTTGGTCGGTGCGAGCGCCGAGGAGCCGTACCACCCTCACCCCAACCCCTCTCCCCGAGGGAGAGGGGCTTGGAGCCCTTGGCGGCGCGCGCCTTCAATCCAGCAGCCGCTTGCCGCTCTCGGCGTCGAATAAATGCAATGCCTCGGGTGCGGCACCGAGTTGCAGGACATCGCCGATGGCGACCGGCGTACCGCCGGGCAGGCGGGCGGCGACCAGCGGGCCACCGCCGTTCAGGCGGCCGTGCGCCAGGGTGTCGGCGCCCAGCGTCTCCACCAGCTCGACGCCGAGCGACAGCGGGCCGCCCGACGACAAATGCTCGGGGCGAATGCCAAGTGTCACCTGGCGGCCGGCCAGCGGCGCCAGCGGCAGGCCGGCGGCCGGCACCACCGCGCCGCCTTCCAGCGTCAGCGAGGCGCCCTCTACCGTGGCGGGCAGGAAGTTCATCGCCGGCGAGCCGATGAAGCCGGCGACGAAGACCGTGGCTGGCTTCTCGTAGATCGCCAGCGGCGGGCCGATCTGTTCCGCCACGCCGGCGTGCATCACGATCAGCAGGTCGGCCAGGGTCATGGCCTCGACCTGGTCGTGCGTGACGTAGAGCGCGGTGGTGGCCAGACGGCGCTGCAGCTGCTTGATCTCCAGGCGCATCTGCACGCGCAGCTTGGCGTCGAGGTTGGACAGCGGCTCGTCGAACAGGAAGACTGCCGGCTGGCGCACGATCGCGCGGCCCATGGCGACCCGCTGGCGCTGGCCGCCGGAGAGCTGCCGCGGCTTGCGCTCCAGCAGGCCGTCGAGCTGCAGCAGGGTGGCCGCCTGGTCGACGCGCTGGCGGATCTCGGCCTTGGGCAGGCCGGCGATCTTCAGGCCATAGGCCATGTTGCCGAAGACACTCATGTGCGGATAGAGCGCGTAGTTCTGGAATACCATGGCGATGTCGCGCTCACGCGGCTCCAGCTCGTTCACCCGCCGCTCGCCGATGCGGATCTCGCCCTCGGTGATGGTTTCCAGCCCGGCCACCATGCGCAGCAGCGTGGACTTGCCGCAGCCCGACGGGCCGACGATGACGGCGAGCTGCCCGTCGGCGATCGCCACGTCCAGGCCGTGGATCACCTGCTGCCCGGCATAGCTCTTGCGCACGCCCGCTATGGCGATGGCGACCATCTGGCCTTCCCCCTCACTTCTCGGTCTCCACCAGGCCCTTGATGAAGAGTCGCTGCATGCCCAGTACCACGACTACCGGCGGCAGCAGCGCCAGGATCGCGGTGGCCATGACGACGTGCCACTGCGGCTCGCTGTCGGCCACGGTGACCATGCGCTGGATGCCCATGACGTTGGTCGAATAGCTCTGTTCGGTGTTGACCAGGAGCGGCCAGAGATACTGGTTCAAGCCATAGATGAAGATGATGACGAAGAGTGCCGCGATGTTGGTGCGCGACAGCGGCAGCAGGATGTCCTTGAAGAAGCGGAAGGGGCCGGCGCCGTCGATGCGCGCCGCCTCGATCAGCTCGTCCGGGATGGTCAGGAAGAACTGCCGGAACAGGAAGGTCGCCGTGGCCGAGGCGATCAGCGGCAGCGCCAGGCCGGTGTAGCTGTTCAGCAATCCCAGGCCGGCGGCGACCTCGAAGGTCGGCAGGATGCGCACCTCGACCGGCAGCATCAGGGTCATGAAGACGATCCAGAAGCAGAAGGTCCGCCCGGGAAAGCGGAAATAGACGATGGCGTAGGCCGAGATGATCGAGATGGCGATCTTCCCGATGGCGATGGAGAGCGCCATGATCAGGGAGTTCACCAGCATCTGCCCGACCGGGATGGCGCCCGATGAGCGCAGTCCCTGGTTCAGCACCAGGTCGTAGTTCTCTACCAGGTGGCCGCCGGGCAGCAGCGGCATCAGGCCGCTGACCAGCGCCGAGGGTTCGTGCGTCGAGGCGACGAAGGCGATCCACAGCGGCAGCATCACCAGCGCGCAGCCGAGCAGCAGGATGACGTGCGCCAGGATGGTCAGGAAGGGCCGCCGCTCGACCATCAGTAATGCACCTTCCGCTCGATGAAGCGGAACTGCACCACAGTCAGCACGGCGACCAGCGCCATCAGGATCACCGACTGCGCCGAGGAGGAGCCGAGGTTCAGGCCGATGAAGCCGTCGTTGAACACCTTGTAGACCAGGATGGTGGTCGACTGCCCCGGCCCGCCGGACGTGGTGGCGTGGATCACCCCGAAGGTTTCGAAGAAGGCATAGGTCACGTTCACCACCAGCAGGAAGAAGCTGGTCGGCGACAGCAGCGGGAAGACGATGGTCCAGAAGCGCCGCGCCGGTCCGGCGCCGTCGATCGCCGCGGCCTCGACCAGCGAGCGCGGGATGGCCTGCAGCCCGGCCAGGAAGAACAGGAAGTTGTAGGACACCTGCTTCCAGGCGGCGGCGATGATCACCAGCAGCATGGCGTCGTCGCCATTGAGGTAGTGGTTCCACTGGTAGCCCAGGCCGCGCGCGATGTAGGCCAGGATGCCGACGGTGGGATTGAACAGGAACCACCAGAGCACGCCGGCGACCGCCGGGGCCACGGCATAGGGCCAGATCAGCAGTGTCTTGTAGCCGGTGGCGCCGCGGATCACGCGGTCGGCCATGGTGGCCAGCAGCAGTGCCGTGCCCATCGAGGAAATGGTGACCGCGCCGCTGAAGAACAGCGTGCGCCAGAAGGTGGCGAGGTAGTGCCGGTCGTTGAACAGCCGGTCGAAGTTCTCGAACCAGACGAAGTCGGTGTTGAGGCCGAAGGCATCCTGCCGCAGGAAGGACTGCCACACCGCCTCGCCGGCCGGCCACAGGAAGAAGATGGCCGTCACCGTGAGCTGCGGCAACACCAACAGATAGGGCAGCCAGAGGTGGCGGAAGGTAACCCGCTTCTGCATCAGGCTAACGCGATGGGGGCT
>JBBQBI010000043.1:0-19596 GCA_038363005.1 Rhodospirillales bacterium
TATCAATAATTGTAGTCTATTTTTGATTTCTGCAGGCCCGGCGGGCACAAGCCACGCGCCAAGTGTGCGGAAGTTAGTGAATTGGCGGATGGGGTGGGATTCGAACCCACGATAGAGCTTGCACCCTATACACGCGTTCCAGGCGTGCGCCTTCAACCACTCGGCCACCCATCCCCCGGTCGCAGCCAGCCCCGCAAAGGGGTAGGCCGTCGAGAGGCGCGGGACCCTAGCGGAAGCCCCCGCGCCGATCAACAGGGGCGCCGCACCATCGCGCCCGGCGCCGGGACCGTGCTAGGGTGGCGCCACGGCCCAGGCGCAGCGGGCGCCAGGAGGCCGCTTCGTCCTTCGGAGGCAATTCCATGTCGACGCGTTCGCTTGCCCTGCTTGCCGGCGGGCTGCTGCTCGCCCTCACCGCCCTGCCGCAGAGTGCCTCGGCCGGCTATCCGCTCACCTGCCGCGGCGGCGGTACGATGACCATTGCCAACACCGGCGACGGCAACGTCCACATCACCTTCGAGCCTGCCGCCGGCAACATCGCCGCCGGGCTGAAGCCGGGCCAGTGCACCTGGTCCGACCGCGCGCTCTATGCCGGCGAGCCGACCCAGGTCTGCGACACGGCGGCCAGCGCCGCCGGCTATGTGCAGCTGATGGTGCAGGAAAGCCAGTACATGATCTTCCAGGTGAACAACGACGGCGCCGGCTGCATGAAGGTCGAACGCACCGGCCCCTGAGGCACAGCGCTGCTTGAGCACGGGGGTAATCGGGGTGACGCCCGCGGCCACGCTCGTTATCGTGCCTCGCTCCACACTGCGATTTGACCCCGGCCGGACGCGCCGGCGGGGCCGGGAGAGGCCAGCCTGCGCCGCGTCGTCTTCCTGCTGGGACTGCTGTTTTGCCTCGCCGCGCTCGGCGTGCTGGCGTGGGATCTCTGGCGTCTGCTGCAGGGCGAGCCCTTCAGCCTGACCTCGCTCGGCATGCTGTGGTTCAGCATCGCGCCCAGCAGCCTGCAGATGCTGCAGCCGGCGATCGAGCGGCATGTCGCGGTGTGGCTCTGGCGCGACTTGATCTTTCCGCTGCTCGAGGCACCGGCGCTGCTCGACTTCGGCGTGCTTGGCCTGCTGCTGCTCTGGCTCGGCCGCAAGCGGCGGCAGCGCAAGTTCTACTGAGGTCTCAGGCGGTCTGCAGCCGCTGCAGCGCACGCTCGTAGGCGCGCTGCCGGCGAATCTCGGTATAGAGCGCCAGCGTGCGCGCGCACATCTGCTCCTTGGAGAAGTGCTGGCGCACATGCGCGATGGCCTCGGCCGACAGCAGCTGCCGCTCGCCATCGCCTAGCGCCAGCGCCCTGCGCAGCGCGATGGCCAGGCCGTCGACACTGCCCGGCGGGAACAGGAAGCCGGTGCGGTCGATCAGGATCTGCTCGGGCGCGCCGCCGTGATCAGCCGCCACCACTGGGCGGCCCAGCGCCTGCGCCTCCGACACCACGCGGCCGAAGGCCTCGGGATCGGTCGAGGCCGAGACCACCACGTCAGCCAGCTTGTAGGCCGCCGGCATGTCGTCGCATTCGTCCAGCACCACGGCCTTGCCGATCAGGCCCCTGGCCTTGACCAGCTCCTCCAGCTCACGGCGATAGTCTTCGCGGCCCTGGTCGGCGCCGACCATCAGGGCGACGAACTCCAGGTCCGGCAGCTTGCTCACCGCCTCGATCAGCAGGGCCTGGCCCTTCCAGCGCGTCAGGCGGCCGGGCAGCATGATCACCGGCACGCCATCGGGCAGGCGCCACTTCTGCGCCAGCGCCACGACGCGCTCCACCGAGACCTTGGCCGGATCGAAGCGGAACAGGTCGATGCCACGGTGGATGACGCGCACGCGGCCTGCATCGACGCTGTAGTGCTGCTTGATGTGCTGGGCGATGAACTCGCTGTTGGCGATGATGCGCTCGCCCTTGGTCATGATGGCGTTGTATTGCTTCTTCAGCGAACCAGAGAAGTTGTAGGTGCCATGGAAGGTGGTCACGAAGGGACGGCTGCGTCGCCGGGCGGCGTAGAAGGCGCTCCAGGCCGGTGCGCGGCTGCGCGCATGCACGATGTCGACATCGTGCTGGTCGATCAGCTGCACCAGGCGCCGGACGTTGCGCGACATGACCAGCGGATTCTTCGAGGCCAGCGGCAGCTTGACGTGGATGGCGCCGGCGCGCTGCAGTTCGAGCTCCAGCGGTCCGCCTTCCGAGGCGACGATGGCGGTGCCGCCGGCTTGCTGCAGCGCCTGGGCGATATCCACGGCCGAGCGCTCCACGCCACCAGTGACCAGGGCCGGCAGGACCTGGAGCACGACGGGGCGACCGGTCTCCTCCTCCGGCTCCAAGGTGACAACGTGACCGACCTCGTGCATCTTCCCGACCTTCCGTCGCCTACTTTTCTTGAAGTTTCTTGGCTGGCCAGATGACGGCACTCCCCCCGAGCACCGAATCCGCACCTGATACTTTAGCACTTCCTGGCGGGGTCACCATTGCCTATCGGCGCACGCCGGGGCGCGCTCCCGGGATCGTGTTCCTGGGCGGCTTCGGCAGCGACATGACGGGCAGCAAGGCGACCCGACTGGAAGCCTGGGCAAGGGCGCGGGGCCAGGCTTTCCTGCGCTTCGACTACAGCGGGCACGGCGCCTCCTCCGGCCAGTTCGAGGACGGCACCATCGGACAGTGGGCGGCGGATGCGCTGGCGGTCCTCGATCGCTTGACCGAAGGCCCGCAGCTGCTGGTCGGCTCGTCCATGGGTGGCTGGATCATGCTGCTGCTGGCGCGCGAGCGGCCGGAGCGCGTGGCCGGGCTGCTCGGCCTGGCCGCGGCGCCGGACTTCACCGAGGACCAGATCTGGGACCAGCTGGGTCCGGCCGACCGCCAGCGCCTGCAGGACGCCGGCCGCATCGAGCAGCCCTCCGACTACGGCGAACCCTATGTCATCACGCGGGACCTGATCTCCGACGGGCGGCAGCACCTGGTGCTGCGGTCGCCGCTGCGCCTTGAGATGCCGCTGCGCCTGATCCACGGCACGGCCGACAACGACGTCCCCTTCGACCGCTCGCAGATGCTGCTCGACGCCATCGACCACGACGACGTCGAGCTGACCTTGCTGAAGAACGCCGACCACCGCCTGTCCGACGAGCGCGCGCTGGGCGTGATCGAGGCGACCCTGGAGCGGCTGCTGCGGCAGGTTGGGGGCTGAAGGTTCACACCTCCGGCGGCGGCGGCGTGGCCTTGCCGCCCCGTAGAGCCAGGACCGCCTGGAGCAACCCATGCAGTTGCGGCGCGCCCAGGCCAAGCAACAGACCGGTGGCCAGCACAGCCAGGAGGTCGAGGTCGATCCGCCAATCCCACGGCCAAGCAGCACCCCCATGCCAGCCGAGCGGTATGCCGGTCGCGATTTGGTACTGCGTTTCCGACTTCACCAACGCCAGGCTGCTTCTTACGTCAGTGAAAAGGTCCCTAACCGAGTCAGCACAACTTTGCGCAGCGGCCGCATCGGCAACCGGCGCTGTATCGAGGCACTTCTTGTCTTGGAGCTTCGTGATCTCGCCCTCGAGTCCCTGAAGGTGCTCGATGGTTGCCTGAGTCGCCTCTGGATGGTGCAGATAGAAATCGAAGACCTTTAGCGCGTTCAGGTTCAAAGCAAGGGCCAGGACGATGCCGACAGCGAAGGCGATGCCGCGTGCATAGCGGCCCCAGACAGTCTTCATCCGGCCGCAGAGTTCGTTGTAGCCAAGCTCGAGACGACGCAATTCCTCTTGCAACGCCTCCTTCGGTCCCGCCGCCATACTCTTCTCGAACTCCCGCCAAGCCTCGTACTTGCGCGCCTCCTGCACAAAGCTGCTCCACTCGAGCTTCTCCAGAAGATCCCCTTTGATTCGCCGCCAGAGGCCGAGCGTGGGCTTCGTCGGGGCTTGCGGCGTGGCCGGGATGCCTGGGTTCGCCGGTGGCGGCGTGCTCACCGGTATCGGCACGGCGGGATCGAGAAGCTGCCTAATGTTCTGGCCGATCGCCGACAGTGCGGTGCCCGCCTCGGTCTTCCTGGCCTGCTCGTCCGTGATGAACTGGACCAGGAACATGCCCAGGCGCTTGGCATCGACCCCGACCAACCGATGCCCCAATTCGACCAACAGCGTGACGAACAATGCGAAGCCATAGAGCGTGCCGAGCAACGCGATGAAAGCGTCGATGTAGGGCAGAATGCCGTCCATAGGTCCCCCCCCCCCTTGGAATGACACTTATGGAAAGTCTGCGCTCGTTTCCGACTTATCGCAATGGTCGTAGTTTAAAAGATACCGCCCGCCCTGGTCGCAACCGTGCTCTCGACAAGGGCCTCAAGCAGTCGATACTAGGCCACCGCCCCCGCCACCCCCGCCCCCACCAGCCGCTTGGGCGAGAGGTTGGCGAACTCGACGCGCCAGGCGTGGGTCTCGTCCGGGGCGTGGCTGCCGGTGGGGCCGGGCACATGGTCGATGCGGGTCAGCGAGCAGTTGTCCACCACTAGGCGCAGCGCCGCCTCGGGCTCGAGCTGCAGCGCCTGGGCCAGCGCGGCGCGGATGGTGCCGCCGTGCGTCACCGCGACGATGTCGCGGCCGCGATAGAGGTCGTTCAGGCGATGGATCGCCGGCGCCACGCGGGCCATCAGCTGGACAAAGGACTCGCCGCCCGGCGGCGCCACCGCGGCGGGGCTGAGCCAGAAGCGATGCCAGTGGCCGAGGCCGCCTTCCTTCGCCTCGTCGTAGGTCTTGCCCTGCCAGTCGCCAAAGTGCTGTTCGGCCAGGTCGGCGTGGCGCTCGTAGTCCGGCAGGCCAGCGGCCAGGTGGGTGCGCACGGCGTCGGCGGTCTGGTGCGTGCGTTTGAGGCTACTGGTGACCCATACGGCGTCGGCCGGGACCAGCCGCGCCAGGGCCTGGAACACCGCCAGGTCATCGCAGTCGCAGGGGTGGTCGGTCTGGCCGTAGATGCGGCCCTGGTTCACCGTCACCGGGGCATGGCGGATCCACCACCAGCGTGTCGTCTCGTCCATGCGCCGTTCCTTCCTGCTAGAGCCGTGCCACGGCGACCAGCAGGATGGCGATCTCGCCCACCTGCTCCAGCGCGCCCAGCACGTCGCCGGTATAGCCGCCGATCTGCTTCATGCACAGGCGCGCCAGGCAGAGGGCGGCCATGAGCAGGGCGAGCAACGCCAGCCAGCCACCCCAGAAGCCCAGGCCCAGCAGTAGCGCCGCCAGCCCGAGCGCCAGGGACGCCCAGACGCTGGCGCCCGGCGGGTCGCCGGCATAGGCCGACAGCCCCTCGGTGCGGGCGCGGGGCAGCAGCAGCATGAAGGCCGGCAGGATGGCGCGCGCGCCCGCGTGGGCCGCCAGCAGCGCCGGCACGGCGACCTCCGGCCGCGCCAGGCTAGCCAGCGCGCCGACCCGCAGCAGCAGCGCCAACGCCAGCGCAACCGTGCCATAGGTGCCAAGCCGGCTGTCGCGCATGATCTCCAGCTTGCGCTCGCGACTCCAGCCGCCGCCGAAGCCGTCGGCCACGTCGCCCAGGCCGTCCTCGTGCAGACAGCCGGTGACGGCGACCGCGGCGGCCAGCGACAGGATTGCCGCCAGCAGCGGCGGCAGGCCAAGGTGCAGCGCCGCCCAATAGACAAAGCCCGCGACACCACCGACCAACAGCCCTACCACGGGGTTGGCCCAGGTGGAGCGCGCCAGGTCCTGGCCGTCGATGCGGCCGGCATGGCGCAGCGGCAGGCGTGTGAAGAAGATCAGCGCGATCTTCAGGTCGCATAGGCGCTGCAACGGCCAGCTTTGCGGCATGAGGCTTTCCCGGGGGTTCCGGGGCCCTTATAGGACAGGACCCCGACCCCGCCAACCGCCCGCCTGGATGCCATGACCGAACCGCAGATCCCCACCAGCCTCGACGAGATCCGCCAGCTGCTGCGCGCGCTGCCGGGACCCGACCTGACCGCGCGGGCCGCCGCCAAGGACCGCCAGGCACAGCTGCTGAAGCCGCCGGGCGCGCTCGGCCGGCTGGAGGCGCTGGCGCACTGGCTGGCCGCCTGGCAGGGCCGCGACCGTCCGGCGGTCGAGCGCCCACGCATCGCCGTCTTCGCCGGCAACCACGGCGTCGCCGCGCAGGGGGTTTCGGCCTATCCCGCGTCGGTCACGGCACAAATGGTGCAGGCCTTCGTCAGCGGCCAGGCGGCGGTCAACCAGCTGGCGGAGCTGAATGGCGCCGACCTGCGCATCTACGAATTGGCGCTGGACCAGCCCACAGCCGACATCACCCTGGGCCCGGCGATGAGCGAGGCCGAGTGCGTGCGTGCCATCGCCTACGGCATGCTGGCGGTGGAGCCCGGCTTCGACGTCATGGCGCTGGGCGAAATGGGCATCGGCAACACCACCGTGGCCGCCGCGCTGTGCCACGGCCTGTTCGGCGGCGACGCGCGCGACTGGGCCGGGCGCGGCACCGGCATCGACGACGCCCAGCTGATCCACAAAGGCCATGTCATCGAGCGCGCCGTGGCGGTGAACCGCGAGGCCATCACCGACCCGCTGGAGGCGCTGCGCTGCCTGGGCGGGCTGGAGCTGGCCGCCATCCTTGGCGCCATCATCGCCTGCCGTCTGGCCAACACGCCGGTGGTGCTGGACGGCTATGCCTGCTGTGCCGCGGCCGCGGTGCTGCAGGCCATCGATCCGGCGCTGCTGGACCACTGCGTGGTCGCACATGTGTCGGCCGAGCCGGGGCACCGACGCTTGCTGCAGCGCCTGGAGAAGCAGCCGCTGCTCGACCTCGGCCTGCGCCTGGGCGAAGCCTCGGGCGCCGCCCTGGCGCTGCCGCTGCTGCGCGCCGCCGCCGCCTGCCTCAACGGCATGGCGACCTTCGCCGAGGCGGGGGTCAGCGGCAAGGTGGGCTGACCTGAGCGTCGCTCAGGCGTCGCTGACCAAGCCGCCTTCGACCAGGGTGCGCAGCGCCTGGGCGACGTCGTCGCCGACCCGCTCGGCCGGTTCGTCCGGGAAGGCCTCGCGGTAGGTGGCGACCAGCGCCGCCTCGTCCTGCGGCTCGGCCAGCAGGCGCCAGAGGCCGCTGGCCACGGCGTCGAGATAGAAGATCTCGCCCGAGGTCGGCTCGACCAGGAAGAACTCGCCCTCGACGTCGGTGGCGCGGACCTGCGGGTTGCGGACATAGCGCATCTAGACGGCTCCGAAGCGCTCCAGCAGCAGGGCGACAGTGTCGCGCGAGTTGGCGAAAGCCAGGCGGTAGCTCGGCACCCGGCGGATGATCTTGGCCATGCGGCGGGTCATGGTCTCGGGGTCCAGGTGCGGCGCCGCGGCGACGCCGAACAGGCTCTTCAGCGCCGCGCCCTGGCCTTGCGGGGCAAACTCGATGGCGCCGCGCGGCCGGCGTTCCAGCGCCACCAGCCCCAGCACCGGCAGGCGCCGGCCGGCCGGCAGCTGCTCCTGCGGGCGGGCCAGGAACAACCGGCTGACATTCTCGAAATCGCGGCCGATGCGGCTGCTGACGAAGGCGACGAAGGCCGCGCCGGCATCCGGCGGCAGCGGCTTGCGCAGGCGCGGTGCCACGCCCAGCGCCGTGGCCTCGACCACGCCGTCGACCGAGACCGTGACCACCAGGCGATCGTCGGCCGCCAGCGGCGCGCCCAGGCAGGCGCCGTGCACCGCCAGGCTGGACTTGCCGGCCAGGCTGGCGCCGTGCAGCACCAGCATGCCGCGCGGCAGCGCCAGCGCGGCGGCGTGCAGCTGCAGCGCGCGGCGGTCCTGCTGGGTGAAGCAGAGCGTCAGCGCGCCACAGATCGCCTCGCCGGCGGCGACCCGTCCCTCGACCTCGAAGCTGCCGTCCGGCAGGCCGGGATAGCGGAAGGTGAAGAGCCAGCGGCCGGCAGGGCCGGGGCGCCGCTCGACCCGCACGACCGGCGGCACCTCGGCGTCATCCGCGTCGGCGGCCAGCGGCCATTCCGGCAGCACCTCGGCCACCTCGGGCAGCAGGTCGCGCGCCCAGGCGGCGGTGGCCGCCGGGTCGCCACCCTCCTGGTCGGCGAACTCGAACACCACGGGTTGGCCCGGCGTCGCGAAGGAGAGGCGGGCTGGCATGCTGCGGGGTTGCTCTGGCTGTTTCAGTCGCGCGGCGCGTACTTGGCGAGGATGCGCTGCAGCGTGCGACGATGCATGCGCAGGCGGCGCGCGGTCTCCGACACGTTGCGCTGGCACTGTTCGTAAACCCGCTGGATGTGTTCCCAGCGCACACGGTCGGCGGTCATCGGCAGTTCCGGCGGCGGCGGCGGCTTGGCACCCTGCTGCTGGCGCAGCGCCGCTTCGACCTGGTCGGCATCGGCCGGCTTGGGCAGGTAGTCGACGGCGCCCAGCTTTACC
Source organism: Rhodospirillales bacterium (assembly GCA_038363005.1). Classification (GTDB taxonomy): domain Bacteria; phylum Pseudomonadota; class Alphaproteobacteria; order Kiloniellales; family JACOMY01; genus JAKOWB01. The sequence goes on from JBBQBI010000043.1 coordinate 8,404, forward strand.
GCGGCTACCGCGGTGGCGATGTTGCCATAGCCGGTCAGCACCACGGCTCGGGCCTGTGGCCGGAGCTCGTGCAGCCGCTTCACCACGTCGAGACCGCTGCCGTCCTTGAGGCGGAGATCGACCACAGCGTGGGTCGGCTGCGCGGTCTCGATGGCGGTCAGGCCATCGGCGACGCTGCCGGCGACGGTAACCTGGAAACCGCGCTTTTCCATCGCCTGGGCCAGTCTGAGGGCCAGGCGCTCGTCGTCGTCGACGATAATCAGCGAATCTGTGGTCACGGTGCGCTCTCCTTGCGCGAAAGGTGGGCCAAGGGCCAGGAAATGGCAACCTCGGCGCCGCCTTCCGGGCGGTTACGAAACTCCAGCTCGGCGCCGGTATGGCCCAGCAGGGTCTGGGCGATGAAGACCCCAAGCCCCATATGGGTCTCGTCAGCCCGATCACCACGGCGTTCCGGCCCCTCGCCAGAGACATAGGGCTCGCCCAGGCGGGTCAACACCGCCGACTCGAAGCCCGGTCCGTCGTCCGACACCATGACGTCGAGCCGCCCGGCGCCCCAGATCACCACGATCTCCACCTTGCTATCGGCGAACTGGATGGCGTTCTGGATCAAGGTGCCCAGACCATGCAGCAGCGCCGGATCGCGCGGCAGCACCGGCTCCTCGCCCTGGCCGCCGGACTTCAGCTGCACCGTCACGCCGTCCCGCTTGAAGGGCTCGGCGGCGGCGGCCAGCAGGGCGGAGACCGGCAGGCTGTGGAAGGGGTCGCCGCCCTCCGGCGTGGCCTCGCCATCGGCGCCGCGATGCGCCAGTTCGGCCAGCAGGTTGCGGCAGCGGTCGCTCTCCTCGACCAGCAGCTGGATGTCGCCGATGAAGGGCGAGTCGCGCGGCACGTCGCGCTGCAGGTCGCGCGCCACCAGCAGGATGGTGTTGAGCGGCGAGCCCAGTTCGTGCGCCACCGCGGCGGCCAGTCCGCCGAGCGAGGCCAGGCGCTGCTCGCGCGCCAGCGCCGACTGGGTGGCGGCCAGCGCCTCGCCCAGTGCGCGGCGCTCGGCCGCCAGCGAAGCGATGTAGGCGGCGATGAAGACGGTGGCCAGCACCAGCCCGGCCCAGATGCCGCCGAGCAGCAGCGGGTCGATCAGCACGCCGACGTCGAACCAGGGCAGCGGCCGGTGCCAGATCGCCAGCAGCGTTTCCAGGATCACCGCCAGCGCCGCCAGCGCCGCGGTCGAGCGCTCGGAGAGTACCGAGGCGGATACCGTGACCGGCGCCAGGATCAGCACGGCGAAGGGATTGGCCAGCCCGCCGGTGAGCGCCAACAAGCCGCAGACCTGCAGCATGTCGAAGGCGAGGAACAGCCGTGCCTCGCCCTCCTCCAGCCAGATGCGGCCGCGGTGCAGCAGGGCGCTGACCAGGTTGACCAGTGCCGAGCAGCCGATCATCACGCTGAGGGTGATCAGCGGCAGGCGGAAGTCGAGCCACAGCTCCACCACCAGCAGGGCGGAGACCTGGCCGCCGACAGCGATCCAGCGGATCAGCGCCAAGGTCTTGCGGCGGATGCGGCCGCTCAGCGCGTATTCCAGCAGCGGGCCAGCCGGTGGGCGCGGCGCGATGACGTCGGTCACCTCGGCCCCGGTCGGGTCAGGCGGCCTGGAGATGCGACTCTTCAGTGAAGCCACGGGCCAGACGCTTGTGCCGATTACGCAGCAGCCAGAAGGCCAGGCGCGACCCGAAGGACGCCATGCGGCCCTGCGGGTCGAGTCCGGCCGCCTTCAGCGTCATGGCCACCGCGCGGTCGATGTGCTCGCGGCGATAGAGCCCCAGCGCGCCGCGCATGTAGGCGGCGCTCCAGTGCTTGCGGTCGTAGGGCTGGTTCATGTCGCCGTTGGCGGCGTAGTAGGCATAGGCCAGCTCGTCGTCCTCGGACTCGGCGATGCGGCCGATGGCGATCAGCAGGCGGCGCGCCTTGCTGATGCGGTCCTTCTGCAGGTAGCGCTTCAGGTGGGTGTAGAAGAGCTTGTAGTGGCGGAATTCGTCGGCCGCGATGCGCTGGCAGATCTTGCGGAACACCGGCTCCGGCATGGCCTGGCCAAAGGCGGTATAGAACGACGAGGTACCGACCTCGACGATGCAGCGCGCCACCAGCTCGCCAGACCGGCTGCCGCGCACCGATTCCTTGGCGTCCAGCGGCAGGCTGTAGCCATCGCGGAAGCGCCGGATGGCGGCCTCGAAGTCGAAGCTGGGGTCGGCCATCTTGGCCCAGCGGCCCAGCGCCACGCCGTGCAGCACCTCTTCCTCGGCCCAGTTGTCCGCCGCGGCCTTGAACTCGGGATCGTTGGGGAAGACGTTGGTCAGGTAGGCGGCGTAGTCGTAGGCGTTGAATTCGACCATCGCCGCGGCCTTGACGGTCTTCAGCAGTTGCGGATCGACCTGCGCGGGATCGAAGGCCTCCCACGGCATCTCGTCGACCCAGGTCGGCCCGACCGGTATCGCCGGCTGTGGTCGCTGCGGCTCGTTCATGGTCTTCTCCTTCCCCGAGCTTCCTCGGGATTACGAAGGCCAACCGGCCAGGACTACCCCGTCATCCCAGCAACGGAATGCTGCACCGGATGGTTTCCGAGGGCACGAGGGCACCCTCGCGCGGGAATCCACCCTGGCGCGGGCGCCTGTTTGCTCTCTCCTCGAACCGGCGCCCTTGCCCCTCTTGTCTTGTGGGGGCTCCCCGTACGCTGCCAGCAAGGCCATTGTAGCCGGCCGGGCAGCCTTCTGCCAAGCGCCGTGCAATGCGGCATTCAGCAAAGCATCACAGGGCTTTAACAGGATTGCCCCGAATTTGCCCCTGCGTCCGGCGCGGGGCAGCCGCTGCTGGTGACCAGCGTGGTTACGCTTGACTGCTGCACTGCGAAAGAGCATGTAGGGGCCACGGCACCCCCCGCGATCGCGCGGGTGCGCCCCGGATTGCCCGCGCTTCGCGGACCGGCGGCGCCTCATCGCGGGACTGTTCATATGGGTCGCCCTTTCCACCAAGCACTGATGCCCGGGTGCGCGCGGGCTAGGACAGCGCACAACCGCCGCCCGCGGCAGGACTCGGAGTCCGCGCGGGCCCGAAAGGATTTGTTTTGACCGACGTTACCTCTTTTGCCGACGCCACCCAGCCCGCAACCGCTCCGCTGGCGCCGCTTCTTACTGATTTTCCCGCCACGCTGGCGCCGGCCGAGAACGGCTTCGCCGCGCTTGGACTGATCGAGCCGATCGTCCGCGCCGTGGCGGCCGAGGGCTACAGCAACCCCAGCCCGATCCAGCTGCAGGCCATCGGCCCGCTGCTGGCCGGCCGTGACCTGCTGGGCATCGCCCAGACCGGTACCGGCAAGACCGCCGCCTTCGGCCTGCCGCTGCTGCAGCGCCTGAGCGAGAACCGCCAGCGCCCGCAGCCCAAGACCGCGCGTGCGCTGATCCTGGCGCCGACCCGTGAGCTGGCGATCCAGATCGAGGAGTCGCTCCGGGTCTATGGCCGCCACCTGCCGCTCAGCCGCTGCGCCGTCTATGGCGGCGTCGGCTTCCAGCCGCAAATCCGCGCCCTGGCGCGCGGCGTCGACATCCTGGTGGCCACGCCCGGCCGCCTGATGGACCTGATCCGCCGCAACCACGTGCGCCTGGAGCAGACCCAGTTCCTGGTACTGGACGAGGCCGACCGCATGCTCGACATGGGCTTCGTGCAGGAGGTGCGCCGCATCGTGGCGATGCTGCCGCACCAGCGCCAGTCGCTGCTGTTCTCCGCCACCATGCCGAACGACATTGCCACCCTGGCCAAGCAGATGCTGAACGATCCGCTGCGTATCGAGGTGACGCCGGCCGTGGTGACGGTGGAGCGCATCAAGCAGACGCTGCACTTCGTCGACCCGGGCGCCAAGCGCGACCTGCTGCTGAAGGTGCTAGAGGACAAGTCGCTGAGCCGCGTGCTGGTCTTCACCCGCACCAAGCACGGCGCCGACCGCGTCGCCAGCCACCTGGAGCGCGCCGGCATCCCGTCCGACGCGATCCACGGCAACAAGGCGCAGAACGCCCGCCAGCGCGCGCTGGAGGCCTTCCGTGACGGCCAGGTCCGCGTGCTGGTGGCGACCGACATCGCCGCCCGCGGCATCGACGTCGACGGCATCAGCCACGTGGTGAACTTCGAACTGCCGAACATCCCGGAGAGCTACGTCCACCGTATCGGCCGCACCGCGCGCGCCGGCGCCGAGGGCGAGGCCATCTCCTTCTGCTCGAACGACGAGCGGGCCTTCCTGCGCGACATCGAGCGCCTGACCAAGGTGAAGCTCACCGTGGTCGGCGGCGGCGACAGCGGCTGGAGCCCGGTCGAGCGCAGCGGCCCGCGCCAGCCGTCGCGTGGTGGTCACGAGCAGCGCAACGCCAACGCCGGCCGTCCGGCGCGCAAGCCGCATCATCGCGGCCAGGCCACGGCCCGCGGGCCGGAAGGTCGCGGCGAAGGCCACGACACCCAGCCGGTGCGCGCGCAGGAGCCGCGCCGCCAAGAGGGTCCCCGTAACGAGGGGCATCGCAACGAAAGCCGGCCGGCGCACGCCAAGCCGGCCCGTCACGAAGCGCCGCGGCACGAGGGGCCCCGCCAGGAGCCCAAGCGCCACGAGGGCGGCAGCCAGCGCCCGCAGCGTCCGCAGGGCAAGGCCAGCGGCTCCACCAGCTACGGCGGCCTGGTCGCCCAGCTGAACCAGCGCCAGGGCGGCAACGGCCGCTAGGCCAATCGACCTAAGCGCCCGCCGCCACGCGGCGGTTCGCTCTACAAACACAAAGGCCGGCGCCCAGCGCCGGCCTTTGTCGTTTGCCCGGGGCGCCCGGTTCAGTCCAGGCGCAGGCTGTGCAGCAGCGGTGCCAGGTCGATGCGGCCGGTGAGCAGCACGCTGTGACTGTCGTAGCCGACGTTCTGGCGCTGGATCAGGATCCCGCCCGGGCCGGTCGCGTCGAGGTGCAGATTGTCGTCGGTGAGCGCGAAGTAGCGGTACTCGACGCCGACGTGGAAGCCCCGCACCACCTCGTAGGAGGCGCCGGCGACAGCCTGCCAGGCCAGGGAATCGCTGCTTTGGTCTTCCAGGAAATCAGGGCCGTAGTCGTAGCTCCAGTGGCCATAGCCGATACCGCCGCCGGCGGTAAGTTGCCAACCGGGGGCGATTTCATAGCCCAGACGCAGGTTCGCCAGGACACTGGTGACCCGCACCTCGGCATCCGCGGGGCTGGTCGCGATATCGTCGATTCGCGTCTTGACGTGGTTGCTGAAGCGCTGCGCCACCTCGCCCTCGAGCGCCAGCGAAAAGCCGCCGCCCAGCGCGAAGTCGTAGCCGGCGATGCCGCCATAGATCAGGCCGTTGTCGAAGATGTGGGTCAGCGGCGTCTCCGAGACCACCATGCCGCCAGCATAGACCTGCCCGTTCACCGACTGGTCCGGCTCTAAGTTGACGCCGCCGAACAGGCCGATATAGAGGCCATCGGCGCTGGCCGATCCGCTGCACGCCAGTGTCGCCAGACACCCCAATAGAACTGCCCGCATTACCGCGTCCCCCTTGCTGGTCTCACATCCGCTGCGAGAGTCTCGATTGAGCAATTGCGGGGCGCTTTAGCCAGTGCCTACGGGGGGCGGCGCAAACGAAAAGGTCGGCGCAAGCGCCGGCCCTCGGTCACTCCCAGGCACCGCCGGTCTAGCCCTGGATCGCCGCCAGCTTGGCCTTGGCGACATTGATCGCCCGCTCAGCCAGGCCCTTGGTGTGGGCATCCTTGGCGTCGGCCAGGTCCTCGCTGGCGTCCTTCAGCTCCTGCTCGGTGGCGGCGCGGTCGAGGTTCTCGACCTTGGTGGCCTGCTCGGCCAGCACGGTCAGGCGCTCGGGCGTCACCTCGGCGAAGCCGCCGGCGACGAAGATGCGCTCCTTGGGCTGGCGGCTGCTGCCCTGGCCCTCGTAGGTGATGATCACGCCGGGACGGATGGTGGAGACCAGCGGCGCGTGGCGCGGCAACACGCCGAAATCGCCGTCGCCGCCGGGGATGACGACCATATCGACCGCCTCGGAGATGATCAGCGCCTCGGGCGCCACCAGGTCGAACTGCACCGTCTCGGCCATATCGTTACTCCCGGGGGCCAACCTGTGGCCCCACCCCCACCCCGACCCTCCCCCATCGAGGGGGAGGAGGTAGGGGGACTAGGTGGAGACTAGGCCGCCTCGGCGGCCATCTTCTTCGCCTTCTCGACCGCCTGGTCGATAGTGCCGACCATGTAGAAGGCGCCTTCCGGCAGGTGATCGTACTCGCCGGCGCAGATGCCCTTGAAGGCCTTGATGGTCTCCTCCAGCGGCACCTGCACGCCGGGGAAGCCAGTGAAGACCTGGGCGACGTCGAAGGGCTGCGACAGGAAGCGCTGGATCTTGCGGGCGCGGGCCACGACCAGCTTGTCCTCTTCCGACAGCTCGTCCATGCCCAGGATGGCGATGATGTCCTGCAGCGCCTTGTAGGACTGCAGGATCCTCTGCACTTCGCGCGCGGTGTCGTAGTGATCCTGGCCGACGATCTTCGGGTCCAGCACGCGGCTGGTCGAGTCCAGCGGATCCACGGCCGGGTAGATGCCGAGCTCGGCGATCTGGCGCGACAGCACGGTGGTGGCATCCAGGTGGGCGAAGGAGGTCGCCGGCGCCGGGTCGGTCAAGTCGTCGGCCGGCACGTAGATGGCCTGCACCGAGGTGATCGAGCCCTTCTTGGTCGAGGTGATGCGCTCCTGCATCGCGCCCATGTCAGTCGCCAGCGTCGGCTGATAGCCCACCGCCGAGGGAATGCGGCCGAGCAGCGCCGAGACTTCCGAACCCGCCTGGGTGAAGCGGAAGATGTTGTCGACGAAGAACAGCACGTCCTGGCCCTCGTCATCGCGGAAGTACTCCGCCAGGGTCAGGCCGGTCAGGCCGACGCGGGCGCGGGCGCCCGGCGGCTCGTTCATCTGGCCATAGACCAGCGCCACCTTGGAGCCGGCGGTCGAGCCGTCTTCGCCCAGCTTGATGACGCCGGATTCGATCATCTCGTGATAGAGGTCGTTGCCCTCGCGGGTGCGCTCGCCAACGCCGGCGAAGACCGAGTAGCCGCCGTGCGTCTTGGCGATGTTGTTGATCAGCTCCATGATCAGCACGGTCTTGCCCACGCCGGCGCCGCCGAACAGGCCGATCTTGCCGCCCTTGGCATAGGGCGCCAGCAGGTCGACGACCTTGATGCCGGTGACCAGGATCTCGGTGTCGGTCGACTGCTCGATGAACTCCGGCGCGGCGCGGTGGATTGAGGACGTGGCCTTGCTCACCACGGGGCCGCGCTCGTCCACCGGCTCGCCGATGACGTTGATGATGCGGCCCAGCGTCTCCGGGCCGACCGGCACGGTGATGGCGTTGCCGGTGTCGGTCACCTGGCCGCCGCGCACCAGACCGTCGGTGGTGTCCATGGCGATGGTGCGCACCACGCTGTCGCCCAGGTGCTGCGCTACCTCGAGCACCAGGCGGTTGCCGTGGTTCTCGGTTTCCAGCGCGTTCAGAATGGCCGGCAGCTCGCCTTCGAACTGCACGTCCACCACCGGGCCCAGGACCTGGGTGATGCGGCCGGTCGCGTTCTTGCTGTCGCTCATTGCCTTCGTCCTCTTTCCGTCTATCCCTGCCGCCAGCGAGGTCTACATCGCTTCCTTGGCGGACACGATTTCGATCAGTTCCTTGGTGATGATCGCCTGGCGCGTGCGGTTGTAGGTCAGCGTCAGCTTGTTGATCATCTCGCCGGCGTTGCGCGTCGCGTTGTCCATGGCTGACATGCGCGCGCCATGCTCGCTGGCGTTGTTCTCCAGCAGTGCCTTGTAGAGCTGCACCGACAGGTTCCTGGGCAGCAGCTCGGTCAGGATCGCCTCTTCCGAGGGCTCGTACTCGTAGACCGCGCCCGAGGGCGCCGTCATGCCGCCCTCGCCCGCCTCGATACCGGCCGGCAGGTTGAAGGGGATCAGCTGCTGCACGGTGATGATCTGGCTGATCGCCGACTTGAAGCGGGCGAAGACCAAGGTCGCCACGTCGTACTCGCCGGCCGCGAACATCGCGGTGATGCGGTCGGCGATCTCGGCCGCCTTGGCGAAGGAGGGCCGCGGACGCGAGACGTCCTCCAGCGTGCCGACGATCAGGCTGGCGAAGTCGCGGCGCAGCTGGTCGCGGCCCTTGCGGCCGACGCAGAGCACCTTGACCGTCTTGTTGTCGTTCAGCAGCGCGCGGATGCGGCGGCGCGCCTCACGCACGATCGAGGAGTTGAAGGCGCCGCAGAGGCCGCGATCGGCGGTCGCCACGATCACCAGGTGCACCGTGTCCTTGCCATTGCCACCGAGCAGCGGCGGCGCCCCGGCGCGACCGGCGACCGAGGACGCCAAGCCCTGCAGCATCCGCTCCATGCGCTCGGCATAGGGGCGGGCCGCCTCGGCCTGCTCCTGCGCGCGACGCAGCTTGGCCGCCGCGACCATCTTCATGGCCGAGGTGATCTTGCGCGTGTTCTTCACGCTGTTGATGCGGACGCGTAGGTCCTTGAGGCTCGCCATCGGGCCCTATCCCTCGTGTCTCAAGCCAGGTCCACGTCTAGACGTAGGTCTTGGCGAAGTCGGCGAGGAAGGCCTTGAGTTTGCCCTCCGCGTCGGCACCCAGGTCCTTGCTGGTACGGATCGTGTCCAGCACGTCCTGGGCGCGGCTGCGCAGCTCGGCCAGCAGCTTCTTCTCGAAGTCGTTGACCTTGTTGACCGGCACCTTGTCGAGATAGCCCTTCACGCCGGCATAGATCACCGCCACCTGCTCTTCCATCGCCAGCGGGCTGAACTGCGGCTGCTTGAGCAGCTGGGTGAGGCGCGCGCCGCGCGCCAGCAGGCGCTGCGTCGAGGCGTCGAGGTCGGAGGCGAACTGCGAGAAGGCCTCCATCTCGCGGAACTGCGCCAACTCCAGCTTGATCGAGCCGGCGACCTTCTTCATCGCCTTGGTCTGCGCCGCCGAGCCGACGCGGCTGACCGAGAGGCCGACGTTCAGTGCCGGGCGGATGCCGCGGTAGAACAGGTTGGTCTCCAGGAAGATCTGCCCGTCGGTGATCGAGATCACGTTGGTCGGGATGTAGGCCGAGACGTCGCCCGCCTGGGTCTCGATGACCGGCAGCGCGGTCAGCGAACCGGCGCCCATCGAGTCGTTCATCTTGGCGGCGCGCTCCAGCAGGCGCGCGTGCACATAGAAGACGTCGCCGGGATAGGCTTCGCGGCCCGGCGGGCGGCGCAGCAGCAGCGACATCTGGCGATAGGACACCGCCTGCTTCGACAGATCGTCATAGACGATAACGGCGTGCATGCCGTTGTCGCGGAAGTATTCGCCCATCGCGCAGCCGGTGTAGGGCGCCAGGAACTGCAGCGGCGCCGGCTCCGACGCGGTGGCGGCGACGACGATGGAGTATTCCATCGCGCCGTACTCCTCCAGCGCCTTGACGAACTGCGCCACGGTGGAGCGCTTCTGGCCGATGGCGACATAGACGCAGTAGAGCTTCTGCTTCTCGTCGCCCGAGGCGTTGGTGTGCTTCTGGTTGATGATGGTGTCGAGCGCGATGGCCGACTTGCCGGTCTGGCGGTCGCCGATGATCAGCTCGCGCTGGCCGCGGCCGATCGGGATCAGCGCGTCGATCGCCTTCAGGCCGGTCTGCATCGGCTCATGCACCGACTTGCGCGGGATGATGCCCGGGGCCTTGACCTCGACGCGGCGACGCTCCTCGCCGGCGATCGGGCCCTTGCCGTCGATCGGATTGCCCAGCGCGTCGACCACGCGGCCCAGCAGGCCCTTGCCGACGGGGACGTCGACGATGGTGCCGGTGCGCTTGACGGTGTCGCCTTCCTTGATCGAGCGGTCGTCGCCGAAGATCACGATGCCGACGTTGTCGGTCTCGAGGTTCAGCGCCATGCCCTTGATGGCGCCCGGGAACTCGACCATCTCGCCGGCCTGGACGTTGTCCAGGCCATAGACACGGGCAACGCCGTCGCCGACCGAGAGCACCTGGCCGACTTCGGCGACATCCGCCTCGGTGCCGAAGCCTTCGATCTGGGTCTTGAGGATAGCGGAGATTTCAGCGGCGCGGATGTCCATGTCAGACCCCCTTCATCGCGTTCTGGAGTTTCTGCAATTTGGTTTTGATAGAGCCGTCGACCATGCGGCTGCCGACCTGGACGATCAGGCCGCCGATCAGGCTCTCGTCGATCTTGGTTTCGATACGCACCGTGCCGCCCAGCGACCCCTGCAGGGTCTCGCTCAGGCGCTTTTCCTGCGCCGCGGTCAAGGGACGGGCAACGGTGATCTTGGCGGTGACCTCGCCGCGGCGGCGCGCCAGCTCGGCCAGGAAGCCCTCGATCATGCCGCCCAGCGCGAAGAGGCGGCGATTGCCTGCCACCACCAGCACGAACTTGCGGGTCAGCGGCGAGACGCCGCTCTTGGCCAGCACCGCGTCCATCGCCGCGACCTGCTGGTCGCGGCCATAGAGCGGGCTGCGCATGAGGCGCCGCAGGTCGGCGCTCTCGTCGATCATGGTCCGCAGACCGATCAGGTCGCCGGCCACCTGGTCCAGCGCCTTCTGTTCGTCGGCAAGGTCAAACAGGGCTGCCACGTAGCGCCCCGCGAGCCCGCTCACGCTCCTGTCATCGCCAGCCACGCGTTCCTATTCCCCGATGATGGCCCGACCCGAACATACCGCGGGGAGCAGAGCCCGGCCCGCACGTTCGTACCGGGAAACCCACGGTTTCCCCGCTTTCCCGCGTCCGCCGGACCGCGCGCCGACCCGGCCACGACGGCGACAACAGAAAAGCGTGCCGTGACGGGTCCCAACCCGACGGCGGCGGGTTGGTAACATAGGGTCCGACCCCTGGCAAGCATGCCAAGAGGGGGTGTCGCGCGGCGCCGCAGGGCTGCGGCGTTTTGTGCTGCCGGCAATCCGCCAGGCGACGCGGCACCCCTAGAGAAAACTGTAGGGGTCGACGTCGACCTGCACGCGGACCGCCGCCGGCAGCTTGACCGCCGCCAGCCAGGCCCGCACCAGCGGCTGCGGCAGCAGGTCCTTCGGCGTCTTCAGCAGGAAGCGGCGGCGGTGCCAGCCGCGCAGCACGGCCAGCGGGGCTGGGGCCGGGCCC
>JBBQBI010000044.1:0-19582 GCA_038363005.1 Rhodospirillales bacterium
GGATCGGCGCGCCGCTGTCGGCGCTGTTCGGGGTGGCCAAGGGTCAGCTCGACCAGCTGCACGGCGCCGGGCTGATGGCGGGCGAGCGCGGGCCGTTGGAGCAGAGCTGGCAGGAGGAGCTGGCGGCGAACCGGCTGCTAGCTAGGGCGGCTGGACCGCCTGGGCGATGCGCCGCTCAGCGAACAGCCGGAGGCGCCGTACCTCGCGCCGGAGGCGCTGCTGCACCTGGAGGGATTGCAGCGCCAGCAGCAGGCGGCGCGGCAGGAGGCGCTGCTGGGTGGCGTGCTGGAGGGCGCGGTGGGTGGCCTCGCCGCCGGCCAGGCGCCTACGCAGGAGCAGGCAGCGGCGCTGGAGCCGGCGCTGCCGGGCGTCAGCCAGGCGGCCACGGCCGAGGCGGCGGGCTGGCAGAACAAGCAGGACGCCATCCTGGGGCTGCTCAAGACCAAGCCGATCTTGCAGCGGCTGAAGGACATGGCGGGTGGCAGCGACCTCTACCGCCGGCTGGTGGTGGAGGAGCAGCGCGGCGCCGGGATGCCGGAGGAGCAGCTCAAGGTCTGGGACAAGCCCGAGTCCGACGCTGCCGTGGCGGACTGGGCAGCGTTGCCGGACGAGGATGCCCCGCCGCACGAGCGCGCCTTGGCGCTGCTGGGCTACGCCCGACAGCAGCTTGGCGGCCTGCCCGATGAACTGCGCCCCTTGGCGCTGGCGGAGCTGCGGCGCCGCGGCCTGGCGCCTGCCGAAGCCACAGCGCTGAACGACATCGCTGCCGCGCTGGCGGATGGGCGCGACATCGCCGCGCTGCGGCGGGCGAAGCTCTGGTCCGTGGATGCGGGACCTTCGGTCGCGCCAACCGCCACCCCAGGCCAACTCCAGCTCGCCGACAGCGGTGAGAGCGCCAGCGACGCCGACCCCGGCGCCGGCACCACCGATGCGCCCGCCGACGCTCCGCCCCTCTCCGCCGAGGATGCGGCCTGGGTCGCCGCGGCCGCTCGCCAAGCGGATGAGACCTTGGCCGACTGGAGCCGGCGGCTGGGCCTAATGATCGCCGACGAGGGCAGCGACCACGACTTGGCGACACTGCAGGCGGTGCAGGCGGTGATCCTGGCCGCGCTGGAGCATGAGAGCAGCGGCGATCCCGACGTAGGGCTGATGCTGGCGCAGGGCCTGGCGCCGGATGCCTGGTAGCGCGCCGAGGCCGCCGACGCCGAGACGCAGCGCGAGCACGACGACCTCAGCGCCTTCAACCAGGCGATCTATCGCGACCGCAATGGCTTCTTCCTAGGTCCGGAGGGGCGGCTCTACCGGCGCGAGGAGGCCTTGGTGGTGGGGCTGGAGCTGCCCGGCAGCCTGCAGAACCTGGACGGCGAGATCGCCGCCGCCTGGACCCGCGAGGCAGCCGCAAGCGGGCAGTTCGGCGCCCTGGCCGAACAGAACCCCGAGACCTTCGTCGAGGCCATGCTGCGCAGCGTCGGCGGCGGGCGCGGCGGCGAGATCGGCCTCGCCATGCCGCTGCCGAGCATCGCGCTGGCCGGCAATTGGAGGGGTGCCGCCACCGGCACGCTGCTCGGCGGCAAGGTGCTGTTGACCAAGCCGGGCGGCGGCTTGCCCGAGCCCACGCCCCTGGTCGGCCCGGCCAAGCTGCCGGCCAACGACTATGCCGGTGGCAAATCAGGCCTGCGCGGCATTCCGCAACGCTATGACCCGGAGATCAAGCAGTGGGGGACCAGCACCTTCACGCCGAAGAATCCTGACCTCAACAAGGGTCTGGAACCGATAGGCGAGTCGGAACCAAGACGCGGACGAGGCCCCATGGAAGTTGTCGACCTGGATGCACAGGACGAAGCGGCCCGCATCCTGCAGTACGCCGGCTTCGAGGTTCAGACACGCGACCACCGGGCCGGTGGCGGCGCCGACTACCTGATCGACGGCCAGCAGTACGAGCACTACCGAATCAATGCGGGCACGCCGGCGAGTGCCTTCGACAAGATCAAAGCCAAAATCGACGGCAGGCAGGGTCAGCGCTTTGTCGTGCAACTCGGCGACGGCGCTGGTTTCACGTTGGCAGAATTCCGCGCCTATCTGCAGCAGTGGGGCCACCAGACTTCCAAGGGACGAGGCCTACCGGCTCAGCAGATCATTGCAATCGACGGGGTCGGGGACATCGTCGTCCTCTGGCCGTAACATGAACCGCAACCGAGGAGACACATCATGGGTGTCGAGATAGACTTTCAGTTCGTCAGCGAAACGCCCGGTGCCGAGCTATTTCGCGCGCTGTGCAGCACCTTCGGCGGTATCACCGTCGAGCAGGACTTTCAGTTCACGGTCAACGGCCTTCGCGTTTCTGTCCATGAGAAAGACTCCTTCGGAACCGAAGCCCTGCTGGAGGAGTTCGGCATTCCCTGTACGCGGAACGTCGTCTTCAGGCTCGTCGAGCTCTCGCGCGACGATCTGGAGATGCATATCCTCGACATGGTGAACTTCCTGCTGCACCGGGAGACAGGCGATGCCGTGCTGGAGAATGGCGTCGCCTACCTGCGCCGTGTCGGGGGTGAGATCGTGCTCTACAACCCTGACGACGAGCAGGGCCTGATGAACAGCGAAGGCCAAGCGCGCATTACCCTGCCCTTCCGGGTCGAGAAGCAGTTCACCCGCCCGCTGCGAACCCGATAGTCGCCGCGCCGCGATCATGACGACAGAGCCGCGCTTCGGCGGGGCTCTTTCTTTTTGCCTGGGTGACGCGGCGCTAGGGGAGACTGCCGGTCGCCTCAGGCCTCGACCAGCAGGTCCTCGTCGCGCTCCACCTTGCGGGTCAGCGCGGCCTTGAGCTTGCCGAGCGCGCGGCTTTCCAGCTGGCGCACGCGCTCCTTGGAGACGCCGAGCACCTTGCCGAGGTCCTCCAGGGTCGGGCCCTCCTCCAGCAGGCGGCGCTGCTCGATGATGATGCGCTCGCGCGCCGAGAGCTGCTGCAGCGCCTCGGCCAGCCAGCGGCTGCGCTTGGCGCCATCGGCCAGGCCGATGGTGATGGCCTCCGGTCCAGGGCGGGCATCGCGCAGCAGATCCTGGCGCTCGGTCTCGCCCTCCTCGCCGATGGTGGCGTTCAGCGACTGGTCGGCGGCGGCGAGGCGCAACTCCATGCCCTCGACGTCGGCCAGCGCCACCTTCAGCTCGGCGGCGATGCTGGCGCGCCCAGCGTGGTCCAGCGGCCGGCCGCTGGCGCGCTCCAGCCGCGCGCGCAGGCGGCGCAGGTTGAAGAACAGCGCTTTCTGCCGAGAGGTGCTGCCGGCGCGCACGATCGACCAGTTGCGCAGGATGAAATCTTGGATCGAGGAGCGGATCCACCAGGAGGCGTAGGTGGAGAAGCGCACGCCGCGCGCCACCTCGAAACGGTTGGCCGCCTGCAGCAGGCCGAGGCAGCCTTCCTGCACCATGTCGGGCTGCGACAGGCCATAGGCGCGGTAGCGCGCGGCTATGGCGGCGACTAGGCGGGTGTGGGCCTCGATCAGGCGATGCAGCGCGGCCTCGTCGCCCTGTTCGCGCCAGGCGGTGGCGAGTTGGGCTTCCTCGTCGCGTGCCAGCAGCGGCGCCTGCATGGCGCGCCGCACGAAGGCGGTGTCGGCGGTGGTGATGCCGTTGGTCAGGCCGGTCGCACGCATGACAGAACCTCCCAGCCGTCGTTATCCCTATGAAGAGATACGCAGCGGGCGGCCAGAACGATCATTCCCGGCGATCAAACCGGCGCGAGGAGATGATTTAGGGCGCGATGGAGAGCTGGTCCAGCAGCGCCCCGTCGGGCGCCAGGCAGGCGGCCAGCAGCGGCCCGCCAAAGCCGGCGCCACCGTCCAGGGTGATGACCACCGGGCCCTGTTCCAGCCCCGGCCGGCGCAGGTCGAAGCCGCGCACCACGCGTTGGAAGTCGCCATAGGGGCCGGTCAGCTGGGCAAAGGCCGGGTGGCCCCACCAGAAGGAATCGGCCTGCGCCTCCAGCGGGCGCGAGGGATCCAGGCCAGCGTTGACGAAGAGCAGCCGGCGGTCGTCGAGGTAGGCGGCGCGGCGCAGCTCGGCCAGCACCTGGAAGTGGCCGGGGTGCTTTTGCATCGCCTGGCGCAGCGCCGAGGTCCAGCGGGTGATGGCCAGCGGGCCGTGGCGCGCCTCGTTCAGCCCCTCGCCGGGATTGCCGCCATAGGCCTCCAGCGTAGCGCCGGCGCCGTGGTCCAGCATCCACTTCAAGACGGCGCGCGGATCGGTGGCGAACTGCAGCTGCAGCAGCTTCTGCCACATCTCCTCCTGGCCGCCGCGCAGGTAGACGATGTCCTCTGGGATGGCGTGCGGCACCGCCAGAACCTCGCGGCGGAAGGCCAGCAGGCCATCCAAGGTGGCGCGCACCGCCTCGCCGCGGCCGATCATGTTGCCCAGATAGACGATGCGGTCGAAGGGCTCCCAACGCGGCAGCAGCGCCTCGTGCAGGCGGGCCAGTAGCGCCGCCTCGCCGTGGATCGAGGAGACGACCCAGACGCGCTTTGGCCGCTTCAGGATGGCGAAGCGGCGTTCAGCCGTGGTGCCGCGCGTCTCCGCCGCGCTGCGTTCGCTCAGGCTCCGATCGCTCACCCGCCAGCGTCCCTTTCAGCCCAGCCCCCGGCGCGTTGCCCCCCAGCCCTGCGCGAAGCAGCCGGAATCGAAAGAGCCCGGCCGTTGGCCGGGCTCTCGATGCTTGCGGCCTCGCGGCCCGACGGCTGCAACCTTACGCAGCCTTGAGCAGCTGTTCCAGCCTTTCGGCAGCGGTGACCTCGTCGATCTTCTCCACCGCGGCGAACTCGCGCGCCAGGCGGTCGAGCGCGGCCTGGTACATCTGCCGCTCGCTGTAGGACTGGTCCGGCTGGTCCGAACCGCGGTGCAGGTCGCGCACCACCTCGGCGATGGAGACCGGGTCGCCGGAGTTGATCTTGGCCTCGTACTCCTGGGCGCGGCGGCTCCACATGGTGCGCTTGACGCGGCTCTTGCCCTTCAGCGCGGCCAGCGCCGAGTCCATCACCTTGCGGGTGGAGAGCTTGCGCAGGCCGGACTGCTGCGCCTTGGCGACCGGCACGCGCAGGGTCATGCGGTCCTTTTCGAACTTGATGGCGATCAGGCGCAGCTTGTGGCCCGACACCTCCTGCAACTCGATGCCCAGCACGCGGCCGACGCCGTGCGTCGGATAGACCACGTAGTCGCCGGCGGCGTAGTCGACATCCTCTTCGGCGACGACGGCCGGCTTATCGATCTTGGGCATGATTTTCAGTGTACTGTCCTGCGGCTTGTGAACGGGTGGCTTGTGGACCGCCGGCGCCGGCGCGGCCGGCTTGGGCGCAACGGCCACTGGCTTGACCTCGACTTGCTTGGGCACGACGGGCTTGGGCGCGACGGGCTTGGGCGCAGCGGCCTTGACGGTCGCCGGCTTGGGCGTGGCGGCCTTCTTCGGCGCCGACTTGGCAGCCTTGTCGGCGACCGGCTTGCTGGAAGCGGCCTTGGCGGCGGGCTTCTTCGACGGCTTCGCCGCCGGCTTGGCCGACTTGCCGGCCGCGGCCTTGGCAGCCGCCGGCTTGGCGGCAGCCTTCGGCTTGGCGCTCACGCTCTTGCGGCTGGCCGTGGCAGCGGCGGCCGCCTTGCGCTTGATCTTGGGATCCTTCGGCGGCGACTTGGCCTTTGCCGGTCGCTTGACGCTCGCGGGCATGCTGATTTCCAGTTTGGTTATCGGGATTACCCGGGCGGTGCCCGGTAGAACCGTCGCGAACAATACTCTAAAGAATGGGAAAATTCAAGGTTGCAGCGCAGCAAAGCTGTCGTACCCCGGATTCCGATGCCCGGGCCGCCGCCTTTCCATCGCGTAACTGGCCACAAGCGGCTCAGTCGACCGTGGCCCCCTCCGCGTCCTTGCGCCGGGTCATGCGCCGTCGCAGCACCTTGCCGAAAATGGCCGGCAGCACGAAGCCGACCACGGCGATGCCCCACAGCGCGATCGACAGCCAGGAGGAGAACAGCGCGGTCCAGTCGCCATCGGAGATGGTGAGCGCCCGGCGCAGATTGGCCTCCATGGCATTGCCCAGCAGCACGCCCAGGATCACCGGCACCAGCGGCACATCGAGCTTGCGCAGCACCCAGCCGAGCACGCCGAAGGCGACCATCACCAACAGGTCGAAGCTGGATCCGGAAATGCCGTAGATGCCGACGAAGGAGAGCATGGCGACGATCGGCATCAGGATCCTGGGCGGGATCAGCAGCACGCGCACGAAGATGCCGACCATCGGGATGTTCATCGCCAGCAGCATGAAGTTGCTGATAAACAGCGCGGCGATCAGGCCCCAGACGACGTCCGGATTCTTCTGGAACAGCAGCGGCCCCGGCGTGATGTTGAGCGCCAGCAGCATGGCCAGCAGCACCGCCGTGGTGCCGGAGCCCGGCACGCCCAGCGCCAGCATCGGCACCAGCGCGCCGCCAGCGGCCGCGTTGTTGCCCGCCTCCGGCGCGGCGACGCCGCGCGGGTCGCCCTTGCCAAAGGTACCGTCGCGGTCGACCAGGCGCTTTTCCACCGTGTAGGCGATGAAGGAGCCAAGCGAGGCGCCGGCACCGGGCAGAACACCGGCGAGGAAGCCCAGCCCGGAGCTGCGCAGCATGGTGCCGGCGCAGCGCTTCAGCAGCGCGAAGGAGGGCGTGATGCGGCCGATGGTGACCTTGGCGGTCTTGCCTTCGCCGCTGGCCTCGCCCCGGTGCTCGAGGAAGATGAAGACCTCGGACAGCGCGAAGAGCCCGACGATGGCGACCAGGAAGTCGATGCCATCATAGAAGTGCACCTCGCCGAAGGTGAAGCGCGGCACCCCGGTCTGCCCGTCGACGCCGATCATGGCGATGGCCAGGCCGAGCGCCGCGGCGAAGGCGGCCTTGGCCTGGTTGGCGGAGGCGATGCCCCCCAGCGTGGCGAAGGCCAGGGCATAGAGCGCGAAGTATTCCGCCGGACCGAACAGCAGCGCCAGCCCGACCAGCACCGGCGCCACGAAGACCAGGCCCCAGGTGGCCAGGAAGGAGCCGACGAAGGAGGCGACGCCGGACAGCGCCAGGGCCTCGCCGGCGCGGCCCTGCTGGGCCATGGGATAGCCGTCCAGGGTGGTCATCAGCGCCGGCTCGTCGCCGGGGATGTTCAGCAGGATCGAGGAGATGCGCCCACCATACATGGCGCCGTAGTAGACCGAGGTCAGCAGGATCAGCGCGGCGGTCGCCGGCAGGCCGAGGCTGAAGGCGAGCGGGATCAGGATGGCCACGCCGTTCGAGGGGCCGAGGCCCGGCAGGGCGCCGATGATGGTGCCCAGGAAGCAGCCGAGCAGCGCCAGCAGCAGGTGCTGCCAGGTCAGCGCGATGGCGAAGCCGTCGGCCAGCGAGGAGAGCGCGTCCATCGCCGCCGCCTCAGATGCCGAGCGGCCCGCGCGCCAGCGCGAGGCCGAGCAGCAGATGAAACACGACGTAGATGCCGAGCGAGGTCAGCACCCCGGACACCAGGGACCAGAGCGGCCGGGTGCCGAGCCGCCAGGTGAGATAGGCGGCGGCGACCGCCGTGGCGATGATGAAGCCGGCATCTGGCAGCAGGACGGAATAGGCCACCAGGACGGCGACGGCCATGGCGATCTCGAACAACCGGGCGGCCGCCGGCCACTTCGGCGCCGCGTCGGGCCGGATCAGGATGACCAGGCTGGCGAGGCCCAGCATGGCACCGATGATGATCGGGAAGCTGCGCGGGCCGACCGGGTCGGAGATGAAGCTGAGTTCGATGCGCTGCGCCTGCCAGATGAAGAACGCGGCGAGCAGCAGGCCGATGCAACCGAGAATGCGATCGCTCACGGGGGCGCCTCCCGATCCGACCGGCACGCCAACGGCTCTCTCGCCGCGTGCCGGCAACAGCGGCGGACGGTCTTCGCGACCGCCCGCCTGGCAAAGCTATTTGATCAGGCCGATCTCGCGCGAGAGGTCGGCGATCGACTGCACCGAATCGGCGACGAAGGCCTGGAACGCAGCGCCGCGCAGGTCGAGCGGCGCCAAGCCGTTTTGCGCCATCACGGCCTTCCATTCAGGCGAATCGTAGACTTTGCCGATCGCGTCCACCCAGAAATTGTAGACCTCGTCGCTGACCCCACCGGGCAGATAGAAGCCGCGCCAGTTGGCACCGACCGCATCGATGCCCTGTTCCTGGGCGGTGGGGAAGGCACCGAAGTCGCCTTCCAGCCGCTCCGGTGCCAGCACCGCCAGTACCCTGATGTCGCCGGAATCGACGAAGCCCTTGGCCTCCGACGCGTCGCCCGAGAAGGCCTGCACCGAGCCGCCGAGCAGCTGCGTCACCGCCTCGCCGCCGCCGTCGAAGGCGACGTACTTGATCTTGCGCACGTCGTCGATGCCGGACTTCTTGGCCACCAGCAGCACCTTCAAGTGATCCCAGCCGCCAACGGCCGAGCCGCCGGCGATGGCGACCGAGGTGGGGTCCGCCTTGATCTTGGCCATCAGCTCGGGAAGCGTGTTGATCGGGCTGTCCTTCGCCACGGCGATGATGCCGTAGTCGGCGCCGACGCTGGCGACCCAGCGCACCTGGTCCATCGTGTTGCCGGGATAGGCGCCCTGTGCCAGCCGGGTCGAGGTCGCCGAGGAGGCGGCGACGATCAGGTTGGTGGCGTCGTTGCGCTTGTTCACCACTTCGGCGAAGGCGACGCCGCCGCCGCCGCCGGACAGATTCGTCACCTGCATGGTGCCGTTGATGAGCTTGAGGTCCTGCAGTGCCTTGCCGACCTGCCGACAGGTGAAATCCCAGCCGCCGCCCGGATTGGCCGGGGCAATGCACTCGGGCGCTTCGGGTTCGAAGGCACGCGCCGGCGCGGCGCAGGCGGCGAACGCCAGGACGGCCGCGACGGCGAAACGCCGCGCGTTGAGCGAAGTGAACATGGGCCTCCTCCTCTGCTCCGGGCTTACCCAGCTGCCCAGCTGTTTTGCTGGAGCTTATGCGCTTTTCACTTGCAGTGCCAAGGCTGGGGGCAGGAAGACTTGCCTTACCGCGCCGCCCCGGCGAACCAGGGCCACGGGTCGGAATTGTCCACCTGGGGCGCAGGCACCGCGATGAGGTGCCAGATCGGCTGGGGCGCTGACAGGCAGGCGGTCGGCGAAGCGACTCAGCCGCTGCTGCCCGGCTCGCTGCTGAAGAACTTCTCGAACTTGCCCTCGACGTCCTTGAACTCGTCGGCGTCGGCCGGCGGCTCGCCGCGCCGCGTGATGTTTGGCCACTGCACCGAGTAGTCGCGATTGAGCTCCAGCCAGGCCTCGGCCTTGCCGTCGGTATCGGGGATGATCGCCTCGGGCGGGCACTCCGGCTCGCAGACGCCGCAGTCGATGCACTCGTCCGGATGGATGACGAGCATGTTCTCGCCCTCGTAGAAGCAGTTCACCGGACAGACCTCGACACAGTCCATGTACTTGCACTTGATGCAGGCTTCGGTGACGACATAGGTCATGGCCTGAAACTCGCTCCCGCTGGCTTTCCCTGGGTGAATGCAGTGGCGCCGACCATACGGCCGGCCAGGGGCTGCCGCAAGCGTCCGCGCCGCCCCGCCGGGGCCCCGCATGACCCTGATAAAAGCCGGGCCATGGCTTTGCCGCGGCCGCCTTGTGACGCCGCGGGCCACCCCCTACCTTCAGAGCGTCCCGTCGCCGGCCAGGCAGGGATGTTGCAGCCCGCCCGGCCGTAGGATGTAGACAAGAACGGCTTCAAGGAGGCCACAAATGATCGGCAAGTTCGCTTTGTCCCTGGTCCTGATCGGTTTCGCCGGCGGCGTCGCCCAGGCGGCCTCGTGCGACATCAACGCCGAGCAGGCGGCCGTGGTCGCGGCCTGGGGCTCCAAGCTGCGCGATGGCACGATCTCCGCCACCGACAGCGAAGCCATCTCGGCCAAGATCCAGGACGTTCCGACCCTGGCGCAGCAGGACCCCGAAGCGGCCTGCAGCGCCCTCAAGGACCTCAAGATTCAGTTGGGCCTGGTGCCAGCGCAGTAACCCCTCTCCTGTCACTGGCATAGACGACTGGCCCAGGCCGCAGGTCCGCAAGGACCTGCGGCCAGCTTTTTATGAGCAACCGGGCCCGCAGGTCCGCAAGGACCTGCGGCCAGCTTTTTGGGGAGGAGCCGGAGGCGGGAGATCAGGCCTCGCCGTCCGGCACTTTGTCGACCGCGGGCACGCCGCGCCGATCGAGCTCCAAGCGCAGGCGGTTGGCCTCGGCGATGGCGTCCTTGAGGGCGTCGAGCTGCGGGATGTGCATGACCTGCTGCGGGAAGGGAATGCCGATGCCCAGCTCGTCGAACTTCTCGGCGACCAGGAAGCGCAGCTCGCTGGCGACGATCAGTGAATAGTCGACATCGGCGACGAAGACCCGCACCTCGAAGTCCAGCGAGGAGGCGCCGAAGTCCTTGAACACCACCATCGGCGCCGGGTAGCGCAGCGTGTTGGGCACCGCCTGGGCACAGGCGATCAGCGTCGCCTTCACCTGCTTCAGGTCGCTGCCGTAGTCGACGCCGATGGCGACGTCGACGCGCCCCAGCTTGTCCTTGTGCGTCCAGTTCAGCACCGCGGAGGACACCAGCTCGGCGTTCGGCACGATGACCGAGGCGCGCTGGAAGGTCTGGATCTCGGTGGCGCGCACCGAGATGCGCTTGACGATGCCCTGGTGCTCGCCGACCACCACCCAGTCGCCGACCTTGATCGGCCGCTCGACCAGCAGGATCAGGCCGGCGACGAAGTTCGACACCACGTTCTGCAGGCCGAAGCCGATGCCGACCGATAGCGCGCCGGCGATCAGCGCCAGGTTGGAGAGGTCGAGCCCCAGAGTGCCGATGGAGACCAGGATGGCGATCAGCACGCCCAGGTAGCCGACGCCGGTGGTGATGGAGTTCTGCACCCCGCGGTCGATCTGCAGCTTCGACAGCACACGGTCGTCCAGCCGGCGCTGCAGGAAGCGGGTGATGGTCAGCACCAGCATGAAGGCGAAGATGGCCAGCAGGATGTCGGTCGGCTTCAGCACGAAGCCGCCGATCGGCACACCCTCCATCACCGCGCTGATCCAGCTCTGCACTTCGGCCCAGGCGATGCCGGAGACCGGCAACAGCAGGATCAGCCAGGCGAAGAACAGGCAGATGTCGAGCAGTGCCATGGCGACGTACTGGAAGAAGCGCAGGCCACGTTCGCGCGGGAACAGCGTGCGGCGCCACAGCGCGACGCGCCCGGTCTTGGCGGTGACGAAGATCTCCACCGCCTCGCGAATGACGCCGCGCAGCAGCAACACCGCGCCGGCGGTGGCCACGCCAGCGAAGAACAGCTGCCCGACGTAGCGCGCCAGGTTGTGATAGCCCAGGCCCGAGGCAACGACCGCGCCCAGCGCCACCAGGAAGGCGAGCGCGCGCAATCGCGGCCAGGCGCCCTTCTCGCTCGGCAGCTCGCCCTCCACCGGCGGTGCGCCGTCGCTCGGCGGCGCGCCACCGGCGACCGGCCCCGGCACGGCAGCTGGCGCGCCTGTCGCGGCATCGGCCGTCTGCGGCTGGCGCCACAGCCGCCCCGGCAGCAGCGTCGCCAGGGCCAGCGTGGTCAGCAGCACCAGGACGAAAAAGACGACGGAGAAGATTTCCGGCGGCACCAGCGTGCCGTCAAGGATGCGGACCACCGCGCCGACCACGCCCAGCGTGCCAGCCAGCAGAGTGATGCGCCGCACCAGCGGCCGCGCATTGCTGTCCAGGATCGGCGCCACGCGCCACGAGGGGTGATCGGCGGCGCAGATGGCGCGGCCCAGGCCGGCGCAGAAAAAGAAGAATACGAAGCCGCCGGCCAGCGCCTCGGCGATCGGCTTCAGCACCCCGGCGAAGCGATGCTCGCCCAGCACGGCGAAAAAGCCGAAGAGCACCAGGATGGTGGCGATGGCCGGCATCAGGCCGCGCACCACCGCCTCGACCACCGCCGCCAGCACGCGCTGGCGATAGGTCGGCTGCTCGACGCTGGCGCGTGGCCCATAGCGTCGGCGCAGCCAGCGGCGCAGCGGGATGCCGATACCGAAGGCGATGACGCCAGCGACCACCAGCAGGATGCGCAGCTGCTCGCTGTAGCGCGGCTTGCTGCGGGCGGCGTCGGCATCAAACAGCAGATCGTGCAGGTAGAGCAGCTGCGCCGGGATCTCCGCCCAGGTCTCCGGCAGCAACGGCGGCGCGCCGCGGCGGAACAGCGTCTCGGTGAAGATCGCCATGCGCTGGCTGTTGGCAGTGCGCAGCAGGATATCGGCGCGCGTCGCCGCCAGCTCGGCCTGGCGCACCCGCGCGGTATAGAGGGAGATGGAATCGCCCAGCCGCTTGCGTTCACTGGCGATGACCTCCGGCTCCGCCGGTTCCCCCGCCACCGGCGGCGGGCCCAGCGCGTCGATCATCTGCTTGGTGATGCCCACCGTGCCCTTGGCGGTGGCGGCGGCGGCGCGCGCCTGCTCGATGATGCCGAGCAGCGTGTCGCGCACCTCTTGGAACTGCGCCTCGTCCAGCGCGCCGGCGGCGGCGGTGACCTCCAGCTCGTCGAGCGTCAGCTCCCAGCCGGCCACCATGTTGTCGAAATTGTCGTCGGCCGCGCGCGGCTGGGTCGACAGCAACGGCAGCAGCAGCAGCGCCGACAGCAAGCAGGACAGCATCCGGGGGAGGGCCATTGCCACCATTCTTGGGGCTTCACCCGCCGTCGCGCAACGCCCGCAACTGGCGGCGGGCCCGCTTGTCGGGCCGGTGCTCCGGCGCCGGGGCAAGCTGGCTGTCGCGCGGCAGGCGGGTTTCCGGTTGCGGCGGCGCCAGGTCCTCGTACAGCAGGGCCGCGCTGTCGGCGCCGCCCCGGCGCTCGGCCAGGCCGAGGATACGCCACACCCGAATATGATCGCCCTGCGGAAAGGTCACGACGTCGCCGGGGCGCACCGCCTGATGCGCCTTGCCGGTGGGCTGGCCGTTCAGCCGCACGCCGCCGCCCGCCACCAGGCGCGTTGCCGCAGCGCGCGTGCGGCAGGCGCGCGCATGCCACAGCCACTTGTCGAGCCGGATCGAAGCGCTGCTCATCGCTTGAACGTCAGGTCCCGCAGCTTGGCGAAGGGCGAGGCCGGGTCGTGCTCCGCCGTCCGCGCCGGGCGCGCGGGACGCCGCCGCGGTGGCCGGGCGACCTGCGGCTGGTAGGCGGCGATGCCGGCCTCCTCCTGCTTCTCGAAGCCCAGGCAACCGAGCAGCAGGGCGACGCTGGCGGCATCGCCGCCGGCCGCCTGCTCGAGCTGCGGCGTCACCACGAAGGCCCCCTGCTGCGCCAGGCGGCGCGCCAACTCGGCCGCGCGCTCCAGCGCGTCGGCGCGGATCGCCAGTGCCTCGGCGCCACGCCGCAGCAGGCGGAAGCCGACAGCGCGCCAGAAGTCCTCCGGGCTGTCGCCGGCCAGGCGCTGTGCCAGCAGGTCGGGCGCCGGGCGGGGCGGCGGTCGCTGGCCGCTCTTCAACGACCACAGCAGGGCACGCAGCGCGGTGGCGCGCGGCGAAAACAGCCCCGGCAGATAGAGGCTCTCCTCGCCGAAGGCGACGCCCAGCGCCGCCAGCTGCTTCTTCTCGCCGCGCTTCAGGCTGGCATGGGTGGCCGAGCGGTCGCGCGGCAGGCAGCCCAGCGCCTCGACCAGCTGGAAGGCCAGGCCACGCGCCATGGCCGGCAACGGCGCCGCCGCCAGGCGCACCAGCACACCCAGCCGCTGAGCGATGTGGCGCTCGATCCAGCGCGCCAGGCGCTTGCGGATGCGTTCGCGCTGCGCGCCGTCGAGGAAATCGCTGGGCAGCGTCTCGACGCGCGGCGTCAGCGCCGTCTCGCCGGCGTCCAGGCGCGCCACCGGCTGGCCGCGCCACAGCAGGCGCCCGTCCTCCAGCAGCTGGAACGAGGAGTCCTGGTCCTGCTCCAGGGCCAGCACGCGGCGCGGAATGGCATCGGCCAGCGAACGCCGCACGGCGGTCGCCGCCAGCCGCCGGTCGTCGCCCTGGATGCCCGGGTCGAGCAGTAGGTGGAAGCCCTCCAGGCGGCCCACGGCGTGCCCCTCGACCAGCACCGCGCCGTCACCCTTGATGCTGCCGATCAGGCGGTCGCCTTCGGCCAGGCGGCGGGCGAAGAGCGCGGCACGGCGGTCGACAAAGCGCTCGGTCAGCGCCTCGTGCAGCGCGTCGGACAGGCGGTCTTCGATGTTGCGCGCCTTGTCCTGCCAGTGCTGTGGGTCGTCCAGCCAGTCGCTGCGATGCGCGATGTAGGTCCAGGTGCGGATCTGCGCCAGGCGCTGGGTCAGCTGGTCGATGTCGCCTTCCAGCCGGTCGATGCGGGCGATCTGCCGGGCCACCCAGGGCTCCGGTAGCACGCGGCGGTCCTCGGTCAGGTGGCGGAACACCTGGCCCACCAGGTGGGCGTGGTGATCCGACAGCGTCTTGCCGAAATCCGGGATCTGGCAGCAGTCCCACAGCAGGCGCATCGCTGCCTGGCCGCGAGTGCGACCGGCGATCTCCATGTCCTGCGCCAGCAGCGCCAGGGTCTGGTGGTCCACCGCGTCGCGCGCGCGCCGCAGGTAGGGCGAGGGTGGGCGGGCCTCGAGCGAGCGCATCAGCGCCTGCGGCGAGGCCATGTCGAGGTCGCGCGAGCGCCAGTGGAAGGTCTCCAGCGGCGGGAAGCGATGCTCCTCGACCTGCAGCACGATCTCCGGGTCGATATCGCCCTGGTCGTTGGTGGTGCCGAAGGAGCCGTCGTTCATATGGCGCCCGGCGCGGCCGGCGATCTGGCCGATCTGCGCCGCCGTCAGGCGACGCGGGTGGCGGCCGTCGAACTTTACCAGCCCGGCGAAGGCGACATGGTCGAGCGCCAGGTTAAGGCCCATGCCGATGGCGTCGGTGGCCACCAGATAGTCGACCTGCCCCTCCTCGAACAGCGCCACCTGGGCGTTGCGGGTGCGCGGGCTGAGCGCACCCAGGACCACGGCGGTGCCGCCGCGCTGCCGGCGGATCAGCTCGGCCAGGGCATAGACCTCGGCGGCGGAGAAGGCGATGACGGCGCTGCGCGGCGGCAGACGGGTCAGCTTGCGCGGGCCGGTGTAGGTCAGGGTGGAGAAGCGCGGCCGCGCCAGGATTTCGGCCTGCGGCACCAGGCGCTTCAGCAGCTGGCGCGCGGTGTCGGAACCCAGGAAGGCGGTTTCCTCCAGCCCGCGGGCATAGAGCAGGCGGTCGGTGAAGATGTGGCCGCGGTCGGGATCGCCGGCCAGCTGGATCTCGTCCACCGCCAGGAAGGCCACCGGCCGGTCCAGCGGCATGGATTCCACTGTGCAGCAGAACCAGCGGGCGCCAGGCGGGACGATCTTCTCCTCGCCGGTGACCAGGGCGACCTGGTGGTAGCCCTTGATGCGGGCGATCCGCTCGTAGTTCTCCCGCGCCAGCAGGCGCAGGGGAAAGCCGATGATGCCGCTGGCATGCCCCAGCATGCGGTCGATGGCATAGTGCGTCTTGCCGGTGTTGGTGGGGCCGAGGACCGCCAGCACCCGGCCGGCGGCGTCCTGCACTTTCCGCTCGGCGTACAAGGGCCCTGCTCCTGGACTGGCCGGCCAGCAGGGAGGCGCGCGCCCGGAGGGGTCAGGGCAAGCGCACTTGCAGGCCGACTCGGCTTATCACATATCTGCGACTCCAATATAGAGATTGCAGGAAAGCGCCGCCATGTCCGACGCCACCCAGACAGCCGCCCCGGCCGGGGCCGAAACCCGCCGCTTCGAGGCCGAGGTCAGCCGGCTGCTCGACATCGTCACGCATTCGCTCTACTCGAACCGCGACATTTTCCTGCGCGAGCTGGTGGCCAATGCCGCCGACGCCTGCGAGAAGCGGCGCTACCTGGCGGTGGCCGATGCCACCCTGGCCCCGCCGGACGGCTATGGCGTGACGCTGTCGATCCTGCCGCAGTCCGGCCAGCTGGTGATCGCCGACAACGGCGTCGGCATGAGCCGCGAGGAGCTGATCGCCAACCTGGGGACCATCGCCGCCTCGGGCACCCAGCGCTTCCTGCAGGTGCTGAAGGACAAGGCAAAGGCGGGGGCGAAGGCTGGTGCGAAGGAGGGGGCCAAACCGGACCTGGCGCAGATCGGCCAGTTCGGCGTCGGCTTCTATTCCGCCTTCATGGTAGCCAGCGAAGTGACGGTAGAGACCCGCCGCGCGGGTGACGCGGAGGGCTGGACCTGGCGCAGCAACGGCGGCGAGACCTATGCGCTGGAAGCTCTGGAGCCGGCACCGCCCGAGGCTGGCACGCGGGTCATCCTGACCTTGAAGGACGACGCCAAGGAGTACCTCGACAAGGAGCGCGTAGAGCGCCTGGTGAAGAGCTGGTGCGACCACCTGTCGGTGCCGATCCGCCTGGCGGACGGCGCCACGCTGAACCAGGCCTCGGCGCTGTGGACCCGGCCGAAGAGCGAGATCACAGCCGAGCAATACGAGCACTTCTATCGCGACGTGGCGCAGGCCTTCGACAAGCCCTGGCGCACGCTACACTTCAAGGCCGAAGGCGCGATCGAGTACACCGCGCTGCTGTTCATCCCGGCCGAGCGGCCCTTTGCGCTGTTCCATCCGGACCGCCGCGCCGACCTGCGGCTGCACGTGAAGCGCGTCTTCATCAGCGCCGACGTCAAAGAACTGCTGCCCTCATGGCTGCGCTTCCTGAAGGGTGTGATCGACAGCGAAGACCTGCCGCTGAACGTCAGCCGCGAGCTGCTGCAGGCCAACCCGCTGCTGGCCAAGATCCGCGCTGGTCTGGTGAAGCGCGTGCTGGCCGACCTGCAGAAGGCGGCAAAGGACGATGCCGAGGGCTATGGCAAGTTCTGGGACAACTTCGGCGCGGTGGTGAAGGAAGGCCTCTATGAGGACAGCGCCAACCGCGCGGCGCTGCTCGGCCTCGCCCGCTTCCGCTCCAGCGCGGTCGAGGGCTGGACCACCCTGCAGGACTACGTCCACCGTATGAAAGAGGGGCAGACGGCGATCTACACCGCCGCCGGCGAGAGCGCCGAGCGCCTGGCCAAGAGCCCGCAGCTCGAGGGCTTCCGCGCCCGCGGGCTGGAGGTGCTCTACCTGACCGACCCGGTCGACGAGTTCTGGACCCCGGCGGTGGCGAGCTTCGCCGACAAGCCTTTCCGCTCCGCCACCCGCGGGCATGACGATCTGGCGAACTTCCCGCTGCCGGACGACCAGGCGCTGCCGCCGGCTGGCGAGATCGGCGGCCTGGTGGCGCTGCTGAAGCTGACCCTGGGGCAGGCAGTGAAGGACGTGCGCAGCAGCGAACGGCTGGCCGACAGCGCGGTCTGCCTAGTCGCCGGCGAGGGCGACATGGACCTGCACATGGAGCGCCTGCTGAAGGCGCACGGCCAGGTCGAACAAGCCAGCCTGCGGGTGCTCGAGGTGAACCCGCGCCATGCGTTGATCAAGGCGCTGGCGCAGCGACTCAGCGACAAGGGCGGCGGGGCGGAACTTGAGGATGCGGCCTGGCTGCTGCTTGACCAGGCCCGCCTGGTGGAAGGTGAGGCGCCGGCCGATCCCGCCGCCTTTGCCGAGCGGCTGCAGCGGGTGCTGGAGCGCGGGCTCTAACCCGCCGCCCCGCTATTTCAGCATTTTGGTAGCGCCCAGGATGCGGCCGGTGTCGGCGTCCTGCACCAGGATGGCGCAACCGTCGTAGCCGGCTTCGCGCAGCCAGCCGGAATCGAGCGCCAGCTCCTGCTTGCCCCCGGCATAGCGGCCGACCGGCACCATTTCGCGCACGATGTTGAACTCGCTCAGCGTGCGTCCGGTGTTCTCCCCGCGCACCACGGGCGTATCGGCACGACCCTGGAAGATAACCGCCAGCACGGTAGCGGCCGGCGCATCGGTCGGCCCCTCGATGACGACTTTGTCGTAACCGACCATGGTGACAGCGAGCGGCAGGGGCTCGCCGCGCGCCTGCACCAGCGTGTCCTCGACCTGGCCACGGCGCGAGCCGACGACGTCGTAGCGCCCGGCGATCACCATCTGCGGGGTGTAGACCATGTGGCTGCCCATCCAGGCCGAATAGGCCCGCTGGCGCTCGGTATTCGCCGGGCTGCCGAAGGGATCGCGCCAGCCGATGTAGTCCCAGTAGTCGACGTGATAGGCCAGCGCGATGACGTCGCTGCGCGCCGCCAGCTCGCCCAGCAGCGCGTCGGCCGGCGGGCAGGAGCTGCAGCCCTGCGAGGTGAAGAGCTCGACCACCACCGGCGTGCCGGCGGCGGCGGCCGGACGCTGGCGCGCCAGCAGCGGAAGGGTGGCAAGGCCGGCCAGGGCGGCCAGCGCGGTGCGGCGGTTGGAGGATGCCATGGGCCAACCCTAGGCTCCGGGCAAACTCACGGGCCAGTCACGATAACGCGAATGCGGCGGAGGAAGCGGAATTGCTCTAGCCTGCAAGACAAGGCTGGGACGACCGGCTCAAAAACATCAGAGGGTGCGCATGATGAAGAGACGTTGGTTGGGGATTTTGGCACTGCTGGCGGCCGGCCTCGCGGCACAGCCGGCAGCAGCCAAGTTCGACGAATTGGCCGGCACCTGGGTCAACGTGAACAGCGCGACCAGCAGCGTGGTCACGGTCATTGTCGGCGGCACGGCGCAGGCGCCGACGGTACAGCTTCTGGCCGCCTGCACGCCCAATCCCTGCGACTGGGGCATCTCCACCGGCCAGACCTTCGTCAACACGACCTCGGATGACCTGACGAAGAAGGCGCAGAGCATCCTGGTGTTCTTCGGCGGCAACGCTGCCCAGCGCACCGTGCTGCTGAAGCGGCGCGACGACGGGCAACTCACGGTCGAGGTCTACAGCGCCTTCCTCGATGGCTCGAACCGCAGCAGCTACCAGACCATCGACACCATGAAGCGCGCGCCGACGGCGCCGGTCGGCCTGGGCCCCGAGGACTGCATCGTCTTCAAGACCAGCCAGGTGCAGGTCAGCCAGAAGGGCGGCAGCTCGCGCATCATCGCCGGCGGCAACGTGCTGGCCGACTTCGGCAGCAACCATCTGCAAGCAGTGCAGGCGGTGGTCACCTTCCTCAGCTATGGCCTGAACGAGCAGTGCTTCGTCGGCCGGCCCGACATGCCGGTCAGCTACTACCTGCACGATGGCCAGTCGCCGGTCGGCCCCATGCCGGGCGAAAGCTGTCTGGCCTTCAACCCGGGGAACCTGTCGGTGTCGAAGAAGGGCGGCCGCTGGCGGCTGGCCGACGGCCCGACCATGGTGCTCGATTTCGCCAACCACCTCGACCTGGCTGAGCGCATGGCCGACGTGATCGACTTCTACGGCTTCACCAACATCTGCACCTTCGGGCTGAGCAACTCGGCGGGGACGATGACCTACTTCCGGCAGTAGTCGGTGGCCGGGGGGGCCCCCCGGGGCGGGCCCGCCCACCCACCCCCCCAATGGGGCCCGCGCCCCCGGGGTTGCGGCCCCGGGGCCCCGGGCGGGCCCCGCTCCGCTTGAGCGAGGGGTTAGG
>JBBQBI010000045.1:0-11379 GCA_038363005.1 Rhodospirillales bacterium
CGGGAGAGGGAGTACCAAAGCCCCTCTCCCGCGCAGCGGGGGAGGGGTTGGGGAGGGGGTGGCCGGACAGCAGCGCTAAGCCGCCAGCCGCTCCGCCGCCTTGATGAAGCCGCCGCCGAGCACCCGGCTGCCGTCATAGCAGACCGCCGCCTGGCCCGGCGCCACGGCCTGCTGCGGGCTGTCCAGTCGCACTGCCCAGCCGGCGTCCAGGCGCTCCAGCCGGCCGGGCAGCGGCGGCTGCGCCGAGCGCAGTTTGACGGCAACCGCGCGGCCCTCGACCGGCGCGGCCAGCCAGTGGCATTCGCCCAGGCGCACCAGATCCTGGCCCAAGGCGGACTGCGGCCCCACCACGACGCGGCGGCGCGGAGCATCGAGGCGCAGGACGAAGAGCGGGCCTGGCAGGTGGTCGAGCTTCAAGCCGCGACGCTGGCCGACGGTGAAGTGGATGATGCCGGGATGCGTGCCCAGCACGCGACCGGCCTGGTCGACGATCTCGCCGGGCTCGACCGCTTCGGGCCGCAGCTTGGCGACGATGTCGGCGTAGTTGCCGTTCGGCACGAAGCAGATGTCCTGGCTGTCGGGCTTGGCCGCCACCGGCAGGGCGAAGCGTTCGGCCAGCGCACGGGTCTCCGCCTTCGGCAGGTCGCCCAGCGGGAAGCGCAGGTAATCCAGCTGCGCGGCCGTGGTGGCGAACAGGAAATAGCTCTGGTCGCGCCCTGCCTCGGCGGCGCGGTGCAGCTCCGGCCCCTCGGCGCCGGCGACACGGCGCACGTAGTGCCCGGTCAGCAGCGCGGCGGCGCCAAGTTCGCGCGCAGCCTTCAGCAGATCGGCGAACTTGACCGTCTGGTTGCAGCGGATGCAGGGGATCGGCGTCTCGCCGCGCGCATAGGCGTCGGCGAAGTCGTCGATCACCTGCTGGCGGAAGCGGTTCTCGTAGTCGAAGACGTAGTGCGCGATGCCCAGGCGCTCGGCCACCTGGCGGGCGTCGTAGATGTCCTGGCCGGCGCAGCAGGCGCCCTTCTTCTGCACCGCCTGGCCGTGGTCATAGAGCTGCAGCGTGATGCCAACGGTTTCGTAGCCAGCCTCCACCGCCAGCGCGGCGACCACCGATGAATCGACGCCGCCCGACATGGCGACGACGAGGCGCGCGCCCTTCGGCGGAGGGTCCTGGGTGAGCCACGGCAGCATGGGCGCGGTTCTAGGCGCCGCGCGCAGCCTAGGCAAGACCGCGCAGCACTTCGGCCAGGCGGCGCAGGGGACGGCGGTCGGCGCTGAGGCCGAGGGCGGTGGAGAAGTGGCCGCGCCAAGCGCGGAACAGGTTGGCCTCGGGCAGCTGCCAGCGGCGGGCGAGCTCCAGGCCGCCGGCGTAGGGTGTCACCTGGTCAGCGCTGCCCAGCAGCATGACGGTGCGCGCCGGCGGCACGGCGCAGGCAGTGGGCTCGATCAGCGCCAGCCAGGGTGCCAGGTCCCCCGCCTGCCAACCGGCCGCGGTGAGCTGCGCCGGGGCCCCGATACGCCGGGCGATGGCGCCGTCGTAGGCGGTGGCCAGCAACCCACCCGAGGTGGTGACCAGCAGCAGCCCGTCGGGTGTCAGGCTCGCCGGCCAGTCCCTTGCCAGGCTGGCATAGAGCTGCGCCGTCAGGGCGCCCAGGCTGGTGCCGCAGATCGCCACCGGACCGCCCTGCTGGCGGGCCCAGTGGATTAGCGCACCGACCTCGCCGACCCAGGCCTGGAACAGCGTCAGGAAGCCTTCCAGGCCCCAGGCCATGGCCGGCTCGCCGCCATAGAGGCCGGGCAGGCGGCGCCGGCCGTGCCACGGCCCTTCGGGGCGCACCACGCGCCAGCCGGCGCGCGCCATCTCCACCTGCGGATCGAAGGTCGGGCGCCACATCTCCGGCTCCATGCAGATGCCGTGCAGCACGAGGAGCGTAGCCTTGGCCCGGCCATCGGCGGGCTCGGTCACCCGCGCCAGCACCTCGTCGCCCAGCAGCGGACTGCGGAAGCCGAGCCAGGAGTCCCGCCCCTGGGCGGCGGGCAGGCTGGCCGAGCGGGCGATGGGCAGGGGCTGGGGCACCTCATAGGCGGGACCGGCCAGGCGCGGGCCGTGCCGCGCCGCCACCGCTGGCGGGCCGGGCACCGCCCAGCGCACCGCCGGAAGCTGCCGGCGCCAGCGCACGAAGCGCTGCCGCGTCGCCATGAAGCGGTGCGCCGCCTGGCTGCGCAGCAACTCGGCGGCGACGCCGTTGCCGGCCGGCAGTGCGAGGCCGCCGAGGAGGGTCTGGCGCCAGCGCTCGGTTGCCTGCGCATAGTCCTGGCCGGCGGCCTGCACGGCGGCCAGCGCCCCGGCCAGTTCGTCCGACGGCAGCAGCTTGAGCTGGGTGGCCAGGCCCTCGAGGGTCTGGCCGGGTTCGGCCGCCGCCGCCCAGCCACGCGACAGCGGGAAGTAGGTGCGGGCGATGAAGCGCAGCGCCAGGCGGTCGAACCAGGGACGCAGCCAAAGCGTCGCCGCCGGCTGGCGAAAGGCCCAGGAACGGCGCGGGGCCGGCAACGCATCTGGCGTTGCCGGCCCCGTCATGCAGATTCAGCCGCTGGCGCGGTGATCAGGAAACGCGCTTCAGCATCGGCGTCGGCTCGGTGAACTGCGCATCCTTGTGCAGCTCCAGGAAGCGCAGGAGGCTGGCGGCCTCGCCTTCGACCGTGACGTTGTCCTCGGCCAGGGTGACGCCGGCCTGGCTGGCCAGCGCCTGCTGGTCACTGGTGATGCCGAGGATCGAGACGTTATCGCCATCGAGGGTCAGGAAGACCAGGACCACGCCTTCCTCCTGCGCCGACTCATTCCACATCTGCACGGCGTAGAGGTTGTCGCCCAGCTTGAAGCCGCGCGCGGTCAGAGTCTGGCCCTGGGCGTCCGGCGCGCTGGAGGTCAGCGTGTAGTCGTTGCTGCCAGCCTTCTGCGCCACGTTCAGCGTGTCGGTGGTGGAGTTGTCCGACGGCACCCAATTGCCTTCG
Organism: Rhodospirillales bacterium; assembly: GCA_038363005.1. Classification (GTDB taxonomy): domain Bacteria; phylum Pseudomonadota; class Alphaproteobacteria; order Kiloniellales; family JACOMY01; genus JAKOWB01. The sequence goes on from JBBQBI010000045.1 coordinate 3,010, forward strand.
ATGCCCGGGATCACCTGGGCATTCTGCGCCGGGATGACACTGCTGCCAGTGACATAGCAGGCGCCCAGCGCGGCCATCAGAGCGATGGCGGCCGTGGCGCGGGAAATGATGCGAAGCATGGCAGTCTCCTAAAGTAGGTTCAGTCGTGAGGGGGGCAGTGTTGCCGGTCTTGTATTACGCAGACTTGTGTTACGTAGGCGGGGCCATCCCCATGTCCCAGAAGCCCACCTCCAGCCTGGTGGCCTGCTCGAAAGTCCTGGCCAGGGCAGCGAACCGCGGCGCCGCGGTGAAGTCCGCGCCGATCCGCCGTTCGGCCGCCACGTCCAAATGGCGACAGGCATCGCTTGCCATGGCCTGGTAGCTGGGGCCGCCATAGCTCTCGATCCAGGGTAGATAAGGGTTGCCGTCGCGCCTGGTTCCCGGATCGGCCAGCAATTGCGTGCCGATTTCGGCGTAGCCGACCATGCAGGGGGTCAGGGCGACCAGCAGATCGAGGTAGTCGCCGGCCAGGCCGCGCTCCAACGCGAAGCGGGTATAGGCCATGTTGCCGGTGGCTTCGGGCGTGGCCAGCACGTCCGCTTCAGACAGGCCCCAGGACTGGCAATATTTCAGATGCAGCTGCAGCTCGCCCTTCAGCAGGCCCTCGACGCCGCTGACCGCGTAGCGCATCTCCTCCACCGTCTCGCCCTTGTAGACGCCCAGCGCATAGGCGCGGGCGTAGTTGATGAGGAAGATGTAGTCCTGCACCAGGTAATGGCGAAAGCAGGCCGGCGGCAGGCTGCCGTCGCCCAAGCCGCGCACGAAGTCATGCTGCAGATAGTCCCGCCAAGGCTGCGCAGCGGCGGCCTTGAGCAGCGGGAGGAGCCGGCCCTCGGCGACCGCCATGGGCCGTCAGTCCAGCAGCATGTTGCGGGTTTCCGCCGGCAGCGCGACGGTGAGGCCGTCCAGCGCCTCGGAGATAATGAGCTGGCAGCCGAGCCGCGAGGTCGGCGTCAGACCGAAGGCGAGGTCGAGCATGTCCTCCTCGTCCTCGCTGGCCGACTTCAGCTTGGCGAACCAATCCTTGTCGATGATGACGTGACAGGTGGAGCAGGCCAGCGAACCCTCGCAGGCGCCCTCGATGTCGACGTTGTTCTTGTGCGCGATCTCCAGCACCGACAGTCCGACCGGCGCGTTCACTTCCTTGCGCGTGCCGTCGCGGAGGATGAAGGTCATCTTCGGCATGGGTCGTCGTCGGTCCTTCGCTCAGTCGGGCCTATGTGGGAAGCCGCCTAGGTAGGGGCTTCATGCCGCCTTGTCCAGCGGAATGGGCAGGGTGGCATCAGGCGGCCTGGCGCAGGCGGCTGGCTGCCGCCGTGATCCGCTCCGCCGCCAGATCGACCTCGGCCACCGTGGTCATGCGTCCCAGGCCGATGCGCAGGCCACCGGCCGCCAGCGCGTCGGGCAGGCCCAGCGCGCTCAGCACATAGGAGGGCTCGACCTCGGCCGAGGTGCAGGCCGAGCCGGTGGAGAGCGCCAATTCCGGCAGGGCCTTGAGCAACGCCTGGGCGTCGATCCCGGGAATCGCGATGTTCAGGTTGCCGGGGATGCGCCGCTCCGCATCGCCGTTGAAGACGATTCCGGCAATGCCCTCGGCCAGGCGCTGCTGCAGGCGGCGGTGCAGGATCCACAGGCGGTCGCTTTCCGCCGCCATCTCCTGCTCGGCGATGGCGGCGGCGGCGCCGAAGCCGACGCAGAGGAAGGGGGCCAGCGTGCCGCTGCGCTGGCCGCGTTCCTGCCCGCCGCCGTCGAACAGCGGCTCCAGCCGTACCCGCGGGCGGCGACGCAGGAAGAGCGCGCCGATGCCCTTGGGGCCATAGAGCTTGTGGCTCGACAGCGACACCAGGTCGAGGTCCAGCGCCCGCACGTCCAGCGGTATCTTGCCGGCGGCCTGGGCAGCGTCGCTGTGCAGCCAGGCGCCCTGGGCGTGGCACAGGCGGGCGATCTCGGCCAATGGCTGGATCACGCCGATCTCGTTGTTCACCGCCATGATCGAGACCAGTGCCGTGCGCTCGGTGATGGCCGCGGCCAGGCGGTCGAGGTCGACCAAGCCGTTCGGCTCCACCGGCAGGACGGTGACCTCGGCGCCCTCGCGGCCCATGGCCTTGGCGCTCTCCAGCACGCACTTGTGCTCGGTTGCCAGGGTGACGATGCCGGGGCGCTCCTCGTGCTGCTTGCGGAAGCGCACGGCGCCCTTGATCGCCATGTTGTTCGCCTCGGTCGCGCCGGAGGTGAAGATGACTTCGCGCGGCTCGGCGTTGATCAGATGGGCGACCTGGGCGCGCGCCTGCTCGACAGCGTCGGCGGCCTCCCACCCCAGGCGGTGGTTGGCGGAATGCGGATTGCCAAAGTTCTCAGTCAGCCAGGGCAACAGGGCCTCGACCACGCGCGGATCGACCGGCGTGGTGGCCTGATAGTCGAGGTAGGTCGGGCGCGGTGCCAGGTTGGTCATGCGGCGGTCGCCTTCAATCGAGTCAGGTGATCCTTCCAGACCGCGAGGAAGCGGTCCACATCCGCCGCCGTCGTGGTCCAGCCCAGCGAGACGCGCAGCGCACCCCGCGCCAGCTCCGGCGCCACGCCCATCGCCGCCAGCACATGGGAGGGCTCCACCTTGCCGGAGGAGCAGGCCGAACCGGAAGAAATCGCCACACCGGCGAGGTCGAGCGCCGCCAGCGCGGTCTCAGCTGCGACACCGGGAACGGCGAAGGCCGTGGTGTTGGGCAGCCGCGGCGCGGCCTGGCCAAAGACCTGGCAGTCCGGCGCCAGGCGGCGCAGGCCGGCCTCCAGTAAATCGCGCAGCGCCAGCAGGCGCAGCGCCTCCCCGGCCTGGTCAGCGATAGCGGCAGTCGCTGCGGCGGCGAAGCCGGCAATCAGCGCCACCGGCTCGGTTCCGGCGCGGCGGCGGCGTTCCTGCCCGCCGCCGGCGATCAGCGGCGCCAGCGGCGTCGGGCGCGCCAACAGCAGCGCGCCGACACCCTGCGGCCCGCCCAGCTTGTGGGCTGAGAGCGCCAGGGAATCGGCGCCGGCTGCCCAGAGCGCGCGCGGCAGGCGCCCGGCGGCCTGTACCGCGTCGACATGCAGCCAGCCGCCTGCCGCCCGCACCAGCGGGGCCAGGTCGGCCAGCGGCTGCACCACGCCGGTTTCGTTGTTGGCCGCCTGGATCACCACCAGGGCCGGCGCCGGCAGCGCCGCCAGCGCCGCGGCCAGGTCGGCCGGCCGCACTAGGCCGTCGGCGTCAACCGGCAGGCGCTGCGCCTCGGGACGCACAGCGAGCGCCGATGGGTGTTCGACCGCGCTGACCAGCCAGGCGGTGGCGGGCAGGCCGCACAGTGCCAGGTTGTTGGCTTCGCTGGCGCCGGCGGTGAAGACCACGCCCTCCGGCGGCAGGTCGGCCAAGGCGGCGACCTGGGCGCGGGCCTGGTCCAGCAACCGGCGCTGGGCGCGGCCGTAGCCGTGGACAGAGGAAGCATTGCCGGTGACCGCCAGCGCCGCCAGCAGCGCGTCGCGCGCGGCGGGCTTCAGCGGCTGGGTGGCGTTGTGGTCGAGATAGAGCGGCGGCATGGTCCCGTCCGGGGTCAAATCCGGAGACTGCGCCGCCTGCCCGTGGCTTGCGCCGTCAGGCAGCCGACCGCTTGTCCACCGGCGCTGTCGCAGTGGCGCGCGGGCCCATCACGGTGCCGCCGACCACGTCGGCCAGGGAGATGCCGGACAGGTAGCTGCGGATCTGCCGCCCCAGCCCATCCCACAGTCCCTGGGTCAGCGCGCGGGGGGACAGCGCGCGGGCCGTGGCGCCGTCGCTGTCCTGGCCGACGTCCGGCCGGACCAGCGGACGCTGTTCCTCTTCCACCGCCGACACCACCTCGGCAACCGCCAGGTTGGCGGCCGGACGGGCCAGCAGGTAGCCGCCGCCGGGTCCGCGCACCGAGCGCACCAGCCCGGCACGGCGCAGCCGCGAGAAGAGCTGCTCGAGATAGGACAGCGAGATGTCCTGGCGTCGCGCCACATCGGCCAGGCTGACCGGGTGGGGCATGGTGGGCTGGGCACTGCCGGGGCCGGCGGCAGTTTGATTGGCGCCCTGTGGCGAACCGCCGTTAACGGCGATATCGACCAGCGCCATGACGGCATAGCGACCCTTGGTGGAAACCTTCATCGCATCCTGGAGTCCATTAAGGCCGGGTTCAGCCATTCTGTACCCGGCGCGGCTCCAGAACCTGGGCGCGTTCGGCCTCCAATTCAACTATCCGGGCACCCAGCCGCTGCACTTCGTCGCGGAGCGACTCCAGCGCGCGCGCCACCGGATCGGCAATTTCGCCGCCGGGCAGGCCGTAGGCGGCAAAGGGCAGCCCCTCGGCCGCGGCGGCGGTCTCGGCCACCGGTTGCAGCTTTGGGGCGACGATGCGGGCCGGGATGCCGACCACGGTGACGGCCGGCGGCACGTCCTTGGTGACCACGGCGTTGGCGCCGACACGGGCCTGCTTGCCGACCGTGATGGGGCCCAGGATCTGCGCGCCGGAGCCGACGATCACGCCGTCTTCCAGCGTCGGATGGCGCTTGTGGTCGCGCTGTGCGTCGCTGTCGACCGAGGGGGCAACGCCGCCCAGGGTTACTCCGTGGTACAGCGTCACGTCGTCGCCGATCTCGGCGGTCTCGCCGATCACCACGCCCATGCCGTGGTCGATAAAGAAGCGCTGGCCGATCACCGCGCCGGGGTGGATCTCGATGCCGGTCATCCAGCGCCCGATGGCGGAAATCCAGCGCGCCAGCAGCCGCAGGCGCCAGCGCCACAGGCGCCGCGCCACGCGATAGAACAGCATGGCCTGGAAACCTGGATAGCAGAGCACCACCTCAAGCCAGCCACGGGCGGCGGGATCGCGGGCGATGGTGGCGCGGATATCGGCTCGCAAAGACTTGAACATGCTTTCCCCGCCTGTGCTATAACCCGCCGCTTCGCGCGGCCGGGCGCTGGACCCGCCTAGCTCAAGGACCTGCCGGGGCGGACCCCATTGCCCGTATCGAACTCAACGGCCTGAAGGATATTAGATTTCCTACCAAAGCGATCAAGTTTTGGTGGGCCGCGCGGCGCCAGCGGCCAGATTCGGATCGGCACCGCCAAGTCTATGATTTCAGGAGTCTTTTAGCATCTGTTCTTGGCCGGCAGCAATGCTGTGCCAAGTGCCCAGATACCCGAAACCAAGTCACGAACGCCCGAGGACCATGCCCGACGTCATTTTCAACGGCCCGGAAGGGCGCCTCGAAGGCCGCTACCAGGCCGGCCGCGAGCCCAATTCGCCGATCGCGCTGATGCTGCACCCGCATCCGCAGCACGGCGGCACCATGAACAACAAGGTGGTGTACACGCTGTACCACGCCTTTGCCCGCCAGGGTTTCGGCGTGTTGCGCTTCAACTTCCGCGGCGTCGGCCGCAGCCAAGGCACCTATGACCGCGGCGAGGGCGAGCTGTCCGACGCCGCCTCGGCGCTCGACTGGCTGCAGTCGATCTGCCCCAGCGCGCCGGCCTGCTGGATCGCCGGCTTTTCCTTCGGTGCCTGGATCGGCATGCAGCTGCTGATGCGCCGGCCTGAAATCGCCGGCTTCATCTCGGTTTCACCGCCGGCCGGCATGTTCGACTTCACCTTCCTGGCGCCCTGCCCCTCCTCGGGCCTGGTGCTGCACGGTGGCGCCGACCAGCTGATCCCAGAGCCCAACGTGAAGAAGCTGGTCGACAAGCTGCAGCACCAGCGCGACATCGTCATCGACTACCGCGTGGTGCCCGGCGCCAACCACTTCTTCACCGAGCACATGGAGCAGCTGGGCGCCGAGGTCGAGGACTACCTGCAGAACACCGTCGCCAAGCGGCCGTCGGAGCGCAAGGCGACGCGGGGGTAACCCAGCATTCCCGTCATGGCCGGGCCTGACCCGGCCATCCAGCGCAACGAGAAACCTGGATGCCCGGGTCAAGCCCGGGCATGACGCGGGTTGCTAGGATCGCCACAAGCACCCTCCCACCTGTGCCCCTGGGGCGCCGGTGGTGCCCGGATAGCTCAGCGGCAGGCCCCTGACCGAGCGCGCTGCCAGGAAGGCGAAGGCCTGGGCCTCCAGCGCATCGCCGTCCCAGCCGACCGCCTCCACCGGGCGCACCGTGGCGCCGAGGCGCCGGGCCAGTGCCTGCATCAGAGTGGGATTGAGCCGCCCGCCGCCAGTCACCAGCCACTCCACCGGCCGCGCCGGCAACAGCGGCACGATGCGGGCCACGGCGGCGGCGGTGAAGCCCGCCAGGGTAGCGGCGCCATCGGCCAGCGACAGGCCGTCCAGCAAGGTCACGTCGAAGGCGTCGCGGTCCAGCGACTTGGGCGGCGGCAGCGCGAAGAAGGGATGCGCCAGCAGAGCCTGCACCAGGTCCTCGCGCACCTGGCCGCTGGCCGAGACACGTCCGTCAAGGTCGGCACGCTGGCCGCTGTGCCGCAGCATCCAATCGTCGAGCAGCGCGTTGCCCGGCCCGGTGTCGCAGGCCACCAGATCGTCGTCGGCGCCGATGAAGGTGACATTGGCGACGCCGCCGATGTTCAGCACCGCCAGCGGCCGCAGCAACCCGGCGGCCAGCGCGCGGTGGAACACCGGCACCAGCGGCGCGCCCTGCCCGCCGGCCGCCACGTCGGCGCTGCGGAAGTCGTTGACCACTGGGACGCCCAGCGCCGCCGCCAGGCGCGCGCCGTCGCCGATCTGCCAGGTCAGCCGCTGGTGCGGCGCGTGCAGGATGGTCTGGCCGTGGAAGCCGACCAGCTCCAGATCCGCGGTCGTCAGCCTGGCCAAGCGCAGCAGGCGGCGCACCGCCTCGGCATGGCGGTCGGTCAGCTCGGCCTCCACCGCCTGGATCTCGTCCGCCGGCGCCTCGCCGCCCAGCAGGGCGCGCAGGCGGGCGCGGAAGGCATCGTCATAGTCGAAGGTGAAGCGGGCGCCGCTTGCCAGGACATGCTCGCCATCGGTCTTCAGCAGCGCGACATCGATGCCGTCCAGCGAGGTGCCGCTCATCAGCCCGACGATCCAGCGATCCATGCGCGCCCCCCGCCCAGCGGCTTTGCCCCCGCCCGCGACCGTGCTAGAGAAGCCGCCCTTTCGCAACCCCGACCCGTTCCGCCATGACAGCGCTTCAGTCCGATTTCCTGCGCACGCTGCAAGAGCGTGGCTACATCCACCAGGCGACCGACCTGGCGGCGCTCGACGCGCTGGCGGTCAAGGAGCCCGTGGTGGCCTATGTCGGCTATGACGCGACGGCGGATTCGCTGCACGTCGGGCACCTGGTCTCGATCATGATGCTGCGGCGCATGAAGCAGACCGGGCACCAGCCCATCGTGCTGATGGGCGGCGGCACCACCAAGATCGGCGATCCCTCGTTCCGCGACGAGTCCCGCCCGCTGCTGGACGACGCCGCCATCGCCGCCAACATCGCCGAGATCCGCAAGACCTTCGAGCATCTGGTGGGCTTCCAGGACGGCCAGGCGATCCTGACCAACAACGCCGACTGGCTGGACCAGCTGGCCTACATCCCCTTCCTGCGCGACGTCGGCACACACTTCACCATCAACCGCATGCTGTCGTTCGATTCGGTGAAGTTGAGGCTCGAGCGCGAGCAGCCGCTGACCTTCCTCGAATTCAACTACATGATCCTCCAGGCCTACGACTTCCTGGAGCTGTTCCGCCGCCACGGCTGCCGGCTGCAGATGGGCGGCAGCGACCAGTGGGGCAACATCGTCAACGGCGTGGAGCTGGCGCGCCGCATCGCCGGGGCGGAGCTCTATGGCCTGACCACGCCGCTGATCACCACGGCGTCGGGCGCCAAGATGGGCAAGACCGCGCAGGGCGCGGTGTGGCTGAACGCCGAGCGGGTCTCGCCCTACGACTACTGGCAGTTCTGGCGCAACACCGAGGACACCGATGTCGGCCGCTTCCTCGGCCTGTTCACCGACCTGCCGATGGCTGAGGTGGCGCGGCTGGCCGCGTCGCAGGGCGCCGAGATCAACGACGCGAAGAAGACGTTGGCCACCGAGGCGACCGCGCTGCTGCATGGCCGCGACGCCGCGACGCAGGCCGCCGAGACCGCGCGCCGCACCTTCGAGGAAGGCGTCGCGGCCGAGACGCTGCCGACGCACGCCGCGCCACTGCCGGCCGGCATCGTGGACATCCTGCTCGCGGCAAAGTTCGTCGCCAGCAAGGGCGAGGCACGCCGGCTGATCACGCAGGGCGGCGTGCGACTGAACGACGTTCCCGTCACCGATCCTGCCGCGCAGGTCACGCAGGCCGATTTGCGCGACGATTCGGGAAAGCTCTCGCTCG
>JBBQBI010000046.1:0-9742 GCA_038363005.1 Rhodospirillales bacterium
CGGGGCAGGGCCGCTAGCACCTTCGGCGACCAGGGCGCCTTGCCGCGCAGGCACGAGTGCGCCGGTGGGAGGTCGGCCGATTCGCTGGCTCGCCGCAGCCTGCCACAGAATCGCCATGACCTCCGAGCGGAACCCAGACCGCTGCATGGCGTTCTATCGGCATGAACAACGATGACACCAAAGGGAGGCTGATCATGCGCAAGCTGCTGTTGTCCGGCGCCTCGGCCGCCCTGTTTTCGATGGGTGCGCTGTCGCTGCCTAGCCTGGCCGACAACGGCCTCTCTACCGGCTCTACTGGCGCGACCACCATCGACACAGTGAGTGGTGACGATAGTCAGACTCCCACAGATCAGTCGAACGATAGGGTGCCGGCCGGTACGGCGGCGGGCGAGCGCGGTGCCAACGACGCGGCGGCCGATGGCGACGCCACAGACGAGGAAGCTGTGGATGCTTATCCAAGTGGCACCTCGTACGCCGCAACATATGAGACGTTGGCGATCAACCAGCTGCTCGACGCCGACGTCATCGACGTCAGCGGAGAGCATGTCGCCTCGGTCGAGGACCTGTTGTTTGCACCCGGCGGCAACCTGACCCACGTGGTCGTCAGCTACGGCGGATTCTTCGGCATCGGCACCAAGGAGGTGCTGATTCCCTGGAACCAGGTGTCCTACAGCGTCACCCAGGACACGCTGCAGATCCCCGGCACCGAGGCCGATCTCATCGCCGCGCCAGCCTATATGAGCCGAGCGGAACTGCTGGAGCAGCAGCAAGCCGATCGGCTGGCACGGCAGGCGCCAGTCCAGCCCACCACCCCGTCCGAGGCAAGCTCGGCCCCGCAAAAGGCGCAGACGCCGATCCCTGAGTAGGGCTTAGCGCCGACCTGCGTTGTTGAGGGCCTGCCGCGCGCTTCGCGGGGCTGGCCACGCCTCAACCTCGTCTTTCACTTCATGACGAAAGGAATTGCACCAATGACTGCCACCAACGAACACGCCGTCCGCGCCCTCAACGGGCTGATCGAAACCACGCTCGACAGCGCCGAGGGCTATCAGGCGGCGGCCAAGGACACCACCAACCCGCGCTTCAAGGCGCTGTTCACCGAGCGCGGTCAGGAGCGCCGGCAGATCGTTGCAGCGCTGCAGACCCAGGTGCGTAGCCTGGGCGGGAAGCCAGAGGACGACGGCACCGTCCTGGGTGCCGCGCACCGCGTCTTTCTGAACCTGAAGAACATGGTGGACTCCAGCGACGAGGCCATCGTCAGCGAGGTCGAGTCCGGCGAGGACCACATCAAGGCGAAGTACGAAGAGACGCTGAAGGACAGCACCCTGCCGCCGGCGGTACGCGATGCCGCCAGCCAAGCCTACAGCAAGATCAAGGCGGACCACGACCGCATGCGAGACTTGAAGCGGGCGTTGAAGGCGGCCTAACGGCTCCTACAGCGATTGCTTCGGCGATGGCCGGCCGCGCGCCCCGCGGCCGGCCATTTGCGTTTGAGCAGGTCGCTGTGGCCGGCGACTAGACGAGGCTGCGGGCCCAGGTGGAGAAGGTCGAGATCGATGCCAGCTTGGGATGGCCTGAACGGTGGACGATGTAAAAGCCGTAGCCTGAGAGCGTGATGCGCGACAATGGCACGAGGGCGCCACTGGCCAGTTCCGGACCAATCAGCACGTCGCTGCAGATGGCGATGCCCTGGGCAGCGATGGCCGCTTCGATGGCGTGCAGTTCCTCACGGAAGGAAATGCTTGCCAGCGCCGCGAGATCGGGCACGCGCTTGTGCCGTTTGGCGGCGGCGTGCTGCCATCGATGCCAGTTGGGCGCATGCGCATCGCCAGGCGGCCATTCGGCTTCGATCAGGGGGAATCTGGCAATCTCGACTGGACTCAGCATCCGAGGTACCTGGCCGACCAGTCGCGGGCTGGCGACGACATAGAAGGTATCACGCAAAAGCTCGCTGCCGGAGCCGTCGGCCGGCGGCTTCACGGCATAGCGGATCGCGACGTCGGTCTCCCCGGCCCTGAGGTCCAGCACCGAATCGGTACCCACGATGTCGAGCCGCAAGCGTGGGTGCGCCGCGTGCCACTTTGGCAGGCGTGGCACCAGCCAGCGGGCGGCGAAGGCGTTGGTCGCGGTGACGCGCAGGCGTCCGCTGGCGGTACCGGCGCGCACGGTCGAGAGCGCTGCTGCGAAGGACTCGAAACCATCCCGGACCACGGGAAAGAGCTGTTCGCCGGCCCAGGTCAGCGCGAGCGGCCGCGGACGCCGCCGAAACAGCGGCTGGCCACAGTGCTGCTCGAGCAGCTTGATCTGGTGGCTGATGGCGGTTGGCGTGACGCCAAGCTCGGTGGCCGCGGCCTTGAAACTCAGGAGGCGCGCCGCCGCCTCGAAGGCCCGCAGCTCGGTCAGGGGTGGCAGCCTATGCATGCTTGCAGCGTAGATGAATTGGGCTCATCCGCACCTGAATTGTTCGAGCTTGCTTGCCTCTTCGGCACTCCCGGAGAGTGGTCGGCGTCCCGTCCTATATCCCCGAGCCCTCCCCGCCATGACCGCCCCACTTGATCGCATCGCTGGATACCTGGAGGCCCTGCAGGGCTTGGCGCCGCTGATCGCCGCGAAGCGGCACGATCTTGACCGCGAGCGCCGACTGCCCGACGACCTGTTCATGGCATTGGCCGACGCCGGGTTGTTCCGGCTGTGGCTGCCGAGGCCCCTTGGCGGACCCGAGTTGTCGCCATTGGAGTTCATGGCCGTGGTCGAGGCAGCGGCGGCGCTGGACGGCACCGTCGGCTGGCTGGTGGGAAATGGCGGCGGCATGAGCCGCGCCGGCGGCTACCTGCCGGAATCGGTGGTTCGTGACTGGTTTGCCGATCCGCGCTGCTTCATCGTCAGCTCGACCGGGGCGGTCGGTACGGCAAGGGCAGTCGAGGGCGGCTATCGCGTCAGCGGCCGCTGGCCCTTCGGCAGCGGCTCGCCGCACGCGACGCAGTTCCAGGGCTTTGCAACGCTGGGCGGTGGCACGGGCGCGGACCAGCCGCGCCTCTGCTGCTACTTCTCCCGTGCGCAGGTAACGCTGCACGACACCTGGCACGTTTCAGGACTGCGCGGCACCGGCAGTGCCGACTTCTCGGTCGAGGAGGAGTTTGTGCCTGCCGAGCAGGCCCATCCATTCCTCGGCTCCCCGCCAACTGTCGCGGGATTGGTCTATCGCATGCCGCCGGCATCGGTGTACGCCTGGACGGTGACTGTCGTGCCGCTTGGCATCGCACGCGGCGCCCTAGAGGCCTTCGCGCATTTGGCCGGCGCGAAGTCGCGCGCAGGGTCCAACAGCCTGCTGCGGGATCGCGAGTTGGTGCAGGCGATGTTGGGGCGGGCCGAAGCGACGCATCGTGCCGCGCGGGCCTTTCTGGTCGAGGCCATGGTCGAGCTGATGGCGGCGACCGATGCTGGCGGCGAGCGGCTGTTGCAGGCACGGGCGCTGCTCCGCACCGCCGCCGCCTATGCGGCCGAAAGCGCGCGGCGCATTGTCGAATGGCTGGCGGCCGACGCCGGGGCGACCGCGATTTTCGAGAGCTGCCCGCTGGAGCGCGCCGTGCGCGACATCCAGGCTGCGATCAAACACATCGCCATGTCGCCCGCGAGCTACGTCGTCACCGGCCGGATGGCGCTGGGCCTCGATCCCGGCACCACGCGATTCTGAAGACCGTGCCCTTGCGGGCGTGTGGATATCAGCGGCCAGCAAAGCTTGGGGTGGGCTTTACGGCCCGCGCCGGCTCTTCCCGCGACCGCGCTTGCCGCTCTGCGACTTGGCGGCGGCGTACTTTACCTGCTCCACCCAGCTGGGCTTCGGGCCCTTGGGGGCGCCGGGGCCGGTGGGAAGCCGGCCGGTGGGGCTGCCGGGCGGCAGCTCCAGTTCGCTGGCCTGCAGGCGCTTGATCTCGTCGCGCAGCCTGGCCGCGGTCTCGAACTCCAGGTCGGCGGCGGCGTCGCGCATGCGCTTTTCCAGGCCGGCGATGTGGGCCTGCAGATTGTGGCCGACCAGGTGCTGGGTGCCCTCGTCGCCGGTGTCGATCGTCACGTGGTCGCGCTCGTAGACCGACGAAAGGATGTCGCCGATGCGGCTCTTGATGGTCTCCGGCGTGATGCCGTGGGCGGCGTTGTAGGCCTGCTGCTTCTCGCGCCGGCGCGAGGTCTCGTCCAGCGCATGCTGCATCGAGTTGGTCATGCGGTCTGCGTAGAGGATGACACGCCCCTCGACGTTGCGCGCGGCGCGGCCGATGGTCTGGATCAGGCTGGTCTGGCTGCGCAGGTAACCCTCCTTGTCGGCATCCAGGATGCAGACCAGCGCGCACTCCGGGATGTCGAGGCCCTCGCGCAGCAGGTTGATGCCGACCAGCACGTCGAAGGTGCCAAGGCGCAGGTCGCGGATGATCTCGATGCGCTCCAGGGTCTCCACGTCGGAGTGGATGTAGCGCACCTTGAGGCCAGCCTCGTGCAGGTACTCGGTCAGGTCCTCGGCCATGCGCTTGGTCAAGGTGGTGACCAGGATGCGGAAGCCGGCGGCCACCGTGGCCTTGCACTCGGCGATCAGGTCGTCGACCTGGTGCTCGGTCGGGCGGATGATGCAGACCGGGTCGATCAGCCCGGTCGGGCGGATCACTTGCTCGACGAAGACGCCGCCAGTCTGCTTCAGCTCCCAGGGGCCGGGCGTGGCCGAGACATGCACCGTCTCCGGCCGCATGACTTCCCACTCCTCGAACTTCAGCGGCCGGTTGTCGATGCAGGACGGCAGGCGGAAGCCGTACTCCGACAGCACCGACTTGCGGCTGTAGTCGCCGCGGAACATGCCGCCGATCTGCGGCACGGTGACGTGGCTCTCGTCGACCACCAGCAGCGCATTGTCCGGCAGGTATTCGAACAGCGTCGGTGGCGGCTCGCCCGCCTTGCGGCCGGTGAGGTAGCGGGAATAGTTCTCGATGCCGGCGCAGGACCCCGTGGTCTCGATCATCTCCAGGTCGAAGGTGGTGCGCTGCTCCAGCCGCTCGGCCTCCAGCAGCTTGCCGTCGCGGCGGAACTCGTCCAGCCGGACCCGGAGGTCTTCCTTGATCTGCTTCGCGGCCTGAATCATCGTCGGCTTCGGCGTGACGTAGTGGCTGTTGGCATAGACGCGGATCTCTTCCATCGCGTCGGTCTTCTCGCCGGTCAGCGGATCGAACTCGGTCAAGGCCTCGATCTCGTCGCCGAACAGGCCGATGCGCCAGGCGCGGTCCTCGTAGTGGGCGGGGAAGAGCTCCACGGTGTCGCCGCGCACCCGGAAGGTGCCGCGCACGAAGGCCGCCTCGTTGCGCTTGTACTGCAGCTCGACGAAGCGGCGCAGCAGCAGCTGGCGGTCGATGCGTTCGCCGACCTTCAGGCCCAGGGTCATGGCCTGGTAGGTCTCCGGGCTGCCGATGCCGTAAATGCAGGAGACCGAGGCGACGATGATCACGTCGTTGCGTTCGAACAGCGCGCGCGTCGCCGAGTGGCGCATGCGGTCGATCTGTTCGTTGATCGAGGATTCCTTCTCGATGTAGGTGTCGCTGCGCGCCACATAGGCTTCCGGCTGGTAGTAGTCGTAGTAGCTGACGAAATACTCCACCGCGTTGTCCGGGAAGAAGGACTTCATCTCGCCGTAGAGCTGCGCCGCCAGCGTCTTGTTGGGCGCCAGCACCAGGGTCGGGCGGTTCAGCCGCTCCACCACCTGGGCGATGGTGAAGGTCTTGCCGGAGCCGGTGACGCCCAGCAGCACCTGGTCGCGGTCCTTCTCCTGCAGGCCCTTGATCAGCGCCTCGATGGCCTGCGGCTGGTCGCCCGCCGGCTTGAAGTCGGAGACCAGCGTGAAGGTGCCAGCGGCACGTGGCAGCGAGCGGCTGACTTCGAGGGACTCGAGGGTGGCGACCTTGGGGGCGGGCATGCGGTCTATATAGGCTGCCCGGGGTGAAACGGGAACACCCCCCTGCCGGGGAAAGGCGCCGGGGACTAGGGCGGGGGCGCCTTGATCTTCAGCACCACCGGCAGCGGGGCGCCAGAGGCAGCGGCGGCCAGGCTGCCGGCCGGGAAGCGGTAGCGATGCGGCCCGTCCGGCTGGCCGGTGACGCCGGCGATCACCAAGTCCAGGGGATAGACCGCGCCGCGGCTGAGCGGCGCGGTCACCACCAGCTCGGCGGTCAGGTCGATAGGCTGGTTGGTGTCGACCACGAAGCCGAGTTCCAGGTCGTAGGCCTTGAGCATGGCGTCATAGACGCCCTGCAGGCGGGCGACGTTGTCCACCTCTTTCCAGCGCAGGCAGCTCGATCCCATGAAGGCGCGCCAGGCCTGTGTCATGGCGAGCTGCTTCTCAAAGAAGGCGGCGTAGGCCTCGCCCTCGCGCGAGCGAATCCACTCCTGCGCCTTCTGCTTGGTGACGTTGACTGCCACGGACAGCAGGATACCGAGGCCGGCATGCGCCGCCTGGCGTCGCCAGCTGCCCAGCTTGGCAAGGTCGTCGATGGCGCCGGTCACTGCCCGGCGCTCGGCGGTCAGCGCGGCCTCCAGGTCGACCTTGCTGCGCCAGTTGGGGTCCATCCGCTCCAGCCAGGGCACCGGGTCGCTGCGCAGGTGGCGCAGCTCGGACAGGTCCGCCAGGCCGCGGTTGATGCGGTTCTGCACCGCCGCGCGCTCGGCCGCCAGGGTCGCCGGGTTCTTCGCCCCCATGGCCAGCACGTCGCGCAGGATCGGCCAGCCATAGCGGTCAAACAGGGCGCCCTGCGGGAAGAGGTCGGGATCGGTGATGGCGAGGCGCTGCGCCTCGGCGCCGGCGGCCGCGGCATAGCGGCAGAAGGAGTCGTCGTCGAGCAGCGCGTCGGCGTCGTACTGCTTCTCCTCGTTCTCCCGCTGCTTGGCGACCAGCGCCGCCAGGCCGCTGGCGTCGAAGTTCTGGATCGGCTCCTGCCCCTTGTAGATGTCCCAGATATTGAAGGCGAGCTTCGAGGTGGCGTCGATCAGCAGGCCGGGCGGGCCGCCGGTCAGGAAGGAAAAACCCAGCTCGGTGCCGGTCGCCAGCACCTCGGCGCCGAGCTGCTGCGCCAGGCTGGACCAGTTGGCGTGCAGCAGCGCGCGGTCCTCCTGCGCCACATCCTCCGCAGCTTCCAGGAAGGCCTGGCGCAGGCGCCAGTTCAGGCGCTCGGCCTCGAACAGCGCGGCGCGGGCCCGGGCCAGGTCGTTCCCGGCCGCATCGAAGGCGGCGCGCAGGCGTTCCAGGTCCTCGTGGCTGGCCTCGTAGTGCAGGACGCCGTCCTGCGTCGCGTGGATGTACTGCACGTAGCCAAAGGGTCGGTCGATGCGGCGGCGCTGCCCCTGCAGCGTCTCCAGTCGTCCGGTCAGCTCAGCGATGGCCGTCTCGGCGGCGGCGATGGCCTCGCGCGCCACCTGGGTCGAGCTCTCGTCGAAGCCACGGCGCAGGCGTGCCTCCAGGATCCGCGGGCGCAGCGCGTCGATGCGGCGGTCGAGGTCCTGCTGCGCGCGCTGTAGCTGGGCGGGCGTGGTCGGCCGCAGGTCGTCGTTGCTCTCCGCCACCGTGGCCCAGAGCGCCTGGATGCGGCGGTTGGCCTCGGCGAGCTGCGCGGTCAGGCCATCCAGCAGCTTGACCTCGCGCTCCAGGGCGAAGGCGTCGCCGCGGTCGCTGGCGGCGAGCAGGCGGTCCTCCGTCAGGGCCTTCTCGCGCAGCAGGTTGTCGCGATGCGTCAACAGGGACTGCAGCTCCGCCGGCAGCGGGCTGCGATCAATGGCGAGCGCCGCGCGCTGGCGCTGGAGTTCGGCCTGCTCGGCCTCCAGCTGCTGGATGTCGGCCTCCTTGGTACGGGCCGCCTCGGCCAGCGCCTCGATGGCGGCGGTCTGGCGCTCGATCGCCGCCTGCTCCTGGGCGATGCTCTGCCGCAGTGCCTCGCTATCGGCGTCGAGCGTGGCCTGGGCGACCCGGAGGTCAAGGTCGTCGATCTTGGGCGGCTGCAATTGCGCGCCGACGGCGGCGCGTACCAGCACCTCGGCCTGCGCCAAGGTGCGGCCGACCTGAAAGCGCAAGCGGGTGCCGGCGGCGGCATAGAGTCGCCCGGATTCGGCCTCGCTCTGCGCATCGCCCGGCGGCGGATCCGGCGGCGCGGCGATGGCGAGTAGCGCGGTGCGGAAGACCTGGCGCGCTTCGTCTGGTTTGGTTTCGATCCACAGCGGTTCCTCGCCCTGCGCCAGGTTCACCCAGAATTTGCTCCAGGGCAGGCGGCGGTCGAGCCGCATCTCCAGCTGGATCTGCTGGCCCTGCCGGATCTCGGCCACCGGCGTGCCGGCCGCGTCCAGCGCGCGCAACGTCACCTGCAAGCGCTCGGCGGTCAGCGGCACGGTCAGCAGCTGCACCTCGGTCAGCGCATTGTCGCGCCAGTAGATGCAGAACTCTTGGTCGGTGGCCGTGATCTGCTGGCCGTCGGCGGAAAGCTCGCCGCGCAGGCTTTCCTGCAGATGCCGCGCGCGCAGTTGTTCGACCACCTCCTGCGGTGGCTTGGGGTCGCCCCAGTCGGCGGCGTCGCCAAAGCGGGCCTCCTGGGTGGCGGTCAGGCTGCGGCCGTCGAAGGTGAGTTCCCGATAGTAGTTCCACAGGTTGGCCGCGCCGCTGGCCGAAGGCTCCATCAGCACCGCGTAGTCCTCCTGCGCGATGGCACAGCCACGCGGCGCGTCGGTCGGGCCGGCCGTCACGGTCCAGATGCCGTCAAGCGGCTGGAAGGCAGGGTCGGCAGCAGGGTGCGCGGGCGCAAGAAGCAGTGCGCCGGACAGGGCGAGCAGGGCGGCGATTGCCTGAAGCGGACGTGCCTGACGCATGGCGGGCCCTCCGTCTCTTCAGCGACTGCGGAAGTCTAGGAGCCTGAACCGCGGATGCAACCCTGATGACCGCGGGCCATCGCCATGATTGGCTTTAATTTGTGTGAGTTAAGCTCTCTGAGAGGATTTTTAGAATTATTCCATTGACCTCCTTCGGGTGGGTGCCTATGTAAGGTCTCGCAATTACGATTTAGTCGCAATCTACGATGAGCTTGACCGCTAGGAGATACAACGATGCTGACTGTTGGTGACCGCTTCCCCGACTACACCCTGAAGGCCGTGACCCGGATCGACGTGAAGACGCCGGACGAGGCTTTCGAGACGCTCGACCAGACCAGCCACAAGGGCCAGTGGCGCGTGCTCTTCTTCTGGCCGAAGGATTTCACCTTCGTTTGCCCGACCGAGATCGCCGCCTTCGGCAAGCTGAACGGCGAGTTCGCCGATCGCGATACCCAGCTGCTGGGCGTTTCGACCGACAGCGAGTTCGTGCACTTCGCCTGGCGCCGCGACCACGAGGACCTGCGCGACCTGCCCTTCCCGATGCTGGCCGACATCAAGCGCGAGCTGAGCCAGGCGCTGGGCATCCTGGACAAGGCCGAGGGCGTGGCGCTGCGCGCCACCTTCATCGTCGACCCCGAGGGCGTGATCCGCTTCGTCTCGGTCAACGACCTCTCGGTCGGGCGCAACCCGCAGGAGGTGCTGCGTGTGCTCGACGCCCTGCAGACCGATGAGCTCTGCCCCTGCAACTGGCAGAAGGGCGAAGAGGTGCTGCGCCCGGCGGCCTAGGCGGCGGCTCTGGCGTCGACACCCCCTCCCCAACCCCTCCCCCACGTCGTGGGAGAGGGGCTAACGACAAGACCCTCTTCCC
>JBBQBI010000047.1:0-7298 GCA_038363005.1 Rhodospirillales bacterium
AGGGGCTTTGGTACTCCCTCTCCCGCGCAGCGGGGGAGGGCCGGGGAGGGGGTCTAGACGCGCCCGCGCCGAATCCTGAGCAGACTCGTCGCCCCCTTCTGGAACTCGAAACCCACCGGCACTTCCTCGGCCACCAGCCCCAGGTCCCTGAGCCCAGTGATCACCCGGTCCAGATGCGCCGACCGCCGCCCCTCGAGATCGAGCAGCGGGAAGACGCGCACCTCGTGCGCCACACGCGCCAGCTCGTCCAGCGCGGCGACGTGGAAGTTTGCATCGAGCTCGCGGCCATAGAGGAACAGCAGGTGCGAGACCAGCGCTAGGCCGAAGCTGCCCTCGGCGAAGGGCAGGTGGGGTAGCGCGCCGGCGATGTAGCGCCCGCAGATCCGTCCCCAGTCGTAGTCGTCGAGGAAGAGCTCCAGTGCCTCGTCACGCCGGCGCAGTACCTCGGCCGGCGAGGCGTAGAAGTCCCAGACGAAGCGCGCCTTGGCGCTCTCCAGACCACTTGCCATGCTGGCGCGGGTCTGGGCAAAGCGCTGGCGAATGGCATCGCCGCCGGCGCGGTACAGCGGGTCCAAGGCCACCACGCGGGCGCCCAGCCGTGTCGCTTCAGCGTTGAAGGATGCCGGGCCGGCGCCGACGTCGAGGATCGCCGGCCAGCGGGCGGGCGCGGAGTCAAGGCCGAAGAAGGCGGCATACTCGTCCAGGCGCCGTCCCCACGGCACGATACCGTCGAGTTGGAAACTGCTGGGTTCGGGTTGCGCGTTCATCGGGTCCGTCCTCCGTCTGGTGGACCGTCCCCTCCCGGGCGGCCACCGGCGGATTGCCGGACATGAAAAAGGCCGCCTCCGGATGGGGCGGCCCTGGTTGTTCGTGTCGTGCGCGATCAACCGGTCCGCCCTAGGCGAACCAGTAAAACTCCCGGGACAAGATTTGGGTGACCGGCATGCGACACTCCTTCAAGGGGCGGGAAACTAGACTCGCTCGCCGGCGCTGTCGAGCCTCATCTAGGGGCGCGTCAGCAGGCAAGGTAGTAAGCTTTGCCGTCCGGCATCGTCGTACCGCACTGCTTCGCTGCCCAGATGTTGGTGTTCGTCAGGTTCGCGCCGGTCAGATCCGCGTCGGACAGGTCCGCGTCTGGCAAATTCGCTCGCGTGAGATTTGCCTTCTTCATGTCAGCGTCTTGCAGATTGGCGCCAGACAGGTTCGCGCGCGTCAGGTTGGTGCCCTCCAGCCATGCCCGCTCAAGCGTCGCGTTGGACAGGTTCGCATCCGACAGGTTGGTGTAGGCGAAGTTCGCGCCGGTCAGGTTCGCCCCCGAGAGGTCGGCGCCGGCCAGCTCGTCCGCCGGCAGCTGCATGTCGGTCAGGTCACAGCCAGGACAGGCGTTCGTATCCTGCAGCTGCTTCACTTGGGCGGGATCGAAGGCCACCACCGGGAAGGGCGCCGCGCAGGCCAGCAGGACCGCCGCGAAAATGACCCGACCGTTCATCGAACCCACCCCAAGGAAGCCCAGCTTCGGACTTTACGGTAGGCATTCCGGCCTTACCCGGCAACAGAGCGCCCGTTGCCGAACGACAGGCGGACTGCAATTTCTGAGCCCCAACTTGAATGCGGCCGTCCCCTACCCGAGCCTCATTTGCTGGCGCCGTCGTAGGGCGTGATCGTGACCTTGGCCAGGTCGAGTCCCTCCAGGCAGCGGATGTTCACCGCGACCATGGCGACGCCGTCGCGCCCGCTACCCTCGCTGAAGGGGGCAATGCCGCAGGTCGGGCAGAAGCGGTGCCGCAGCTTGTGGCTGTTGTAGGTGTAGGTGGCGTAGTCGGCCGTCGGCGTGCGCAGCGTGAAGGCGCTGCGCGGCACGAACCACAGCAGCCCACCGCGACGCCGGCAGAAGGAGCAGTTGCAGTCCATCGCCTGCTCGATCGTGCCCTCGACCTCATAGGCCAGGCGGCCGCAGTGGCAGCTTCCCTGATAGGTCATCTACGCGCCTTTCTCTGCTTCTGTCAGGATAACGCGCCCCGCGCCATCGCGCTCCCGCAGCATTCTCACATAAGTGGGATTTATGCGTGTCGGCAGTCTTTTCCCGCATCACTTTGGCCGCCCGGGGGCGCTAGGATCATCTGGACTTGGGCTTGGCGGGGACGACGGAGGACCAGCGATGACGGCGGCGGAACCGTTCGAGCCAGGGCGGCGGCGCGGCGGCGGGCGCGAGGGACGGCAGCGGCGCGGCAGCGGCGCGGTGGCGGCGCCGCCCTACATCACCCGCCAGGTGCCGACCTACGAGCTGCTGGGCGACGAAGGCCTGGCGCTGATCGAGCAGCACGCCGAGACGCTGCTGCAGGAGATCGGGCTGGAGTTCCGCGGCGACCCCGAGGTGCTGGAGCTCTGGCGCGCCGCCGGCGCCACGGTGACCGGCGAGCTGGTGCGCTTCCCGCGCGGCCTGGTGCCGGCGATCATCCGCCGCTCGGTCAAGCCGCAGTTCACCCAGCACGCGCGCAACCCGGCGCGCTCGGTAGAGATCGGCGGCAACCACACGGTCTTCTCACCGGCCTATGGCTCGCCCTTCGTCTATGACCGCGCCGGCGGGCGACGCTATGGCACGCTGACCGACTTCGAGAACTTCGTGAAGCTGGCCTATGCCAGTCCCTGGCTGCACCACAGCGGTGGCACCATCTGCGAGCCGGTGGACGTGCCGGTGAACAAGCGCCACCTCGACATGGTCTATGCCCACCTGCGCTGGTCGGACAAGGCGATGATGGGCTCGGTCACCGCACCGGAGCGCGCCGAGGATTCCATCGAGCTCTGCCGCGTCGCCTTCGGCCACGATTTCGTCGCCGACAACTGCGTCATCCTCGGCAACATCAACGTCAACTCGCCGCTGGTCTACGACGTCACCATGACCGGAGCGCTCAAGACCTACGCCGGCGCCAACCAGGGCATCGTCGTGGTGCCCTTCATCCTGGGCGGCGCCATGGGGCCGGTGACCATCGCCGGTGCCATCGCGCAGAGCCATGCCGAGGCCATGGCCGGCGTGGCGCTGACGCAGCTGGTGCGACCCGGCGCGCCGGTGATCTATGGCTCCTTCCTCTCCTCGCTGTCGCTGCGCACCGGGGCGCCGACCTTCGGCATGCCGGAGCCGGTGCTCTCGCACCTGGTCGTCGGGCAGCTCGCCCGCCGCCTCGGCGTGCCGCTGCGCTGCGGCGGCGCGCTGACTGGCTCCAAGCTGGCCGACGCGCAGGGCGCGCAGGAGTCCTCGGATGCACTGTTCAGCGCCTGCCTGGGTGGCGCCAACTTCATCCTGCACGCCGCCGGCTGGCTCGAGGGCGGGCTGGTGATGGGCTACGAGAAGTTCGTACTCGATGTCGACCACTGCGGCATGCTGCACACCTTCCTGGCCGGCCTGCCGCTGGACGAGAACGGCTTCGCGCTGGAGGCGTTCCGCGAGGTCGGCATCGGCAAGCACTACCTGGGTGCGCAGCACACCTTGAAGAACTACCAGACCGCCTTCTACACCTCCGACCTGGCCTCCAACGAATCCTTCGAGCAGTGGGCGGAAAATGGCTCGCAGGACGCCGACCAGCGCGCGCACACGCGCTGGCAGCAAATGCTCAAGGACTACGAGCCACCGCCGATCGATCCCGGCGTCGACGAGGCGCTGACCGACTTCATCGCCCGCCGCAAGGCCGCCATCCCCGACGCCTGGTATTGAGGAGCCCCATGAGCGACCCCCTGCTGCAACCCTACAAGCTCAAGCACCTCACGCTGAAGAACCGCATCTTCTCCACCGCGCACGAGCCCTCCTATACCGAGGACGGCCTGCCGAAGGAGCGCTACCGCCTCTATCACCGCGAGAAGGCCAGGGGCGGCATGGGCATGTCCATGATCGGTGGCTCGGCCATCGTGGCGCCGGACTCGCCGGCCGCCTTCGGCAACATCCGCCTGTGGGACGACGAGGTGGTGCCCTGGCTCAAGGCCATCGCCGACGAGCTGCACGACCACGACTGCGCCATGATGATCCAGATCACCCACCTGGGGCGGCGCACCAACTGGAACCGCGGCGACTGGCTGCCGGTGCTGGCGCCCTCGGCGGTGCGCGAGCCGGCGCACCGCGCCTTCCCCAAAGTGATGGAGGACTTCGACATCGCCCGCGTGATCCGCGCCTATGCCGACGCGGCGGAGCGGGTCAAGGCGGCCGGCCTCGACGGCCTGGAGATCGAGGCCTATGGCCACCTCTTCGATGCCTTCTGGTCGCCCATCACCAACCAGCGCGACGACGAATGGGGCGGCAGCCTGGACAATCGCCTGCGCTTCTCCTTCCGGGTGATCGAGGCGATCCGTGACCGGGTGGGGCCAGACTTCCTGTTCGGCCTGCGCATGGTCTGCGACGAGGACCGCCCCAAGGGCATCGACAAGGCCGAGGGCATCGAGATCGCGCGCCGCATGGTCGGCAGCGGCAGCATCGACTTCATCAACGTCATCCGCGGCTCGATCGACAGCGACAACGGCCTGGCCGACGTGATTCCCAACATGGGGGCGAAGTCGGCGCCGCACTTGGATTTCGCCGCCGAGGTCAAGCGGGCCACCGGCTTCCCCACCTTCCACGCGGCGCGCATCAACGACGTGGCGACGGCGCGCCACGCCGTGGCCACCGGGCGGCTCGACCTGGTCGGCATGACGCGGGCGCACATCGCCGACCCGCACATCACCGCCAAGATCATCGCCGGCAAGGAGCAGCAGATCCGACCCTGCGTCGGCGCCGGCTACTGCGTCGACGGCATCTACGAGATCGGCAACGCCGCCTGCATCCACAATCCCGCCACCGGCCGCGAGGCCCTGGTGCCGCAGGTGCTGAGCCCGGCCGCCAAGGCCAGGCGCGTGGTGGTGGTGGGCGCCGGCCCGGCCGGGCTGGAGGCCGCCCGTGTCGCCGGCGAGCGCGGCCACCAGGTCACGCTGTTCGAGGCCCAGGCCCAGGCCGGCGGGCAGCTCCGCCTGGCCGCCCAGCTGCAGCGCCGGCGCGAGATCATCGGCATCGTCGACTGGCGCGTGGCGGAGTGCGAGCGCCTGGGTGTCGAGCTGCGTTTCAACACCCTGGCGGAGGCCGACGACGTCCTGGCCCTGGCGCCCGACATCGTCATCGTCGCCACCGGCGGGTTGCCCAACACCAGCTTCCTGGAGGCCGGCCAGGACCTCGTCACCACCACCTGGGACATCCTCTCCGGCCAGGTGGCGCCGGCGGCCGAGGTGCTGCTCTACGACGACAACGGCAGCCAGCCCGGCATGACCTGCGCCGAATTCCTCGCCGCCAAGGGCGCGAAGTTCGAGATCGTCACGCCGGAACGCACCCTGGCGCCCGACGTCGGCGGCACCAACTACCCGATATACTTCCGCGCCATCAGCAAGGCGGGTGCCAAGGTGACCCTGCTTGAACGCCTGACCGCCGTGCGGCGCCAGGGCAACGGCCTGGTCGCCACCTTCTGGAACGAATACAGCCGCAGCAGCAGCGAGCGCAGCACGCCGCAGGTGGTTGTGGAGCACGGCACCCTGCCGCTGGACGAGCTCTACTTCGCCCTGAAGCCGCTTTCGACCAACCTGGGCGAGACCGACCAGGACGCGCTACGGGCCGCCCAGCCCCAGGCACTGGTCCGCAACCCCGCCGGCGCCTTCCAGCTGTTCCGCGTCGGCGACGCCGTGGCCAGCCGCAACGTCCACGCCGGGATCTACGAATCCCTCAGGCTGCTGATGAATCTCTAGGGCCGGTGCTTGACAGGTCCGGTGCCTGGGACCTATACGCCTGCCCTCGCTTTCGGCGGTGTAGCTCAGCTGGTAGAGCGGGGGAATCATAATCCCTGTGTCGCTGGTTCGAATCCGGCCACCGCCACCAAAATACTCTATAGAAACAAGGGCCTGCGGGCGATCGCCCGCAGGCCCTTTTGCTTAGCGCGCGGCCAGGTAGCAAATAGGTAGCAGGCCGTCCCGTTTCGCGACCTTGCCAGGTCCGCCTGGCGTCCGCTGCGGCGACGAACAGCCCTGTGCATCGCCAACAGCTTTGGGCGGGGCTTCCGGGCGGGACGTCCGGCAACGCACCGGTGGTGACCTGTCGATGCCGCACTCGCGCGTGACCCGACCCCGGGGTGGGGGGCCGGACGAGTGCCTGGGACAGTAATGAGGACCCCGCTACCTCGGCGACCAGATTTGCGAATCGTCCCCGACAATCTGTCGGCCCATCGAGGCGGATAGAGTTGAGCTACGGCAGCGCCGGAAAGTCCGCCCGCCGATGGCCCTCGCAGAGGCGGCGGAGCGTCTCCGGAGCCAGCACCTCGACCTTGTCGCCCCAGGCGTAGAGGTGCCAGCACATCTCCAGCTGCCCGCATGCGCGGAAGCGCACGATGAGCGAGCCATCGGGCTGGTCCTCCATCTCCTGTAGCGGGTGGAATCGGAAGGAGCGGGCGTGGTCGGCCGCCTCCGGCCGGAAGCGCCACACCACCTCCTCGATCTCCTCGGGGTCCTGATAGGTGCCGAAGGCGCGCGCGGCGAAGCCCTGCAGGTCGAAGCCCGGCTCGCGCTCGAAGGCCTCGTTGAGCGGCCGTGCCTCCTCGATCGCCTCGGCGCGGTAGAGCCTTAGGCGGCGTTGCGGGTCCTCCGTGTCGATGCCGACGAGATAGCGCCGGATGCCCAGCAGGACGCCGTAGGGCTCGACCTTCTTGAGCTCAGCCTCGCCCTTGCCGCGCGAGCGATAGAGAATCGCAACCAGCGTGCCGGCCTTGATGGCCCGGCTGATTGCGGCATCGACCGTGGGGTCGGAGGCCAGGTAGGGGCCGGGACGGGCCGCCAGGCCCTGCGCCTCGAGCAGGGCGGCATGGTCCGTGTCGATGCGCGCCGCCTGGCTGCGCGGCACCAGCGCCAGGATCTTCTCGCGCAGCTGCCGCAGCAGCTTCGCCTCGCTGGCATCGCCCAGGGCCGCGATGCCGAGGTCCAGGGCCGCAAGCTCGTCCGGGGTCAGCGTCAGCAGCTCCCGCAGGGGCGCGCTCGGCAGACGCCAGCGCTTTCTGCCTTCTGGGTCGAAATCGGACCTTAGCTCCGGGAAGCGCCGATCAAGCGCTGTCAAAATGCGCTGCGCGGTGCGACGCGAGCAGTCGTAGCGTTCGGCCACGTCGTCCAGCGTCACGCCGTAGCGCCGCGCCGCCGTCATGGTCGCGAGGTCGAGAAGATCGTCGGCCTTGCTGAATGACATAATGAGTCCCGGTGCCCACCCGTCAATGATTAGCAGTGTAACCAGCTAGTGGGCCTGCAACTCAAGG
>JBBQBI010000048.1:0-6551 GCA_038363005.1 Rhodospirillales bacterium
TTCAAGAAGGCGCGCGCGCCTATCTTAACCGTCAATATTTAACCATCGGCGCCGTCGGCGTTGTCATCTGCGCGCTGCTTTCGCTGAAGCTCGGCAGCTATGTTGGCATCGGCTTTGCCATCGGCGCGATCTGCTCCGGCCTTGCTGGCTATATCGGCATGAACATCTCGGTCCGCGCCAACGTGCGCACCACCGAGGCCTCGCGCCATGGCCTGGCGGCCGGCCTGAAGATCGCCTTCCGCAGCGGCGCGGTGACCGGCATGCTGGTTGCCGGCCTGGCGCTGCTGGGTGTCGCCGGCTACTACGCCATCCTGCTGGCGATGAAGGTGGAGGGCCGCGAGCTGATCGACGCCCTGGTGGCGCTCGGCTTCGGCGCTTCGCTGATCTCCATCTTCGCGCGTCTCGGCGGCGGCATCTTCACCAAGGGCGCCGACGTTGGCGCCGACCTGGTGGGCAAGGTCGAAGCCGGCATTCCCGAGGATGACCCGCGCAACCCGGCGGTGATCGCCGACAACGTCGGCGACAACGTCGGCGACTGCGCCGGCATGGCCGCCGACCTGTTCGAGACCTACGTGGTGGCCACCGTCGCCACCATGGTGCTGGCCTCGATCTACTTCCTGGGCAGCGACATGCTGAGCTCGATGCTGCTCTATCCGCTGGCCATCGGCGGCGCCTGCATCATCACCTCGGTGATCGGCACCTACTTCGTCCGCCTGGGCGCCAGCGAGAACATCATGGGGGCGCTCTACAAGGGCTTCATCGCCTCCACGGTGCTGTCGATCCCGGCCGTGCTGGGGGTGACCTACTGGACCATCGGCCTGGATACCGTCTTCCAAGCCGCTACTCCGTTGGGTGTGGTCAGCTTCACCGGCATGAACCTCTTCTGGTGCGGCATGATCGGCCTGGCGGTGACCGGGCTGCTGATCTGGGTGACCGAGTACTACACCGGCACCAACTTCCGCCCGGTCCGCTCGGTCGCCAAGGCCTCGCAGTCGGGTCACGGCACCAACGTCATCCAGGGCCTCGCGGTCTCGATGGAAGCGACGGCGCTGCCGGCCATCATCATCGTGGTCGGCATCATCGCCACCTACTCGATGGCTGGCGTGTTCGGCATTGCCATCGCGGTCACCACGATGCTGGCGCTGGCCGGCATGGTGGTGGCGCTCGACGCCTACGGTCCGGTGACGGACAACGGCGGCGGCATCGCCGAGATGGCGGGCCTCGACAAGTCGGTGCGCAAGGTGACCGATGCGCTTGACGCGGTCGGCAACACCACCAAGGCGGTGACCAAGGGCTACGCCATCGGCTCGGCCGGTCTCGGCGCCCTGGTGCTCTTCGCCGCCTACACCTCCGACGTGGCCTACTTCTCGGCCCAGCCGGACGGCTACTTCTCAGGGGTCGCGGTCAACTTCAACCTGACCAATCCCTTCGTCGTGGTCGGCCTGCTGGTGGGCGGCATGCTGCCCTATCTGTTTGGCTCTATGGGCATGATGGCGGTGGGGCGTGCGGCCGGCTCGGTGGTGCAGGAAGTGCGCCGCCAGTTCCGCGAGATCCCCGGCATCATGGAAGGGACTGGCAAGCCGGAGTACGGCAAGTGCGTCGACATGCTGACCAAGGCAGCGATCAAGGAGATGATCATCCCCTCGCTGCTGCCGGTGCTGTCGCCGATCGTGCTGTACTTCATCGTGCTGGCCATCGCCGACAAGTCGATGGCGCTGTCGGCCGTGGGTGCCATGCTGCTGGGCGTGATCGTCACCGGCCTGTTCGTCGCCGTCTCCATGACGGCGGGCGGCGGCTGCTGGGATAACGCCAAGAAGTACATCGAGGAAGGCAACTACGGCGGCAAGGGGTCCGACGCCCACAAGGCGGCGGTCACCGGTGACACCGTGGGTGATCCCTACAAGGACACCGCCGGCCCGGCGGTGAACCCGATGATCAAGATCACCAACATCGTAGCCCTGCTGCTGCTGGCCATCCTGGCCCACTAGGCCAGCGGCTCAGCCGAAACGAGAAGGGCCCCGGTCGCAAGACCGGGGCCCTTTTTCGTTGCCTCGCGTGGCGGCCGCGTGTCGCCGCCTACTGGTCCTGCGAAGTCGGGAACTTGCCGAGGTTGCCGAAAAGCTGCTGCAGCACGGTCAGCTCGCGACCTTCGGTCGGTGTCTTGCGCGACACCGGGTCGATGATCACGCCGTCCTTCAGCGTGTAGTGCGCGGTGTCCTTGACGATACCGGCGTCGTCGAAGGAGACCACGAAGATGCTGCGCTCCAGCACCTCGGGGTCCATGAAGGCGAGCTGGGTCTGCTTCTGCCCGATGTAGTACCAGGTGCGGTCCTGGAACGACGAGACGGTGGAGGGCGAGCCCAGGGCCTCAGCCACCTGCTGGCGGCTGGAACTGCCGACCTGCACCGTCGCCATGGCGTCGGGATCGGGCAGGTTGCCGCGCACCACGACCTCGCTGGAGCAGGCGGCCAGCAGAAGCATCGCCGTGCCGGCTGCCAGGGCGGTCAGCCGCAGGTTGGTTCGTCGCATCCGCCGACCCCTCCTTCGGGGTATGCCCCCATAATCAGGAGGCGCAATTGGACGTTGGCTTGATTAAACCTCCCGGGGGAGGCATTTCAAGGGCGCCTTCAGAAGGACGCCGACCGTGATCAGCCGACTATTTCGCCGCCAGCCCGGTGCCGAGGCCGCCCGCCAGCTCTATGAGACGGCGGTGGCCCAGGGCCGGCTGCCGCTCTTCTACACCAGGCTCGGTGTGCCGGATAGCGTCGACGGCCGCTTCGACCTGATCGCGCTGCACGTCTGGCTGCTGCAGCGCCGCCTGCTGCGTGCCGGCGAACCGGCCGCCGCGGTGGGGCAGCAGCTGGCCGAGACCTTCTTCGTCGACATGGACCTGTCGCTGCGCGAGATGGGCGCCGCCGACATCGGCGTCGGCCGCCGTGTGAAGCGCATGATCGAGGGTTTCACCGGGCGGGCCCTGGCCTATGATGCCGCGCTGGTGGCCGGGCCGGAGGCACTGGCTGCGGCGCTGGGCCGCAACCTCTACGGCGGCCGGCCGGTGGCGCCAGAGTCGGTGACCGCCATTGCCCGCTACCTGCTGGCGGCCGACTCCAGCCTGGCGGGGCAGGGCGATGCCGCGGCGATCGCTGGCGGCCTGGTCTTCCCGGTCCCGGAGCCCGACGCATGAGCCAGCCGGCACCCGAGTTCTCGCGCCCCTTCGCCCTGGATACGCTGGGCCATGAGGCGACGGCGCGGCGCCTGGTGGCCAGCCCGGCCGAGTGCGCGGCACTGGCGGCGCGCTTCGACCTCATCGCCCTGGAGCGCCTGGAGGCCCAGGTCACGCTGCGCTGGGGCGCCGGCGGCACCCTGACCCTGGACGGACGGCTGCAGGCCAGCGTGGTGCAGCGCTGCGTTGTGACGCTGGAGCCGGTGCCGCAGCAGCTCGACCTGCCGATTCGCCTGCGCTACAGCCGCCATGCCGAAGAAGAGGCGAGCGAGGGCGACGAGGACACCGGTATGGACCCCGACGCCCCCGATCCCCTGCCAGCCGACAGCCTGGACCTGGGGGAGGAGGTGGCGCAGGCCTTGTCGCTGGCGCTCGACCCCTATCCCCGGGCCCCCGGCGCGACCCTGCCGTCGCCGGCGGCCGAGGACGACGGCGGTCCCTTCGCCGCGCTGAAGGCGTTGAAGGACAAGCGCTAGACAGCGCGTGGACTGGTTCCGGCGGGCCGCCTGGCACCGTCGTGGACCGCAGGTCTCGCGCCCGCGAAAGCGGGGTTGCCCTGCCCGGGCTTTTTGGCTACACATCCGGCCCTTCGCCAGACCCGATCCCGCGAGTGCACCAACATGGCCGTTCCGAAGAAAAAAACCAGCAAGTCGCGCCGCAACATGCGCCGCGCCCATCATGCGCTGCCGTCGCAGGCGCATAACGAGTGCCCGAACTGTGGCGAGGTCAAGCGCCCGCACCACGTTTGCGGCGCCTGTGGCTTCTACGACAAGCGTGAAGTCGTCAGCAGCGAGGCCGAGGCCGCCTGATGCGGTTGCGGTGGCTTTTCGCCACCGTGGCCCCTTCTGGCGCCTCACGCGAGCGTGTAGGCTTTCTCTTCCGCGGGCGTCCGGTGTCGGGCGCCCGCTCCGGTTCGGAAGGATAGGCGCTGCTTGAGTGGTCGCTTGACCATAGCCTTGGACGCGATGGGCGGCGACAACGCGCCGGGCATCGTGCTCAAAGGCGCCAACATCGCCCGCCAGCGCCATCCCGAAGCACACTTCCTGCTGGTCGGCCGCGAGTCGGAAATCCGCCCGCAGCTCGACCGGCTGAAGAAGCTGGCCGAAGTGGCCACCATCATCCATGCCGACGACGTGGTCCTGGCCGAGGACAAGCCGGCCGTGGCGCTGCGCCAGGGCCGCAAGTCCTCGATGCGCCTGGCGATCAACGCCGTGGCCGAGGGCAGGGCCGAGGGCGTGGTCTCCGCCGGCAACACCGGCGCGCTGATGGGCATGGCCAAGTTCGTGCTGAAGACGCTGCCCGGGGTCGACCGGCCTGCCATCGCCTCCTTCTTTCCGACGCTGCGCGGCGAGACGGTGATGCTCGACCTGGGCGCCAACCTGGAATGCGATGCCCGCAACCTGGTCGACTTCGCCATCATGGGGCGCGCCTTTGCCAAGACCGTGCTGGGCGTGCCTGAGCCGACCTATGGCCTGCTGAACGTCGGCTCCGAGGAGATCAAGGGCCACGAGGCGCTGCAGGAGGCCCGCGACATCCTGTCGGCCGGCCTGGTGCCGGGCTTCCACGGCTTCGTCGAAGGCGACGACATCACCAAGGGCACCGTCGACGTGGTAGTGACCGACGGCTTCACCGGCAACATCGCGCTGAAGGCGGCCGAGGGTACGGCCAAGCTGATGAGCGAGTACCTGCGCCGGACCTTCCGCTCCTCCATGTTGGCTGGGCTCGGCTACATCATGGCCCGCGGCGCGCTGAAGAAGCTGCGCAAGCGGATGGATCCCCGGCGCTACAACGGCGCCGTCTTCCTGGGCCTCAACGCCATCGCGGTGAAGAGCCACGGCGGCACCGACGCCTTGGGCTTTGCCCATGCCTGCAGCGTTACCATCGACATGATCAAGCACCGGCTGATCGAGAAGATCCGCGCCGACTATGCCCGCCTTGCACCCGTCAGTCCCAGCAAGGCGGCGACCGGCTGATGGGTATTCGCTCTAGGGTCATCGGCTCTGGCGCCTATCTGCCGGCCCGCATCGTCAGCAATGCAGAGCTGGCGACGAGCGTGGAGACCGATGACGCCTGGATCCGCCAGCGCACCGGCATCGGCCAGCGCCATATCGCCGCCGAGGGGGAGTTCACCTCGGCGCTGGGGCTGAAGGCGGCCGAGGCGGCGCTGGCCAATGCCGGCGTCGGTGCCGATGGTGTCGACCTGATCATCTGTGCCACCACCACCCCGGACGAGACCTTCCCGGCCACCGCCACCCGCATCCAGCATCGCCTGGGCATGCGCCATGGCGCGGCCTTCGACGTGCAGGCAGTCTGCTCCGGCTTCGTCTATGCCCTGGCGGTGGCGGACAACTTCCTCCGCCTGGGCCAGGCGAAGCGGGCGCTGGTGATCGGCGCCGAAACCTTCAGCCGGATCCTCGACTGGAACGACCGGACCACCTGCGTGCTGTTCGGCGACGGCGCCGGCGCGGTGCTGCTGGAAGCGAGCGATACGCCCGGCGTAGTCGCGACGAAGCTGCACGCCGACGGCCGGTACGTGGAGCTCCTCTGCACGCCGGGCACCGTCAATGCCGGCAAAGTGTTCGGAGACCCGTTGCTGAAGATGGACGGCCCCGCGGTCTTCAAGCTGGCCGTGGGCGTGTTGGGCGACGTCGCCCACGAAGTGCTGGCGCTCGCGGGTCGCACGACGGCCGACATCGATTGGCTCGTACCGCATCAGGCGAACATCCGTATCATGCTGAGCACGGCGCGCAAACTGAAACTGCCTGCCGAACGCGTGGTGGTGACCGTGGGCGAACATGGCAACACCTCCGCCGCCTCCATCCCGCTCGCGATCGACGTCGCAGTGCGCTCGGGCCAGATCCGGCGCGGCCAGCGACTGCTGCTGGAGGGTGTCGGCGGTGGCTTCACCTGGGGCGCGGCGCTGGTTGACTACTGAGAGTCTCTGAAAAACCGGTTCGGCTCGCCGTTTCGACGCCGATGAATCCGTCGAGAGCACAACGAAAATTTTCCATTCCATGACCGCATTCGCATTCGTTTTCCCCGGCCAGGGCTCGCAGGCCGTCGGCATGCTGGACGCCTGGGGCAATCACCCGGCAGTCACCGCGACGCTGGCCGAGGCCTCCACAGCGCTCGGTGAAGACATCGGCCGCCTGATCCACGACGGGCCGAAGGAACAGCTCGATCTCACCGCCAACACGCAGCCGGCGATGCTCGCCGCGGGCATCGCCTGCTATCGCGCCTGGCGCTCCGAAGGGGGAGCGGCGCCAGCGGCGCTCGCCGGGCATTCGCTGGGCGAGTACAGCGCCCTGGTGGCCGCGGGCGTGCTCTC
>JBBQBI010000049.1:0-5958 GCA_038363005.1 Rhodospirillales bacterium
GTCTCCCCGGGGGGGGCTCAGTTGCACCTCCGCGCGTGGGGGGGGGGGGGGGGGGGCGGGCGGGGGGCCCGCCCCCCGGCCGAATGACTAGGCCGCCATCAGGTTGCGCAGCACGTAGCTGAGAATGCCGCCATGGCGGAAGTACTCAACTTCGTCCGCGGTATCGATGCGGCAGGCCAAGTGCACGGTGTCGACCGTGCCGTTGGCGCGGTGGATCTTCCAGGTCACGTCCATGCGCGGCGTGATGCCCTGGGCGACGCCGAGGATCTCGTGCACTTCGCTGCCGTCGAGTTCCAGCGCCTTGCGGTCCAGGCCATCCTTGAACTGCAGCGGCAGCACGCCCATGCCGACCAGGTTGGAGCGGTGGATGCGCTCGAAGGACTCGGCGATCACCGCCTTGACGCCCAGCAGTTTGGTGCCCTTGGCCGCCCAGTCGCGCGACGAGCCGGTGCCGTACTCCTTGCCGGCCACCACCACCAGCGGCACGCCGGCGTCCTGGTAGCGCATGGCGGCGTCGTAGATCGGCAGCAGCTCGCCCGAGGGCTGGTAGATGGTCACGCCGCCTTCGGTACCGGGCGCCATCTCGTTCTTGATGCGGATGTTGGCGAAGGTGCCGCGCATCATCACTTCGTGATTGCCGCGCCGGGCGCCGTAGGAGTTGAAGTCGACCGGCTTCACGCCGTGCTCGATCAGGTACTTGCCGGCCGGCGAGTCCTTCTTGATCGAGCCGGCGGGCGAGATGTGGTCGGTGGTGATGGAATCCCCCAGGATGGCCAGCGCGCGGGCACCCTCGACATCGCTGAAGCCACCGGGCGTGCGGCTCATGCCGGCGAAGAAGGGCGGGTACTGCACGTAGGTCGAGGCAGCGTCCCAGACATAGGTCTTGCCGCCGGAGAAGGTGACCTCCTGCCAGGGCTTCGGCCCCTTGAAGACGTCGGCGTAGCGCGCCACGAACATCTCGCGGGTCAGCACCCGCTCGATCATCGCGCGGATTTCCTCGTTGCTCGGCCAGATGTCCTTGAGGAAGACCGGCTTGCCATTCTGGTCCTGGCCCAGCGGCTCGGCCACCAGGTCGATCAGTGTGGTGCCGGCCAGCGCGAAGGCCACCACCAGCGGCGGCGAGGCGAGGTAGTTCAGGCGCACTTGCGGGTGCACGCGGCCTTCGAAGTTGCGGTTGCCCGACAGCACGGCGCCGACATGCAGGCCGCCCTGGTCGATCGCCGTGGCCACCGGCTCGGGCAGCGGGCCGGAGTTGCCGATGCAGGTGGTGCAGCCATAGCCCACCAGGTCGAAGCCCAGCGCCGCCAGGTCCTCCATCAGGCCGGCCTTGGTCAGGTAGTCGGTGACCACCTGCGAGCCCGGCGCCAGCGAGGTCTTGACCCAGGGCTTGGCGTTGAGGCCCAGCGCCCGCGCCTTGCGCGCCACCAGGCCGGCGGCCACCAGCACCGCCGGGTTGGAGGTGTTGGTGCAGGACGTGATGGCAGCGATCACCACGTCGCCGTGACCGACGGAATAGTTCTGCCCGGCCGCCGGCACGCGGGCGCCCAGCGTGATGCCGCCGTCGGCGATGGCCTTGGCGGCGCTGGCCTTCATGCCGCTGAGCGGCACCCGGTCCTGCGGCCGCTTCGGGCCAGCCAGCGAGGGCTCCACCTGGCCGAGGTCGAGCTCCAGCATATCGGTGAAGACCGGATCGGGGGTGCCGGCGTCGCGCCACATCCCCTGCGCCTTAGCATAGGCTTCGACCAGGGCGACGCGCGCCGGGTCGCGGCCGGTGAAGGCCAGGTAGCGCAGCGTCTCGGCATCGATCGGGAAGAAGCCGCAGGTGGCGCCGTACTCCGGCGCCATGTTGGCGATGGTGGCGCGGTCGGCCAGGGTCAGCGCGTCCAGGCCGGGGCCGCAGAACTCGACGAACTTGCCGACCACGCCCCGCTTGCGCAGCTGCTGGGTGACCATCAGCACCAGGTCGGTCGCCGTGGTGCCTTCCTTCGGCTTGCCGGTCAGGCGGAAGCCGACGACCTCGGGGATCAGCATGGAGACCGGCTGGCCCAGCATGGCGGCCTCGGCCTCGATGCCGCCGACGCCCCAGCCCAGCACTGCCAGGCCGTTGACCATGGTGGTGTGGCTGTCGGTGCCGACCAGCGTGTCGGGATAGGCGATGGTCTTGTCGCCCTCCTGCCCGGTCCACACGGTCTGCGCCAGGTACTCCAGGTTCACCTGGTGGCAGATGCCGGTGCCCGGCGGCACCACGCGGAAGTCGTCGAAGGCGGTCTGTCCCCAGCGCAGGAAGGAATAGCGCTCGCCGTTGCGCTCGAACTCCATCTCGACGTTCTGCTCGAAGGACTGCGGCGTGCCGAAGGCGTCGACCATGACCGAGTGGTCGATCACCAGGTCGACCGGCGACAGCGGATTGATCTTCTCCGGATTGCCGCCCATCTCGGCCATGGCGGCGCGCATCGCGGCCAGGTCGACCACGGCGGGCACGCCGGTAAAGTCCTGCATCAGCACGCGGGCCGGGCGATAGGCGATCTCGCGCTCCAGCTTGCCGCGGTTGTCGAGCCACTCGCCGACCGCCTTGATGTCCTCGACCTTGACGGTCTTGCCGTCCTCGAAGCGCAACAGGTTCTCGGCCAGCACCTTCAGCGAGAAGGGCAGCTTGGTCTGATCGCCCAGCAGGGCACCGGCGGCCGGGAGCGAGAAATAGTCATAGGACTGCTCGCCGACCTTGAGGGTGCGGCGGGTCTTCAGGCTGTCGTGTCCGATGGTCATGGCCGGTCTCTCCTTGGCTGCGACGGGATCGGAGCGCGGAGAGAAGGCCAATGGCCCACCCGGGCTGCCCCTCTTCCACGCTCCGCGGCTGGTCGCGACCAGGCCGGCGGGTAGCGGGAACCGCTCGTGCTGATTATGCGCGAGGTTCTACGCCAGGCCAGTGAAGAAGTGAAGAGGGGGCGGCAAAGCCGCTCAGATGGCGTCGCCCAGGTAGGC
Source organism: Rhodospirillales bacterium (assembly GCA_038363005.1). Lineage (GTDB taxonomy): Bacteria > Pseudomonadota > Alphaproteobacteria > Kiloniellales > JACOMY01 > JAKOWB01. Next base: position 2,983 of record JBBQBI010000049.1, read on the forward strand.
GCCGACCTCGGGCGCGGCCGGGGCCTTGCGCTGGCGGTGCGTCACCATGTCGTGGTGCAGCGCGCGGATGGTGTTGGAGCCGGTCTTCACGCAGAAGAACGGGAAGATCCCGTGCACCAGGCAGGCCAGCCCCGCCAAGGTCATGCGCCAGCCGAAGCTGGAGGCGACCCCCATGTGCTCGACATAGCTCTCGCCGACGCTTTCGGGGTGCTGGGTGAACAGGCGCTTCAGCATGGGGGCGGCTCCTTGGTTTAGTCATGCCAGGATAGGCGGAGTCGCGGAGCAGTGTTTTCCTTTCTTTGGCGCCATTTGCGGAAGATCTGGAAGATTTCACTCTCCTATGGCAAGATCGTAGAATGTCTTCCCTCGATGCCATCGATCGGCGGCTGTTGGCGGCGTTGCAGGAGAACTGCGACCGATCGCTGGCGGAACTGTCCAAGGCCGTCGGCCTGTCGCCGACGCCCTGCTGGCGGCGCATCCAGCGGCTGGAGCAGGCCGGCGTGATCAAGGGCCGCGTGGCGCTGCTCGACCCGGCGAAGCTGAACCTGCCGGTGGTGGTCTTCGTGCGGGTGAAGACGGGGCGCCACAGCTATGCCTGGCTGGAGGACTTCGCCGCCAAGATCCAGGAGGTGCCCGAGGTGGTGGAGTTCTACCGCATGTCGGGCGACGTGGATTACCTGCTGAAGGTCGTGGTGCCCGACATCGCCGGCTACGACCAAGTCTACAAGCAGCTGGTCACCCTGGCCGAGTTCGCCGACGTTTCGTCTTCCTTTGCACTGGAAACCATCAAGCAGACGACCAAGCTGCCGCTGGGCTACGCGCGCTAGGGCACCGCCCTAGCCCCGCGCCAACCGGCGATAGCGCAGGAAGGTCGGCTTGCGGCCCTGCTGGATCGCCTTCTGCTCATAGCGGGTCGGCGGCCAGTCCGGCGGTCGGTGGCGCCAGTCGTCGGCGCAATCGGCCAGCCAGTGGAACTCCGGCCGCGCCGCGACGTGGCGCAGCATCCAGGCGAGATAGGGTTCGTCGTCGGTGGCCAGGCGTAGCTCGCCGCCATCGACCAGCAGCGCCGCGATGCGCGCCAGGCTCCAGTCCTGCACCATGCGGCGCTTGTGATGCCGCGCCTTGGGCCAGGGATCGGGGAACAGGATGAAGACACGCTCCAGCGAACGCTCCGGCAGGCAGTCGAGCAGCGCGCGGGCGTCGCCGTGGTGCAGGCGCACGTTGTGCGTAGCGCCCTCAGCCAGCGCGCGGATCGCGGTGGCAACACCGTTGAGGTAGACCTCGGCACCGATCAGGCCGACGTCGGGATTCTGCGCTGCCTGCCAGGCCAGGTGTTCGCCGCCGCCGAAGCCGATCTCCAGCCAGGTGGCGCGCCGCGGCGCGGCGAACAGCGTCGCGGGATCGAGCGGCGCACCGGCCGGCGGCAGGGCAAGCTGCAACGCGGGCAGCCGTGTCTCGAGCAGACTGGAGAGGTTGGGCCGCAAGGGCCGCCCCTTGCTGCGGCCATAGACGCGTCGGCGGGGCGGCGGCGGCGGGTTGTCGGCCGCGCCGCTCACGCCCCCAGGGCGCTCTTCAGCGCATCGACCAGGTCGGTGCGCTCCCACGAGAAGCCGCCGTCGGCCTCCGGCGCGCGGCCGAAATGGCCATAGGCGGCGGTGCGGGCATAGATCGGCCGATTGAGGCCCAGGTGTTCGCGGATGCCGCGCGGGCTGAGGTTCATCAGCTCCTGCAACACGCGGCCCAGCTTCTCCTCGTCGACCTGGCCGGTGCCCTGGGTCTCGACATAGAGCGACAGCGGCTTGGCCACGCCGATGGCGTAGGAGACCTGGAGGGTGCAGCGATCGGCGAGGCCCGCCGCTACCACGTTCTTCGCCAGGTAGCGCGCGGCATAGGCGGCCGAGCGGTCGACCTTGGTCGGGTCCTTGCCGGAGAAGGCGCCGCCGCCGTGCGGCGCGGCGCCGCCGTAGGTGTCGACGATGATCTTGCGGCCGGTCAGGCCGGCATCGCCGTCCGGACCGCCGATGACGAAGCGGCCGGTCGGATTGACGTAGAAATCCGCCTCGGCGCACATCCAGCCCTCGGGCAGGGTCGCCAGCACATGCGGGCGGACGATCTCGCGCACCTCGTCCTGGCTGAGCCGCTCGTCGTGCTGAGTGGAGACCACGATGGAGGTCGCCCGCACCGGCTTGCCGTCCTCGTACTGCAAGGTCACCTGGCTTTTGGCGTCGGGGCCGAGGCCCGGATTGTCGGGCCCCTTCCGCGCGTCGGCCAGCGACTTCAGGATGCGGTGCGAGTAGTACAGCGGCGCCGGCATGAACTCTTCGGTCTCGCGGCAGGCATAGCCGAACATGATGCCCTGGTCGCCGGCGCCCTCGTCCTTGTTGCCGACCATGTCGACGCCCTGGGCGATATCGACCGACTGCTTGTGGATGTGGTTCTCGAAACAGGCGTGCTTCCAGTGGAAGCCGTCCTGCGCGTAGCCGATGTCCTTGACCGCGTTGCGCGCCACCTGCTCCAGCAGCTCGCGCGTCACGCTGTCGGGGCCGCGCACCTCGCCGGCGACGACGATGCGGTTGGTGGTGCAGAGCGTCTCCACCGCGACGCGGGCGACGGGATCATGCGCCAGGAAGGTATCGACGATGGCGTCGGAGATGCGATCGGCGACCTTGTCGGGATGACCCTCGGCCACCGACTCGCTGGTGAACAGATAACGGCCCTGACGCACGGTGACCCCCGGTCTTGACTAGGATGATGGCCGGCGCCTGGCTTGCCCCCGGCGCGGGCCGGGACGCGCACGAACGGGCGACGCGGCCGCGAAAAGCGCGGCACTGTCGCCTTGCGGGACAGTCCGGTCAAGCAGGGAAGGAAAGACGGAAGGGGGCCCCCGGCCTGGGGGCGGGGCGCCCCCCCCATCAGGCGAGGCAGGCTTGGCCAGCCGTGGGGCAAGCCGATGGCCAGAAGAAAACCCCCGGGCGG